>NZ_JAMSLR010000001.1 GCF_023806485.1 Thermalbibacter longus
GGCGTCGTCACCAAGATCCTGAAGTAGTCCCGGCGGACGGCACCCTCGCAGACAACCGGGTGGGTGTGGTATCATGGCAAAGAAGGGAAAGGCCGACCGGATCGTCATCACGCTCGAGTGCACGGAGTGCCGCGAGCGGAATTACACGACGGAGAAGAACCGGCGGAACGATCCGGGCCGGCTGGAACTGAAGAAGTACTGCCCACGCTGTCGGAGACACCGGCTGCACCGGGAGACCCGATAGCGGCAGGTGTCGGTCGGGGCGGTAGAGGGTCGTAGCTCAATTGGCAGAGCAGCGGTCTCCAAAACCGCAGGTTGGGGGTTCGAGTCCCTCCGGCCCTGCCGGAAACGAGTGAGAGGGTTCCGCCTCGACGGGCACTTTGCGGGATGGGGCAGAGCCGTTCGGCTCGCCCCATTTCAGTGTGGGGCCGGTGCTACACTTCGCGTGACGGGTGTCGCTAGGCCGGCTCAGGTAAGGACGGTCTCATGGCGACCAAGACACAACCCCAGGCTCGTGCCAAACCCCGGGCGACCGAGCGCGTGCGGGCACGGCGCTCGCGGCTTGCCGGGCTGCGGCAGTTCATCGCTGATGTGCGGGCTGAGGTGAAGAAGATTACCTGGCCTGACCGCGAGACGACCCGCAAGCTCACCATTCTGGTGATCGGGCTCTCCGCAGCGCTCGGCGTCTTGCTCGGCGCGATCGACGCCATCTTCGTCCGGCTCTGGGATCTGCTACAGGCGCTCTAAGGGGGAAGCATGGCTCGCACACTCCGCGAACGGCTCGCCCAGAAGCGGGCCAGCGAGATGGAGGCTGAAAAGCCGGGACAGTGGTACGTAATCCACACCTACTCCGGCTACGAGAACAAGGTGCGGCAGAACCTGCTACACCGCATCGAAACCATGGACGTGGCCGATAAGGTGTTCGAGGTGGTCGTGCCCACGCATGAAGAGGTCGAGATCCGCGGGGGGCAACGGCACACCGTGCAGCGGAAGGTGTTTCCCGGCTACGTGCTGGTCCGCATGATCCTCGACGACGAGTCCTGGCACGTCGTCCGCAACACGCCGGGGGTCACCGGCTTCGTAGGCGTCGGCACGCGCCCGGTCCCGCTGGACGAGAAGGAGGCCGAGGCCATCCTGAAGGGCGTGCAGGCGGAAGCGCCGAAGGTCAAGGTTTCCCTGGTGCCCGGCGATGTGGTGCGAATCATCGATGGCCCGTTCACCGATTTTCGCGGTGTCATCGACGAGGTCGACTACGAGAAGGGGAAGGTCAAGGTCCTCGTCTCGTTCTTCGGCCGGGAGACACCGGTCACGCTCGACTTCCTCCAGGTCGAGCGCGAGACGTAGTCTCGCCGGGTGTGCTCCAGAGGCCGACGCGCGTGATGGAACGGCACCGGGTGCAGCGAGAGGTGTGAGGGAGTGGCGAAGAAGGTTCGCGCGATCGTCAAGCTCCAACTGCCTGCCGGGAAGGCCACGCCGGCCCCGCCGGTCGGCCCCGCGCTCGGCCAGCACGGCGTGGCGATCATGAACTTCTGCAAGGAATACAACGAGAAGACCGCTCACCTGGCCGGTCAGATCATCCCGGTCGTCATCACGGTCTTCGAGGACCGGTCGTTTACCTTCGTGTTGAAGACGCCGCCGGCCGCAGACCTCCTGCGACGCGCGGCGGGGATCGAGAAGGGCGCCGCCGACCCGAAGCGGCAGAAGGTGGGCCGGGTCACCCGAGACCAGATCCGGGAGATCGCGCAGGTGAAGATGCCCGATCTCAATGCGTCCGATCTGGAGGCGGCGATGCGCCAGATCGAGGGAACGGCCCGCAGCATGGGGATCGAGGTCGTCGGCTAGGTCGCAGCCGGAAGACCGTGCGATCGATGTGGGAGGAGCCTGGGCTCCGCATGAACCACGGGAGGAGACGATGCCGAAGCATGGCAAGCGCTATCTCGAGGCGCTGAAGCTCGTCGATCTGACAAAGCGGTACTCGCCGAGAGAGGCGATCGAGCTCGTCAAGAAGACCGCCTACGCGAATTTCGACGAGAGCATCGAGGTCCACATCAACCTGGGAATCGATCCACGCCAGGCCGACCAGAACGTCCGCAGTTCAGTCGCGCTGCCTCACGGAACCGGGAAGACGCCGCGCGTGCTCGTCTTCGCCGTCGGCGAGGCTGCCCGCATTGCCCAGGAGGCTGGCGCCGACTACGTCGGCAGCGACGATCTGGTCCGGCAGATCGAGTCTGGCTGGCTGGAGTTCGATGCGGCCATCGCGATGGCGGATCAGATGGGGAAAGTCGGCCCGCTCGGCCGGATCCTCGGACGGCGCGGCCTGATGCCCAACCCGCGCAGCGGGACTGTCATCCGCTCACCCGAGGATCTGCCCCAGGTCATCAAGGAAGTCAAGGGAGGGCGCGTCGAGTTCCGGAACGACCGCACCGGCAATATTCACGTCGCCATTGGCCGCAAGAGCTTCGATACGCAGAAGCTGCTGGAAAACCTGTACGTCCTGGTCGACGCGGTGAACCGCGCGCGACCCAGCGCGGTCAAAGGCACCTTCATCCGCTCGATTACGGTCACCAGCACGATGGGCCCGCCGATCGCGCTCGATGTGGCGCAGACGCTCGAGGAGGCGCAGGCGTTCGTTCAGTAGTGGAGGCTGGAGGCTCGAGCGCGGGGCGAGCGCAGCCGAATCACGCTCGGTGGATCGAGCCGGCAAGGAGTGAATTGCGACTAGAGGTCGTGTAGAATTCGTGGGTACGTCACCGCGCCGGTGACCGCTGGGGCGTCGTGTGAGGCGCTTAATCATCCAGCCGAGGCGCACTGGGACAGCGACGCTGGAGAACTCCAGAGAGCTTCGCGTGCTGCCCCTGCGCTGGGTACCGGCGCAGGGGTTCGTTGCGTCAGAAGGGAGGGAGCGTGTGCCGACGCCGGAGAAGGCGCAGCAGATCGAAGAGATCAGCGAGCTGCTCCGTAACTCCACCTTGACGATCCTGACCGACTACCGGGGCCTGACGGTAACCGATCTGCAAGGCTTCCGCACGCAGCTCCGCGAGAAGGAGGCGCGTCTCAAGGTGGTCAAAAATACCTTGACGCGCATCGCGGCGGAACGGGTCGGGCTCGAGGCGGTTACACCGCTCCTGGAAGGGCCGACGGCGATCGTCTGCACGGCGGCGGATCCCGTGGCCGCGGCGAAAGTCGTCACCGACTTCGCGCGCACCTCGCGGGTCCTGGTGGTCAAGGGGGCGCTGCTCGAAGGGAAGCTGCTTCCGCCCGCCGAGGTGGAGCGGCTGGCGACGCTGCCGCCGCGCGAGGAGTTGCTCGCGAAGGTGGTCGGCGGGTTGCAGGCCCCGCTGTACGGTCTCGTCTCGGTGCTCTCCGGGCCCATTCGCTCGCTCGCCTACGTGCTGCAGGCGCGGGCGCAGCAGCTCGAGGGCGGCGAGCAGAGTCAGGCTGCGGCGTAGGTCGCGTACGAGCTGAGCGTTCGGTATCGAGTATGGAGGGAGCGTGAGTCATGGCTGTTGGACAGGAGAAGCTCGAGGAAGTCATCAGCGTCATCGAGCAGATGACCGTGCTGGAGCTGTCGCAGCTCGTCAAAGCGCTGGAGGAGCGCTTCGGCGTGACCGCCGCGGCGCCGGTCGCGGTCGCCGCTGCGCCCGCTGCCGCGCCGGGAGCAGCGCCTGCGGCGGCGCCGGAGGAGGAGAAGACCGAGTTCGATGTGGTGCTCTCCGAGGTCGGCCCGAACAAGATCCAGGTGATCAAGGTCGTCCGCGAGCTGACGCAGCTCGGTCTGAAGGAAGCGAAGGATCTGGTCGAGGCCGCGCCCAAGCCGGTGAAGGAGGGCGTGAGCAAAGAGGAGGCCGAAGCGGCCAAGGCGAAGCTCGAGGCAGCCGGCGCGAAGGTGGAGATCAAGTAGACGATGGGCCGGAGCGGGTAGTGACCGTGATGAGCGTCACTACCCGCTCTCCCCAGTACTATGCTATACTGACGGTCGATCTCGGGGCGTGGCGCAGCCCGGTAGCGCACCGGTATGGGGTACCGGAGGTCGGAGGTTCAAATCCTCTCGCCCCGACCGTTTTGCACCCTCGTATCTGCAAGGGCGGCGAATAGCCCGTAATCCGAAGGCGGGTAGCTCGCGTGGCGGGGCGTTCACCGCAGACCGTTCGAATCGTCATCGCTGATGACGAGCCGATCATTCGGCTCGACCTCCGCGAGCTGCTCACCTCGCTGGGGTACGATGTGGTGGGCGAAGCGGCCGACGGCCGCACGGCGATCGAGCTGGCCCGCAAGCTGAAGCCGGATCTGATTATCCTCGACATCAAGATGCCCGAGATGGACGGCATCGACGCGGCTGAGGAGCTGAGCCGCGACGGGCTGGCCCCGGTTGTGTTGCTGACCGCCTACAGCGAGCGCGAGCTGGTCGATCGTGCCAAGGCGGCCGGCGTTGCCGGCTATCTGGTGAAGCCCTTCCGCGAGAGCGAGCTGATGCCAGTGATCGAGCTGGCGCTCGCGCGCTTTCGTGACCTCCAGCGACTGGAGCGCCAGGTGGTGGAGCTGCAAGAGGCCTTGGAGGCGCGCAAGTTGATCGAGCGCGCCAAGGGCATCCTCATGCAGGTGCACGGCCTGAGCGAGTCGGAAGCGTTCCAGCGCATGCGCCGGATCAGCATGGACAACCGCAAGTCGATGCGCGAGGTGGCCGAGGCGATCCTGCTGGCCCACCAGCTCGAGAGCCGCTCGTCGTAGCGGCACTGCACGGGTCACCAGGCATCTGGCGGGGGGCGGATCGATCCGCCCCCCGCGTCGCGTGTGGTTCAGGCTCGAGCTCAGGCGCTCATGGCCGGAGCGATGTTCTGGTTGAACCGGAACATGTTGTGCGGGTCATAGGTGCGCTTGACCTCCGCCAGCCGGGCCAGAGTCGGCAACGGGTAGGCCTGGCGTATCCGCTCGTGTCCCTCTTCCTCCAGGAAGTTGACGTATACTCCCGTACCCGTTGCCCGGATCGCTGGCCAGACCGCCTCTATCCAGGCGCGATGTGGCGTCGCATCCTCGTTCTCATCCATCCAGAGTGCCAGAAGCGTGACCATGTAGCGCGCGTCGCGATGAGCGAAGGCCGTCGCCTCGCGACCCACACGTGCCATGGCGCCGCCAAGCCCCCGAAACTGTACCAGGCTGAACGGCGAGTTCGCGCGCTCCACCGCCTCGAGTGCGGCATCGACAACTTCATCGCTCACCTCATGGGTAAGCACGGAACGGATGGCATGACAAATGGGCACTGCCTGGTGAGCGGTGAAGTTGAATATCGCAGGGTAGGGCATCCAGGCAATCGTGTCCGCGACCGGCTCGGCGAGCGCCCGCAGCGGCGCAACCGCTCGCTGGCCTTCTGACTCGTCGCCTACCCAGGTCACGAGAATCGAGAGCACGACTTCGCCGACGCGTGCTTCCGGGATATAGGGTGCCGGCGGCGCGTGCATGAGGTGGGCGATGGTGGTGAGTCCCTCGGGAGCATCTGCCACATAGTCCAGATAGCCGCGGATCACCTCTCGGCTGGCCGGCAGCACCAAGTCGCCCCCGAGGATCTGCCGGACCTCGGCCAGACGGACGATGAACTCGGTGATGATGCCGAAATTGCCACCGCCGCCGCGTATGGCCCAGAAGAGATCGGGATGCTCCTGCTCGCTGGCCGTCACCAGCTTGCCAGAGGCGGTGACGACCTGGGCTGCGATTAGGTTGTCGATGGTGAGGCCGTATTTGCGCACCATGAAGCCGATACCGCCACCGGTCGCCAGGCCGCCGAAGCCGACGGACGAGGTATCGCCGGTGGAGATCGCCAGCCCGTGCGGCTGGGCGAAGGCAGCGAGCTCGCCCGAGGTCACGCCTGCCTCGACGCGAGCGAGGCGAGCGTCAGGGTCGATGGTGACGCGCTTCATGCCCGAGAGGTCGACAACCAGAGCGTCGTCGACCATCCCGTAGCCGGCCGGGCTGTGACCGCCGCTACGCACTCCCAGCGGCAGGCCACGGTCGCGCGCGAAGCGAACCACCTCGACGACGTCCTGCGAGTCGGCTACCTGTGCGATCGCTGCCGGCCGGCGCGTCACCGCGCGGTTCATAAGCTGTCGCGCGGAGTCGTAGGTAGCCATGCCAGGCCGCAGGAGCGTTCCGCGCAGCCGCTGCTCGAGCGGGCGCAGGTCCAGTCCGGTCAGGCTGGAGAGCGTAGCATCGTGCGTCATCGTTGCTTGCATCCTCTCTCGCACGTTGTCGCATCGCGGGTCGAACAGTTTGCCCGCGGCGGGTATCCGGTCAGTCGCTGTCCGGGCAATGCACGTTCGGGTTCCACATGGAGAAGATCCCGTCCGTATTCGCCTTCCACAGCCAGACGTGAAGGTCGTAGTGCCAGGGCATCCCTGGCTCGTGACCCGCCATCGGCCCGTCGAACCGCTGGCCGAAGAGTGATGGCGCCGGCGCGAACGTCGAGCCAGCCGGAGGTGGGTCCTCGTCGAACCATAGTGTCCAGCCGTCCGATCCCGGTAGCTGTACGAGCGCGAACTGGAGGTACTCCACCCCAACGAGTCGAGGGCCGCTCGGTGTTGGCTCGTAGAGGAGCACGTCCGGGCGCCGCGGGTCGAGCGCGCCGACGCGATCAGGGTTCACGTAGTGCATGCCCATACCGCCATCAGGGGAGGCAACGCAGACATCGGTGGGCAGGTAGCCGTCGGCGAGCGCCGCGGCGGGATCGTGATACTTCGCTGTTGCGGCACGCACCGCAGCGAGCTGGCGGTTGACCGTCGGGTCCGTCGAGCCAGGGGCAGCGAGCGCTGGCACCGATGCCAGGCTGAAGCCGAGTATCGCCAGGATGAGCGCCATCCGTTTCCGCACGTTATCACCATCCTCTCTGTGCTTACTCCGTGTGGTCCTGTGTTCCTCCGGAACTCCACTGGGGCGCTACGGCATCGGGTCACCTCCAGCTCTCATCTCGCCGCCAGCGACCGGCTTTCGCCGGTTAGTCCCAGCGTAAGACGGTGAGCTGGACAGAACATCCGGAGGGATACCCAATTCTGGCTCCTCCTCTTCCCACGCCGCGTGAGGGCCATGGGGAGAATCCCCTACAGCTAGTGCAGTCGTGCCATGGCTGGTACCTAGGAGGGCACGGCGCCGTGAGGATGACTCGCTAGGGGGCAGGAGGCGGGTAAGCGCCGTTCATTCGTGGTCCATTGCCACTGCGGCTGAGCAGAGGTTCCGGCCTGTAAGGTATCCAGAGTAGGACGACGGGGAAAGCGGGCGGTTACTCTTGAGCGATGAGTCCGCAAGGGGTGGCGTCAGGCCTCCGGCTCCGGGCCGAGACCGTTCTGTACTGCCCAGACCGCGATCTGGGCTCGGGAACGGAGGTTGAGCTTGGTCATGATGTGGTCGATGTGGTTCGCTGCCGTCTTCTCGGTAATAAAGAGCTGGGTTGCGATCTGCCGGTTGGACAACCCGCGCGCGACTAATCCGGCCACCTCTCGCTCCCGGGGGGTCAGTGGCCCATGACGAGCGCCCGGGCGGTGCGACCGCTCAATCTGCTCGGCGGGCAGGTCCGGCCCGGGCGCCGGTATCGCTAGGGCCTCCTCGATCGCCAGGTCCAGCGGCAGCGAGTGCCCTTCCTGCGACGCCTCGGACCATGCGCTGGCGAGCAGGCGGGAGGAGACCTGTGCGATGAGCCGGTCCCGGTCGACTCGATCCGCTGGTTCAAGCTTGGCGCCGAGGCGCTCGAGGAGAGCGTCGGCGGCGCCGAACAGCCGTGCCGCTCGGAGCGCGTCCCCGCACATTCCGGCGAGGCCAGCCAGGCCGCAGAGGCACGCCGCCAGCGAGGGCGTAGCACCCAGTTCTCGCTCCAGCAGCAGGCTCTCGCGCAGGAAGTCGCGTGCCTGCAGATGATCTCCCTTGCTCAACGCGACATAGCCGAGGCCGCGCAGTGGCCAGGCAAGGTTGTGCGTGCGGCCGAGAGCACGGTAAATGGTCAATCCCTCCAGGAAGTACGTCTCGGCGAGCGAGTAATTCCCTTCACACCGGGCCACCTCACCCAGGCCGCACAGCGAGATCGCGAGCCACCACGTGTTGTCGACAGCACGACGCAGTGCCAATCCCTCCTCGAAGAGCGCGCGCGCTTCCTCGTAGCGGCCAGCGTCCAGAGCCTGTCGGCCGAGGCTGGTCAACGGCAGGGCGAGCCCCCAGGAGGCCCCGACGGAGCGGAAGAGTTCCTCGCTCTCCCGGTAGAGCGCGCTTGCGGCCTGTGGGTCTTCCGGCCAGGTTGCCTCCGCCAACGCGAAGATCGCCGTCGCCAGGTACCAGGGCTGGCCGATCGATCGCGCGACCGCGACGCTCTCCCGGAGGAGCGTACGTGCATCCTCGTACCGGCTGCGGTAGAGCGCCGAGAGCCCGTGGTAGTGCAACGCGAGGCAGAGTGTGTGCCTATCGCCGTGCTCACCGGCCAGCCGGGCGCTCTCGGCTAGTCTTGCTTCGGCGGTGTCGTAGTCGCCTTGCTCATAGTCCAGCATGCCGAGATCCAGCAGCGCGACAGCGTGGGAGTGACTGTCGAGGACTCCCAGCAACTGGACCTGGCTGAGCGCCTCCGTGAGGCGAGCGCGTCCTTCTTCCCAGTGCCCGCGGTAGATCCAGAACCACCAGAGCGCGAGAGAGAGCCGAAACGCGAAGAGTGCTGCTTCGACCGGATTCTCCGTAGCCGCGGCGCGGAGCCAGACGAACACGGCACGGTAGTTGTCGTGTTCGCGCTCGAGTGCCTCGAGCCCCGCCCGATCCTCGACCTGGTGCAGGGCGTACGCGCCCTGCTCGGCCAGCTCGAGGAAGTACGTCGCGTGCTGGCGGCGGACGAGCGACTCCTCGCCGCTATCGATGAGCTGCTCGACGGCGAACTCCCGAATCGTCTCCAGGAGCCGGAAGCGCGGCCTCTGCTCTGTTCCCGGAACGCGATGCACCAGGTTGAGGTCGAGCAAGCTCGTGAGCGCGTCCAGTACCTCAGGGCCGAGCGAGTCGTCGAAGTCGCATACCGCCTCGATCGTCTCGATGGTAAACCCGCCGGCGAAGGGGGCCAGCCGGCGGAAGAGGATTCGCTCGCGATCGTCGAGCAGGTCATGGCTCCAGGCGATCGTCTGGCGGAGCGTGCGTTGCCGGTCTGGGAGATCGCGAGCCCCGCCGGTGAGGACGTCGAGACTCCGCTCCAGGCGACTCAGGAGCGCCGGGAGCGGGAGAAGCCTCGTGCGCGCCGCGGCCAGCTCGAGCGCCAGCGGCAGCCCATCGAGCCGAGCGCAAATTCTCGCCGCGATCGGCGCGATGTCGGGGATGAGCGCTACCGCCGGGTCGCTGGCGCGGGCACGCTCGAGGAAGAGCTGAACGGCCGGTGACGCCATGACTTCCTCGGCTGGAGCGTCGAGGTCGGTGGGGAAGGGCAGGGGCGAGACATGACAGACGCGCTCACCGCCGATGCGCAGCGGCAACCGGCTGGTTACCAGAATCTGGAGTCTAGGGCAGGCCAGCAAGAGATCCCCGATGTCCGTTGCAGCCGAGACCAGGTGCTCAACATTGTCGAGCAGGAGCAGGAGGTGTCGATTCCGCAGCGACAGGACTAACCGCTCTCCCAGGGGGATGGACCCCAGATCTTGCAGGCCCATCGCCTCAGCGATGGCAGTCAGGACGAGCGTAGGGTCACGGAGGGATGCCAGTCCGACGAAGACGACCCCATGCTCCAGCGAGCAACGCAGCCGCTCGGCGACCGCAACGGCGAGGCGCGTCTTGCCGACGCCGCCTGGCCCGGTCAAGGTGAGCAGCCTCGTATCTGGGTGCTGCAGCAGATCGACGACCTCAGCGATCTCTTGCTGGCGCCCGACGAGCGTGGTCAAGTAGCCTGGCAGCGACACTTCGTTGTCCTATGCGAGCCCTGCACGGTAGAGGCATTATACCGCTCCTGGAGAAGCTCTCACGGGGAGCTTCACGGTCAGCGAAGCAGTTCGCACAAGGCGATCGACCCATAGCTAGGGCGGTTGAGCATTCATGGCACGGTGGCCAGGCGGACAGCTAGGATCGCTGCGCTTGCTGGTGCCAGCAGGATTTCGGTCGCCGCGAGGCGCGGGTCATTCAGCCAGAACGACCGAACCGGGTCGGGGTTCCAGCGTTGCCGCTGTTCCGGCGTCCAGTGGCTTTCCGGCGTCAGGTCGTCGAGGATCAGCAGACCACCTGGTTCCAGAGCGTCCAGTAGCACCTCCGGCTCGCGCTCCTTGGCCTTTCCGCCGTCGGCGAAGAGCATGGTGAAGGGAGCGTAGTCGAGGATCTCGTGCCAGTCCCCGTGGAGCACCAGCACGTTGGGGTAACCGCTGAAGAGCGACCTCGCAGCGGCCGCCCGCGCTTCATCGATCTCGACGGTGACGAGCGAAACCGGTGGCCGCAAACCGCTGGCGATCCAGGCAGCGCCGACACCGTAGCCAGTGCCGATCTCCGCGACCGTTCCACGGTCGCAGCGCGCGGCTAGGGTGTAGAGGAGGCGGCCCACTTCCGGCGTACAGGAATCAGTGAAGGCCGCGGTTTGAGCGAGCTGCAGGGCGCGCTCCACGAGCGGCGGGAGCCAGGACACGGCGCGGTACGCGGTCATCGGTCTCTCTCAGCGGCCTTTCTCTCTACGCCTGTGCCACCTGGCAACGAGGCGATCCGCGGTGTGGCAGAGCAACGTCTGATCCGGGGCGCGACGCACAGCGCACCGCGTGATGTCAGGGACCAGGCGCGGGGGTAGGTGTCGGATTTGTCGCCTGGACCGAGACTTGAACCACCTCCGGCGCCACGCTCTGGTACTGCACGCCGGGTGGCAGGCTCACCCTGAGCGGGAGCTGGTAGATTCCCGCTTCCGCATATCCGACATCGACGTAGACCGAGATGTCGGCGGCCGTCAACGCGGTCACCAGTGCCTGCGGGCCCTCGACTCGCACGTCGGCGACCGTCGGGTTGACCTGCACCTGGGTGCCTGGGAGGACGTTGATGGTCTGGATGGGCACGCCCTGGAGAGTGCGCCCCTCCGTCGAGCGCCGTATCTGCACCGAAATGTGGACGGTCTGCCGATCGACCGTCACGCCCGCGGGGAGCCGGCTGAGATCGAGCGGGACATCCCAGAAGATGCGCGACTCGGTTAGCCCAGAGACGTCGATCGGCACGGTCGAGATGAACGGGATCTGGCTAATGGCATCTGGGGGTCCCTCGACGACGACCTCGTCGGTTGGGATCACCGTTGGCGGGCCGGCTAGTTCGTAGCCCGGCGGGAGCTGATCCGTCCCGACGACGTTGGGAACGACCCGGCGCACCTGGCCGCGGACCTCGAGCTCGACGATGACTGTGACCGTCGGTGGCTCGATTCGAATTCCGGGTACCTGGGCACCGTTCTCGTTGAGCACCACCGGCGTGACGGTCTCCTGGAAGCTGCCGGCTCTTCCCTCTACCCGGACCGGTGCCTGGACACGCGCGACCTGCGCGAGCGTTTCCTGTGGCCCGGTCAATGTGACCGTATTCGGCTGTACGGTAACCGATTTGATGACGAGATTCGGGGGGACGTCCGTCGGCTCGGCTGGCTCCACGGGGACATTCTCCCGCACTGCCAGGCGGTCGATCTGGACGGTAATTTCGGGAGGCGTCACCTCGCGCACGCGCACGTAGCGCGGTGTGCGCACCTCGACCGGCCTCGTATAGATGCCAGGTTCCTGGATCGCCGAGAGATCTACCGTGGCCTGGAGAGATCCGCTCTCCAGCGTCTCGATGCGGCTGCGAGGCCCCTGCACACGAACCTGGACCGGTGGGAGCTGGTTGATGACGACCAGTGACGGGTCCAGCCCGGAGGGAATAACCTGGACCGGTGAGAACGTGCGAGCGGTCTCGGGGTCGTTGCGCGCGGTGACCCAGGCCCACAGCGCAAAGGCGAGGACGAGCGCGATGACCATGCGGGCCAGGTTATCCGCGCCGAAATAGCGTGGAAGATTACCCAACCTGCGTCGGAGTTCTGGCGCTATCCTCTGCCACCTGTTCACCCTGACCGCCCTCGGCTAGCCGTGGCCGCTGCCTGGCTCGCTCGCGCAGCCGCATCCCGGTTGCCTGCCGTTCCAGGCGCAGGAGCGAGCGGAGAATCCGGCGCAGGCGCTCGGGGTCGAGGTTGCGGTAGAGTCGACCGTTCGCGGCAACCGAGATCTGGCCTGTCTCCTCGGAGACGATGACCGCGACAGCGTCCGATTCCTCGGTGATCCCGATCCCCGCACGATGCCGTGTGCCGAGCTGGCTCTCGATGGCGACGTTGTCGCTCAGCGGCAGCACGCATCCAGCCGCGATGATGCGGTTGCCGCGAACGATAACCGCGCCATCGTGCAGCGGCGAATTGGGAAAGAATACGTTGATCAAGAGCTGGCGCGTGAGCGTGGCATCGAGCGGGATGCCCCGGTCGGCGTAGTCCTGCAACCCCGTCTCTCGCTCGATGACGATGAGCGCGCCGTAGCGGAGCCGCGCGAGCTGGGCGGAGGCGCGGGTGATCTCCTCGATCGCGTGCGACAGCTCGGCCTCCTGGTTCGAGGTCGACAGCGGCGAGCGGAGCCAGGCGCCAGTGTGGCCCAGCCGCTCCAGCGCCCGGCGCAGTTCCGGCTGGAAGACGATCGGGATCGCGACGATGAGCGCCGGGAGGGTGACGCTGAGGAGCCAGTTCAACGCCACGAGTTGAAACAGGTTGGCCGCGCCGATGACCGCGCCCAGGAGGATGACCAGACCACGGATAAGCTGAGCTGCCCGGGTACCCTGCGCCACCCAGAGCAACCAGTAGAAGATAAGGGCAACTGAAAGGATATCGACGAGAGCCCGGAGATCCAGGCGAGTGAAGATCCACGGCAGTTCGGGCATGGCCTCGTTCCAGGCTGTGGCACGACTGGCATGCTCTAGAAATTCTAGCACGTAGATGGGCTGTCGGCGGGCGGGATCCGCGCCCCGCCTACTGCGGGTTCCCGTCCTCGGGCTTCAGGAGAGCCGCCAGGGCAGCCTGCTTTGCCCTGGCGACCTGGTCATCCGGGTAGAGCGCGAGCAGCCGCCGATAGACTCGCTCGGCCTGCTCGAGTTCCCCCAGGGACACGAGGAGTTCGGCCAGCCGGTGATAGGCATCGGGGTTGCGCGGATCCAGCGCGACGACTTGATGCAGCGCTGCTAGCGCCTCCTCCGGCTCGCCCCGCGCTAGCGCTACCCGAACGATCTCACGCAACTGCTCGATTGCCTGCCGGAGCTGGCCCGTCTGGATGTAGGCCGTGACCGCAGCGTGCCGGTGATCCAGGTTGTCCGGATCGAGGCCGATCAACTGCTCATAGATGCGCGGGATGGCTCCCCATTGCTGCCCCAGCATGGCCAGCTCGGCAGCCCGCCGCAGCAACTCGACGGCGGCGTCGCGACGCCGCGGCGCGGCAGCAGCAGCCAGTTGCTCGAGCAAGGCGATCGCCTGCTCCATCATCCCGATGCGGGTATAGCCGGTGATCAGCTCTTCCAGCGCCGTCGGGCCCTCAGGCGTGAGCTGCACCAGATGTCGCAACGTCTCGAGCCGGCCGCGGAAGTCACGCTTTGCCTGCTGCTCCTGAGCGAACGCCTGGAGCATCTCGCGTGCTTCCTCGATTCTCCCGGCCTGCGCCATGAGCTCGGCGAGTTGGTAGCGCAGATCAGCCCGGGTGGGGTTGAGATCGACCAGGCGCCGAAGGGTCTCGATGGCCTCGTCGACTTGCCCGCGCTGTTGAAGCAGGGCCGCCAAATGCTTGCCGACGGTTTGGACGTTCACCAGTGGTGAGAGGAGTTCGGCGAGCTCGTCAGTCAGGTTCGGGGTCTCGGCGAGGAGCTGGAATGCCGCTTGCAGGTGCGGCAACGCCTGTTCCGGACGAGGACTGGCCAACCCGGCCCAAGCGGCTACGGCATGGCCGAGCAGGCGCGTCGAGGCCGACTCGCTGCCCTCGAGAGGTAGTGCCAGGTCGATGGCGCGCTGCGGTTCACCGGCCGCCAGCCAGATCAAAGCCCGGTACAGTTCGACCGGCCTCGACCAGGCCCCGGCTCCGGACAGCCTTTCGAGCTCGCGATCGAGGTCGAGTGCTGCCAGCCGCCCACTGCGTACCTCGTTCAGTGCCTGGCGCAGCACGCTGAGCTCGTGTTGATCGCCGACGAGCGAGCTCAATCCGAGCAGGATAGCCCACTGGTGTGCATCGACCGGGGCACGGGGAAGGGCGGTCAGCAGTTCCTGTGCCGGGGATGTTTCCCCGGCTTCCAGGACCTGGCGTGCATAGGTCCACCAGGCGGTGACGCTCGCGCCGCTGGTCGTATGCCAGGATCGGGCTAACTCCAGCGCCTCGCCGATCCGCCCGCTCTGCTGGAGGATTCTGATGATCGGTGGGAGGTAGGCTGTCCACAGATCGCTCCGCCCGGTGGCCAGAATCTCCTTGCCGAATGCCAGCAGCTCGTCGACTGTACTCCCCAGATGCAGTCGCAGCCTCCGCAAGTCGAGCGCGTCGAGCAGCCCTGGATTGAGACTTGCCAGGCGCTCAAGGCGGCCGAGCAGCGCTTCGGCGAGATCGTGCTTGCCGAGGGCCAGCGCGAGCTCGGCGTGGGTGACATACGTCTCGATCCGGTCAGGATTCAGCGCTTCCGTGAGCAGCAGCGTGTCCAGCGCGAGGGCAGTTGCCCCTCGAATCAGAGCTTGCCTGGTCTGCGTGACCAGGAGGTCGGTCTGGCCGGTCGCCCGCGCGCTGGTTTGGCACCAGAGGGCATGGAGGACATCGACGGGATCCAGGGCGATAGACTGCCCGTGGGAGGAGTGCCCGCTGGTTGTTCCTGATACCGGGCTCGAACTCGGCTGTCTTCCCGCGTGTGGCGCCGGTGTCGCGTCCATGATCGCCTCTCATCGCCTACGCTGTCTGGATTCCATGTACCCCAGCTTCCAGTCCCGCGCTATCCTGCTTAGGTCCTGGATCGCGACATCGCCCGGGGTCGGCGCGCTTGCCTCAGGGGACGAGCCGCGAGCGCCTCAAGCGGTAGTCGCCGGCCTTGATAAAGATTGGCCGGCAGATCCAGCGGTCGCAGAGGCGCGAGCGGATGCGCTCGTCGAGCTGGTCGAGGTCGCGGTTCGACGTGACGATGGTCGGTTTGCGCTGGTTATACCGGTAGTTGATGATCTGGAAGAGTTTCTCGGTTGCCCAGGAGGTGGCGTGCTCGGTGCCCAGGTCGTCGAGCACGAGCAGGCCGGCGTTGCGCACCTGCTCGAAGCGGGCGTCGTAGCTAGCGCCGCGCTCGGGCGCGAAGGCGGCGCGCAGGTGATCGAGCAGATCCGGCACGACGGTGAAGAGCGGGAACATGCGCTGGTGCTGCAGGACGTAGTTCGCGACCGCCGCGGCCAGATGCGTCTTGCCGCAGCCATAGCCACCGAGCAGGAACAGCCAGCCGTCGGGGTTGCGCGCGTACTCTAAGCAGGCGGCATACGCCTCGGCCACGCCGGGCACGTGAGGGTCGAAGGTCTCGAACGTCCAATTCTCGAGCTGATCGAGGCCGCTCATCTCCAGGTACTGGCGCAGGAGCCGCGACTCCCGCTCGCGCACCTTGCACTCGCAGGGAATGAGTCGCCCGAAGTTCGGATGGCCGACCGGCACGTCGAGCCGGACGAAGCCGGCTCCCTTGCAGATCGGGCACTCATCCCCGCTGGCGGAAGAGCGGGGCATATTTACCGCGGATGTACTTATCGGGGTCGAGCGGCCGGGCAGGGCCGTGACGTCCCTGATCGGTTTCATGCTGGCGCCCCTCCAGTGCCCAGCGTTCCAGGATGCGCTGAATGTATCGCCAATTGCGTCGTCCGTAGCTTACCGCTTCTGCGATGGCGTCTTCAATCCACTCCTGTGGATACAGCTCCAGCGCCTCGATCAGCCGCTCGGCGAGCAGCGGGGTCAACATCCCGATGTTCTGCTCATAGAGCCGGAAGACGTTGGGGCGCTCGATCTCGATGACAGCGGCGCCGCCGAGGCTCGGCTCCAGCCGGCCTGCTGGCTGCTGCCTGGCTGCCCGCACGAACGCCTGGGCCTCCGGGGTCGCCAGCAGAAGCCAGCGGGTGCCAGCGTCATGCTGGTTCTGCCCGGCCCGGACGCGCAGCAGCAGGCCGCGGGCCACCGCGAGCTCGATACCGCGACCGATCTCCTCCAACGGAGCGCGGTCGGTTCCGGCTGGCCGAAGTCCCCGCAGCAGCTCAGGATCCTGAAAGAGTGCCAGCTCCGGTACCGCCGGCAGGCGCGAGCCCTGGTGCGCGTGGAGGCGTGCCACTGCCAGCACGACCTTGAGCTCTGCCGGGTCACGCACCTCGGCGAGCAACCGCCTGAGCAGCGCCTCGGGCAAGGTGATCTGCTCCGGTCCGGGCGCGGCTGGCTCCGGCATCGGCTGGCCTCCCTACCGAACCCGATCTCGTCTACTGACCGGGTTCTCGATACAGCTCCAGATCGGCGAACCGTGCAGTTCGCTCGAAGAAGCGCAGGTGAATCGTGTCGGTCGGCCCGTTTCGGTGCTTGGCCACGATGATCTCGGCGATGCCGCGACGATCGGTGTCGGGGTTATAGATCTCGTCGCGGTAGATGAAGATTACGAGGTCAGCGTCCTGCTCCAGGCTACCCGACTCGCGGAGATCGGAGAGCAGCGGCCGGTGATCGGTTCGCGTCTCGACCGCGCGCGAGAGCTGCGAGAGGGCCAGGACGGGCACGTTCAACTCGCGGGCGAGCCCCTTGAGCCCGCGGGAGATCTCCGAGATCTCCTGCACGCGGTTCTCCGAGCGTCTGGCCTGCATAAGCTGGAGATAGTCAACGATGACCAGGTCGAGGCCCTGCTCCGCCATCAAGCGACGCGCCTTGCTGCGAAGCTCCATCACGCTGATGCTCGGCGTGTCGTCGATGAAGATCTTCGCTTCCGAGAGCCGCCCGAAGGCCCGCGAGATCCGATCCCACTCGCTGTCGTCGATGAAGCCGAGACGCAGGCGATGGGTATCCACGCCGGTCTCCATCGAGAGCAGGCGCTGCACGAGCTGCTCGGCGGACATCTCCAGGCTGAAGATCGCGACGGTCTTGCCAGCCCGGACAGCGGCGTGGTGGGCGATACCGAGCTGAAACGAAGTCTTGCCGACCGAGGGCCGCGCGGCGAGGATAATGAGATCCGAGCGCTGCAAGCCGCCGGTCAGCTTGTCCAGGTCGGCGAAGCCGGTCGGAACGCCGATGACGTCGCCACGGTGCTGCTGGATATAGTCGAGCTTGTCGAAGTACTGCTCGAGCACCTGGCTGATCGCGACGAAGTCGCGCACGGTGCGGCGCTGGGACACCTCGAAGATGACCCGCTCGGCCTGCTCCAGCGCCTCTTCGGCGTCCGCATGGTCCTCGTAGCCGATACGGACGATCTCGGTGCCGGCGTCGATGAGACGGCGTAGCGTGGCGGTGCGCTCGACGATGCGGCCGTAGTACTCGACATGGACGGCGCTGGGCACCGCGCTCAGCAGCTCGGTGAGGTAGCTCACGCCGCCGATGTCGTCGAGGCGGCCATTGCGCTCGAGCTCGTCGACGACGGTAACGAAGTCGGCGGGCACCCGGCGGTTGTACAGGTCGAGGATCGCCTGGTAGATCAGCGCATGGCTGCCCCTGTAGAAGTCGTCTGGCTTGAGGAACGAGGCGACACGAATGATGGCGTCGCGGTCGATCAGCAGACTTCCGAGGACGGCCTGCTCCGCTTCGATGTTGTGCGGTGGCAATCGCTCGACGGTCTCGACCGCGGTGCCGGTCATGCCGTTACTCCTCGGCTCCGGGCTCGCTGCTCTGGCTCTCAGTCTCGCCGGTCGCGTCAGATTCCGAAGCTGCCGGAGCTGCCTGAGCCCCGGCAGTGGCCTCTTCTGGCGAGGTCACGATGACGGTGATTACCGGCCGCAACTGCCCAACCAGGTGCACTGGAACCTGGTGCTCCCCGATGGTGCGGATCGGCTCGTCCAGCTCGATCTTCCGGCGGTCGATCTCCTCGCCGATCGTCTCTCGGAGCTTCTCAGCGATGTCCTGGGCCGTGATCGACCCGTACAGCCGGCCGCTTTCGCCCACATGGGCCGCGATGACCAGCCGGAGGCCGTCGAGCCGCTCGGCAAGCGAGCGCATAGCCTCTTCTTCGCGGGCGATGCGGCGGCGCTCGGCCGCGAGGCGCTGCTCAGCCACCTTCAGCCGGCTGGGAGTGGCCGGCTCGGCCAGGCCCTTGGGAATGAGGTAATTGCGAGCGTAGCCGTCGGACACCGTTGCAATCGACCCGGCGGTGCCGAGCTTGGGAACATCCTGGAGGAGGATCACCTTCATGCTGTGTTGCCTTCCCTCTCCCTGCTTCGCGGCACAGCCTCACCGGACGAGCCGGTGGGCGAGCTCCGTCTAGGATCGCTTCCTGCTGCCGCTTCTCATCCTGAACGACGCCACGAACAACCGCACTGGGTGTACGGACACCCAGTATGCCATGGATCAACTATACAGACCAGCGTGCTCGCCTGCAATTTTGACTCCACGGCACCAGCCGCACCAACAGATCGGGGACTTGCCTACCGTTCGGCGTCGCTGGTCTCCCGGCGGAACAGCTCGTAGAGGGCAATAGAGCCGGCGACGGCCGCGTTCAGCGATGTGACGCGCCCGCGCATCGGCAACGCGACCTGAAGATCGGCCCGCTTGAGCAGGACAGGGGACATCCCGCGTCCTTCGGAGCCGACGACCAGGAGCACCGGTGTGGGGATGTCGGCCTCGAACAGGCTCTGCGCGCCCGGTCCAGGCTCCAGCGCGAGCACCCAGTAGCCGCAGTCGCGCGCCTCATCGAGCGCCCGCGCCAGGTTAACTACCTGCGCGATCCGGAGGTGCTCCACCGCGCCCGCCGAGGCGTTGACGACGGCTGGCGTCACGCCAGCAGCCCGGCGCTCCGGCAAGAGCACGCCCGCTACCCCGACCGCTTCGGCTGTGCGCAGCAGCGTGGCCAGGTTCTGCGGATCTTGGAGGTGATCGAGCGCCAGGATCGGTCTACCGCCTGCCTGGCTCAGGATCTGGTCGAGGCGGGCGTAGGGGTACGAGCTGGTCTCCAGCGCGATCCCCTGGTGGTTGACCGGGCCGAGCAGCCGATCCAGCTCACGACGCGGCACCAGGCGCACCTCGACGCGCCGGGCCTGGGCCTGCGCGATCAGCTCCTGGACGCGCCCGTGCCGCTCCGTACCCTCAGCCACCAGCAGAAGCCGATGGCGCCGGCGACCGTGCAACGCCTCGTGGACGGCGTTTCGCCCGTAGAGGTATTCGGACCCGCTCACACCCAGCGCCAGTTCGTGCCGCTCGGCGTATCCTCGAGCGCAACGCCGAGCTCTGCCAGCCGCTCGCGGATCCGGTCGGCCAGCGCCCACTCCCGCTGCTGGCGGAGCTCTGATCTGACCTCGATCAAGAGCTGGATGAAGGGCTCGACGGCCCGGCCGATGGGGACCTCGGGCTCGTCCAGCCGCAGGCCAAGCACGCCGCTCAGCTCGGCGAGCACCGCCTGCCCGTAACGGATCGCCGCGCGGTCAGCCCCGGCTGCCTGGGCCCGGTTGATCGAGCGCGCCAGCTCGAAGAGGTGGGCCAGCGCGACGGGCGTGTTGAAGTCGTCGTCCATCGCCTGCCGGAAACCGGCACGTGTCGCGTCGGCCAGGTCGGCCAGCTCGGATGCTGGGCGCTCCGGTGGCGCGGCCTCGGGTTCGTACCCCCGTACCGCGGCGCGCAGGCGCGCCAGGCCTCGTCGCGCCGCCTCGAAGGCCTCGTCGGTAAAGGTGAGCGGGCTGCGGTAATGGGAGCTGAGCACCAGCAAGCGGAACGGGCCCCCACCTCCCTGTTCCAGTAGCTCGCGGATCGTGATCAGGTTGCCGATCGACTTGCTCATCTTCTCGCCGCCGAGCTGGAGCAGCCCGTTGTGAACCCAGTAGCGGACGAACGGCTTCTTGCCGGTAAAGGCTTCCGACTGCGCGATCTCGTTCTCGTGGTGCGGGAAGATGAGATCGGCGCCGCCGCCGTGGATGTCGATCTGCTCGCCGAGATGCCGATAGATCATGGCGCTGCACTCGATGTGCCAGCCAGGTCGTCCGGGCCCCCAGGGGCTGTCCCAGGCCGGCTCGCCGGGCTTGGCTCCCTTCCACAGCGCGAAGTCCATCGGGTGTTCCTTGCGCGGGTCGACCTCGACGCGGGCGCCGGCCAGCATCTCGTCGAGCGAGCGGCGCGAGAGCTTGCCGTAGTCGGGGAAGGAGGTCACCCGGAAGAACACGTCGCCCCCGTCGACCGGGTAGGCGTATCCCCTCGCGATCAGGCCGGTGACCATCTCGATGATCGTCGGGATCTCCTCGGTCGCGCGGGGATACAGCGTCGCGGGCTTGATATTGAGCGCAGCCGTCTCGTCCAACCACGCATCGATAAGCTGCTCGGCCAGCGCGCCGGGCTCCAGCCCGAGCGTCGCGGCGCGCTGGATGATCTTGTCGTCGACGTCGGTGAAGTTCATGGCGAAGGTGACCTGGTAGCCTGAATACTCCAGGTAACGACGGATCATGTCGAACACGATCGCCGACATGGCGTGCCCGATGTGGGCATCGGCGTAAACCGTCGGGCCGCAGACGTACATCCGTACCCGGCCGGGTTCGAGTGGCTGAAACGGTTCTTTCTCTCTCGTCATCGTGTTGGTGATCTGTAGCGCCATAATCGCCGTCTCGCTTCCTCACTGATCCGGCCGCCGAATCGCGGCCGTGCTGAGATCTGAGATCCAACGAGGTTCGAAGCCTCGACTGGAGAGAGGGTCGCCGCCGTGCGGCAGGCACTGCTCGCATCGGGACCACGACCCCGTCGAGTCGGGCGGTACGGGCTCGCCTGCGCGAGCGCGGAGCGCGTCGCTGGTTCAGTTTATCCGGTCAGCGTGAGGATCGCATAGCACAAGCGGGGTACCGGCACCGGCCGGTACCCCGCCGGACAGAGGCATGTGAAGGAGGAGAGGCCGAATCTCGCGGAATAAGAATGTCCGCTCTCAGTCCTCGTCGAGCGAGCTTCCTGCTTTGCTCGTCGCGCTCGTCTTAGCACCCTCGTGACCGTTCGTCGACTCGGAAGACGGCTTGCGATTGTCGGTAATGTAGAAGCCAGAACCCTTGAAGATGATGCCCGCCGGGAAGAGCAGTCGCCGTACAGCTCCACCGCACTCCGGGCAGCTCGTGATCGGCTCGTCGCTGAACCGCTGCCGCACTTCGAAGTTGTGATGACAGGAGGTGCACACATATTCGTAGATCGGCATCCGTTCACCCCTCCTCGACCCGAACGATCGAGAGCTCTCACCTCGTGAAATTCTACGCAATCAGCTCCAGTTGAGCAAGAGTCAGCGAGCAAGCTTGACCTGGATCGGCTCAAGGTCGTTCCAGTTCTGCCCAACCTTGGCATCGACGACCAGCGGTACGTCCAACTCGACCACCCCCTCCATCAGCGATACGGCGAGGGCAGCCAGCTCCTGTACTTCGGACTCCGGGGCCTCGAACAGGAGCTCGTCGTGTACCTGGAGCAGCATGCGGCTGCGCAGGCCACGCTCGGCGATGGCTCGGTGAACCTGGATCATGGCCAGCTTCATGATATCCGCCGCTGTGCCCTGGAGCGGCATGTTCACGGCCATGCGCTCGGCGGCCAGCCGGCGGTTGGGGTTACTGGAGGTAATATCGGGCACGTAGCGCCGCCGTCCGAACAGGCTCTCGACGTACCCTTGCTCGGCGGCGCGACGCCTCGTCTCTTCGAGGTAGCGCGAGACGCCCGGGAAACGGGAGAAGTAGGCTTCGATGAAACGCTGGGCGTCCTGCCTGCTCATGCCGGTGTCTCTCGCCAGGCCGAAGGCCTGCATGCCGTACATGATCCCGAAGTTGACGACCTTCGCGATGCGCCGCATCTCGGGGGTCACGGCGTCGAGCGAGACGCCGAAGACCTCGGCAGCGGTGGCGGCGTGGATGTCTTTCCCCTCCCAGAAGGCACGGGTGAGAGCCTCATCGCCGCTGAAGTGCGCCATCAGACGGAGCTCGATCTGAGAGTAATCCGCTGAGAGGAAAACGACTGGCTCATCGAAGGGCCGGTATCCGGGGCGGTTATCGGCGATGAAAGCGCGGCGCACTTGCTGCCCCAGTTCGCTGCGGGCCGGGATGTTCTGCAGGTTGGGATCGGAGGAGCTGAGCCGGCCGGTTGCGGCCACCGTCTGGTGGAAGATCGTATGCACCCGCCCGGTCTGCGGATGCACCTGGCGGGGTAGCGCGTCGACGTAGGTCGACTTGAGCTTGAGGAGCTGACGATACTCGAGGATCGCGTTGACGATCGGGTGCGCGTCGCGCAGCGACTCGAGAACTTCCTGGCTGACGGAGTAGCCGGTCTTCGTGCGCGGGCCACGCGGCAAGTGAAGCTCGTCGAAGAGCACTCTGGCGAGCTGCTGCGTCGAGTTGATGTTGAAGGGATGCCCGGACAGGCGATAGATCTCGCGCTCGAGCTGGCGGATCTGTCCATCGAGCTGGGTCGAGAGCTCGGAGAGGAAATCGGTGTCGATCGCGATCCCGACCTCTTCCATGTCGATCAGCACATCGATGAGTGGCAGCTCGATCTCGTGGAACAGTCGCTCCTGCCGCTGCTCGGCGAGCGCTGGGCGCAGCACGTCGACGAGGCGATAGGTTGCCTCCACGTCGGCGCAGGCATAGTCCATCGCCTGGGCAATCTGGGTCTGGTCCATCGTGATCTGCTTGCGCCCCCGCCCGATCAGCTCCTCGATCTGCTGCATCTCCAGCCCGAGCTTGGTGAAGGCGAGCTCTTTGAGCCCGATCGAGGTCTCGCCGAGCAGGTAGGCCGCGATCATGGTGTCGAAGGCGATGCGCGGGCGGGGAAAGCCGGCCCGCTCCAGTACCAGGGCATCGTACTTGCCATGGTGGGCAAAGACGGCGAGGTCGGCCCGGCGCAGATGAGGGGCAAGGGCTTCACGCACGCGATCGGCTGGGAGCTGGTCGTCTCCGGTCGTGTGTGCCAGCGGGATGTAGTAGCTTCTGTCCGGCGCGGTGGCCAGCGCGATGCCGACGAGGTCGGCGTACATCGGGTGCAAGGCCGTCGTCTCGACGTCGAGGGCGATCGCCTTGGCCTGGGCAAGGTCATCGAGGAGGCGGGCCAGATCAGCAGGGGTCAGGACAGCCATTCGCTGGGAGCTTGGCTGCAGGCGTGGCGTTGCGGGGGCGCTCCGTTGGATCGGCTCCGGCAACTTCGGCACGAGACTGCGGAACTCCAGCTCGCGAAAGAGCGCCAGGGCCCGGTCACGGTCATAGGAGCCGACGCGGCAGGCTTCCGGATCGAAATCGAGATCGAGATCCGCGACGATGGTCGCGAGCTCGCGGCTCTGGAACGCTTGCTCGGCGTTGGCTCGCAGGGCCTCGCGGATACGCGGCGGCGTGATCTCCTCCAGGCGTTCGACCATGGCCTCGAGGGAGGGATAGGCCTGGATCAGTTTGGTCGCGGTCTTCTCTCCGATCCCCGGAACGCCCGGGATGTTGTCGGAAGTGTCGCCGACCAGCGCCTTGAACTCCGGAATCCGCTCCGGAGCGAACCCGTAGCGCTCGATCACTGCCTGGCGGTCGAAGACGCGAAACTCGCCGAAGCGCTGGCGGCCAGGGAGCACGACCCGAACACCACCGTCGACGAGCTGCAGGAGGTCGCTGTCTCCCGTCACGATCACGACCTCGAGCCCGCGCCGGCGCGCGATGGCTGCGAGCGAGCCGATCAGGTCGTCTGCCTCGTAGCCTTCCTTGACCATGATCGGGACGTTCAGCACCTCGAGGATCTGCCGGATCCGCTCCATCTGGTGGCGAAGGTCGTCAGCCATCTCCGGCCGGTGTGCCTTGTACTCGGCGTACACGTCGTGGCGGAAGGTGCGGCCGGAGTCGAAGCAGACGATGGCGTAGTCCGGCTTGAGCGCGCGCAGCACCTCGAGGAGCATCGAGGTAAAGCCGAACACGGCGTTGGTCGGCTCGCCGGAACTCGTGGCCAGCGTATCAGGCAAGGCGTGAAACGCGCGATATGCTAGCCCATGCCCATCGACGAGCATGAGCGTGCGCGGCTGTTCTCCTGGCCGATCTGCTTCTCCCATGGGTTGCCTCCTCCGCCAGGGCGATTATACGGGAGTGGCCCTTCTGAGCGCAGCCGGAGGCTCCGCAACCGGATGAGCCGGTCGTACGTTGACATAGGTGCACTGGCTCTGCAGACTCCGTGCTCCTCCTCACGCGGCTAGCGGCGGGCCTCTCTTCACCTACTCGAGGCCCGCCGCTAGTGACGACGGGCGAGTTCCGATTCTACGGTGCGCTGATCCTTCGACCGGTCGGACGGCGGTGACCTGGCACCGCCTCGACCGGATCGATGTAGCCGTTACCACTCCTGGTGATCTGACCGGACGCAGTGGTGACTTCCAGCGCCCGAGGCAAGCTGGCCCTGATGCGGAACGACGATCTCCCCTGCGGCTTTCTTATCGAATTCTTACCGTATTCTAAACAATCGCTCAGCCTCCACTGCTCCTGGCCTGCTATCCTCTCTTGCTGTGGAGTGATGCGAGGGCGGCTGCAAGTGGGCCCTTATCTCTCGAGTACTACTCACTGTTGAGATGGCTCTTGGGATACGGTACTCCCGGGTAATCCAGATGAGGACATCCAGCGCTCTGCCCAATCCGAACCCCCTGGGAGAGCCGTACCATGGTCGAGTATGCCGCTGGGGTGGGAGATGGGCGTTCGTTCATTCTTCGCGAGCCAGCTCTTCGCTCGATCAGTGAATTGCCGCTGAGGCACAGTCTGCAATGTGCTTCGCTCAGCAGAATCTTCGAAGTGGCTTAAGATTGACCGATTGCTATAATTCGCGGTGTCTCGGGTGGGGGAAGCACAGGCGAGGCGTTGGGAAGGGCTGGGTTCGAGATACCGGCGCGAGGCATGCGCGACGGGAGCGACGCAGGCTCCTTCGCAGGCGGACGACTTTCCGATGTGCGTATTGCCTGAAACGATTGCGGTAACCGCAGAAGAGGACAGGCTATGAGCGTTGACGTGCGGGCACTCGCCGAGGTGATCAGTGAGAACGTCGAGCGAGTGATCGTCGGAAAATCGCGAGAGGTGCGACTGGTACTGGTGGCCCTGCTCTGCCGGGGCCATGTGTTGATCGAGGATGTGCCAGGGGTCGGCAAGACGGTGCTCGCCAAGGCGATCGCGCGGAGCATCGGGTCCAGCTTCAAGCGTATCCAGTTCACCCCAGATCTCCTGCCTTCAGATGTCACTGGCGTGAGCATCTTCAACCAGCAGACAGGGAGATTCGAGTATCGACCCGGCCCGGTGGTTGCCCAGATCGTGCTGGCCGACGAGATCAACCGCGCGACGCCCAAGACGCAGTCGGCGCTCCTCGAAGCCATGGAGGAGCGGCAGGTTACCGTCGACGGCGTGACCTACGAGCTGCCGGTGCCCTTTATCGTGCTGGCGACCGAGAACCCGATCGAGTACGAGGGCACGTTTCCGCTCCCGGAAGCCCAGCTCGATCGCTTCCTGATCCGGATCTCTCTTGGCTACCCGAACCATCGGAGCGAGATCGAAATCCTGAACCGCCAGCACTTCCAGCACCCGCTGGAGCGCCTGGGCCAGGTCGTCTCCGTCGACGAGCTGGTGGCAGCGCAGGAGGCCGTACGGCACGTGCACGTCGACGACCTGCTCAAGGAGTACATCGTCTCGGTCGTCGAGGCGACGCGGCAACACGAGGAGGTCTACCTCGGAGCGGGGCCGCGCGGCTCGCTGGCGCTCTACAACACCTCTCGCGCCTGGGCCGCGATGCAGGGCCGCGATTACGTGATCCCCGATGACATCAAGGAACTGGCGGAGGCCACGCTGGCGCACCGGATCATCGTGAGCCCGGCCGCCCGGATGCGCAGCGTGGATAGTCGTGCCGTGGTACGCGATGTGCTGGCGCGCATCCCGGTGCCCGGCGCCCGTCCCACCGTCACGCGACCGGCCGAGGCGCCGCGGCGTCGCCTGCCGTTTGGTGCGGAGTGATGAACTGGCTCAAGCTGGGCGCGCTCGCGCTGCTGATCCTCGTCCTCTCCCAGCTCAACCGCTGGCAGGTCTTCGATAAACTCTTCTTCATCCTGCTCGGCCTGCTGCTGCTCTCCTACGTGTGGAGTCGCCTCAGCCTCCGTGGCCTTACGGTCACGCGCCGGACCGCGACCGACCGGGCGCAGGTGGGTGACCTCCTGATCGAGCGAATTCGGGTCGAGAATTCCAGCCGGTTCGCGAAGTTGTGGGTCGAACTGATCGATCACTCCGACCTGCCGGGGCACCGGCTCAGCCGGGTGATCCACCTCGGGCCGCGGGATGCCGCGAACTGGAAGGCACAGACCTGGTGCGCGCGCCGCGGTCGCTTCCGGCTCGGCCCGATGACGCTGTCGTCCGGGGATCCCTTCGGCCTCTTCCCTACCCGCCAGATCGTGCCGTACGTGCAGGAGTTAGTTGTCTACCCGGCAACCGTTGACCTAAGCGGATTCCGTCTCCCCCACGGCGAACTAGCCGGCGGGAGCTCCCTCCAGCGACGCACTCCGTTCGTGACGCCCAATGCTGCCGGGGTACGACAATATCTACCGGGCGATAGCTTCAACCGGATTGCCTGGTCAGCCACCGCCAGGACCGGGCAGCTCATGGTGAAAGAGTTCGAGCTGGATCCCTCGACCGACGTCTGGTTGATCCTCGACATGGAGGCCCGCCATCACGTGCGCGCCACGTTCTGGGGCGGTGGACAACGTCCCAGCCCCGGTGAGCCGCTCCCGCTCAGCTTCTGGTTGGACTCGACCGAGGAGTATGCCGTCACGATCGCGGCGTCGCTGGCTCGCCACTTCCTGGATCTGAACCGTACTGTCGGGTTGATCGCCAATGCCCGGCAGCCGGTCATGATCCCTGCCGATCGTGGCGCGCGGCAGATGGTCAAGATCCTCGAGCTGCTGGCGATCCTCACTGCCGATGGTGAGCGGCCGTTGGCCGAGGTTCTGATCTCGGAGGCCGGCTATCTGACCCGGCACAGCACGGCGATCGTGATTTCTCCCTCGACGGACGAGAGCTGGGTGCGCGGGCTGGTCGAGCTCGCGGCGCGTCATGTGCGTAGCATGGCGGTCATCGTCGAGCCGAGCACGTTCGGCAGCGCCGAGAGTAGCCTGCTGGTCGTGAGCGACCTGGCAGCCATCGGCGTGCCGACCTATCTCGTCAAGTACGGAGACGACATCGCGCGGGCGCTAGCCGGGCAGGGACGCGCAGCGGGCGTATCGGTGATGACCAGCGCGTGAGTTGAACCCGAGCGCGCTGGGATGGCGGAGCGATCGAGATGATGAAGGCCTGGTGGAAGCGACTGGGCCCAGAGGCCGGCTGGTCCAGCTTCTGGCTGGTGGTGATCGTCGTCATGGCGGCAACCTGGTCCACCCTCCGGGCGGACTGGGCTGATGGGCTCGACATCTTACCAGGGATTGCCGCTACCGGACTCTTTGTCGGGCTCGTGCTGTCGGAATGGCGGCGCTTGCCCATCTGGCTATCGCACTTTGCGATGGTGCTCGCTGGGATCGTGGTTATCCTGTGGCGGATGAGCCGGCAACTCAGCGACGACCTGGGTGGCTGGAGCGATAAGCTGTTGTTCCTCTGGACTCGCTGGGTGCAGTGGTTCTCGGCGATCCGCCAGGGGGAGCGCGCTGAGGACCTCTACCTCTTCATCCTATTGATGGCCGCGATTCACTACCTGATCGCCTACTGCGCGACGTGGCTGGTGCTGCGGCGACGGCATCCGTGGTTGAGCGTGTTGCTGCCTGGGATCGTCCTGCTGACGAACCTGGGCTACTCCCGCAAGGTATCGATCGCCTACCTGCTCCTCTACCTGTTCGCCGCCATGGTGCTGGTGGGCAGGGTGAACCTGGCGGCGCGCGAGTGGTCATGGCGGCGCCTGGGGGTGCCCTACTCCGGAGCGATTGCCTGGCAGGCGATGTGGGTGCTCACCTACCTGGCGATCGCGGTGATGATCGGCGGATGGTTGGTGCCGTTGACCCTCCACAGCGAGCGCGTCGCCGCGGCCTGGCGGCAGGTAGATCAGCCGTGGGAGCGCGCGCGCGACACACTCGCCCAGTGGTTCCCATCGGTGCGAGGGCCGGGCGGACGCGCGGTGGGCGGCTTCGCCAGCTTCGGCAGCTCCTTCCAGCTCGGTGGCCCGCTCAGGCTCAGTGACGAGCCGGTCCTGCTAGTGACCGGAGAGAGCGCGCCCTACCTCGTCGCCCACCGGTACAACATCTTCACGGGGCAGGGTTGGCAGACGGACCTGGACCCTGCCAACCAGAGCAATCCCTCATCGCCCGCCCAGAGCCCAGGCCTCGTGGATGGACCACTGGTGGAGCTGCGCGCCGACGAGCCACTGCCGGCCGTGGCCTGGGCATCGGAATCGCGAGTGGAGCAGCGGTTCGCCGTGGAAGTTATCCAGCCGCGCAGCGCTGTGATCTTCACCACCGGCCAGCCGGTGTCGGTAAGCCGGCCGGTGCGGGTTCAGATGAGCTGGTTCGATAGTAACGGCACGATGATCGATGTCCAGCGGGTCGAACTCGATGCCGCTCCCCCTGAGCTGCGGCCGCTGATCGAGCTGCTGAAGAAGGCGGATTTCACCCCGCCGCAACCGACACCGACGCCGGTGCCGGAATCGACCGGGCCAACGCCGGAACCCACCCCGCAAGACTCCCAGCAGGCGACGCCCTCTCCGGGGGCGGAGCCCTCCCCAGCTTCCGCGGAAGAGCAGCCGGAGTACGGGTCTCCTCCCGAGTTGCCGCAGATTCAGGCGCTGCTCCGCCAGCTCCGGCAGCGGGGTATCGAGGCGTCCTACTACATCGACAAACAAGGTGGCTACCGGGTCACCTACCTGTGGTACAGCGGACCGCTGCCAGTCTATGACGATATCGAGGCGCTCTTCGCCCAGGATGCCGTGCGCCAGGGCTTCCGATACGAGGTGACCTCCAGCGTCAGCGTGGCGACGCCGGACCAGCTCCGCCAAGCCGCTGAGCGGGCGATGCAGCTCGTACCGGCAGACGGCGACCCGTTCATGGCCTGGCAAGAGGTGACGGCAACCGACTACGGGTTCTATCCGGAACCGATCTACGCGCGTTACACGCAGCTTCCTCCCGTCGTCTCTGCCCGCACGGTCGAGCTCGCTCACTCGCTCGCTTCCGGCAAGACCAACGCGTACGACGTGGCGGAGGCGATCGAGAGCTACCTGCGCACGCACATCACCTACAACGAGAACGTCGCGCAACCGCGCGTTCCCGACGTGGTCGACTACATCCTCTTCGAGCGCCCTGAAGGCTATTGCACGTACTATGCGACCACGATGGTGGTCCTGCTACGGATTCTCGGGATCCCGAGCCGGATGGTGGTGGGCTACTACCCGGCGGATTACGATCAGCAGGCCGGCGGCTACCTCTACCGTGATCGCAACGCGCACGCCTGGGTCGAGGTCTACTTTCCCGGTTACGGCTGGATTCCCTTCGAGCCGACCGCGGCGCGTTCGCCGATCCAGCGCGGGATCGTGCCGGGCGTTGAGGGGCTCAGCGGCTCCACCGAGCCCGGCAGCCTGCAGCCACCCTTCCCGACCGATGGTCGCCAGTTTGGCTTCCCTGAGGACTTCATGCCGCCCGAAGGGAGCGGCGGAGTAGGCGCGTTAGGAGCGACCCCGGAGCAGGCTACGCCACGCTGGATGATTGCCCTGCGTGGCCTCGTCCTCGTGCTCGCGCTGGCGGTCACGGCTGCGCTGGTCGCCTGGTTCTGGGGCACGAGAGGGTTGTCACCAGTCGGCCAGCTTATGCTCAAAGTGCAGCGGGCGTCTCGCCTCGCTGGGCTCCCGCACGAGCCGACGATGACGCCGTACGAACTCGCGTCCGTCGTCGGCCGGGCGTTTCCGGGTACGCGCCATTACGCATGGCTGCTCGCTGACCTGTACACGCGCGAGCGGTACGGCGGGCGCGCACCGACACCCGAGGAGGTGGAACAAGCCCGGCGGGCCTGGCGGCAGCTTCGTGGGCGCTTCGTGCGCCAGTTCCTCCGCGCGCGCTTGCGGGTCGGGCCGCCGGAGGTCGCATCGGCACAGTGAGGGCCGCGCATCCGATGGGTAGCGTCTACGTCGTCGGCAGCGTGAATACCGACCTGGTCGTGAGGACGCCCCGGTTCCCGGTGGCAGGCGAGACCGTGGTGGGCGAGGCGTTCGCGACGTATGGCGGAGGCAAAGGAGCGAACCAGGCGATCGCCGCTGCGCGGATGGGCGCGCGCGTCGGGCTGGTCGGGGCCGTCGGAGACGACCCGTATAGCGAGCAGCGCCTGGCCGATCTCGTGGGTGACCAGGTGGACATAGCGACCGTCGCTCGTCGTCCCAGGGTCGCAGGTGGTGTCGCGCTGATCCTCGTCACGCAGTCAGGGGAGAATGCGATCACGATCGTCCCTGGAGCGAACGGAACCGTGACGTCCGATGAGGTAGAGGCGGCTCTGCGCGGTCGTCTCGGGCCGGGAGACGTTGTCTGCGCTCAGCTCGAGGTACCGACGCCCGCCGTCCATGCCGCGATGCAAATCGGCCGGGAGGCGAAGGCGACGACAGTCCTCAACGCGGCGCCGTACAGGCCCGATGCGCGGGAGATGCTCGATCTGGTGGACGTCCTGGTGGTCAACGATCTGGAAGCTCGCCAGCTCGTCGGGGTAGAGAGCGAAGACATATCGGCGATGCAGGTTGTGGAGCGCCTGCAGCGGCTGGGCACGCGCAACGTGATCGTGACTCGCGGCTCGCATGGCGCGCTGTTCGCTCTGCGCGAGGCGCGCTTCGGGGTGCCGGCGCCAGAAGTGCAGGTCGTCGATACGACCGCCGCCGGTGATGCCTTCATCGGCGCGCTGGTGGCGTTGCTAGCCGAAGGACGAGACTGGGAAGTTCTCGCTCCCAGGGCCGTGTGGGCCGGTGCGCTGGCGGTCCAGCGCGCTGGCGCCCAGCCTTCGCTGCCGCGCCGGGTCGAGGTCGAGGAGGCCGTGCGCAAGGTGCCCTTGACGGTTCTACCGGCCGCAGCGTTCTAACGAGCCCCTCGCGTAGCCGGAGTACAGATGATGCCCGCCCCCGGTAGAGCCAGGGGCGGGCAGTCGATCTGGGTCGACCCGGCTATCGGGCGGCAGGGTGCTACCAGTTGAGCGCGGCGACCAGCAGCAGCGCGACGATGTTCACCACTTTGATCATCGGGTTGATAGCGGGGCCGGCCGTATCCTTGTACGGGTCGCCGACCGTATCGCCGGTCACCGCGGCCTGGTGCGCGAAGCTGCCCTTGCCGCCGTGTGCCCCGGCCTCGATCGCCTTCTTCGCATTGTCCCATGCCGCACCACCGGTGGTCATCGAGATAGCGACGAACAAGCCGGTCGTGATGGAGCCGATCAGCAGGCCACCGACCGCTTCCTTCCCGAGCGTCACGCCGACGACGATCGGTCCCAGCACCGGGAGCAGCGCCGGGATCATCATCTCGCGGAGGGCACGGCGGGTGACGATGTCCACCGCGCGGCCGTACTCTGGACGGGCGCGGCCCTCGAGCAAACCGGGGATCTCGCGGAACTGGCGGCGCACCTCCTGCACCACCGCGCCGCCGGCCTTGCCGACCGCGTCCATCAGCATGCTGGCGAACAGGTACGGGAGGGCAGCGCCGACGAGCAGGCCGATCACCACGCGGGGATTGGAGAGCTCGAACTCGACTGCGCCGCTGATCTCCAGGAAGTAGGAGGCGAACAGCACGAGCGCGGCCAGGCCGGCCGAACCGATCGCGTAGGCCTTGGTCACCGCCTTGGTCGTGTTGCCCACGGCGTCCAGCGGGTCGGTCACCGCGCGCACGCTATCAGGCAGCTCCGCCATCTCGGCGATCCCGCCGGCGTTATCGGTAATCGGCCCGAAGGAGTCGATGGCAACGATCATGCCAGTCATCGAGAGCATGGCCATCGCGGCGACAGCCAGGCCGTAGAGGCCGGCGAACGGCGCGTCGGGGGAAACCGTGAGGTTGTACGCCGCATAGATAGCCAGGGCGATCAGGACGATCGGGAGCGCCGTAGCGCGCATCGACACAGCGAGTCCGGAGATGATGTTGGTCGCATGGCCCGTCTCCGAGGCCATCGCGATCTGCTTGACCGGCCCGTACTTCTCCGAGGTGTAGTATTCGGTGAAAATGACGATGCCGATGGTCACGATCAAGCCGATGAGCGCGCAGATCCAGAGCTTGGCCGTCGCCGAGAGCGCGAGCGTGATGCCGAACAGCGTGACCGGGGAGTCGGTGATGACCGGGTTGTCGCCCATCAGCCAGGCTGTCAGGGGCAGGAACAGGATCGCGGCCAGTACCATGCTGGCGACCAGACCCTTGTACAACGCGCGCATGATCGAGCGGCTGCGGTCGAGCCGGACGAAGAAGGTGCCGACGATCGAGGTGAGGATCGAGGCTGCGCCCAAAACGAGCGGGTAGACGATCGCCGTCTCGTCGCCCTGGAAGACCAGGCTGCCGAGGAGCATCGCGGCGATAGCGGTCACCGCGTAGGTCTCGAAGAGGTCGGCGGCCATGCCGGCGCAGTCGCCCACGTTGTCGCCGACGTTGTCGGCGATGACCGCGGGGTTGCGCGGGTCGTCCTCGGGGATACCGGCCTCGACCTTCCCGACCAGGTCAGCGCCGACGTCCGCCGCCTTGGTGTAGATGCCACCCCCGATCCGAGCGAAGACGGAGATCAGGCTGCCGCCGAAGCCCAGGCCGACCAGCGCCCCGACGTCGCGCGTCACCGCGTAGAAGCCACTGACGGCCAGCAGGCCGAGGCCGGCGACGAGGAGCCCGGTCACGGAGCCGCCCCGGAAGGCGACGTTGAGCGCCGACTCCAGGTCACGCTTGCCCGCCTCGGCCGTACGAACATTCGCCCGGACGGCCACGCTCATCCCGATGAAGCCGGCCAGGGCCGAAGCGATCGCTCCGATGAGAAACCCGACCGCAGTCGTCAGGTCGAGAAAGAGCCAGAGCAGCAGCGCGATGACGACCGCGACGATGGCGACGAGCGAGTACTGCCGTCGCATATACGCCTCTGCGCCCTCCTGGATCGCCGAGGCGATTTCCCGCATGCGGTCGTCCCCTGCTGGCAGGGCGAGTACCCAGCGAACCAGCGCGGCGCCGTAGAGGACGGCTGCCACAGCAGCGACGATCGCGATTGTGAGAGCAGTGCCGATCATCCCCCGATGTCCTCCTCCAAATCCCTCTCGGTTCAACCGACTCTCGAGTGTTCGAAGACAGCGGTACCGCCTAGTGAGAACCGGTGGATTGCAGTTCCCAGCGCTGCCCACGGTCGTCTGGAAGACCAGCTCGCGTGGTGGGCCGGGCGGCGGACGATCCGCCGCGAGCAACCACTGGGCAAGGAAACGCCGGCCTCGCAGAGCGTGCATGCCGAAGGCCGGGCGCCCGGTCTAGAAGTATGCCTTGGAGCGAGCTCTCTGTCGTGTGTCCTCTCCCAAGGTCACCGCGATGCGCGAGCGACACTCAAAGCTTGTACAGCGCCAGCATCGCGAGCGTAATGCCGATCGCAACCGTCATGCCCCATGCGAACATGCCGCGCAGGAGCGGTGCATCGAACTTGAGGTGCATATAGAACCCGACGACGAGCACGAACTTGGCTGCCGAGAGCACGAGCAGGATCGGCACGAGCGCGGCGCCGAAGAACGACTCGAGATAGTACGTGGCGACTTCGATGATCGTCACGATGGCGAGAATGACCGCAATCTTGACGTAGGTTACCGGTCCTGGATGAGCCCGTTCCACGACTGGCTGTCCCTGCTGCACAGTTCAACTCCTCTCGCTCGCGGCCCGCACGTGCGCCTGTCGGTTCAGTACGGGATCAGGTAGACGAGCGTGAAGATGACGATCCACACGATGTCGACGAAGTGCCAGTAGAGCCCGGCGATCTCGACGCGCTCGGCGTCGGCTGGACTCAACCGGCCGAACAGCGACATCAGGATGAGCGTCACCAGCCAGATGATGCCGATACCGACGTGCGTGCCGTGGAAACCGGTCAGCACGAAGAAAGTCGTCCCGAACAGGTTCTGCTCCAGAGACAGCCCGTGGTGATAGAACTCGGTGAACTCGAAATACTGGCCTCCGAGGAAGAGGGCGCCCAGCGCCGCGGTGGCGCCGAGCCACACGCGGAACCGGCGCATGTTGCCGTGCTGGATCCCGTGCAGCGCGAGCACCATCGCGAGACTGCTCAGCAACAGAACGGCCGCGCTGACCGAGGTATAGGGAATGTTCAGGATCTCCTGAGGATACGGCCCCTCGAGGCTCCGGCCCCGGTAGACCATGTAGACCCAGATCAGCGAGCCGAAGAACATGCAGTCCGAGGCCAGGAAGGCCCACATCAGCATCTTGTTGTGCGAGATGCCGGTAGTGGTGTGATGCGCTTGCGGTGCGTGGCCGACTGCCGTGCCGTCGCTCAACGTTCCTGCTCCTCCCTACCTACGACTTCGGGGTCCCCAGGCTGCTAGCCAGCGAAACGTTCCTCGGATTCCTATGCGTGTGACTCCTCATGGATCGGCTCGAACGTCCAGCCCAGCAGGCTCACGACCACCATCGCGATGCCGAGCCCAACGATGGGGAAGCCGAGAGATGCGAGCGACTCAGTTGCGTGCACCACCATGCCCGCGCCCATGAGCGTGAGCCCGGCCGCTGTCGTGAGCGGGAACCACGAGGGCGGTGGGAGGTGGATGTGCGCGGACTGACCGTGACCAGCGCTCGAGCCGTGCCCTGCTTCGTCGCCAGAGCCAGCGTTGTGCGGATTGTGCGGGTTGTGCCCTGACTCCGCGCCGTGCCGTTCCGGAGCTGGCCCGACGACTTCTTCGGCGCCGTACTTCTCGATCCAGAACGCATCGCGCCCGCGTACCACCGGCACCACATCGAAGTTATGGGCCGGCGGTGGCGAGGGGATCGCCCATTCGAGAGTGCGGCCGTCCCAGGGGTCGGCTGGCGCGTCAGCCGGCTTCCGCAGCGTCGTCAGCATGTTCACGAAGAGCAAGAGCGTGGAAGCCCCGAGCAGGTAGGCGCCGATCGATGCGACGAGGTTCCACAGATCCCAGCCCATATCCGCGCTGTAGGTGAAGACCCGGCGCGGCATGCCGTCGACCCCGAGGAAGTGCATCGGGAAGAAGGTGAGGTTGAAGCCGATGAGCGTGAGCCAGAAGTGCAGCTTGCCCAGCCGCTCGTCCAGCATTCGTCCGAACATCTTGGGGAACCAGTAGTAGATGGCGGCCATGATCGCCAGCAGCGACCCGCCGAACAGCACGTAGTGGAAGTGCGCCACCACGAAGTAGGAGTCCGTCTGCCAGTAGTCTACGGGCACGCTGGCGTGCATGACACCCGAGATGCCGCCGATCGTGAACATGGCGATGAAGGAGGCGGCGAAGAGGAGCGCCGTCTTCATCTCGATAGCGCCGCCCCAGAGCGTGCCGAGCCAGTTGAAGATCTTCACCCCGGTGGGGATCGCAATCAGCATGGTCGTGGTTGCGAAGACGGCATTCGGCACTGGCCCTAGACCGACGGCAAACATATGGTGCGCCCACACGCCGAAGGAGAGGAAGGCGATGACGATGCCGGCGAACACGACGAAGGTATAGCCGAAGAGTGGCTTGCGCGAGAAGGTCGGGAGGATCTCGGAGATCATACCCATCGGGGGTAGGATCAGGATGTAGACCTCCGGGTGACCGAAGATCCAGAACAGGTGCTGCCAGATCACAGGGTCACCACCGGCAGCCGGGTTGAAGAAGTTCGTCCCGAAGTAGCGGTCGAACATGATCATGACCAAGCCGACGGTCAGCGAGGGGAAGGCGAGCAGGATAAGAACGGCGGTGACGAGCGTCATCCAGACGAACACGGGCATGCGCATCAGGCTCATACCTGGCGCCCGCATGTTGACGATGGTCACGAAGAAGTTGAGCGCCGAGGCCAGGGTAGCGACGCCGAGCACCTGGAGGCCCATGACCCAGAAGTCGATGTTCAGCCCGGGCGAATAGAGGCGGCTACTGGTCAAGTTCGCGTAGCCGAACCAGCCACCGTCTGGCGCCGCGCCGAACAGGAAGCTGCTGAGCAGCAGCAGGCTACCGAACAGGAAGGCCCAGTAGCTGAACGCGTTCAGCCGCGGGAAGGCCACGTCGCGGGCGCCGATCATGAGCGGGACGAAGAAGTTGAAGAAGGCAGCGTTGAGTGGCATCACGACCAGGAAGATCATGATCGTGCCGTGCATCGTGAAGACTTCGTTGTAAGTCTGTGGCCCCAGGAAGGTGTTGTCCGGCACGATCAACTGCGTGCGGATGAGTAGTGCCAGCAAGCCGCCGATCAACAGGAAGGCGAGCGACGACCAGAAGTAGAGGATGCCGATCTTCTTGTGGTCGACGGTCGTCAGCCACTCGACGAGCGCCGAGCGCTCGTAGCGTGCTCGTTCCAGCTTGAGTGCGGACTCGACCATCTGCTCGAACTCCTCTAGCTCAGTATCGGCGTGCGGGCTACTGCAAGCTCATCAGGTACGCGACAAGCGCTTCGATCTCTTCATCGGTGAGCTGTCGCGGAAGGACCATCTTGTTGCCGGGCTTGACGGCTTGCGGGTTTCTAAGCCATTGCGCGAGGTTCTCCGGGGTGTTTTCGAGCACCCCACCGGCGATAATACCACGACTCCCGACGTGGGTGAGATTGGGGCCGACCTGCCCCTTGGCGTCGGTTCCGGCAACAGCGTGGCAGCCGATGCAGGCATTGGCCGGCGTCAGGAACAGCTCGCGCCCCCGCGCGGCGAGCGGGTCGGCTGGCACCTCGGCTGCGGGTTGCTGCTGCTGGCGGATCCAGGCGTCGAACTCCTCCTGTGTCTGCACGATGACCTGGAACTTCATATTCGCGTGCTGGATCCCGCAGAACTCCGCGCACTGGCCCGGAAAGGTCCCTACCTCCTCCGGCGTGAACGACAGGACATTGTTCCAGCCAGGGATCACGTCGCGCTTGCCGGCGAGCCTGGGGATCCAGAAGCTGTGAATGACATCCTCCGAATCCATCTCGAGGCGAACCGGTCGATCGACCACCACGTGGAGCTCGTTTGCCGTCACCACGTTGTACTCGGGATACTGGAACTCCCACCACCACTGGTGGCCGATGACGCGGACAGTGAGGGCGTCCGGACCCGGGTCCCGATCCAGCTCGAACATCAGCGAGAGCGTGGGCACGGCGATGATCGCCAGGATGATGGCCGGAACCATCGTCCAGGCGATCTCTAATCTGGTGTTCCCGTGCAGTTGCTCGGGGCGCCGGTCCTCTCCCGGACGGCGGCGGAAGCGCCAGAGGGCGAAAAGCAGGATCGCGGTGACCAGGACAAAAACGAGGACGGAGAGCCAGAAGATCGGGACGAAGAGGTCCCAGATCTTGCGCATACTGTCCCCAGCCGGGCGATTGACCGACTGCGGACTTCCGCCGATTACCGCGCAGCCGCTCGCGATCACCGGCAACAGCGAGAGCAGGGCAACGACCAGGGACCGCTTCCAGAGCCTCCCTCTCGTCATACAGCTCCTCACTTCACGCCAACAGGCGCCCGGGCCAACGCGTGCCCGAGCAGCTCCCCTTCTCTGGAAGCTATCCTACACCAGTGCGAGGAACCTGTCATGATCGGGATTTTCCCGACAAGTACGGGTGCTGCTTCCGTTATGCTCTGATCCAGGACGTCTAGATTCCGGAGATGGGGAATCTGGAGGTATCGCGGTCCACCTGCGGAGGGGTCAGCTATCGGATGAATCGTGCGACTCTGGTCCGCGCTGCTCTGTGGGGTCTGCTCAAGCGCTGCCCGAAGTGTGGCGAAGGGAAGATTTTCCAGGGATGGTTCGCGCTCGTCCCACGCTGCCCGCGATGCGGCCTGGTTTTCGAACGGGAGGAAGGCTACTGGACAGGAGCTATGGCCATCAACATCGGGGTAACCGAGCTGGTCTTCGTGATCGCCCTGGTGGCCGGGCTCGTTCTCACGTGGCCTGCACCTCCGGTTGCCTGGCTGCTCGCGGTTACGATCGCCATCAATGCGCTGTTCCCGGTAGTGTTTTACCCCTTCTCGAAGACGATCTGGATCAGTATCGACCTCGCCCTCCACGCCCTCGATGAGCGCGAGTCGGCGCCGGGAGCCTGAGGCGTTTACATGCCAGCGCGTCGACCTCAGTCTCTCTGATGCACGTCGCTGTGAAAGCGAGGAAACGACGCTGCTGGACGACCCGCGGCGCACTGCGCATCGTGGACGCCGCACGACCGGGAAGCGACGATCTCCCAGCAGGCAGCGGCATCACCGCCGGTGCCGGGCAGAGACCGAGCAGACCGGCGCAGCAGGTCAGCGGTTCGGTGTCCGGGCCGGGGCTTCAGCGTGCTTGCGCAGCGCGTGATGGTCTTCGGGGTTCTCCACGCGGTGCGGGCGGCTGTCCGATCCAGGTGGCGCTGTGACACCGATCTGCGCGTGGCGGTCGAACGCTGCCAGCCGCGCGCGGTTGCAGCGCACCCGCACCCTGGTTCCCGGAGGGATATCGACGTACGAGGGCTGGCTGGTCTGGAGCTGCACCCCGCAGGGGAGCTGCACCAGATAGACCGTCTCCGGGCCCTGGAACTGCCGGGAGAGCACGACTGCGATCCCCTGAGGATCCGCTTCCAGCGACACGTCGCGGGGGCGGACCAGCAGCTCCACGAGGTCGGGAGAACTGGCTCTCGGTTCGAAGGCGAACCGGCCGAGATCCGACTCGGCGAGAACGCCGTTCAGGCGAGCCGGCACGAAGGTCGCCTGGCCGACGAACTGCGCGACTGCCCGGTTGACCGGGTAGTGGTAGACCTTCTCCGGCGTATCGACCTGCTCGATGTGGCCTGCGAGCATCACGGCCATCCGATCGGCGATCGCCATCGCCTCTTGCTGATCGTGGGTGACTAGGACCGCGGTGATGCCGAGTTGCTCCAACAGGCGGCGGAGCTCCACGCGCATCTGCAAGCGAAGCTCCGTGTCCAGGTTGGAGAACGGCTCGTCGAGGAGGAGTACCTGTGGGTTCGGCCCGAGCGCTCGGGCGATTGCGACCCGTTGCTGCTGCCCGCCAGAGAGCTGGTGTGGGTAGCGGTCATGCACGTCCTCGAGCCCGGTGAGCCGGAGGAGATCGCGGATTCGTTCACGCCGTGCAGACCGGGTTAGCCTGCCGAGACCGAATGCGATGTTCTCGGCAACAGTCAGGTGCGGGAAGAGGGCGTAGTCCTGGAAGACCATCCCCACCCCGCGCCGTTCCGGCGGCACGAACCGGTCTTCGCTCGCGACCACCTCCCCGTTCAGCGCCACTGTACCGGCATCCGGACGCTCGAACCCGGCGATGAGCCGCAGCGTCGTCGTCTTGCCGCAGCCGCTGGGGCCGAGCAGCGCAAGGATCTCGCCCCGGTAGACGGTGAGATCAAGGTCGCGGACGGCTGGCTCCTCGTTGCCAGGATACCGCTTCCAGACGCCGGAAAGCTGGATGGCCGGTTGCATGTTCCGCATGGTCCTCCCGCCCTGCTGCGATCGGCAGCGCTGCAAGTCTACCAGGTCGACGTTTCCGGCTCTCCGGTGTGCTTCCTGTCGCTCGCTGCTGCCGAGCGCCTCTGCTCAGCCGGCTGCTGGCGCCAGGTGAGGATTCCCATCGGGAGCGCGGCCACCAGGAAGAGCACCAGTGCCGGCAGCGCGGCGTGCGACCAGAACAGCTCGCGCGTCGCGTTCCACACCTCGGTGGCCAGGGTATCGTAGCCGATCGGGCTCAGAAGCAAGGTTACCGGGAGTTCCTTGATCGTCGTCAAGAAGACCAGCGTGCCGCCGCTCGCGATGCCAGGCCAGAGCAGCGGCGCGGTTACTCGCAGCCAGACCCGGAGCGGTGGGTGGCCCAGGCTGCGCCCGGCCTCCTCAAGGTGCGGGCTGACCTGGAGCAGCGAGGCGCGCAGGCTGCCGACCGCTTCGGGAAGGAAACGGATCAGGTAGGCTAGCAGGAGCATAGCGAGCGTCTGGTAGAGCGGCGTCAGGTATCGGGCGCCGAACGACACTAGCGCCAGGGCAGTGACGATGCCGGGGAGGGCATAGCCGATCCACAGTGGCACTTCTACGGTTCGGCTGAGCCAACCCGTGTACCGGACCAGGAGGACGGCGATGGGGAAGGCCGCCACGACCGCAAGCGCCGCGGCGAGCAACGACACCGATGCTGAGTGCCAGGCTGCTCGCCAGGTCAAGGCCAGCGGGTTTCCAGTCCGTAGTGCCTGGAAGAGCCAGTAGCCGATGACGGCGAGCGGCGTGCCGAGCGTCAAGAGCGTCAATCCACCACAGTAGGCTAGCCCGACCAGCTTCCACCGGCCCAGCCTGACCTGGCGACGGGGCCGGGCGGTTCCGGCGCTGCTCCGGTGGTACCGCTGCGGCCCGCGCGAGACGCGCTCGGCGGTGACGATGACGATCGTCAAGCCAGCCAGGATGAGTGCCAGCCCGGCGGCGGCGCTGCGGTCGAAAGCGAGCCGGTACTGGTTGTAGATGACCCGCGTGAAGGCGTCGAAGTTGAGCAGTGAGACCGCGCCGAAGTCGCTCAGGACATACAGAGCGGTGAGCAGCGCGCCGGAGGTCATGGCCGGGCGGAGCTGCGGGAGCGTGATCCGGAAAAAGGTGCTCCACGGCCCGTGACCGAGGGAGCGCGCCGCCTCCTCGAGCGCCGGGTCGAGCGATCCGATCACCCCGCGGAGTGAGAGATAGATGTAGGGGTAGGTGTAGAGGGTGAGAACCAGCCAGGCGCCGGAGAAGCCGTAGATCTCGGGTAGTCGCTCGATGCCGAACAGGGGCTGGAGCAGGCTCTGGAGAGCGCCGCGTGGCCCGAAGGCAGCGACGGCGGTGAACGCCCCAACATAGCTCGGTATCGCGATCGGCAGCGCAGCCAGCACTGACCACAACCGGCGACCGGGGAGATCGGTGCTCATGGTCAGCCAGGCGAGCGGGAGCGAAAGGACCGCGGCGCTGGCAGTAACTGCGAGGGCGAGCAGCATCGTGTTCTGAATCAGGACAAGAGTCCGGTCGCGCCAGAGGGTGGCGAGCGTGTCCTCGCCACCCCCGAGCGCGCGGACGACCAGGTAGAGCAACGGAATCAGCGAGACAACGGTCAGCGTGGCAGCCGGGATCCAGACCAGCGCGGGCACGCCCACCCGGGCGTACCGTATGCGCCGATCTCGTAGTTGCCGAGCTCTCGCCGGTGTCTCACCGATCCCGATCGTCATCTCGAAGCCTGGTTTTGCCTCAGAGCAGCCCGACCTCTTGCAGGAGCGCCAGGGTCCCCTGGAGGTCGTCGAGATCCGAGAGGTCGATATCCGGTGTCTGGATCTCTTCCAGCGGGATCAGCTTCGGGCTCGCCGGAACACCCTCGATCAGCGGGTACTCGAACGTCTGCTCAGCGAAGTATTGCTGCGCCTCCGCTGACAACAAGTAGTCGACGAGTGCCTTTGCCTGCTCCTGGTTTCGACCGGAAGCCAGGATACCCACGCCCGCGACGTTGATGAGGGCGCCGGGGTCGCCGTTGCGATAGAAGTAGTTCTCGGCCGGCAAGTCCTGTCCCGCCTGGGCTTCCTCGCGCACGAGGTAGTAGTGGTTCACGAACCCGGCCTGGATCTCGCCAGCGATCGTCGCCTTGACGATGGCGGTGTTGTTCTCGTACCTCCGTGTCCCGAGCGCCTTCAACCCCTCGAGCCAGGATCGGGCCGCGTCGTCGCCGCGGAGCACGCGCAGCGCGGTGACGAACGCCTGGAACGATCCGTTGGTCGGCGCCCAGCCCAGCCGGTCTCGCCACCGCTCGACGTTGGGGAAATCGAGGATGGAGGCGGGGATGTCGGCCTCGGAGAGCTGGTCGGTGTTGTACACGACCGTTCGGGCACGCCCGCTGATACCTACCCACAGCCCGTCAGGGGAGCGAAAACGGGGCTCGACGCGCTCCAGGACGTCGGCGTCGAGCTGGATGAAGCGTCCTTCGCGCGCGACCGCGCCGAGGGCGCCAGCATCCTGGGCGAAAAAGAGGTCTGCCGGGCTTCGCTCGCCCTCCTCCAGGATCGCGGCCGCCAGCTCGGCGGTATCACCGTAGCGGACGCGGACGTCGATCCCGAGGGCGCTCTGAACCTGATCCATGAGTGGCCCGATCAAGCTCTCGCTCCGTCCCGAGTAGACGGTGAGCGAACCACCGATCGTCCCCCTGGCCGTCGGGGTGGCGGTTGTGGCTGCTGGTGACGGTGAGGCCTGTGTCGCCGGCGTCACCGCGGCCGTGGCAGTCGGCTCGGCTGTAGCTCCTGTGCCGCCAGCCGCTGTCGGCGTCGGGCTCTCTTCCCGGCCGCCGCATGCCTGCAGCAGTGGTAGAGTGGTGCCGGCGGCCAGCGCGGCAACTGCCGTGCGCAGGAACGCCCTTCGATTTACACGGGGCTGCACCGAGTTCCCTCCCTCTCTCGCATTGTGAGCGGTGACGTCACGACCCGGGACGGTGACGCCATCGCACTCGCTCTCGTCGACCGCAGCCGGCGCGCGTCGAATCCCGACCAAGTTTGTCGGGATTATCGTAATCGAGCTGGTGGTGGTTGTCAAGCGGCTTACCCTGCTTCTGTGGCTCCTCCGGGTAGCGAAACCAAGGCGGTACGCGAGGTGAGGTCTGGGTGCGCCCGTTTCGCGTACCGTCGGGGCTTCAATATCACGAGTTGTAAAAACTCACTTGACACGGATCGTATCAATACGATATAGTGTCGCTAGACGGAAGGTCATCACCGTTCGAAAGCGGTGACGGTCGACACAGTTGACGAAGGGAGGGTCGAGCCATGCTGGAGCGGTGGAGCCCATTGACCGAGCTGGATCGGATCGTGAACGAGATGAACCGGTTGCTCGGGGAGACGATCGAGCGCGGGCGAATGCTGCCGCGGGCCTTGGTCTCGAGGCCGGCGACCGATGTCTACGACACGCCGGAGGCGATCGTGATCAAGCTCGCGGTACCCGGCGCGCGTCCCGATGACCTCGAGGTGACGCTGGAGCAGAACACTGTGACGGTTCGGGGTCGCTACGGGTACGCGCTGAGCGAGGAGGAGGCGAAGAGGGCCACCTGGTACCGCCGGGAGATCGGCACGGGCCAGTTCGCCGAGAGCATCGTGCTGCCGGCTCCGGTCGACGCCGAGCATGCTCAGGCGACGGTGGAGAACGGCATCGTCACGCTGACCTTCCCGAAGGCCGAGCAGGCTCGGGTCAAGCGGATCGCCGTGCAGGCCGGGCAGCCACGATCCTCGTAATCGGGAGCACCATTCACGAGTCACAGGGGAGGTGAGCTGATGGCGCCGCGGGTCAAGACCGACGAGGAGATCCAGCAGGACGTACTCGACGAGCTGGACTGGGACCCGGAAGTCGAGGTCACCGACGTCGGCGTCGAAGTGGACGACGGCGTGGTGACGTTGACGGGGACGGTCGATAGCTTCCTCAAGAAGTGGGCCGCCGAGCGGGCGGCGCTCCGGGTCGAGGGCGTGCGAGCCGTCGTGAACCACATCGAGGTGATCCCGAGAGGCGTAGGCGTGCGGACCGACACCGACATCGCTCGCGCGGTCGCCCTGGCCCTGGAGGAGAACCCCTCGGTCCCGGCGGACAAGATCAAGGTGCGGGTCGAGGAAGGCCGGGTCACGCTCGAAGGTGAGGTCGACTGGCACTACCAGCGGCGGGAGGCGGAGGAATCGGCCCGCCGCGTAGCCGGCGTCAAGTCGGTGATCAACCTGATCACCGTCAAGCAGCCGTCGGTCTCGGCGGAGAGTATCAAGGAGCGGATCGAGCAGGCCTTCGTGCGGCACGCGGAGCTGGATGCCGAGAACATCCAGGTTCGAGTGGAGAATGGCGGCCACGTGGTCCTGACTGGCACCGTCCGCTCCTGGGCCGAGCGCAAGGAGGCCGAGGAGGCGGCCTGGCGGTCTCCGGGCGTCACCAAGGTGACCAACATGATCCGGGTCCAGGTCCCGTAGGCGGAGACTGCGACAGCACCGAGCCAGGGAGCCGGGCAATTCCGGCTCCCTGGCGCTTTTGCTCAGCCATCGGTGGAAGGTGTTCCCCCTCGCCTCGCCCGGTATCTCGTCTTCCGGCCGCGGATGCGCGGTTGGAGGTCAGGTTGCGGGCTCGAGCACCAGCCTGTCCGGCCCGAATTGGCTGTGCGTGCGACGCCCACAGAGGAGAAGCATCAGCGCGCAGGGAGCGATCGGCTATGGGAACACATTCCTGATCCCTGTTATCCGCTGGATAGTGCATCGAGGTGGATAACTGGATCGCGCGTGCCTCAGGCGTGCTGGCATAGCCATGCCAGGAGAAGCATTGCGATCACGACGGGGAGCGGCGGAGTGGTCCCGCACGCCGTGAGCGCGAGGAGCGCGACGGCGTTGATTCCGAGCGTCGCGCGGAGGTGGGTGCCGACGGCCTGGCGTGCCGTCGATGTCCCCTGCGACTTTATCGCGATCATCTCGTCGGATGGGCTCATCGGCCCTTGCCCACGCTCCCGTTACCCAGTGGGATGAAGTAGACCCAAATCCCCATGTCGCGGTCCAGCTCTTCCAATCCCAGCGCTGCCGTCGGTACGAGTACCAGCCCTGCCTCGACCTGGGTGCCCACCGGCGGCAGGCGGTCTGGGTCGGCCAGGCCGCTGTAGGCGCACCAATCCCGGCCCGGTGCCTGGTGGATACAGACCATGGTGAAGGCCTGGTCGCACTGCGCGATGGGTGTGCCGTCGCGGGCGCAGAACGCGGTCGCGTTCTCGTCGGGGCCGTAGGCGGTTATCTCGCCGCGGACGATCTGGACGGCCTGCTCCGGCCGGCCGAGCAGGGAGAAGACGAAGGCCGGCCGGAGGAGCGTCGCGCTGAGCGCCGCAACGGCCAGCAGGGCCGCCAGTAGGCTCAGGATCGCGACGATTCGGCAGCGTCCACCGGCCATTGCGGCGACATCTCCTTCCTCCATCTGCCCGGGTGGCAGGCGCGGAAAGCCGATGTGCACTCAGCGGTGGCGCTGATGGCCCGCTCGACCGACCAACTTTAACGAGACAGCCAGCGCGATCGCCACCAGCGCGAACCAGATGCCGAGCTCGATCTGACCAACAGCTGGGCCCAGCGCAAGCAGCGATCCGAACGCAACGATCAAGATCAGTATCACGACTCCGAGTCTCGTCAGCAACTCCTAATAACTCCCTTCGTATGTATAACGTCCGTCACCGTACACATAGATCTTGCTCCACGGATATGCATTGGCATAACAGCCGTAGCGCACGACGCAGTACTCTAAATGGCGTTGCATGTGAGACCAAGCCTGCCATGATCCAGGGCTGCTAGCTTGGTTGACCACCAGTTCCCGGACGTAGATCACTGAGTTCACGTCAGTGACGTAATCATACCGGTTCTGCCATCCAGTAACTACGGAGCCGTTGCCACACCATGCCACATAGTGATGCCACTTGTACAGGCTAAAGCCAAGCAGACTGAACCGTTGGAACCAGACGTCAGCCCACCAGCATCCGGCAGCGCCGACCGCCATGGGTTGAATCAGTACTCCATCGCGCGCTCCGATCTCGACGGGCCGCGTCGGGTCGGGAACCTGCGAGGCTATACCCGGACGGCTGCGGATCAGCTGCAAATCCTCGGCGGTATATGTGCCGCGAGCGATACGATCCAAGGCGGCTGCAATCTCGGGATCTCTACCATTTGACGCGGCTGACGCCGGCACGACGCCGTTCATCGACAACGCTGTCGAGATGAGGACAGCAACTATGAGGACACGTATGCCACGTTTTACTGGTGCCCAGTCCATTTTAAACGAGAGGGGCAGTCGCCGGCGCCGATTGCGCAAATGGCGAATCATTGCTATCTCCTTCGGATAATAGCCTAACTCCCGCCTATGTTGAAACGGATGTCTACCTCCCTTCTATCGAGCATCGCCACACGTCTCGGACAACGTCTTGTTCCCAGCCTAGCTCGCATGCTTGGTGATGTTCTCTCCCCAGGGCTGGGCAATTTTCTCCCCAGGCTGCAAGCGAAGCCCTCGCCGGGCAGTCGTCCTCACAGACAGCTCGTCGCGTTGTCGGCAATCGGATCGCGGACGAGAAGTCGAACGAACCGACATGTCGAACGGCACAGGCGTGATCCAGAACACGGCGATGCTATAGGCAATCGCCAAGATGAGGACGATTAGCACCACCAAAAACCACCTCGGCCGCGCCAGTCGATTCTTCAGCCGTGCTCCTTTGTGCCCCGGTAGCTGCCATCCCCGTTTCCATCGCGCATTAGCCCCCGTCCGGGCGTGGTGATCCCGGATCGAGGGGCACCGCAAGCTCGAGTCCGATCGCCTTCGCGAGCTGGTCGGACAAGAACTGAGCATCGTGGACTTCGCGAGGGCTGAGGTAGAGGCCGGTGGTGACCTCAGCGCAGGAGTCTCCTTCGCAGAACATCTCCTGGGGTGCTCGCCGGATGGATGTATCCCCGAAAATCCTGGCGAGTTCAGGTTCGGGCAGGATGTAGACGAAGACTCGGAACCGGCTAGGGACGTCTACCCGCTGCACTACCGGGTCGCCGGTCGGCTTCCCACCTTTGACAGAGACACCCGGTTCCAGCAGGTACGGTTTCCCGGGACAGCCGATCTCCACGACCGGCGCATTCTGGGCTAATCCGGCCGGCCGCCAGTGCGGATGCTGCGTGAGCGTGGCCAGCGCAGCATCCATCCGCTGGCGAGCGACCTCCAGGTCAACGGTAGCCGCGGCAACCGGCTCGACACACAGCGCCAGGCGATCTCGGTTCGTCGTAAGCAGCAGTCCATCGGTGAAGTGGACGCTCTGAGCCCGAAGCATGCGAGGAACGAGCTCGCGGGCGAGTACCCCGATTGCCAGGATGAGCACGAGCAATATGCCGGTGCGTAGTTGCCACGGAAGACAGCGCATTCCGATTCTTTTCATGGCCTATCCTCCTGTTCAACCATGATCGCTCACTGAACCAGGTTCTCTGCGATCTTGGTGACCTTGTCCCTATCCGACCAGCTCGGCCACTCGCGATCGGTGCAACCATATACCCCCGAGTGCATGACGCTGTCGGCGCACTGTCCCCACCAGTCGGGGTCTTTCAGCCCTAGCACGTGACCGGTTTCGTGGTTGATGGTGTGGTGATACCAGAACGTTCCGCTGGTGAGGTGCGAGGTCTTGAAGCGCACGTAGGCCCACCGATAGTCCGTGTGACCGGTGTTCGGATTGTAAGCCGGTTGTTCTTTCCAGGAGCAACTCAAGCCGTCGCATCCGGAACTGCGCGCCCAGTATTCCACTTCGATATCACGCGGCAGCAGGCCGCGCGCGTAGGCCGCCGCTACCACGTCCGCGCGGCGTTCCGCCACTCCCAGCCTGCGGGCGATGGCCCGCAGGTGCGTCCGCACCGTCTCCGGGCTCACACAGAGGACGGCGCCGATCTCCCGGTACGTCGGCAGGTCCGCCCGCGCCAGGAGCATTAACACCTCCCGCTCCCGCCGCGAGAAGCCGAGCTCGGCGCACCGCAGCGCTGCCTCCGCCTGCGCCTGTGTCGTGATATCCACCGCCACGCCGATCGCCCCGCTCACCCTGCCCCGCGCGTCGCGCAGCGGCGCATAGTGGACCTCGAAGACCGCCTCGCGATAGCACACGCGAGCGGTGAACGCCTCGCCGGCCAGCACCCGGCGCAGGTGATCGGCCAGCTCGGGGATCGCCGTCACCCCGGCCCACAGCGACTGCCCGCCCAGCCGCTCCGGGTGCTCGGCGAGGGTGGCCAGACCGGAACCTTCCACGAATGTGATCGTCCCAACCCGGTCGACGGCGAAGAGGATGAGCGGCGCATGCTCGAGCACCAGCCGCAGCCGGTCTTCCGGCGCCGGGGTTGCGGGGCCGGCCGCTCGCGGAATGGTCTGCTGTACCCGGTGGGTAAAGCCGGCGGCCAGCTCGGCGAGCAGGACCACGAGCCGCGGCTGGAGGGGGAGGACTGCTTCAGCAGGGAGACCGGCCAGGAGCTCCTGGCCGAGCGTCGTTACGGTCTGCCCGAGCGCCTCCGGCTCGCCGAACCCCAGCTCGACCAGGGCCGCCCCGATCGCCTGCGCCGCCTCGCGATCGAGCGGCTCGGCGAGCAACAGGGCGATCGCCCGCTCGGTGAGTTCGGCGAGTCGACGGCGCGCTGCCGTCGAATCCGGCATGTCGCTACCCGACCGGAGCGCGCGATGCCAGCGCTCCGCGATCTCCTGCTGCCGGCGGACGAGGCTCCCCTGCAGGCGCTCCCAGCACGCGTCCTCCGGCTCCATCCGCCGATTCCTCCGTACAGAGGCGGTCCAGGTCTGTTTTCAGTTGCCGCGCGAAGTGGGAGGTCACCCAGGTGAATGATAGTCAGAGATGGCCGGTTCGTCAAACTGCTTTACGGGTAACTCCGTAAGACCCGGCGCTGGTGCCAGGCCAGGAGGAACATCCCGAGCACGGCCAGCGCGCCGGCCGCCGCCGTGGCCAGGCCGGGCACGAGGTACGGCGGCCGGTAGGTGAAGACCACCTCGTGGCGACCAGCCGGTACCCAGACCGCCCGGTAGATGCCGTTGGCCAGCGCGACCGGCGCCGGCCGGCCGTCGACCGTCGCTCGCCAGCCGGGATCGAAGGTGTCGGCCAGCACCAGGTAGGCCGGGGCGGTCGCCTCGGCCGCGATCTCCACCCGGTTTGGCCGGTAGGCGGTGATCTCGACACGACCGCCGGCGGCCCGGTCGGCCGGCGGCAGCTCGCCGGTCAGGTAGAGCTCCCGGCGCGGGTCGAAGCCCGGCTCACGGATGCGCTGCAGCGCGGTCTCGCGGTCGGCGATCTCGGCGCTGCCGGCCAGCCAGGCGCGCGGCATGGCCCGCGGGTTCTCCCAGAGCGTCAATCCTTCCGGGGTGGTCAGCAGCAGCCGGAAGCGCGCGCCTGACGACCCGGCGTCGGCCCGGCTGATCAGGTAGCGCGCGCTCAGGAGGTCGAAGGCGCCGTGATCGCGGTTGTTGCGGGCGAAGTCGAGCACGCCGGCGTAGCCGGCCGGCTGCATCGGATCGTAGAGCCCGCCGACGTCGTCGAGCCCGACCACGGCGGCCGCGCTCGGCTGCCAGCGAATGGTCAGCGAGATCATGCGGATCGGCCCCTCGGCCTCGGCGCGCTCCCGGAGGTAGGCGACGATCTCCGGGTGGCGGAAGTCGACGTTCAGGTCGTCGAGCGTCGGGTTGAAGGTGGCGTTGGCGCTGAAGAGGTCGACCACGACCAGCCCGAGCGCCAGCAGGCCGGCTGCCGGGCGCGGCAGCCGCGCGCGCTCGACCGCCCAGAGCCAGAGGAGCGCCAGGCCGAGCAGCAGCGCCAGCAGGTTCAGCCCGTCGAGCGCGATCACCGCCCGCTCGGGCAGCTCCGGCCCGCCGAGGACGACCCGGTAGAAGAGGGGGATGATCAAGAGGATCAGCGCTCCCAGCGCGATCGCGAGCAGCCGCCGGGCCGACCGCAGGGCGAGGCGCGCGAGGCGGGTCTGCTCGGTTCGCGTGGCCGCCAGCACGTCGTGCAGGCCGGTGGCGGCCAGCAGCGCGACCGCGAGGTCGACGTACAGCAGCGAGCGGGCCGGGACGCGGAGCAGGTCGGCGAAGGGGAGGAAGCGGTAGGCCCAGCCGTGTACTGGCGTGTACGGCCCCATCGCGTGCAACAGCGCGACCAGCCCGAGCGTCGCCAGGAACCAGCGCACGGGCTCGCGGCGGAGCGCCAGGCCCAGCCCGGCCAGGAGCAGCGGGATCACCCCGGCGTAGAACCAGACCTCGCCGCTGGAGAACGGTCCCCAGTAGTCGGTCGGGTTGCTGCCGAACAGCTTGGGCAGGAGGAAGTGGACGAGCATGATCGGCTGGAGACTGAACTCGGTCGCCTGCTCGTAGGTCAGCCGGCCGGCCCGCACCGAGCGCCGGGCCAGCTCCAGCGAGGGCAGGAGCACCGGCATCGCCAGCGCCAGCCCGCTCCCCACCGCCAGACCGGCCCGCAGCGCGTCGGCCAGCGGTGGCCGGAGCGCGCGCCAGAGCGACGCGACCGAGGAGCGTTGTCCTGGCGCGAGCCCGCCCCGCAGCTCGCGGAAGGCCGCCAGGTGGCGGAGGACCATCCAGAAGAGCCACCAGGCCGCCGAGGCGGCCAGCGCGTAGAGCACTGTCTGCTGGTGCCCGCCGGTGGCCAGCAGGAAGACGAAGCCAGCGGTGACGGCCGCCCAGAGCCAGGAGGCGCGCCGCACTGCCTGCGCCAGCCCCAGCCAGATCCAGGGCACCCAAACAGCGGCCGAGAACATCGAGTAGTGGCCCAGGTGGGCTACTAGGAAGCCGCTGTAGGGGAAGACGATGCCGGCCACCAGTGCCGGGATCCGGCCGGCGCCGAGCGTGGCCCGCGCCAGCGCGTAGGCGCCGAGGCTGGCGATCACATAGTGGCTGAGAGCCATCAACTCCAACGTGCTGTACGTGAAGGGGCGGGCCAGGAGGTACGCGATCCAGTTGGGCGGGTAGAGCAGGCCAGCCTGGTAGTTTGCGAAGTGGGGCATGCCGCTGAAGAGGTGGGGGTTCCAGAGCGGCAGCTCCCCCTCCTGCACCGTGCGGGCGCTGAGAGCGTGCAGGGGGAAGAAGAAGGAGTTGAGGTCGCCGCCGCCCTTCGGGACTTGCGCTGGAGTGAGCAGGGGGCGCCAGAAGAATAGGACGTGCGCTAGCAGGAGCCCGCCGAGCGCGGCCAGCTCGCCGGCCAGCCACGGCCAGCGCCGCCGGAGCGGGCCAGCGGCGAGCAGCAACCCCACAGCCCACAGCCCGGCCAGTGCCGGCAGGGCCCAGAGCGGGATCAGCCCGCTCGTCCGAACCGCCAGCTCCGGGGGCAAGGCACGCTCTCCCTGACCTCACACGTTGAACAGGATGTGCAGCACGTCGCCGTCCTGCACGACGTACTGCTTCCCCTCGAGCCGGAGCACGCCAGCTCGCCGGGCCTCGGCTAGGCTCCCAGTCCGCACCAGGTCGTCGTAGGAGACTACCTCCGCGCGGATGAAGCCCTGCTGCAGGTCGCTGTGGATGGTACCTGCTGCCTCCACCGCCGTCGTGCCCCGCCGGATCGTCCAGGCTCGCACCTCGTCGGGGCCGACCGTGAAGAACGAGATCAAACCGAGCAGCGCGTAGGAGAGGCGGATCACCCGGTCGCGTCCAGGCTCCTCGATTCCCAGCTCGTCCATGAAGTCCCGGGCGTCGTCGTCCTGGAGCTGCGCGATCTCCTCTTCCAGCTTGCCCGGGAGCGCATCGACAGCGACTCCTGGCCGCCGGTAGCGGCTGCTCACCTCTGCCAGCAGGCGCTCGGCTGGCTCGCCGAGCAGCTCTTCACCGAAGTTCAGCAGGATCAACAGTGGTTTGGCGGTCAGAAACCCGAAGCCGCGGAGCGCCTTCGCTTCCTCGGCCGAGAGCTCGACCTCGCGGATCGGAGTCCCTTCGGTCAAGGCATCCTGGAGCCGGCCCAACAGCTCGGCCTCTCGCTCCTGTGCCTCCCGCTCGGCCGCGCGTAGCTTGCCCAGCATCGACTGGATGCGTGCCAGCCGTTTCTCGATGATGCTCAGGTCGGAAAAGGCGAGCTCGAGGTCGATGGTTTCGACGTCTCGCAGAGGGTCGACCGACCCTTCAGGGTGAGGAACGGCCGGGTCGTCGAAGGCGCGCACCACATGGACGAGCGCGTCGGCCTGGCTGAGATAGCCGAGCAGGCGCCCACTCAGCCCGCGCTCGTGGACCCCTTTGGCCAGCCCGGCCACATCGTAGTACTGCACCTCAGCGGGGACGGTGCGGCGAGGGTTGAACATGCGGGTAAGCACGTCCAGCCGCGGGTCGGGCACCTTGACGGTGGCCAGGTTGGGCTCATCCCCAGCGCCGCTGAAGCCGCCGGTGACGGCCTTGGCGCGGGTGAGCGCGTTGAAGACGGTCGTCTTGCCGCTCTGTGGCAGGCCGATGAGCACGAGCTGCACTGGCATAGCGCCTCCGGATGCGGTGATCCCGGCCAACTCCCACTCGCGTACGAGGCCGGGCCAGGCCCTGTTGTACCACGTGCAGGCGCGCCCGCTATGCCGCTGCGATGGAGCGCTTCGACGGCTCGCTCCGACTGGAGCGGCCGGATGGAGCCGGCCGCTAGGGTCGAGCGCTGCTGAGGAGCGGGTCGGGCACGCCGGCCTCCGCGAAGGCCCTGGCGCGCAGCCGGCACGAGTCGCACGCGCCGCATGGGCGATCGCCCCCCTGGTAGCACGACCAGGTGAGGCTGTAGTCCACGCCGAGCGCCAGCCCAAGGCGGACGATACCTGCCTTGGGCAGGTAGAGGAACGGTGCCAGCACCAGGATCCGCTTACCCTCCTCGACGAACTGCTTGCTGGCCAGGTCGGCGGCGCGCTGGTACGCCTCTAGGAACTCCCCCCGACAATCGGGGTAGCCCGAGTAGTCGACCTGGCTGACGCCGATGAAGATCGCGCTGGCTCCGATCACCTCAGCGTAGGCGGAGGCCACGGCCAGGAAGATCAGGTTGCGGGCTGGTACCCAGGTCGACGGGATGCCCGTGGTCGGCTCGGTGGGGATCGGCCCGGCCCCGGTCAGCGACGAGCCGCCCCACTGGGCCAGATCGATCGTGACGACCCGGTGCTCCACGGCACCGACCGCGCGAGCGACGGTCGCCGCCGATTCCAGCTCGCGCCGGTGGCGCTGCCCGTAGTCGAACGAGAGCGCGTAGAGCTCGTACCCCTCGGCACGGGCGAGGTAGGCGGCCGTGGTGCTGTCCAGCCCGCCGGAGAGCAAGACCACGGCGCGTCCGATGGGCGTCCTCGCTGCGCTCACCGTTTGCCTCCATCGCGCTCGGTGTGCCGGCCTCCAGACCATCATCTCACTACACTACCACAGCGGTAGGCGGGCGCGAGTTCCGGCTCGCGGAGTGTTCGGTCGTTCTCGTTGCCCGGCTTGCCGCCAGGGAGGGCTGCTAGGCTAGCCGGGATGGCAGCCTCTCCGTATCCTTAGCCGTACGCCGCTCTACCGCGGGGATGGGTGGAGTTGCCTCGGAGGGCGAGGGATGCGCCGCGGTCGCCATCTATTCAGAGGTCGCCAGACGGGTCTGCCGGCCTGGAGCCGGCCCTACGGTCTCCCTCTCCTCGGTGCTGGCGTCGCGGCTACCCTGCACCTCGCCTGTCACCGCGCCTGGGCGAGGGCCGAGAACGGCACCGTGCGGCGAGCACTGCTCGATGGGCTGAGCCACAGCAGCGCGGCGCTCGCGGTGACACTCCCGGCTGCGCCGCTCGTGCCGGAACCTGGATGGTTCGTTGCGGCCGGGCTGGCCGGTAGCCTGGCTCTCGACCTCGACCACATCGTCGCCGCGCAGTCGGTGCGGCTGGATCGGTGCATGACTATGCCCGGGCGGCCGCCGACCCACTCCTTCCTGTTCGTCTTGTTCGCCTCCGTGGTGCTGGCGGGGTTACGCCCGTGGCGGGGTCTCGGGCTGGGGCTGTTCCTCGGGCTGGGCTCTCACGTGCTGCGCGACCTAGGCACTGGCGGCGCGCCAGCGATCCATCCCCGCAGGGTGTACGAGCTGGCCTACCCAGTGTGTTTCCTGCTCACTGCCGGCCTCGCGGTGTTCGGCCGTCTCCTGGCGGCCACCTCGCCGCTACCCTCCAGGCAACGCGCCACCGGACGCGCGCCCGTGGCCCAACGAGCCGTCGCGCTCGAGCAATGATCGAGTAGTGTTCGGCGTCGTATTGGCTATACTGGGGCGGGTTTGCTGGCCCGAGTCACTTGACTCTCGGGGAAGGGGTTCCAATGGGTGCGATCCACGGGATGCTGGGAGAGTCGCTGGCAGTGCTCTACCTTCTGGTCGCTGCGGGCTCCTACCTGCGACGGCGGCAGGGTGGGCTGCCGGCGTGGCTAACCGGGATCGCCCACGCGTTCCTCGCGATCCAGGTGGTCATCGGCGTGGCGCTCTTCGTCCGGGCGCCGAATATCATCACCTGGTGGCATCCAGTCGTCGGGTTGCTCGCCCTGGCAGCGCTCGGGCTGGCGGTCCCGCTCCGCTCCCGCCTGGGCCGGGCGAACGCGACCGCAGTCACCGCGCTGCTCGTCGCTGTCCTCGTCCTGATTGCCGTCGTCATCGCGCGCGCTCGTTGAACGCGCGCTCCCGTCTTCCGGATGCGAGGCTCGTACGGGCCGTCTACAGCTCGCTGATGATCGGCAGGATGAGTGGGCGGGTCTTGGCCCGGCGGTAGAGCTGCCGCCCCAGCACGTTCTTGGTGCGGCTCACGAGGTAGCCGTGGCTGAAGCCGCCTTTCTGGCGCTTCTCCAGGAAGCGGCGGAACTCGTCTGTCACCTTCTCCAGCACCTCGTCGCTGATTTGCCCGTTGAGCCCCTGCGCGCTCACCTCTGGCCCAGCGATCAGCCCGCCGGTCTCCCGGTCGATCACGAAGGTCGCGATGATGACACCGCTGGTCGCGATCTCGTCACGCCGGCGGAGGATGGCCTGCTGGCTGGTGACGAAGTCCACCAGGATCGGCCCGGTATCGACCGTCCCTTCACGCCGGGCATCCTCGCGGCCGAAGCTGAGGATGCTGCCGAGTTCGGGGATCAGCACGCGCTCCGGCGGGTAGCCGAGCTCACCGGCCAGCTCGCGGTAGAGCGCGAGGTGCCGGTACTCGCCGTGGATCGGCACGCAGAATCGCGGGCGCACGAGCCGGAGCATCAGCTTGAGCTCGTCGCGGCTGGCATGACCCGAGACGTGCACCGTCGGCTCGATCTCGGGATAGATCACGCGCACACCCTGGCGGAAGAGCTGGTCGATCGTCTGGCTGACCGTCTCCTCGTTTCCCGGGATCGGCGTGGCGGAGAAGATGACGGTATCGCCTTCTGCGAGCTTGATGTGCGGGTGGTCGCCAACGGCGATGCGAGCGAGCGCGGCGGTGGCCTCTCCCTGGCTCCCAGTGGTGAGGATCATCGACTGCTTGCGCGGCAGCGCCGTAGCGACTTCCAGTGGAACGATGACACCGTCGGGCGGGCGCAGGTAGCCCAGTTCCATCGCTACCCGGGTGCTCTGCTCCATGCTGCGACCGGAGATCGCTACTTTGCGCCCGTGGCGGTGAGCCGCGCGAATCGCCTGATCCAGCCGCGTAATGTTGGACGCGAAGGTGGTCAGGATCACGCGCCCCCGTGCTGAGCCGATGATCCGGTTGAGCGTCTCGCTGACGACCGCCTCGGAAGGAGTGTGGCCTGGTCGCTCGACCCGGACGGCATCGGAGAGAAGCACCAGTACGCCTTCGCGGCCGATGGCGCGCAGCCGCTCCTGGTCGGTCGTCGGCCCGAGGGGCGGAGTGGGGTCGAACTTGTAATCCCCGGTGTGGACGACCCAGCCGAGCGGCGTCTTGAGCGCGATCGCGTAGCTTCCGGGGATACTGTGGGTTACCGGGATGAATTCAGCTTCGAAGTTGTGGCCGAGCCGGTAACGCGTATGCGGCTTCACGACCTGGAAGTCGGCCAGCTTGGGATTACCCAACTCTTCGACCTTGGTTCGCGCGTAGGCCACGGCCAGCTCGGAGCCGTAGACGGGGATGGGGGCGATCGGGCGAAGCTCGGAGAGCAGGAAGGGGATCCCGCCGATGTGATCCTCATGCCCGTGGGTGAGCAAGATCGCGCGGAGTTTGGATAACCGCTCCTTAACGTACCGCACGTCCGGGATGATCAGGTCGACACCGCGCAGATCTTCTCCAGGAAACTTGGCGCCGGCATCGACGATGACCATGTCCCCGCGGTACTCGTAGAGGGTCATACTCTTGCCGATCTCGCCGACCCCCCCGAGGGGGATGATGCGCAGCCGCGGTTTTGCCATCGATGTTCAACTCCCTCGAACGGCGGCGCCAGCTCCCCGGGCCGCCTCACAGTTGTGTCAATCATAGCGTACGGCTCTCCCTCTTTCGGCGATATCGAACGGCTTGATGGCGCCAGGCTGGGGTAGAATAGACACAGTATCCCGTACGCCTTATCGAGCGCGCGAATACCCGCACGAGAACCTCCGCCGCCGGCCGGGCGCCTGCATGGCAGACTCGACGAGGTGACCGATGTGGCGAGAGCGCTTCGACGAGATGGCCGGGATCCGCTTTAAGGACCGGTTCGAGGCTGGTCGGCTGCTGGCCGAGCGGCTACGGGAGCAGCCTGTCGAGCAGGGGATCGTGCTGGCACTGCCGCGCGGTGGCGTGCTGGTCGGCTACGAGATAGCCTGCGCGCTCCATCTGCCGCTCGACGTCATCCTCACGCGCAAGATCGGCGCGCCCTTCAACCCCGAGTACGCCATCGGCGTCGTTGCCGAGAATGGCTTCGTCTCGATCAACCGGCGGGAGATCGAGCTCGGCGTTGCGCCTGAGGACTACCTGCAGCAGGCGATCAGGGAGAACTTGCACGAACTGGCTCGGCGTCGCCAGCTCTATCGCGGGGGACGCCCGCTCCCCTCGCTGAGCGGGCGGACGGTCATCCTGGTCGACGACGGCGTCGCGACCGGCTTTACCATGCTCGGCGCTATCGCTGCGGTCAAGGACCAGCAGCCGGGCGCCATCATCGTGGCGCTGCCGGTGGCACCCCCGCAGGCAGTACGCCGCCTGGAGGAAGAAGTCGACCACGTCGAAGTCCTCCTCGCGCCCGAGCACCTCGATGGCGTCGGGGCCTGGTACGAGGATTTCCACCAGGTGAGCGATGAAGAGGTGCTGGATCTGCTTCGCAGAGCCCAGGAGACGGTAGCCCGCTCGACCACTCCGGATGAGACGTCGGCGACCTGGTGAACTGGTGCCCGGGTTGCCGGCGCGCGGGCCTTCATCGTCCCGGATCTCTGTCTCAGCAGGCCCCAACAAGGGCCATTTCGTGCTTTAATCAGATGACGCCGGGCATCCGTCCACTGCCGGCAGCCCGTACGAGCGACGAGAGGACCACAGACGACTATGGCTAAGCGGATCGGCATCTTCGTTGCCTGGCCTTACGCCAATGGCGACCTCCATCTCGGCCACGTGGCCGGGGTTTACCTGCCGGCGGATATCTTCGCTCGCTACCACCGCCTGCGCGGCAACCAGGTGTTGATGGTCAGCGGCAGCGATGCCCACGGTACCCCGATCACCGTGGCTGCCGACCGCGAGGGGGTCTCCCCCGAGGAGATCTTCCGGCGCTACCACCACCGGTTCCTGGAGACATACCGCCGGCTGGGGATCAGCTTCGACCTGTTCACCCACACGCATACCGAGAACCACGTCGCGGTCTCCCAGGACATCTTCCGCACGCTCAACGAGCGGGGATACCTCTTCACCCGCACACAGACGCAGTTCTACTGCGAGTACGACCGCCGCTTCCTGCCCGACCGATACGTCGAGGGTACCTGCCCGTACTGCGGCTACCCGAATGCCCGCGGCGACCAGTGCGACAACTGCGGCCGCACCCTCGACGCTACCGAGCTGATCGATCCGCGCTGCCGGCTCTGTGGTCGCATGCCGGTGCTGCGCGAGACGGAGCACTTCTTTTTCGACTTGCCGGCCTTCAGCGATCAGCTTCTGGAGTACATCGAGCGGCAGGCGCACTGGCGTCCCAACGTGCAGAACTTCGTCCGCAATTTCATCCAGGAGGGGTTGAAGCCACGGCCGGTCTCCCGCGATCTCGACTGGGGTGTCCCCATCCCGGTTCCCGGCTACGAGCACAAGGTCATGTATGTCTGGTTCGAGGCGGTCATCGGTTACCTCTCGGCCAGTATCGAGTGGGCGCGTCACCACGGCGACGGAGAGTCCTGGGAAGCCTGGTGGCGCGATCCGTCTGCCCGGGGGTACTACTTCATCGGCAAGGACAACATCCCCTTCCACGCTCTCATCTGGCCGGCCGAGCTGATGGGCTATGACCGGTCGCTCAACTTGCCATACGACATCCCGGCGAGCGAGTTCCTCAACCTCGAGGGGCAGCAGTTCAGCACTAGCCGCAACTGGGCTGTCTGGGTGCCGGACTTCCTCGATCGCTACGCGCCCGACCCACTGCGCGATTACCTGACTAGCATCGCGCCGGAGACGCGGGACAGCGAGTTCACCTGGCATGGATTCGTGGAGCGTAACAACAACGAGCTGCTGGCCACCTGGGGAAATCTGGTGAACCGGGTCGTCAGCTTCGCGTATCGGAACTTCGATGGGCGCGTGCCGGAGCCAGGGCAGCTCTCGGAGCGCGATCGCAACCTGCTCGACCAGATCGGCCAGGGCTTCGCCGCCGTGGGCGCCCTCTACGAGCGGGTCGAGCTGAAAGCGGCTCAACGCGAGGCCATGGCGCTGGCCCGGGAGGTCAATCGCTACCTGGACGAGAAGGCGCCCTGGTTCCAGATCCGCGAGAACCGAGAAGCGGCGGCGACCACCATCTTCGTCGCGCTCCGCGCGATCGACTCGCTCAAGCTCCTGCTGTCGCCGGTTCTCCCGTTCAGCAGCGAGCAGGTGCACCACTTCCTAGGCTATGAGTCGCCGCTCTTCGGCGAGCAGGTCATCGAGCCGGGCACTGCGACCGGTGGTCACGAGGTGCTGACCTACCGGCCCGCGGCCAGTGAAGGCGAAGACCGCTGGAAGCCGAGCGAGCTGGAGCCGGGGCGGACGCTTCGCCAGCCGGTCGTGCTGTACCAGAAGCTGGACGAGTCGGTGGTCGAAGAGGAGCGCCAGCGGCTCCTCGTGCAAGTGCGCGGCTAGCCGCTGCCTGGAGTGCCGGGGCGCGGATCCGGCGCGGGAGTGGAGCTCGCCCCCAGCATCCCGACGCCCGGCGCCGGACGCCGGGCCAGGTGCTCCCGCTCTGGGAGGCATCAAAAGACTACTTCACCTTGCCCCGCGCAGCGACCGGCCAGGTCACCTCGACCTTGCCGCTGCGCACGCCGACCAGCTCGTCGTGGAGGTTCAAGCACATCTCCTGGTGCAGCGGGATGAAGCTCAGCCGCTCGCCGACGCGAAACCGGTGGTCGGACGCGCTTGTGTCCACGTGGCCGTGCTCCACGGACATCGCGTAGATCTGTATCTCTGGGTATTCGACGCAGTAGCCGTAGGGCACCGGCGGGTAGCTGGCGAAGGTCTTCATGCCGCCGTCGATGATGATCCGTCCGGGCGCCGGGGTGCTCACGACGCTGCAGACCACCCTGAGCGGGCAACGGTCAGGATGCAGGTCTTCCCGGCCGCGCACCCGCGAGCGGCCCTCCCAGACGTAGGAACCGCTACGGTGCTCGGTGCAACCGATCTCCCGAGAGATCTCCTCCAGCCCGGTGCCCCCGCCGCTGATCGTCGCCACCGGGATCCCATCGGCCTCGAGCAGCCGGATCGTCTCCTCCAGGAACGTCTTGGCCTCAGGACGACTGGGGTAGGTCATGATCCCCTGGAAGTCGAGACTCGGGAGGCGAACCAGCACGCGAGCGAGCGCCCGTGCCTCCTCCGGCGACTGTACTCCGCAGCGCCGGGCACCCGTATCCAGCTCGATGAGCACGCGCACGCGCGCGCCGTCGGCCTGGAGCTGCTCGGCGATACCGCGGGCGGTCTCCTCGGAGTCCACCGCCACGGTGATGGCGGCGCGCCGCGCCAGCCGCGCCAGTCGCTCGAGCTTGGCCTTGCCGACGATGTTGTAGGGGATCAGGATATCGCGGATGCCCGCCGCGACCATCACCTCAGCCTCCCCCAACTTCTGGCAGCAGATGCCGATGGCGCCGGAGGCGAGCTGCCAGTGAGCAATCTCGGGGATCTTGTGCGACTTGGTGTGTGGACGCAGCAGGATACCCAGGTCGCGACAGTAGGCGGCCATCTCGCGGAGGTTGCGCTCGAGCACGTCCAGGTCGCAGATCACCGCCGGGGTATCGAGGTCATCCACCAGCACAGTGTACGCTCCTTTCCCTCTCGCGACCGCCGTTGCCTCGATGTCGGAAGACTCCTCTGGCTGTGCCGTCGCCGCTATCCCCGGTCGAGGAGTTCCAGCACCGGTGCCAGCCGCTCGATTCCAGCTAGGGTGTTGGGCTCTACCCGCACCTGGAGGTGGGTGATCCCGGCTCGCGCGTAGGCGCGGAACTCCTCGGCCAGCCGCTCCGGTGGGCCGGTGAGCGGCTCGGCCACGACGCCGTAGATGGGGCCGTGCCCCTCGAAACCGACCAGCACGGTGGCCGACCGCTCGAGCGTGCCGGGATCGCGCCCCACCTCCGCGCAGGCCTCGTCTACTTGGGCCTGGAGCGGGGGTACGCCGTCCACGCGGTTTCCGGTTCCTGAGTAGTAGGTGTTCCAGATATCGGCGTACCGCGCTGCCAACCGGAGCATCTTGTGGCCGGTCGAGCCGATCAGGATCGGCGGGCCCTGTGGCCGTGGCCCGCGCGGCCGCAGCTCGCACGCGCGCATCTGGTAGAAGCGACCGTCGAAAGCGTCGATCGAGCCCTCGCGCAGCAGCCGGTGGATGATCACCAGCGCTTCCTCGAAGCGGCTGTAGCGGTGGTCGTACGGGAAGCCGAACGCCTGGAACTCCGGCTCGTGATAGCCGGCGCCCAGGCCGAGGATCAGGCGGCCGCCGCTGATCTCGTCGATGGTATCGGCCATCTTGGCGATGAGCCCGGGGTTGCGCCAGTTGGTGCAGACGACGAGCGTGCCGAGTTCCACCCGACGGGTCGCGGCCGCCAGGGCGGAGAGGAGCGTGAGGCACTCCCAGAAGCCTTCGGTCGGCTGGTCTGGCTGGCGAAACAGGAAGTGGTCGACGACCCAGACCGAGTCGAATCCCACGTCCTCGATCAGGTGAACCATCGCCTCTAGATCGCTCCAGCGCGGAGTCCGCCCGTCCCACCGGAACTCCGCCTGTGGGAGAAGGATTCCCACCTTCAGCGGTCGCTTGCCGGGCTGACCCATCGAACGCCTCCTCTCCCGGGCTCGCCGTTCACCTGGGGCTCGCGAGGTTGCTCTGTATAAGCACACAGGCCGGCCGATCGGTCAAGATCGGCGAGCGTCGAATTCGAATGCCCGTCGGGAGATGGTGATGCGCTCGCCAGCTCGGAGCGACCGCTCGGCCGGTGGTTCAGGTTCGACGGCGCGGGTCGAGCAGGCGCCCGAAGTGGCGAGGATGGGTTAGGGATCAGGCGCGATCGATGCGGGATCGACTCTCTGCCTGGCTCCGGGAGGCGACCATCGCCTCAGCGAGCCTGGCAGCGGTCCACTCGAGCAGCTCCTGGTCGGCCGGGCCGAAGGCGTCGACCTGGTTGCCGTCCACGTCGATCTCCCCCAGCACCTGGTCGCCGAGCTTGATCGGCACCACGATCTCGGAGCGCGTCTCCAGGAAGCACTGCAGGTAGCGGGGGTCAGCGTTGACGTCCGGCACGATGATCGTCTCCCCCTGCGCGGCGGCAGCGCCGCAGATCCCGGTGCCGATCGGGATGCGCACGTGTTCCGTCGCCGCCGGGCCGCGCCAGGCGACCAGCACCAGGTCTGGCCCTTCGACCAGGTAGATGCCGACCCAGTTGTGGGTCGGCAAGGTCTCGTTGAGCACCCGGCAGACTCCATCATAGAGCGCGTCCAGGTCACCGGTCGACGCAAATAGCTCGGCGAGCCTCGCTCGCGCAGCCTCTATAGCGGTCGTCTCTGCCCGGCTCGTCATGCCGTTCGTCGCTCCTCCCGAGGCAGTCTCGTTTCCCAGCGCATTTTACCCTTCTGGCGGTCGCTGGCCGTATCGCCACTCGTAGTAGTGGCGCCCGACGTTGCCGAACTCCACCTGCCAGCCCATCGAGTTCGAGGGGGTGTAGGTCAACAGCCGGCGCTCGAACGCCTGCACCAGCACCCACTGCTCCGCCCCGGCGACACGTGTCCTGATCCAGTAAGGCTCGCTGATCGGGTGGCCGAGCACGTAGAGCCAGTCCCACGGCTGGCCCTGCGTCCACTCCCAGAAAACGGCCGCCACGTTGATCCCGGTCACTGGGTCGTACCAGGCGTACGTCGTCGATCCGAGGCGCGGGTCGGTCGTCACGGTACCGTCCCTGGACAGCACCTCGACCACCGGCTGGCCCGTGCGGTCGGGCACAGCCCGATCGGGAGCGATCGCTGCCAGGTGGTGCAGGCTGGCGTACGTCGGCGCGTCCGGGTTGAGCGGGGCCGGGTCGCCAGCGAGCGGCACCTGGGCCGGGCCGACCGGCTGGAACGCGTTGTCACCGACCTGGGCTGCCCCGAGGATCATGTCTCGCACCAGCAGGCCGCTGGTGACGAACCAGGCCGAGGTGGGGTCGCCACCCTGGTCAGTGACCTCCAGCCTGGCCTTGTCCAGGTAGTAGACCGTGCGCCGGCCACCAGGCGACTCCGCGTACGGCTCCTCGACCGTCGCCCAGATATCCGGGCCCCAGACCCAGGAGCGGTCTTCGCTCTCCAACCAGACCGCGGCATCGGTCGACCACCACACCCGCTGCAGGGCCGGCGGCGCTCCGGCCAGGCCCGCCGGAAGCTGGGTAGCCGCGCGCAACCCGTCGCGCGCCAGCGGCTCCTCCGGTGACACCGCTGTCTGGAAGCTGGCCTGGTGAGTAAAGGGCTGGCCGTTGGCCGTGCCGGTGATCGTGTACGTGTAGAGTGTGCCCGGCTGGAGCGGCTTTGTCGCCGCCAGCAGGGCGGTGCGGCGGCTCAGCCAGCCGCTGCCAGTGGCGAACAGGACGTCGACCGGCTGCCCGTCGGCGAGCAACGACGCGCTGGTGAACTCCACGTCTCCGGCGCCGAAGTACTTCAGCGTAATCGGATACCCGATCGGGAACGAGGCATTCGCGAAGGGGTTCGGCACTTCGCCCCAGAAATGGGTGTCGACCCCGGTCGTGCCGTCCGCCGGCCAGGCGACCCACTCCGGGCTGGCGGTGTCGCTCCAGGTCGGCGAGCCGACCACGATGACCTCGATGCGGACGTCTCCCTCACTCACCCAGCCGAACCCGATGTCGGTGTAGCGCGGATCGATCAGCGGCAGCCGGTGGTTGACCGTCCCCATGAACCAGCGGATGGAAGTGGTCAGTGAACCGGAGAGGCCGATGTTCTCGTTGACAGAGCCGGCGTAGCCGTGCGCGCGAGCGCGGTCGCCGATGGTGGCGCCGGTGAAGCCTGGCTTCCCTTCCTGTTCCTGGTGCAGGCCCATCCCGGCGAGCGTGGGGTCGCCGTAGTTGAGCTGGTAATACCGTGCGTGTGCCGTGGCAGCCGACTCCAGGGCCGGGTGGCGTGTCATCGGCGGCAGCCCCAGCCAGGCGCGGTAGGAGTTGATCAAGGCCAGCGCGTGCTCAGCCGGGTCGGTGCTTTCCGACGCAGCCGCGCGCGGCGAGCTGGCGAACATGAGCGGAGTCGAGAGCAGGACAGCGATGACCGCGGCGAGGAGAAACCGGCAGGTACAGCGAGACCGTGCCCCCAGCGGTGCCCCCATCCCGTGTCCCTTCCCTCTGGCCTGCCTGAGCAGCCCGCGAGGTACCCGGCAAGCGCTGGTATCCCTTCCCGGGTCAACTATGCCACACTGAGGACAGGATGCCATCACCGAACGTACAATGGGGTGGTGTTGCGCGGCGCCGGATCTCGGCTTCTCGTGAAGCGGAAGTTGAGGCGACAGATGATCGAATTGATCGTGCTCATCCTGATCCTGCTGGTATTGCTGTTCGCGATCTGGACGACGTTCCAGCTCGTGGGCCTGCTGATCACGCTGCTCGTCGCGGCGATCATCGGCTGGGTGGCCGACCAGATCGTGCCCGGCAGCCTGCCCTATGGGTGGCTCGGTGCGATCGTCGCCGGGCTGCTGGGGAGCTGGTTGGGGAGCCTGCTGCTGGGCGACCTCGGCCCCGATCTGGGTGGTATCGCGATCATCCCAGCCCTGGTCGGGGCGATCATTCTCGCCTTTCTCTACAACGTCGTAGCCAAGCAGGCCCGCGGCCGGCGGTTGTAGGCCCTGCCGCCGCGCGGGGGCTGCCCGCGTTTGACGATCGGGCTGCCGGTTGCTACCGTTATAGAGGGCACAAGCGAGCACCGTAGCGGCGATGACGGAACCGAGTACGCCGTGAGCACGCGCTCAGCGAGTCCGGGTCTGGTGTGAGCCGGGTGCGCGTCCACGGCGGAAGATCCTTCCCGAGCTGCTACCCGAACCCGGGCCCGGCCCGCGAAGTAGGCGTAGACGGGGGCCGCCCGTTACCGCGGCGAGGACACGCGTGTCGATGCACGCCTGTCCGTAGAGTGGGCCCGGCTGAACCCGGGCCAAGCGAGGTGGTACCGCGGGGAAACCCCGTCCTCGGTCGAGGACGGGGTTTTGCGTTATCGGGGCATCGTGCGCGAGACGGTTGGTGGAGGAGAAGGAGGTCGGCCGGTGTTCAAGCCAGTGCCAACCAGAGGTGTCGACTTCCCTGCGATGGAGCGCGAGCTCTTGCGCTGGTGGTACGAGGCCGGAATCGTCCAGAAATACCTGAAGAAGAACGAGAAGAGCGAGAAGCGCTGGTCGTTCCTCGACGGCCCGATCACGGCTAACAACCCGATGGGCGTGCACCACGCCTGGGGGCGCACCTACAAGGACTTCTACCAGCGCTTCTACACCATGCTCGGTTATCGCCAGCGTTACCAGAACGGCTTCGACTGCCAGGGGCTGTGGGTCGAAGTCGAGGTCGAGAAGGAGCTGGGCTTCACGTCGAAGCAAGATATCGAGGCCTACGGCATCGATCGCTTCGTCGAGAAGTGCAAGGAGCGGGTGTTCAAGTACGCCGCCATCCAGACCGAGCAGTCGAAGCGGCTCGGCTACTTCATGGACTGGGACAACTCGTACTACACCCTCTCCGACGAGAACAACTACATGATCTGGCACTTCCTGAAGGTGTGCCATCAACATGGCTGGATCTACCACGGCTACGACGTGATGCCCTGGTGCCCGCGCTGCGCCACCGGCCTCTCGGAGATGGAAGTCAGCGAGGGGTATCAGGAGGTCGCGCACCTGAGCTTGTACGTCCGTTTCCCGCTCGAGGGGCGCGAGAACGAGTCGCTGCTCGTCTGGACGACGACCCCGTGGACGCTGGCGGCGAACGTTGCGGCGGCCGTGCATCCGGAGCTGACGTACGTCAAGGCACGCCAGGGCGACCAGGTCTACTACCTGGCGAAGGACGCGGCTCGGACGGCGCTGCGCGGGCAGTACGAGGTGCTGGAGGAACTGCCTGGCAGCGCGCTCGTCGGCCTGGCGTATCGTGGGCCGTTCGACGAGCTGCCGGCGATGCAGGGCGTAGCGCACCGGGTGATCCCCTGGGACGAGGTGGACGCCGAGGAGGGAACCGGCATCGTCCACATCGCGCCGGGAGCAGGGCGGGAGGACTACCAGCTCGGCAAGGAGTTCGACCTGGCGGTGGTGGCGCCGCTAGACGAGAACGGCGTCTACCTCTCGGGCTTCGACTGGCTGACCGGGATGCGGGTCGGCGAGGTGGCGGAGCCGATCGCGCGCAACCTCGAGGGGAGGGGCCTGCTCTACCGCTCCGAGCAGTACACGCACCGCTACCCCACTTGCTGGCGCTGCGGTACCGAGCTGGTCTTCCGGCTCGTCGACGAGTGGTACATCGACGTCGATCCCTGGCGCGAGCGCGTGATGGAGGCGGCCAAGACCGTCCGCTGGATCCCGGAGTTCGGGCTGGAGCGCGAGCTCGACTGGCTGCGCAACATGGACGACTGGATGATCTCCAAGAAGCGCTACTGGGGCCTGGCGCTCCCGATCTGGCAGTGCCCGGACTGCGGCTGGTTCGACGTCATCGGGAGCGAGACCGAGCTCGAGGAGCGGGCCATCGAGGGCTGGGAAGAGTTCCGTGGGCACTCGCCGCACCGGCCCTGGATCGACAAGGTGAAGATCCGCTGCGAGCAGTGCGGCGGCGTCGCCTCGCGCATCCCGGACGTCGGCAACCCCTGGCTCGACGCCGGCATCGTTCCCTTCTCGACGCTCAACTACCGGCACGACCGCGCCTACTGGCAGCAGTGGTTCCCGGCCGACTTCATCACCGAGTCGTTCCCGGGCCAGTTCCGCAACTGGTTCTACTCGCTGCTGGCCCAGAGCACGGTGCTGGTCGACCAGGCGCCGTTCAAGACCGTGCTCGGCTTCGCCAGCCTGCGAGACGAGCACGGCGAGGAGATGCACAAGAGCAAGGGGAACGCCATCTGGTTCGACGAAGCGGCCGAGCAGGTCGGCGTCGACGTCATGCGCTGGCTCTACCTGAGGCACAACCCGGCGCAGAACCTGAACTTCGGCTACCGGTTGTGCGACGAGACGCGGCGGCAGTTCCTGCTGCCGCTCTGGAACTCCTACGCGTTCTTCGCCAACTATGCGGCGCTCGACGGATTCCACCCGGCCCAGCACGACGTGCCGTTGGCCGAGCGCACGCTGCTCGACCGCTGGATCCTCTCGCGCCTGCAGGAGGTCGTAGCGGTCGCCCGCGAGCGGATCGCCGACTACGACTCGGCCGCGGCCTGCCGGGCGATCCAGGACTTCGTGGTCGAGGAGCTGTCCAACTGGTACATCCGCCGCAACCGTCGCCGCTTCTGGAAGACCGAGAGCGACCGTGACAAGGCGGCGGCCTACCTGACCCTGTACGAGGTGCTGGTGACACTGGCCAAACTGCTGGCTCCCTTCATCCCCTACACCGCCGAGGCGATGTACCAGAACCTGGTACGCTCGGTCGACCCCTCGGCGCCGGAGTCGGTGCATCTGACGGACTACCCGGAGCCGGACGAGGGCAAGGTGGACGCGGCGCTGGCCCAGGACATGGCCTGGCTGCTGCGGGCGGTTGAGCTGGGCCGGGCGGCGCGCAACAAGGCCAACGTCAAGGTGCGCCAGCCGCTGCCGCGCGTGCTGGTCGGCTCCCGCGTGCCTGAGGCGCTCGAGGCGGTTCGCCGCCTGCACGACCAGCTCCTCGACGAGCTGAACGTCAAGGCATTCGACGTGATCGAGCGTCCGGAAGAGTACCTGACGTACCGCGTGCGGCCGAACCTGCCGGTGCTGGGGCCGCGGCTCGGGCCCAAGCTGCCGGCGCTCCAGCGGGCGCTCGCCGAGGCCGACCCAGCGCAGGTCGCCCGGGCGGTGCGCGCCAACCGGCCGGTCACGGTGGTGGTCGACGGGGAAGAAGTCGAGCTCGGGCCCGATGACCTGCTGGTGGAGGCGATCGACCGCGAGGGCTTTGCGGCCTTCGAAGACCGTGACCTGATCGTGGCCGTCGACCTGTCGATCACCCCCGAGCTGCGGCTCGAGGGCCTCGCCCGTGACTTCGTGCGGGGCGTGCAGGAGGCGCGGAAGAGCGCCGGCTTCGAGATCGACGATACGATCGCGGTGGTCTACGACGCGCAGGGAGAGCTGGCCGAGGCGGTGGAGCGCTTCGCCGACTACATCAAGAACGAGACGCTGGCGGTCGAGCTCCGGCCGGGCCGGCCGGCGGAGCAGGACGGCCACGTCGAGGAGGTGCGCGTCGGCAAGGAGCGGTTCGTCGTGGGGCTGCGGCGGGTCGGCCGGCTGGCCAAGGTCACGGCGGACGGCCAGTAAGCCGGCATCCCTCGCTGCGCCACGTGCCTGTCGAGCGGCGTCGACCCGTATGGACTGCACGGGGCGAATAACCAGTCGAGGGGCGAATAACTATTCGCCCCTCTGCGGCATCTGGTCGGCCCGCGCGCTGGCTTTGGACTGGAGTCCGCACGGCGAGCGGCTCCTGGCATCTCCGGGCACCGAAGCACCTCGCGAGGGAGGCGACTTGAGCAGCTCGCCGTGCAATCCAGCCGCTAGTGACGCGCCGGAGCCCGGTCGCGCGCGGGCTGACGGGCAGACGGAGGCCATCTCGGCTCAGTTGACCCGCTTGCGCCGTCGACTCGAGCGGCTCGAGCCGCTGGCTGAGGTAACGGTAACGCTCCCCAGGAGCGGTCGCAGCTTCAGCGTCGTGCGACCGGTGGATATCGACCGGCTGCTCGATGAAGCCGAACGCGACCCCGAGGAGCAGCTCCCCTACTGGGCCGAGCTGTGGCCCAGCGGGATCGCGCTGGCCGACGCGCTTGCTCTGGAGCCGGAGGTCGTGCGCGGCGCCACCGTGCTCGAGCTGGGCTGCGGGCTGGGGCTGACCGCCGCCGCGGCGCTGCGGGCCGGCGCCGAGGTGCTGGCGACCGACTACGCGCCGGAGGCACTGCTCCTGACCCGGCTCAACTGCCTAGCCAACGCGGGCCGCGAGCCGTCAACGCTCCGGCTCAACTGGCGCCGCCCGTCTCCCCGGCTTCTGGCGGCTGCTGGCCCTGCTGGCTTCCCGGTCGTCCTGGCCGCCGACGTGCTCTACGAGGAGCGCGACGTGGAGCCGCTGTTCCGGCTGGTCGGGGAGGTGGTCGCCCCTGGCGGGCTGCTCTGGCTGGCCGAGCCGGGACGGCACTCAGCCGCGCGGTTCCTCGCGCTCGCCCGGGATGCCGGCTGGCGCGGCTCTGCCGAGACCTGGGACGGCCCCTGGCCCGATCCTCTCGATGAGCGCGTGCGCGTCACTGTCCACCGCCTCCGCCGGCCCTGAGGCGCGGATTGCCGAGCTCGGCGGTCTGCGCGCGCTCGAGCCGTTGAGCCGCGACTCCGCGGTGGGCACAATCTGCCGGCGAGAGGGAACTCGCGTAAGGGCTGTCCGATGTATTACCCGACGACCCGTCTGCTCACCGTGCTGGAGCTGCTGCAGGCGCACGCCCGGCTGAGCGGTGCCGAACTGGCTCGGCGCCTCGAGGTCGACCCGCGCACGATCCGGCGCTACGTGACCATGCTCCAGGATCTCGGCATCCCGGTAGAAGCCGAGCGCGGCCGACACGGCGGGTACCGCTTGCGGCCCGGTTACAAGCTCCCGCCACTCCTGTTCACCGAAGAGGAGGCGCTTGCGGTAACGCTCGGGCTGGTCTCGGCCCGGCGGCTCGGCCTGGCCGCAGCCGCGCCAGCGGTGGAGGGGGCGCTGGCCAAGCTAGAGCGCGTGCTGCCCGAGACGGTGCGCGAGCGCGTGCGCGCGATCCAGGATACGATCGGGTTCACGCTTCCGGCCGTCGAGCCGGCCTCGGCCGACAGCGCGACGCTGGCCATGCTCGGCGAAGCGACGCGACGCGAGCAGCGAGTCTGGCTGCGCTACCGTTCCTGGAGCGGCCAAGAGAGCGAGCGCCTCGTCGATCCCTACGGGCTCGTCTTCCATCGTGGCCGCTGGTACCTCGCCGGCCACGACCACCGCCGCGGTGGGGTGCGGGTGTTCCGGGTCGACCGCGTGCTGGCGGCGGAGCTACGCGCCGAGTCGTTCGAGCGGCCGGACGGGTTCGACCCAGTGGCGCACGTGCAGCGGTCGCTGGCCAGCGTACCCTGGGGTCGGGAGGTCGAGGTCGTGCTCGAGACGACCTTAGCCGAAGCGCGCCAGCGCGTGCCATCGACCGTCGCCGTATTGGCGGAGGGGGACGGCGGAGTGGTCTTGCGTGCTCAAGCCAGCGACCTCGGTGCGGCGGCGCGCTCCCTCGTCGCGCTCGGCTGGCGGTTCACCGTGCGCCGTCCCCCCGAGCTGCGCGACGAGTTGCGCCGCCTCGCCGCCGAGATCGCCACCCTGGCGGACGAGTGAGGCCAGCAGGCCCGGCCTCCGCGTCTTCTCCGTGATGGTCCAACGGGCGGCTCCGCAGTGATTACTCACGAGTCTACTTTACGCCGTCGAGACGAGCGCGAGCACGTCGCGCACGATCGCCCGATGCCGGGGGTCTGCCGTTGATCTCGACCCAGCGACGACCAGCCGGTCGTCCTCCTTGACGCCGAGGTCGCGCGCAAGTTCCAGCACGACCGGAACCTCGCGAACGGCCTCTCGGAGGAAGTCCGCGATGTGGAGCCCGACAACCTCCTCGGTCTCTGGATCCACCCGGATGGCTACCCAGTCGTTGACGAACACGGTGACCGCGGGCCGCGGCGGATCGGTGAATGCCACCACCAGCTCGTCGGCGAGGTCGTTATAGACGAACGATACCGGCCGCCGTTCAAGCGATTCGACCGGCGGTAGGTGCCAGCGGCGTTCGTGGCTATAACGCTTGGCGGTCATGGCCATACCTGCATCTCTCGCTGGTGCACCCGGCCTACGAGATATGCTGTCACGGCCAGCGCCGGGTTCGTGCGGACTTCTACGACAACTTTCAGGCAACCGTCAAACGGTAACCCGAGTCAGCGTGCTTCCTGATAACAACACAAGCGGTAAGAGCATGTCTTATCACGCATCACGCAGAACCGGGCCGCGAAGGCATTGAGTACAGCCAAGTGACGACCGATGAGCTCGGGATTCGCTTGGCGTATCTTTGTGTGCCACAGCCAGACCGTCAGCGTGATCCGCCGCCCGGCATAGTCGTAGCCAATAATATCTCTGTGGAAATCTAGATAGCTCGGAAACATCTCCACTCCATGTCGCTGCGGAGACCGAGAGAGTATTCATTAGGTCGTCCGCTCTGTCAAGATTTGTGCCAACTGGGGCGCTACCTGACCTCGTACGAAGGCCCCAGGCGCATTCCGCGGAGGCAACTGAAAGCCAGCTAATGCACCGGTGAGCCGGCTCCCCAGCATGAGGGCCAAGAACGGGCCGCGCGCCAGGCGCTCACAATCCGGCCGTCATGCAGAAGAGCCAGGGAGAGATCGCTTTGGGCAGGTAAGGCACGAGGTTTCGCTCCTGCGTGCGGTAGCGCCAGCGGGTCTGAGCCGAACGCGAGAGGCCGTACATAATCGACTCTCAGGCTGGGGAGACGACGAAGACGTATGGCCGACTTATAGGCGGCATAATTGGCGCGTGGGGATTAGAGTATGGCGCGAAGCGTACGATCCAAGGGTTAGGTCGTCATCGAGAAGGAGATCCGCGACCGGTTGGGGGTGCGACCGGGCTGGCTCGCGGTGCAGTTTCTCGTCGGCGACCACGTCGAGATCTACTTCGTCCCCCCGGAGCACGATCGCTCCCTGGCCGGCGCGCTGAGAGCGTACTCGAGCGTCGCGCTACCAGACCAGCAGTCCTTCCGCGAGGCGATCGAGCGCGCCTGGCACGAGCACGTCCAGGAGCACTTCCTCGGTGAATCCTTGGAGCCTCGCTCGTGAGTGACCCCGCTCGCTGCCACTCGCTTAATGTTCCTTGAGACGAACGTCATCGAGCGCTACTTTACGGAGGACGTGCCAGAGAAGATCGAGGGCGCGCGCCGCGTCGTCGAGCAGGAGCCGGGACTGGCGCTCGCGCCGGTCACGCTCGCGGAGACGGCCTACGTACTGACACGCCCGTACGGAGTTCCCAGGGAGGTCGTCGTCGACCCCCTGTGGCGCTGGTGCAGCGATGGGACATCCAGGTACGCCGGATCGATAAGGGCCCGGTGACCCAGGCACTGCTGCTCTGCCGTCCCTCCGGGCACGTCTCGTTCAGCGACGCGCTAGTGTGGGCGACGGCGAGGGGCGCCGGAAGCGGGAGCGTGTGTATACGCTCGACCGGCGTTTCCCGCGCATCGGCGTCGAGGTGGTGGAGCTGTGAACCGGTTGTGATCGGCTGTTTCCATGGCGACGGCCCCAGGTCTATCCGCGGCCTCTGGCTGGTCGGGAGCGCCCGTGAGGCAGGGCCGCGCCACCGCACGAGCCGCTCTCGTCTTGCCCTCGTCGCGCTCGCGGGGCGCCGCAGGCAGAGCGTCTGCTGCCAGGCGGTTTCCCATCGCCCTCCTCGCACGTCCCGCCGCGCCAGCGGGCGGGCAGACCCTGCGCCCAGACGCGCATCGGGACAGGGCGAGCGACCTCGCACTTCTCCCTTCTGCTCTCGCTGGAGCGTACCGTCTGGCTGGGTCGTCGCTGTGCGCCGATACCGCAATACGGTCAGGGCGAGCCGAGCGCGAGGCGAGTGCGTCGAGGACGGGCCGAGAGGCAGTCGCGACCGGCTGAGGCTGAGTACGAACGGGCCTTGACACGAGCGTGGACTGTGAACCATACTGCGGCATCTTTTAGAATCCGGAGGACACGTGCAACGCGTCGTCGAGGGTCGGAATCGCTATCACCTCTCGGTCAAAGAGCTGCCGCGCGACGAGCGCCCGCGCGAGCGCCTGCGCCAGCTCGGCGCGGGCGTGCTCACGAACGCTGAGCTGCTCGCGATCATCCTCAACACCGGGACGCGCGGCGAGTCGGTCATCGACCTGGCGCAGCGGCTGCTGGTGGAGCACGGCGGGCTCGTGGGGCTGGCCCGGGTCGACTTCGAGACGCTGCGCGGGGCGCACGGGCTGGGAGAGGCCAAGGCAGCCAAGCTGAAGGCCGCGCTCGAGCTGGGGCGACGGCTCGCGCTGGCCCAGCCCGAGGAGCGGCCGACGATCCGAACCCCCGAAGACGCCTACGCCGTGGCCGGCGCGGAGATGGCGGCGTTGGAGCAGGAGCACCTGCGCGTGCTGTTGCTCGATACCAAGAACCGCGTGCTGCGCACTGTGACCGTCTCGCAGGGGAACGTCAGCGGCGCGCAGGTGCGCGTGGCCGAGGTGTTCAAGGACGCGATCCGGCACAACGCGCCGGCGCTCATCCTGCTCCACAACCACCCCTCTGGCGATCCGACCCCTTCGCAGGCCGATATCGTCCTCACTGCGAGCGTGGTGCAAGCCGGCGAGCTGCTGGGCATCGAGGTCGTCGACCACCTCGTCATCGGGCACGGGGACTTTCGTTCGCTGCGGCGGCTGGGGCTCGGTTTCGGAGGGAACGGGGCCCGTTGAGCGGAGTGGGGGTGGGAGACCAGTGGCTGGTGTGGACAGCCTGGTGAGCGGATCGATGGGTTGAGGTAGGCGTCGCAGTCGCTGCGCGGCGACCTCGCGCGGGGGAGGAGGAGAGCGAGCGGCGCGGGCGGAAGCTTCGATGGGCAGCGGCTTGGTCTAACGGTTGCCGTGTCTATGCGGAAGGGGGCTGGTCATGGACGAGCGGGAGACGATGGGTGCGCAGCCGGGCTCGAGCGGGTCGCCCCAGACCTTCGCTGGCATTCAGCCGGCGACAGAGAACGACAAGCTGATCTCAGCCTTAGGCTACATCTTCTGGATTATCGTTCCGCTCATCGTGCTGCTGACCGACATGAAGAACAGCGCCTTCAACCGCGTCCATGCCTTCCAGGCGCTCGTCTTCGGCGGCGCGGGGTTCGCGTTCGTTATCCTGTACACGTGCGTGACGACGGCGATCACCGCAGCGGTGCCGCCGCTGGGCTGCATCCTCTGGGTCGGCTACTTCCTGCCATTGATTCTGGCGCTGTACTACGCGTTCAAGACCTTCACCGCCGGTCAGGTGGAGTTTCCCTACCTGAGCCAGGCGACGCGCTCGCTCTTCCGCCAGCAGCTCGTAGGGCTGGCCTGAGCATGGTCTTTCCCTTTCTAACGGGGGCAGCCGAGGGGATAGACGGACTGGGCTGGCAACAGAGTCGTCGCTACTCGTCTCCATGAATACCGACCCGCTCGCGCTCGGGCGCGGGCACGGCCGTGCCGGCGAGCGTCGCGGAGCGCGACCCGGTCGTCACGCGCCTGGCAGGCCAGCTCAGCCGGCGAGCCGCGACGTCGAGCGGGAAGAGCAGCGCCGCGGCGCCCAGTAGCCACGGCCAAAGGGCCAGCCGCTCCTCCAGCCTAGCGACCGGCGGGCTCGCCACGAGATCAGCAGGCAGGCGGAGCTCTCGCCCTCCTGTGCCCTCGGCGAGCTGGCGGAGCAGGACAAGGTTCACGCCCGCGGTGCGGCCCTCGAATCCAGGCACTGGGACGCTGAAGGTCGCCAGTTCCTCCTTGATTACCTGATCTCCCGCTCGCTGGCTGAAGAGCACTCGGTAGGTACCAGGGTGTTCGACAGCGAGGGTCTGCTCGTAGACTCCCGGCGCGCGCTGGGGCAATGCCACTTCGCGGGCGCTGCCGTCCGGCAGCGCGATCGTCGCGCGGGTGTCCAGCCCGTTGGCGAACGTACCGTCTTCCCGCAGGCTCTCGACGCGCAGGAGCACGCGGTGTCCGCCGGGTTCAGGTTGGGCTGAGACGAGGAAGTCTGGCCTGACCGGTGCCGGCATCGACCAGCGCACCACCTGCGACCAGAACAGCCCGGCGTTGGGCCAGCCGCTGTCCAGCCAGCGGCTCGACCAGCCCGCCGGCGACGCGTCTGACGTCCAGGCCACCACTCGCCCGAGCCCGTACTGCCAGTGGGCCAGCAACGGATCACCCTGGGAGGTCTCCAGCGCGGTCACCGCTCGCTGCCGGGGCGTGGTGGCGATATACCCGTTGAGCGTGGGCAGCTCGCCGGGCAAGCTGCGGAGCAGAGGGCTGGAGGCCGCCGGTTGGGCCGTCACCTCGCTCTCCACCACCGCGCTGCGGATCAGAATCGAGGTCTCCTGCGTGGCGATCCTCGGAACCTGCGTGCTGCGCTCAGTGAAGTGGTACCGACCTCCACCGAGCTCGGCGAGCCGGGCCAACAGTTCGGTGTCGGCATCCGAGCCGATCGCCACCGTGGAGAGGGTGATCTGGTACTGCTCCATGCGCCGAAGGAGGGCCTCGTACCCGCGATCGCTCGACTGGCCATCGGTCAGGAGCACGATGTGCTTCAACCGGGCATCGACTCTCGACGCTGCCTCGTAGGCAGCCTGGAGGGGCGGCAGAATCGAGGTGCCGCCGCCGCTCTCGAGACCGCTGATCCGATCTTGAATGGACCTGATGGTATCCGCGTTCTCGATGCGCGTGGTCGGGACGAGCCACTGGTATTCCGAATCGAAGGCGACGATTCCGATCACGTCGCCTGGCTGCAGGAGCCCGACCGCCTGGATGGCGGCCTCGCGCGCCATCGCCAGCTTGGAGGCCTCGTTCGACCACGCCGACGCCATGCTGCCGGACTTGTCGAGCACGAGGAAGAGGGCCACGCTGCTGCGCTCGGGCCGCTCGGGTGGCCGGCTGGAAACCGGCAGCATCTCGTCGAGTGTGGATCCCTCGTAGCCACCCGGCCCGAAGCTGCGCTGCCCGCCGATGACGACCAGCCCACGCCCCAGCTCGCGGACGAAGAGCTGGAGAGTCTTCTGCTGATCTAGCGTCAAGCTAGTGGCTGGCGTGTCGACCAGCACTGCCGCGTCATAGCCGGTCAGCGGTTCAGTCGTGGGAGGGATCTGGCTCGACGGCTGAACCTGGACATCCAGGCCATCGGCGCGCAGGATCTCGACCAGCCGGCTCGCTTGGCCCGGCTCGTGCTCGAGCACCAGGACACGCCCAGGCTCTTTCACCACGGTCGACGTCACCAGGCTGTTGTTGTCAGCTCGGGTATCTTGCGCCGGCACCACAGCGGCCAGGATGTCGTGGAACCCAGTCGCTGGCAAACGCAGCGCGACCGGAACGCGGTTGATGCCAGGTCGCAGCGTCACTTGCTGTTCAGAGACGACCTGGTCATCGAGCGAGACGCGGAGCGTGGCGGCGATCTGCCCGGTGCTGTGGAGGACAGCCGCCACGTCGACGAGGTCGCCGGCCCGAGCGAACGGCGGGACGTCCAGCGAGGCCACGGTCACCTCGGGAGGCTGCTGCCCCGCCAGGCTGATCGGCACGTAGGAAACCGTGACGCCGCCCGCTGCTGCCCGCCGCATGGCACGCGGCGCGTCACCGGCAGTCTGCCAGCCGTCGGTGAGGAGCACGATCTCGCCAGCGCTCGATTCGGGCGAGGACAACGCGCTGCGCGCCAGCGTGATCGCTTGTTCGAGATTCGTCTCTCCTCCGGAGGGCAGCGCACTCCCAGACCCGGCGAGCTGTGCCCATTGACCGAACTCGATGACCGCTACCCGGCTATTCGGGCCGAGTTCCTGGATCGCCTGGCGAACCCAGGCCCGGGTCCAGTCTCTCTGCTGCTGGCTCACGCTTTCGGACACATCGATGGCGAACACGACGTTTCTGAACGGCCGGAGTATCCCGAAAGTAGGCTCGGCCAGCGCGAGGATGAGCAGAGTCACGATCAGGCTCCGCAGCGCGAGCGTGGCCGCCCGCTGGCCAGCCGGCATGGCGCGCACGCGCGCGCGGGCGAGTACCAGGATCGCCAAGACCGCTGGGGGCAGGGCCAGCAGGAGAAGCGGATGCTCGAAGTGGATCCCAGTCAACCTGTCCACGCTCATCCGATCCACTTTCTCTGGTGTGCTGCCTCGCGCCGCGCGCTCATAGACTTGCTCGTCCCTCGCTCGCTAGCCACGGCGCGTGAACACCAGCCACTCGACCCCGACCACCACGACCAACGCCGCGGCCAGGAATCTCCACCACTCCTGTACTGGGAGTTCGGCTGGCTGCGCGGCCGCCGGGCCGATCTGGGCGGTCGCCGGCAGCGGTGCCAGGTCGCGACGCGGGCGGATGTCCGACTCGCCCTGGTCGAACAGGTTCACGGAGAAGGAGGAGAGCACCGCCTGCTCGTTTTCCGCGTCGAGCACCAGGTAGCGGCCAGACCGCTCGGTGTCGGAGATCCAGAGCTCGCCAGCCGCTGGGTCAGCCAGTTCGACGACCTGGCGCTGGCCGTCCGGGCGCACGAGCAGAGCCCGTCCAGCGCTCGGAGCGGGCAACGCGACCGGATCGCCAGGGATCACCGTCCGCCCGGAGCGATCGGCGATCAGGTATGCAACGGCGTTGCTGACCAGAAGCGGGAAGGCGAGCGATTTGTCCAGGCCGGACTGCGCTGGATCGAAGGTGAAGATCACTAGCGGATAGCCGTGGTCGTAGCCTTCGAGGATCAACGGTCCCTCGCCGGCTGCCACGACCGGTCGAGCCCAGGGGACTCGCGCGAGATTCTTCCCCACTGCGCCCGTCAGGGCTAAGATGTCCACGCCGCGAAGCAGCGGGTGGCCGGCGTCGATGGTCGTCAGGCCGGTGGTAGTGAACGTGCCCAGGACGGGCAGGAAGCGGTTCCCTGCGGGCGGGTTGACGATCAGGAGCGGGCCTCGGGGCAACTCGGGCGGAAGGAAACTGTCGAAAACCGTGATGTCGGGGCTGGGGCCGGAGGGCTGGTAGGCATCGGGGCCGACAACCGACAGCTCAACGGTCGGTACAGCCTCGAGCGCCTGGCGCAGCGCGGAGGGGGCGGGGGAGACGAGCTGGACGCGGAGCGAGCGCGTACCCAGGAGCGGCGTGTCTATTTCGACCCGATCGTCCAGCGGGAGAGCGTCCGGCTGCGGGCGATCGAGCTCGATCGCCAGGCGCGAGAGGTCTCCAGGTAGCTCGACTGCTAGGCTGCCGGCACTGTTGGGCGGGAGCTCGACGGTCTGTCGCGCAACCTCCTGGCCACTGGCCGCGTCGGCGACGCGGACGGGAATGGACGCGGGCCGGTCATCCAGGTTCGCCACCACGATGAAGGCCGCGCGCCGGTCGGGTGAGGAGGGCTGCGCGCGCACCTGCGCTGAGACGATCGCCTGGTTGCCGGTGCTCGGGTCCCCAGCGACGGAGAGGAACTCGACTGGGGCGGCGAGCGCCCCCACCGGATCGAGCGGGGGGAAGGCGCCATCGGTGAACACGACGATCTGTCCCCGGAGGCCGGGCGTGTGAGCGATCTGCTGGGAGGCCAGCGCGATCGCTTCGTGCAGAGCACCTGCTCCGTCTCCAGGCTGGGCCTGGCGCAGTGCCTCGCGTACCTTGTCCGGCGGGCCGGCGGCCAGGAGTGTCGCGGTTGGCCCGGCCCGGATGACGCTCACCTCGTCGGACGGCCCGAGCGAAGCCAGCCGGTCGAGCGCGCGCCGCCGGGCGAGCTCGAACCGGCTCGGCGAGGCGTCCGTGGCCTGCATGCTGGCGGAGGCATCGAGGATCAGGACGACGTGCTGCCCCGGCTCGGGTAACAGGGTCGCTGGGCGAGCCAGCGTCACTCCGCCGAGCGCGGCCGCCAGGAGCTGCAGCAGGAGGAGCAATGTCAACCGCGGCAGGCGCGGGCGCGAGTGTCCCGCCACGCTGGGAGCCAGATCGGCCCACAGGAAGGTGGCCGGCACGCGGACACGCCAGCGGCTGCCGCGCAGCAAGTGCAGCAGGACGATGGTGGCTGGTAACGCAACGGCGAGCGCGAGCGCGAGTGGGGCGAGAAAGAGCACGGTTCACCTCAAGAGCTGCACGCGTCGCAGATCCTCGATCAGAAGCGACTGGATCGATCGATCCGTGCGCGCGCGGGCGTAGCGAAGCCCACGCTGCGCGCAGACGCGCTCGATCTCGTCGAGCCAGCTCGCTAGACGATCCCGGTAGGCCGCAATGGCCTCGAAGTTCAACCCGATATCGAGGATCTCGCCGGTCTCAGCATCGACGAGTTCGACCTCGCCCAGCGGGTCGGGCGCCTCTTCCTGGGGACTCAACACGTGGATCACGGCCAGGTCGGCTCCTGCTCTGAGCAGGACATCGAAAGCCTCGCCGAGGCTCCTGGGGTCGGCGACTAGGAGATCGGACACGAGCACGAGGAGCGGCATAGTCGGGTGCGCGCCGCGTGGAAGGGTGGCGGGGAGACGCGACAGCATCTCGGCGAGCGCCACCTGCCCCGCAGATTCGACCGAAGCTAGGAAGCGAATGACTTCCGGGAACTGCGTGCGGCCGGTTAGCGGCCCGAGCGCGCGGAGCTGCTGGCCCAGGCACACGATGCGGACCACCGCTGCTTGCCGCAGCCCGACGTACGCCAGCGCAGTGATCGCTTCGACCGCACGGTCGAGCTTGCTGGGCTCTCCCCAATCCATCGATGCCGAGCAATCGAGGAGCAGGAAGAGGTGGAGTCGCTCCTCCGCCTCGGTCACCTTCACCTGCAAGGTGCCGAGGCGGCCATAGACGTTCCAATCGATCCAGCGCGGGTCGTCGCCGACCTGGTAGGCGCGGTGGTCGAAGAAGTCGATCGCTGGGGTACGCAGGCGGCTTCGGTGCTCTCCGCCGGGGCCGGCCGTGGCGGGCCGGCGAGTGACGAGTGCCAGCCGATCGAACTGGTGCCAGTCTCGCTCGCTGAGGCGAGCGGTGGAGCCGCGCTGGGACTCGGGGTGCCGCCAGAGCCGAGCAATGCCCGCCTTGCCTCTTGCAGTGAGGGAGAGGGGAATCCGTACCACTCGGCTCCGTTCTCCTTCGGTTCGGGCCGCTGGCCGGCGACGTGCGAGTTCAGGCCTCTTCCGGCACCCGTGCCAGGATCTGGCGGATCACCGCGTCGGCCGTGACGCCGTTGACCTGTGCGTCGTAGTTGAGAATGAGCCGGTGACGAAGTGCTGGAACGGCGACGCGCCGCACGTCCTCGTAGGAGGCGTTGAGCCGGCCGGCCAGAACGGCGTGGATTTTGCCGGCTAGAATCAGGGCCTGGGCTGCCCGGGGGCTCGCCCCGAGCCGGATGAAGCGCCGCGTTACCTCGAGCGCTGCCGGCAGGTCAGGGTGCGTTGCCAGCACGATACGGGCGGCGTAGTCGACGACGTGGCTGGCCGCCGGCACCTCCCTCACCAGCTCCTGCAGGGCCAGGATCGTCTGTGCGTCGGCGATGGCGTACGGCCGGTGACCGTCCGGCCCGGTGGTGCGCTGCACGATCTCGACCAGCTCCTGGCGGGAAGGGAAGCCGACCTGGAGCTTGAAGAAGAAGCGGTCGAGCTCTGCCTCGGGCAGCGGGTAGGTGCCTTCCAGCTCGATCGGGTTCTGTGTCGCGAGGACGAAGAAGGGGCGCGGCAGCTCATGGCTGCTGGTGCCGACCGTGACCCGGCCTTCCTGCATCGCCTCGAGGAGGGCGGCTTGGGTCTTCGGTGTGGCGCGGTTGATCTCGTCGGCCAGGACGAGATTGGCGAAGATCGGCCCGGGCTGGAACTCGAACGTCCGGCGCCCGTCTTCCCGCTCGACCAGAACGTTCGTCCCAGTTACGTCGGCCGGCATCAGATCGGGAGTGAACTGGATCCGGCTATCGCGAAGGCGCAGCGCCTGGGCGAAACTGCGGACGAGCATGGTCTTTCCGAGCCCTGGCAACCCTTCCAGCAGCACGTGGCCCCCGGCGAGAAGCGCGATCGTCACGCCGCGGACGACCTCGTGCTGCCCCACGATGACCTGGGCAACCTGTTGCTCCAGGGCCAGTACGGTCTCGCGCAGCCGGTCGATCTCGGATTGCGTGCGTGGTTGCTGCGTCATGGCGAGCTCTCGTGTCCTTCTCCGTCGAAGTACTCCTGGATCAGCCGGCGCCGGTCACCAGGCACGAGGTTCTGCTCCGGGGGGAGCGGCATCACCTCAGGCGCGTCGCCTCCGACCCCTGCTACGGCGGCCACCGGGCTGTTCACCGAGAGGGCCGGCTGGGCATTCTCCCCGACCGGGAGCGATTCGCCGCTGCCGAGCGTGAGCTGAGCGGGAACCTCCACCGGCATCCCGCTGGTCTCCAGCCGCGGTGTAGCGTGATCCAGGCTCATCGCTGGGCGCTCACCACCACCGCCAGCCTGCTCGCCCCCTGCCTGCTGACCCTGCTCGATTCCACCTGGTTGGGGGCCGAGCGAGCTGCCAGCCTGGCCGGAGTTCCCCGTACCGCTTCCGCCCTCGGTGCCGCCGGCGGTCGCTCGACCATCCTGCCAGCGCTCACCTCCGGCACCGCTCGCCCCCTCCATGCTCCCAGGGTTGCCGGCGGTCTCGGTGCCGCCAGCGGTGGGCAATTGCTCGGACAACTCATCGGGCGGGTCTCCCGCCGCGTCCGTCGCCGATTGGCCCAGGCGCGCGATCTCCTCTGCCAGCTCCTCGAGTGCCCGGCGCTGGGCTTCGTAGTCCGCTCCGGTGAGGGCTTCCGACGCGCGCTGCTCCAGCTCAGCGAGCCTGGATTGCTGGCTGCTCGGATCCTGCGCTGCCTCATGGAGGGCAGCAGCGAGCCGTTCCTTCGCTTCTGGCGAGAGCTGGTCTACGTTCTCGGCGAGCTGAGAGAGCTCAGCGGCCGCCGTTTGGTACTCTCCTTGCTGTATTGCCTGCGCTGCCGCCTGGCCAACCGAGACCTCCGCCAGCGCCTGCGCTAATCGATCCAATGCTTGTCGCTGGGCTGCCGCATGCTCGGCTGCCTGGGCAGCGGCCGGATCGATCGTATGCAACTCGCCCATCTGGCTTTCCGGAAGCGTCCCGACTGGCTGCTCGATCACGTCAAGCTCAGGCGCAACCATTCCGGGTTCAGCCAGTCCTGGTTGGGCGGGCTGTGTCCACGGCAGGAGCGCAGCCAGTTCAACCAAGCCGAGGCGCGGAAGCAGGAGGAGCGCGAATGCCAGGAGCGCCGAACCTCCCGAGATGAGGAGCTCGCGCCGAACCCGATCGACAAGCGGGGGCCAGGATCTGCGCACTTCTTCGGCTGCCCGCGCGGCATCCCGCACCTGGAGCAAGGCCAGGCGAGCGCGTGCCAGTGACTCGGGCTGCTGTGTCAGCTCGACGGCGGTCGAGAGCCGCTCGTGCAGGCCGAAGCGCCGATCGACTACTCGTGCAGCCTGCATGGCCGAAGGCCAGCAGAGTGCCGTAATGGCGAGTCCAGCGAGTAGTGGGAGAAGCAGTGCACCAATGGTGATGGCAGGCGGCAGGTCGAGCACAAGCACGCCGGCGACCGCGTGGGTGAGAGCGGCCGCGATAAGCCCGGCCCCAACTGCGTAGAGCAGAATTCGGAGCAGCAGCTCGGTGCCGAGCTGCCAGCGCATCTCGTAAATGGCCCGGTGGAGATCGAAAGGATCGCGGTGCGGTGTGCTCATAGCCTGCTCGCCCTCACCGAGATTAGGCCTATTGTACCGAGCGAGCCGGATTGTGGGTTGCATTGTACCCCGGCTGGCCTCCTGAGACCAGATACGGGTCAGGGCGGATTTCGGTTTTGACCAGCGATCGAGGCAAGCACTGTGCTGGACGTAATGTACAGCATTCGTGAGGCCGGCGATAGGTGTGGCCGGCATCGCGGCAGTGCTGGAGTGGAGATCTGAGCCCGGCTGGTGTGCCGGGCCGGGACGCCCCAGCACCGCGGAGGCGGAGTGCGACAGGGTGTCGGCGGACGATCCGTCCAGGTTAGAGCCAGCCGCGGTCGATCAGTATCTCGCGCGCCAGATGCCCGAGGAGCACTTCGTACCGCGTACCGGCGAACTCGGGGTGCCACTCGAAGCGGTTACGCTCGAAGTACTGGACAACGTAGACCTGCCCGTCGGTCTTGCTCTGTTCCTCGAACTCTTCGCTGATCGGGTAGCCGAAGATGGGCAAGCCACCGTTTTGCCACCAGTACTGGCGAAAGAGGCCACGAAGGGTGTGGCCTGTCTCCGGGAAGTAGTCGACGTCGGGTTCCGAAGGTGGTGGCACCGGTTGGAAGGGAGGCTCCTGCCGGCGCCCGGCAGTGCGTTCAGAACCGAGCAGGCCGAGCAGCACCTCGAACTGGGTGCCGGCGAGCTCGGGATGGTGCTCGAAGCGTGCCCGCTCGAAGTACTGGGTGAGATACGTGTTCCCGTCGGTGAGCGAGACTTCGGGAAACGGCTCGGTGAGCGGATAGCCGAACCGCTCCAGCCCGCCGTTCGCTTGCCAGTAGTCGTAGAAGATGCGCGGCACATTGTGCTGGGTTTCCGGGAAGTAGACCATGTTCGGGTCGCTGCTCGCCGGTACCGGGCTGGTCGGAGCTGGCAGGGTGACGACGTCTTGTGGGAACACGCCCTGCTGCTGGTAGCGGACGAACTCCTGCACCAGGCTCGCCGAGAATCGCCAGTGGCGGATGCTGTGGAGCCGGATGAATCCCGTGACCGTGGTCTCCTGGCCAGGGGGCAGCCGATCGGGTAGTCCCCAGCGGAATGGATTCGGGATGCCGGTGTTGCCCTCGAAGTCGATGCCGACCCGGAACCGGCCTTCGATCTTCGAGTAGCCAGCGCTTTCGAAGCTCTGGTTCTCATCGTAGGTGAAGCCGGGGGGCGGGCCCTGGGTGAGGAGGTCGACTTCGCCGGTATTGCGTACGGTGATATCGACCCTTACTGCCGTTCCAGCATAGAGTTCAGCCGGGGTGAACGTTACCGAGACCAGCTCTCCCTGGGCGAGGCCAGGGCGCGGCTTGCTCCGGAAGACGATCGGCCCGGTGCCTTTGAGCCGTCCACGGATATCCGGGATTACCTCGTACAGGTGATCACCGGGGCACTCGGTCAGGTTGTAGTCGCGGTGCGCGCCGATGTTCGGAACATCGACCAGGTCGCGGAAGTAGGAGATGCCGCCGGGGTCGATCTGCGGCGCGCGCTCCCGGATCAGACGGATGAGCGAGTCGATGGCAGCCTGTGGCGGGGCCGTCGATTCGAAGTCTCCGAGAACGGCGATACCCAGCGTGCCGGTGTTGTACCCGGCGGTGTGCGCGCCGACGACGTTCGGCCCACCGAAGCGTCCTTCGTAGACATTGCCTTGCCAGTCGACCAGAAAGTTGTACCCGATATCTCCCCAACCCTGCGTGATGGCATGGTACGCGTAGATCGCTCGCACCGAAGCGGCCGGGTCGGGCGGGTTGTTCTGCGTGACCGTGTGATGGATGACGACCTTCTCCACCGGCGCGTAGCTGGGTGGCCAGATTTCCCTGCCGTTCGAGGCGAAGCGGAGCGACTCGTCGGCGCCCCAGCCCGCGCGCGGAATGATCCACCCGTCGATCAGCGGCGTCTCAGCGAGGAAGCGGAGATCCTGGCTACGGGTGTCGACACAGCCCAACTCCACCTCTTCGAGCTGCACCGGCGAGCCGTCCAGGCCCGGCTCGAGCTGGACGCGATACTGCACGATCGTGCTCGGTTCCAGCAGCACCGGGGCGGCATGTAGCCTGCCGTCGGACGGCAACGGGTCGACATGAGGGTCAGGCCTCAGGAAGATCCAGTCACTCCAGCGCTGGCCGTCGGGGCTGGCGCGCACGGCGAGCGCCAGGTTGCCACCAGGAGGCACGCTGGCCTTCCAGCTCACCTCGATACTGTTGAACGGATTGGGAGTCGTGAAGGGAGGCGACGTGTACGTCCCGGAACCGGGAAAGACGCCGCGCTCTACCCAACTGACCCGGGTGATCGCGCGGGCTGAAGGGTGCGGCAAGCGGATCTCGGTCACTGTGGCCAGGACCAGCCCACCCGCGACCTGGAGGAACGCTCGCCGCGTCATCCGCGGCTGCCTCACGATCCCTTCCCTTCCCAGTACACGGCCCGATGACCGTGTGTCCGGCCTCGCGCTCCCTATGGTACTCTCGTGACCCTGTACGATCAAACTGTACGGACAAGCGGGCGGCCCATCTTCGCGGCGGCGTGGTGGTGTATGCTGAGCGCAGCGGCGGTGATTGCTGGGGGCGTCGCGCTATGACGGTAGGGACACTAGAGCGGCCGGTTGGCGGCCAGAAGCGCAGAGCGGGCGTAGGCGCGTTTGCCGGGCTCTTGCTGCTGCTGCTGGCTACCTTTCTGCTCACCCCCTGGCCGCTCGAGGAGAAGTCGCTGGCCGCGTTGCACGGGCTCTGTGCGCAGCGCCCGAGCCATTCGTTCTGGTTTGCGGGCAGCCGGCTGCCGTTCGATGCGCGGATGACCGGTATCTACGGTGCCTTCCTGCTGACTGCCAGCTATCTGACCGTTGCTGGCCGCCTGCGGCGGGCCGGCTTGCCCAGCGTGCCGGTCATCGCGTTCCTGGCCGCGGGTGTGGTGGGACTCGGCATCGATGGAGTCAACGCGCTGCTGCACGACCTCCGGCTGCCGACCCTCTACGAGCCACGGAACTGGCTCCGGTTCGTCACCGGTGCGTGGACAGGCATCCTGCTCGGTGTGGTCCTGTGGATCGCCGCGAACGCAGTGATCTGGCGCCCGAGCGGGGACACCGTTCGCGCGGTGCTCGACGGGCGGCGCGACCTGCTCGCTCTCGCCCTGCTCAGCGCGGCGCTGGGCTGGCTGGCGATGAGTGGCTGGCGACCGCTCTACTGGCCGCTGGCGCTGTATCTGGTGCTCGCGGCGGTCACACTGCTGGCGCTGCTGGCGTTGCCGGCAGTCCAGCTTCTACGCCGGAGAGAACAACAAATCGGGTCGCTAGCGGAGATCGGATGGCCGGCAACGGCCTCGCTGGCGCTGGCCTGCGCCTTCATGGTCGTCACCAGCGGCCTGCGGTTTCTGGTCGAATCGGTGGCTGGCGTCCCCCCGTTCCGCTAGCCCGCCGCTGGCCGGTGATTCGTTGCGAGTGTCATGGGATGTGGGTTGCGGGTACGCGCGATGCCTCGGGACATACCACTCGGGAATGGCAGGCTCCTCATCAACTTCGACCACACGTACACGCTCCGCGACGTGTATTTCCCCCGTGTGGGGCAGGAGAATCACACGCAGGGACGGCTCAACCGGTTCGGCGTCTGGGTGGACGGCCGCCTGGCCTGGCTCAACGACCCAGGGTGGGAGCGTGACCTGCGCTACGAGGCCAGCACGCTGGTCAGTGACGTGACGCTGCGCCAGCCCGAGCTGCGCGTCGAGCTCCGGATCAACGATGCGGTCGATCTCGAGCACGACATCTGGCTGCGACGGGTGGCGGTGCGCGACCTCGACGGCCGGGCCCGGCGCGCCTGGCTCTTCAACCACTTCGACGGGTATCTCTGGGGCTATGCAGACGGTGAGACGGCGTACTACGAGCCGGAAGGCCGCGCCCTGGTGCACTACAAGGGGAAGCGGTACTTCTGGTTCTGCGGTTGGGCCGGAACCGACCCAGGTTTCCATGCCTATGCGACCGGCAACAAGGCTTTCCGCGGGCGCGAGGGAACTTGGCGCGATGCCGAGGACGGCGTGCTCAGCGGAAATGCGATCGCGCAGGGCTCAGTCGACTCGATCGGCGGGCTGAGTCTCGAGCTGCCAGCCGGCCGGGAAGCGGTTGCCTACTTCTGGATGACGGTCGGATTTCGCCACGCCGATGTCCGCGAGCTGCACAGCCTGGTGCTCTCGGCTGGCCCGGAGTTCATCCTGAACCGGGTTCGCCATTACTGGAGGAACTGGGCTAATCATCGAACGCGCCGCTTCGACTCCCTTTCGCCCTCGGTGGAACAGCTTACCCGCCAAAGCTTGCTGATCCTGCGAACCCAGATCGATCACGGCGGGGCCATCATCGCCGCCAACGACTCCGATATCCTCCAGTTCGGTCGCGACACGTACAGCTACATGTGGCCTCGCGATGGGGCCTTGATCTCGATGGCTCTCGACAAAGCTGGCTATCCCGAACTGAGCCGGCGGTTTTTCCTCTTCGTCCACGAGCTGGTCACGCACTACGGCTTTTTCCTGCACAAGTACAACCCGGACGGCTCGGCCGGCTCGTCCTGGCACCCCTGGTCTACGCCGGGTGGCGAGCTCCAGTTCCCGATCCAGGAGGACGAGACCGCGCTGGTGCTCCACGCGCTGTGGGAGCACTACCGGCGCTACCACGACATCGAGCTGATCCGCCAGCTCTACCAGCCGATGGTGGTTCCCTGTGCCCGCTTCCTGGCCTCGTATCGGGATCAGCGAACGGGGCTGCCATCGCCGTCGTACGACCTCTGGGAAGAGCGGCACGGTATCCACGCTTTCACCGTCGCCACAGTCTGGGCCGGGCTCCACGCGGCGTCTCGCCTGGCTCGGATCTTCGGCGACGACGCGCTGGCTGGCGGCTGGGAGTCGGCAGCCCAGGAGATCCGAGACGCGGCACTTCGGGCGTTCTACGACCCGGGGCTGGGGCGGTTCGTCCGCACAATCACCATAGGGGAGTGTGGGGTTGTCGACCGTGATCCGACACTCGATGCCAGTCTGGCTGGCCTGTTCCAGTTCGGATTGGTGCCAGCGGGCGACCCGCGGATGGTCAAGACGATGCAGGCCGTGGAGCAGCGGCTTTGGTGCCGCACACCGGTCGGCGGTTTGGCGCGATACGAAGACGACTATTACTACCAGGTCAGCCGCGACGTGGCGAACGTGCCGGGCAATCCCTGGTTCGTCTGCACCCTCTGGCTGGCCGACTGGTACATCGCCCGCGCGGTCTCGCCGGCGCACCTAGAGCGGGCGCGCGAGCTGATCGAGTGGGTAGCGCAGCATGCGCTACCCAGCGGGGTACTCGCCGAGCAGGTTCACCCGTATACGGGCGAGCCCCTCTCGGTCAGCCCGCTGAGCTGGAGCCACGGCGCATTCGTCTCGACCGTGCTCGACTTCCTGGCCAAAGAGGAGCAGCTCGCTCGCTCCGGCTGGGCGACACTGCTGGGTTGAGCGCGCTCGCGTGCTCAGCGCCCGCCTGGCCAGCGGCCGTACCAGTCGAAGACTTCCTCCGAGAGGCCGACGACGACGTTCTTGACCTGCGTGTACAGGTCGAGCGCGTGCCGGCTGAGCTCGCGCCCGATGCCGCTCTGCTTGAAGCCACCGAACGGCGCCTCGGGCGGGTTCACCACCGGGTAGTTGATGCTGATATTGCCGGCCCGGATCCGGGCAGCGAGCCGGTGAGCGCGCTTGACATCGCTCGTCCAGATCGTCGCGGCGAGCCCGTAGATGGTGTCGTTGGCCAGCGCGACGACCTCCTCCTCGTCGCGGAACGGGATGACGGAGAGGACAGGGCCGAACACCTCCTCGCGGGCGATCGACATGTCGTTGCGGACGAGGTCGAAGATGGTCGGTTCGACGAAGTTCCCTCGCTGGAGGTCGGCCTTCTCTGGGCGCTTGCCGCCGAGGCGTAGCTCGGCGCCCTCGCTCCTCGCTCTCTCGACGAAGCTGAGCACGCGCTCGCACTGTCGCCGCGAGACGAGTGGCCCCATCTGGGTAGAATCGTCCAATGGGTCTCCGATCCGGATCTTGCCAGCCTTGGCGAGGAAGTCGTCCATGAACCGGTCATGGATCGACTCGTGCAGAAACAGCCGGGTACGAGCCGTGCAGCGCTGGCCAGCGTTGCTGAAGATGGCGAAGAGCGAGCCGTTGACCGCCTCCTCCAGGTTGGCGTCCGGGAACACGATATTGGGCGACTTCCCGCCTAGCTCGAGCGAGACTTTCTTGATCGTACCGGCGCTGAGCCGGAGGATCTGGCGTCCGGTCTCGGTCTCACCGGTGAACGCGATCTTGTCCACCATCGGATGCTCACAGATGGCGGCCCCCACCTCGTTGCCCGGGCCGGGGAGAACGTTGACGACTCCCTCCGGGATGTCGGCTTCCAGGCAGATCTGGCCCAGGAGCAGCGCCGTGATCGGCGTGTAACTCGCGGGCTTGAGCACGACCGTATTGCCGGCTGCTAGCGCCGGAGCGAGCTTCCAGGCAGCCATCAGGATCGGGAAGTTCCACGGGATGATCTGCCCGCAGACGCCATAGGGCTCGCGCACCGTGTAGTCGAGCAGCGGGCCGTTCATCGGGATGGTCTCGCCCCAGATCTGCCCGGCGAGATTCGCGTAGTACTCGAAGCAGTTGGCGGCACTTGCCACGTCCATGCGTGACTCGACGATGATCTTGCCGCAGTTGAGCGTCTCCAGACGGGCGAGCTCTTCCTGTCGCTCGCGCATGATCTCGGCCACCCGGCGCAGGCGCCTGGCCCGCTCGTTCGGTGTCATCCGGCCCCACGGCCCGTCATCGAATGCGCGCCGGGCGGCCCGAACGGCGCGATCCACGTCCTCCTTGCCCGCGCGGGCGACCCGTCCGATGACCTCGTTCGTGGTCGGGTTCAGGGTCTCGAACGTCTCTCCCGAGGCTGCGGGGACGAATTGGCCGTCGATCAGAAGCTGGTACTCCTTTATCCCGGCGGTTACTGCCATGGTTTGCCTCCCTCTCAGAACACCTGGTTCCAGGGCTTGAGCTGGATCTCCTGGAAGACACCGGCCGCGTGGAACGGGTCCTGCTCGATGAGCCGCCGCGCTTCTTCTTCAGAATCCACCTCGTAGATGATCAAGGCGCCGGAGTCGTCGGTGAACGGGCCAGAGGCCCAGAGCTTGCCAGCCTCCTTGAGCTTGGACAGGTACTGGCGGTGCGTTGGGCGAACCTCGGCGATCTTCTCCGGGTTGCCATACCGGATGAAGGCAGCGTACTTCACGGGCCATCCTCCTTCGCTCGTCCTCCCGGCAGCAGTGTAGCGCGGGGGAGTGGAACGTGGGAGGGGGATATGGGGTACGCCGAGTACACGCCTCGAGCCGAAAGTACCGATGTGACGAGGCGGCAGGCTACTCGCTCAGCTCGCCCACCTCTGCAGCGCTTCTTCCCAGCCTTCGACGGTGCCGTTCTTGAACAACACGACGGTCTGTTCCTGGACGGCGCTCTTGGCACCCTGCGTTGTCCGCTCGCCGGCCACGGCCGGCAGGGCGCGGAGACCAGCGGCCCGGAGTGCCTCTGCGCGGCGCACTGCTCGCTCGACATCGCCGCGGTCGACCCTAGCCGATATCTCGACGACCAGCCAGACTTCGCCAGTCTCTGGCTGGTACCGCGGAACGCCGGTCACGAGAAGGTCGGCGCGCAGGAGTTCCTCGGCCGCCCATCGGGGCAGGCGGTCGTCGTACTGGTCGACCGCTTCGCTCGGCCAGACGAGTCGCAGGCGACGCAGCAGCGGGCCGAAGTATGCAGATGGGCGCTGGAGGTAGCGCCACTCCAGGCGATAGCCACGGAATTCCGAGCGGAGGTTCGAGAGATCGCGCTCCATCGTGTCGACCCGCGCGATGAGCTGCTCCAGCCGCTGCTCGGTGCGCACCTGGGCCGTAGCGAGTTCGTCCACTCTCTGGGTGAGCTGCTCCATGCGCACGGTGAGGTCGTCGACGCGGGCGGTGAGCTGCTCGACGCGCACGGTGAGGTCGTCAACGCGGGCAGTAAGCTGCTCGAGACGCACGGTGAGGTCGTCGACGCGGGCCGTGAGCTGAGCGATCTGCTCCTCGACCCGAATCATCCGCTGGGTGAGGTCATCGACCCGCGCGGTGAGCTGCTCCATGCGCACGGTGAGGTCATCGACGCGAGCAGTAAGCTGCTCGAGACGAACAGTGAGGTCGTCGACGCGGGCGGTGAGCTGAGCGATCTGCTCCGCGACCCGAATCATCCGCTGGGTGAGGGCATCGACCCGGGCGGTGAGCTGGGCGATCTGCGCCTCGGCCCGAATCATCCGCTGGGTGAGGTCGTCGACCCGGGCGGTGAGCTGGGCGATCTGCGCCTCGGCCCGAATCATCCGCTGGGTGAGGTCATCGACCCGCGCAGTGAGCTGCTCCATGCGCACGGTGAGGTCATCGACGCGGGCAGTAAGCTGCTCGAGACGAACAGTGAGGTCGTCGACGCGGGCGGTGAGCTGAGCGATCTGCTCCTCGACCCGAATCATCCGCTGGGTGAGGTCATCGACCCGGGCGGTGAGCTGGGCGATCTGCTCCTCGACCCGAATCATCCGCTGGGTGAGGTCATCGACCCGCGCAGTGAGCTGCTCCATGCGCACGGTGAGGTCATCGACCCGGGCGGTGAGCTGCTCGAGACGCTGCTCGGTACGTACCTGCGCTTGAGCGAGTTCGTCGACCCGGGCGCTGAGCTGTGCTACGCGCTGTTCCGTGCGCACCTGCGCCTCAGCCAGCTCGTCGACCCGGGCGGCGAGCTGTTCCAAGCGCTGTTCGGTGCGCCTCTGGGTATCCACCAGCTCGTCGACCCGGGCCGTCAAACTTTCCAGGCGGTGCTCGGTACGCAACTGGGCATCGGCGAGTTGACGAACGAGTTCCGGTAGCTGGAGCAATTCCTCGGTGAGCACGTGGCGGCGAAGCTCAGCGCGCCACTCAGGGTGCTCGCCCAGCATTCGGATTAGGTCCTGAAAGCTCTCCAGGCTAGAGGGCATACGCTATCCTCACCTCCGCTCACGACGATTATACCCGAGTAGATACGCGAAACGGCGGGCCAGGAGGCGACGAGACCACGATGTCCGCAGCATGCTGGCTGTACGGTTTCGCGGATCGCCGACGCTTCGGTGTACAATAGCATTGTCTCGGGCGTTGGTGGCTGGGGTAGCTCAGAACCGGCAGGCCTTGGGCCTGGAAAGAGTGCCACCCGTGAATCGCGGGTGGAGGTCGGAGGGCTCCGGAGCCTCCCCCTAGCCGTAAGCCAGCGCCCGGGGCGTTTCTTCAGGTCGGGGCGTGTCGCCCAATTCGCACAAGTTCCGGCGATGCCGGCCAACTGGGCTTGACACGGCGGGCACGGCGTGCGATGATTACCGTGCTGGCAAGAGTCCAGCTACGGCATGTAGTCGGTAAATCCTCCGAAAGGGACAGTCACGGATGGGACTCCGGCTCAGGCGCAGGTCCAGCGTTTCTCTTGGCCCGGTGTGCGGCTGGACTGAGCGTGCCTGGAGGAGGTTCCCATGGCTGTCCCGACGATTACCAAGACCTTTCATCTGCTGACCGACGACGATCTGACCCCGGCGCAAGCCACTGCGCTGATCGATTTTGCCGCCCAGCTCAAAGCTGACCACTACGCCGGTAAACCGCAGCATCATTACCTGGCCGGCAAGACGCTCGCCATGATCTTCCAGAAGCCATCTACCCGGACGCGGGTGGCGTTCGAGGCTGGCATGGCCCAGCTCGGCGGTCATGCGCTCTACCTCTCGACCAACGACCTGCAGCTCGGCCGCGGCGAGACTATCGCCGACACGGCACGCGTACTCTCGCGCTATGTCAACGCGATCATGGCTCGCGTCTACAAGCACCAGGACATTGTAGAGCTGGCAGCATACGCGACCGTGCCCGTCATCAACGGGTTGTCCGACCTAGCGCACCCCACCCAGGGGCTGGCCGACATGCTCACGGTCAAGGAGCACCTGGGTGGCTGGGCCGGGCGGACGCTGGCGTATCTCGGCTGCGCGAACAACATGGCGCACTCGCTGGTGCTCTCCGGCGCGCTGGTCGGGCTCAACGTCCGCATCGCCTGCCCGCCGCACTGCCAGCCTGATCCGGCGATCATCGCCCGCGCCCAAGCGATCGCCCAGCAAACCGGCGCGACGATCACCGTGCTGAGCGATCCCTGGCAGGCCGTCCAGGGCGTGGACATCGTCTACACGGACGTGTGGGTGAGCATGGGGCAGTCGCTGAGCCAGGAGGCGCTGGACGCGCTCCAGGCCTACCAGGTAACCGAGGAGATCATGGCGGCGGCTGGGCCGGGCGCGATCTTCATGCACTGTCTGCCGATGTACCGGGGGCAGGAGGCGACGGCGGAGGTGGCCGATGGTTCGCGCTCGGTCATCTTCGACCAGGCCGAGAACCGGCTGCACTTGCACAAGGCGCTCCTAGTCGAGCTGCTCAGCGACGCTGGGCCGGGCATCTTGAAGTAGGTGTCGTCTTCGGCAGCTCCGGTCGCCGTTGCCACGATTTCGTGCCGGCTAGATTGCCCTATGACTGGTCAACCGGCTCGGCGTAGGCCAGAGGAGCGGTCTCGTAGAGGTCACCCCCATAGCGGTCGTTGATCACGACTGCTGGGAAATCGACCACGGTGAGCTGGTAGATCGCCTCGGGGCCGAGGTCCTCGTAGGCAAGGATTTCGGCGGCGGTGATTCGCCGAGCGAGCAGGGCACCGGAACCCCCGACGGCTCCGAAGTAGACCGCGCCGTGCTCGACGATCGCCTGGCGCACGGCCAGGCTCCGGTAGCCTTTACCGATCATTCCGCGCAGGCCAGCCGCCAGGAGAGCGGGTGTATAGGGATCCATTCGCCCGCTGGTGGTCGGCCCAGCCGAGCCGATCACCATGCCCGGCCGGGGCGGGGCTGGGCCGACGTAGTAGATCACCTGCCCGCGCAGGTCGATTGGGAGCGGCTCGCCCCGCTCCAGCGCGGCGACGAGCCGCTGGTGTGCCGCGTCGCGGGCGGTCAGCAGCGTGCCGCTGATCAGCACCTGGTCACCAGCGCGCAGCGCGTCGATCGTCTCCTGGTCGAGCGGCACACGGATGTGCCTAGGATGCTTGCCAGCCATTGCTCGTCTCGCTCTCACCCAACCCAGGCCAGGAGTGGGCAGGTGGTTCTCGTCGGCTCAGAGAGGCCACGACTCGGCCCGGCACTGATCCAGCGCCATCGGTCGAGTCACCAGCAGCGCGCATCTGGTCGTACAATACGCGATGCCCGCGGCCAGTCAAGGCGCTGAGCTGGGCGAGACGTGCGAGTTCGCCTCCGTCGAGAGATCGGCTCGATGAGGGAAAAGAGACCGGGCAAGGAGTCGTTGATCGGAGCGACGAGCACTCCTGTGGGAGAGCGCGGGGCCGCCACGGCTGACCGTATGCTCGGAGCTGCCTCACGGTCGCACTTCGAGCGCCTCGTTGCCGCGCTGCGCGGGTACGGTGCGCTGTTGGGGTTCGCCCTCATCGTCGCTTTTTTCTCGCTGCTCCGCCCCTCGGTCTTTCTCAGCCCTGTCAACCTGCGGAACATCTTGGAGCAAGTGGCGATCCTTGCGATCGTCTCCGCCACCATGACGATGGTGATGGCGGTCGGCGACTTCGACCTCTCGGTCGGCGCGCTCGCGAGCCTGACCGGCGTGGTCGTCGCCTCGCTGCTGCTCGATGGCTGGGGAACGGGACCGGCCGTTGCCACCGGCCTTGTCCTGGGCGCCTGCGCTGGGGCGCTCAACGGGCTCCTGGTCACCTACTTCGGGCTGTCGGCCTTCGTCGCCACGCTCGCGACGATGACCGCTTTTCGGGGCCTGGCGCTCTGGTTCACCGACGGCTCCACCCTGTTCAACCTGCCGAGCCTCTTTCTCGTGCTCGGCCAGGGCAACATCGGCTCGCTCCCAGTGCCGGTGCTGCTTGCGGCATTTGTCGCGCAGGCGAGCTGGATCGTGCTGACCCAGACCACGGTGGGACGGTACTGGTACGCGGTCGGCGCGAACCCGCAGGCAGCGTTTCTTGCGGGGATCAGCGTGCGCCGGCTTCGTCTCCTCGCGTTCGTCGCGTCGGGGCTCGGCGCTGCTCTGGCCGGCATCGTGTTGACGAGCAGGCTAGCCTCGGCCCATCCACTGGCCGGCGAGCCCTTCATGCTTACGTCCATCGCCGCAGTCTTCCTCGGCATGACCATGTTCCGCGAGGGTCAACCGAACCTGCCGGGAACGATGGTCGGCGTGCTCGTTCTCGGCGTGCTCAGCAACGGGTTGAACATCCTTCGGGTCAATACCTACCTGCAGGAGGTACTGACCGGGGTCATCATCGTGGTCGCGGTGCTCGCCTCTATGCTCACCCGGCGCGTGCGCGCATGAAGCCGCTCGGCAACGCCGCGGGGGAGGATGGCGCGGGCGGGGTGCCGCGCTTCTCGAGGGAGGGCGGGTGCATGGCCGGCCGGGAAGCGGTTCTCGCGCTCGATTTGGGGACGAGCGGTGCCAAAGCGGCGCTCGTGACGCGCGACGGCCAAGTGGTAGCCGATGCCTCTGCTGGATACTCGACCACCACCGGGCCGAGCGGCGAGGTGGAGCAGTTCCCAGGAGACTGGTGGCGGGCGAGCTGTGATGCCGTGCGCCGCTGCCTGTCGCGCGCGGATGCACGAGTCGTCGCCATCGCGCTCACCGGGCAAATGCAGGATCTGGTGCTGCTCGCTGGCGATGACGTGCTCGGCCCCGCTCTGCTCTATGCCGACCAGCGTGCCGCGCTCGAGGCGTCCGCGATGCTGGAGCGCGTATCGCCGGACGACTTCGTCCGAGTCACCGCTAACTTGGCCGACGCCACCAGTCTCCCAGCGAAGCTGCTCTGGCTCGAGCGACACCGGCCGGAAGATGCCGGGCGCGTCGATCGGCTCCTCTTCGGCGCGCACGACTACCTCGCCTGGCGGCTGACCGGTCAGGCGGTCACCGATGCCACCACAGCGTCGACGACCGGTCTGCTCGACTTCCAGGCGGGGACGTGGTCGAGGGAGATCCTGGAGAGGCTCGGCCTGAGGACAGACTGGCTCCCGGAGATCTGGCCGTCCGACCAGCCCGTCGGAGAGCTGAAGCAGGAGGTCGCAGGCGAGTTGGGTCTGCTGAGCGGGCTGCCGGTACTGCACGGAGCCGGCGACGCCGGATGCACGACGCTCGGCGTCGGGAGCGGGGAGCCGGGCTCTGCCTACCTGTATCTCGGCACGAGTGGCTGGCTCGCACTCTCGGCGTCTGGACGTCGCGGCGATCCTTATGCCGGGCTCTTCACCTTGCGTCACCCGAACCCCGAGTGGACGATCGTAGTCGGCCCCATGCTTACAGCCGCAGGCTGTCTCGAGTGGGCGCGCCGAGCCGTTCTGAGCTCCCTGGAGTACGGCGAGGTCGACTCGCTGGTCCTCTCAGTGCCACCGGGTAGCGATGGCCTGCTTTTTCTCCCGTACCTCGCCGGCGAGCGATCTCCATTTCGCGATCCGCATGCCCGCGGCGCGTTCATCGGCCTGGGCCTCGGTACCCAACCAGGGCACCTCGCCCGATCGATCTTGGAGGGGGTGGCCTTCGGTTTCCGCTCGATCGCCGAGGCAATGGGTTTCACCCAGCCGGCAGGACCGCTGGTTGTGGCTGGCGGAGGAGCGCATTCCCGGGTCTGGTGCCAGATTCTTGCCGATGTGCTCGGTTGCCCCGTACGCCGCGCGGAGGTGTTCGAGGACGTCGCGGTGCGCGGAGCGGCCCTGTTGGCCGCGCGGTGGCTCGGCTGGTGCCCTGGCTGGTCGTGGACGCAGGCGGAGTCTTCCGACGAGATCTTCGAGCCAGTGCCTGGGGCACGCGCGCGGTACGACCAGCTCTACCCGGTTTTCCGCCAGCTTTATCCGTCTCTGTATACCTGCTTTCGGCACTTACGCGAAATCGGGGATTCACTCTCGTGACAGTAGAAACCCTTTGCTCCAAAATGTGTGGCGTTTGAGCCGCAGACACTGCGGCACCAGCGTTGCTTAAGGAGGACGGCATGCCCAGAGTGAAGACGAGAGGTTCGCTATTCGGCCTGCTTATCTGGACCGTGAGCATCGCGCTCACGCTGGTAGGATGCGGGCAAGGCGGCCAGGACGCCGGAAGCGCGCAGTCCACGCCGTCGAGCGGCGAGACGAAGCGGATCGCCGTGGTCACGCCCTACATGGCCAACGCGACGACTAAGCTGGTCATCGACCTCTTCGTCCAGGAAGCCGAGGCGAAGGGCTGGGAAGTCTCGGTCACCGACACGGCGGGTGACTTCAACAAGCTGGTCAGCGCCATCCAGGACGCGGTCGCGCAGCGCGTTGACGCGATCGTGCTGGGTATGGGCGATCCAGGCCAGATGACGAAGGGACTCGAAGAGGCCCAGAAGGCGAACATTCCCGTCTTCGGTATCGATGCAGGTGTAGCACCGGGCGTCCTGGCTAACGTGACGTCGGACAACACCGCTCTGGGCACCATGAGTGCAGAAGACCTTGTCGAGCGCATCGGTGGCAAAGGCAATGTCATCATGTTCACGCACGACCCGCACCCGGGGGTCAACGCGCGGGCACGCGCCGCTGAGGACGTCTTCGCCAAGTACCCAGAGATCAAGGTCATCGAGAAGAAACATATCAACGTTCCTGGCCCAGTCGACAACGCCCGCAAGATCACCCAGGACCTGCTGACCGCCTATCCGCAGCAGGGATCGATTGCTGGGATCTGGGCGGCATGGGATGAGCCGGCCCTCGGCGCAACGCAGGCGCTGGAGGCGGCCGGGCGAACCGAGGTCGTCGTCGTTGGGGTGGACGGCACCGACTTCGCGAAGGCTGAGATCGACAAGGGCGGGCCGTTCAAGTCCACGGTCGAGCAGGACTGGCCAGGCATCGCCAAGAAGACGGCCGAGTTGATCGAGGCCTACTTCCGGGGCCAGCGGCCGGATCAGCAGGTCTACACGTTGCCGGGGAAGCTCATCACCGCTGAAGCATCCCAGTAAGACGTTCTCGTACCCGGCAGGGGCGCGTGATTAGCGGAGCCCGGGAGTTTCAAGCCCGGGCTCCGTGGCGGGGCTGGCAGTGGCCAATTCCCGCAGTTGTGTGAACCTACGGGGGCCGCGCCCGGTCTATTCCCCTCCGCCGAATGGGACGACCTCCCACCCGGCGGACTCGTGCGCGCCTTCGGGCAGCGATCCGGCTTCGCCGCTCTTACCCTTGAATTGGCCGGGCGCGCCGCTGAACAGCGTGGAGAGGAACGGATCGTGCGAGACCGACGGGTGAATGAAGACTTCGACACCGTCCGGCCGCAAGACATAGCCTGCTACACCGCCATTGTGGGCAATCGCTTCCTGACCCGCCCCTTCGACCTTATGCACGTTCACGCACTCATGCGCATATGCGCCTGAAGCGTAGGCTGCGAACAGGGCGGCGGCCAGGGCTACTGCCAGGGCCCCCTTTCGTCGCATTGAGACACCTGCCCTTCCTCTCCCGGCTGTGCCCGTTGAGGAGCTGCGAGCCTATCCTCCGGGAACACGGTGCGCTGTCCGGCACCTGCACCTTACAGTAGCCTCGAGGCAGAGTCCTGGCCAGCCCAAACATCGCTCAAGTCATGGTCAAGCCATGTTCAACTCCTGGGGTGCGCCGTCGAATCGAGCAGTTGGTGCGGTGTGTCCAGTTGGAGGCAAACCACTGATGTGTCTCGCCTGTCGGACTGGGGTCAGCTTGTCTGGTCGAACGCGATAAACTCGTGTTCGAGCACGCTCATCAGAATCTGGTCGTGCCAGGAACCGCCGCGGTAGACATCGTCGCGCAGGATGCCGTCCTCGCGGAAGCCGCAGGCAGCATAGGCCCGCCGCGCGGCGGCGTTCTCGGCGAAGACCGACAGGTAGACCTTGTGCAGGCCGAGGCCGCCGGTTGCGGCTGGAGCGAAGGCATGGCGCAGCAGCGTGCGCAGCGCCTCGCGGGCGTAGCCACGACCCCAGACCTCGCGCTCGCCGATCATCAACGACAGCTCTGCCTTGCGGTTGACGATGTCTCGATCGAAGAGATCGATGTAACCGATCTCACGACCATGCTCGTCAGCGATGACCCACATGAGCACGCCGGCCGCGCGGTTGCGCTCGAACCAGCCGCTCATCTCCTCACGAGTGGGAGAAGCCTGAGTAATCCAGTAGCGGGTTACTTCGGGGTCGGAGCGCCAGCGCCGCAGCGCCTCCAGGTGGCACTCATCGAGCGGCACAAGCGTCACCCGCCTCCCACGTAGCTCGGCCGGCTGATCTTTCCAGTTTCGCTGGTTATCCACAGTTCGCTCCTGCTCGTGGCGATCGCCTGGTTGAGTGCACCAGCGTGCCGAAGACGCCAGGTGACGCCGTCCCTACTGGGAGATCGGCTAGCTCGCGCCTGGCTGGTGAGGGAGTTCGGCGATGACGATCGGCTCGCTCGTCGGGGCTGGGTTACCGAGTGGCCCCTGTTCGATCGTGATCGCGATCGCCGAATAGTCCGTAATGTCCGCTGCCACCGCGAAGCGGCCGTCGGGCTGGTCGAACACGCCCGCCGAGAGGGGTCGATTACCCTCGATCAGCCAGACCTGGTAGACCTGGCCGGGCTGAAGCGGCGGGAGGTCTTCCACCGTAATCAGTACGATGTTCCAATCGCGCAGGTACACTACCTGCCCGTGGGCCTGTGGGGCGGCTGCCGGTTGCAAGGCGATCGATTCGATCTCCTGCCGGAGCTGGAGGTTCCACACCAGCATGGCCACTGAGAAGAGCAAGAACACGGCGGCGGCCAGCCAGGGGATGAGCTGTCGTCGCTCGTGCAGCGCGACGATGCGCGAGGCACGTGGAGGCGATTCGCGCTCGGCGGCGGGCGCGGCGTGCTCGCGTTCTTCCAGGGCAGCGCTCCGGATACGCTCGCGCAAGGATGGCGAGGGCGCGCGCTCGTCGACACTGAGCGCCAGGGCTCGCGCGGCCGCAAGGAGAGACCGCAGCTCCTGACGGCAGGTGGGGCAGGACGCCATGTGCTCGTGGAGAGCGGCGCGCTCGTCCGCTGGCAAAGCCCCGAGCGCGTACGCCCCCAGCAGTTCCTGGTAATAGTCGTGACCCTGATCAGGTACCGTCGCTGGCACCGCTCTCGCTCCGTACCCCAGGTGTGACCAGCAGGTCGTGCAACTTTTGTAGCCCGAGCCGCAGCCGGCTCTTCACAGTTCCCAGCGGAATACTCAAGCGCTCGGCAATTTCGACGTGCGTCAACCCTTCGAAGTAGGCCAGCTCGATCGCTATGCGCTGCTCCTCTGGTAAGGCTCTCAGCGCTGCTCGCACCGCTGAAGCCTGGATCTCGCTCAAGAGGTCGTCCCATTCATCTGGAGCGGCGAGCAGAGGCGCCACGGTGTCCAGATCGACATCGCTCTGGCTGCGGCCGAACCTGCCGCGGAGCTGATCGATCGCGCGATTGCGCACGATGGTGAGCAGCCAGGTGCGGACGGTTCCGCGCGACAGGTCGTACGAGGCGGCATGGCGCCAGATGCTCATGAAGGCGTCCTGCACGACTTCCTCGGCGACGAACGCGTCACCGAGAATCCGGTAGGCCAGTCCGAAGGCCAGCCGATTATAGCGGTCGAAGAGCGCAACGAGCGCATCCGCGTCTTGCCGCGCGATGGCTTGCAGCAGCTCGCGGTCGTCGCGTCCCTCCACGGGCTGCCCTTCTCCCGATCCTACGTGTTCGCGCGCCGAAGAGATCTGCCGAAGACGCTCAATCTCATCGCTAGTCTATCACGATCAGGAATTGTGACCGGTAAGGCGAGTCGGCAGCCCGTTGATCCAGGCTGGCGGCGGGCTCGTATGCACCGTCGCAGCCGGTCATGAGGCGGCCGCGATGACCTGGCGACTACTGCACGGTACGTACGCGAGGAGGTATCCGCCCCAGAGTGGCGTGAAGGCTGGTGATGGAACCGCGTGCCGGCTAGTGCGGCACTGGCAGCGAGAACGGAGAGGAGACGACAGGGATGGCCATGTTGAACGCGACACCCGGACGTATTGCTTTGCTGGCCCAGACGGCGGCGCAGTGCGAGACGGTTCAGCAGATCATCGACATCGCTGCGACGGCTGAAGCGCTCGCGGTCACCGCGATCGGTGGCGCGATCCAGAGCGCGCTCGATGGCCAGCTCGCCTTGAACGACGAGCAGATCCAGTTCTTGAAAGCGGCCCGCGCATCGGAACAGGCCCATTACGAGGTGCTGGTCGGTGCCGGGGCCAAGCCCTTGACGCTGACGTTCACGATCCCCGATCCCCGGATCGTGACGGACGCTGGCGTGTTGTTAACGACAGCGATCAACCTCGAAGAAGCGTTCATCGCAGCCTATCTCGCGGCGGCGCAGGAGTTCGCCATCCTCGGTCAGCCCGACCTGGTGAAGCTAGCCCTGCAGATCGGCGGTGTCGAAGCCGAGCACCGCGCTCACTTGCGTTTCTATGCCATTTCGGCGAGCGTGATCAGTGGTGTGCCGAACAATGTCGCGTTCGAGAAGTCGCTCTTTACCAGCGTGGGCGCGGCTGCCGAGGCCCTAATCCAACTGGGCTTCATCGGCGGTGATGGCCCGGAGATCACCTATCCAGGCCCAGGCGAGATCGACTACAGCGGGGTGACGCAGCTCCGGCCATAGGGGCGCTGGCTGTTACAGGAGTACCCTGCAAGCCCTATCCCGAGGACGTGTCCGGGCGCCGTTCGAGGCATCGAATGACGAGACAGGAGGAGAACCGATGAGCAAGGCTCTGGAGCGGTTGACGACGGCCAACATGTCGCGGCGGACGCTCTTCAAGGGCGTCGGGGCGCTGGGTGCCGGGTTCATGCTCTCTCGACTCGGCCTCCTCAGGGTCGCCCTCGCGCAAGACGAGACCGTTGCTGAGATCGCCAACATCGCGGCGACCGCCGAGTCGATGGCGGTGACGCTGCTCGGCGGAGCGATCGAGAGCGCCCGCAATGGTGGATACGATCGGCAGATCCCTGGCCCGGTGATCGATATCCTGGAAGCCGCGCGCGCGACCGAGCAGTTCCACTTGGAATACCTCCTCTCAGCCGGCGCGCAGCCGCTGACGCAGACCTTCACCGTGCCGGATACCAGCATCCTCTCGAGCTACGATGCGCTCTTCAGCACGATCGTGGCACTGGAGGGTGCCTTCATTGCAGCCTACATCGCCGCGGCCCGGCGGTTCGCCGAGCTCAAGCAGACGGAGCTCGTCAAAGTGGCATTTCAGATCGCCGGCACTGAGGCAGAACACCGTGTGCTAGCGAACTACGCTCTGGGAACTCGCCCCGCGAACGACGTTGCCTTCGAGAAGGCACTGTTCAACAGCGTCGGCGAGGCGGCCGAGTTGCTCCAGCGGCTCGGCTATATCGGTGGTGACGGCCCCTCAGTCACCTACCCAGGCCCGGGCACGATTCGGACGGCTGGTGTCATCGAGACGGTGCCGGGCGGGCCGACGGTCGACTGCATGCCTCCAGGGATGCCGGCTCCGGCTCCAGCACCGGCGCAGCCCAAGCCCGGTTGTCTCTACTTCCTGGAGACTGGCCACAACGTCTGTGCCGGCTTCCGTGCCTTCTGGGAGCACTTCGGTGGGCTGGCAATCTTCGGCTACCCGCTGACCGAGGAGTTCGTCGAGAACGGGAGGACTGTCCAGTACTTCGAGCGGGCGCGCTTCGAGTGGCATCCGGGTGCGGCGCCAGACCGGTGGGACGTGCTGCTGGGACTGTTGGGCCGCGAGGTGACGGCTGGCAGAGAGAACGAGCCGCCCTTCCGCACCGCAACCCCCTGCCCGGGCGCGCACACCTGGGACGGCAGCCATGTCCCAGACCATGTCGAGTGTGTCTACTTCCCGCAGACTGGGCACAACCTGGCTCACGGGTTCCTGCGCTACTGGCAGATGTTCGGTGGCGTGCCGATTTTCGGCTACCCGATCAGCGAGGAATTCCGCGAGCGCAACCCGGACAACGGCCGGGAGTACACCGTCCAGTATTTCGAGCGCGCTCGGTTGGAGTGGCACCCGGGAGAGTGGCCCGAGCGGTGGGACATCATGCTCGGCCGGATCGGGGCCCAGGTGCTGGCCACCAGGGGCCGGCGCTAGGACACGCAGATTCCTTTCGGCGCGGCACGAGGGGGGAGCTGACGTGGCTCCCCCCTCGTCTCTGCGCGCTGCGATGGCCTAGGCACGGGCGAGCGCCGTGAGGTAGCGGCAATAGGCGCGCGTCATCCTCCGGAAGTCCTCTAGCCGGTACGACTCGTTCGGCGCGTGTACACGGGAATCCGGCATGCCCCAGGCGAAGAACACCATATCGGCGCCGAGCTCGCGCTGGAAGACTTCGGCCACCGGTAGCGTGCCTCCGAGCCGGATCGCGAGCGGTTCCTTGCCGTACAGGTCGCGCAGCACTGCCCTCGCCGCCTGGAGTGCAGGGTGATCCCGCCGGATAGCGAAGGGCCGAGCCGAGCCAGGGAAGCGCTCAACGGTCACCTCGGCCCAGGGCGGAGCGTGGCGGGCGACGTGCTGCTCGATGAGCCGCAGGATCTCTTCCGGCTCCTGATCAGGTACCAGCCGGCAGGTGATCTTGAGGTGAGCTTCGCACGGCGTGACGGTCTTGACTCCCTCGCCCTGGAAGCCGCCCCAGATGCCGTTGAGGTCGAGCGTCGGGCGGGCCCAGGCCCGCTCTAGGGGGCTGTAGCCCGGCTCGCCCCAGAGCGCCCGCGCGCCGACGCTGTCCAGGTACTCTCGCTCATCGAACGGCACCGCCGCGATCTCGGCCCGCTCTTCGGGCGTCAACTCCCGTACCTTGTCGTAGAACCCGTCCACCGCGACCTTGCCATCTGGCGTATGGAAGGTAGCCGCGAGTTGTGCCAGTGTCTGCACTGCGTTGGCGATGACAGCGCCGTATTGCCCGGAGTGGAGGTCGGTCGACGCCGTGCGCACGTTGACCTGGCAGGCGCACAGGCCCTTAGTGGAGAGCGTGACCGACGGCTGCTCGGGCCCGTACATCCCGCCATCGGCCGAGATCACGAAGTCGCAGGCGAGCTTCTCGCGGTTGGCGCGGATCACGGGCCCGAGGCTCGGGCTGCCGATCTCTTCTTCCCCCTCGAAGAAGAACTTCAGGTTGATCGGTGGCTTGCCGCGCGTCCTGACGAGCGCCTCGACCCCGCAGAGCGCGGCGAACAGGTTGCCCTTATCATCGGACGCACCCCGAGCGTAGATACGCCCGTTGCGTACGGCTGGCTCGAAAGGCGGCGTCTCCCACAGCTCCAGCGGGTCGGGCGGCTGGACGTCGTAGTGGCCGTAGATGAGGGCCGTGGGCTGGTGGTCGTCGACGTGCCAGTGGCCGAAGACAACCGGGTTGCGCTCGGTCTCGAGCAGCTCGACTTCCGGCACGCCGAGTGCCCGCAGCCGTTTGGCCACCCATTCGGCCGCCCGGCGCACGTCGGCCTGGCGCTCCGGCAGGGCGCTCGCGCTCGGGATGCGTAGGAGCTCGAACAGCGCTTCCAGGTGGTCCTGTTCGTGCTCCTCGAGATACCGATCGTACTGCTCGCTCATCTCTGGCCTCCATACCAGCGACTCGAACCAGGCGCCGCGCAGCCGCTCTCAGGCGGCTGGCGCCAGCATCGCAGTATCGCATACCAGTACGAGGGCCGCTCTGTTCGCACACTCCTTGGGCGTGGGAACCCCTGTCTTCCCACCGGTTGAGGACGATCTTATACTGTGGCCTAGGCCACAAGGAGACAGGAACCCGCAACGCGCCGCGCGCTTCGCTGTCAATAACTACCACGGCGCTAGGGGTTGTGGAGGCGACTGGCAGGTAGCGAGTGGGACTCCCCCGCTGGCGGCGATCGCCCGTCCCTCCGGTGGCCGGGAGCGGCGGTTTCCGGCCGGGAGCGAAGGGAGACTCGATGCAACAGCACGTACGGCAAGGGCAACGCCCTTTGGAGGTGCGCATCCCGCTGCGCACGGTCACGCCCCTGTTTCTGGCGGGAGCCGACCCGCGCGGCCCAGCCGAGCTCCGTGCCACCTCGGTGCGGGGCGCGCTGCGGTTCTGGTTGCGCGCGCTCGCCGGTGGTTGCTACGGCACCGATGGTGCCGGGGTGGATCGAGTGCGCAAGCTGGAAACGTCGGTCTTCGGGGCGGCCGGCGGAGAGAACGGCGTCGGGGCGTCAAGAGTTGTAGTGTCGCTCAGTGGGAAAGCGGCGGAGCCGCGGGAGTGGCGTCCGTTCCAGCGGAGTCGAAAGCAGCGAGGGGGTGTCGAGGCCGGTGCGGGCATTGACTATCTGTATTGGTCGATGGCAGCCACCTCGAAAGAGGCAGCTAGGTGGTGCTTTGCCCCGGGTACTGTTTTCGATATTTCGCTGTCCCCTCGCTATCGCCGCTATGACCGTGAGCACTTGGCAAACCATTCCAATGATGAAATTACAGACTCTGATGCGCTTGATTACGTGCTACGCGCTACATGGCTGCTCATTACACTAGGATCTCTTGGAGCTCGCCAGCGGAGAACTGCCGGATCGCTAGAGGCACTTATCGGCAAAATAGAGAGACTTCCGAACCTTAATTTCTCGCTACCCTCTGATGTTAGAGTAGCAGCTATGCACATTGGCGCACAACTATCGCAAATTCGACATGGACTTGATTCTCAGGCTGAATTTCAGGCCACAGAATTACCACTGTTTGAGGTGATACATCCAGCATTTTGTCATATTTGGGTGCTTGGTAAATGGGGGTCTTGGCAGGAGGCAGCCGAAGAGATGGGCAACAAGCTGCAGGCGTATAGAAGGAGAAGCCCCATTCATGATCGGTGGATCTTTGGCCTGCCTATACCTAGGGTCAGTGTCGCGCTGAGAGATGAGGATGAGGAACTAAAGCGACGTCCGTCGCCGCTCTGGCTCAAGCTGTGCCGAAGTGAGGATGGAGCCATCCTTGGGCTTGCCACAATCTTTGAAGCGAGACCACTTCCTGTTGGTTCCACTATTCGAGAAACCGGAAAGCTGGCGGGAGGGCGCCCAGTAGTATATCGAATTGTAGAGGACTTCATCCGCCAGTTTCCCACTGCCGTCGAGGTGCGCTATGAGTGACGGGGTGCTTCGTTTCACCTTCAGCCCTGTCCAGTCGTTCATCGCCGAGGCCCGGCGCACGTCTGACCTCTTCGCGGGCAGCCGCATCCTGGCCGAGCTGGCGAGCGCGGCGGCGCAGTCGATCCGTGCCAGCGGGGGCGAGCTCGTCTTCCCGGCTTCGCTCGACGGCAACCGCCACGACATGCCGAACGTGATCGTCGCCGTCGTGCCCTGGGAGCAGGTCGAGCGTATCGCCGAGGAAGCTGAGTCCGCACTGCACGGCCGCTGGGACGACTTGGCCGAGGAGGCGAAGCGTACCCTGAGCCGTCTCGGGCCCGTCGACCGGCACTGGGACGAGACGTGGCGTCGGCAAGTCGAGCACCTTTGGGAGGTCTACTGGGCCGCCGCGCGGCTCGATGGCTCCTACCGCGAGGCTTTCCGGCGCGCGGCCGCCGCGGTGGCCTCCGCCAAGCGCCTACGCCCGTTCGCCCAGGTCGAAGAGCCGGGGATCAAAGACAGCCTCAGCGGCAGCCGCTCCGCGCTGTGCACCGAGCGGCTCGGGGCCAACAAGTACTGGCAGCAGGTGCGGCACGCCCAGCGTGGCATGGGCGTGCTCGGCAAGCACGAGCGGCTCGACGCGGTCGGCGCCGTCAAGCGCTTCTCTGGTCTCGGCCAAGAGGAGTCGTTCCCGTCCCTGCCGACCATCGCTGCCCGCCCGTTCCTCCAACACGCGGAGACTCAGGCGAGCCAGGCGCTCGAGGCGTACGCGCGCGCCCTCGCGGAGCTGTTCCAAGCCTGCCAGGTCGACCCGCGACGGATGCGTCGACGGGCGAGCGAGAGGTTCCCCTACGACGGCGGCTTCCTCTTCCCGAACCGCTTGGAGAGGCTAGCCCTCGCCGAGGAGCTCGACGTGACAGAAGACCGGATCCCGGAGCCGGAGCGAGCCGCCGCGCTCAGAGCGCTGCAGTCCCTCTACCGTCAGGCCCGCTGGCCTAGCGGGCCGTCGCCCTACGTCGCCGTGCTCGTGCTCGACGGGGACTCGATGGGCGCGCGGATCGACGCGCTCTTGGAGGGCACGGACTCTCCTGGGGCGCACCGCGAGTTCAGCGAAAAGCTCGCGACCTTCGCCGGGCAGGTGCGGGAGCTGGAGAAGGACTTCCCCCTCGTCGAGGTGGTCTACAACGGCGGCGACGACGTGCTCGCCCTGGCTCCGGCCCAGGACGCGCTCGGTTTCGCGCGTCGGGCCGCGCAGGCCTTTCACGAGGAGACCGGCGGCTCCGCGTCGGCCGGGATCGTGGTGGCGCACTGGCTGCAGCCGCTCGGCGACGCCCTCAAGGCCGCACGCCGGGCCGAGGGGATGGCCAAGCAGGTGACCGGCAAGGGGGCAGTGTGTATCGAGCTCCAGCGCCGGAGCGGCGAGGCGACGACGGTGCGCGCGAAGTGGACGCACCTCGAACACCTCGATATCGCCTCACTCGTCGAACTCTTCCGGGGAAATCGCCTCTCGGGCAGGTTACCCTACGCGCTTCGCGAGTCGGCACGGGCGTTCACTGCTACCGGACCTGCGTTCGAGGCGGTGGTCAAGCGCGTGGTGGCCCGGCAGGGGAACTGGCCAGACGGGAGCGCGCCCGAGCGTGAGGCACTGGTGGCGCGCCTGACGAGCTTCGCGAGCGCGCTCGACGGTGCCGGTCTCGCTGGCGCTGAAGAGCTCGTCGGCTGGCTGGTGGTCGCTCGCTTCCTGGCCGCTGGAGGTGAAGAGTGAGAGCGCTGTTCCTGGAGCCGCTCGATGTCTGGATGTTCCGCGACGGCCGGCCGTTCGACGCTGGGCAAGCCCACCGCGCGGAGTCGCGTTTTCCGCCGCTGCCGACGACGCTGCAGGGCGCGCTGCGGGCCTTCCACCTCGCCGTGGTGCGCAAGGACGTCCCGTTCGACGACGCTGCCGCGATCGAGCAGGCCGTGGGCCCTGCCGACGGCTGGGGCTCGCTCCGGATGTGTGGTCCCTTCGTCGCACGCCGCACCGCGGACGGCCGGGTCGAGCGCCTGTTCCCGCCCCCTGCGGACGCGGTGCCGTCCGGGGCGGGCATCGCCCGCCTGCCGGCTCCGGTGACGCCGCCCGAGTGGCTGCGGACGAATGCTCCGCTCCCGCAGTTCTTCCCGCTCTGGGACGACGAGCGAGAGGAGAAAGCGTCCAAGGGAGAGCCACTCCGCTGGCTAACGCTCGACGAGCTGTGGGCATATCTCGACCGGCGCGTGGTCGAAGGATGCCCGGAGGGGGCTATCTGGCAGCGGGAGGTGCGGGTCGGGATCGCGCAGGACTCGGGGCTCCGCGTCACGCTGGAGGGGCGGTACTACGAGGCGGGCTACGTACGGCTTGCGCCAGGGTACGGGCTCTTGGTCGAGTTCGCCGGACTCGAGGGCTGGCCGGAGCGCGGTCTGCTCGCGCTGGGAGGAGAGCGGAGGTCAGCGAGCTTCGAAACGGTGCTCGTCGAACCGCTGCCGCAGGTAGCGGATGCGTTGCCGGAGCGCTTCTCGGTCTACCTCGCGACGCCGGCCTGGTTCGAGGACGGGTGGCGGCCGCGCGACTGGAGCGTGCTGTTCGAGGGGCGAGTAGAGCTCGTGGCGGCGGCAGTGCCCCCGTACGAGACGGCTGGCGGGTTCAGCCTGGCGGCCAAGTGGCACCGCCCAGCGCGTCGCTTCGTCCCCGCCGGGAGCGTCTACTCGTTCCGAGCCGAGCCGGAAACCCGTCTGCGCCGGGTCGAGGGTTGCTGGTGGCCGAGTTTCACCCAGTGGGGCGCGGAGATCGGATTCGGTGTAGCAGTGATCGGAGCATGGTGAGATGGCCGAAGCACACGCGCTGCTCTTCGCCTACTGCGAGACGCCGGTACACGCCGGCACGGGCCGATCGGTCGGCACGGTCGACCTGCCGATCCAGAGGGAGCGGATCACCGGCTACCCGATCGTCCAGGCGTCGAGCGTCAAGGGCGTGCTGCGATCGATGACGGCGCCGAACGGGGCGGAGGCGAGCGACGACGCCGAGCGGCACCGCGCGGTGTTCGGGCCCGACGAGCCGACGAAGGCGCATGAGCACGCCGGCGCGCTCCAGGTCACCGACCTCGGGGTCGTGCTCTTCCCGGTGCGCTCGCTAGCCGGGGTCTTCGCCTGGACGACGAGCCTCCCCGCGCTGGCACGCCTCGCCCGGCTGGCGGCACTGGCCGGTGTCTCCCTGAAATGGTCGATCACCGAGAAGGGACCGAACAGTGACGTCGCCTGGGTCGCTCCCCAGAGCGCGCTGGCCATCCCCACGGCACAGGGTTCCTCGGTCGTCCTCGAGGAGTTCAGCTTTACCGCCGAGACGAGCTCGGCCGACTTCGTGCAGCGGCTCGGAGGGTGGCTCGCGGAGAACGCGCTCCCTGCCGGCGAAGAGTACGGCTGGTGGAAGCGGAACCTCACCTCGCACCTGTGCGTACTGCCCGACGACGCCTTCCGCGACTTCGTGCAGTACGGCACGGAAATCGAAGCGCACGTCCGCCTCGACTCCGGCACGAAGACGGTCGCTCAAGGCGCGTTGTGGACGACCGAGGCGGTGCCGGCGGAGACGCTCTTCGCCGGGCTGCTCGCGGCTACGCGCTCGCGGTACCCGAAGGTAAAGGACGACGGGCAGAGCCTTTTGAGCTGGCTGACCCTGCGTCTCGACGACGCGCGCACCCGGATCGGCGGCGACGAGACGACCGGCCGCGGGTCGGTGGCGCTGCGCGTGGTGCATGGGGGAGGGCAGCGAGGATGAGCGGGACGACACAGCCGAGTCGTCAGCGGAGCCTGGAGCAGGAGCGCGCCGCCTTCGCCTGGGACTGCGTGCAGCATGTCAAGAAGAAGGGCTGGGCGAGCGACTACTGCCAGCTCGCCAAGGGGCTGCCGGCGATGGTGCAGGTCAACGGCCTGGGGCAGACCCTCGCCTTCCTCGACTCGAAGGGAAAGCGCCAGGACAACGAGCACGCGCGGCTGGCGGCCGACCTCTCGCGCTGGGTGAGCACGCAACTGCTCGGGAGCGAGCGGGACGACCTGATGCCGTGGATCACCAGCCAGGCATCGGCGGCGGAGTACCGGCGCGCGACGGCGGAAGCGCTGGCCTTCCTGAACTGGCTGCGGCGCTTCGCTGAGGCAGAACTGGGGGGGCGAGCAATGAGCCGGCCGCACGAGCCACGTGGCCAGCGACCCGGGGGACGGCCTCGATGGCCCCCCGCCCAGCAGCAACGATCCGAGCACAGCGCGGCCGTGGAGCTCATGCGGCCACCGCTGCCCCGCTCGACCGTCGACGCCTGGGAGCGCCTCCGGAGCGCTGGCGAGCTGGTGAACCCTAGCCTCCTCTTCGACCGCTACGCTGTCTTGGGAGCGGTTCGAGAGAACGGTAGCCGACCTGCTCGGCGCTTCGAGCATCTGAAAGCTGTCCAGGCTGCGGTGGGGAGCCTCGCTGCACAGGAGCTGGCCCGTGCCTACCAGGCGCGCTGGGAGGCGATGGTGCGCGCGGCTGGCGCCGAGCCGTGGACGATGCGCACGAACTCGCGACTGGTGACTGGTCTCGGCAGCGGTGGGCCGCTCGAAGTCGGGTTCCGGTTCAACCGCCTCGGGATGCCTGTACTGCCCGGCAGCGGCGTCAAGGGCGTGGCACGCGCCTATGCCGAGCTGGTCGAGGGGCGAGGCGAAGGCGATCCGGACTTCCTGGCCGTCTTCGGCCGGGCGCCGCGAGAGGGTGAATCCCAGGAGGCAGCACGGGCCGGTCAACTCGTCTTCTTCGACGCGATCCCGATCGAGGGCCTGGAGCTCGCGCTCGACGTGATGACGCCGCACTATCCGGACTACTACCAGGGCAAGGAACCGTGGCCGACGCCCTGGCAGAACCCGGTACCGATCACGTTCCTCACGGTCGCGCCAGGGACGACCTTCGCCTTCGCGGTTGGCCTGCGGCAGGGCGTGACCGATCCACAGCGCCGTCTGCGCGCGCTCGCCGAGACCTGGCTACGCCAGGGCCTCGCCGAGCTCGGCTTCGGTGCCAAGACCACGAGTGGCTACGGGCGATTCGTCGCAGATGGGGGACGCGGGTCGTGACAGTGCGGAACCAGGATGTCCAGCGCATTCTCGTGCTCAACGTCGGATTACCGTCGCAACAGGGACCTGAGACGCGCTCCGAGATGTACGCAATCCAGCGGACGCAGCCGCACCACGTCGTCTTCGTCTGCTCCGAAGCGTCACGCGCCCTGGTACGCGAGTATGTTCGGCTGGCGAACCTCGGGCCTGAGCGACACGAGGTGCTCACCCTGGAAGATCCGGACGATCTCGTGCTCGTGTACGAGCAGGTCAGCGCCGCCTTGCACCGCCTCCAGAGCCGCTGGCCCGAGGCCTCCGTCGTCGTGGACTACACGGCTGGCACGAAATCGATGAGCTGCGCCACAGCGATGGCAGCGGTCGACTGCGAGGACGACAAGGTCACCTTGCGGCTCGTCCGCGGGCAACGCGGCGAGGGATCGACGGTGGTGCCAGGAACCGAGACTCATCGTCCGGTCCAGCGCATCCACGATCTCCGGGCGCGGAGACGGCTCGCGTCGCTCCGGGCGGCACTCGCGCGCTACGACTACGTCGCTGCAGGAGCGGGCATCGAGGAGATCATCGACAGCGACATCTCGTCGCAGCTCGCAGAGCGGTGTCGCCCGATCCGCGACCTCTGCCGGGCGTTCGACGCGTGGGATCGCTGGGAACTGCAGACGGCTCGACAGTTGTTCACGGCCTACCGCTCCTATCCGGCCGGCAGGCAGCCAGCGTTCGAGCGGCTGGCTGTGCTCGCCCAACTGACGGTCGTGGCCGAGGCGGCGAGAGACGGCGCCGATCTGGCAGCGGCGCGGGACCCGTACGTCGCCGTCGAGGATCTGCTCCTCAACGCCGAGCGGCGGGCGACGCAGGGGCGCTACGACGACGCGGTCGCGCGCGTGTACCGGGCACTGGAGCTGCTGGCACAGCTCCGGTTGCGCATCGCCTACGGCGTGGATACCGCAGACGTCGATCCCGGCAAGCTGCCGGAGCAGGCGCGCGGCCGCATCGACGGTGACCCGGAGGGTGAGCCGAGGAAGCTCGGTCTCTGGCGTGCCTGGGAGGTACTCGCGGCGTACCCGCACGAACCACTCGCTGCCTGGTTTGCTGAGTCCCGGGATCGACTGTGGGATTTCCTCGCGGTGCGCAACCAGTCGATCCTCGCGCACGGGGTGACGGCGGTCAGCCGGAGAGAGTGGGAAGGCAAGGGGCAGGCGGCGCTCGACCTGTGCCGGGTCGCCCTCCGGCGGCTGAGCGAGGCGAAGGTCCGTAAGCCACTCAGACACATGCAATTTCCGCGGGACGAGCTCCTGGACGGGGTGTCGGACGGTGCCTGAGCAGGTTGCGAGTCCCCGAGCGTCCGAGGGGGACACTGACCTCGATTCTGAGACTCGGGCGGTAAGGAGAGCCCACAGGATGGGCGATATTCAGTTTAGATGTCTGTCTGCGCGTGTCGGCATCACAGCGCCAGGGGGATAAGGTTGGGGTAGCCGTACGGTTTCCGGCATTCCGGCACGAGCACTCGAGGTGTGACGCGATGGGAAGGAGGTAACCCGCGTGAGTCGTTCCGCGAGTCTTCTGTGCGTGCTCGTTGTCGCGCTTGCGCTTGGCCCATTGCAGGCGTTGCCGGCTCGCGCCGCCGGGGGTGGGATGAGCGCCGCGTTCGCTCGCACTTGGGCGAGGACAGATCGACCGGTGGCCGAGGGGCAGGCGAACCGGACCTGGATGTGGGGGCCAGGGCCATTCAGCAACGTTCTCTTCGAGCAATACGATGAGGGGTCGATGCGCGGTTTCCGCGTCGTCCAGTATTTCGACAAGACGCGGATGGAGATTACGGATACAGAAGCTGATCCGGTAAATCCCTGGTACGTCACGAATGGCCTGCTGGCTAAGGAGCTCATCACCGGGCAGCTCCAGCTCGGCCACAACAGTTTTTGGCAAGGGCCACCGGCGCTGGTCAATGTGGCCGGCGACCCGAATGACCCCAATGGGCCGACGTACGCCACCTTCAACACGCTGATGGGCCACCAGCCGCTGCCGCTCGGCTGGACGATCATCCAGACGGTCGATCGGGCCGGCAACGTAGGCGCGAACCAGAGCCTGGCGAGCTTCGGGGTGACGGCTGCCACGTTCGTTCCGGAGACCAACCACACCGTGGCCTCGGTCTTCTGGGAGTTCATGCAGAGCGAAGGCCTCATCTATCAAGACGGGGGTTTTCGGAACGGACGGCTCTTCGAAAACCCGTTCTATGCCACAGGCTACCCGCTGACCGAGGCCTACTGGACGACGGTCCTGGTCGGTGGGGTGCCGAAGCTCGTGCTCGTGCAGGTCTTCGAGCGGCGGGTGCTCACCTATACGCCGGACAATCCACCAGGCTGGCAGGTCGAGGCTGGAAACGTCGGCCAGCACTACTATGCCTGGCGGTACGGCTTGCTCGGAGACGAACCGCTGACCTGGACGGCGCTGGGTGGCCCCTACGCCGAGATCCGGCCCGAAGAATTGCCGTACATCGACGTGCTCTTCTTGAGCATCTGGCAGCTTCAGGTCGGGCTCCAACCGCTCACGTTCCTGCTCGACCACCCGGATCGCGACAACCCGCAGTGGCGGGCCGATGTGGAGACCCGGCTGATCTTCATGCAGGACGCGGTACGCGCGCTGCGGGAGGTCTCGCCGCCGCCGCGACTCGGGTCAGCCCATAGCGAGGTACTCGCCGCACTGAACTACTTCGATCGGGCGTCGTCGGAACTGCGCCAGTATCTCGCCACCGGTGACGGAACGCTGGAACGGGCTGCGTATTTCGACGTGCTCCAGGGACTGGCTGCCCTCGACGAGCTCGGTCTCCTGGCTGCACGAGGCACGAAACCGGCTCTCGGCCGAACGCAGGCACTGCGATCTGTTTCCTAGGAGGGGTCAATCTATGTTCTGCCCTCAGTGTGGTGCGGAAGCAGTTCCCGGCGCGCGCTACTGCACCGGCTGTGGAGCCAAGCTCCCAAGCGAGCTGGCCCACTCGAACGAGCAGCTCGAGACGGTGCCCGGTCCTCCACCGGCTGGCACAGCAGGGGCTCTGGCTGAGCAGGTTGCGATGGAACCAGCAGATGCCCCCAAAGACCAGCAGAGCGAGCCGGCGGTGATCCCCTTCCCCTCACGCTCGCTCGAGCAGGTGTCTCAGCGGCCTGCACCTCTGGAGGCCCGAGAGCCTAAACCTCAGGATCAGCCGGAGGCTGGCGAAACGAGAGCGCAGCCAGCGAGTCGCTCTCTCGCCACGGGCGCGGTCAGGTGGCTGGCGGCCCTGAGTGTGGCGCTTCTGCTGGCGCTGGGCATCGGCACTGCCCTGGCCCTGACCGAAGTCTCGCGACGCGACCAGTTAATTCGCGATCACGAGCGCCAGGCCGCGGCGCTGACCGAAGCGAACCTGGCCTACCAGGATCAGGTGAGCGCACTCGTAGGCGAGCGCGACCGGCTGGCCCAGGAGCGCACGGCACTGACGAAGGAGCGGGATGCGCTAGTCGCCGAGCGCGACGCGCTCAACGCGACGATCGACGATCTGGAGTCGACAGTTGCTGAGTACCAGAAGCAGGTTGCCGACCTGAACGCTCGGTTGGGCGAGCAGGGTAGGCAGCTCACACAGGCGCGGGAGGAGGCCTCCCGGCAGCAGACGCGGGCCGAAGAGGCCGAGGCCTTCGGCGTGATCATGAGCCAGGTGGTAGCGCTGGATAACGAGATCCACACGGAGTTCGAACGTCTCTTCAACGCCGTCGCAGACATGAACAAGGCCTATCGAAGTGGCAATAGCGTTGGGTATTTCGCCGCTTACGAAGCGGCGCTGAAGAGTGCTGCCCGCCTTGACCAGCTCTTCGCCGAGCGAGCCCGGCTCCTCGCGCAGATCGGTTACTAGGAGCAGCCCATGCGTTGGGGCACGATCCTTCTGGCACTCGGTACCGTGCTGGCGGCATTGCTGGCGGTCGCACTCGGAGTCGTCCTCGCGCTTCGCCTTCAAGAGCCGTCCGATCGCCCGGTGCTCGATCCCCGGGTGCAGCTCACCGTCACGCCGATTCCGACTCTGCCGCCGCTGGATGTCACACCGGTGCTGTCCGGTACGCCGACGCCGGCGGCGGCGAGCACGCCAGTCGCGACCCCGCTCCCGGTCGCGGCCGGTCAGGGTGACAATCCGGCTCATGCGGCGATCGGGAGCGTGGTGCTGGTGCGAACCCCCACCGGCCAGGGTACCGGGTTTGCTTGGGCCAGTCGAGGCGATGCGCTGGTGCTGGTCACGGCGGCTCACGTCGTGGAGGACAACCAGCGCGTTCTGATCATCGCTCCCGACGGTGTCGCACATCCAGCGGAGGTGCTCCTCCGTGATCCGGTCGTCGACATCGCGCTGCTGGAGGTCAACGATGGGCTCTCGTTGAAGCCACTCGCGCGCGGTGACTCGCGGCAGCTCGTGCCCGGCGATCCGCTCTACGTGGTGGGATTTGCCCTGGGTACCGAACTCCTGGGCGACCCGACGGTTACTCGCGGCGTGCTGTCGGGACGTCGCGTCGTCGGTGGAGTTGAGTACTTGCAGACGGACGCTGCTATGAACCCGGGGAACAGTGGTGGGCCGGTGCTGGACGGCGAGGGCCGCGTGGTGGGAGTGGCGATCGCAGCCATTCGTAACGTCGAGGGCATACCGATGGAAGGTTTGAACTTCGCCGTCACCGTCGAAGAGTTGATGAGCGTGGCTGAGAGCTGACCTCCAGTCGAGCAGCCCTCGAGTGCCGGCCACAGACCGCGCGACGTGCTGCAGGTCATCCGGGCTCGGTGAGAGATGGCCGAGCCCGGATGACCGCGGCGAGCCTGGTGACGAGCAACTGGGCTCTAACCGGATGTGGAGTTGCCCGCATATCAGGCCGGGCGAGAGACGGGAGTGGGGAGTCTCTCGACCCGGTTTGCGATGCTGTCGGAGAGCTCGGCAGGCAGGCCGACCTGCTGCAACCAGGCCCTCAGATCGTCCAGGCTCGTAAACTCCTCCTCGCCCCAGCGCATGCGCTGCCGCTCGGCCGGATCGTGCACGACCCAGATGCGGTGTCGAACCCGGACTATGCGGCGCGGGCCGGTCTCGAGATGCAGTCTCGCCTCGATCGGCTCACCGATACCGGCCTGACGGCGATTCCGTCGCGCGCAGGCGACTTCGAGGGCGGGGCGCGCGGGGTCGGGGATCCACGTGCACGACCACCCTGCTAGTTCCTCGGGTGTCATCGGTTGCTCGCCCGCCTCTAGGCTAGCCATCCTTCCTCCTCCCATAGGTGCCAGTGGGGCGGCGCGCTCACTGCGAGCGGCCGCGCGCGGCTACCGGCCAGATCGCTTCCACCATCCCGTCGCGCACGACGATGTAGCGGTCGTGCAGGTTGACCGTGGTGCACACGTGCCCTGGCAAGAAGCGCAATCTGTCGCCGGGGCGCAGGCTGCGCGCCTCTCCCTCCAGCCGAAGCTTCGCGTGCTCTTCCGAGAGCCCCAGCACGGTGACACCAGCGATGCCGTCGGCCACAGGCAGGCCGAGCTCCGGAGTGGCGGTCTTCAGCCCGATGTCGGCCACTGCCCGGTCGGGTGCCGGGCGGCTGACGATCGTCGACCAGAGGAAGATCGCCGGCTCGAAAACGTTGCCCGGCCCCTCGACTGCGCGGTAGGTCGCATCCATGAAGACGTAGCTACCGGCTTGGATCTCGTCGAACCCCTCGATCTGGCTGGTAATATCGTATGTGCCGGTGCCCCCACCGCTCACGAGCTCCACCGGGATGCCAGCGCTCTCGATCAGCCGCCGCGTCTCGATCAGTGGCGCCAGCGCCTCGCGCACGCGCCGCTCGCGCTCAGCGCGCTCCTTCACCGTCACCAGGTGACCCTCGTACCCCTGGAGTCCCCGGAACACCAGGCCAGGCAGCTCGACGACGCGCCGAGCGAGCGCCAGCGCCGGCTCGCCCGGCTCGACGCCGCAACGTCGCATGCCGATGTCTACCTCGACCAGAATCCCGAGACTCGTACCGGCTGCCTGCGCCGCCGCCGAGATCTGCTCGGTGTTGGTTGCGTCGTCTACGCACACGGTGACCCGCGCGTAGCGAGCCAGCCGCACCAGCCGGGCAATCTTCTGCTCTCCTACCACCTGGTTGGCGACCAGCAGGTCGCGGATCCCCGCCTGGGCCAGGATCTCCGCTTCGCCGAGCTTGGCGCAGGTGATGCCGACCGCCCCGGCTTCGAGCTGCATGTGAGCGATCTGGGGAGACTTGTGCGTTTTGGCATGAGGACGGAGCACCGCTCGGCTGCCGCGGAAGTAGGAGGCCATGCGGGCGATGTTGCGCTCCAAGGCGCCGGCATCGATGACCAGCGCCGGAGTGTCCACTGCCTCCAGCGGCTTACCGATCAGCGACATCGCACCGCCCTCCTCCACAGCCACGAGCCTTCCCGCTCGATCCTAACCGCAGACCGGGACAACCGCCAGAACGGGCCCATCGAGACCGATCTTTAAGGCTGAACGTGCCTCGCGCCTGCCCCTCTGTCCGCTGCCGCTACCTGCTCGCGCGCTTCCGGCGCACCCTCATAGCTGGCGGTCACCACCGTGTGCAGCCCGCCCCGGATGTTGAAGTCGGCGATCACGGTCATCCGGCGCGGCTGGAGGGCCGCCACAAGGTCGTCGAGAATCTGGTTGGTGACCGCCTCGTGGAAGTGCCCCTCGTTTCGGTACGACCAGAGATAGAGCTTGAGCGACTTCAGCTCGACACAGAGCTGGTCAGGCACGTAGCGAATCGTGATCGTGGCGAAGTCGGGTTGTCCGGTCTTCGGGCACACGCAGGTAAACTCGTCGGTCGAGATCTCGATCTCGTAGTCTCGCTCGGGCTTGGGGTTGGGGATCGTCTCTAGCGTCTTGCTCGGCTGTGTCGGCATCGTGACCTCCGGATTCGTTCTCGGTCTTCGCTGCGTCGTTATGCCGATAAGTATACCGGGCGGCCAGCCCGCTCCTGCTCGGCGCGCTCGTCGCGCTGCAGACCGGTCCTGCGGCGTGTCCCTGCGGTACAATGCCGCCGGAAGCGAAGGAGGTTGGCGTGGGCTTCATCGGTCTGGAACCGGAACCGCTGACACCGCGAGGACGACGAATCGTCCTGACGACGCTGGTGCTGGCGCTCCTCGGGCTGGCGATCTGGGTGGCCGCCATCGTCTGGATGCTCCACAACCCTGGGCAGGGCTCGCTGCCAGTGGAGGTGAGCCCCTGGTTCCGTTAAGGCGGATGGAGGTACCGCAGCGCAGGCCATGGCGCTTCGCCGGGCGTCCTGGATCTGTCCCTAGCGCGCTCCTCCGCATGGTGCCCGCTCGATGCCTAGGGCCAGTACGCCGCGGAGGACGTGGTCGATGCTGTCGCTCCAGCGGGCCCGGGTGTCGATCGGTGCAGCCCCGATCCGGTGCTAGCGTGGCGATCCGATAGGGGCTAGGTGGCGACCCGTCCCCACTTAGCGGCTTCCCAGCCCACGGGAGGGGGATGGTCGAGAGCTGGGGGGATCTGGGGGAATACACTTGATGCGCCGATCACAGGGCCGAAGGACAGCCGGCGATGCTCTACCGGTTCCTCAGTAGCGACTACCCGATCACGCTCGTGCTACTGCTCGTCCTCGCCGCGTGGGGGCACTGGCAGCGTGCCGTGGTGCTGGACCTGGTCCGGCTGCCTTCGCGCCGCTGGTCGCTGGTCGGCCGCGCCGCCGTCGCGGCCACCCTGCTGCTCCTGCTCTGGGTGGCAGCGTTCGATAACTGGCGGCAACTGCTCGGTCTTTTCCTGCCGGCGGACGAGCGCTGGATGAGCGACCCCTACGAGAGCGCGCCGACGCCGTGGCCCTTCCGCCTCATCACGCTGGTGCTGCTCGCGATCTCGGCCGGCGGGTCGGCGCTCGTCTACGCGTACAACCGCGGCGGCCTGCTCCTCCCTCTGGCGCTGCTGCTCCCCGCGCGGGCCTACCTGTACTTCCTCGATCCCATCCGCCAGCGCATCGATGTGCTCCTGCGGATGGCCGAGGGGAGACTGGAAGGCGCGCGGCTCATCGATATCGCCGGAACGCTCTACTGGGCCGTGGGGCTGTACGCGCTGATCGGCTCGCTCGTCCTCGCGGCGTGGCTGTTCGTCTGGGCGCTCGCCGTGCCGGTAGCGAGGATCGTTGTCTGGCTGATCATGCGCCGGCAAGATACGAGCCCCTCGGAACGGTTCTCCCTCTACCGCCAGCGGGCCGAGGCCATGCGCCAGGCGGCGGTGCCGCCCCCTACCGCGTCGCCGGAGACTGTGCCACCGAAGAACGCCGAGTGAGCCCGAGGCTGGGTGCATCGGAAAAGCGTGCATCAGCGCCCACTCGCCTCACTCCATCGATTCGGCGATCAGGAGCGCGGTCTCCTTCGAGATATCTCCCTCCAGGCGCAATGTCAGGTCGCGATGCACCCAGAGCAAGGTGTTGCCGGCTAGCCTGGGCTGATCCTGCCACTCGCCACCCGGCGTTCGCACGATCAGCATGTGCGGCCCGCCAGTGATCCAGTAGCCCGGCCCATTGCGCACGGTGACCGGCTCGATGACGCTCTCCGGTCCCATCCCTTTCGCGAAGACCGGCTCGTTCGGCGAGCCCTGGAACTGCATGATCAGTAGCCCGACGCCGGTCACCTCGCTGGCCGGGATTTCGGGTGGGCGCGGCCGGTAGACTAGCGTCACTACCGGAGCTGGACGGCCCTCGTCGAGGTAGACCGCGTCCGGCGTGCCGAGCGCGGCAGGAAGCAGGATGCGGAAGGGGACGCGCTGTTGCGCCTCATCGAGTGACATCTCGGTGCCGAGCGAGAGGGACGACCTGGGCTCGGCTGTCACCGCCGTGGCCGGAACCGTGGCGGTCGCGACCAGAGCTGGCGGCGTCCCCTGCCCTTGGGCCGGGCTCGTAGCGGTAGCGGGCGTCGGCGAGGCAACGAAGCGGATCTCGATCCCCGGCAGGCCGAACCACTCAGCGACAGCCGAGCGTGCTGCCGGCCAGAGACCGATTACCAGCGCAGCGAGCAGCGCGCAGGCCAGAAGCGCAGCAGCAAGCCGGCTTCTCGGGGTCAGCAGGGTGCTCCACCGGGAGCGGGACGGCTGCTGGCCTGTGAGCAGGCGCTGCCGCACCGGCCCGCTGAGGTCAGGTGCCGGTGGGAGGTCGAGTTCCTCTCGCAGGCGGGCGAGCGCGGCTTCCAGGTCCTCGTCGCGCACGGGCCATCGTCCCTCAGTCATCGTCGCTGCTCCTCAGCTCGCCGCGCGGTTCGGGCCGCGCCTCGGGTGCAAGCCGGTCCCGTAGCCGGCCAAGCGCTCGCGACAGGCGGGACTTCACCGTGCCACGGGCACAGCCGAGCGCTTCGGCGATCTCAGCCTCCGACAACTCCAGGAAATACCGGTAGATGATCACCAGGCGGTCTTCCTCGCGCAGGGTCTCGAGCGCTTCGAGGAGAGCCTGTCGTTGATCGCGTCCCAGTGCCACGGCCTCCGGCGAGGGGAGAATCGTGCCAGCTTCCTGGTTGCTGGCCGCGACCCGTAGCTGTAGGGAGACTTGCCGGCTCATCCGCATGCGCCGGTTGCGTGCCTCGTTGGCGACGATCCGGAGCAGCCAGGGCCGGAATGGCGCGCCAGTTCGAAAGCGGTCGAGAGCGTAGTACGCCTTCACGAAGGCCTCCTGCGCCGCGTCCTCTGCCTCGGGAGCATCGCGCGTGATCAGATAGGCGGTGCGGAAGGCGATCTCCGAATAGCGCCGTACCAGTTCAGCATACGCATCAACATCACCCTGCCTCGCCTTGAGGACGAGGTCGCGATCGTCCACGGGCCGGCCCTCTTGCAGGGACAAACGGCGATTCGCCGCTGCCGTCTGTACTACAACGTCCAGAGCCGCGCGGTTCCCGTGGCCTGTCCCACGAGACATGGCGGCTCGCCTGCACCGCTGATTGTCCATCACACGCGGGGAGCGATCCAAACGGTGGGGGCATGTCGCAACGTGCGCGTATCGATGGACTATGGACCCAGCTCGGCACTGAGGCAGTGATCGAGAGAGGCTGGAGATCCATGCGCTGAACTGCGATCGCGGGAGCAGCAGCGCTTTTGTGTCAGCTCGAGTGCCGGCGCCTAGGGTGCTGGCTGAGCCTGGCCTCGCCAGCCGTGCTCCGCGAGCAGCGTCACGCCGATGCGGCCGAGCAGCACCCGGTATTGGTCTTTATCGTCCGGGTGCCACTCGAAGCGCGCGCGCTCGAAGTACTGCACCGTGAGCCCGGAGGCTGGATCGGTGAACACCTCGCTGATCGGGTAACCGAAGAGGGCGAGCGACTCGCGCTTCGAGACGCCCGGATCGCCGAGATCCAGCCCGTGGTTTTGCCAAAACGCCAGGAAGATCCCGCACACATGGTGGCCAGTCTCCGGGAAGAACACGCACGATGGGTCATCCCGCGAGTCGGCCAGGAACGCTTGGAATGCCCTGCTTTCGAGGAAGCCCCAGGTGGCTGCCTCTTCGACGCCGATTCGCCCGAGCTGCACCTCCAGCGTGGTACCGGCGTGCTCGGGGTAGTAAGCCAGCCGGGCTCGCTCGAAGTACTGCACGGTGCGGAGCTTCCCGCTGTCGGGATCCCACTCGCTGAACTCTTCGGTCAGCGGGTATCCGAAGAGTTCCAGCCCGCCGTGTCGCTTCCAAAACGCGAAGAACCCGTTTGCTAGGTAGTGGCCGGTCTGGGGGAAGTACACCCACTCCTCGCTACTGGTTCCTGGATCGGGGCGCGGAGCCGAGGGCAACACGTCGGCGATCCTGGCGACGTGGATCTCGACGACCTCCCCGACCGCGCGCTGCCAGGCCAGCGTGCCTTCTTTGGCGATCGGAACGCGATTCGTCCCGGTGTTGATCGTGACGTTGAACAGGCTGATCGCGGCGAGGTCGAATCCCAAGATATCGACCTGGTCGGGCTGATCGGGCGAGACTCGTCCCCAGAAGACGTACTGGCCATCGGTGGTCGGTGGGAATTCGTCGGTTACCGAGCTGGCGAGCGCCCGGGCCTGGCCCGTCTTGATATCGACGGCGTGTAACTCCTGGCCTGCGGTGTAGACGACCGTCTCGCCGCCCACAGCGTATTCCGGAAGATACGGAGTCGATTCGCCCTCGGCGACCACCATCGGCTCTTCGTCGGCTGCCACGCGGCGCGCGAGCAGACGCCAGTCCCACGCCTCTTCGCCGCTCGCCGACTCTGAAGTCGCCTCCAACCACACAACCAGCCCGCTCTGGACGCGCGGCGGTCCGATCACCTGGTTCCCGGCAGCGTCGGCTTGAGCCAGCGTCTCCGGCGCCAGATTGGTGTTCAGGTCTCGCAGCATTAGCCGCTGGCGCTGCCCATCGTCGCTCAACCAGGCGACCCAGCGGCCCCAGATGGCCGGCGCCGTCTCGTCAGCTCCAGTGGTGGCGATGGCGAGGTGCTCGCCGGTCTCGATCCGGATGCCGACAATGTCGGAGGGGCAGGACTCGCAGAGCTCGCCCTCGCTCCAGACGGCAACGCCGTCGCTGAGGTCCAGTCCGGCCCGCTTGGCCGGCCCGGTCGAAAGGGGCCGGGGCTGGCGGTCGGCGAGGGACGCCGCGTACACGTCGCGGTGGAGCGGGTCGTTCTCTCCCGCGACGAGCCAGGCGACGAAGCGCCCGTCGGTCACCGGCGCGGCGTCCTGACCAGGAACGGTCAGGAAGAGCGTTGGCTCCTGCCCGGCCGTGGCGTGGTCGATCGCGCTGGTAGCCAGGCTGAGAGCAAGCACGAGCACCAGGCCGATCGAGCTGAGGTGGCCTCGCAGGGTGAACCAGCCGAGCCAGAGTGGACGCTGGCTACGTGGTCTGTCATTTGCAACGGGTGTGCCGACGGCCAGTTGCGCCGGCGCAGGCGAGGGCCGGGTGGCCCCGGTCCGGTATTGCGAGCGATGGCGCTTCCGAGGATCGCCGGAGGCAGGCAGGCGCGATCTCGGTGACGACGCGGGACGGAGCTGCTTGAGCGGCGGGTAGGAAGCCATCCTCGTCCCCTCCCCCGAATGCCTCTCCAAGCCTAGTCCATCTTCCCGGAGAGTGGTAGGGACGAAAGTCCTCAAGCGCGGTTCCCGGTAGGCCTGCCGCCTGGTAGGAACGCTGGTATCTGGCGGGTATATCTGGGCGCTGGCTCAGCTCGGTGGTGCTGCAAAGCTTGTAATCATATGCGATTTCCTATATGCTGTGCCTGTATCCGTCGTGACCTGAGCTAGGCGGAGTAGATGAGCAAGCAGGAGCTGGCCTACCAGACGATCCGCCAGCGGATCCTCGAAGGGGTATACGGCCCTGGCTACCGGATCGTCATCGACGAGCTGGCTCGCGAGCTCGGCTGCAGTGCCATCCCCGTCCGGGAGGCTATCCGGCGACTCGAAGCCGAGGGCCTGATCGCGTACACCAGGAACGCTGGGGCACGGGTCGTCACGATCGATGAGCGGCAGTACGTCGATGTCCTGTCCACGCTAGCTGTGCTGGAAGGGCATGCCACCGCGCTGGCTGCGCCGCGCATGAGCCCGCGCGATCTCGCTCCCCTGCGAGCATTCGAGGAGGAGATGCAGCGCGCGGTCGAGGCTGGCGACATGCTGCGGTACAGCGCGCTGAACCGGGCCTATCACGAGGCGATCTACGCCCACTGTCCCAACCGGTACCTGGTCGCTCAGATCGAGAACGCCTGGGCGCGGCTCGACTCGATGCGCCACTCCATCTTCGTGCTCCTCCCTGGTCGCGCCCGGACCTCCCTCGAAGATCACCGGCGGATCACCGACTTGATCGAGCGGCGCGCCCCAGCTGAGGAGATCGAGCGGGTCGTCCGAGAGCACAAGCTGGCGACGGCCCGAGCCTTCCAAGCCTGGGTGAGCCATAGGGAGGAGCTGGTGAAGATGAGTGCAGGAGGGGGAGCCCCTGCTTCCCTGGAGATCGAGTTGACCGGGTGAGCCGGAGATCGTGACAGGGGAAAGGACTCGTTGGATGCGCATCGACGTGCACACGCACGTGCAGCCGCCGGAGTTCCTGGAAGCGCTCGTCGCCTCCGGCCGGTACGAGTGTTACCAGGACGATGCCGGGCACATCGTCGTCCGTGAAAAGGGCGCTCGCTTCCTGACGACCACGCCGCAGATGCACGATCCGGCCCAGCGCGTCGAGGAGATGGACGCCTCGGGGATCGATGTGCAGATCGTCTCGGTGACGACGCCGCAGGTCTACTTCCTCCAGGGACAGCCCTGCATCGATCTGGCTCGGCGGTGCAACGACTACCTGGCGGGGGTCGTCCAGCAATATCCAGACCGCTTCCGAGCGCTGGCGAGCGTTCCGTTGACGGCTGGAGCCGATGCGGCTGCTCGGGAACTCGAGCGCTGCCTGGACGAGCTGGGCATGATCGGCGTGCTGGTGGGCGCCAATATCGACGGCCGGCCGATCGACGCGCCGGAGTTCGCACCCTTCTACGAGGAGGTGAATCGACGGGGCACCGTCATGTTCATCCATCCGATGGTGCCGGCCGGCGTCGAGGTCATGGCCGACTACGCGCTGGCGCCGCTGGTCGGCTTCATGATGGACACCACGCTGGCGGTGGCGCGCCTGATCTTCTCCGGCTTCTTCGAGCGCTTCCCGAGGGTTCGGGTGCTCGTGGGGCACCTGGGGGCGACGATCCCCTACCTCGCCGGCCGGCTGGACATCGGCTACCGCAGTTACCCGGACTGCCAGGGCATTCCCCGTCCGCCGAGCGAGTACATCCGGCGGCTCTACCTCGACACGGTCTCGTTCCACGAGCCGGCCCTCCGCTGCGCGCTGGAGACGGTAGGGCCGGATCGCATCGTCTTCGGCTCCGATTACCCGCACGTCATCGGCGACGTGGGGAGCGCCGTTCGGAGCGTCGAGGCGACCGTGCCGGCCCAGTCGCGCGAGCGGATTCTCGGCGGGACGGCCGCCGAGCTGTTCGGTCTGACAGCATAGGGTAAGGAGAGGTGGTATGGCGAGGAGAGAACTGCGCGGGTCGCTGGTTCCGCTGGTGACGCCGTTCAAAGACGGCCAGTTCGACGAGCCGGCGTTCCGCGACCTGATCGAGTGGCAGATCGAGAGCGGCAGCCACGGGATCTCGGTGACCGGCTCTACCGGTGAACCCTCGGCGCTCTCTCTGGAGGAGCGAGAGTACATCATCGAGACGGCGGTCAGGGCCGCGCGCGGGCGCGTGCCAGTGATCGCCGGCACCGGCACCAACAACTTCGACGAGACGCTGCGTCTCACCCGCTTCGCTGAGCGCGCCGGCGCTGATGCGGCGCTGGTGATCGTGCCCTACTACAACCGGCCCACGCAGGAGGGGCTCTACCGGTACTTCACCGCGCTGGCCGACCAGGTCTCGATCCCGATCATCATCTACAACATCCCCGGGCGCACCGCCGTCAACATGGAGCCGGAGACGGTGGCCCTCGTGGCGCGCGAGCGGCGCAACGTGATCGGCGTCAAGGAGGCGAACAAGGACTTCGAGCAGGTCAGCCGGCTGTTCGACCGCTGCGGGCGCGACTTCCTGGTCTACTCCGGCATCGAGGCGCTCTGCTTCCCGCTGCTGGCGCTCGGCGGCGCCGGCTATATCAGCGCGACCGGCAACGTGCTGCCGCGCCAGTCTGCCGAGCTCTACAACCTCGTCGTCGCCGGCAAGTGGCTGGAGGCCCGTGATCTCCACTACGAGATGCTGGCGATGAACGAGGCCCTGTTCCTGGAGACGAATCCCGGACCGGTCAAGTACGTGTTGAGCCTGATGGGGAAGATCCAGCCCGAGCTGCGCCTGCCGCTGGTGCTACCCTCGGAGGAAAACCAGCGGAAGCTGCGGGCCGTCGCCGAGCGCTACGGCCTGATCCCGGCCGCGGCGCCGGCCGCCGGGAACGGAGCCGGCTGATGCGCACGGCACGCTTCATCGCCGACGGGCGACTGCACACCGGCCAGGTCGTCGAAGACCGGCTGGTCGACGAGAGCGGGCGGGTCCACCGCTTCGACGCGGTGATTTGGCTCCCACCGGTCGAGCCGACCAAGGTGCTCGGCCTGGTGCTGAACTACGCCGACCATGCCCGGGAGCTCGGGCTGGAGGTTCCGCCAGACCCGGTACTGTTCTTCAAGCCGCTGACCTCGTTGATCGGCCACCGCGCGCCCATCGTATACCCGACTGGGGTCGAGCGGCTGCACTACGAGGTCGAGCTGGCTGTCGTGATCGGCCGGCGCTGCCGCAAGGTGCGCGCGGCCGACGCCTTCAGCGTCGTCCGTGGCTATACGGTCGCCAACGACGTAACCGCGCGCGACTTCATCACCAACTACTTCCGCCCGCCGGTCAAGGCCAAGGGGTTCGACACCTTCGGCCCGCTCGGGCCCTGGCTGGTCGAGAGGGAAGACCTCGATCCGGACAACCTGGAGCTGCGCGCCTACGTCAACGGCGAGCTGCGCCAGCGTGGCCACACCTCGCACCTGATCCACAAGGTAGCGGAGATCATCGAGTACGTCAGCTCGTTCATGACCCTGGAGCCGGACGACGTGATCATGACCGGCACCCCGGAGGGGATCTCCTTCGTCCGGCCGGGCGACGTGCTGCGGGTGGAGGTCGAGGGCGTCGGCGCGCTCGAGAACCCCATCGTCGCCGAGAACGAGCTGGAAGGAGGCGGAACCTGATGACGACGGCCAGCTCTGTCCAGTACGCCGAACTGCGCGAGCAATCCCTGGCGGCGGTCCGCACGGTCAGGAACTTCATCGACGGTGCCTTCACCGAGGGGCCGAGCGGCCAGACCTTCGAGTCGCTCGACCCGGCGACCAACGACCCGATCGCAGCGGTGTACAGCGCCGGGCCGGAAGGCGTGGAGCTGGCGGTCGCCGCCGCCCGCCGCGCCTTCGACGAGGGGCCCTGGCCTCGCCTGCCGGCGGCCGAGCGGGCTCGGGCGCTGCGCCGGATCGCCGACCTGATCCGCGCGCGGGCTGACGAGATCGCGGTTCTGGAGAGCACCGACACCGGTATCCCGATCAAGCAGATCCGCGAGGCCCAAGTCCTGCGCGCCGCCGACAACTTCGACTTCTTCGCCGAGATGGCCACCCGGATCACCGGCGAGACGTACCCAGTGGACGACCTGTTCCTCAACTACACCGTGCGCCGGCCGGTCGGCGTGGCCGCGCTGATCACGCCGTGGAACACGCCCTTTATGCTGGAGACCTGGAAGGTGGCACCGTGCCTCGCTGCCGGCAACACCTGCGTGCTCAAGCCGGCGAGCTGGTCGCCGCTCTCGGCCTACAAGCTGGCCGAGATCATCCAGGAGGCCGACCTGCCGCCCGGCGTCTTCAACCTGGTCTACGGCTCCGGCGAGACGGTCGGCGAGGCACTGGCGGCGCACCCGGGCGTCAATCTGGTCTCCTTCACCGGCGAGACCACGACCGGCAAGCGGCTGATGCGCGTCGGCGCCGATACTCTCAAGCGCTTCTCGATGGAGCTGGGCGGGAAGTCGCCGGTGATCGTCTTCGCCGACGCCGACCTCGAGCGGGCGCTCGACGCGACCGTCTTCGGGGTCTTCTCGCTCAACGGCGAGCGCTGCACCGCCGGCTCGCGGTTGCTCCTCGAGCGCTCGATCTACGACGGCTTCGTGGCCCGGCTGATCGAGCGCGTGCACGCGATCCGGGTCGGTGACCCGCTCGACCCGGCGACCGAGGTCGGCCCGCTGATCCACAAGCGGCACCTCGAGCGGGTGATGGGCTATCTGGATGTCGGGCAACGCGAGGGCGCCCGGCTGGCGGCCGGCGGGCGCCGGCCCGATGGCCCGGCGCTGGCCCGCGGCAACTACCTGCTGCCGACGCTCTTCGTCGATGCCCGGCCAGAGATGCGCATCGCCCAGGAGGAGATCTTCGGCCCTGTGCTCACCGTCATCCCGTTCGCCGACGAGGAGGAAGCGCTGCGGATCGCCAACGGCGTGCGTTACGGGCTGGCCGCCTACCTCTGGACGTCCGACGTCACCCGGGCGGCTCGCCTGGCGCCGGCCATCGAATCCGGCATGGTCTGGGTCAACTCCCAGAACGTGCGCGACCTGCGTACCCCCTTCGGCGGGATGAAGGAGAGCGGCATCGGGCGCGAGGGCGGTCACTACTCGTTCGAGTTCTATACGGAGGTGAAGACGATCCACGTCGCGCTCGGCCGGCACCGGATCCCGAAGATGGGCGCCGGCTCGTAGCCGGAGCGTAGCGGCTAGGACATACAATTGGAATCGCGATCCGGCTCGCAGCGATTGGAGGAGGCTATGGGCGCTCGCACCGGAGCGGAGTACCTCCGGGGGCTCAGGGAACGCCCGCGGGAGGTGTGGATCCACGGCGAGCGGGTACTCGGCGACATTACCGAGCATCCGGCCTTCAAGAACATCACGCGCAGCGTCGCCGCACTCTACGACATGCAACATGACCCGTCGCTGCGCGACGCCATGACCTTCGTATCGCCGTCGAGCGGGGAGCGAGTGGGACTCTCGTTTATCCAGCCGCGCTCGCAGGACGACCTCCGGCGGCGGAGCGGCATGATGAAGCGCTGGGCCGACTATTCCGGCGGCTTCATCGGGCGCTCGCCGGACTATCTCAACGCTGGCTTGGCGGCCATGGCCGCCGCCAGCGACTACTTCGCCCGCAACGACCCGCGCTTCGGCGACAACATCAAGCGGTACTACGAGTACGTGCGAGAGCACGACCTCTGCCTAACGCACACCTTGATCACGCCGCAGGTCAACCGCTCGGCTGGCCCGGCGAGGCAGGCCGATCCGTATATCGTCGCGCGCGTGGTGAAGGAGACCGATGCCGGCATCGTCGTCCGCGGCGCGCGGATGCTCGCGACGCTCGGGCCGATCGCTGACGAGATCGAGGTGTTCCCGTCGACCGTGCTCAAGGGCACGGAGGAGGACGCGCCCTACTCGTTTGCGTTCGCGATCCCCTGCGACACCCCAGGGCTGAAGTTCCTCTGTCGGGAGAGCTTCGACTACGGGCGTTCCCACTTCGACCACCCGCTCGGCTCGCGCTTCGAGGAGATGGACGCGGTGGTCGTCTTCGACGACGTGCTGGTTCCCTGGGAGCGGGTCTTCCTCTACCAGGACGTCCAGCTCTGTAACGGCGTCTTCGCCGAGACCAACGCGGTCGTCCACATGGCGCACCAGGTGGTGGTCAAGAACGTGGCCAAGACGGAGTTCATCTTCGGCATCGCCACCTCGATCGCCGATCGGATCGGTATCGACGGGTTCCAGCACGTCCAGGAGAAGCTGGCCGAGCTGATCATGACCCTGGAGACGATGCGCGCCTTCCTGCGGGCTGCCGAGGCTGACGCGGCCGTCGACCGCTGGGGAGTGATGACGCCGGCGTGGGCCCCGCTCAACGCGGCGCGCAACCTCTTCCCGCGGCTCTACCCGCGGATGATCGAGATCATCCAGCAACTCGGGGCCAGCGGGCTGATGGCGTTGCCGACCGAGGCCGACATCCACGGGCCGATCGGCCCGCTCATCGATCGCTACCTGCAGGGGCGGAACGTGGATGCCTACAATCGCGTCAAGCTCTTCCGTTTGGCCTGGGATGCCTCGCTGAGCGCCTTCGGCGCGCGTCAAGTGCTCTACGAGCGCTTCTTCTTCGGAGACCCGGTGCGGATGGCAGGCGCGCTCTACACGAGCTACCCGAAGGAGCCGTACAAGGAGCGTATCCAAGCGTTCCTCGACCAGGTGGAGCAGCAGGAGACGGCGACCTCGCCGGTCGCCGACGGCGAGTGAGGACGGGGTACGGCGTGGGCTTCGCTGAACTGAGCCTGGACGCGACGAGCTTCCGGCGGGTCATGGGCCTCTTCGCCACGGGCGTGGGGCTGGTCACGGCGCAGGCTGGGACCCGCATGCACGGGATGACGGCGAACGCGATCACCTCGGTCTCGCTCGATCCCCTGCTGGTGCTCGTCTGCGTGGGCAAGCAGGCTCGCCTGGTGCCGCTCCTGCGCGAGGCCGGGAGTTTCGCGCTCAACTTCCTGACACGCGAGCAGGAGCGAGTCGCTCGTCACTTCGCCGGGCAGGCGTACGACGGTCCACCGCCGGAGATCCACTTCGAGCCGTGGCAGGGCGGCCCGCGACTGCGCGGGAGCCTGGCGGCGGTCGGCTGCCGGGTGGAGCAGATCGTCGATGCCGGCGACCATTGGGTGGTGATCGGGCGCGTGGTGGCGCTGGCCGAGGGCGCAAGCGAGGCCGAGCCGCTGCTCTACTACCGCGGGCGCTACCGGCGACTGGCCGCGCTCGAGGAGACGCCGCCGCGGGAGGCGCCCGACCTGCTCACCAGCGTCGGCGCGGCGCTCTACTACGACGAGGCTGGCGAGCCGGAGCCGCCGCTCGACTGGGGGTGATGCCCCTCGGGTGGCAGTCGCTCGCGGCAGGCTACTTGAGCAGGTGAGGCATCGCCATGAGCGAGCGGGAGGAGAGGAGATACCCAGTGCCTCGCCAGCAGCTTCCCTTCAACGTGCTGAAGACCGGGCACGTCGAGCTGCGGGTGACGGATCTGGAGCGGGCGCGCGCCTTCTACGTGGACCTGCTCGGCTTCGTCGAGACCGAGCGCGACGGGAGCTGCGTCTACCTGCGCGGGCTGGAAGAGTGGGAGCATCACAGCCTGGTCTTGCGCCAGGCGCCCTCTCCAGGCCTGGGGCACATCGCGTATCGGGTAGCCGGAGAGGAAGACCTGGAGGAGCTGGCGAGGCTGGCGCGCGACCGTGGCCTGCCAGCCCGCTGGCTGGGGCCGGGCGAGGAACGGGGCCAGGGGCGGGCGCTGCGCATACAAGACCCCCTAGGCTTTCCGGTCGAGTTCTATCATCAGGTGGAGCGAGTCGAGCGGTGGCTCCAACGCTTCCATCTTTACCGCGGCGCGCAGGTCATGCGGATCGACCATGTCAACCTCCACACGCCTGACGTCAAGGCCGGGCAGGACTGGTATGTGGGCACGCTCGGGTTCATGGTCTCGGAGTACACCGAGACCGAGGACGAGCCGCCACGGCTCTGGGCCACTTGGCTCCACCGGAAGCAGAACGTGCACGACGTGGCACTCATGACTGGGGTAGGGCCGCGGCTGCACCATGTGGGCTTCTGGCTACCGGAGCCGGGTTGTGTCCTGCGCGCCGCCGATATCCTGTCCGCGGCCGGTTTCGAAGGGACGATCGAGCGCGGGCCGGGTCGGCACGGCATCTCCAACGCGATGTTCCTCTACCTGCGCGATCCTGACGGCAACCGCATCGAGCTGTATACCTGCGACTACCTGATCCCGGATCCCGACTTCGAGCCGATCCGCTGGGCGCTGAACGACCCCAAGCGCCAGACGTACTGGGGGCACGCGGCGCCGAAGAGTTGGTTCGACGAGGCGTCGCTCGTCGAGACCTTCGACGGCGTGGGCCTCATGGAAGTTCGGCAGCCGGAGCTCGCCGACCGGCCGGCTCACGTCGGTCATTGAGGGTGAGCCTCACAGCTCGCACTGGCGCTCCCGGCGACGACGCGCGAGCAGGTAGAGCCCAAAGCCGAGGGCTGCCAGGAGGAGCAGGACGGCCAGGTCGGAGTAGGTCTCGATCCAGCGGCTGACCCGTTCCCAGTTCTCTCCGAGCAGCCATCCTGCTCCGATCAGCATGGTGTTCCACACGCCGCTGCCGGCCGCAGTAAGGACGGTAAAGCGGATAGGTGACATGCGCATTGTGCCGGCCGGGACGGACACGACGCTGCGAGCTATTGGGACTACTCGCGCGCCCAGCACGACCCAATCGCCCCAGCGGGCGAACCACCCCTCGGCGCGGGCCAGCAATGACGCGTCGATGCGCAGGATGTGACCGTAGCGGAGCACCAGCGTGCGGCCGCCCCACCGGCCGAGCGAGTAGAGGATCAAGGCTCCAGCACAGGAGCCAATCGTGGCTGCGATGATCGCTCCCCAGAGGCTCATATAGCCCCGGCTCGCTAGAAAGCCGGCTAGCGGGAGCACTGCTTCAGACGGGATCGGCGGAAAGACGTTCTCGATGACGAGGAGGATGGCGAGACCGAGGTAACCCAGCGCGACCAGAATTTCTAGTACCCAATCGCTCACCGTGCTTCGCCTTCTCCCACGTCCAAACGCTGCCTCCAGCGACGACCGGGCAGTCGGATACCGGAGTGCGCCGCGGCGGCTGAAGCCGCGGCTGCCGTCTCGCCCTCCGGGCAGGCGGATCAGGCCGCGCGAAGGATACCCGTTTCCCTTCGAGGAGGGTCGATCGATCCGAGGGCAGCTCGCTGGAGTCTGAGCAGGTCAGGGTCACCGGGCCCGGAGGAAGCACGCCCGGACGGGGCGGACTCGCGCCTGCAGGCCGAGCCAGGGGGTGCGCGCCCGCGAGGACGCGCTTCCTTTGCCCGCAGCCTCCCAGCCGCCTGGGCGGAGCCGTCAGAGCAGCTCGATGATGCGCCCGGCGACCTGGTCGGTGGTCGCGGTGCCTCCCAGATCTGGGGTGAGCACGTTGCCCTCGGCCGTGAGCGCCTCGATGGCCGTCATGATCCGGTTGGCGGCTTCGGTCTCCCCCAGGTGGTCGAGCATCATCGCGCCGGCCCAGACGGTGGCGATCGGGTTGGCGAGCCCGCGCCCAGCGATGTCCGGTGCTGAGCCGTGTACCGGCTCGAACAGGGAGGGGAGGCGCGGGTTATAGGCCAGGTTGGCGCTGGGCGGCAGACCCAAGCTGCCCATGAGCGCGCCGCCGAGGTCGGTGAGGATGTCGGCGAACAGGTTGCTGCCCACGGCGACGTCGAACCGCTCGGGCGCGCGCACCATCAAGGCGGCCGCAGCATCGACCAGGAGCGAGGTGACCTCCACATCCGGGTAATCCCGGGCCACCTCGGCTACCACGGCGTCCCAGAAGACCATGGCGTGCTGCTGCGCGTTGGACTTCGTGATGCTGGTCAGGCGCTTGCGCCGGGTGCGGGCCAGCTCGAAGGTGTAGCGTACTACCCGCTCCACGTTGAAGCGGGAGAAGACCGCGGTCTCCAGCGCTACCTCGTGCGGCGTGCCGACGTGGACACGCCCGCCGGCTCCGGCGTACTCCCCCTCGGTGTTCTCGCGCACGAACACCATATCGATGTGCTCTGGCCCCTTGTTGCGCAGCGGGCCTTGGAGGCCGGGCAGCAGCTTGATCGGACGGACGTTGACGTAGAGATCGAAGGCTTTGCGGATGGGCAGGAGCAAGCCCCAGAGCGTGACGTGGTCGGGCACGTGCGGCGGATCGCCGACCGCCCCGAGATAGATGGCGTCGAAGCCCCGGAGGATCTCCAGACCATCGGGCGGCATCATGGCGCCCGTCTGCCGGTAGTAATCCGAGCCCCAAGGCAGGACTGTCCACGCAAGCTCGGCGTGGCCGGCGACAGCGGCTTCCAGCACTCTCTGGCCCGCTGGGATGACCTCTTTGCCCACGCCGTCGCCAGGGATCACCGCGATCCGGTATCGCTTCACGGCATCCATCCCTTTCGCTCCCGCGCCGATTCGCCGGCGCTAGCCTAGCCAGCTCGCCGGCTCGTAGAGCGCGGCGCGGATGGCAGCCCACAGCACCCGGTACTGCTGCCACGGGTCGTCGCCAGGGATCGCGATCGTCACCGGGCCGGTGCGCTCGACTCCTGTTATACGGGCGGCGCGGTCGCACTGCTGCATGGTCAGGAAGTCGACCTCCAGCCGCCAGGGACGCTCTGGGCGATAGGGCTGGATGTCCGCGGCGCGGCGGAGTGCCCGCGCGGCGGCCTCGGTGATCTCCGGTCGAGTGGCCGACGGTGGGCGGCAGATGGCCGCGTTACGGCCACAGGCCTCCTTGACCGCAACGGTCTCGATCTGGTCGCCCAGGAAGGCGCGGGCCTCGGCGCAGGTGGCGCTGTCGCCGGTAACCAGCACCACCGGGATGCCGAACGACCCGAGCACGGCGGCGTTGAGGCCGGTCTCGCCGTGGGGACGGCCATTGAGCCGCAGCTCGGCGACCGCCGCGCCAGCGATGGTGTGCGGGTGGATCGCGCCGGGCGTGCGCGCCATGGCGTGGTATCCGATGAAGACCGCGGCGTCGAACGGCCGGCTGTCCGCCCCTTCGAGCTGGCAGTACTCCTTGGCGTCACCGCTGCCGGAGATCAGGTGGGCCGCGGGGTGGAGGTCTTCGATCAGCAGGTTGCGCATCGGGCCGTGCGAGTCGTTGACCAGGACGAAGCTGGCGCCGGCCTTCACCAGTCCTTCGACCGCCGCGTTGGCGTCGCTGGTCATCAGCCGGCGACCGCGGTCGTACTCGCGCTCGCCCGGCATCATCATCTCGCCGTGGACGATGCCGCTGATCCCCTCCATATCGACCGAGACATACACGTTCACGCTGCGCCTCCCTTCATCCCTGCGCGCCACCTCCATTCTCGCGCCTCAGTCGCGGTCGAGCCAGTGGCGCGTGTTCGAGCGTCAACCGAACTCCGGCACGACGAGCCAGTCGCTACGTGCTGGATGAGGCTCGTCGCGAACCAGCGAACCAAGCGGCTGCCATGGCGCTCTTCTTCGCCCGTGCAACTGTGACCCCTCTGGCCGACATGCCGGGCAGGACGCTCTACGAGATCTGGGATCGCGAGGCCCGGGCTTCCCTCGAGGCGATGGAGACCGGCGTCATCAAAGGGCTCTGCAAGGTCGCCGGGCAGCGCGTCGTGGTCGGAATCCTCGACCTGCCCGGCGGCGACGCGATCGACCAGGCCATCGCGAGCCTGCCCATCATGCGGGAGATGGGCCCGTCGGTGTCCTGGGAGGTACTGCAGGTTCGCCCATACGAGCATTTTGCGGCCGGCCAGCGCAAGGCGGTGAGCGGCTCATCGCCTGGTAAGCTGACGGGTCAGCCGATCGACCCGCTCGGCCGCCGGAGAGGTGACGCGAAACGAGGACACCTCAGCCGAGGAAGTAGCCCGCTCCACTTAGGAGCGAGCGTGGACGAAGGCCGGGCGGCTAGGATCGCGTCCGCAGGGCGCGCTCGATCTCGCGCCGCGCGTCGCGCTCGGCGATCGCCTCGCGCTTGTCGTACAGCTTCTTGCCGCGGGCAATCCCGAGATCGACTTTGGCCAGGCCGTGGCGGATGGCTAGGCGGAGCGGGACGAGGGTGTAGCCTTTGGCTTCAGTCTTGCTCCGCAGGTAGTCGAGTTCCTTCTTGTGCACGAGGAGCTTGCGGGGCCGAGTCGGGTCGTGCTGTGCCCGGCCGCTCGCCTGCTGGTACGGCGAGATATGCGCCCCGACCAGCCAGAGCTCGCCGTCCTCGATGCGGGCGTACGCGTCGCGCAGGTTGACGCGGCCCGCCCGGATGGACTTGATCTCCGAGCCGGTGAGCTGGATACCGGCTTCCAGCTCTTCTTCGATATGGTAATCGTGGTACGCCTTGCGGTTGACCGTGATGACCTTCTCATCGCCGGCCCGCGGCGCGTGCTGCGTCCTGCTCATAGCACAAGCGTACCCCGGGACAGATCCCGGCAGCAACGGTCACCGCCTGCATCAGCGCTCGCGGCCAGTTACAATCCTCGGCATGGGGCAGGTGCGCGACCCGTACGACGTGATCGCCGAATACTACGACCTCGAGTTCGACGCCTTCACTGAGGACGTCGACCTGTACCTCGCCTTCGCCCAGCGCGCGGGCACGCCGGTGCTCGAGCTCGGCTGCGGCACCGGACGCCTGCTGCTGCCGCTGGCGCGGGCGGGCTTCGAGGTCGAAGGCGTCGATCGCTCGGCGGCCATGCTGGCTCGGGCGGCCGAGCGGCTGAACCGGCATGGCCTCAGCCATGTCCGGCTGCGCCAGGCTGATGTCACCGATCTCTCTGAGCTCCCGGAGCGCCACTACAGCCTGGTCGTTCTGGCTGTCAACGGGTTCCTGCACCTGCTGGATCGCGCGGCCCAGGTGACGGCGCTCGAGCAGATCCACCGGGTGCTCCGGCCCGGCGGGCTGCTGCTGCTCGACGTGCTCCATCCCACCCCGGCTCAGCTCGAGGGCTGGGAGGGGCACCTGCTCCACGACGCTTCGTGGGCGCTTCCCGACGGTAGCCTGCTCGACCGCTTCTCGGCGCGCCGCGTCTCGCCGGCCGAGCAGACGATCGAGACCTGGCTCTTCTACGACCGCCGCCGTCCCGACGGCACGCTCACCCGCGACGCAGTCACTTACGTGCTGCGCTACGTCCACCGCTTCGAGCTGGAGCTGCTGCTCGAGGGGGCCGGCTTCCGGATCGAGGCGATCTACGGCTCGTACCAGCTCGACCCGCTCGAGGACGAGAGCCCGCTGATGCTCGTGGTGGCTGTGCGAGCTTGAGCGAGCCAGGATGCTATACTGGCACATCGTTGCCGGAACGCGGCTGTCGGGTTCAACGGCGGAAGGGAAGGCTGCGGAGGGCTGCCGTGATCCACGGCGTCGAGATCAAGCGGCTGGTCACCCACGTGGACGAGCGCGGGTCGCTGACCGAGCTGATCCGCTGCGATGACCCGTTCTTCGAGAAGTTCGGACAGTGCTATGTGTCGGTCTCCTACCCCGGCGTGATCCGGGCCTGGCACTGGCATCGCAAGCAGACTGACTATTTCACCTGCGTGCGTGGGATGATCAAGGTGCCGCTGTTCGACATGCGCCCCGAGTCGCCCACCTACCGCGAGCTCAACGAGTTCTTCATCGGCGACGATAACCGGATCGTGCTCAAGATCCCGCCGGGGGTGGCCCACGGGTTCAAGAACATCGGCACCGAGCCCTGCTATCTCCTGAACTTCCCGACCGAGCCGTACAACCCAGACGATCCCGACGAGTACCGCCTGCCCTACGATACGCCGGAAATACCCTACTCCTGGGAGATTCGCTACCGCTAGGAGCCGCGATGTCGATGGCCCCCGACTACCCGCCGGCCATCACGCTGGAGCCGGTCGCCGGCCCGATCGATGCCGAGGTGACCCTGCCTGGCTCCAAGAGCTACACCAACCGGGCGCTGGTGCTGGCCGCGCTCGCCGAGGGTACCTCCACGCTCCACGCTGCCCTCTTCAGCGAGGACACTGCCGTGATGGCCGAGTCGCTGCGGCGGCTGGGTATCCCGGTCGCGGAAGACCCCGTGGGACTCACGTTCACGATCGAAGGCAAGGAAGGCCGTATCCCAGCCGACCGAGCCGAGCTGTTCGTTGGCAACTCCGGCACCACTGCGCGGTTCCTGACCGCGCTGCTGGCGCTCGGCCAGGGGGAGTACCTGCTGGACGGCGTCCCCCGGATGCGCCAGCGGCCGATCCAGCCGCTGCTCGATGCGCTGCGACAGCTCGGCGTCGACGCTGCCTCGGTCAGCGGGAGCGGCTGCCCGCCGGTGCGCGTCCGGGCACAAGGCCTGGCTGGCGGCAAGGTACTGCTGCCCGGTAGCCTCAGCAGCCAATACCTCAGTGCCCTCCTGATGGTTGGGCCCTGCACTCGGCTGGGGTTGGAGATCGAGATCGAAGGCGAGCTGGTCTCTAAACCCTACGTCGAGCTCACCATCCAGGCGATGCAGGCGTTCGGAGCCAGCGTCTGCTGCGAGGGTTACCGGCGATTCGTCGTCCCGGGCGGGCAGCGGTACCGCGCGCGAGACTACACCGTGGAGCCGGACGCCTCGGCCGCGTCGTACTTCTTCGCGCTGGCGGCTGTCACCGGCGGGCGCGTGCGCGTCCACAACCTGGGTTCCCGCTCGGCGCAGGGGGACGTGCGGTTCGTCGACGTCCTCGAGCGCATGGGTTGCCAGGTAATCCGCGAGCCGGACTCCATCACCGTCCAAGGACCAGCCAGCCTGCGCGGGGTGGAAGTCGACATGAACGCCATCTCCGACACCGTCCAGACCCTGGCCGCGATCGCGCCGCTGGCCAGCGGCCCGGTCGTGATCCGCAACGTCGCGCACATCCGCCACAAGGAGACCGACCGCATCCACGCGCTGGCGACCGAGCTGCGGCGCCTCGGCGTGGTCGTCGACGAGTTCCCGGATGGCCTCGCCATCTACCCCTCACCCGTCCGGCCGGGCACGGTGCAGACCTACGACGATCACCGGATGGCCATGAGCTTCGCCGTGCTCGGATGCCGGGTGTCCGGGATCACGATCGACAACCCGGGCTGCGTGGCCAAGACCTTCCCGGACTTCTTCCAGCGACTGGCCGCTGCTCTCGGCCGAGCCTGAGCCCGCGCCTCGCGGCAGCCGGTCGTTGGCCGCGGTGCTCGGCTGGACTAGATCCGGGCCGCGCGGTTGAGGAGGTAGAAGTCGGCCAGCACCAGGAGCAGCATCGCCTCGGCGACCGGCACGACGCGCGGGCAGATCGAGGGGTCGTGTCGCCCTTCGACGGAGATGACCCGCTCGTTGCCGTGGATGTCGACCGTCCGCTGTGGGCGCGCCACCGAGGAGGTCGGTTTCACCGCCAGCCGGACGACGATCTGTTCGCCGTTGGAGATCCCACCCAGCATGCCGCCGGCGTGGTTCGAGACCGTCCGCACCCGGCCGTTTTCGAGGTAGAACTCGTCGTTGTGCTCGTGCCCGCGCATGCGCGTGGAGGCGAACCCCTCGCCGATCTCGACCCCCTTGACCGCCGGGATCCCCAGCATGGCGTAGCCGATCACGGCATCCAGCTTGTCCATGGTCGGCTCGCCGAGCCCTGGCGGCACGTTGTCGGCCCGAACCTCGACGATCCCACCGACACTATCTTGCTGCTCCTTCGCCTCCAGGATGGCTGCGACCATTTTCTCGGCCGCTACGGGATCTGGGCAGCGTACCAGGTTGCGGTCGATCTCCTCGCGGTCGAAGGTCTCCATCTGGATACCGGCGAGCTCGCGCACGAAGGCGTAGACCTCGATGCCGGCAACCGTGCGCAGGAGCTGGCGAGCCACAGCTCCCGCTGCTACCCGGCCCCAGGTCTCGCGCGCGCTCGATCGCCCCCCGCCGCGGTGATCGCGGTGCCCGTACTTGGCCCAGTAGGTGTAGTCCGCGTGGCCGGGGCGAAACACGTCGCGCAGCGGCTCGTACTTGCTCGAGTCGGCGTCGGCGTTGTAGGTGATCAAGGAGATCGGCGCGCCGGTCGTCTTCCCCTCGAAAACGCCGGAGAGGATCGTCACCCGATCCTGCTCCTGGCGTGGCGAGGTGACTTTGCTCTGTCCGACCCGGCGCCGGTCGAGGTCATGCTGGATCAGCTCTTCGGAGATCTCCAGCCCGGCCGGGCACCCGTCGATGACGACGCCGATCGCCGGGCCGTGCGACTCGCCCCAGGTCGTGATCCGAAACAGACGGCCGAATGTGCTCCCCATGCTCGCGCCTCCACCCACGCGGCTCAGCTTCGATCTGCATTATCCACTATGACGGTGCCGATCTACAGCAACAACAGCGCCGGCCAGCAGCCTCGGTCTCGAGAGCCGGCGTGCCGCGCTCCGGCTGGAAGCCAGCCGGGCTCAGTCGAGCAGCACCGGCTCGCCGAGCCAGCGACCGTAGATGTCGTAATCGAACGAGGGAGCCCGGCGAAAGCCGAAGCGCTCGTACATCCGGCGGCTGCGCGCGTTGCGTGCCTGCGTGCTCAACGCCACCCGCCGCGCTCCGCGGCTGCCGAGCACCTGAACTGCCCACTCGAGCGATTCACGCCCGTATCCGAGTCCCTGGTACGCCGGGGCGACGGCCAGTCGATCGAGATGGCCCCATCCCCGCATTCGAGTGATGCCGACGTAGCTGACCGGAACGCCGTGCTGATCGCGGCCGAGGTAGATATCGACACGGGGATCCCGAAGGTACTCCGAGAACTCGTCCTCGCTGTTCCACCAGAGCCAGGAGAACGCCTGGTGATCGAGCTCGAGCAGCTCTCCCATCACGAACGGATCATCGCCGGTCACGCGCTCGAACCGCAGCCGGGCCACCATCTGCGGCAGGCTGAAGATGACCGCCTCGTAGACCAGAATCTCTTCGAGCAGGCGCATCCCCGCATCCGCGTAGAAGAGCGGGCTACGTCGCTCGTGTTGCTCGTGCATGACGATCAACCGTTTCCCCTGCGCGGCCGCCGCCTCCGCGAGGTGGTCGATCAGCCGCACGGTATTCGGGCCGGTCGTCACTTCGAGGATGACCACCACCTCATCGCGGTGACGCCAGCGTCCAGCGATCAGGTACTCGCCAGTGCGAGGCAGCCACTGCGAGAGCCCTGGGGCCTCGTTGACCACCTGCGCGAGCTCCTGCTGGCTGTAGCGGCTCGCCCACTTCAGCCGCACGCGATGGACATCGGTGACTTCGAGCGGCACGATGAGGCTGTGCGCAGCCATATCAGAAGTCTCCCGATGCCTGATCTCCATGGCCCGATGCCGATGGCGCGATCACTTCGGCCGCGCGCCTCCCACCCATGCTGAGCTGGGTGACTTCGTGGCCACCCGAACTGGAGCGCCGCTGGATCATCCCTCTCATCTGGCGATCCACACGCGCTCCAGTCCCAGGATACCTAACGGGGTCAACTCGATCCCCCGCACGTGTGGCTTGACCAGCAGATAGGAGACATCCCAATAGAGGGGGATAACGACGAAGTCGTCGAGGATGCGCTGCTGCGCCTCGGCATAGAGCTGGGCGCGGGCGTGCTCGTCTCGTTCCTGTGCTGCCGAGTCCAACAGCCGATCGACCTCGGGATTTCGGTAGCCGAGGTAGTTGTCCGGGCTGGCTGAGTGGAACAAAGCGGTCAGGAACGACGCTGGATCCGGGTAATCGGCGACCCAACTCAGGACAAAGATCGGCAGTCGCCGGTCGGTGAGATCCTGCAGGTAGTCTGGCCACTCCATCAGGAGCACTTCGACCTGGATCCCGAGGTCACGCTCGTAGACCTCCTTGAGGGTCACCGGAACACCGCTTCCGGCTGTGTAGAGCAGGAGCGGCTGGCCTGACAGGCGCGACTGGAGCGCGGCCCTGGCAGCGGCCGGATCGTACGGCGGCAGCGTGGCCGGCCAGTCGCGCCCCAGCATGCCATCCGGCACCAGACCCTTCGCCGGCTGGACGACTCCGTTGAGGCTCACGAGCGCGATCTTCTCCCGCTCGAACCCCTGGATCAACGCCTGCCGGACTGCCGGATCGTCGAGCGGCGGGAGGTTCGGGTTGAGCAGGATGAAGCTTCCGGCGAAGAGCGGCTGGACACGCAGTTCCTGCCGCAGCGGTGAGTTCGGCGCCTGCACCCGGTCGAGCGCCCACAGCGGCACCGAGACCAGATCGATCTGGCCGCGCTCGTACTGGTTCATCGGCTCGAGGGCGTCAGCTCCCAGCCGGATATCGACCTCTTGCAAGACTGGCGCACCCGGCGCGTAGCTCCGGTAGGCGCGCAGCACCAGCAGCCGCTGCTCCTCCCACCGCTCGAGCACGAAGGGGCCACTACCGTTCGGCGTCCGCCACCAGTCTTCGCCACCGGCGACGTCCCAGCGATCGACGATGAATGCTGGAGGCGAGCTCAGCTTCGCCAGAAAGTCTGGAGCTGGCCTCACCAGTCGGATTCGGACGGTCAGGGTATCGACGGCCTCAACTCCTGGCAGGTCTGGGCGCTGCCCGGCCATCCGCTCCTCGGCTCCCAGGATATCGCGCAAATACGTCCAGGCTGGGAGCCGTCGGCCGTCGCCCCCAACGAGCGCGGGGTCGGTCGCGCGTTCGAGCGAGTACTTGACATCGTCGGCGGTCAGGAGCCGGCCGTCGTGGAAGCTGGCGCGGTCACGCAACTCGAAGGTGTAGACCAGGCCATCGCCCGAGATCCGGATACGCTCGGCGAGATCCGGCACCGCTTGTACGTTTGCGTCCAGACGTACCAGCCCGCGGAAAATCTGGCGAACGAGGAAGGCCGAGTCGGCGTCGCGGACCAGCGCTGGATCGAGCGTGAGCGGGCCATCTTGGCTGCCGGCGAGCGTGAGCCGTTGCTCGCCGCTGGCTGGGGGAGCGGGGGCTGGAGGTGGTGCCTCGATGACCGTCTCGGTGCCAGCCGGCACTGGCGTACCGGCTGGGGATCTCGGCGCGGTCGGGACAGCCGCTGGCGTCGCCGTCGATACCGGAACACCCGGTGTCGTGGCCGATCGTTCCCCGAACTGCACGCGGCAGCCCCCGAGCAGGAGGACGAGCGCCAGGACCAGGCCAGCGAGGGGACGAGCTGAACGCGCTTGCTGCGGCATCGGTATCTGAGACTCCTATCGCATCGCGCGAATTGTACTGGACGCTGGCCGGCCGGCAGGGCACACCAGCTCCGCTCACTACGAGGACATCGACAGGTATCGTGCTCTCCGCTCGTCACAGTCGATTCGTCCACTGGCCCGCGGGTAGTCTCAAGCTGGAACTCCCGTGCTAGGATGCGCCGGGAGGACTCACCACGAGGATGGGAGGCTACGAATGGGCGGGATGGTCGTCGCTCCCCAGGCACCGGCGGTCGAGGCCGGGATCGAGGTGCTGCGGCGCGGGGGCAACGCTTTCGACGCGGCTGTCACGACGGCGTTCGCGCAGACCGTCGTCGACCCGCAGATGTGCGGGATCGCCGGCTTCGGGGTGGCCAATCTCCGGACTGCCGACGGGCGTCACCTGATCATCGACTTCAACGCCACGGCTGGCTCGCGCGTCCGGCCGGACATGTGGCGCGAGCTGCTGGTCGAGCAGGACTGGACCGGCTATGGGTACCACCTCGAAGGGAAGATCAACGACGTCGGCTACCAGTCGATCATGACCCCTGGCACCGTCGCCGGGCTGGCCGAGGTGCTGCAGCGCTTCGGCACTATCTCCTGGGCCGAGGCCATCCAGCCGGCGATCGGACTGGCCGAGCAGGGCTTCCTGGTTTCACCCGAGCTGTGGCGTCTCTGGAACCTGCCAGCCGCGGGCGAGCGGGTCCCGATGCGCGAGCGGATCGCTCACACCCCGGCGAGTCGCCAGCTCTACATCAAGCCGAACGGGGAGACCTGGCGGCCGGGCGAGCGGCTGCGCAACCCCGACTATGCCCGCGTCCTGCGCCGGCTGGCCGAGGCTGGCCCTGAGGACTTCTACACCGGAGAACTGGCGAAGCGGATGGCTGAAGACCTCGAGGCTAACGGAGCCTTCGTCACCGCGGAAGACCTGGCGAGCTACCGCGTGCGCGTCCTGGAGCCGTTGTGGTTCAGCTATCGAGGCTATGAGCTGGCGACGAACCCGCCGGCCGGTGGGGGCATCTGCCTGGCCGAGATCCTGAAGATTCTCGAGCGCGAAGATCTCGCCTCGCTCGGGCTGAACAGCGTGGAGTACATCGACTTCGTCGCCCGAGCCATGCAGGCTGCCTTCGCGGACTGGTACGGGAAGGTCGGAGACCCGGCGTTCGTCGATGTGCCGGTGGATCGGCTGCTCTCGGATGACCATATCCGGGTCCTCTACGACCTGGTGCGCTCCGGCGCGCCGATCGTCGTCCCGTGCCGCGTCGCCGAGCAGGGCACGACCCATGTCACCGTGATCGACCGTGCGGGTAACGTCGCGTCGATCACCCACTCCCTCGGCTCCTCCAGCGGCGTCGTCACGCCGGGCCTGGGTTTCACCTACAACAACTGCATGAATGCCGCCGATCCGATCCCCGGCAGCCCCAACTCGATCGCGCCCGGCAAGGCACGCATCACCGGAATGTGCCCGACGATCGGGCTGAAGCGTGGCGAGGTCGTCTTTGCGCTGGGAGCACCCGGCGGCACCCGGATCATCACCGGCGTGCTCCAGGCTCTCATCAACCTCGTCGATCATGGGCTGACTCCCGTCGAGGCGGTCTCTGCTCCGCGGTTCGACTCGCAGAGCGAGTACCTGGACTGCGAGGCGCGGATCCCCTCGTGGGTGCGGGCCGCGCTCGCCGAGCGGGGCTTCAAAGTTGTCGAGAACCCCTCGCTTTATGGTAACTTTGCACGGGTACAGTTGATCGCGCGCGACCCGCTCACCGGACAGCTACGTGGAGGCGCCGATCCTCGCAGCGGAGGCGTCGTCCTGGAGGTCTGACGGCACAGGGCGGTGAGAACACTCATCGCTCGGCCCATCTGCCCTCGTAGCGGCTCGGGTGCAGGGGGATGACCCCGGCGGCAACCCGGGCCGGCCGTAGTTGCTGGGAGCCGTAGCCAGGCAGCGCCCAGGGTAGGACAGTATCTTCTGTTCTACTGCCAGGCTGAACGTCCGGTAGGGTGGCGCCGTCATCTGAGGCCGACCTGCGCGGAGCGATTACCCTCGCTAGGGAGCCGCAATGACGAAATGGCTCACTGCTCTGGCCGGCGTCGTCCTCGTGCTGCTGCTTCTCCTGACGATGCCGGTGGCAACCAGCCCAGGGATCGTGGAGTTACTGCCACAGCCCGGCAGTACCACTCCTCCCGGGCGGGTCACCATCGGCGCTACGCTGGTTGGGGGCCGCCCACTCCAGCGCGTCGAACTCCAGCTCAACGGCCGTCCGGTGCAGCCCGCTGTGTTCGTGCGCGATGAGCGGACCTGGGTCGTTCGCTATCAGGCTGAGCTGCCGGCTGGCTTGTACACCGTCAGAGTCACCGCTCTCGACGATCGGGGCCACAGCCGGACACATAGCTGGGACTTTGCCGCTTCCGGGTTGCGCCAGCCCCCCACGCTCATGCTCGTGGAGCCGGGGCCAGAGAGCCGCTTTGCGCGCGGTGTGGTGCCGATCGTCGTGCGCGTGGAGGCGCAGGGCGATATCGCGGAGCCGCTCCTGCTGGTCGATGGCCAGCCGGTGCCAGTCGAGCTCACTCTCCTGCCACCGAACGGGAGCGAGAAGCTCGTCCGTGAGATCGAAGCGACGATCTGGCTCGATTCTGGAGAGCACCGTGTCGAGGCTCGCGTGACCGACGAGTACGGCGCAAGCGCGAGCGGCGAGTGGACGTTCGCGGTCGCGGCCAGCGAGGCTGAGTCGAACGCTCGCTACTTCCGTGAGACCGGACTGACGATCCGGGGCCCGTTCAAGCAGTACTGGGAGTCGCGCAACGGCGGCATCGTCTTCGGGCCGCCGGTCAGCCCGGAACTCTCCCAGCCCGATGGCATCACGGTGCAGTACTTCCGATATGCGCGCATGGAGCTTCATCCCGATGGTTCAGTCACCCTCGGGCACCTCGGCCTGGAGACCCTCGGCGCCGTCCAGCCACCGGTGTCCGACCCCGCTCAGCCTGGAGTTCGCTACTTTCCGGAGACGGGGCACACGCTGCGGGGCGACTTCCTCGCCTTCTGGGAGCAGCATGGGGGGCTGGAGATCTTCGGTTTCCCGATCAGCGAGCCCCAGCTCGAGAGCGGTTACCGCGTCCAATACTTCGAGCGCGCGCGCTTCGAGCAACGCCTTACGACCCGCAATGAACCGCAGCCGGTCGAACTGGCACCGCTCGGCGAGCAGCGCTGGCGGCGCGAGCAACAGGTGGCCGGATGATCAGCGCTGCTCGTTCCGAGCGCGGTCTCGTGCCAGCGCCAGGACTCGCTGGACAACCGCCTCGACTGTGTGGCGCCCGGTATCGATGACGAGATCGGCGTTCGCGCGAGCATCGGCCAGCCGCTCCAGCTCGACGCAGTACAACCATTCTGGCCAATCGTCTCCCCGCCGCTCCCGGATCACGCTGAGGCTCGCGTCGAGAAACACGACCAGGTCCGGTTCGGGACGACGCCAGAGATCACGGATGATCGAGTGCTCCTGCCCGACCGCGACGGCATCGACTCCGTGCTCGCGCAGTCGCTCGGCGATCGTCGTCTTCCCGGATCCGCAAGGGCCGACCAGGACTATACGCACGCGTGCCTCGTCAGCGGTCGTGGCAGAGCGACGAACGTGTCCGACCTGGATCGCCCTGTCGACCGTCGCTCCGGTGCTTCCTGTTCAACTCGCTTCAGACGAGCCCTCGACCCGAGCGAGCGGCGGCGAGGTGGAAGCTTCGGTTCCTGACCCTGGCTGGCGGGGGAGACCCCGTCCTGCCCGTCGCCGGTCGAGTCGCTCGAGTAGCCGCTCGGTGTAGGTCGGAGCTGCTGGGTCGAAGTGCTTGCCCGCTCGCTCCAAGTAGGGGCTGCTGATCCGGCGTAGGAACGCGAGCAGGCCCTCTTCAGCGATACTCCGCAGCGCCCTGCGGTAGTAGTCGAACACGTAGGTGTCGCCGATTCGAATCCCAGCGCGGGCCGCGCCGAGCCCGACGAGCGTCGACACCTCCAGCAGCGACCGGCCCTCTCGCCGAGCAGCTTCCTGCAAGCCCGCGAAGATCGAAGCCAGCCCTTCGGGCGACGGGAGATCGGTTGCCTGGCTCTGGAGCGCGCGCCAGGATGCGCGTAGGTCGTCCACGCTCAGGGGTGGCACATCGACCGCGTCGGCGAGCACTCCCGATGTCCCCTCGAGCCGCGAAAGCAGGTCCTCGTACGTCGAGATATCGGTGCCCGGCTCGAGGAGTCCAGCCTGCTCCAGCTCTTGGACGAGCGCCCGCAGATAGACCTTCGACCCGCCGATGACGTCCGCGGCCCCAGCCAGCAGCCACAGCGGGGACCATCCGGCCACGACGACGCTCGCGAACTCTACAACGTTTCCCGCTGCCTTGCGAACCGTCAGTTCTTCGACCGTCATCGGGCTGTCCGGGTAGACGCCTCGTACATCGCCGAGTAGCTCGATCGTGATGCGCAGCACTCGGGCGACTGTCGCCTCGTAGAGCTTCGAGCGGCGAACGAACTCCGGCAAGGCCGTCTCGCTGAACTCGTACGCCGCGCCGCCGAGCAACGCAGCTCCAGCCCGGCCGGCCCGCTCAGGCAATGACGCCAGATAACGTGTCGGAATCTTCACCGGTACCTCATGCTTTCGTCTATTGTGCAAGAGCCTCTGCGCTTCGCGTCAGAGCCCGCTTGCCCGGATCACCTCGAGGCCACGAGCTTCGAGCTCACCGACGTAACGGTTGATGCCGACGAGATCCGCCGCGATATGCCCCGCGACGATCAGGTTCCCGTCGCTCTCCGCGCGCAGGCGCTCGACCTCTTCCGGCGCCACATGGATGTAGACCACTGTCGGGACGCCGTGAGCGAAGTATGCCTTGGCCACCGCAGCGCCGCCATTCGTCCCCGCGCCGTGCACCACTGCCACTTTGCCGGCTGTTCGGTCGACTGCGCCGACCGGCACCATGATCCGCGTCGGCGCCCCAGCGAACTCCGGCAGCGTCAACAGCGCGTCGATCACGTCCTGCACCAGCGGCTCCCGGCCGAGCTGACTCGTATGCCGCTCGATCGCCTCGACCATCAGTCGACGCCCGATCTCGTCGAGCGGCAGGTGGATGTTGAGAAACGGCATCCGGAGCAACCGCGCGAATGACGGCGCATGGTCGTAGTTCGCCGCCTGGGACCGGAGAATCGATCGGGAGACGAGCGGCTTGATCGCCTCGCGGGCAACCTCCCGCGGCACTCCGTGCTCGACCATCAGCTCGACATGACGGGTAAGCACCTCCGGGAAACGCAGCGTCGCGCTGCCGCCAGCCGGGTGGTGGGCGACGACGCCGTCGCACCCGAGCTCGCGGGCAATCAGGAGCTCCGCCGGCCCGATATCGATCCCGAACAGTACCCGGCGGAGCGAGTCCCCAGGCACATAGATCGCGCTGTCGGCCGGAGGTCGGCTCATGCCGGCCATCTCCAGCGCCACCTGCATCAACTCATCAGTACTCAAGCCAGCCACGAGCCCTCCCAACGCGAGGTCATCCGGGTTACCGGATGTCTAACTGGCAGCGGATAGGCGGCTGAGCGCCAGCCGCTCTCGATTGTCGCACAGCGACTGTGCCAGCCTTTCGGGCGAGCGCTACCAAGGGGCGACGCGGTTGCCGGTACTACTCTCGGTGACTTCCGGCGGGTCGTTCCGGGCTGCATCGCGAATGAGTAAAGCGGAGCGCAGGGCTTGCTCTAGCCCTCAGGCTGAGGCACTGCCTGGGGTCGGAGTTTGGGAGAGCTCGCCAAGATCAGCACCTTGTCGTCGCGGAAACTTCGGATCGAGCCACGGTCGAACTCTACGTCGAGGAACCGACATAAGCGATCCTGAGCCAACAGCCACCTCGCCAGCGCATCCCGCGCCGCCTCGCTCATGCCAGAGCGGACAGTCCAGTCCTCCCACTCGTGCCGGCGGTAGATCACTTCGACGCGCTCGACCCGGAGACCGGCCGCGGCCAGAAAGCCGCACCACTCCGCGAGGGTGTACGAGCGGACGTGGCTCGTGTCGCGTCGCCGCTCCAACTCGTTCACCAGCTCGTCCAGCTCGTGGTCGGCCGAGCTGAGGCTGTCGATCAGGAGAAAGCGCCCGCCCGGCGCGAGCACGCGAGCGACCTCCCGGACGAACGCTGCAGGATCGGCGAAGTGGTGGGGAGCGATCCGGCAGGTTAACAGGCTCACGCAGCGGTCGACCAGCGGTAATGCCTCGGCATCGGCGGCGATGAAGCCTGCCGGCGCGATTCCGCGCTCGACGGCATTCCGGCGGGCGGCCTCGAGCATCTCGGGTGTCAGATCGAGCAGGATGACGCGAGCGCCGTGGCGAGCAAGCGCCAGCCCGGTGTGCCCTCCACCGGTGGCCACGTCGAGGGCCAGCTCGCCGGGCCGCACCGAGGCCCATTCGAGCAGGCGCCCGAGGTCATGCCCGAACGCGTGCGATCGGCTCCGCACGTAGGACTCGGCCGTCGCGCCGAACTGCTCGCGCACCCGCTGCTTGATCTCCATCTACGCCCCCGATCCAGCGCCCCTGTGCTCTGCCGGGCGGATTATCCTCTCCAGGCGATAGCACTGCAATGCGGGCGCAGTCGCCACCCCGGACGCGAGCGCATGTCGTCAGTGGGGGAGACTTGGCTGTTGGTGTGGTACACCTGAGCGGGATATAGGGAGTGGCAGCGAGCGTCAGGGAGGCGCAGGCTTGTTCCGCTGGATCGGCAGGCAGTCGTACCGGTATCGCTGGTGGGTAGTCGCATGCTGGTTGTCGCTCTTCCTGGTCACGCTGCCTGCGCTGCCGCGCGTTTCGGGCGCGCTCGAGGTCGGCGGTTTCTCCAGCCCGCATACGGAGGCCGCCCGCGCGCGGGATCTGCTCGCGCGGGAGATCCCCGAGTACAGCCCGACGTCGCTCATCGTCCTCTTTAGCCATCCGACGCTGCGACCTGAAGATCCCGAGTTCATCGCGCAGGCTCACCGCGCGCTCAGCCAGCTTTCGACCATCCCCGAGGTCGACGGGATCTCCTGGTTCGACCAGAACCCCGGTCAGATCGCGCCCGATGGTTCACTCGCCTACGCGCTGGTGCGGATCGACTTGCCTCCGGAAGAGTCCCAGCGGCTGAAGGATGACTTCGAGCGACTGATCGTGCCCACGGAGCTCGAAGTGCGGTTGGCCGGTTCACCGGTCTTTTACGCCGACCTCGAGACGGTCACTGAGCGTGACTTGCGCCGGGCGGAGCTGATCGCCTTCCCCTTCGCGCTAGGTGCGCTCGTCTTCGTCTTCGGGAGCCTGATCGCGGCCGGGGTACCGCTGGCTATCGGTGGCGTCAGCGTCGCCATCGTGCTCGGGCTGGTCTACGCGCTGACCAGGGTGACCGAGCTCTCGATCTTCACGCTCAACGTCGCGACGCTCTTGGGACTGGGCCTCGCGATCGACTACTCGCTCTTTATCGTCAGTCGCTTCCGAGAGGAGCTCCAACACGGGAGCGTCGCGCGAGCTGTCGAGGTGACCACGGCGACGGCCGGTAGGGCTGTCTTCTTCTCCGGGCTGACGGTGCTCATCGGGCTGAGCGGGCTGGGGTTTTTCGAGTTCCTGTTCATGCGTTCGGTCGGCATCGCTGGGGTGCTGGTGGTCGTGGTCGCGGTGATGGCGGCGCTCACGTTCCTGCCGGCGATTCTCGGGCTGCTCGGCCATCGGATCAACGCGCTGACGGTGCTCCGCCGCTCGGCTGAGACGGGGGCCTTCTGGATACGCGTGTCGAACGCTGTGATGGCTCATCCCTGGCGGGTAGCGATCCCGGTGATCGCATTGCTGCTCGTGCTCGGCGCCCCGTTCCTGCACGTCAGGCTGAGCTCGCCTGATGCGACCATCCTCCCCACGACGACTCCGTCTCGCCAGGCGTTCGAGCGCTTCCGCGCAGCCTTCGGCGACGGCGCGATCTCGCCGATCATCGTCGCGGTCGAGAGCGAGCGCCCGGTGAACGATCCGCAGACTATTGCTGCCCTCTACGACCTTGCCCGGCGGATCGCCGCCGATCCACGGGTCACCCGCATCTCGAGCATCGTGACCATCGACCCGCGGATCTCGCTTGGCCAGTACCAGCTCCTCTACGCCGAGCCGTCGCTCATCCGGGACCCGGTGATTGCCAGCGTCTACCGGCAGCTCGCCGGGCAGCACGTCGCAGCCATCTACGTGTACACCGACGCGCTTCCGGCGAGCGACGAGGCCAAGGCTCTGCTCCAGACTATCCGAGCGATGGATCCGGGTTCGGGACTCCGCATGCTAGTGGACGGAGGCACTGCGGAGATCGTCGATGTCGTCGACCTGATGTACAGCGAGTTCCCGTATGCCGCGCTCACCGTCGTGATTGCGACCTACCTCGTGCTCTTCCTGCTTCTTCGCTCCGCGTTGTTGCCACTCAAGGCCGTCATCCTGAACGCGTTGAGCCTCACCGCGAGCTACGGCGCGCTCGTCTTCATCTTCCAGGACGGTCACCTGAGCGGTCTCTTGAACTTCCAGCCGCTGGGCTTCATCGAGGCCTCGCTGCCGATCGTGATGTTCTGCGTGCTCTTCGGCCTGAGCATGGACTATGAGGTCTTCCTGCTCAGTCGTGTGCGCGAAGCCTGGGAGCAGACGGGCGATAACCGTCTGGCGGTCGCGACGGGCCTGGCCCGGAGCGGGCGGATCATCACTGGAGCTGCGCTGATCTTAGTCGTGGTCGCGGCAGCCTTCGTCAGCGCGGATGTCGTGCTGATCAAAGCGCTCGGGCTCGGAATCGGGCTGGCCATCGCGCTCGATGCGAGCATCGTCCGCATCCTGCTCGTGCCGGCGACGATGCGGCTCCTAGGTGACTGGAACTGGTGGGCGCCGCGGATCGTCCTGCGGTTGTTGCCCGAACGAGGCTTGGAACACTGAGATGCGTCGAGGTCTGCTTGTCAGCGTGTGCCTGGCTCTGCTCCTGGCTGCCTGCGGATCGGGCGAGGCCGTGACCGGCCCGGTATCGCAGCCGCCAACCGCAACTGCCGAGCGCCCGGCGGGGCTCTTCCTCACGCCTGCTCCGTCGATCCAGCCGGTCACCTTCCCCCGCGATGCTGGCCCGCACGACGTCCTCACCGAGTGGTGGTACTACACTGGGCATCTCATGACTGAGAGTGGGCGACGCTTCGGCTTCGAGTTCGTGATCTTCCAGGGACAGCGCTTCGGCTATCCCACTGCCTACGCTGCGCACTTCGCCGTGAGCGACATCGACCGCCAGATCTTTCGCTGGGCCGAGCGAACCGCTGTCCTGCCCAGGCCGGAGGGGATGCCGCCGCTTACCCTCCAGGTGGCCGAGTGGCGGCTCGACGTTGGGCTGGGCGAAGACCGCATCCAGGCGACCATGCCTGGCTATGCGCTCGAGCTCACGGTGCGCGATCGCAAACCGCCGGTGCTGCACGATGAAGACGGCTACTTTACCTGGGCACCCGAGACGGGCTCGTACTACTACTCCCGTACCCGGCTGGAGGCAACAGGCACGCTGGTCGTCGAGGGGCAGCCGCTGGAGGTGACCGGCCAGGCCTGGATGGATCACCAGTGGGGCAATTTCCTGCTGAGTGGCCGGGGCGGCTGGAACTGGTTCTCGCTCCAGCTCGACGACGGCCGCGATCTGATGCTCTGGAACACGCATAACGGCGGCGGGCAGGTCACGTTCGGCAGTGGCACGCTCGTGCAGGTGGACGGCACACCGGTCTACCTGAGCAGCGACGATTTCACGGTCACGCCCACGGGCCAGTGGACGAGCCCGCACAGTGGTGCCACTTACCCCTCGGGCTGGGTCGTCGATCTCCCGGCCGAGGGCCTGAAGCTCAGGGTGACCCCGCTCCTGCTCGACCAGGAGCTCCAGTCGCTCCAGTCGACCGGCGTAATCTACTGGGAGGGGGCGGTGGAGGCGGTGGGCACAGCCGCGGGCCAGCGGATCACCGGTCTGGGCTATGTGGAGCTCACCGGCTATGCGCCAGATCCTGGCGATTAGCCAGTCGTCAGGATCAACCTGTGCCTCCCCCGATTCCCTACCTCCCTCTTGACATCGACCGCGCGATTCACTAACCTTCTGTTTGACAACGGATTGCGACGATTCCCACGCTGGGTGTCCCGTCTCTGGTGACGGGAACGAAGGTTGCATACCCCTCCCCTCCTCACAGCCCTGGTCCCGTCGGCCATGCGCCGGCGGGGCCTCTTTCCGCCCGGCATACAGCTCCGGCTTCGGTCGATACCGGTCGGAGGGACCTGCCTCGGCGCGCCAGACAGCCCTGTGCTAAAGTTCCGCGGTGCAGTGGCGAGCGGTGAGGGAGGGAAGCGCGCCGTGGTGGAGCGGATGAAGGTCTCTTCGGGCACGGTCTGGGAGGAGCGCGTCGGCTACTCGCGCGCGGTGCGCGCCGGCGACCTAGTGTTCGTCTCAGGCACGACCGCCACCGACGACCAGGGCAATGTCGTCGGCCGGGGCGATCCGGAGGCGCAGGCCCGCTTCATTATCGAGAAGATCAAGCGAGCGCTCGAAGCCGCCGGAGCCTCGCTGTCCGATGTCGTGCGCACGCGCGTCTACGTCACCAATGCCGACGACTGGGAGGCAGTGGGCCGTGCCCACGCCGCGTACTTCGGCGAGACCCGGCCGGCCAACACCCTAGTCGAAGTCAGCAGGCTGGTGGGGCCAGATTACCTGGTCGAGATCGAAGCCGATGCGGTCATCGGTAGCGGTGGAGCGCGTGCGTGAGGTTCAGCGTCCGGCTGAACAACGACCTGCCGCTCCGCGAGTACGCGCGGCTGGCGCGTGCCGCAGAGGCTGCCGGCTTCGACCAGATCTGGGTCAGCCACGACCTCTTCCTGCGCAGCGCGCCGGTACTGCTGGCAACGATGCTCCAAGCTACGGAGCGGATCGCTGTCGGCAGCGGCGTGCTCAACCCCTACACGCTGCACCCGGCCGAGATCGCCATGCTGGCGGCGACGCTGGACGAGCTGAGCGGCGGCCGCTTCTTGCTCGGCCTGGCCGCGGGTGCCGCCAACTTCCTGGAGTGGATCGGCGTCCGCCAGGAGCGACCGCTTGGGACGACCCGGCAAGCCATCCGCGCGATCCGGGCTGTGCTTGCCGGAGAGCCCGTCCCCGGGTGGGGACCGGAGGCGTACCTGCGCTTCCCGGCCTGCCTGGTGCCGATCTACCTGGGTGCCATGAGCCCGGGCATGCTGCGGCTCGCTGGCGAGCTGGCCGACGGCGTCCTGCCGCTGCTCTTTCCGCCCGAGCACTTCGCAACTGTCGCCCCGCTGATCGCCGAGGGGGCGGCGCGGGCCGGCCGCTCGCTCGACGAGATCGACCTGGCTGCCTGCGTCTGGTGCTCGATCGCGGACGACCGCGATGAGGCCGAAGCCGTGCTGCGCGATAAGATCGCCTACTACGGCAGCGCCTTCAGCCCGTTGATCCTCGAGCGCTTCGGGCTGACACGAGCAGACTTCGAGGCAATCGATCGGGCGTTGCAAGTCGAGCGCGATCCGGCCAGAGCGAGACGCCTGGTCACTGAGTCGATGCTCCAGATCGGCCTAGTCGGCACGCCCGAAGCGATTCTTCCGCGCCTGGAGCGCCTGGTCGAGATGGGCGCCCGGCACCTCAGCTTCGGCCCGCCGCTCGGGCCCGATCCGGTCGCTGCCATCGAGCTGCTCGGCCGCGCGGTGCTGCCGCACTTCGGGCGCCGCTAGATCCCGATGGCCATCGCTGGGTAGTACGGGTTCGCGCCCCCGCGCAGCGTGCCGTCCGCTTCGACCAGGATGCCGACTGGGCTGGCGAAGGGCACGTTGCCGACGTCTTCGACGACCACCTGCAGACGGTGGCCGCGTGCGCGCAGCCCCTGGATGACCTCGGGATCGATCCGGCTGCTCACCTGAGCTGGCTGGACGCTACAGTCGATCCGCGGCGCGGTGATGGCCGCCTGGATCCCCATGCCGTGGTCGACCACGTTGGAGATGATCTGGGCCAGCGCGTTGATGATCTTCCGCCCGCCCATCGCGCCCAACGAGAGGTACACGCGCTCTCCCTCGAAGACGAGCGCGGGCGACATGTTGGCCAGCGGCCGCTTGCCCGGCTCGATCGAGTTGGCGCGGCCCGGCTCGGGGTCGAACCACATCATCCCGTTGTTCATCAGGATGCCGGTGCCGGGCGCTACCACCCGCGAGCCCCAGGCCGAGAGCAGCGTCTGGGTCAGCGAGACGGCGTTGCCCCAGCGGTCGACGACCGAGAGGTGCGTGGTGGAACCAGCGCCGTAGTTCGGCATCGAGCGGGCGTACCGCTGGCGGACACCCAGCCGCTCCGGGTCACCCGGCTCCACGGTCGGGCGTGCCCGCCCGCCGATCCGCGCGGCCTGCTCGCGGGCATAGGCCGGATCGATCAGCGCGCTGACCGGTACCTCGGCGAAGGCGGGATCGGCCAGATAGGCGAAGCGATCGACGAATGCCTGGCGGAATACCTCGATCAAGCGGTGCAACGTCTCGACGGTGTTGTGGCCGCTCGCCCGCAGGTCGAAATGCTCCATCAGGTGGAGGCACTCCAGCAGCGTGGGGCCGCCGGAGGGCGCTGGGGCAGCCGCAACCCGGTGGCCGCGGTAGCGTCCCCAGAGTGGCTCCGAGACGCGCACCTCGTAGGAGCGCAGATCGTCTTCGGTCAGGATCGCGCCCAGCTCGCGCAGTCTCTCGACCAGCGCCCGGCCGAGCTCGCCGCGGTAGAAGACATCCGGGCCGTGCTCGGCGATCGCCTCCAGCGAGCGCGCAAGGTCGGCCTGGACGAGCGTCGTCTGCTCCTGGCCGGTGAGGACGGGCCAGGGCAGGCCATCGCGGGTGAAGATCGCCCGGCTCGAGGGGTAGCGGTTGAGCAGTTCGAGATCCTGAGCGATCTCGAGGCTCGTGTGCCAGCTTACCGGGAACCCGTCGCGCGCGTAGCGGATCGCAGGCTGGATCAGCTCACGCAGCGGCATCGTACCGTAGCGCTCGGCGGCCAGCGCGAGCCCGGCCACCGTGCCCGGCACCGCGATCGAGAGCGGGCCGTGGATGTTGGCGTCGTCACGGACGGCCCGCCAGCCGAACATGCTCGGGCTGGTCGCGTCGAGCAGCTCGTACATGTCCGGTCGAGCGGCTCGAGGTGCCGCCATCGCGAAGTCGATGGCGACCGTCTGGCGGCGATCGGAGAGATAAATCAGCATCAGGCCACCGCCGCCGATCCCGTTCATGAACGGCTCGACGACACCCACCGTGAACGCGGTCACGACCGCGGCGTCGACGGCGTTGCCGCCCGCCTCCAGTACCTGCGCGCCGGCCTCGGCGGCGAGCTCGTGCTTGGCGGCTACCATTCCGCGCTCGCCGATGGCCTCCGTCCGGTCGAGCACCCATTCAGTCCGCCGCATGGCGTCCTTCCTCCCCTGCTCCGTTCAGGCCGCCGCGGTCTCGATCTTGAGCAGCCGCCGCGCGTTGCCGCTGAGGATCTTCTCCTTGACGGTTCGCTCGACCGGGAGCTCTTTGATGACCCGGACCGCCTTGAACAGGTCTCCGACCTGGTGGGGGTGATCGCTGCCCAGCAGCAGCCGGTCTTCACCGGCGAAGGCCAGGCCCAGTTTCAGGCAGTCGGGGTCGAAGAGCACGGTGTCGAGGTACATCTCGCGGAAATACTCTATCGGCGTACGCTGGAGCTTCCCCTTTAGTTCGGGATAGACCGCGTAGCCCCGCTGCACCCGCTCGGCCAGGTACGGCAGCACGCCGCCGAGGTGGGTCTGGATCAGCCTCAGGCCGGGGAAGCGGTCGAGCACGCCGCCGAGCACCATCCGAACCGCCACCATGGTCGTGTCGTAGGCGAAGCCGAGCAGCGCGACCAGCCGGTACTCGCTCAGGTACTCGGCGAAGGCCGGGGCCGTCGGATGGACGACGATCGGCGCGCCCAGCGCCTCGGCTGCCTCGTAGATGGGCCAGAACCTGGGGCGATCGACCGGCTCGCCGTTGACGTTGGAGAAGATCATCGCGCCGGCTAGCCCGAGCTGGCGTACAGCGCGCTCTAGTTCCTTCGCCGCCTCGTCGGGCGCCTGCAGCGGGAGCGTCGCGAAAAACCGGAATCGCTCGGGGTACTGGCGCTGCAACTCGGCGTACTCGTCGTTGACCAGCTTTGCCAGGGTAACACCGCGCTCGGGTCGCTCGACGTGCACCCCCGGCGTGGTGAGCGACATCACCGAGAGGTCGATCCCGGCAGCGTCCATATCGGCCAACCGCGCCTCGACCGAGTGGTGCGCCGGCGCTAGCACGTTGTAGTCGCCGGCGTAGTGGAGCACGAGTTGCCCCGCGTCGTCGACAGTGACCGAAGCGTGGTCGCTGTGGCGCCGGATCTCCGCCAGGTACCCCGAGGGGTAAAAGTGCGTGTGCACGTCGATGCGCACGGCCGTATTCCTCCTCCCTGTCCTCCCACTGGCCTGATACCCGGCGTAGCCTAGCATGAAGGGGCAACACGGGGAAGCGGCTAGTGGCTGGACGGCGCGATCTAGTCAGCGGTCGGCTTCGAGCAGCCGAATGCCGAGGAGCGATGCCCCGGCTCGGGCCCGATCGAGCGGACCGGTCGCGAGCATCCCGAGTGACCCGTCCGGGAGCCGGTAGATCTCCCCGATTCTCGCGAACCCGGCCTTGAGAATGCCTCGGGCGGAAGCGAGGTTCGGCGCGTCATGCCCGATCCAGAACCGGCTGGCTTCTCCCTCATGCTTCAAGATGGCCTGCAAGAGTCGTGGGTAGATGCCTCGACCGCGCCAATCGGGCAGCGTGACGAAGTCCCAGAGGTAACGGTTCCCTCGCGGTATCGAGAAAGAGATGTCCAGCGCGCCGATGGATGCATTCCTGGTGGCCACCCAGCCGTAGGCGACCGCCACGCCGTCCAGTCGTGCCAGGTAGGGCCGGTGCCCCGAGTCGACTCGGGACTGTATCTCGTGTGCCGGGAGATCGCTGAGCTCGGCGAGCAGGTCCAGGTCACGAGCGAGCTCGATCGCGAGGCCGGGCAGGGCCGTGAGCGTGGGGAGCGGGTCGCCTCGCCACCAGGTGTAGAGCGGCCCGGCCGGTTCTCCGGGCAGCGTACCCTCTGTCCGGAGGAGCGATTCGCTCATCGGGTGTCCAGCGCGCTGCCGGCGGGGGTTGGCTGGAGCGCATCACGGGGGCGCTCCGGCTCCTGGAGTGCTAGGTGGTCTCGGTAGATGCCCCGGTATTGCGGTGGCAGCAGCCGGGCGATCGCTAGCATGATCTCTTCCGCCACCTCGTCCAGCTCCCGGCGCCGGCCGGATTCATCGCGCGTCGCGATCTGGAACGGCTCGCCGATACGGACGGTCACTCGCGGCCAGCCCCGGCCGCGTACCCGGCCCTTGTAGCCGTTGAACGGTAGCACCTCAGTTCCGAAGATCGCGGTCGGGACGATCGGCACGCCCGCGCGCAGCGCCAGCAGCGCCACTCCGGGGTGCGGCGCCGTGAGGCCACCCGTGACGCTCCGTGTCCCTTCCGGGAAGATGCCGACCAGCATCCCCTCGGAGAGCAGTTTCTCGGCATGGCGCAGGGCTGATCGGTCGGGCTTGCCGCGATCCACCGGGAAAGCGCCCGACTGGCGGACGAACCAGCGGATCACCGGGATGCTGAACAGCTCCTTCTTCGCCATGAAGAGCACTGGTCGGGTATAGGCGGCGATGATCAACACCGGGTCAGCATTGTGCAGGTGGTTGGCGACCACCAGTGCTGGCCCGACAGGCGGTACGTGCTCGAGCCCTTCGATCCGAAAGCGGATCAGCAGCCGAAGGGTCGGCACGACGAAGACGCGCGCGGTCTTGAAGATCAGCGTCTTCAAGCGCCGACGCGGTGAGAGTCGCCATGCCTCTGGAATGTCAGCCGTGCTGCGCACAAGCGCACCGTTCCTCGATCACCTTGATCACCAGCCTGACGACGTCTTCGATGCTTCGCCCGTCAGTGTCGATCACCACCGCGTCCTCGGCCGGTCGCATGGGAGCCACTGCCCGCTCAGCATCGCGCCGATCCCGCTCAGCGAGCTCGGCCTTGACGTCCTCCAACGAGACGACGACGCCGCGCGCGGCCAGGTCTCGCTGCCGCCGGCGCGCGCGCTCCTCGAGGCTCGCGTCGAGCCACACCTTCACCGGCGCGTCAGGCATGACAACCGTGCCGATATCGCGTCCCGCCATCACCACTCGGCCTGATCGCCCGATCTCGCGCTGGAGCCCGAGCAGCGCCGAGCGCACCTCCCGGTGGGCGGCTACCTGCGAGGCCGCCCGGTCGATCTCCGGCGTCCGGATGGCCCAGGTGACGTCGCGACCATCCAGCCAGACATCGTAGAGCCGGCCGTCCTGCTTCGACGGCGGCGCCACCCGGATGCGCAGCTCCCGCGCCAGCTTTCCCAGCGCATCCTCGTCGTCGAGCGCGACGCCGTTCTCCAGCGCGACCAGCGCCAAGGCGCGGTACACAATTCCGGTGTCGAAGTAGAGCCCGCCGATCCGGCGGGCCACCTCAGCCGCGACGGTGCTCTTGCCGGCCCCGCCCGGCCCGTCGATCGCGACGACGATCTGGGAGTCGCGACAGTGATCGAGCTCCACGTCCTGCTCCGTCGAAGTTGCGGCGGGGCCTTCCGCTCGGTGGCCGGCCGCCGCCTCGGCTTACTGGCCGGTCTCGCCCCTCGCGGCCCGGCCTCGGGGATCCTGCTGCTGGCGGCGTCAAACCCACGGCGCGGAAAAGGTCCTCCAGTTCGCGCCTCGTCAGGTCGCGCCAGGCTCCCGGCTTCAGTCCGTCCAGCCGAAGCGGCCCGACCCGCGTGCGCACCAGCCGGAGCACAGGATACCCCACCCGCTCGAACATCCGACGCACGATGCGGTTTCGACCTTCGTGGATCACCACCCGGAAGACGGTGCCGGCCTCCTCGGTGCGGATCGGCTCGATCGAACGCACCGCGACCGGACGCCCGCCGACGGTCACGCCCCGCCGGAGTTGCTCGATCACGCTCGGCGGTGGGAAGCCGTCGACGAGCACCTCGTACTCCTTCTCGAGCTCGTAGCGCGGGTGGGTGATGCGGTAGATCAGGTCTCCGTCGTTGCTGAGCAAGAGGAGGCCGGAGCTGTCGCGATCGAGCCGGCCAGCCGGGACGACTCGCTCCGGTACCTCGACCAGGTCGAGCACCGTCCGCCGGCCTCGCTCGTCGCTAGCGGTCGTGATGTAGCCGACCGGTTTGTGGAGGATGAGGTAGCGCCGCCGCTCCGGTCGCAGAGGCCGGCCGTCGACCCTGATGTCCTGTCGCTCCGGATCGACGCGCACGCCCATCTCGCGGACCACTGTCCCGTCCACCGAGACCCGGCCCGCTCGAATCAGCTCTTCCGCTTTGCGGCGCGATGCCACGCCGTGCTCGGCGAGGACGCGCTGCAGCCGGCGCTCCATCGCGTGCGCTCCTACCATCAGGACCTGCAGCCCCTACGATACCGGCGCGAACCGATCGGCCGCGTACAGCGGCAGACTCAGCACTTCCTGGCCTCTCACCAGCAATACTACTGTACCCTGCTGCCACTGCGCACGGCCGGTGCTTGAGGGTAGGGCTTCGAGACGCACCTCAAGCGTCGCCGCGTCCTCGCGGGTGAGCAGCAAGGTGCGACTCGTCGCGAGCGTGAGGCCCCGCTCCCGCAGGGCGGCGTCCAGCGGCGCGAAGCCGCCGTCTGGTGCCACCCGGACCCAAGCCAGGTGCCGGTCGAGCCAGTCGAGCAGCGCCTGCGTATCGGCGTACCGGTCCTGGCTCCCGAGCACGACGGTGACGACGCGCGCGTCCCCGCGCCAGACGGCGGCGACGAGGCACTGGCCGGCCGCCGGCGTCGTCCCGGTCTTCACCCCGTGCACGCCCGGCAGCCCGAGCCACTGGTTCGTGCTGTACAGCGTGACCTCGCGAGGATTCGGCCCCTCGACCCGCACGGTGGCCGTCGGGAACGAGACGATCCGCTCGAGAACCGGCTCCTGGAACAGCGCTTCGGTCGCGATCGCCAGGTCGCGCGCCGTCACGACCTGCCCCGGCATGTCGCGCCCATCGGGGGCGACGAACCAGGAGCGGCGCATGCCCAGCTTGCGTGCCAGGCGGTTCATCTCGGCCACGAACCGCTGGTGGGCAGCCGCGTCCGTCGGGGCTCCCAGTCGCTGGCCGGCCGCCCGCGCCAGCGCGTTCGCCGCGTCGCCGGCCGAGGCGACCAGCAGCCCGGTCAACAAACCCTCGACCGTGAGCCGGTCGCCGGCAGCGAGCCCCATGTTGGCATAGACGGCTGGGTCGACCAGGTCTCCCGGCTGAATTTCGACGACCTCGTCGAGGTCGAGCGTGCCCGCGACGACTAGCGCGGTAACGATCTTGGCCGTGCTCGCCGGGGGAAGCGGTGCGTCCGGGTTATCCGCATAGAGCAGTGCCTGGTTCGTCAGGTCGACCGCGATGGCGGCCCTCGCCGTGAGCTGCGGTGGATCGAGGGCCGTGACGACGTGTCGCCATGAGCCTCCCGCCTCCGAGGAAGACCACACCTCGATCCGGCTAGGAGCGGGTACTCCTGGGATGGCCGGCTGCGGACGCGCACGCTGTAGCTGGAGCACGCGCGGCCCCGACGCGGTGAGGCTTAGGGCGGTGCGGCCGGCCAGACTGAACGAAGATGCTGCGCGGCCTGCCGGTAATGGGCCGAGGGCGAGGATGACCGACAGCAGTACGAGCGGCACGAGCGCGAGCCAGCGCCTGCCTCTCTGGTGTCGTTGAGCTCTTTCGCGCTGCTGGCCGGAGTCCCCCACCATGGTGTACCCTGCACCTGCTGGCCACCTGGAAGCGATTGTACCGGCCGGGTGGGGCACGGTCTGAGGGGCAGCGCACGGAGAGGGTGGGCGCGCGGTGGGAAGCGTCGACGCTGAGCGCGGGCTGATTCGCCAGGTTGTGCGTGATCTTCCGGGTTACCAGCCGGTCGACAGCCTGGAGGCGGTGGCGCGGGAGACCGGCCACACCGTGCACGCGCTGATCAAGCTCGACGCCAACGAGAACCTGTACGGCCCCTCGCCACGCGTGCTCGAGGCTCTGACCCGCCCCGACGACTATCACCTCTACCCCGATGCTTCCCAACAGGCCGCCCGCCAGGCGCTGGCGGGCTACACCGGGGCCGATCCGGATCGCATCATCGTCGGCAACGGCTCGGACGAGTTGATCGATCTGCTGTTGCTCGCCACCGTCGAGCCCGGCGACGAGGTGATCGTCCCGGTACCGACATTCGGCGTCTACCTCGATCGTCCGCCCCTCTTCGGCGCCACAGTCCGGGTAGTCCCGCGACGAGACGATTTCGACCTCGATCTCGATCAGATCGAGGCAGCGATCGGTGAGCGGACGAAGCTAGTCTTCGTCGCCTCGCCGAATAACCCCACCGGGAACCTGGTGAGCGCCCAGCAGCTCGTGCGCTTGCTCCGTACCGGCGTGCTCGTCGTGCTGGACGAGGCGTACTTCGAGTTCGCGGGTCGCACCCTGCTGCCGCTGTCCCGGGAGTTCGAGAACCTGGTCGTGCTCCGGACGTTCAGCAAGTGGGCTGGGCTAGCCGGCCTCCGTATCGGCTACGGCATCTTTCCGCCAGCGCTCGCGGAGGCCATCTGGCGTGTCAAGCAGCCCTTCAACGTGAACACTCTCGCACTGCGCGCCGTCGAGGCGGCACTCGCCGACCTCTCGGTGCAGATGCAGAAGGTGATCCGGATCCGCCTGGAGCGGGGCCGGCTGTTTCGGGGGCTGCGCCGGCTCGACCTGCTGCAGCCGTACCCATCGCGCGGCAACTTCATCCTGTGTCGAGTCGCTCGCGGCGATGCCCACGACCTGCACCGGCGCTTGCTCGCGCGCGGGATCCTGGTCCGCAAGTACGACGATCCGCTGCTGCGCCAGCACCTGCGCATCACGGTCGGGCTGCCCGAGCACACCGATCGCGTGCTCCAGGCCCTGCGCGAGATCGCGGACGAGGTGGCGTGATGAGCGCGCCGCGCCAGGCTCACATCCAGCGGGAGACCGGCGAGACCTCGGTGACGGTGTCGCTCGTGCTCGACGGCTCAGGCCAGGCGGAGATCGACACCGGTATCGGCGCGCTCGACCATGTTCTGGCGCTGTTCGCCCGCCACGGGCTCTTCGACCTGGTCGTGCGGGCACGGGGCGACCTGCACATCGACCCGCATCACACCACCGAGGACGTCGCGATTTGCCTCGGTCAGGCGCTGCGCGAGGCGCTCGGCGAGCGCCGGGGCATCCGGCGGATGGCCGACGTGGCCGTGGCCATGGACGAGTCGCTGGCTCACGTGGCGGTCGACCTCGGGGGGCGCGGGTACTACGTCCAGCGCGAGCCGTTCGTGCCGCAGCCGTTCGGCCAACTCGACACCGACCTGGTGCGTCACTTCCTCGAGACCCTCGCGCACGAGGCGCGGATGAACCTCCACCTGGTGACGCTCTACGGCAGCAACGCTCACCACCAGGTCGAGGCGGTCTTCAAGGCGCTGGGCCGCGCGCTCGACGCCGCGACACAGATCGACCCGCGCCTGGGCCAACAGTTGCCGACCACTAAGGGCTACATCGAGACCGGCTAGGGCTGCGCGGCCACGTCGCGGACGCACCTGCCCGGAAATGGAGCGGCTTTCCCGTCGCTCCACGGGCCGGCGCGCTGATCTGCAGCTATTCGATCCCGAGGGCGCTCCGCTGGATGGCCATCAACTCGCCGATTCCTCGCTCGGCCAGGTCGAGCAGCTCATCCAGCCGGCTTCGCCCGAACGGCGTGGTCTCGGCGGTTCCCTGGATCTCGACCAGTTCCCCGCGGTCGGTCATGACCACGTTCATGTCGACCTCCGCCGCGCTGTCCTCCTCGTACTGGAGGTCGAGCCTGGCCTCGCTGGCCACCACCCCGACGCTCACCGCCGCCACCTGGCGGACGATGGGCAGACGCGGCAGTATCCCCTCAGCCACTAGCCCCTGCAGGGCTTGATACAGGGCCACCCAGCCGCCGGTAATCGCCGCCGTGCGGGTGCCGCCGTCAGCGCGGAGCACGTCGCAGTCGATGATGATCATGCGCTCCCCGAGCGCCTCGAGGTCCACTGCGGCCCGCAACGAGCGGCCGATCAGGCGCTGGATCTCGGCCGTCCGGCCGCCGGGCCCGGATCGCTCCCGAGGTATGCGCTCCCGGCTACTGCGCGGCAGCATCCCGTACTCCGCTGTCACCCATCCCCGACCGCTGCCGAGCAGGAAGTTCGGCACACGCTGCTCCAGAGTGGCCGCGCAGATGACATGGGTATCCCCGAGCGCGATGAACGCTGATCCCTCGGCGTAAGGCAAATAGCCTGGGATGATCTGGATTGGCCTGAGCTCATCGTTGCGGCGGTCGTTCGGACGACTCCGCTGCTGGGTCTGTGTCATGCCGCTCCCCTCGTGCCTGCGCACGACGCCGCGCGATCGCCTCGATCCGCTGTGCCAGCTCGCGCTCGAATCCGCGCCCAGTCGGGCGGTAATATCGCCGGCCGGCCAGTCGCTCTGGGAGATACTGCTGCGTGCCGATGGCGCCCGGCTCGTCGTGCGCGTAGCGGTAGCCGCGCCCGTAGCCGAGCTCGCGCATCAGCCTGGTCGGCGCGTTGCGCAGGTGGAGGGGAACCGGGTCGTTGCGCGTCTCGGCCACGTCGCGCTGCGCGGCGCCATAGGCCTGGTAGAGCGCATTGCTCTTCGGTGCCAGCGCCAGGTAGACGGCGGCCTCCGCCAGCGCCAGCGCGCCTTCCGGCATGCCGATGAAGTGGACTGCCTGCTGGGCCGCCATCGCCACCACCAGCGCCTGCGGGTCGGCCAGGCCGATATCCTCCGAGGCGGCCCGCACCAGTCGGCGTGCGACGTAGAGCGGGTCGTCGCCCCGCTCCAGCATCCGCGCAAGCCAGTAGAGCGCGGCGTCCGGATCCGAGCCGCGAATCGACTTGTGAAGCGCCGAGATCGTGTCGTAATGCGCGTCGCCGACGCGGTCGTAGACGGCCATGCGCTGCATGGCAGCCTCGCGGACGAGCTGCTCGGTGATGATGCCGTCGCGCGCGCCGACTGCCGCCAGCTCCAGCGTGTTCAGGGCAAAACGCGCGTCGCCGTTGGCGAGGTTGACCAGGAGATCGAGAGCGGCTGGTTCGATCGTTAGTCCCTGACCGCCGAGCCCGCGCTCGGCGTCGTCCAGTGCCCGCTCGACGATGGCGTGGATCGCCTCGTCGTCGAGTGCCTCCAGGACGACTACGCGCGAGCGCGAGAGCAGCGGCGAGTTGACCTCGAACGATGGGTTCTCGGTGGTGGCGCCGATCAGGATGATCGTCCCGTCTTCCACGTACGGCAAGATGGCGTCCTGCTGGGCCTTGTTGAAGCGGTGGATCTCGTCGATGAAGAGGATGGTGCGCTGCCCGTGCATGCCCAGCCGCTCGGCTGCCTGCTGCACCTCGCGCCGCAGGTCGGCGACACCGGCGGTGACGGCCGAGAGCTGGACGAAGTGAGCCCGCGTCACGCTGGCGATGAGGCGCGCTAGCGTCGTCTTGCCGCTGCCCGGTGGGCCCCAGAGAATGAGCGAGCTGAGCTGATCCTGCTCGATGGCACGGCGGAGCAGGGTACCGGGACCGACGACCCGCTCCTGCCCGACCAGCTCGTCGAGCGTCCGGGGGCGCATCCGGTCGGCCAGCGGTGCCCGGCGCTTGAGCTGCTCACGGCGGTGGGCCTCAAACAGGTCCATTCCCGATGTCCTGTTCACCACTCATCTGGTCGACGAGCCTGTGCAGATCCGCGATCCGAGCGTCCAGCTCTTCGATGGAGCGGATGCCGAGTTCGAGCAGGTCCTCCCGGAGCTCTTCCAGTCGATCCAGCTCCAGCAGCAGCTCGTGCAGCGAGCGCTCGTCATCGCGCATACGTCACCTGCGCTATCGCAACGTTTCCCAGACCAGCACGCCGAACGCGAGCGCGGCCACCGCTCCGTACTCCGCCACATCCCGGATCGTGGCGCCGCGCTGCATCTGGATCAGGATCACCCCGGCAAGCAGGTAGAAGAAGACGAGCAACACCGCGCCGCCCAGCCAGCCGGTGGCGCGCCAGTAGTTGAGTGCCCAGGTAACTTCCCCGAGTACCAGCCCGCCGACGACCGCGTACAGCACCCGCCGGTCGAGCGGGATATCTTCAGCCTCCGAGAGCTGGAGAAGGAGGAGCCCTGCCAGGAGCAGCACTGCTGTCCCGGAGTAAAGACTGCGCAGCTTGTTGATGTAGATCATGGACAGCGTGACGAGCGCCACCCCATGCACGACCAGCGTGTGGACGATTCGAGCGTAGCTGCGGGCTTGCTCATCGGCATCGTACAGGTGGTGCCGTGCTCCCATCCCGGCCACGAGCGCGAGGAACGAGCCGAGCGCGATCGCGACGATGGCAGTAAACGTGTGGTAGACGCTCAGCAACAGGACAGCTCCGGTGAAGGTCGTGAACGGGAGGATCCAGGCCAGCGGTACATCGGGCACGGGGTCGTAGCGCACGCCCCGAGCCGCGGCGGTAACCCTGGCGTAGAGCATCGTGCGGTCGGCGAGCTGGTACGTCACGCCACAGACTACGGCCAGCGCCAGCCCGACGAGCCAGTAGCTCCGGCCTCCTGGATCGATGATCGGGACGCTGCCGAGCGGTGGATCGGCTCGCTGGGCTAGGAGGCCGAGGGTGGCGAGCATGACGCCGCTGGCCAACCCGAGCAGGGTAAGCCGCAGCAGGACCGCTCGATGCACGTTCGGGAGCACGACTGTCTCCTCCGCTTGCCTCCACTCTCACCAGCAATCGTAACCGGTCGCTCGACCCGCGGCCAGAGAGACCCAGTCTCCACTGGCCTGTGCCCGGCCTTGACGCCTGGGTTACACTATGCACACGCAGTGCTTCTCGACGATTCGACGGGTACCGCGAGGGTCTCGAGCGGCTACCGGCGGCCACAAGGTCTCTCACGATAGCGAGGTCGCGAACGCTGATCCAGAGCCACGCGACCGATCGAGGCCACGAGCATGCCCGCTGGTGCGGACCCAAGGACTGCGCACAAGGGTTCGGTTTTGTGCTCTATGCGGAGAGAGGAGAGCGACATGGCGAACCGACGCTGGTCGACCTGGGACCTGATCTACTTGGCGCTCTTGATCGTCGCAATTCCAGCAGGGATCTTTCACCTGGTTCAAGGGCGCTATGCGCAGGCCCTCATGGCTGCGGCTGCAGTTATCGTCGGTATCGTGGTGCTGGTGACCGGATGGCTGCGGCCGGTCGAAGCAGCGGTCACGGCTGCGGTCGAGCGCGCTGCAGCACCGGTGTCGCGTCGCCCTGCCCGAGAGCCGGAGCGACTTCCTTCAGGCCGGCTCCGTGATTGGCTGCCGCTGGGTCTTCTGGCCGGCTTCGCAGCCACCGGTGCGGCGACCACAGTTCTGATCGGGGCCTGGGGCCTGGTGGTCCGTCCTCTCGCCGGGATATTGCCCGCTGGCTCCACACTCCAGCGCTGGTTCGACGGATTGGCCAACAACACACTTACCGAAACCGCGGCTGTCAACTTGCCGCTGGCACTGCTGGTGCACTTCGCCGCGGGTATCGCCTGGGCGATACTCTACGCTCTGTTCGTCGAGCCCAGGCTGAGCGGTCCGGGATGGCGTCGTGGTCTGATCTTCTCCTTCGTGCCCTGGCTGGCCTCGCTCATCGTCTTCTTCCCACTGGTCGATGCCGGATTCTTCGGGCTGAACCTGGGCGCCGGACCGCTCCCGATCATCGGCAACCTGATCCTCCACCTGGTCTACGGAGCGGTGCTGGGCGAGACGTACGTTGTCCAGCAGACGCTGACCGAGACCGGCATCGGCCCTGGCCGGGAGGAGTGGATCCTCTCGCACGCCGAGCGGCTGATGGCCTGGGCAATCATTCCCGGGTTCGTCCTCGGGGCCTTGCTGGCGCTGGTCGGGCGCCCGTTGATCGCGGAGACCGCAAGCACTGTGCTGGTCGCAATACTCGGCGGATTGCTCGGGAGTGCCGTCGGCTTGCTCATCGGGTCGTACGCCGGTCTCAGCCCGGCGCAGGAGAGCAAGCCGTCCGAGCGCACTCCGTGACCTGCCAGCGTCGTCCAGCCTCGTAGCCCTGTGCCGCCCCACGGGGAAGCGGTGTGGCAGTTGTTCGCGGTCCCACCGGGCCGTCCTGGAGGACTACCCCGCCGAGCCGGTCGAAACGAGTCTCTCTACCTCTACCTTTTCGTTAGACTGCTCCTGGGCCCCCGCGTTACCGGCAATGGGCGAGCGGGGTGCTCCGGCCGGGAGCAAGGAGAGCAGGGCAACGCTCGCGGGCACTCCCGTTTGGACCTCTGGCGGCTGAAGCCTGACCGTCCCTTCGGCTGCGGCGCGCAGCAGAGCCCGCAGCTCCTCCGCCGAGCGTGCCCAGTGGGCCGCGCCGGCACGCGCCATCGTCTCCGCGTTGAGCCGCCCGTGGCCGGCGATCGGGCGATAGAGCACGATCGGCAATCGCGCGGTCACGGCCTCGAGACAGGTCAGGCCGCCCGCGCTCTGCACTAGGCAGTCCGCTGCCGCCATATACCAGGGTAGCTCGTCGGTCCACCCGAGGACACGGACGGTATCGATCCCGGCGAACCGGAGCGCCAGCCGGGAGGCGAGCGCTGCGTTCCGGCCACAGACGATCACGGTATAGACGCCGCTGGCGGCCACGTCTACCGCGATCTCCTCCAAATCGCCGATACCCCAGGCGCCACCCACGACAAGCGCGATGAAGTCGCGACGGGGCAGGTCCAGGCGCGCGCGGGCAGCTTCGCGGTCTCGCAGCACGCGGTAGGCCGGGTTCACCGGAGGCTGCATGATCTCGACCCGGCCATCGGCGTCGACGACCTGCCGCGCTGACTCTCCCGAGACGACGAGATGCAAGTCCACGCCAGGGGCCGTCCACAGCCGGTGCACCCCATAATCGGTCACCACCGCGGCGCATGGACACTGCACTCGGCCCTGCGCGCGGAGCCGACCGAGGACGGCCGTCATGAGCGGGTAGGTAGAGACAATCAGGTCTGGCCTGACGATCCCGATCAGGTCGAGCAGCCGCTCGCTCCACAGGGCGGCACACAGCCAGCGCACGGCGTGGGCGACCCGGCGCCCGTTCGAGAGCCGGATTTGCCAGTCGTAGAGCCAGGGGATCCGCTGGAGCTGCCAGGGGTACGCCCACTGGAAATACCGATTCACTCGGGGACTCGCCAGCGCCAGACCGTCGACGATGCACGCGCGGTGACCGGCCTGGAGCAGGTCGTTCTGGATCACGGCAGCCGCGGCGTTATGCCCACCGCCGACCGATGCCGAGAGGATCAGCACGCGCCAGCTCTCGCTCGGAAGCGGCCTGTGCGAGTGCGGGTGTTCCGGGATTCTCAATCGTCGCCGTCTCCGGCGGCGAACCAGGCTGATCGAGAGGAGCCCGATCATCCCCACGGTGGTCCAGCGTGGCACTCATCCCCCTTCCCCACCAGACCCTGGCGGCGCGCTCTAGGTGATCACCCAGGTCGCCGCGAGCAATTTCACCGAATCCTAGCGACGGCGACAACGGTGTCAACGGGAAGGAGGTACTCATCCCCGCGTCGTCGATGATGCCGGTGTAGCGAGTCTGCCCCGGTCTGCGCCGGCAGGTGGCTCACGGGGAGGCATGGGGAGATTGCAGCGAACTGGCTGGGCCAGTGGGGCTGGAAGAACAAGCTTCAGCGAGCGTGCTGGTGGTCTCAGGTCTCGCCGCGAAAGACGCGCTCCACGAAGTCCGGCTCGAGCGCCCCGACACGCAAGATCCGCAGCGAGTCTCCTTCCACCGCGACCACGGTCGATGGCACACCACCCGGCGAGCGTCCACCGTCGATGATCAGCTCCACGCGATCGCCGAGCGCTTCCACTGCCTCGTCAGCCGTGCAGGCCTCGCGCTCCCCCGAGCGGTTGGCGCTCGTAGTGGCGAGTGCACCGCCCGAGGCTTCGATCACGGCCAGCGCCACCGGGTGGTCAGGCATGCGGAGTCCGACCGCTCGGGTGTCCCGGACGATCTCCTCGGGAAGCCAATCCTGCGCGGGCAGAACGATGGTCAGCGCACCCGGCCAGAACGCCTCCGCCAGGCGCCGCACCCGCTCGTCGACCCTGGTAACCAGCCGTTCGAGCTGATCGAGAGAGGAGATCAGCACCGGAATCGGCCGCTCGAGCGGTCTCCCCTTAACTACGTAGATGCGGGCTACAGCCTCCGGCCGGTCAACCGCCGCACCGACACCGTACACGGTATCGGTCGGGAACACGACCAGCCCGCCTTCGCGCAAGACCGAGGTCGCCAGGGGAATTGCCTGCGGGTCATCGGCCCTGACCACTCGTGCTCGTCCGGCTTCGCTCATCTGCCCAACTCCGTCTTGATCTGTTCCGCCAGTGTTCTTCCGATGCCCTTGATGGCCGCAAGCTCCTCCACGCTCGCCTGCCGGATCCCTTCGACCGAGCCGAAGCGGCGCAGCAGCTCGCGTCGCCGGCGCGGGCCTACTCCAGGGATCTCGTCGAGCACTGAGCGAATGCTCGTCCTGGTGCGTCGCTTGCGGTGGAATGCGACCGCGAAGCGATGCGCCTCGTCTCGAATGCGCTGCACCAGGAACAGCGCCTGCGAGTCCCGCGGCAGCAGCACGGCATCAGGCCGGTCTGGCAAGAAGAGTTCCTCGTGCTCCTTTGCCAGCGCCGCGATCGGCAGATCCAACCCGAGCTCTCGGAGGGCACCCAGCGCGGCGCTGAGCTGGCCCTTACCGCCATCCACGATGATCAGATCCGGCATTGTCTGCCAGGTCTCGGTCTGCTCGGCGTCGAGTGCCCGCCGGTAACGACGCCGGATCACCTCCTGCATCATCGCGAAGTCGTTCGGGCCGTCCACCTGCTTGATCTGGAAGCGCCGGTAGTCGCTCTTCTTCGGTTTACCGTTCTCGAAGACGACCATACTAGCCACCGCATCGGTGCCGTGTAGATTCGAGACGTCGAAGCATTCGATTCGCCGCGGGATACGGTCGAGCGCGAGCGCATCCGCCAGCTCGCTCAGCGCCGCCGTCGTGCGCTGCTCGTCGTTGAGCCAGCGTACTCGGCTCTGCTCGAGGTTCTGGCGCGCGCTCTTGGCGATCATCTCGACCAGCTCGCGCCGCAGGCCACGCTTCGGCACGGTGAGCTTGACTCTGGTGCCGCGCCGCTCGGCGAGCCAGTCCCCGACAACTTCCTGATCCTCTAGCGGGTGCTCCAGCACCAGCTCGCCGGGGATCTGCGCAGCTTGCTGATAGAACTGGGCTACGAACGAGCTTAGGATGGCGCTCGGCGTGTCGTCGACGCGCGCGCCGCTCATCAAGTAATACTCGGAGCCGAGCAGCTTGCCGTTGCGCACGAAGCCGACCTGGACACAGGCATCGCCGCCCGCGCCCTGCGCCACCGCCAGCACGTCGAAGGTCTCGTTCCGACCGGTGATAATCTTCTGGTGCTGGAGGACATGCTCGATCGCTTTGATCTCGTCGCGCAGCCGAGCCGCGCGCTCGAAGTCGAGCTGCTCGGCGGCCTCCTCCATCTGGCGGCGCAGGTTCGGGAGCAGATCCTCTCCACGACCCTGGAGAAACAGCACCACGTTCTCGATGACCCGCTGGTACTCGTCCTGAGAGACCGCGCCGATACACGGGCCCACACACCGCCCGATGTGGTAGTAGAGGCAGGGGCGCGGGGAATTGCCGGTGATCTCGATGTCGCATGCCCGGTACGGGAACAGCCGCTTCAGCAGCTCGAGCGTGCGGTGGACTGCTCCAGCGCTGGGATAGGGGCCGAAGTAACGACTACCGTCCTGCACGATCCGCCGGGTCGCGATGACGCGGGGGTAGGGCTCGTTAGTCACCCGGATGAACGGATACGTCTTGTCGTCGCGGAGCATGATGTTGTAGCGCGGCCGGTAGCGCTTGATCAGCTCGTTCTCGAGAATGAGCGCCTCGCTCGGCGTATCGGTCCGGATGACCTCGAAATCGGCGATGTGCTCGACCAGTTCGCGCGTCTTGCCGTCCATGCCGGTGCGCGAGCCGAAGTACGAGCGCACGCGAGCGCGCAGGGAGGTCGCCTTCCCGACGTAGATCACCCGGCCCTGCGCGTCCTTCATGAGGTAGACGCCCGGCGCCGGTTCCAGGGCTGCCAGTCGCTCTGCCAGTGTTTGCTTCGTGACGCTCATCGTCATTCTCGGTGACAGGTCGCCGTACTGTCAGCCGCGTCGTGAAGGCGTTCAGAAGTCGAGGAGCTCTTCAAGGAAGTGCCGCGCCTTCCTTCGCTTGCCGTGCTTGCGGCGCTCGTGCCAGTCGTCATCATCGTCATCATCGTGCCAGTCGGTGCGGCGGCGATAATACGTCGTCTCGGCCCGGGCGAGCTGCTCGAGTTCGCCGCGGTCGAGGAAGACCCCGCCACATTCGACGCAGCGCTCGAACACCACGTCGTTGCGCTCAACCGTGCGCATCCTTCCGAGGCACTTCGGGCAAACCATCTCTGCCATCGTGCTGCGCTCCCTCACCTCCCGGCTGCTCAGACTGCGACTGAATCTTTGCCTCTCCGGGGCAGTGGTTGGGTTCGATCCTCGCTTATTGAGCATAACATCTCGTTCAAGGGCTGCCGATCGCTCTGCTGCACGTACGTTACACACCACCCGGTCGCTCGGTTCTCCAGCGTGGAGAAGGCCGGTCAGCGCCTGCGGCCGGCCAGGGCTCTTGCGCGGCGGAGCGGGGCCCGCCGTCTGGCTAGGCGATTTCTGTCGTCATTCCGAATAGACGAACCAACCGCTTGACCGTGCTCATGCCATGCATAAAGCTCGTACTGGAGCGCCCAGGCTCGTGAGGACGTGGGGGCGATCCCGGGCAGGGCAGTGTGCCCGGAGGGAGACTGGATCGTACACGCCTCGTCGTTGCCTGGCACGCGCGGGCGAACCCGGCAATGGAGTCGTATCGGCGCGAGGGATGGAGGGACAGAGATGAGCGCACCTGCAGCGAAGCGGAACTTGCAGTCGATTGTCGACTCGGTGTCGAGCATCAGCGAGTATCTCTACAATAATGTGACTGGGGCACGGGTTTACCCGGTGGTGCCGCCGGAGTTCTCGAACTGGCGCGACGAACAGCATGCCTGGCGAGAGACCGTCTGCCTCTTCGACCTCTCGTATCACATGACCGACCTGTACGTGTACGGTCCAGATGCCTTCAAACTCCTTTCGCAGCTCGCCATCAACAGCTTCAAGGGATTCGAGCCGGGACGGGCCAAGCAGCTCGTCGTCTGCACCCCGGCTGGCTACGTGATCGGCGACGCGATCCTCTTCTACCTCGACAAGGAGGCGTTCCAGCTCGTCGGCCGTCCCTCGGCCCATAACTGGGTGCAGTACCATGCCGAGACCGGCGGCTACAACGTGACGCTGGAGCGGGACGAGTGGTCGGTTGCCGATCCGCACCGGCCGCGCAAGGTCTACCGCTACCAGGTGCAGGGGCCGAACGCGAAGGCGGTGCTGGAGAAGCTCAATGGCGGGCCGCTACCGGACGTCAAGTTCTTCCACATGAGCTGGATCACCATCGGTGGTCACCGGGTGCGGATGCTGCACCATGGCATGTCGGGAGTGGCAGGCGCGGAGCTAATCGGTCCCTTCGAGGAGGGCCCGGCGGTCAAGGCAGCCATTCTGGAGGCCGGCCAGGAGTTCGGAATCCGGCACGTCGGCTCGCGGGCCTATGCAACCAACACGCTCGAGTCGGGCTGGATCCCGTCGCCGCTGCCGGCGGTCTACACCGGGGAGGAGCTACGCGCCTACCGGGAGTGGCTACCGGCCACGAGCTACGAGGCAGTAGGGTCGCTGGGCGGTAGCTTCTACTCGCCGAACATTGAGGATTACTACCTTACCCCTTGGGATCTGGGGTACGGGCCCATCCTCAAGTTCGACCACGACTTCATCGGTCGGGAGGCGCTGGAAGAGAAGGCGAAGGGGCCGCATCGCAAGAAGGTGACGCTCGCGTGGAACGGCGAGGACGTCGCCCGCGCCTATGCCACGCTCTTTACTGAGCCGAAGGGCCAGCGAGCGAAGTACATCGACCTGCCGCTCTCCCAGTACGCCACCTGGATGTACGACAAGGTGCTGAACCGGCAGGGAGAACTGGTCGGCATCTCCACCTTCTGCGGCTACAGCTCGAACGAGGGCAAGATGCTGTCCCTGGCGATGCTGCAGGAAGAGTACGCCGAGCCGGGCACCGAGGTAACGCTGGTGTGGGGCGAAGAGGGTGGGGGCTCGCGCAAGCCGAGTGTCGAGCGCCACGTGCAGGTCGAGATCCGGGCGACGGTCGGGCCGGTGCCGTATTCCGAGGCAGCCCGCCAGTACCGTGCCACAGTGGCCCGCCGGTAGACATCCCGCCCTCTAGTGGTATGCGTGCGCCCTGAGGGTACGGCCCTCAGGGCGCATCCCTTCCACGCTGCTCTGGCTACCGCGGTATCAGCGCGCTCGCTGGCGTGCCCGCGAACTGCCGTGTTGCGAGTTGCGCGGCTTCCTGCGAGTGTGACCCTAGCGAAGCCCGTGGATAACGCCGTGCTCGTCGACGTCGATCTCCGCGCCGAGCGGGTGACGACCGAGTGCGGGCATCGTCTGAATATCTCCCAGGAGCACGGTGACGAAGCCAGCCCCGGCCAAGAGTCGAAGCTCCCGGACCTGCACCTCGAATCCCTCTGGCCGGCCCAGCACCGTCGGATCCGCGCTCAGCGAGAGCGGCGTCTTGGCCATGCAGACCGGCAGGCGGTCGTACCCGTGCCTCGTGAGTACAGCAAGTTGTCGCCTGGCGGCCGCGGTGAAGCGCACGCTCCCTGCGCCGTAGAGCGTGCGCGCAATGACCTCGACCTTCCGCTCGAACGGCGCGTCGAGGTCGTACAGCGGGCGAAACGCCTTCGGCTTCTCGAAGGCGCGCAGGAGAGCGCGAGCAACCTCTAGCCCGCCCGGACCGCCGTCCGCATAGACGCTGGCCACGGCGGCTCCCTCGGCGCCGAGGTCCAGCGCCGCGCAGCAGACACGGTCGAGCTCGCGCTCGCTATCGGTTGGGAACCGGTTAACCGCCACGACCACCGGCACCCCGAACGCCTTGATGTTCTCGATATGCTTGGCCAGATTCGGCAACCCGGCCTCGACTGCGCCGAGATCCTCGCGGGCCAGCTCCTGTTCGTCGATGCGACCGCGACGACCACTCAGGCCGCCCTGCGCCTTGATGCTGCGTACTGAGGTCACCAGCACCGCGGCGTCTGGAACCAACCCGCTCCCCCGGCACTTAATGTGGAAGAACTTCTCGGCTCCCAACTCGGTGCCGAACCCGGCTTCAGTCAGCACCACTTCGGCCAGACGAGTAGCGATCAGATCGGCAATGACCGAGCTATTGCCGTGCGCGATGTTCCCGAACGGCCCGGTGTGGACGAACGCAGGCGTGTGTTCGGTTGTCTGGACGAGATTGGGCTTCAAAGCATCCACCAGCAGCGCGGTCATCGGCCCGGCAACGCGCAACTGCTCTGCGGTCACCGGTTGATTGTCATAGGTGAAACCGACAACGATGCGCCCGATGCGTTCCCGGAGATCGCGATAGTCCCTGGCCAACGCGAGGATCGCCATCACTTCCGAAGCGGCAGTAATGTCGAATCGGGTGGAGCGCGTTAGCCCGCCGCTCTCGTTGAGCCCGGTGACGATGTGCCGCAGGGCGCGATCGTTAACATCGAGCACTCGAGGCCAGGTGACGGTTCTCGGATCCAGAACGACATCGCCGTGGTACAGCGCATTGTCGAGGAATGCCGAGCACAGGTTGTGGGCCGCGGTGACGGCGTGGCCGTCGCCGGTGAAGTGGAGCGCGATGTCGGGGAAGGGAAGGACTTGTGCTGCTCCTCCGCCAGCGCCCGCCCCCTTCGTACCGAACACCGGCCCCAGCGAAGACTGCCGGACCGTAACGACCGAGCGCAGGCCCAGGTGCTTGAACGCTTGCCCGAGGCCGATCGTCATTGTGGTCTTGCCTTCGCCGAACTGGGTGGGAGTGGTTCCGGTGACGAGGACGTACTTCGCTCGCGGAGCGGTGAGCCGCTCGAGCACCTCGAGCTTGACCTTCGCCTTGTATTGCCCGTAGAGTTCGATCTCGTCCTGCTCGAGCCCCAGCTCTTCGGCGATCTCGACGATCGGCCGTGGAACAGCGCTCATCGTCCCTCCTCACCCTCCAGTTCTCGCGGTTTTCAGCCTCGTGCGACCGGCCGAATGCCCTTCAATCGATTACTACGTCGATTATCCTACGATCCCGCAAATCCTCGTTCCCCGAGCGCAACGAGGGACTTACCGGGCAGTGACTCTCAACTCCCGCTGCCTGCTCTCGATCCACTCGACCGTTCGTGTGAGCTCATTGAAGGTGCTCCAGTGGATGCCGACGATCTGCTCGTGATCGGGCCCGAACTGCTCGAGGAGCGACTCGATGAGCGACCACGGATCGTACCGGTATCCACCGGTTAGGAGCTGCGGCAGTAACCCCTGCTGCTTCTCGAGATAGCGAAGGGATTGCCCGATCCCGAGGCGTACCGCGATTCGGAGGAGACGATCGATACGGAGCGTCCCGGGGAGACAGAGATAGACCGGCAGATGGAAGCCCTGACTCCTGGCAGCCCTGAGCCAGCCCAGGATCGCCCCGGCATCGAAGCTCATCTGCAATATGGCGTACGTCGCGTAGGGCTGTTTTTTCAGCAGCATGTCCATCAATACACTCGAGGGTATCTTCGGGTGCCCCTCGGGATAGGCAGCGACACCGATAGTCTGTGGCCGGCGATCCAGCGTGCTCAGCACTTCGAGCAGCTCGAGCGCGCCGGTAAACGCGCCGAGCGGTTGCTCCTGGTCGCCACCGATGACAAAGACCTCGTCGATGCCAGCATCGACAAGCGCGTCGATGATGCGCGCTAACTCGTGCCTGTCGCGCACCGCGCGAGCTGCCAGATGTGGGACCACGGTAAATCCCCGGCGCCGCAGCTCGGTGGCCAGCTCGACCGTGCGCGCGACGCCGAGTTTCGGCGAGCTGGTCACCGTGAGCTTGTAGCGCTCAGGGATGCCCTTCGCGATTTCATCTGCTTTGGCTGTAGGCAAGATCTCTAATCGCGCATTGTCGAGGAGACGGCACACCCATTCCACTTCTGCGCCATCAGCGAACTGGCTCGCCCCCTGCCGATCGGACACAGTCCATCGATCCTTTCCGTATCCATTCCCCAAGAAAGATCTACTTCAGCAATTTCTACCATCTTCTGACCAGAATACCTCCTCGGCAAGACCCGCTAGATGTCATCTGTTCAGCTATTCTGAACAGATGACACTCACTGCTCTTCAACTCCATAGTACTACGACCTGACCGTGTACGCAATTCCCTCTTTGCCCGAGGGTCGATGACGCGCTGTCACCCTCACCGCGTTGCCTTCTTCCATGCTTGCAACCGCAGGGGCTCAGGGTATCGCGGCGACGAAGCTCTCCCAGGGCAATCGCGAGCCGGTGAGAAGCTACAGTCGATCTCTCGGCAGTCGCCGCGCAAATGAGCCTTCACCGCGAGACGAGCGTGCCGCCCTAACCCAAAAGCACTGGCGCCACCGGGATGAGCCGGATAGCTCCAACTCCCGTCATCGGCTTACGGGAGAGGTGCGGAGACGCGTAACGCTTCAGGGGAGACGTGCCATTCTTCTGGTGGAAGGGAACACCGATGGTCACGGACGAGCTAGTGCAGCGTGCGCAGCAGGGCGACCGGGAGGCGATCGAAGAGCTCTTCCGGCGCGAGTGGCCCGCGGTCTATCGCCAGATCTCCCGGGCCGTGCCGAACCCGGCCGAGGCCCAAGATCTGACCCAGGAGGTCTTCATCCGCGCGCTCAAGGGGCTGGATCGCTACCAGCCGACCGGCGCTCCGTTCCGGGCCTACCTGCACGCGATCGCCCGTAATCTGGTCCGGGAACGCCAGCGCCGGCAGCGCATGCGCCTGATCGCCCTGGAGCAGGCCGGCGACCTCGCTGGCCCGGTGACACCGGAGGAGCAGGTGCTCGACGCCTTCGCCAGCGCCGACCTGCTCCGTGCCCTGGCCGCGCTCCCTCCCGACTACCAGACGGTCATCCGGCTCAGGCTCCTCGAGGGCCGCTCGACCGCGGAGGTGGCCGCTCTGATGAACCGGACTCCCGGCGCCGTCCGCGTGTTGCAGTACCGGGCCCTGGCCATGCTGCGAAGCCTGCTGCGTGAAGGGGCACGACCATGAACGACCGAGAGCGCGCCGAACAGCTCGACCGGTTCATCGACCGCCTGCTGGCTGGTGAGGCCCCCGACCTCGATGAGGTCGCCGACCCAGAGCTGCGAGAGCTGTGTGCCCTGGCGCTGGAGGTTCGGAACGCCCGCGAGCCGCAGGCCGTTCGGCCCGAGGAGCTCGCGGTGATGGCCGCGCGGGTCGCACAGGAGGTGAGGATGAGCCGCCGGCCGGCCGCGCCGGGCGATGGGGCGCGCCTGCCTGATGGCGGACTCGACGAAGGTGGGCCGGAGAGTGCAGGGGAGCCCGTCACACGGGTAACGGTGGGAGATCGACGGCCTCGCCGGTTGAAGCATGCGGCCGAGCTGCTGGCGGCGGCGATCGTACTGGGGCTCTTCACCGGTCTCCTGATCCTCCTGCTGGGCGGGCGCGCGGAGCGGGGGCTCGGCGGCTCGCCCGCGAGACCGCCGACACCGGCACCCTCGCCGACCCCTCAGCGCCAGCCCGAGCTTCCGGGAACGGCCGTCTCACCGCCATACCGGCTAATAGGGACAGCCCGCACGGACGGTGAATATGCCGTCTGGGTGGCTCCGATGGATCCCGAGTTGACTCGCTTCGAAATCCAGGCGGCCCGGCTCGACGGAGGGCAGATCATCACGGTCGCCTCCTCCGTCGTGCATCCTAGACGATTCGACATCGATGGCGGCATCGTCGTGTGGGACCAGGCCGACCCGACCTGCCCGACCGGCTGCCCCAGTGTGCACGCGAAGAACCTCGCCACCGAGGAGACGTTCGTGGTCGCCGACAGCGAGGGCGAGGTCCACGACGAGGCCCCGGCTCTCTCGGGGAGCTGGGTCGTCTGGCTCCGCATCGACCCCCGCACCGGCTATCAGGCCATCATGGCGCGCGATATCGGCAGCATGGCCAAGCCGATCGTCCTCACCGAGCGCACGCGCGAGCAGTTGGAGCTGAGCCCACCGGCCATCGACGGCGAGTGGGTCGCTTGGACGGAGGGGGACGACGACGCGTCCCAGCACCCCCTGTTGCTCACCCGGATCGGATCGGGCGAACCGGAAACGATCTCCGTGGACGCGCGGCCGGAGAGCTATGCCATCGGTGGCGGCGTCCTCGTCTACATCGAGCGGAGCGGCTCACCGGGAGTCGAGGGCTCGACCGGGGTCGAGACCCTGCTCGCCCGGCGTCTCGACACCGGGGAGACCATGACCGTGCGCGGGCCGCTCCCAGCTGATATCCTCGGGCCGAGCGCACCGGTAACGGACGGCCGCCACGTCTTCTGGGTCGAGGTGTCCCCTGGTGAGCAGTACCCGCAGATCTGGGGCCATGATCTCGCTACTGGGAAGGCTTTCCATGTCACGGGATACGGCATCGACACGTATCCCCATGCAGCCGGTGGCTGGCTCGTTTGGGTGCACCGTCCCGGCCCCGACGCTCCTGCCCAGGTCTACGCCGCGCGGTTCGAGGAGATCGTCGCGCCGAGCGGGGGGGCCGTGATCCGGCGCAGGCTGCCCGCCTCTCCGGCCTCGCGCGGCTCCGGTATTGCCTGGGACCCGGTTCGCCATCGCGGTATTTCCACCGGCTGGCCGGATCGGCTCGATCGCGCTGATCCTGGCCTCCGCAGATCAGTGGTCGGCGTGAAGCCTGGGAGGACGCAGGGCATGCCAGCAGCGTGCCAGGAGGAGCATGCCCTGCCCACCCAGCCAGCCCACGATCGGACCGCCGACCAGCGCGATCGTCGTGTAGAGCAAGAAGTCGTGCCCCACCATCTGGTGGATCCGCAGTGCGACCACGCCTCGCCACCAGGCCTCCCACCCCTGGTCCAAGCGCACCCCGAGCTGCGGCCCACCGAAGCCGAGCAAGAGCGTGCCGGCGTAGAGCGCGTAGTACGCGACAAGCGCGGCGGTCCAGCAGAGCGTCACCGCCAGCGCGGCCAGCTCAGGGCGCCGGCTGGCTCGCATCTCGATCACGATGATCGGCAGTACAGGCAACAGCCAGAGAAGAAACATCAGCCAATCATTGACGAGATCGTACAGAAGTGGATAGTTGATCAGTGCCTTCGGCGGGCGCCACCACGGATCAGAGCCAAGGATGTTCGCTGGAGCGTACCAGTTCAGGAAAACGAGCGTGAGCCAGACCACGAGCCCGAAGAGGATACCGGCGACGCCGTAGGCGAAGCAACGTGTCGATGCACTTCTCATCTAGCGACCTCCGTGTTATGAGCGCAAGCTCGCAGCCTAAGGTCGGAGCTGTCGGCTGGAAATAGGCCGGACAACCCATTGATCATTCTGGGGCAGAGGCCCTTACCGGGTCAAAGACGCTCTGTACACGGTTTTAGTCGAAGTACCAGTATCCGTAGTACGTTATGCATCGCAAGAATGAGCATCGCTCCGTCTGATTGGTGTACTGCCAACCGATATACGAGTCTGGCACAGTCCACCATGCGGTATAGGTTCCAGAGAGCGGGATGTCTCGCACGTGACAGTTATAGAACAGCCCATTCGAGCACGACCGAAGCCACCGGGCTCCGTTGTAGGTCGATCGATCCCTGTCCCAAACATCGCTGACATAACAGCTTGGCTCGACCGTGTACCTCATTTCGTACTCCACAATGTACCCATCGCCGATGTTGTAGCGTCCCCGGATAGTCTTCGAGTGAGCGCTACAGGCTGTCGGTGTGATTCCTTGTGCCCTCAGGCCATCGTGCAGCTCCTGGACGGCCTTGGCGATCAATGCCGCGTCTGTGTCCTCGTTACCGGTAAGCTCGACTATCACGCTCCGCGGATGCCGATCGGCAAGGTCTCGCGGCAAGATCTCAGCGGCCATGATCGTACCAGGCGCGCATGGCTGCGTCTCCCAAGGGCCATTGTCGACCTGCACCTCAAGATGACATTCGAAGTCGCGTCGTAGACCACAGCCACGAGATGATCTTTCTCTGAGCTATTCTTATTCTCAGCGCTGGCAGATCCCCATGCGACCAGCAGCACGAGTCCTGTGAGAATGAGCGAGTATGTGGGTTTCATCATGACACCTCCTCTGAGCTGATCACCGTCTCTCTGCCCGCGAGCGAGCGAGGCGTTCGGATCAAACGGGACTATGGCAAAGCCGCGGCGTCGCCTGCTTCCCTGTCAGGGTGCACCGGCCCACTTCCACTCTAGTCGAGATGCCGCAGATCGGCGCTAGGGAAATCCCCAGGTTTTGTTTGGGTCATGGCGAGGTCGGTGCCGCGCCTTCCTTGCCGAATGGACCGGTGCCTCTTCGGCGACGAGGAGCATGAGGGCATCAAGCGAGGCGCTGCCCAAGTTGTCATTCAGGCTGGGCCGTGACCCAGGGTTTTCCCCAGGACCCTAACCGAGGCACATGCTGTACCATGCGATCAGTTGGTATGGTTGAAGCGCGCGAGGTGGGTTCGCGACGGAGACTCCCATGCCCCCGCGCTTCCAGGTGCCGCGCCCGCAGCGGTGGGCCGTCGCGGCCATCGTCATCCTGGGTCTGGTCTCGCTCGGCGACCTCAGCCTGGCGACGGCCGAGCAGCCGCCAGCGCTCGGCGTGCGAGCGCGCCAGGCAAGCGGGGGACTGATCGTAAGCTGGGTCCAACCGGGTGGCCTGGCCTGGGACGCCGGCGTCCGCCCGGGAGACCGCATCATCGCGGTCGATGGGCGACCAGTCGTCGCGACCGATGCCCCATCGACTGTGGCCTCCACTTCGGAGATTACGACGGAGTCCGGAGATGGGCTGGTCCGGACCGTGCCCTCCAGGGTATTGGAGCCGTTTACCCTGTCCCGGCTCTACCGGCTCGCCTTCATCGCTATCGCGGCCAGCTTCGCGGTCGTCGGCGTCCTCATCTACGTGCTCGCCGGCGATGCGATCGTGGGAGCGATCGCGCTCGGCTTCAGCGTCGCCGGCGCGGTCCTGTTCCTCTCTTTGATCGCCGCACCCTCTGGGGCGGACTGGGCGGTGACCGCTCGTCACGCGGCGGCGCTCGCCTTCGGCGCGGGTGCTCTCCTCCTCTTCCTCGCCTTTCCGGTGGATCGCCTCCGCGCACCGCGGGGCCGCCGGCTCGCGATCGGCTGCCTGTCGGCGACCGCTGTGCTCCTCGCTGCCTATGGCTGGACCTACTTCTTCCGTCCGGCAGCCTACGATGCACTCCGTCCGGTCACCTACGCGGTGCTCATCGGCGAGGTCGTCGGGGCGGGCGCGCTGCTCGTGGCCGGCCTGCTCGCCACCCCGGCCGAACGGCGCGACATCGCCACGCCGCTCAGCGTGGTGGCGGTGGGCGCGTTCGTGGCACTGGCTCCGCCGGTGTGCCTGATACTGGTCCCCTCTCTGCTGGATATCAGCTCCATCGTCCGGCCGGAGATCGCCCTGCTGAGCCTGGCGGCTCTCCCGGCTAGCCTAGGGACGGCCGTACTGAGCCGCCGGTTCTTCGGTATCACCCGGATCCTCCGCCGCGGTCTCGTCGCGCTGCTGGTCTGGATAGCGTTGGTCGGCTCGTACACTGCCGGGTTCGCGGGGCTCGCTCGCTGGTCATCCGGGCAGAATGCACCGGTTCCTGTCGACCTGGCGGCACCGGCTGCGACCGTTGCCCTGGTCGCTGCGACGTTCTGGCCCCTGCAGCACCGGCTGCGGCGGGCGCTGGAGCGCCGGCTCTTCCGCGACGTCTACGACTACCGCGCGACGCTTCGCGAGCTGAGCGCCGAGCTCGTCCAGTTCGGCGAACTCTCTGCGGTTGCGAGGCATGCCCTCGACCGCTTGGGCCGGACGCTCGATCTCTCCTGGGCCGCGATCGAGCTCACCGCCGAGCCCGCGCCGCTCCGGTTTCGCTGGGAAGGCGACGCAGTCATCGCTGCTCCTGACGAAGGCGGGCGGCACGTCATCGCGACTTCTCCCGCTGCGTACCAGGTGCCGCTGATCGCCGATGGCGAGACTATCGGAATGCTGCAGGTGGGTGCCAAGCGGCACGACATCGATCTCCTGCCGGAGGACCGCGAGCTGATCGCCACGGTGGCTCCGCACCTTGCGACGGCCCTGCGCAACGCGCTTCTGATCCGGCAGCTCGAGGCGCAGGTGGAAGCCCTGGCAGATCGGGAGCGGACGCTGGCGACGCTGAACGATCGCCTGCTGAGCGTGCAAGAGGAGGAGCGGCGGCGGCTTGCGCTCGAGCTGCACGACGATCCGCTCCAGCGGGCCATCCAGCTCTCGCGGGAGCTGGGTGCATGGGCGGACTGCCCCCGAGCCGGGCACTGGCAGGAGATTGTCGAGGATATCATCGCATCGCTCCGGGCCATCTGTGACGGCCTTCATCCGCCGGTCCTCGACGACTTCGGGCTTCCGGCGGGCCTGGAGTGGCTGGCCGCGCGACTGCGCGCTGAGACAGACCTGGACGTCCGGGTGGCCATCGAGGCCGTCGACGGCGATCCGTTCGGGCGTTTGGAGCCGGACCTGGAGCTCGCGCTCTATCGGGTCGCTCAGGAGGCGCTCAACAACTGTCTCAAGCACGCGGAGGCGCGGTCGATCACCGTCACGCTCCGGCGAGAGCCGGCTCGGGTGCTGCTCCGGGTGGCGGACGACGGGCGGGGCCCGGCTGCGAACGGTGTTACCGGCGGATCACAGGTCGGGCTCGGCCTGCTCGGCATGCGGGAACGGCTGCAGCGCTGGCACGGCAGGGTCGCGCTGGAAGGTGGGCAACCGCGGGGAGCTGTGCTCACGGCCGAGGTTCGACTCGGGGAGGCCCATGGTGACGAGACCGATAGGTAAGACGATCCGGGTGGTCATCGTCGACGATCACCCGATGCTCCGGGAGGGGACGCGGGTGTGCCTGGAGCGCGCGCCAGGCATCGCCGTCGTCGGCGTCACCGGAATAGGACGCGAGGCGATCCACCTGGTCGCCGAGCACCGCCCGGATGTCCTGCTCCTCGATCTGCGCCTGCCGGACATCAGTGGCGTCGAGGTGGCGCGGCAGGTACGGGCAGCCTACGCCGATACCGCGATCGTCGTCCTCACCGGCTACGGGGACGCCGGCTATCTCCGGGCGTTGCGGCCGCTCGGCATTCGAGGCTATCTGGCGAAGACGGCGACCGATGCTGAGATCGTCGACGCTGTCAGGCGGGCAGCGGCCGGCTGCACGATGGTCACGTCGCAATCCGAAGGCGAGATCCTCACCGAGCCGCTGACGCCGCGCGAGCGCGAGATTCTTCGCCGGCTGGTTGCCGGCCAGCGAAATGCCGAGATCGCCGCCGCGCTCCTGATCTCGGCCAAGACGGTCGAGTATCACGTGAGCAACATCTTCACGAAGCTCGGCGCCCGCTCACGGGCCGAGGCGATCCGCATCGCCCACGAGCAGGGCATCCTCCTGCTCGAGGATGCTGGCCGAAACCAGGAGTGACCCGCGGGTAGAACCCAGGGTTTTCCCTAGGGTGCTGCGCGCCGCCCTGGTGTAGGCTGATTGCAGCGCGCTACAGTCCTCCCAGTCGGGGGGACGCTCCCGAACGCTCCTCCTCTTCCCCACCTGCCGCCCGGGCATGCCCCTGCCCGGGCGGTTCGGTCCTCTGGTACCCGGCTCACCACCCATCCAGGGCACTGCTCATGGTAGAACCAAGCACAAGGACAAGGCTGTGCACCGATTCGACTCCAGGTCGCCATCGCGAACGTTCGTACGTACACTATGACGTGGTGATGACGCGAGGAGCAGCGCATGGAACCGGTCGCCATCCGCCAGCGGATCGAGGCGCGCGAGGAGCAGTGGCTGCACCCGGCCGCGACCCGTAGCCGCGATGCCCGCCGTCCCCGCCCTGAGCCACCCTGCAGCGTGCGCACGGAGTTCCAGCGCGACCGTGACCGGATCATCCACTCCAAGGCATTCCGCCGGCTCAAGCACAAAACCCAGGTCTTCATCGCTCCCGAGGGCGATCACTTCCGCACCAGGCTTACCCATACGCTCGAGGTGACGCAGATTGCACGGACCATCGGGCGCGCGCTCGGGCTCAACGAGGACCTTATCGAGGCGATCGGGCTCGGTCACGACCTGGGGCACACGCCCTTCGGCCACACCGGTGAGCGGGCGCTGGCTGCCGTCTTTCCCGGCTTCCGGCACAACGAGCAGAGCCTCCGGGTCGTCGACCGGATCGAGCGAGATGGCCGCGGGCTGAACTTGACCGATCCGGTGCGCGACGGCATCCTCCGGCACTCCAAGCCGGTGACCAGCATCGCCGGCGAAGCCGCTGGCCGGCCGCAGACCCCCGAGGCCCAGGTAGTCAAGATCAGCGATGGCATCGCCTACATCAACCACGACCTGGACGATGCCATCCGTGCCGGCATGGTGCGGGCGGAGGAGGTCCCCAGGGACGCGCTCGAGGTGCTGGGCTACACGCACGGGGAGCGCATCGACCGGCTGGTGCGCGACGTCATCGAGACCTCGGCGCCGCTGCTCGATCGTTACCTTCCCGGAGAGCAGGTGATCCAGTTCTCCGAGCCGGTCAGGCAGGCGGCCGACGCGCTGCGGGACTTCCTGTTCGAGCGGGTTTACGATCCGCTCAACCGTGTCGAGGCGACGCGCAAGGCCGAGCACCTGGTGCAGATCCTGTTCGAGTACTACGTCGAGCATCCGCATGAGGTTCCCCAGGAGTTCGCCCGTGCCCTGGCTGACGATGGGGTGGAGCGGGTCGCAGCCGATTACGTCGCGAGTATGACCGACCGCTATGCCCTCTCTCGCTTCGAGCTGATCTACGTGCCGCGCTTCTGGTCGGTGCTGGGGTGATGGCGATGCAGCGAGACGATCTCGAACGGGTGCGCGACGCGACCGACATCGTGGAATTGATCAGCTCGTACGTGGCGCTGCGCAAGGCTGGGAAAAACTTCAAGGGGCTCTGCCCCTTCCACCAGGAGAAGACCCCCTCGTTCATCGTCTTTCCGGAAACCCAGACATTTCACTGCTTCGGCTGTGGCGCCGGGGGCGACGCGATCGGCTTTGTCATGCGGGCCGAGAATCTGAGTTTCCGCGAAGCCCTCGAGCGACTGGCCGAGCGCGCTGGGATCACGCTTACCCCGTCACGCCCGCCCGACCCCGAGCTCGATGCCCGGCTCCTCAGGTTGGCTGAACGGAACGCGCTTGCGGCTGCCTGGTTCAGCCATGTGCTCTGGAACACCGCGCACGGCGAGCCGGGCCGGCGCCTGCTCGAACAGCGGGGCGTCGACCGCGATACCGCCGAGCGCTTCCAGCTCGGATTCGCGCCGGAGAGCTGGGACGCCCTGCTCGGCCACCTGACGCGCCAGGGTGCGACGCCGGATGAGCTGGTCGAAGCCGGTCTCGCCGGCCGGCGAGACGATGGGAGCGTTTACGATCGCTTCCGCTACCGGCTGATGTTCCCGATTCGCGACCGTGATGGCCGGGTGATCGGCTTCGGCGCGCGAGCGCTGGGCGAAGCCCAGCCGAAATACCTGAACTCGCCCCAGACCCCCCTCTTCGACAAGAGCGCCAGCCTCTACGCCATCGACCTGGCGCTCGAGCACATCCGCCGCACCCGCGAGGTGATCGTGGTCGAGGGCTACATGGATGCGATCGCCGCGCACCAGTTCGGCTACCTGAACGTCGTCGCGTCGATGGGCACCGCCTTGACGGAACGGCAGGTGCGGCTCGTGCGGCGGGCAGTCGACCGTATCGTCCTGGCCCTCGACGCGGATGCGGCGGGCCAGGCGGCCACGCTGCGCGGGCTGGACGTGCTGCGCGATTCGCTCGCCGAGCCGGCTCGGCCAGCGCCCGATCCCCAGCAACTCGTCCGTTTCGAGCGAACGCTGAGGGTCGATCTGCGGATCGCTCGCCTGCCGGAGGGCAAAGATCCCGATGAGCTGATCCGGCGTAACCGGGAGGCCTGGGAGCAGGCGATCCGCCAGCCGGTACCGCTGCTCGACTTCTATCTCGATGCCCTGATCGGCCCTGCGCCGCCAGGGGATCCGCGAGCGAAATCGCAACTTCTGCAGCGGATCGCCCCGGTGCTGTACGAGATCGGCGACCGGGTGGTACAGGAGCACTACATCCGCGAGGTCGCCCGGCGCCTCCAGGTTCGAGAGGAGATCGTGCGGCGAATGCCGCGCGCAGTTCGCCGGGCGAACGCCCAGGTAATCGAGCGGTCGACACGCCGGCCGATGACGCCGGAAGAGCACCTGATGGCGCTGCTGCTCCGCTATCCGGCTGTGGTGCCCTCGGTGATCGAGGAGATCGCGGAGGGGGATATCGTCGATGCTCGCCACCTGGCCATTCTCGCGGCTGTCCGCTCGGCGGATGGCGGTGGGGATCAGCCCCCGCTGCCGGAGTCGCTGCAGCCCTATGCCGAGGCCCTGCTCGCGCGGCTGGGCCAGTTCCCGGAAACGCCGCCGAGGCTGGCTCTCCAGATGATCCGAGAGACCCTGCGCCGGCTCCGCCGCGAGCGCCACGACGAGCGCATGCGCCTGCTCCAGGCCGACATCCGGGCTGCCGAGGCGAGCGGAGACCGCGAGGCACTGCTTCAGGCGCTGGCGCTGGTTGAGCAGCTCAAGCGCCGCTACCCCGAGTTCTACCCGGCACCGAGCCCGTATTTCCCCGACACCCGTACCAATACCTTTGGGTCTTGAGTGCCGGTGAAGTCCGGCAACTGTGCGGACTGGACTCTCCCGGCGCGCCCTGTTTCGCGCGCCTGTCGACTCCCGGCCGAGCTGCTCGTCCTGACCTCACTCGACGCCGAGTAACTCCGAGTCGATCAGGCGGGTGGTTCCCAGCCAGGCGGCGAGGGAGAGGATCGCCGGGCGGTCGACGACTACGAGCTCCTCCATCGTAGCGGCATCGGCAACGCTCACGTAGTCCACCCTGAGCAGGGGCTCATCGGCCAGTCGAGCGCGCACAGCCTGGCGTAACCTCTCGGCATCCCGCTCGCCTTCCTGCCAGAGCGCCCTCGCGCGGGCAAGCGCGGCGTAGAGCGCCGGGGCGACCCGTCGCTCCTCGGGGCTGAGGTAGACGTTGCGGCTGCTGCACGCCAGGCCGTCTGGCTCGCGGACAGTAGGCACCGCCACGATCTCGACCGGGATCGCGAGGTCTGCCACCAGCTTGCGGATCACGACCACCTGCTGGGCATCTTTCCAGCCGAAGTAGGCGCGGTGTGGCTGCACGATCATGAAGAGCTTGGTCACCACGGTCGCGACGCCGCGGAAGTGGCCCGGCCGGCTCGCCCCTTCCAGCCGCTCGCCGATCGGCCCGACATCCACCTGGGTCGTGAAGCCGGGCGGGTAGATCTCTGCTATCTCGGGAGCGAAGACGAGATTTACTCGCTCGCCCTGCAGCAGCCGGAGGTCACGCTGAAGATCGCGCGGATACCGGGCGAAGTCCTCGTGTGGCCCGAACTGCAGGGGATTGACGAAAATGCTGACGACGACCGCGTCGTTCTCGCGCCGCGCCCGCCGTACCAACTCGAGGTGGCCAACATGGAGATACCCCATCGTGGGCACGAAGCCGACCGAGCCCTCGACGTGCCCGCGCCATGCTCGAACCTGCTCGATCCGCTCGGCGACGAGCATCAGCCTGCCCCGGAAGAGCGCGCTCGCTCCGCGAACTGCCGCGCAAGGTCGTCGAGCCAAGCCGTATCGAAGCCCTTCGGAAGCTGGAAGCTCTCGGCCGTGCCCGGGAACTCGCCGTTCTGCACCGCCTCCGCGTAGCGGGCGAGCGCGTCGCGGATGAGCTCTCCGGCTTCTAGGAAGGGCCGGGCATGCCGTGGCAGTGGTCCGGGTAGGAGGTGAAGGAGGTCGGCGATCACCTGCACTTGCCCGTCGCAGTGCGGCCCGGCGCCGATGCCGATCGTCGGGACATCCAGGATCTCGGTGACCGCTCTGGCGACAGGGGCGGGGATTCCTTCCAGCACGAGCGAGAAAATGCCGGCCTCTCGGAGCAGGAGGGCATCCTCGATGAGGATCTGGATCTGCTCTCTCGCCCTGGCCTGTACCCGGAAGCCTCCCATCTGGTGAACTGACTGCGGGAGCAGCCCCAAGTGTCCCATCACCGGGATCCCGGCAGCCACGATCCTGCGCACCTGGTCGACGACGGATCGTCCGCCTTCCAGCTTGACGGCCTGCGCGCCGCCTTCCTGGATCAGCCGGCCGGCGTTGCGCACCGCCTCCTCGCTGCTGATCTGATAGGTGAGAAACGGCATATCGGCGACGACCATCGCGCGCTGTGTCCCGCGTACGACCGCCTTCGTGTGGTGGATCATCTCCTCCAGCGTGACCGGAAGCGTCGTCTCGTACCCCAGGGCCGTCATCCCGAGCGAGTCACCCACCAAGACGATCGGAATCCCAGCCTCATCGAGCAAACGAGCCAGCGGATAATCGTAGGCTGTCACCATGGCGATCCGCTGGCCGCTGCGCTTCATCTCCGCCAAATCGCGCACCGTGATCCGCATCGCCGTTCCCTCACGACTCCTGCGCCGTCTCGACCGCCTCGAGGATTGCCTGGGCCGTCACTCGGTCGAGCCCTCGCTGTTCCGCGAGTGCGACTGTCTGCCGGGTTATCTCCCGGTACAAGCCTAGCAACTCGGGAAACCGGCCCGCCAGCGCGGAGACATGCCGCCGCACCGTCTCGACGTCGCCCCGGGCGACCGGTCCGGTCAGAGCCTGTGCCGTGCCGAGGCGTTCGATGTTCTCCACGGTGGTGCGCATCAGCGGCGCCAGCCCGCGCGTCGCCTGCTCGGCCGGCAAACCGAGTTCCTGCCAGATCCGCGCCGCGACCGCTGCGAGCGTTACCACCGCGTTGGAGGCGAAGACTGCCGCCGCGTGGTACAGCACCCGGTTCGAGCCCTCGACCGCCAGCGGGTAGCCTCCGAGCCGGTAGGCGAGCTCTTCCAGATAGCGACGCAGTGGCTCTCCGGCCTCGATCCCGAAGACGCACCCGGCGAGCCGCTCGGCGTCCGCCTCCGTCCCGGCGAACGTCTGCACCGGGTGAAAGCCACCGATCCAGGCGCCGGCTCGCCGCGCCGGCTCGAGCACGTCCAGTCCATGCGCGCCGCTGCAGTGGACAGCCGCCGTGCCGGGGCGCCACCGCAGTGCCGAGCAGGTTGCCTCGATCAGATCGTCGGGCACGGTAAGGAACACCCGGTCGCACGAGTCGACCACATCTTGGGCAGAGGCGGCAACCGAGCAGCCGGGGATGCGACGAGCCAGAGCCCCAGCGCGCTCATTCTCGCGGTCGAACACGACGAGCACCGGCTCACCGCGACGCGCGAGCGCAACCGCGAGCGCGCTTCCCAACCTCCCCGTCCCGATCAGGCCGACGCGCCAGCGAGTCGTGTCCGGCATCGATTACTCCCTGCCGCGAATTGATCCCGCGTCACGAGTTGCAGCCCGGTCGCAAGAGCGCCGCTTCCCGGGGCCAGCGCCGGTAAGCTGGGCGCCGGCTCGCTCAGCCTGCCCGGACGCTGGCGATGGCGTCCACGGCGGCGGGGTTCTCCAGTGCCGAGAGGTCACCGGGATCCTGTCCCAGGTAGGCGGCTCGGACTACCCGGCGCATGATCTTCGCATTGCGCGTGCGCGGCAGATCGGAGACGAACACCACGCGCTCGGGCTGCAGCGGCCGGCCGAGCTGGCGTGCCACCGTCGCCTGGACTTCGCGCGCCAGATCCTCGCCTGGCTCCCAGCCCGGGCGCAACACCGCGAACACGACGATCGCCTCGCCCTTCACGGCATCAGGAACGCCGATCGCGGCCGCCTCCTGGACCGCCGGGTGTGCCACCGCCGCTGACTCGATCTCCGCTGGGCCGACCCGCTTGCCGGCTGCCTTGATGGTATCGTCGGACCGTCCGAGGATGTACCAGAACCCGTCCTCATCGATCAGTGCCCAGTCGCCGTGCACCCACACGTTCGGCCAGCGGGACCAGTAGGTCGCCAGGTAACGCTCCGGGTCGCGCCAGAATCCGCGCGTCATGCCGACCCAGGGGAACTTAATGACCAGCTCGCCGACCTGGCCCCGCACCGGCCGGCCGTCCTCGTCGACGACATCAGCGGCCATCCCGGGGACCGGACCGGTGAATGCGCAGGGTTTGATCGGCTCGATCGTCGTACAGCCGACGATTCCGCCACTGATCTCAGTGCCGCCCGAATAGTTGATGATCGGGCAGCGCCCCTCACCGGCAACTGAGAAAAGCCAGTGCCAGGGAGCGGGGTTCCAGGGCTCTCCGGTGGATCCGAAGGCGCGCAGGCTGGACCGATCGCGTGCCGTTACCCAGTGGTCGCCCTGGCTCATCAGTGCGCGTACGGCCGTGGGCGAGACGCCGAGCACGGTGATGCGGTGACGCTCCACGAGCCGCCAGAGGCGATCGGGCTGCGGCCAGTCCGGCGTGCCCTCGTAGAGGACGAGGGTGGCGCCGAGGATGAGCGTGCCCTCGATGGCCCAGGGGCCCATCATCCAGCCCAGGTCGGTCAGCCAGAGGAGCCGGTCATCCTCCTGCAAGTCGAAGCAGACGGCCAGATCGTGGGCGGCCTTGATCGGGAAGCCGGCGTGGACGTGGACAGCTCCCTTGGGCCGCCCGGTGGTGCCCGAGGTGTAGATGATCATGAACGGGTCGTCGGCACCCGTCGGCTCGGCCGGGGACTCGATGGGCTGGCTGGCGACCAGCTCGTCCCACCAGTGATCGCGGCCGCTCTTCCACGCCACCTCGCTGCCGATCCGTCGCACGACAACGACGCGCTCGACACTGGGGGCAGCGGCGAGCGCCGCGTCGGCAGTCGCCTTCATGGCCACGACCCGGCCGCGGCGGGGGAAGCCATCGGCAGTGATCAACAGGCGCGCGTCGCAGTCGCGCAGCCGGGTCGCGACCGCCTCTGGGCCGTAGCCGGAGAAGATCGGGACAAAAACGGCGCCGATCTGACTGCAAGCCAGGGTGGCGATCGCCGTCTCCGGGAGCATCGGTAGGAAGATGCCGACACGATCGCCGCAGCCGATCCCCAGGCGTCGCAGCGCGTTCGCGAACCGGTTGGTCTCCGCGGCCAGTTCGCCGTAGGTGAGCGTCCGCGTTTCGCCGCCGTCGCCTTCCCAGACAAGCGCGGGCCGGTCGCGTTCGGGGCCGATAGCGCGCTTGCCCACCGCATCGTGGACGTAGTTGTACCCAGCGCCCACGAACCAGCGGGCCCAGGGGATCCCGTCGGACAGGTCGAGCACCGCATCGTAGGGGCGGTGCCAGGTCAGGCCGAGGTGATCGACCATCGCGGCCCAGTACCACTCGGGGTTCTCGACTGCGCGGGCATGCAGTGCCGGAAGGCTCTCGATCCCCTGAGTGGCCATGAACCGCCGGAGACGGCTGCGCTCCAGGTGCTCCGGTTCGGGCTCCCAGACGATCCGGCTCGCGTGCTCTGTGGTCATGGGGCGCCTCCTCGTGGCTGTCTGACCCCACCACTCGGTGGGACCCAGGTTCGCGCCTGTCGTTCGCGTCACCGGATGGTGTCCGGACGCCAGCATGCAGGTGAGCCGCACCTGATTGCTGCACTCTTTAGGATGGTCCCGCACCTTTTCATCGTCAAGCCGATGGCTGGCCGTCGCAGGCGTCTCGTTGCCCGCTCATCGGATCTGGTAAGCTTATCGTTAGCGGCGGTCGTGCACCCCGGCGGCGGCGACCGCCGCTTTGCTTGAACGCCGGGACAGGAGAGGCACGCGCACATTCTCGATGGCGACTGTGATGACTGAGACACGCATGCAACCCAATGGAAACCCGTTCGCCGGCCTAGGCCTGAGCGATCCGCTGCTGCGGGCGATCCGCGAGGTCGGCTTCGAGGAGCCGATGCCAGTGCAGGCAGAGGCGATCCCGATCATGCTCGCTGGGCGAGACCTGATTGCCCAGGCACATACTGGTACCGGCAAGACGGCCGCGTTTGCCTTGCCGATCCTCCAGCGGCTGGAACCAGACGGGACGGCTCCGCAAGCTCTGGTTCTGACTCCGACCCGTGAGCTGGCCGTCCAGGTTGCCCAGACGTTCCACCGGCTCGGCAAATATCTCGATACCCGGGTGCTGGCCGTCTACGGCGGGCAGCCGATCGAGCGGCAGCTCCGGGCGCTGCGTCATCCGGTCGATGTAGTGGTCGGCACTCCAGGGCGGGTGATGGATCACTTGCGCCGGGAGACACTGCGGCTGGATCAGGTCCGCGTGGTGATCCTCGATGAGGCCGATGAGATGCTCAACATGGGCTTCATCGAGGACGTCGAGTGGATCCTGGAACGGACGCCGCGAGAGCGCCAGACGGGCCTCTTTTCCGCCACGATTCCGGATCGGGTGGCCGAGCTAGCCAGGCGATACCTGCGCGATCCGGTGCGGATCGCGATCGAGCCGGAGCGGGTGACCGCGCCGCGGACGACGCAGGTCTTCTACGAGGTCGCGCCGCGAGCCAAGGTCGAGGCGCTGGCGCGCATCCTCGACCTGGAGACGCCGGCATCGGCCATCGTCTTCTGCCGCACGAAGAGCGGCGTCGATGAGCTCGCGCACGCGCTCCAAGCCCTCGGCTATGCCGCCGAGGCCATCCACGGCGACATGAGCCAAGTCCAGCGGGATCGCGTGATGGCCCGCTTCCGCAGTGGGCAGGCCGAGCTCTTGATCGCCACCGATCTGGCTGCCCGCGGGCTCGACATCCCCATCGTCAGCCACGTGATCAACTACGACATCCCGTCTGATCCCGAGAGCTACGTGCACCGGATCGGCCGCACCGGGCGGGCAGGGGCACCGGGAGTGGCGATCACGCTGGTCACGCCGCGCGAGCGCTGGATGCTGCGGACGATCGAACGGGCCATCGGGCAGCGACTCCAGCAGCGGACGACCCCGACGAGACAGCAGATCGTGCAGCGACAGCGCGAGCTGCTAGGCGCCTCGCTGATCGAGATGATCGAGAGGAACGACCTGGACTGGGCGATGCGGCTGGTCGACGAGTTGGCCGCGTACCATGACCCTGCGGTGATCGCGGCGGCTGCGGTCAAGCTGCTGGCGCAGCAGCGCAACCTCGACCCCGAGCGGGCTGAATCGCTCTTCGAGGAGGAGACGGATCAGCCAGAACCGGGGATGACGCGGCTCATCCTCAACCTGGGCCGGCGGGACGGTATCCGCCCGATGGACGTGGTCGGTGCCATCGCCAACGAAGCCCGCATCCCGGGCAAGCGCATCGGCCAGATCGAGATCGGTGAGCGGCAGACGACAGTCGAGATCCCGGAGGAGCTCACCGAGCGCGTGGCGCGGGCGCTGAGCCGGACACGGCTGCGCGGCAAGCCGGTGCGCGTGGAGACGACCCGAACGCGGCCTGCGGTGCGCTAACATCCTCACCACCCTGCTGAACGTTCAGTCGTGGCTTGCCGCAGCGACGTCGATTCGGCAGAATTAACAGAGAAGCCGTTGCCCTGCGGGCTCTTCAGGCTCGACGCTCTCTCCGAGAGAGAGCAAGCGACGCGAGGAACACACCGTGACAACCTGAAGCGAGAGCGGGGTCGCGCCGCGGCCTGGGGCCTCACCTGTGCGGCGGCGCGAGGCTGGAAGCCAGAACCAGGGGGTGCGAGCTATGGCCGGGCATTCCAAGTGGGCACAGATCAAGCGGCAGAAGGCGGCGGCCGACTTTCGCAAGGGACAGGTCTTCAGCAAGCTGGCGCGGGAAATCCAGGTCGCGGTGCGCGAGGGTGGGCCGAATCCCGAGGCGAACGTCCGGCTGCGGATGGCAATCGAACGCGCGAGGCGCGAAGGGATGCCCAAGGACACGATCGAGGGGGCGATCGCCAAGGCGAGCGGCGCTACCGGTGGCGGTGAGCAGTACGAGACCGTCGTCTACGAAGGCTATGGCCCTGGCGGCATCGCCATCATGGCGATTGCTCTAACCGATAACCGCAACCGGACAGCCTCCGAAGTACGCCATGCGTTCACCAAGCATGGCGGGTCTCTGGGCGAGTCCGGCAGCGTCGCCTGGCAGTTCGACACTGTCGGGCAAATCGTCGTGCCGCTGGGTGGGCGCGACGCTGATGAGGTCGCGCTGCTCGCGATCGATGCCGGCGCCCGTGACTTCGAGATCGACGATGGGACACTCGTTGTCACCACTGAGCCTGAGCTGCTGAGCGACGTGGTCGAAAAGCTCCAGGAGGCCGGCATCCCTGTCCAGCAAGCCGACATCCAGCGGGTGCCGCAAACGACGGTCGAGCTGGAGGGGAGCCAGGCGCAGACCGCGCTGAAGCTCCTGGAGACGCTCGAGGATCTGGACGATATCCAGGAGGTCTACACGAACGCGAGTTTCCCCGCGGAGGTGCGTGAGGCTGCCGTTTGAGCACGCGATGGTGACCCGGAGACTGAGGAACGAGCGGGCCACCGGCCCGCTCGTTCGATCAGGATCGGTTCTCGACGACCGGATGCGACCGTTTCGGCAGCTCCCCTAACCTCAGACCCGATGAGCTCGCCCGTTACTCAGCGGCTTCAAGTGCCAGCAATGTCCCGGGTTCTCGACCTCGAGACAGTTCTCAGCGTCTTCTGCTGTCGGGATCGCGTAGCCCAGCGCGCATCGCCACACTGACCGCTGACTCCCCTTGACAGACACTGAAGCGCGACGAAGCATCGGGCACCCAAAGTGGAGCTGACCATTCGGTTCAACATCCGGCGCCACTTCCGACACCTCGGGTCGTAGCATGGCGCCTGTCGCTTCCCTGGCTTAGGATCTCATCCCAGCCGCCAAACCGAATATCCTCCGTGCGACCGGATCAACACAACAGGCCTGAAAATCAACATAATACAGCGGCCCATTGTACTGATACGGTCCCACTCATATGCAAGTATACCGGATCGGCTGCTGGCGGGGTAACTGCATGGCAGTACCCGGTCACCCGCGCTCAGCTATCGGGTGATCGCGATGATCCCCGGGTCCGTTCTCCGCGCGCAGAATTCCCACAGGGTCAGGCGAAGATCTGGCGAGCAACCGCTAGTACCCGATCGACATCGGCACGGCTGACCGCGTAGTGGGTGGCGAAGCGCAGCCGGCGTGGCCCGAAGACCGAGCAGCGGATCCCTTCCTCCTCGAAGCGGGCCGCGACGCCCTCCGCTGTCAGTGGCGGGCGCACATCGAAGAAGACGAGGTTCGTCTGCACTGTCTCCAGGTCGATCTCGACTGCTGGGTACTCTGCGAGCCCCTCGGCGAGCCGGCGCGCGTTCGCGTGGTCTTCCGGCAGGCGGTCCACCATCTGCTCCAGGGCCACGATGCCGGCAGCCGCGATCACGCCGGCCTGCCGCATCGCGCCGCCCAGGAGCTTCCGCTTCTGGCGTGCCCGCTCGATCACGTCGGCCGGACCGCAGACGACTGAGCCGACCGGCGCCGCCAGTCCCTTGGAGAGGCAAAACGTGACGGTGTCGACATGGGCTGCCAGGTCGGCTGCCGGGATACCGAGCGCGGCCGCGGCGTTGAAGATGCGCGAGCCGTCGAGATGGACCGGGATACCGTGCCGGTGTGCGACCGCGCACAGCTCGGCGGTTTGCTGCGGGGTGAGTACCGTGCCGCCGCAGAGGTTATGCGTGTTCTCCAGCATCAGCAGGCCGGTGCGAGCGCAATGGATATCGAGCGGGTTAATCGCCTCCTCCACGGATGTCGGATCGAGCATTCCGAAGCGGTCGTTGGGCACGGGGCGAAAGGGATGACCGCCGATAACGGCGGCCCCACCGGCTTCGGAGAGGTAGGCATGCGATTTGTCACCCAGGATGATCTCGGTTCCGTATTCGGCCAGGGCGAGCACGCTCACCAGGTTACCCATGGTGCCGCTCGGGACGAAGAGAGCAGCCTCCTTGCCCATGCGCTCGGCTGAGAGTTCCTCTAGCCGGATGACGGTCGGATCTTCGTGCGAGTTGTCGTCACCCACCTCGGCTTCGGCCATTGCCCGGCGCATCGCCGGAGTGGGCGGCGTGGCCCAATCGCCTCGCAGATCGATGATCTCCGGCATCGGACTTCCTCCTCATCGAGCCGGTTTCGTGCTGCCAGCGCCCTCGCGACATCAGGCGGCGACCGTCCCTGCGGAGTGTAGCACGTCGATGGGAGGGTTCAGACCGAGCCGGCTGTTACAATCAACCGGAACGGGTCCGACGAGGAGTTGCCGATGTCGACCTTCCTGCTCTTCCAGCTCGCCAGCGTGCTCCTCGCCATCGTCGCGATCGGCGTGCTGGTGACGACCGTGCGCGCTCGCCGGACGCTCTTCGACGAGACGTTGACGCTCGCTGACCGGCAACAGCTCAGCGAGGCCGCGTTCTTCCTCCTTCTGCCGCTGGGCGTGCTCCTGCACGAGCTCGGACATGCGATCGCCGTCCGCCTCGCGGGCGGGCAGGTGGTAGGCTTCGGTTTCCTCTTCTTCCTCGGCTGGGTCGAGCATACCGGGAGCTACACGCCTGCCGAGCTCTACTGGATCGCGCTGTCCGGCAACCTGGTAAGTTTGGGGTTGGGATTGGGGGCCCTCGCTCTGGCGCTCTTCGGCCCCTTCGGCCGCGCGGTGAACTGGCTCCTGCTCGTCTTCAGTGGCCTCGAGCTCGGAACCACGCTCGTCTTCTACCCGCTGCTCGATCTGGTCAGCGATCTCCACGGGGATTGGGCCACGATCTACCGCGAAGGCACGCCGGTTCTCTCGGGGGTGACGGCGCTGGCTCATGCCGGCATGGTCGTCGCCGGGCTTTTCCTCTGGCGGAGCTCGCGCTTCCGGCTCCTGGTCGAGCAGCGTACTGGTGCTCGTTGGCCGAGGCGACTGACCGCCGGCCAGCGACGCGCGCTCGCCTCGAACCTGGCTGAGGCGGCCGAGCGTGTCGCTGGAAGCTGGGGCAGCCCGGTCGAAGCGATAACCGGCTTGGGGCTCGATCATGCGGGGGTGGCACTCCGCTGGGAGAGCGGCGGACTGCGGCGGCGGATCGAGGCACTCCTCGTCCCCGAGAGCGGGCTACTCGAGCTGCGGGCCGAACTCGACAGCCTGGCATCGCCGGGCGCGCGGCTGCGCCAGCGGCTCGGTGTCCTAGACCGGCCGCTGCCGCCGGAGGATCTGGCCGGCATCCTGAGGCGGATGATGGAGATCGTCGACCGGTGGCCAGCCCAGGCTATCGTCGAGCAGGCCGGTGATGGGTAGTCTGGGAGGAAACCGTATGGCCTGGTGGAGATTGCGACGGCGAGCCGTCCCGGAACACAGCCCGAGCGCTGCTGGCACGACCGGCCAGGAGACAGCCCAGCCGTACATCCGGGAGGCCGAGCAGAGGCGGTTGCTGCGGCTGCTGAAACGACGGGCGGAGCTGGCTTACGATCTGGAACAATCTGAGCAAGCTCTGCAGCCGGTCAATCGCTGGACCGAACGGTTGGACGAGTTGAGCGCCGCCATCGCGCAGGCCGAGGCCGACCTGGACGCATTGAAGCCACCGCCTCCCCGCGATCTGCCGCCTCCCCTCCCACCGATCCCCATCGAGGTCATCTCCGTGTCGAGCGGGCCGCCGGCTCAGGTTGAGGTGCGGATCGACACCGAGACGTTCGCCTGGCGCGAGGAGGTCGACTGGTCGGAACGGGGACACCAGCTCGCGCCCTCGCGGCTGCTCCGCCACCGTGGCGACCCGGCCTCGGTTGCACCGGCCAGCCTGCCCGAGCACCTGCGCGAGCCGTTGATCGAGCGGCTGAGCGCGAGCCTCGACCAGCTCGCGGAAGACCTGCTCGGGACAGTGTCCGCCGCTGAACCCTTGCCCTCGCTGACGCTGGCCGACCTCGCTAGGCCATGCCCGAGCTGTGGCGGCTGGCAGGACCTGCGGGGTCGCTGCCCGGTCTGCACGGGCTTAGCCTGGCGGCGCCAGCAGCTTCAGGCCGACGTGCGGCGGCTGCGCAAGGAGCGCGACGCGACGCTCGCCGACCTCCAGCGGGCACGCGATCGACTGCCGGTGATCCGGCGCCAGCTTGCCGAGGTCGAGGCTGACATCGCCGCGCTCCGCGCCAAGGGAGTCGAACCCGCGTAGCGGCTCGTGCCTGCGCGCAGCGTGGTGGCACGAGGCGAGGCGGTGACGTGGTGAGCCGGGAGCGGCGAGCGCAATTTGCTACAATTCCGCGTTGGCATGGTCTACCTGGCGAAACAGGCCTGCCGAGGCTTGCAGCCGGGTGATTCAACCGATCGGGAGCAGCCAGCGTGGCCAAGCAGCTCGGCATCGATCTGGGTACCGCGAACGTGCTCGTCTACGTCAGGGGCCGGGGGATCGTGATCAACGAGCCGTCGGTCGTCGCCATCTCGGCGAAGGACGGCAAGGTGAAGGCGGTCGGCATCGAGGCCCGGAACATGCTCGGGCGAGAGCCGCGCGACACGATCGAGGTCGTCCGGCCGATGCGTAACGGGGTGATCGCCGACTACATGGTCACCCAGGAGATGCTTCGCTACTTCATCAACAAAGCGGTCGGGCGCTTTTCGCTGATCCGACCAGAGGTGATGATCTGCGTCCCGGCTGGGGTGACCAGCGTCGAGCGGCGAGCAGTGCGCGACGCGGCGCTCAATGCCGGTGCCCGGCGGGCCTATCTGATCGCCGAGCCGCTGGCGGCGGCCATCGGGGCGAAGGTGCCGGTTGCCGATCCGAGCGGGAACCTGGTGATCGACATCGGTGGCGGGACGACCGAGGTTGCCGTCATCTCGTTGAACGGCATCGTCGTCGCTCACTCGATCCGCAAGGGAGGCAACCACATCGACGACGCCATCGCCACCTACGTCAAACGAAAGCACAACCTCCGGATCGGCGAGCGGACGGCAGAGGAGGTGAAGATCGCTATCGGCTCGGCCCTACCGGTAGACGAAGACCTGGTCATGGAGGTACGGGGTCGCGACGAGGTCACCGGTCTGCCGCGGACGATCCTGCTCCATGCCAACGAAGTCGTCGAGGCGATCACCGAGCCGCTGGAGGCGATCATCAGTACTGTCCGTGCCGTGCTCGAAGAGACGCCACCGGAACTCGCGTCGGACATTATCGACAAGGGCATGGTTCTCACCGGAGGTGGGGCGCTGCTCCGCAACCTCGACCGGCTGTTGACCGAGGTAACCGGCGTTCCCTGCTACGTGGCCGATGACCCGCTGAGCTGCGTGGCCATCGGCACCGGCCTGGCGCTCGAATACTTCGACGTCATCCGGGATAGCCTCGAGGAGCTGTAACCCCTCTTTCTGGCCGCGCTGCCGGCCCCGGCGCCAATGATCCAGGGGCGAGCAGCACTCCCCGTTCACATTCGGAGATCGACACCCCTCACCCGGTACCTGTTCGGGAATAACATAATGTTCGCTCTATCGTCTAACAATGGGTTAGGCCTTGACGCGGGTTGGTGACCGCGTTATCATGAGGCGAGCACAACATAAAGCGTGGCTGCGATACTCCTACCACGCAGTTAGCGGCCCGGCATATGGCCTGAGCCTGGTCGAGACCCCGCGCTTGAACCCTACCGATACGCTGTCACCTCTCTCCAGCCTCCATCCACGCGGCCCGCAGCCCTTTCTCCTCGTACACTGCTGTGTTGAACAATCAAGTCTGAGGGGCTATAAGGGCGGTGGAGGGATTTGCGATGACCGAGGAGAGACAGCCCGAGTGGGACTGGAAGGGATACAACGAGCACCTCGTCCAGCGGGGAGAGATCCTACTCAATGGGGAGAGCTTGCAAGCCTGGAAGGAGGAGCGAAAGAAGATGAACCTGGGGAAGAGGGGGCGGCCCTTCAGATATCCCCACAGCCTGATGTTTTTGTTCGGGACACTCCGGGTGGTCTTCAGGCCTCCCTACCGCCAGTTGGAGGGGTTGGCTTGAGGCTTGGGCACGCTTTGCTCCATCCCCGCTCCGGATTACAGCACTTTGTCCTTGCGTATCCCTTCCTTAGACCTCGACCCGGATCTGGGCTACCGGCTCCCGGCGGGGGAAGAGGTGATAAGCCCTGTCGACCGCACCGGGATCAAGGTGACCAATCGCGGGGAATGGATGCGCCGGCAGCGGAAGGGCTACACCAAGATCCATGTAGGGGTTGATATGAAGACCAAGCAGGTGGTGAGCCTGGAAGTGAGCGATGAGCGCACTTCCGATGGAGAGAAGCTCAAGCCGTTGGTGAAGAAGGATGGAAGGAAGGTGAAGGGCAAGCGGGTCCTGGGGGATGGCGGCGACGACACCCACGACCACTTCAATTTCTGAGCCTCTTGTGGGACTGAGGCCGGCATCAAGGTGCGGGAGGATTCGGATCCTACTTGTGGTGGGGTGAGAGAGAAGGTGGTGCGAGCCTCCCTCGAGGACCCTCCAGGAGGGAAGGGGCGGGTAGGCTCTAGGAAGCGGTGGATGGCCGAGGCGTTCTGCGCTGGATTCAAGCGGCCGTTTGGGGAGGCCGTCCAGGCGGTGAGGTTTGAATGGATGTGAAGGAGATCCCGCTCAAGGTCTGGGGCTACAACTGGATGCTGGGCTTGAGTGCGGTCTCCGTTCCTGCTCTCTCCGCAGCGGAGACTTGACAGGCGGGGGTAGAGGTGTATCATAAGGCTGGAAGCTTGAGCTGGAAGTTATTCAACAAAGCAACGCAAAGCCAAATACGATGATGCCGATTTGTTTGATAATCCCTACCGCGTCCCCTATCATTGACATGTCCTTTAGTATCTCCTTTCGCGCGACCTGAGGATGCTTGGAGACGCTGGAGGTGGACGCCGATAAGAATGCTGTCAAGGTGGACCTGAGCAAAGTTTCCGAGGGCGTCGACATCGCTGAGACGCTTTCCCACCTGATGGGCAAGTAGGTCAAGCGCGTTACTGCCGATTCGGTGGAGTTTGAGGATGGCGAGGTTATCAACACGAAAAACCTGGACTGGAAACGGATTAAACCTATGATCTAGTGGTGAGAAGCGTGAGCGAAATCATAAAGCTTGGTTGTGGAGGAGAGAGAATGAATAAAGACTGGAATGCCTTGTGTGACCCGTTCGTGGGGGCCAAGATTGAAGACGATGGTGGGGCGCGTTTGCTTCAGCGCTTCGACGAGTCCGTCTCCGCCCTCCGTTCCAAGGTGGAAGAAGGTTATAATCACTGGATTATCACCTTCTCAGGTGGCAAGGATTCGACCACTGCCGTAGTTGTTGCGCTGGAAACCGCCTTGACTTGCTTAGGGCAAATAGAAGCAATCGATATTGTATACTCTGATACAATGGTGGAAATACCCGTCATCCGGCAATTCGCTTTAAGTTTTTTGGAAAGGCTTAAGAGTCTTGACCGAATCGCTGGGCTGCCAGTATACTATCATGCGGTCTATCCCGCTGTAGAAGAGCGATTTTGGGTTTGCTTGCTTGGCAAAGGGTATCCGCCCCCACACCAGCGGTTCCGATGGTGTACGCGGCGCTTAAAGATCCAGCCTGTTGAACATGCTTTGAAGGCGTTCATTACGGCGGGCAGAACTCTTATTCTTACTGGGGTCCGATTGGGCGAATCGCGCAGCAGGGACATCAGTCTGTATCGGTCGTGTAAGCGCGGCGGCGAATGTGGGCAAGGGCTTTGGTTCCGATATAGTTCCCGCCTTCAAGCCGGTTATATGGCGCCGATAGTCGAATGGAGCGAGTGCGACGTTTGGGACTTTCTACGATTTTACGCACCGACACTGGGCTACCCGACAGGCTACTTGGAGGACGAAGTCTACAACGGCCGAGAGACAAGGTTCGGATGCTGGATGTGCACCGTTGTGAGACAAGACAAAGCGATGGAGAAGATCACGTCGCTTCCAGAGTGGGCTCATCTCAGACCCCTGCTCAATTTTCGCCAGCATGTGAAAGATCTTACAAGAGCTCCTGAGTCCCGAGTTCCCCGCGCGGACGGAAAGCTGGGACGTTTGACCTTAGAAATCAGGCAACAATTGCTCGATGAATTGTTAAAATTAGAGGAAAAGATTGGGATGACACTTATATCACCCGATGAGATTCAAGCCATCCGAGAAATTTGGCAACAGGAGGTTGACCGATGACCATTGGTCGAGTGGTAATCACGCAGAAAGAGCCTGCTAAGCCATACGAGTTCTGGTGCTGGCTGAAAAACGACCCTTCCGTAAACGTTGAAGTCGGTACCATTTTAATTGCCGAAGGCGATTCAGGTGAAAAAGCGCTTGCTTTAGTCGAAGATATGCAAAGTACCAGCGCAGCCTCAGATCACTTATTAGACTTCTACGGTAGTGGATACGGCAATCCTGACATCGACCCGCCAACCCGGCCAACTCTTATCCGGTTGGCGAAACTCCGAGCGCTTTATCGGGAGCCTTCAACCGCTTCTCCTCCGACAGGGCGGTGGCGAGTCAGATTTGCTCAAGCCGCAGATGTGAACCTCCTCGCTCAGCGGATCCCTGAGAGATACCGTGTGCTGGCCGGATTTTTGCGTGTCGGGAGTGACGAGACCGATCCAGGAAGTTGGCTGCCTGTTTTCGCTCACGCTCAATTTCTGCTTGGGCCTGAAGGAGCTCACGTTAACATCACAGGAGCTACAGGGTTGGCAACCAAGAGCAGTTATGCCCTCTTTCTCAGTTATGCGGTTTTGTCCTGGGCGAAGAAAGCCGAAGAGAATGTAGCAGTAGTTCTTTTCAACGTGAAACGACGGGATTTTCTGAGCCTCCATCAACTGCCGGAGGACTGGGATGAGGCAGACCAATGGTGCCACCAATGGGCGGCAAGTATCGGAGAGACGAACCTGGCAAGCCGTGTTCAGGCGATGTGGAAACAGGCAAAAGAACAAGGCGTAGACCCGATCGCACATAAGTTTCCGGTGCGGTACTTTACCTATCAAGGTGATCCGGATAGGTCGTCCATGCAAAATCCGCAAATCTACAGTTATGGGTTTGATGATCTGGAACGCGGGGATTTCGAAGCAGCGTTATTTACTGCCGCTTACAGTTCAACGGACCCTCAGGTGATTCTGCTGACAGCTTATTTGGATGCTAAGTTAGGGCAAGGAACTTCATTTCAGACTATGGAGCAAGACCTTGACAGGCGAAATCTCATAAAGGTATCTGGCAGTAATGAGGTTCAGGTACGTGGGGTCAGTGGTTCCTGGATGAGCGGTGTTCCGCCAGCGCTCGGACGACGGCTATCAGGGTTTCTGAGTCGAGCCTCGCATGTGGTGGAAAAGAACCAGCCACACGGGCAACCGTTCAGCTTTAGCGCCCTGGTGCCTTATGGGCTTCATGTCATCCAACTCTACCGGTTAACGGAAGAAGAAAAGCGTCTTGCGGTAAACGCTGTCATAAGGAAGATTTCTCAAGGCCTCGAAGGGCCCGACAGGCATATAGACCGGGTCTTGGTCATCGCGGATGAGCTCAACAAGTATGCCCCAAGTGGGGCCATGTCCCCTATGAAAGAGCAGATTATTGATGTAGTAGCCCGGGGCCGTGATCTCCAGCTGACGCTCATAGGAGCCCAGCAATTCGCCTCGCAGGTGGACGATCAGGTGTATGGAAACTCTGAGACGAAAGTTGTGGGCTATTCTGACGAGTCGGAGCTAACCAATTCGATCTATAAGTACTTGGTCGATCTACGCGCTCAAGTTCCCAACCTGAAGAAGGGGCAACTTATCCTTCGGCACCCAGTGTATCCATCGCCACTCATCTTCTGGTTTCCAACCCCGCTCCATGAGATGAAACCATAGGGAGATGACCATGGCAACGGATCCCCTGGATTTATTGAGAGGGTATCTACTAGACAACGCGGGGGCTAGTCCCCTCCCACCGAGCGACCTCCCGGAGGAGCGGGCGCCCGATCTCCCGACGGCGACATCTTCTTCTCCAGCCCAGGAGATGGCGCGCCTGGAGATCGACCCGTTTCCGGAAGGTTCGGCCCTGTTCCGCTTCTTTGTGGACGGAGTGCAGCGCACAGTCCCGGTAGCCGAGATCCTTGTCAACAAAGTGCGAGTCCCCTTGCACCTTTCACACCTGATTGTTGGGGCTATGGAGCGGGCAGATAGAGAGCTCCGACCATTTAAGGTGCGGGAAGCTCTTGTGCTGCTCCTCCCTTATCAAGCCTTACAAGTCGCTGACTCAGCATGGTCTAGCAGAAGACCCCCCGGCCGAGAACTGGGATCTGCTGGCCGCATCTATGAAGCGGTACAGAGCGGCAAGTTACTGTATTCGGACACCTCTCTCACTTTGCGCCTCGGTTCGGATGGTCGCCCCGGCATTTTGCTTCAGGCAGGCGACCTGATTCGCACCGGAGAAGTGCGTCGGAAGGCACTTGACCGCGCAAAGGAATTGCTGCGGATTATGGAAATAGGCATCTTGTGGGAGTTGAGGCAGGAATGCCCCGAGAATTGGATATTATTGGACGGGCCTGTAGCACCGCCGCTCAAATATGGTCGCCTTGTGGCCCCGGCTCTCCAGGGGCTAGAAGAAATAGCCAGACCCGATATAGCCTTTGACTTTCTCCGTCGTGTTGTTGGAGCTGTTAAGAGAGTCCAGATTGTCCCCCAAAGCGGACTGGAAGTGGCGCTGAGTTCTGATAAGCGTCCGGTGCTTCCCATTTACAGATTTGGAGAGGTAATCGAAGAGGACGACGCAGTAACTAAGGAGATCCTCTCGGCCTTTCTTTGGCTGAGACGGGAACTGGCAGGAGAAATCTCTGCCCTATGGTCCACTGTCAGCGGCCTTGCTCGAATCGATATCCCTATTCCAGCCGTATTTGACGACCCTGCCCGGAGAAACGGATGGAACACCCTTGACGAGAGAGATATCACAGATCTCCTTGCTGACCGCAGCAGTGCCGAGCGCCAGAGGCTTGAAGAGATATTGCGATCTATAGTGACAGAACGCTGGCCGGTACCGGCGTCCACCGTGACCAGAATGCTTGTGGAGTTGTTTCCCATTGCTGAAACCGAGCTTTGGTTAACAGCCCAGTTACGCACCGTGTACGAAATGCGGAGCGTGTTTTCTTTCTCACATCAGTAGCGTTGCGATGACGGCCGGGAAATGAAGATCATCTTAGAGGTCAAGGGCTTTGAGACCGAGCAGGACGGGCAGAAAGAAGCTGACGCTAAGCGCTAGGTGCGGGCGGTCAATTATCGCGGCGGGTTCGGACGGTGGACCTTCGTGCTGTGCAAGGATTCGGACCGTCTCTCCGAGGACGTCCGCCGGTCGGTTAACCATCTTCGCAGCAGCGCTCCTGACTCAAATTGGAACGGGCGCAATTGCTGGCGGAAGGGGCCAACGCCTGCCTGAAGGGATGGAATTGATGGCAGAGGCGTTCTCCTCTGGATTCAAGCGGCCATTTTTCGAAGACCACTTCATCCTGCTCGCCAATATCTTCCCGACCGGCTACCACGGCGCTGAGCTGGCCGATGTCCGGCCAGGGGAGAGCGTGGCAGTCTTCGGCGCTGGGCCGGTCGGCTTGATGGCGGCCTATAGCTGTCTGCTGCGCGGCGCCTCGAAGGTCTTCGTAGTGGACCGCATCAAGGAGCGGCTCGACAAGGCGCGGGAGATCGGCTGCATTCCGGTCAACTTCGACGAGGTCAACCCGGTCGAGTTCATCAAGGAGCAGTCGCCCGGCGACCGGCTGGCCACCGGCTCGGTACCCAACAAGGCGTTTGCCGGCGTCGACAAGGGGATCGACGCTGTTGGCTACCAGGCACACGTGCGCGGCGCAGCGCGCGAGGATCCGGCTATCGTCCTCAACACCCTGATCGAGGTCGTGCGGCCGACGGGCGCGATCGGTGTGCCAGGTCTCTATGTCCCCGCCGATCCCGGCGCGCCCGACGAGGAAGCGAAGCAGGGACGCCTGCGGTTGGCGATCGGGCGGCTCTTCGAGAAGGGGATCCGGCTCGGAACCGGCCAGTGCAACGTCAAGCGATATAACCAGTACCTGCGCGACCTGATCATCGCCGGCCGGGCTAAGCCCTCCTTCGTCGTCTCGCACCGCCATCGTCTGGAGGAAGCCCCGCTGGCTTACGAGAAGTTCGACAAGCGGGTGGAAGGCTACGTCAAGGTCGTGCTCAAGCCGCAGATGGCGGCCTAGCCGGCCGGCGTGCTCAGGGGTGGCACGGCACCGCGCTACCCCCTTCTCGCTGTGAAAGACGCTCTCCATTGGGAGGTCGCCCCAGCCTTGCCCAGGAATGCGAGCTGGCCGATACTGGCCGTGCGCCGGTAGACGGGCAGGCGAGGTGCGAGCGGATGGGCGAGCGCGCAGCAGCCGAGGTCGTAGTCGTCGGCGGTGGCGTGATCGGCTCTGCAATCGGCTACGAGCTGGCCCGCCAGGGCGTCGCGGTGACGCTGGTCGAGGCGGCCACGATCGCGGCGGGGGCCTCGGGTGCCAGTGCCGGCGGGGTGCGGCAGCAAGGCCGCGACCTGCGCGAGCTGCCGATCGCCCTGCGCGCCATTCGGCGCTGGCCGCACCTGGCCGAGGAACTGGGCGCGGATCTGCACTACCGGCAGGACGGCAACCTGACGCTGGCCGAGCGGCCGGAAGACGTCGCCGCACTGGAGCGTCGGGTGGCCGAGGAGCGGGCTCTCGGGCTGGACGTCCGGATGATCGGCCAGGCCGAGCTGCGCGAGCTGGTTCCGGACATCGCCCCCACGGTGCTCGCAGCGAGCTGGTGCCCGAGCGACGGCCACGCGATGCCGAGCCTGGTGACCCATGCCTTCGCTCGAGCGGCGACCCGTCTCGGGGCCCGGATTCTTCAGCAGACACAGGTGACCGGCATCTCGCATCATCGGGGCCAGGTGGCCAGCGTGACGACGACGCGGGGCCAGATCTCTTGCCGCTGGGTCGTGAACGCGGCCGGTGCCTGGAGCGCCGTGATCGCGCGGATGGTTGGGCTCAGGATCCCGATCGAGCCGCGGGCGCTCCAGATGCTGGTGACCGAGCCGATGCCGCCACGGCTACGGCCGGTGCTGGGAAGCGTGCATCGCCCGCTCAGCCTCAAGCAGTTGCCGGGAGGCTCGTACCTGATCGGGGGTGGCTGGCCTGGCCGGCTCGACCTCGCGACCCGGCGCACGCGGCTGCTTCAGGCGAGCATCGCTGGCAGCGTTCGGGAGGCGAGCGCGGTCTATCCTCTGCTCGGCCGGGCCCGGCTCGAGCGTGGCTGGGCGGGCATCGAGGCGATCGCCGTCGACGAGGTGCCGATCCTAGGGATGGGCGGTGAGGTCGAGAGATTCGTCTTCGCCTGCGGGTTCTCCGGGCACGGCTTCGCGCTGGCTCCCGCCATCGGTCAGTCGATCGCCGAGCTGATCACGGAGGGGCGCTCGAGTCTCCCGCTCGATGCGCTCTCGCCCGCGCGGTTCGGTGTTTGAGGAAAAGGTTGCAAACGGGAGCGGCGACTGATCATTCGCCCGTGCTCGCTGCCTACCTACCAGAGGTTTGTGGTCGATACGGCTATACTTGGGCTCGGGCCATCGGTGGAGAGGTCGTGCGATGAGCACCAACGGCGAATCGATCCCGGAGATCATCGGCGAGGCGGCTGCAGTGCGAGCCACCAAGCCGGAGGCTGCCGCTCGTCCAGCGGCGGTCGCGCTGCCGATCACGGTCGCTGACCTCGAAAAGGACCCCGAGGTGCGCGCCTATATCGAGGCCGGCAACGCCAACCTGGCGGTGATCGGCTTCACCGAGCACGGGCTTCGGCATGCCAACCTGGTGTCGCACATCGCGCGCAACGTGCTGCGCCGGCTGGGCTACGACCAGCGCGAGCAGGAGCTGGCTGCCATCGCTGGCTATCTCCACGATATCGGCAACGCGATCAGCCGCTATGACCATAGCCTGACCGGCGCGCTGCTGGCGCGAGACATCCTGCGCCGCTACGGCGTGGCTCCTGAGGACATCGCGATCGTGATGGGTGCCATCGGTAGCCACGGTGACGACACGCAGCGGCTCGGCGAGCCGGTGCACGCGGTGTCAGCCGCGCTAATTCTGGCCGACAAGTCGGACGTCCACCGCAGCCGGGTGCAGAACCCGGATCAGAGCAAGTTCGACCAGCACGACCGGGTGAACTACGCGGCCGTCTCGTCCTTCCTGCGCGTCGACCCGGGGGAGAAATCGATTACTCTGGAACTGACGATCGACACGACGATCGCGCCGGTCATGCACTACTTCGAGATCTTCCTGCCGCGGATGGTGATGAGCGTGCGGGCCGCCGAGTTCCTCGGCTGTACCTTCCACATCAACATCAACGGCGTGGAGCTGCTCTGAGCCATGGGTACGGTCGTTACCTCGCTCCAGACGCACCGTCGCGCCGCAAGCTGGGCCGCGTTCGATCCCTACATGGCGATCACCACGCTGGTTCTCATCGGCTTCGGGCTCGTCGCGATCTGGAGCGCCGAAGGGGGAGGGGCGCTGCGGCTCGACAGCCTGGCGGTGCGCCAGTTCATCTACGCGCTCATCGGCCTTCCGTTGCTGATCGGCCTGTCCTGGGTCGACTACCGCTACATCAAGTCGATGGCGTGGCCGATCTACGGCCTGACCCTGGCGCTCCTGATCCTCGTGATGCTAGTCGGAACGAACATCGGTGGCTCGGTTCGCTGGATCGAGCTGGGGCCGATCACTGTCCAGCCATCGGAGCCGGCCAAGCTGGGGGTGATCGTCGCACTGGCGGCGTTCATCGCCAACCGGGGCGAGGAGATGAGCCGGCTGAAGAACTTCGTGCTGAGCGGCCTGCTGGTGGCTCTGCCGGCCCTACTGGTGTACCAGCAGCCTGACCTCGGCACGGCTGGCGTCTTCGCCGCTATCTGGCTGGCGATGGTTCTCTTCAGCCCGACCCGGCTGCTCTATGTTGCCGGTGTCCTGCTCGCCTCGCCCGTCGTCGCCCTGTTCGCCTGGAAGTACGTCCTGCACGATTACATGCGGGAGCGGCTGCTGATCTCGTTCGAGCCGGAGCGGGACTATTTCGGCGCTGGCTTCAACATCATCCAGGCTCAGATCACGATCGGCACCGGTGGCTGGTACGGTAACGGGCTGGCCGGCAGCATGCAGAGCCAGCTCGACCTGCTCCGGGTACGGACGACCGACTTCATCTTCGCCCATGCGATGGGCATGTTCGGGTTCATCGGCGGCGTCGCCCTGATCGTCACCTACCTGATCCTGCTATGGCGCACCAGTCACGTCGTGACCGTCGCCCCCGACCTGTTCGGCCGGCTGCTGGCGGTCGGCGTCACCGTGATGATCTTCTTCCAGGCGTTCGTGAATATGGGGATGAACGTCGGGATCATGCCGGTGACGGGCCTGCCGCTTCCCTTCATCAGTCTCGGTGGCAGCTCGCTGTGGACGCTGCTGGCCAGCCTAGGGGTGCTCCAGAGCGTGCTGATCCATCGGCGGCGCATCGGATTCAAGCTCGGATAGCTGGCCCCGGGCCCATCTGACCGATCGAGCGGTAGTAGAGTCCTGCTGTCCTGTTTGACAGCCTTTCCCACACGATCGCGAGAACGGGGTCGGACGACCCGCTGCTGCCGCCGCGCCGCGCGATGGATGCCCCTGGAGTGCGTGAGACGAATGATGCAGTGCCCCGCCATTGCGGGATCCTTCGACTGGCTCGCCCGGGAACCTGACGTCGGTAGGGAGCAGCGGGCCCTGGCAGCGGCCTAGTGCGCGGGCGTGAAGACGGCTCGAGCGTCTCCGCCGCTGACCACGGGCACCGACCACGGGAATGGCTCGTCGTTCTGCCGCAGAAAGGCGAGGAGATCGTCCGGCTCGACCAGCCAGTCGTCCGCGGGCTCGAGGCGAGTTCCACGTAGCTCGCCCACCCGAAGCCAGTAGCGGACGGCTTCTGGGTGGAACTGGAGCAGTTGAGCAGCTTCCTGGACCGTCAGCCCGCGCCGTAGCCCTTTCGCCAGCATGCGCATCTCCCCCACGGACTGTTTGCCTCGACCGAACCCGCGTACGTACACCTCGTATGGTAGCAGAGGTGTGTCTCGCTGGCAAGGATTCGGGGCGGGAGTGCGACTGCAACGCAGGGCCTACCGTGCGCCGCGGGTCGCTGGCTCTAGCTGGACGGCCGGCGAGTGCTCGCGGGCCAGCCGGCAAAACCAGGCGTGAAAGCGGTCGTCGCCGGTCAGCTCCGGATGGAAGGCAGTGCCGATCAGGTTGCCCTGGCGTACCGCGGCTACCGTGCCGTCCGTCAGCCGGGCCAGGGGCTCGACCGCCGGCCCCATCTCGGCTACCACTGGAGCTCGGATGAACACCGCGCGAACCGGCTCGCTCCCAACTGCCGGGATCTCCAGATCGGTCTCGAAGCTCTCGATCTGAGGCCCGAACGCGTTCCGCCGCACGACGATGTCCAGCAGGCCGAGGAGGTGCTGGGTGCGAGCGCGCGTCTCGGGGTCGACTTCCCGGGCCAGGACGATCATCCCCGCGCAGGTGCCCCAGATCGGCCGCCCTGACCTGGCGAACTCCACGATCGGCTCGCGCAGGCCGAATCGCTCGATCAGCCGGCCAATCGTGGTGCTCTCGCCACCGGGGATGATCAGCCCGCTGATCCCCGCGAGCTCGCTCGGCAGGCGGATCTCGCGCCCCTCGACGCCCAGCCGGGCCAGCGCTGCTAGGTGCTCGCGAAAGTCCCCCTGCAGGGCCAGGACGCCGATGACTGGCTGCATTCGCTCCCTCCCCTCACCAGCCACGGGGGGCGAGGCGCTGGCCGGCCGGGATCGCCTCCAGCTCCAGCCCGCGCATCGGCTCGCCGAGGCCACGGCTGACCTCGGCCAGGATCGCTGGATTGCGGTAGTGAGTCACGGCCTCGACGATGGCCCGCGCTCGCGCCCTCGGGTTCTCCGACTTGAAGATGCCAGAGCCGACGAAGACGCCCTCGGCGCCGAGCTGCATGACCAGCGCGGCGTCGGCCGGGGTTGCGACGCCGCCGGCGCAGAACAGCACCACCGGAAGGCGGCCAGTCTCGGCGACCTCGCAGACGAGCTCGTACGGGGCGCCCAGCTCCTTCGCTGTCGTCATCAACTCTTCCTTCGGCAGCGCTTGGAGCCGGCGGATGCCGTCCAGGATATCGCGCAGGTGGCGAACCGCCTCGACGATGTTGCCGGTTCCAGCCTCACCCTTGCTGCGGATCATCGCGGCACCCTCGCCGATGCGCCGTAGCGCCTCGCCGAGATCGCGGGCGCCGCAGACGAACGGCACCTTGAACTGATGCTTGTCGATGTGGTAGCGGTCGTCTGCCGGGGTCAGCACCTCGCTCTCGTCGATGTAGTCGATGCCGATCGCTTCCAGGATCTGCGCCTCGACGAAGTGGCCGATCCTCACCTTCGCCATCACCGGGATGGTCACCGCCTCCTTGATCCGGAGGATCAGCTCCGGGTCGCTCATCCGGGCGACCCCGCCCTCCCGGCGGATATCGGCGGGCACCCGCTCGAGCGCCATCACCGCGACCGCGCCTGCTTCTTCGGCGATCTGCGCCTGCTCCGGCGTGACCACGTCCATGATCACCCCGCCCTTGAGCATCTGAGCCAGGCCTACCTTCGTCGTCCAGGTCGACTTCTCCATCTGCCGCGACCTCCTCGCTGCTCACCGATCGCTGACGCTCGATCCAGTTCACTTAGCCTGATGGTTTTGGGCTTGTTCCGCCCGTGCTCTGCCCGCTCGCCCGCGCGGCACGGACGACTAGACGATCGGAGCCACGACTCTCGCCCGCCGACTCCCTTCGCCGTTGAGCCGGATGCTTCTGAGCGCCTGCACTGCTTCGGCCAGCCGTGCGATACCCGGCTCGATCGCTGTTACCGGCGGGAAGGTGAAGTTGAGGCGCAGCGTGCCGGTTCCCGCATCGTCGGGATGGAAGCTCTCGCCCGGCGCGAAGGCGACGCCGCGCCGGGCCGCCTCCGGCAGCAGGTCGCGGGCGCGGAGCCCGTCAGTCAACCGGCACCAGACGTAGAAGCCCCCGGCCGGCCTCGTCCACTCCAGCACCCCGGTCGCGTATCGCTCCAGGGCGGCCAGCATCCGCTCGAGCCGCTCTGGGTAGTGCCGGCGCAGCCGCTCCAGGTGAGCGTCGAGCAGGCCGCGGGTGATGAAGGCCCAGACAGCCCACTGCGCCAGTGGGTTGGTATCTAGATCCACGATCTGCTTGAGGATCGCCAGTCGCTCGATGACTGGCCTGGGGCCGGCGATCCAGCCGATCCGAAAGCCGGGGAACAGGATCTTGGACACCGTGCTCAGGTAGAGTACCACCCCGTGCTGGTCGAGCGCGGCCAGGGGCGGAATCGACTCGCCCGCATAGCGGAGCGCGCCGTAGGGGTCGTCCTCGATGACCGGCACCTGGTAGCGGGCAGCGAGCGCCAGCAGGCGCTCCCTCCGGTCGCGGCTCATCGTTGTGCCCGTCGGGTTCTGGAAGGTCGGGAGCGTGTAGATGAGCTTGGGGCGTCGCCGGGCGACCACGTCCTCCAGCAATCCCACTCGCATGCCGTGTTGATCGACCGGGATCGGCAGCAAGCGGGCGCCGACCGCCCGGAAGACCTGAAGCGCGCCCAGGTAGGTCGGCGACTCGACCGCGACGATGTCTCCAGGTTCGAGCAGCGCGCGGGCCAGCAGGTAGAGCCCCTGCTGCGATCCAGCCACCACCAGGACGTCATCTGGGCCGAAGCGCATGCCGGATGGTGCGATCCAGCTCGCCAGCGCCTCGCGGAGCGGTGGGTAGCCTTCAGCCGGGCAGTACTGGAGCAAGCTCTGGCCGGCCTGGTGAAGCGCCTCGTCGAGGAGCTGGCGCATGGTCGCGATCGGGTAGAGCTCCGGGGCCGGCATGCCGGTTGCGAAGGTGATCACGTCGGGGCGGGACGACACCAGCATGGTGTCTTGCAGCAGCGGATCGTTCATCACGTCAGTGGCCGGCGTGAAGAGCTGGGGCCAGGGGATACCGCTGGCCGGCGTTCCCGGTTCGTGGAGGCGGCTGGGGTCGGCGACGATCGTCCCTCGTCCGACATGGCCGACAATGAGCCCGTCAGCGGCCAGCTCGCGGTAGGCGTTCACCACCGTCGTCCGGTTGACGCCTAGGACGGCCGCGAGCCGGCGCTCCGGCGGCAGGCGGGTGCCGGGGACCAGCTCGCCGCTGCTGATCCGCGCGCGGAGCTGCTCGGCGATCTGCCGGTACAGCGGGACGGTGCTGGTGCGGTCGAGCTCGATCAACATGACATCCTCCCGATTGGATGCATCCAGAAGAGACGCTACCGGGTCAACTGCCAGCGCGCAAGAGCCAATCGCCAGCATCACCAGCAGTCCAAGACAACCAATTATGGCATATTGGTCGGTATACGGGTTCCCGTATACTGACGATGCGCCCTTCCCGAAGCGGAAGGACTAGCCGGCGTGGGAGGAGGCATGTCCGAGATCACGCTACGCGATCTCTGCCGCTGGGACCGTCGCTTCACGCTCGTCGTGCCGTCCGGCATGCAGGAGGAGACGATCCTCGATCGCGCGATCTCCTGGGCGGTGTCGGTGCGCGTGGGTGCGCCGCACCTGCCGCCGCTGCGCGGTGACGAGCTGATCGTGCTCTCCGGGCGCGTCCTCCACGAGATCGAGTCGACTGCCTCGCTAACACGCGACGAGCTACTGGTGACGCTCAGCCAAGCACCGGTAACGGCGCTGGTGACGGAGCCAGGGCTCTTCTCCGGGCCAGTCGGCTCGCTGCCGCTCTTGCTGATGCCAGGCCCCCTGCCGCTCGATCTCGAACTCACGCTGAACCGGCTGCTCACCGAGCAACGCAGCGCGCTCTACCGGCTCACGACCGAGCTGTCGCGCGATCTGTCACGGGCAGCGGTCGGCGGAGGAGGCTTGGAGGCGGTGCTCCAGGTCGCGGCGCTGGCCAGCGGTCGCTCGCTCGCCCTGCAGGATGCCGAGGGACAGGTCCTGGCGCAGGCAGGGCCCGAGCCGGCGCCGGTTTCGCCAGGCGTGCTCGGGCGGGCGCGGCCGTACCCGGCGGCGGCACTGCTACCCTCGCGGGGAGGGGGTGAGTTGCTGCTCACAACGATGACGGCCGGCGGCCGGCCAGCGTACCTGGCGCTCTCCTCCGCCGCCGGCGGGCTAACCGAGCGCGACCGGTTGGTTCTCTCGATCACTGCTGGGGTCTGTACCAGCCTGCTGGCACGCGATCCACGGCGCGCCGGACGTGTCAACATCACTGGGGAGCTGGTTGCCGACCTCTTGCTGGGCCGGGCGAGTAGCGAGGCTGCCGTGCATACGCGAGCGCAGCGCCTGGGGCTCGATCCCCAGGCGCCCGTCGTCGTCGGCCTGGTCGCTGCGCCGGAAAACCCGCAGCGGGGGATTGACGTAGTGCGCCGCGCGACTGGCCGGCTAGCCAGGGAACGCTGGGTCGAGCTGGGCGACGAGGTAGCGTTCCTGGTGCCAGCGATCGAGTTGCAGGGGGTTATCGAGGCGTTTCGGTCGCTGGCGCGATCGGCAGACTCGGCCGGCTGGTCAGTGGCACTCAGCGCGTGCTTGTCCCGGCTGCGCGAGGCTCCGGAGGGTCTCCGGCAGGCGCGGTTCGCGCTCGCTCTGTGGCGGAGCGGCGCCGTGCCCGGCCCGCTGCTCCGGTTCGAGGCGGTGGAGGACCTCGGGCTGTTCAGCCTGCTCTACTACCTGTGGGGCAACCGGGCCGGTGAAGCATTTCGCCGCGCGGTTCTGGGTCCGCTGGCCGATCGCTCGAACCGAACGGCAGACCTGATCGAGACCTTGCAGGCGTACCTTACCTGGGGGAGCGCCGGAGAGGTCGCGGCGCGGTTGGGCCTCCATCGCAACACGGTGGGCTATCGCCTGAACCGGATCAGCCAGCTCACCGGCCGCGATCTGAACAACCCGCAGCATCGGCTCCTCCTCCACGTGGCTGTCCTGCTGGGCCTGCTGCCACCACCTGAGCCGCAGCCGGTCGACCGCGAAGCGGACTAACTCCGCGAGTGCTCAGCTCCCCCGCGCTCACGCGCGGCAGATTCGTGCGCATGGCTGGATTGGCCGCGCCGCGCTAGTTCGGCCGCCGTCCGCCGTAGCACGACACGCTCCAGCGACACCGCCAGCACGTTATCGAGCGACACCTCGCGCCACCCGATCGGCACCGGGAGGCGACCGAAAACCAGACGCCCCTGCCCGATCGGAGGTGCCCCATCGGGCTGGCTGGCGAAGCGTCGCCGGGCTGATTGGGTGGACGGGCCCGGGTTGCCGATCGTCGCAGTGGGCATGGGGCCGAGCAGTTCGCCTGGTAGCTGGCTAGCCTGGAAGTCCTGGGGGCCAACCGCCCGTCGCGGGGCCGGTTCGGGCATGACACGGCGTACGGTTCCCAGGTAGACATTGTCGAAGCTGTACACATCCATTCCGGGGCGGATATCCCGCAGGTCGAAGCTCATGGGTGTTCCCCCGCTTACCCGATCGACAGCCACTGCTCCAATCATATGCAATGGGCTACGCCAGGATGCGAGAGAGCGATGCTGACGGGACGAGAGGCCTGGCGAGACCGGCATTGACATAATATCGCTCTTGACAACGGAATCGATTATCCGTAGGCTGACCGTGTATACCGCTCTTGTCATTTAGGTACCGACAGCGTGTCTCTGACGATCCGGAGCTAGCTTGCCGATCGATCCGGTGGGTGTACTGGTGAAGGGAGGCGGTGAGCGAGAGGCACATCGAGAGCTTCTGAATACCCTGTGATGTGATGATAAGTCGACATGATCACTCAAAGTGGGGAGGAGTTACCGATGCTCGAGCGCGATGGCCGGAAAGCGCCAGGACACGACCAGGGCAACATCGGGGACATCTTGCAGCTCCGGTACTCTCGCCGCCAGATCCTACGCCGGGCAGCGACGTTCGGTCTCTCGGTGCCGGTCGTGAGCGCGCTGCTGGCGGCCTGCGGCGGCGAGGAGGCGACACCGACTACCGCGCCTGCCGCACCGGCCGCATCACCGACGGCGGCGGCCGGCCAGACTCCGGCGGCGGGCCAAACGCCGGAGGCCGGCGCCACGCCAACCGGCGCGCCCGCGGTGCTCAAGGGGACGCAGCTTACGCTCTTGTTCGGTACTTTCTTCGTCCCTGAGACGCAGGATCTCATGAAAGAGCAACTCGAGGAGTGGGGGAAGCAGAACGGCGTCCAGACGGCGATCGACTTCGTCAACTGGCCCGACCTGCAGCCGAAGATCAGCGCGGCGGTTCAAGCGGGTGCCGGGCCAGATATTGTCCACTTCTGGCCAGGATGGCCGTATCTCTACAAGGACGCGCTCGTCGAGGTCAACGACCTGGCCGAGAAGGTCGCCCAGACCGAGGGGGACTACTTCGACTGGGCGATGAAGACCGTGCGGGTCGACGATACCTGGCTGAGTGTCCCGATCGGCACGTCCACGAGTGCGCAGGTCTACCGCATCAGCTTCTTCCAGGAGGCCGGCTGGGATGACCCGGTCAACAACCCGCCGGATACCTGGGAAGATCTGTTCCGGATCGGCGTGGAGCTGAAAAAGCGAGGGACACCGCTCGGCCAGGCGTTCGGTCACAGCACCGGAGACCCGCCGTCCTTTGCCTACTCGTTCATGTGGGCGCACGGCGCCATGGAAGTCGAGGAGGATGGCAAGACCGTTGCCTTCAACAAGCCCGAGTTCGTGGAGGGCATGAAGCTGCTCCTGAGCTACTGGACACAGGCCTTCGACGAGACCGGCCTCTCCTGGGACGACGCGACCAACAACCGTGCCTTCCTGGCGGGCCAGATCGCCTGGACGTTCAATGGGAGCAGCATCTACATCGCGGCACAGAAGGATGCGCCCGACATCGCCGAGGACACCATGCACCACATCTTCCCGCAAGGGCCGGCCGGGCGGTTCAACAACCTGGGCAGCCAGTCGGTCGGGATTCTGAGCTACTCCAAGAACGTCGAGGGCGCCAAGGCGTTCCTGGAGTGGTGGCGGTCTCCTGAGCAGTTCCGGCGCTGGCTGGAGATCCAAAAAGGCTACCAGCTCACGCCGACCCCGTACTACATCGAGGATCCGTACTACACGCAGGATCCGAAGCTGAAGCCATATGCCGAGGTCGGCAAGTACGGGCGCAACATCGGGTTCGCCGGGCCCACCAACGAGAAGGCGGCGGAGGCGTCGGCCCGCTACATCGTCGTCGATACCTTCGCTCGGGCGATTCAGTCGGGGAATGCCGAAGAGGCGATCCAGTGGGGCGCGAGCGAACTGGAGCGCATCTACGGCGGGTAATCTGAGCTGGCGCGGGGAGCCGGGACGAGCCCCGGCTCCCCGCGCCCCCTCTGATACTGGTGTGGCTTGAAGATGTGAGGTGCTGGATGACCACGGCACCGGTCAGAACCATCGCGCAGGTAGCGCCGCTCCCGCTGAGGCAGCGGGTTCGGCTATGGGTCGAGAGCGAGCCGGTGCTCGCGTACCTCTTCATGACGCCCGGCTGGCTCATCTTGCTCCTGTTCATGAGTTACCCGTTCTTCCTCGGCATCTGGATCTCGCTGACCGATCGCACGGTCGGCTTGCCGACCGGTGAATTCGTCGGCTTGCAGAACTATCGAGACCTGCTGCGCGATGGCGTGTTCCGCCTGACCGTGCTCAACACGTTCATCTACGGCTTCGTGACGGTGCCCTTCAAGCTGCTCCTCGGATTGTTGCTGGCGCTACTCCTGAACCAGGCCTTCCGGTTGCGCAACGTGCTGCGAGCCGCGTTGCTGCTCCCCTGGATCGTCCCTACCGCGCTCAGCAGCCTCGCCTGGCTCATGCTCTACGACCCGGTGCTCAGCCCGTTCTCCTGGCTGCTGAAGGACCTGGGACTGATCGACGCAAGCATCTCGTTCCTCGGGAGCCGGGGCCATGCCATCCTGTCGCTCTGTCTCGCCAACATCTGGCGTGGAACGCCGTTCTTTGCCGTCGCCATCCTGGCCGGGCTCCAGGCCGTGCCTCAGGAACTGCACGAGGCGGCAGCGATCGAGGGAGCGAACGCGGTCCAGCGTTTCTTCGCGGTGACGCTCCCAGTGATCAGAGGTATCGTGGTGATCACCACGCTGTTCTCGATCATCTGGACCTTCGCTGACTTCCAGCTCGTTTACGTCCTGACGAAGGGTGGCCCGGCGAACTCGACCCACATCTTCGGCACGTTTGCCTGGCAGGAGGGGATCGGCGGAGCGGGGAAGCTCGGCATGGGCGCGGCGGTGTCCTTGTACATGTTCCCGATCCTGGCTGTGCTCTCGGCGATCCTCCTCCGCCACGTGCGCTCGCAGGAGGCCTGAGATGGTTGGGAGCAACCGACTGAGCAGCCGTATCGTCTTCCTCTACATACCGCTGGCGCTGTTCACGATCTTCCTGCTTTTTCCCTTCTATTGGATGCTCATCATCTCGCTCAAGCCGAACAGCCTGCTCTTGAACACGCGGGTAAACCCGCTCTATCTCACGGAGTTCACCCTGCGTCACTATCGCTACCTCTTCGAGAACACCGACTTCCCGCGCTGGGCGTGGAACACGGCGGTCGTGACCTTCGGTGCGACGCTCCTGTCGCTTACCTGCAGCATCCTGATGGGCTACGCGCTCGGTCGTTTCCGTTTCAAGGGCGGGAACCTGATGGGGACTGCGGTCTTCCTGGCCTATCTGATCCCTCCGACGCTCCTCTTCATCCCGCTGAGCCAGGTTGTCGTCCGGTTCGGTATCTACAACGAGTACTGGGCGCTGATTCTCACCTATCCGACCTTCCTCATCCCATTCGCGAGCTGGCTGCTGATGGGCTACTTCCGGACCATCCCGCGCGAGCTGGAAGAGTGTGCCATGATCGACGGGGCCAGCCGCATCCAGGCGATGCGGAGAATCATCCTACCCCTGGCACTGCCGGGCGTGCTCTCGGCCGCGATCTTCTCGTTCACGCTCTCCTGGAACGAGTTTCTCTACGCGCTCGTCTTCATGGGCTCAGGGCATATGAAGACGATCCCGGTGGGTACCGTCAACGATCTGATCCGGGCAGACGTGTTTCAGTGGGGGCCGCTGATGGCGGCAGCCGTGCTCGGCTCGGTGCCGGTCGCCGTGGTGTACATGTTCTTCGTGGACCATTACGTCTCAGGCATGACAGCGGGCGCGGTGAAGGGATAGGATACAGCTCGTCCTGACAGCAATGCCGAAGTCTGCGATACTTGACAGTGGTGATCCCTGAGGAGATCTGCAGCGAGGTAGCGCAGCGGAGGGTTAGGTATGGCGGAGGTAATCTACGACCACGTCACCAAGCGCTTCGACAGCGTGGTGGCGGTCAACGACCTGACGCTCGAGGTGGAGGACGGCGAGTTCCTGGTGCTGGTCGGTCCGTCCGGCTGTGGAAAGACGACAGCGCTCCGATGCCTTGCCGGGCTGGAGGAAGTCACCAGCGGTGACATCGTTATTGGCGACCGGGTCGTGACCCACATCCCACCGAAAGACCGCGACATCGCCATGGTCTTCCAGAACTACGCCCTCTATCCTCACATGACGGTGTACGACAACATGGCCTTCGGCCTGAAGCTGCGCAAAGTGCCTAAGCAGGAAATCGACCGGCGGGTCAAGGAGGCAGCGGAGATCCTGGGCATTCAGGATCTCCTGAACCGCAAGCCGCGCCAGCTTTCGGGTGGCCAGCGGCAACGCGTGGCGCTCGGTCGCGCGATTGTCCGTGAGCCGCAGGTCTTCCTCATGGACGAGCCGCTGTCCAACCTCGATGCCAAGCTCCGCGTGCAGACGCGCGGTGAGCTGATCAAATTGCAGCGCCGGCTCGGCGTTACCACGATCTACGTCACCCATGACCAGGTCGAAGCGATGACGATGGGACATCGCATCGCCGTCATGAACCAGGGCGTCCTCCAGCAGCTCGACACGCCGGAGAATCTCTACGACCGCCCGGCGAACCTGTTCGTGGCGACCTTCATCGGTAGCCCGGCGATGAACATCTTCCCAGCCCAGGTCGTCGGCGGAGACGGTACGGTGCAGCTCGTTGCCGGCGACGTCAAACTCGAAGCCCCACCGAGTCATCGCAATCGCCTGGCCGACTACGTCGGTCGGGAGGTGCTCGTCGGTATCCGACCCGAAGATCTGGAGGTCGTGGCGGGGAATCCGGAGTCCGAGGGTGGCGACACGGTGCGGCTGCCAGTCGAGCTGATCGAGCCGCTCGGTGCGGAGACGCTCGTCCACCTGCGTGGTCCGGCTGGCACGCTGATCGCTCAGGGCGAGCCACGCATCCATCTCGACCCCGGCGATGTCGTGACGATCCGGGTCCGGAAGGACCACCTGCACACCTTCGATCCGCAGACCGAGCTGGCGCTCTTCTAGCCAGCTCCGCGCTCGTCACCGAACCTGCTCGGGGCGCATCCCCGCCTGTCCCGCGGCCGATGCCGTGGTGGCACGGGAGGCGCCCCTCACTGTTTCGGCGTCTGGAGAAGGGAGCGACGATGCGCCTTGCTGACAAAGTCGCGCTGGTGACGGGCAGTGGTTCGGGCATCGGGCGGGCTATCGCCGAGCGCTTCGCCCGCGAGGGAGCGCGGGTGATCGTCAATGACCTCCACCGCGATCGAGCCGAAGAGACGGTTCAGCGCATCGCCGCGGCCGGCGGGGAGGCGCTGGCGATCCAGGCGGACGTGACGCAGAGCGCAGCGGTCCAGGCGATGGTCGAGCAGGGAATAGCCGCATTCGGCCAGATCGATATCCTGGTCAACAACGCCGGCGCCTCGCAGGGCGACGATATCCTGACGTTCGACGAGGCCACTTGGGATTGGAATCTGGCCGTCGTCTTGAAAAGCGCCTATCTCTGCTCGCGGGCAGTGCTGCCGCGGATGATCGAACGCCGGAGCGGCGCGATCGTCAACATCTCCTCGGTCAACGGCATCGCCGGGCTGGGCGAGGAGGCGTACAGCGCCGCCAAAGCCGGGATGAACGTGCTGACGAAGAACATGGCGGTCAAGTACGGCCGCTTCGGCATCCGGGTCAATGTCATCTGTCCGGGTACCATCCGCACGCCGATCTGGGGCCCGCGCCTGGAGAAAGACCCGCTGATCTTCGAGAAGCTGGCCAAATGGTACCCGCTGGGGCGGGTGGGCGAGCCAGAGGACATCGCCAATGCGGCGCTCTTTCTTGCCTCGGACGAGGCGTCCTGGATCACCGGCACCGTCCTCATCGTCGATGGGGGCCTCCTGGCCGGCAGCTACCGGATGACACTGGAGCTCGAGGGGAAATCAGAGGAGTAGTCAGTCGCCCACTCTCCTTCCGGCCGTTGCCTGAATGATCGCCGTGACCCGCTCAGCGATCAGCTCCTCCTCGCCGGTTTCGAGCGTGTCCGGAGTGATGTAGACGCCACGATCGCCCGCCGGGGCTACCGCGATGCGCGGGTCGCCCTCCCAGAGCCGTTGCCGCAGCTCGCCGCCGGTTAGCCCAGCCTGCTCCGGATCGAGTTCGAGCAACAGCCGGGGCACGGGCTGGCCGGCCTCGTTCGGGAAGTCGCGGCGCGCCTTCGCGCCCGGCAGCCGGCTGAACTGCTCGACCCAGCCCTGGACGATCGCCTCGCAGCGGGCGATCCGCGCCGCGTGGTCTTGCTGAAGGTACAGCTCGAGGGCGGTGAGGAGGCCGATCATCTCCTCGCGCCCCACCTTCATCGGCCGGCCGAGCCGCTGGTGCGGCGCGCCGTGGTGGAAGACAGCTTCGATCAGGTCGGCCCGGCCGACGATCAGCCCGCTCGCCTGCGGGCCGCGCAGGTCTTTCCCACCGCTGAAGATGGCCAGATCCGCTCCGAGATCGCGGGTGAATCGCCAAAGGTTCTCCGGCGGCGGGAGCTGGGCCGCGGCGTCGACGATGACCGGCACCCCGTGCGCGTGGGCGATCTCGATTACCTGGGACAAGGGGAGCGCTCCGCGACTCAGGTGCTCGCCGGCCATGTAGACCACCGCCGCCGTGCGCTCGGAGATGGCGGCCTCCAGCTCCCAGGGGAAAGTCTGGAGCACGTTGCCGATCTCGACCAGGCGGGCGCCGGCCAGCCGGATGGCAGGGTCGTAGGGGATGCGGTGGGCGGTGTGGATGATCACCTCATCCCTGGCCAAGACCGGATCGGGCATCTGGTCCACCAACTGGCTGATCGCTCTCAGGTCCGGGCCGGTCAGGCAGGCGAGTGTGGCGAGGAAGAGGCCGGCTGAGGCGCCGGTACAGACGTAGGCCGCCTCGTTGTGGGTCAGCTCGGCGATGCGCCGGCCAACGGCGCGTTGGAGTTCGAAGAGATCGACGTACCACTGGGCCGCCTCGGCCATCGCGGCCAGCACCTCAGGCGGCATGATGGAGCCACCCAGCCGGGTCAGGCGAGCATCGGCGTTGATCACGCGGCGCAGGCCGAGTCGCTGGTAGACATGCATCGGACTGCTCCTTCCACTGGCTTCGCTGGGCCTGGAGCCACGTGCCTGGTCGAGAGGCTTACCCGAGCACTGATCGTTAGCGGCAGTATCGTCTGGAGCCGCCGGAGGTGCAATCGCTGCCGCGGCCTAACGGCCGTTCTAGGCACAGAGGCTTGACGGAGCCGGCTGATGAGTGGTAGGATATCTGTACCGGTTTAGTGAAACGGTACAGAGAACGTGCGCGAGCGAGCGAATCGAACGACGATCCGGCGAGTTGCCCGCGAGGCGGGAGTCTCGGTCACGACGGTCTCGAACTACCTCAACGGCCGGCACTCGCAGATGAGCGCCGCCACCCGCGAGCGCGTCCGCGAGGCCATCGAGCGGCTGGGCTATCACCCCAACCACGTCGCGCGCAGCCTGGCCACTCGGCGTACCGCGACCATCGGGCTGATCATCAGCGAGCTGACCAATGCGCTGTATCCTCCGGTGATCCTGGGGGCGGAAGCGGCCTGTCGCCAGGCGCAGTACAGCTTGCTCCTCGCCAACGCCCCGGACGCCGGTTCGGAGCGCCGAGCTGTCGAGCTGATGCGGCGCAAGCAGGTCGATGGCTTGATCCTCTTCTCCGTCTCGTTCATCGACATTGCCAACGACCACCTGCTGCGTGCCCATGAGGAGGGGGTGCCGATCGTCGTGATCAACCGCACCATGCCGGAGGGGGCCCCCATTCCCAGGGTCGTGCTCGACAACTTCCGCGGGGCTTACCTGGCAACCCGGCACCTCGTCGAGCTCGGTCACCGGCGCATCGCGCATATCGCCGGGCCATCCAACCGCTTTACCGGACTGGATCGCCGAGCCGGCTACCTGGCTGCGCTGGCCGAAGCAGGGCTGGAGAGCGACCCGAGGCTGGTGGTCGAAGGCGACTACAGCTTCGAGAGTGGCTATCAGGGCATGCGCACACTGCTCGACCACCGGCCGAGCGCCGTCTTCGTCGGCGGCGACGCGATGGCACTCGGCGCCCTGCGTGCGATCCGCGATTCCGGCCTGCGCGTTCCTGACGATCTCTCGCTGGTGGCGTTCGGGAACCCGGATTTCGTCCACTACGCCACGCCGGCGCTCACCACGGTCGATCTCCCGATCGTCGAAGCTGGGCAGATTGCGGTCGAGCTACTGCTGGAACGGATCGCAGTGCCGGAGACGCCGGAGGAGACGCGAGTGCTCCAGCCCGGCCTGCTTGTGCGCGAATCGGCGATCCCCCTCGCGTGAGGAGGCGCAGGCGGAAGGAGGACGATATCGAAAGATGGCTCGAGCATGAGCTACCAGCAACGGTGATGACCGAGGGCCAGGGTTGATGGAGGAGGAGTCGACCCTGAGCATTCGCCATCGATCATCGAGCCTGTCCGCACGACTGAGCCGGCGTGATCTGCTGCGCCGCGCAGCGCTGCTCGGTGCCGGGACTGGTCTCGTGCCCCTGCTAGCCGCATGTGCTCGAGAGGAGGCCGCCGCCCCTGGTGCACCCACCACGCCGCAGGCAGCTCCTTCCCCGGCGGCAGGGCAGACACCGGCTGCAGGCGCGAAGGCAGTGACGCTGGACTTCGTCGTTTGGAGCTACAGCGTCGAGACGATTCAGGACAACATCAAACGCTTCCAGGAAAAGTATCCTGGCATCACCGTGAATCTCAGCGACTTTTCGTGGAACGCCTACCATGAGACGATGGTTAACCGGTTCCAATCGAAGACACCGACCGATGTCGCCTACAACGGCGAGGATTGGCTGCCGGAATTCGCCGCGGCCGGCTGGGTCGTGCCGCTGGAGGACTACTTCGACTGGGTCAAGGGTTACGAGGACAAGACTTTCCCCTTTGCCTGGCAGAGCATGATCTACCAGGGCAAGGTATACGGCCTGCCGTACTACGCCGACACGATCACCTTCCTGTACAACGAGAAGGTGCTCCAAGACGCAGGCATCAACGCCCCTCCCGAGACCTGGGAGGAGGTCACCGAGCAGGCCAAGTTCCTCCAGCAGCGGGGAATGGAGTTCCCATTCATTGCCGAGATCGCTCAAGACCTGCCGAACACCACCTCGGCGTTCGCGAGCATGGTCTTCGGCCGGGGCGGCGACCTCTTCGATGAAGAGGGCAACCTCCTGTTGAGCGACCCCAACAGCCCGGCGGCGCAGCAGTTCCGCTGGATCGTGGACGCGCGGAACCAGGACAAGATTCTGACGTATGTGCCACACGAGACCGATGTGATCAAGGCTATGAACACTGGCCAGCATGCCTTCACGGTGCTGTTTAACTATAATCTGGCCGAGCTCAACAACAAGGCGCGCTCGCCGCTGGCCGGGCAGTTCAAGCTCGGGCTGATGCCGGGCGAAACCCACGAGTGCTACGGCTTCGCCAAGTTCTACAACATGACCCAGATGGCCGTAGACCGCGGGCCGGACGTGATCGACGCCTGCGGCAAGTTCATCCAGTACTTCGGTGGCGAGGTCGACGGCGAATACCACGTGGCCAAGCGCTGGGCAGTCGAGAAGGGGCTCGGCTTCGGCCAGAAGCCGCTGATGGACGACCCGGACGTGCAGCAGACCTTCTCCCAGTGGATCGATGTCGATCTCTGGAAGCAGCAGCTCGAGAAGGCGAAGGCGCTCCGCCAGTTCGTCTGGTACGGCATCTGGAGCGAGTTCTTCCGCCGCGAGTATGTCCGCGCGATCGCTGGCGAGACGAGCGTGGAGGACGCGCTGGAGTCAGTCACCCGGCAGTGGGATCAGCTCAAGCAGCAATATGGCGGTTGACGGTCGCTGGGAAGAGTCTGGTACCTGAAGCCCGGTGAGGGAGGATGGCACGGAGCGACAGGGGGTACCCGGACCCAGGCCAGTCGCTCCCCACCGGGCCGAAGCGCGGGAGGCTACATGGGCGATACGACCGCGCCGCGTGGCGAGGCGCAGGCGCTGGCAGTCGAGCAACGATGGTCATACCGGTGGCGAGTCGCGCGTTCAGGCGCCTTGATGACGTTGCCGGCGCTGCTGGTGATCGCTCTCTTCACCATCTATCCATTCTGGTACGCGCTCAACGAGAGCCTGCACCTCTCCTCGCCGATTCTGGGGCGCCGGTTCGTCGGCCTGGATAACTTCCGCAACGTGATAACCAGCCCGTACTTCCTCGACGCGGCGCGCACGACGCTGATCTTCGCTGCCATTGCCGTGCCCGTGCTGGTGGTGCTTGGGGTGCTGGTCGCTCTGCTTCTCAACGAGCGATTTCCCGGGAACACGCTTTTGCGCGCCGGGATGCTCCTGCCCTGGGCTATCCCGGCCAGCGTCGTCGGGGTCATCTGGAAGTGGGTTTTTCTCGATAGCTGGGGCGCGCTGAATGCTGGCCTCTACTCCCTGGGCTTGATCGATAACTATATCTCCTGGCTGACCACGCCCTGGCTGGCGCGCTTCGCTGTGATCGTCGCCTTCACCTGGTCACAGCTCCCGCTCGTCGCCATCTTGCTCCTGGCGGCGTTGCAGGCGATTCCTGACGAGCTGTACGAGGCCGCGGCGATCGATGGGGCAAGTGCCGTGTCCCGCTTCTGGGCCGTCACGCTCCCGGGCATCCGGCCGATGCTCGTGATCGTGACACTGTACGAGATCCTGATGGCGCTGAATGTCTTCGATATCACCTACGCGATGACTGGAGGCGGCCCCGGTACGGCGACGAGCCTGCTGACCTACTACATCTGGGCTGAGACCTTCAAGATGCTGAACTTCGGTAACGGTGCCGCCCTGGCGGTCGTGATCGCTCTTCTCGCGCTGGCGTTCATCGCCGCGATCGTCCGGGCCCTGCCGAAGGAGGCGCTGTTGGGAGAGCATGCATGAGACGACGCTCGCCTGCTCAACGCGCGCTGATCGCTGCTGGTGCGGTGCTGCTAGCGCTATTCTGGTTCGGCCCCTTCGTGCTGGTGGGGATCGGCAGCGTCATTCCGGAGGGAAACCTGCTCTCGTTCCCGCCGCGCTGGTTTGCGAACCCACCGTTCCTCGGGAACTACCGGTATATCTTTACCGGTGAGATTCCGCAGACCTATCTGGAGCGTGGCGCGCTTAGGAGCATGATCTCGCAGGAGGTCCGGCTCGTCCCCCGAGCGATGCTCAATAGCGTGCTGATCGCGACGGCGGTGATGTTCTCGAGCCTCACGCTGGGGAGTCTGGCAGCCTACGCATACGCCCGGCTGCGCTTTCCTGGCCGGGCGGCCACCTTTAATTTCATCCTGGTCAGTCGCCTGATCCCCACAGTGGCGCTGGCTATCCCGTACTACGCGATCGTTCTCCGCTTGGGGCTGCTCAACACCCACTGGGCGTTGATTGCGATCTACACCGTCTTGACGTTGCCGTTCAGCATCCTTGTTCTAACGCTCTACTTCCGAACTATCCCTGCCGAGATCGATGAGGCCGCGCAGGTCGAGGGTGCATCGTCGCTGCAGGTGCTTCGCCACATCACCTTGCCGCTGTCGTTGCCCAGCCTGGTGGGTACCGGACTCTTCACGTTCATGCTGGCCTACAGCGAGTTCCTCTTCGGCCTTCTGATCAGCACTAGCGCTAGTACCCGTACTCTGCCGGTCACACTCGGAACGCTCTCGACCAATCCGGACGTCGCCTGGGGGCTGATGATGGCCAGTATCGTGGTCGGTAGCGTGCCGACGCTGATACTGGTGATTCCGGTATGGCGCTTCATGGTGCGTGGCCTCATGAGTGGCGCGGTGCACTGAGGGGCCCGGGTTTACGACGCGGGCATCCGGTGCGGTACCATGATCGGCTGCGGAGGCCGATCGATTCCTGAGTCGCGGAGCGGGAGAGAGGGATGGAGCAAACTGGGGAGGTTGAGCTCGGTCGCATGACCTCGCCGGAGGCCGCGACTGCTCTGGCCAGGGCGGAGGTGGCAATTATTCCCGTCGGAGCGACCGAGCAGCACGGGCCGAACCTGACACTCGAGACCGACACCACCATCGCGCATCGCCTGTCGGTGCTACTGGCGCGTAGACTGTACCCGTGCGCCGTCGTCGTGCCCCCCGTTCCCTTCGGTGTCAGTCATCACCATCTCGGCTTCGCCGGCACGCTCACGGTGGCGCCGGAGACGTTTATCGCGATCGTTCTGGATCTCGTCCGCAGCTTGCGGCATCACGGCATCCGGCGCTTCTTCATCATCGATGGTCATGCTGGCAACCAGGGGGTGCTCGAGGTGCTGATGACTAAGCTGCGCTTCGAGCTGGGGGTACAGGCGGCGTACCTCTTCTACTTCACCCTGGCGAGCGACGTGATCGAGCGAGGAGTGTGCAGCCAGCGCTGGGGACATGCCTGCGAAGTGGAAACGTCGGTCGCGCTGGCGCTCGAGCCGGGCCTGGTGCGGCAGCAGACGCTGGCCGCTGGCGAACTCCACCCGCCGAGCATGCCGTTCGTCGACCCGTGGAGGGCGCCTCGTCTGGGCGTGCCGCAGGCGTTCGAGGAGATCACAGGTAATGGGGCGCTTGGCGATGCGCGGCAGGCCAGCCCCGAATTCGGCCAGGCGATCGTCGATCGTGTCATCGAGCGGGCACAGACCTTCCTCGAGGCGTTTTTACGCCAGCCGGTTTGAACTCGCGCGTTGAGCCTGTGGGGGCTCGACCAGCATCCCGTGCTCGATCGTTCCGCGCCCCTTCCCGATCGAGCGGCTAACGGCCGGGCTCGCGATCATCGTGACGAGCCTCAGCCTATTCTCATCTGCGCTATCCTTGGGCTAAGCGTCTAGGTGATGCCCGGCTCGGGCGGCGCGGGAGGAGCTCGATGGCCCCGGTGGAGTACGATGCGATCGTCGTCGGAGCACGGATCGCCGGGAGCGCGACGGCCCTCCACCTTGCCCGGCACGGCTACACCGTGCTCCTGCTCGACCGCGATCGTTTCCCGAGCCCCACGCTCTCCACACACCTCTTCTTCACCGATACCCTCGGCGCCTTCCGCGAGCTGGGCGTACTCGAGCGGGTGCTGGCCGTCGACGCCCCTCGCCTGCGCTGGCTGCGCTTCCCGTACGTGGCGGCGCCGTTCCCTGAGCACGACGGGCTTGATTTCGCGCTCTGCATCCGCCGGGAGGTGCTGGACACGATTCTGCTGGAACAGGCCGCGGCCCAGCCCGGGATCACGGTTCAGGCCGGCACCCAGGTTACCGGGCTCATCTGGGATGACGACCGCGTCGTTGGTGTTCGCTACCGGGCTCGGAGGGGCCGGACCGAGGGCGAGGTTCGCGCTCGGATCGTGATCGGGGCCGATGGTCGCGGCTCATTCGTGGCGCGCGCCGCTGGAGCCGTCGAATACGACGCGGTCCCGCCGCTGTTCGCCTGGTACTACGCCTACATGATCGACGTTCCGCTCGACGATCCGCCGAGCGCTGCCGCCTTTCGTGGGCCGTTCCCGGAAGTCGGCGCTGAGTACTCGGCGGCCTTCATATTCCCGGCCGACGGTGGGTTGACGCTGGTCGGCTTCGGGGTCGAACATGCCGCTTTTGGCCGGTTTCGCCGGAATGTGCGTCAGAGCTTCTTCGCCGGCCTGCGGTCGCTGCCGGCCGTCTGGGAGCGGGTGGGGCAGGCCCGGCTGGTGAGCCGGGTCCTAGGCACGGGTCATCTCCCCAACTTCTTCCGCGCTGCCTGGGGGCCGGGCTGGGCACTGGTCGGTGATGCCGGGTGCCACAAGGATCCGCACACCGTGCAAGGTATGGGCGATGCGGTGCGCAGCGCCCGCTTACTGGCTACCGCGCTCGACCGGTGGTGGCGGGGGCAGGCGAGCGAGGAGGAGTCCCTTTCCTGGTACCAGCACGAACGGGATGCTGATCTCCGGCCGATGTACGACTTCACCACCTTTCGCTTGCAAGCACAGGTGGGCGACGAGATCTGGGAGCGCTTCAACCAGCTCACCTGGGAAGACGAGGGGCTGGCGTGCAGGCGCGTGGCCGCGATGACGCACGCGGTCCATCCCGCGGATGTCTACACGCCGGAAGCGGTGCTCCGGGCGGTGCATGCCCATTCGGCGGCCTGACCGCAAGCTGAGCCCGGAGCTGACAGCTCCGCCACTGATGGGTCAGGGTAGCGCCAGAGCGGCCGGCGACCGGCCCCTGGGCCAGACGGTGGCGGACGTACCCGTGTCTGGAGCCGTGATCGAGGAACAGGCGTTGACGCCCGTAGCGGCTGGCTCTCGCCAACGATATGGGAATCACTCCGATGGGGGACTTGACAACGGGGCTGCTCCGCAGCATGCTACTGGAGGTTGTGAAGACGCTCACAACGTGCGTCTTGACAACCGACCTCTGGCGGCGCATGCTACCGGCGAAATCGATTGACCCGCCGCCTGTTGGCTGCACGGCCTCCGGCCGTCGCGCGCGGACAGGGATGCGATCGTAGAGGGGGAGCGATGACGCCCGAGAATGTGACCAGTGAGCAGTGGCAGCAAATCAGCACGGCTCTGGTCTGGTTCTGGGCCTTCCTCGGTTGCGTCGTGGGCTTCGCTGCCAACTTCCTCGTCGGCTATGCCATCATCCCTTCTCTCGTCTCAACTCGCGATCTTCCAGCTCGCGCCATGACGGTGCGTCCAGTCCTCTTCGCCCTCGCTGTCGTGTTCCTTCTGGCGGCGATCTTCAGCTTCATCAACCTCGTTGGTGGGATCCAGGTGCTCTACGAGATCTGGCCACAGAAGTGGATCTGAGCCGGCACGGGAACGGTACTGTCCTGGTGCCGGCTACTGGGCGGTCGTGAAGCATTAAGAGAACGGAGCCGAGAGGAATGCAGCGCTACTTCCGGTTGGTGCTGTTCGCCGCCGTGATGCTGGTGGTGCTGGCCATCCCGGTTGCTGCCGTGCTGGCGCGCTCATACTTCCTCGCCCCTACGGCCCAGCCGGTCAAAGCCCAGCCTATTCAATTCCCGCATCAGGTTCACGTGCAGGGGATGGGGCTGGACTGCACCTTCTGTCACCGGGGGGCTACGACTTCGGCACAGGCGACGATCCCGGCTCTCGAATTCTGCATGAACTGCCATAAGATCGTTCCCTGGGAGGGACGGCCTGACCTGGAGCGGCTGGTGGAGGCGTTCCAGAGCGGCCAGACGATCCAGTGGAACAAGGTGCACCAGCTCCCGGATCACGTCCACTTCGTCCACGCAGTTCACCTCAACTTCGGCTTCCAGTGCGCCGATTGCCACGGTGACGTCGGCTCGATGGGGAAGCCAGGCGTGAAGCAAGTTCGTGATCTGCGCATGGGTGACTGTCTAACCTGTCACCAGCAGAACGGCGCGCGAACCGATTGCTCCGTGTGCCACTACTGATCGGCGGCACGGCACGAGTGGAGATGAGGATGCGGCGACGAGAGTTCCTCAAGCTGGCAGCGACCTCAGCGACCGGAGCGGTGCTCTTCACCGGCTGCGGGTCGATCGGCGATGCGAACCCCGAGCACGAGTTCAAGATCGAAAGCCCGGTTCGCAACCCGAACGACCTGCTATACGGGCGTGACAACTGGTATGCCACGGCCACTCCGCTCTCGATCGGGGGTTACGGGATCATCGTCCGGGTCTTCGAGGGGCGAGCAAAGAAGGTCGAGGGGAATCCAGACTTCCCCGTCAACCTCGGGCGTAGCTGCGCGAAGGCACAGGCGCTGGTCCAGGAGGTCTACCACCCGGATCGAATCGGCGGGCCGCTTCGCCTCGCCGGCCAGCGCGGCTCTGGCCAGTTCCAGGTCATCGAGTGGGAAGAGGCGCTGGGCCAGGTCGCTGACCTGATCCGGCAGGCTCCTGACTCGACGCTCCTCATCACCGAACCGCTCAACGGCGCACTCGGTGCCATCGTCGAGCAATTCGTCCAGACGACGGGCATCCAGCACGCTAGCCTGGAGCCCGACGAGCGGGTGGTGCTGCGGGAGGCGATGCGACGGGTCTTCGGGGTGGATACCTTGCCCACGCTGGACCTCGCCAACGCTCGCTTCCTGGTCAGCTTCAGCGCCGATTTTCTGCACACCTGGATCTCGCCGGTGCAGTTCGCGCGGGCCTATGGAGCCTTCCGGCAGGGCCGGCCCGACGTGCGCGGTACGTACTATCATGTCGGCCCCCGGCTCTCCGGCACGGCCGCCAATGCCGACCGCTGGTTCCCGGTTCGACCGGGTGCCGAGGGGCTGGTCGCGCTGAGCATGGCCCAGGTCATGCTCGAGGAAGGGCTCGTCGAGGGGGACGGAGCTGAGCCGTTCTTCCAGGCAATCGGTCTGACGCCGGAGCAACTGGGGGCGGATTTCGCTCCCGATCGGGTCGCCGATGCTGCTGGGCTCACCGCTGAGCAGATCCGAGAACTGGCGCACGCCTTCGCCGAGCAGCGACCGAGCGTCGCGATCGCCGGGACTAGCGCTGCGGCGACCACCAACGGGCTGTTCAACCTCGCGGCCGTATTCGGCCTCAACTACCTGGTGGGCAGCGTCAATAGCGAGGGGGGCCTGATCCTGAACCCTGCGTCACCGCTTCCAGACGAGCTCCCGGCGAACCGTGGCGGTGATCCATATAGCCAGTGGGTCAACATCGCCCAGCAGATCGCGGGCGGCCAGATCCGGACGGTGCTCGTCCACCGGGCGAACCCAGTGTACAGCTTGCCGCCGGCCAGCGGCATCCAGGACGCGCTGCGCGGTGCCGGGTCGGTCGTCAGCTTCTCAAGCTTCCTGGACGAGACTACGATGCTGGCAGACCTGGTTTTGCCCGATCACACCGCGCTTGAACAGTGGGGCCTGGTAGTTCCGGAACCCGGGCCCGGCTTCGAGATCGTCGCGATCCAGCAGCCGGTGGTGAACCCGTTCGTCAACACTCGCGCGTTCGGCGATGTGTTGATTCAAATCGCTTCCCAGCTCGGGCAGGCGCTTCCCTGGCCGAGCCAGGAGGCGGCGGTGCGCGCGCTGGCCGATGGGCTGCGTGGCCTGGGGCGCGGCAACGTCGAGGCCGAGCAGCCCAGCGAGTACTTCGTCACCATGCAGACGCAAGGCGGATGGTGGGACGAAGAGGCGAGGGCCGAGGAGGCGAGCCCTCAAGCGCCGACTGCCCCGGCGAATCCGGAATTCGCTGGCGATCCCGGCCAGTTCCCGTTCTACCTCCTCCCGTTCCCGTCCGATTCGCTCGGATACGGGGAGTTTTCGCACCTGCCCTGGCTCCAGGCGCTGCCGGAGCCGGTCTCGACCAACGTCTGGGGAACCTGGATCGAGTTGAACCCGCGGACGGCCCAGGACATCGGCGTGGAGACCGGCGACGTGGTGCGCGTGGTGACGCCGCAGGGCAGCGCCGAGTTGCCAGTCTACGTAAACCCGGCGGCGATGCCCGATGTCCTCTCGGTGCCGATGGGCCAGGGGCACAAGGCTTATGGACGCTATGCCGAGGGACGCGGGGTGAACCCGCTGGAGCTGGTCGCGCCGCAGGCAGAGCGGGAGACGGGGGCCCTTGCCTGGGCGGCGACTCGCTGCCGGCTGGAGCTGACTGGTCGTCGGATGCGCATCGCTCGCTTCGAAGGGCAGTTCCCGGCGTTCCAGCTCGAGGAGTTCCCGATCATTCAGGTCACGCGGCCGCGAACGTGAGCGCTGGCGCGTCGCTTCACCGGCTGGCAACGATGCTGGCAGAGAGAGGAAGATGAGGGAATGCCACGCTGGGGAATGGTGATCGATCTCGACCGGTGCACCGGTTGCGGCGCCTGCGTTGTCGCCTGTCAGGCCGAGAACAACGTCCCGATCAATACCGAGGACGTCTATCACCAGCGCCGCGCGATCGAGTGGATCCGGCTCGAGCGCTACTGGGAGGGCGAGTACCCCAACATCAAGGCGCGCTATATCCCGGTGCCCTGCATGCATTGCCAGAACGCGCCCTGCGAGCCCGTCTGCCCGGTCTACGCGACCTACCACACCAGCGAAGGCATCAACATGCAGGTCTACAACCGGTGCATCGGTACGCGCTACTGCGCGATCAACTGCCACTGGCACGTCCGGTTCTTCAATTTCTGGGAGCCGAAGTGGCCTGACTCGCTGAAGAACCAGCTCAATCCGAACGTCACGGTTCGTAGCCGCGGTGTGATGGAGAAGTGCACCTTCTGCATCCAGCGCGTGGTGAAGGCCGAACACCAGGCAAAGCTCGAGGGCCGCGACCTCGAAGCCGATGAGTTCACGACGGCCTGCGCGCAGGCCTGCCCGGCCGAGGCGATCGTCTTCGGGGATCTCGACAACCCGAACAGCCGGGTCGCTCAGCTCGTCAACAGCGCCGTCAACGAGCGCGGCTACCGGCTACTCGAAGACCTCGGTACCGAGCCATCCGTCTACTATCTCAAGAAGATCGACCCCGAGGCGGCTGCCGAGGAGCACAGCGGTCACTAGGAACGATCCGGAGGCGATGAGGAAGGCGAGCGGGGCGAATGGCCAGGCACACGACGGTAGTGACTCACGGACATGAGCTGCAGCGCACCTGGGAGCTTGCGCCTCGGGACGTGCTCGACGCCGGGCTTCGGTGGGTGCGCTCTCTGGGGACGGGGCGCCGGCTGGTCGCGTTGATCGCGCTGGCACTCGGCGTCGTGGGCGCGATCGCGCTCGTGGTCGGGCCGCTCTTGTCGGGTTACGCGAACCGGCAAGTGTGGGCTTACACCGCCGTCGCGTTCGTGTACCTCATGTCCACTGCGGCGGCTGCTCCTTGCCTCTCGACCGCGCTGCGAGTGGCCCGAAGCCACTGGCGCCGGCCGGTTAACCGCGTGGCCGAGATCTGGGCGGTGACATTGATCATCCCCTTGATCCTCTACCTGCTCCTGCTCGGCACGCTACCGGGAACCGAGAACCGCCTCTCGATCTGGTTCGGCTGGCCGCTCTCACCGTGGTTGTGGGGCGCGATCCTGATGGTGAGCCTGACCGGTGCTGGCTACTTCTTCCTCTGGCTCAGCAGCCTGCCTGACCTGGCCATCGTGCGCGATCAGACCGACTCGGCTCGGCGCGGGCTGATCGCCCGGCTGGCAGGGCCCTGGCGCGGCTCGCACCGGCAGTGGCGCATGATCGAGAAGGTCGTGAACAACGCCGGAGTCCTCTACGTCCTGATCTACGTGCCGACGATGACCGTGTTCGCCACCGACTTCATCATCAGTATGATCCCCGGCTACTTCACGGCGGTCTTTCCCGCCTACTTCACCATAAGCTCGTTCGAGGCCGGGATCGCGCTGACGATCGTTACGATGGCAGTGCTCCGCCGCTGGGGTGGACAGCAGGACTATCTCGGCCTGGAGCAGTTCTGGGCGCTGGGCAAGATGCTCCTGGCCTTCGCGCTCCTCTGGTTCTACTTCTGGTGGTCGGAGTTCATCATCTTCTGGTACGGGCGGTTGCCGCGAGAGATCAATGTGCTCAAGTACATCATGGCCGAGACGTACCTCTGGCCGTTCGTGCTGGCGTTCCTGCTCAACTTCGCCCTGCCGCTGTTGATCCTGATGTGGAACCCGATTCGCCGCAGTATCGCCGGGCCGACGGTCGTGGCCTGCATCGTGCTAGTCGGCAACCTGATCGACCGGATCCGCTTGATATCGGCCGGCTACTCGGTGCCGGATATCACCCAGCACGAGCTCCACGAGATCCCGGCGGCCTATATCCCCAACCTCCTCGACATCCTGATCCTGGCCGGCGCGATCGGCGGCGCGGTGGCGCTGGTGCTGTTCACGTTCCGGGTGTTGCCTTTCCCCTCGATCTGGGAGGTCACCGGTGGACTCTGGCTGCGTGCCCACCGCCCGTTCAAGCACGCGCGGGTGATCGTGGTCGGTAAGCCGGAGTAAGGCGGACGGTAGACGAGCGAGCGCTGGCTGGAGGACGACATGCAGGAACGCCACCAACTAGGGGAAGAGGCGATCACGAGGGAGCTCTTCCGGCCCCTGGTGTCGACCCCGGCGATGATGTGGGTCGGCTTCATCGGCCTGGGAGCAGTCCTGGCGATCTTCGTGTTCGCCGTGAGCTGGATGTTCTATTGGGGGCTGGGCGTCACCGGGCTCCATCGCCCCAACATGTGGGGCTTCATGATCGTCAACTTCGTGTTTTGGATCGGTATCAGCCACGCTGGCGTGATGATCTCGGCGATCCTGCGCCTCACCCAGGCCGAGTGGCGACGACCCGTCACGCGTGCCGCCGAGGTGATGACGATCTTCAGCCTGATGACCGCTATGCTCCACCCGGTCATCCACACCGGGCGGCCGTGGCGCACGCTCTACTGGGTCTTCCCGTACGATTTCTGGCGCAACCTGTGGCCTGATATCCGTGGCCCGCTGGTCTGGGACCCCAGCGCCATCCTGACCTACCTCACCGGCTCGACGCTCTTCCTCTACACGACGATCATCCCCGATATGGCTCTGGCGCGCGACCGAACGACCGGCTGGCGTCACGTGCTGTACTCCATCCTGGCGCTGGGCTGGCGCGGCAACGAGCGCCAGTGGAAGATGCAGACGATTGCCGGCTTCCTGCTCTCTGGCCTCATCCTGCCGGTGTTCGTCTCGGTGCACAGCATCGTCTCCTGGGACTTCGCTGTCTCGCTGGTTCCCACCTGGCACGCGACGGTGTTCGCGCCGTACTTCGTTATCGGGGCGATCCACTCCGGCGTCTCCGCCGTGGTGACCTTAATGGCGCTGATGCGCTGGCTCTTCCGCTTCGAGAACTACATCCGCCTGGAGCACTTCGATTCCATTGGCCGGCTCCTGATCGCTGTCGGCACCGGCTGGCTCTGGTTCTTCCTGCTCGATATCTTCTTCGCCATCTATCCGCAGGAGGCGCGCGAGCTGGAGATCATGCAGTTCCGCCTGTTCGACTGGCCCTTCAATGTGATGACGGCGCTGATCTTCATCTTCGGTTACTTCATTCCGGTGCCGATCTGGGTCTTCCAGCGTTTCCGCCGCAACGTGAAGATCATGTTCTGGACTTCGATTGCCGTGAACGTCGGCATGTGGGCTGAGCGCTACTGGCTCATCAAGCCTGGCCTGATGCGCAAGTACGAGTGGACGTTCGACTGGGCCTGGTACCGGCCGAGCATCGTCGAGATCAGCATCGTGATGGGTTCGTTCGCACTGGTCGGCTTCCTGCTGCTCGTGTTTTCCAAGATCTTCCCGCCTATTTCGGTTTGGGAAGAGAAGGAGGGCGTGCACTTCGCCCAGCAGCTTCAGGTTGGGAAGCGGCGGGTCAACGCCATCGTCCGAGAGTTCTAATGGTGGGTGGAAGCGAGGCGAAAGGCGGCTGAGGGATGGCGATCCGAGAAGTCCTGGGCATCTACAAGGACCTCGACTCCGCGGTAGCCGCTGCGGACGCGCTGCGCGAGGCCGGGTTCGACCGCGCGGAGTTCGAGGTGCTCTCCAACGCTCCGTATCCGGAGGGGACATTCGGGGAGGAGTCGGGAATCCACCGGTTGTTCGTCTTCCCGTTGATCGGCGCGTGCTGTGGCTTCGCGGCGGGGTTGCTGATCACCGGGGGAACCCAGCTCAGCTTCCCACTGCTTACCGGCGGCAAGCCGCTGCTCTCGATCCCGCCGATGATCATCATCATGTACGAGGGCACGATGCTCGGCGCGCTCATCTTCACCGTGCTCGGAGTACTCTTCGAGTCGCGGCTGCCGTGGATCGGCAAGGCGCTCTACGATACCCGGATCACGGCTGGCTATATCGGGATTCTGGTGCGCACCGCCCCGGAGCGCGAGTCGCTGGCGATCAGCGCGCTGCGCAAGGCGAACCCGGAAGACGTGTTGACCGAGGGCGGGAGCGTTGGTGGCACCGCGCCAGCAGCGCAGTGAGGGACGCCGGATGCGAGGGAGCATGGCGATGATGACGCGGGCGCGAGCGGGCAGTGCACGCGGCCGACGCATCGGACTGGTGCTGGTCAGCCTCAGCGTGCTCGTGTTCGCCGCGGCGTGTAGCTCGACGAACACGTATCCGATCGACTTCTTCAGCGAGATGCACTACCAGAAGTCATTTCGCGCTCAAGAGCCACCGCGGCTCGACTCTCCGCCCGGCGCGGTACCGATCACCGGCGGTGAGCCTGCCTATACCCTTGAGGAAGCCAGGGATCTAGAGAACCCGCTAGCAGATGACCCGCAGGCGCGCGAGCGCGGGGCTCAACTCTATGCGTTGAACTGCGCGGTCTGCCATGGCGCTGAAGGCCGCGGTGACGGTCGAATGGCGGCTATCTGGCGGGCCCGGCAAGGGGCCGTCCCGCCGGCAGACCTGACGTCCTCGGCCGTGGCGAACCGCACGGACGGCGAGCTGTACTGGATCCTCACGAACGGGTATACCTCGCCGGAGAACCAGGTGCAGTTCCCGGACGGCCTCTCAAATATGCCTGCGTTCGGCAAGCTGTTGACACCGGAAGAGCGCTGGGCTCTGGTCTCCTATATTCGCCAGCTCCAGGGGCGTTAGGGCTCCGCTCTGGCTGCTGACACTTCGGATCAGTCAACCTCGGCCAAGGAAAGGGGCGGCGACCGGCCGGTCGCCGCCCGCTCGTTCGCTTGGGCTGTATGCACCAGCGCGCGGCGCTTGCTCTCTGGAGAAGCCTCGGCGATGATGCTAGACAACAAGCTAGATCGCTAGAAGGGGGCTGACGCGCGATGGAGCGATACGACGCGATCGTGATCGGCTCGGGCCACAATGGCCTGATCGCTGCTGGATACCTGGCCAAAGCAGGCAAGCGCGTGCTCGTGCTGGAGCGCCGCCCGGTCATCGGGGGCGCGACCGTGACCGAGGAGCACTTTCCGGGCTACCGGCTTTCCACCTGTTCCTATGTCTGTAGCCTCCTCCTCCCCGAAGTCGTCCATGACCTCGAGATGACGAAGTACGGGTACGATGTACGTCCATTCGACCCGCAGTACTTCGTCCCCTTCCCCGATGGTCGTTACCTGATGACCTTTCTCGACGAGCGCAAGACCAAGGAGCAGCTCGCCAAGTTCTCGAAGCGGGACGCCGAGCGCTGGGACGACTACTGGGCGATGTGGAACCGGATCATCGCCCGTGTCCGCCCGCTCCTACTCCAACCGGCGCCATCGATGGAGGAGCTCGCGCGCCGCTTCGAGGGACTCGTCGGGCTTGAAGACCTGCGTACCTTGCTGATGAAGAGCATCGCCGAGGTGCTCGATCTGTTCTTCGAGAGCGAAGAGATCAAGGCGCCACTGTGCACTGGCGGCGTCATCGGCGTCAATCTGGGGCCGAAGTCACCTGGATCGGCCTACGTCAAGTTCCACCATCTGCTCGGGAACCTGAATGGGCACCAGGGAGCCTGGGGCTTCGTGCGCGGCGGGATGGGCAGTATCGCTCAGGCGCTGGCCGGCTTCTGTCGCGACCACGGCGTCGAGATCCTCACGGACTCCGAAGTCGCCGAGGTCGAGGTCGAGAACGGCATCGCGCGCGGCGTGCGGCTCGTCGACGGTCGCCGATACGCGGCTCACGCCGTGCTCTCCAATGCCGACCCGCAGCGCACCTACCTGCGCATGGTCGACCGCCGGCATCTCCCTGCCGAGTTCGTTCAGGCCGTGGAGCGCATCAGGTGCAAAGGATCGGTGGTCAAGGTCTTGCTCGGCCTCGGGGAACTGCCGAACTTCACCTGTCTGCCAGGCACTGAGGTCGGGCCGCAGCATACGGGCGGCATCGTGATCAACCCCTCGATCGATTACCTGGAACGGGCCTGGGAGGACTGCAAGCACGGTCGGCCGTCGGCCCGTCCCTTCATGGACTGCTACATCCAGACCGCGACCGAGGAGGGGCTGGCGCCTCCGGGCAAGCACACGCTCTCGCTCTATGTGCAGTACGCGCCCTACGATCTCGCCGAAGGCACCTGGGAGGTGCGCAAGGACGAGATCGGCCGGAACATCATCGATACATTCGCCGAATACGCGCCGAATATCTGGAACGCGATCGAGCACATGACCGTGCTCGGCCCACGCGACATCGAGGAGGTCATCGGGATCACCGGGGGGAACATCTTCCACGGGGAGATCACGCCAGATCAGATGTTTGCCTTCCGGCCCGTGCCTGGTTGGTCGGGCTACGAGTCCCCCGTCCAGGGGCTCTATCTGTGCGGTTCGGGGGCCTGGCCCGGTGGCGCGGTGTTCGGAGCGCCGGGACGAAACTGCGCGCTCCAGGTGCTCGCCGACCTAGAGCATCGAGCTCGCTGAGCGTGCCCGATCGCGAGGGCACGCCGCTCCGCAGCCCGAGGAGCTGGCTCCGGGCGACGCCCGCCTGTGACTGTCCTTGCGACCGGTGGCCGGCGGGAGTCAATCGGCGAAGGCCGGCATGATCTGAGTCGCGATCAGACCGAGGCTCTCGAGGTCATCGAGGTCGAAGGTCTGGAGCATGAGCCGGCTCACGCCGAGCGCGGCGCGTGCGCGTACCTGCTCGATGATTTCGGGCGGTGTCCCGACGAGCCAGCCACGCTCCCGCAGGCGAGCGATCGCCTCGTCAGGGGACAGGCCGTGCAGCGAGACGAGGATCTGCTGCAGCCGGTGTGCCCGCTCGCGGAGCTCTCGCTCGTCTCGTCCGATCAGATGGCCCACCATCCAGGAGCGCGAGATCTCACCCGGGTCACGACCGACGGCTGCGCAGTGCCGCTCCAGCGCTGCCACCTTAGCGGCGTAGCCGTCCGGATGCAGGCTTACCGCGTTCCAATCGCTCGCGTGCTCGGCGGCGATGCGGAGCAGGCGCTTCTCACCACCGCCACCGATGACCAGCGGCACGCCCTCTGGACGAAGCGGGGTCGGGTGCATCTCGGCCTCTTCCAGCCGGTAGAACCGGCCGCTGAAGCTCACCGGTTCTCCAGTCCAGAGCAGCTTGATGACCGCGATCGCCTCTTCCAGCCGATCCATTCGCTCTCTCACCGGTGGAAGGGAAAAGCCGAACGCCCGGTGCTCGCGCTCGTTCCATCCGGCACCGAGCCCCAGCCGGTACCGGCCCTCGGAGAGGCGGTCCAGAGCCACGGCATTCTGTGCCAGCTCCACGGGATGCCGGAACGTGAGCGGTGAGACGAGCTGCCCGAAGATCAAGCGCGTGCTGCGCAGCGCGACAGCGGTCAGGGAAGGCCAGAGCGCCAATGTCTCTCGCTCGGCAACTCCCATCACCGAGGTGAGGTGATCCGAGCGCCAGAGCGACTCGAAACCGAGCGTCTCACAGAGGTCGATCAACTGCAGCCAGCGCTCCCAGGTAAGATCCTCCTGAGCCTCGATCATGATCCCGAATCGCATGACAACCTCCCACACAGTGACACACGGCCCGAGTGTGAGCGAAGGATACGCATGATGTCGAGGCCGCGAGCGAGTTCGGACCTCCGGGGTCAGCCTCGCGCGTGCCCGCCAGGGTCGTTCACCGCCTCACTCGCGATGTCAGCGACGGTGGCGCCGGTCAGCCGCAGGATCTCCGGCGGGCTGATCCGGAGCATCACATCGCTCGCCCCGCCACCCCCGTAGACGACCGGCTCTTCGAGTACCGCGCGGTCGACGACGACCTTGAGCGGCGTCAGGTGCCCTATCGGAGGGGTCGCGCCCGGAGGATACCCGGTGAGATCGAGGACGAGCTGTGGCGGAGCCAGTTGGGGCTGTCGCAGCCCTGTGGCCTCGGTCAGCTTTCGTCGATCGACCCGAGTTTCGCCCCGCGCGATGACCAGGACAGCCGTGCCGTCCTTGCCCTGGAAAAGGAGTGATTTGATGATCTGGCGGGGGTGAACCCCGAGAGCGGCTGCTGCCTCAGCCACCGTAGCGGTCGACTTTCCCGGGTACAGGATCTCGGCGTCGACTCCATGCTGCCGCAGGTACGCTGCCAGCCGATCCGGCCCGCTCGCCATGACGCCCTCCCCCATAACCCGTAACGATAAGACGATAGGGGCATATTGCTGTATGCCCCTATAGGTCGAGCATCGACCCTGTTGGCTGCGCCCGGTTAGGCGATGCGCAGGATGCGTGCTTTCATGGTCGCCGCTGGTGTCTCGATGGTGACCTCATCGCCGACGCGGCGACCCAACAACGCGCTGCCGACTGGCGACTCGTTGGAGATCCGCCCAGCCGATGGCTTCGCTTCGACCGCGCCGACGATCGTATACGTCTCCTCCTCGCCGTCGAGTTCGATCGTCACTGTGGAGCCGATACGGACGACCGAGTGATCGGCGTCCGGGCCAGCCTGCTCGATCAGCTCGACGCGCTTCAGGATCTCCTCGATCTCCCGGATTCGACCCTCGATGAATCCCTGGTCATGCTTGGCCGCATCGTAGGCGGCGTTCTCCCGGATATCGCCGTGCTCGCGGGCTTCCTGGATGATCCGCGCGATCTCGGGCCGGCGCCGGTTCACCAGGTCCTCGTACTCGCGGCGAAGGGCTTCGAGACCCTCCTGCGTTATCGGGATCCGTTCGCGTGCCATAGGTTCGTTACTATCCCTCCCGGTGGGCTGGTCCAGAAATTCGGGACCGACGATAGCCGTCATCCAAAGCGACCATAGATGGTACAGAGAACGCGACCGCTTTGCCAAGGTCAGGCGGTGCACTCCGCAGAGAATTCGGAGGGGCGAGCAGCGGGGGCGAAGGATGCTAGAATGCCGCAGGCGACGGCCGGAGGATGAGCAGGAGGGGTCGATGAGCACGGATCGCTTGCGAGAGCTCGACAAGATGATTCTCGGCGAGATCTGGACCTCGAGCGAGCCCTGGCGCAATCTGGTGTATCTCTGCGACGACCTCGGGCACCGCTTCGCCGGCACGGACCGGGAGCACCAGGCGGCCGAATACCTGCGTGGCCGGATGATCGAGTACGGGCTGGCCAACGTCCGCCTGGAAGAGTTCCCGATGGCGAGCTGGGAGCGAGGCCCCTGCCAGGTAACGCTCATCTCGCCGCTCGAACGAGCGCTCCCGGCGATCGCCATGCCCTACTGTCCATCGGCAGCGCTCGAGGCCGAGGTCATCGACGTCGGTGAGGGGGAGTTACCCGATTTCGAGCGGCTGGCCGGCCAGATTCCGGGCAAGGTCGTGCTGACGGACGCCGAGACGAACCGGCCCGGCGAGCGTAAAAGTCACCGTACCGACAAGTTCAACTGGGCGATCGAGCGTGGTGCGGTCGCCTGCCTGTTCATCAACCAGAATCCTGGCCAGCTCCACATTACCGGGAGCTTGAGCGGGCGCAATCCAGGGGGTGCCACTGCGGCCGACCGCGAGGCGGCCATCCCTGGCATCGGGCTGAGCTATGAGACGGGATTTACTCTCCGGCGCTTGGCGGAGCGCGGCCCGGTTCGGGTTCGGATCGAAACCCGAAACCGCACATTCGACTCGGTCTCCTACAACGTCGTCGGCGAGATTCCCGGCACAGAGCGACCAGACGAGATCGTCCTGGTCGGGGGGCACTACGACGGCCATGATATCTCGCAGGGCGCCGGCGACGACGGCGCAGGCACGGTGGTCGGACTCGAAGTTGGCCGCGTGCTGGCCCGCTTGAAGGGATCGTTGCGCCGGACGGTGCGGGTCATCTGCTTCGGTGCGGAGGAGCTGGGCCTGCTCGGGGCCTGGCACCATGCAGCTCTCCATGCCCGGGCGGATAGCCGAGAGCGGTTCCGCTTCGTGCTCAACCTCGACGGGGCTGGTCGAGGGGCTGGAGGCCAGGAGCAGTTGACGCTCTCCGGCTTGCCCGAGCTGGTTCCCTACTTCACCGGACTGGCTCGCTCGCTGCCCTACGAGTTCGCTGTGCGCGACGAGCTCCACTCTCACTCCGATCACTTCCCGTTCGCGGTTCGCGGGATCCCCAACGCGACGCTCAATAGCCGCGACTCGACGGCGGGGATGGTCGGGCGTGGTTGGGGACACACCGAGGCGGACACGCTGGACAAGGTGTCGCTGCGCGGCCTGCAGATGGCCGCAGCGCTAGCGGCGCGGCTGGTACTGCGTTTGAGCGAGGACGAGGAGTTCCCTGGTCGCCAGCGTAGCCTAGATGAAGTCCGCCAGCAACTCGCCGATGCCGGGATCCTGGATCGGGTGCAGCAGGCTGGTCGTTTCCCGCCCGCCTGAGCGGGCTGGGCGCATCCTTTGGCGAACGTGTGCAGTGGCCTAGCAGGCGACGCCGGCTGCTCCCCGGCGTCGCCTGTTACGTACCCGCGACTGCCTCGCCGGCCGATTCTGGGCTCCCGTGGGCGGCAGCGGCGGCGTCGGTGATCGCGCCGTCCGCGCCTACCACCGCGAGCCCGTCGCTCGGCTGTGCCGGGAGCAGCGCGATGCCGAGGACCTCGTCCATATTGGACACCCAGTGGAACTGGAGTTCGCTGGCCACCGGTTCCGGCAGCCGGGAGAGCTCACGCCGGTTGTCAGCGGGCGCGATCAGGTGGCGGATCCCGGCACGGTGAGCCGCCAGGGCCTTTTCCTTGAGGCCGCCGACCGCGAGCACGCGGCCCCGCAGCGTGACCTCACCGGTCATCGCCACGTCGGCCCGCACCGGCCGGTCGGTCAACGCCGAGATCAGGGCAATCGCCATCGTGATGCCGGCCGATGGCCCCTCCTTCGGCTGCGCCCCCTCGGGCAGGTGGATGTGCAGGTCGCAGCGCTCGGCGAAGTCCGGCTGCAAGCCGAGCTTGGCAGCCCGCGAGCGGATGTAGCTGAGAGCGGCGCGGGCCGACTCCTGCATGATCTCGCCGGCCTGCCCGGTGATGGTGAGGTTGCCGCGGCCCGGCATAGCCGCGACCTCCACTGCGATCACCGTGCCACCGACCTGGGTCGCAGCCAAGCCCAGCGCCACGCCGACCTGAGGTTCTCGGTGGGGTTCTGTTCGGTCGTAGCGTTGTGGGCCGAGGTACTGAGCCAACCGCCGCCGGGTCAACCGTACCCGCTGATCCTTCCCCTGAACGATGTCGCGCGCGACCTTGCGGCAGATCGCGCCGATCTGCCGCTCCAGCTCGCGTACGCCGGCCTCGTGCGTGTAGCCGCGGATGAGCGCTCGCCAGGTGGCATCCGGAATCTCGAGCGTGCCCGGCTCGAGCCCGTGCGCCTCGAGCTGGCGAGGCAGCAGATGCCGCTTGCCGATCTCCAGCTTCTCCTGCTCGGTATACCCGCCGATCTCGATGACCTCGAGCCGGTCGCGCAGAGCGCGGGGTACGGTCGATAGCGTGTTCGCGGTGGTGATAAAGAGCACGCGGGAGAGGTCGAAAGGCATATCGAGGTAATGGTCGGTAAACTGGCGGTTCTGCTCGGGGTCGAGTACCTCGAGCAGCGCCGCCGCAGGATCGCCGCGATAGTCGGCCGACAGTTTGTCGATCTCGTCGAGCAGGATGACCGGGTTGAGCGTGCCGGCCCGGCGCAGCGCACCGATGATCCGCCCGGGATAGGCGCCGATGTACGTGCGGCGATGGCCCCGGATCTCGGCCTCGTCCCGCACGCCGCCGAGACTGACCCGAGCGAAGGAGCGCCCCATTGCCGTGGCGATCGAGCGGCCGAGGCTGGTCTTGCCGACTCCCGGTGGTCCGACGAAGCAGAGGATAGTCGGGTGAGAGCTGTTTCGGCCGGCGGTGAGCTTGCGCACGGCGAGGAACTCGATGATGCGCTCCTTGACCTGCTCCAGCCCGTAGTGGTCGCGCTCCAGGATTTCCTGCGCGTGGGCCAGGTCGAGGTTGTCTTCGGTCTCCTGGTTCCAAGGGAGGGCGAGGACGGTTTCGATATAGGTGCGGAGGAGAGCCCCTTCGGCTGAGACGGCGGGCATGCGCTCGAGACGATCGACCTCGCGGAGCAAGCGCTCAGTCACCTCTTCCGGCAGCGCGAGCTCCCGGATGCGGGCGCGCAGGGCCTCGGTCTCACTACCAGCCTCGCCCGCCAGCTCGTTATGGATGACTTTAAGCTGCTCGCGGAGGTAGAACTCGCGCTGGCTGCGATCGATCTGCTCACGGACACGATCGCGGATGCGTTGCTCCAGTTGGGCCAGGTCGATCTCCGTCGTCAGGGCGATCGCGAGCTGTTCCAAGCGGCTGAGGACGTCAGGATTTTCGAGGAAGCTTTGCCTTCGGGCCGCTTCACGGATCACCTGCGTGGCCAGGAGGTCGGCGAAGTGGGCTGGGTCATCGGTCTGGCGCAGCAATGCCAGCACGTCATCACCGAGACCGCCGCGTAGCTCCTGGCACCGGTTGACGAGCTCGCGCAGGTGGCGGATCAGGATCGCTGCCTCGGCGGCGGCTGGCAGGACTTCGTTGAACGGCTCGACGCGGGCGGTGAGGTATGGGCGCTGGCTGTCGACGGTCACGATGCAGACCCGCTGGAGCCCTTCGAGCCGTACCTGATAGCCGCCGGTGGGTTGTGGTTCCAGTGAGGAGATCCTCACCAGCGTTCCCACCTGGTGCAGGTCATCAGCTTGCGGGTCTTCGATCTCGGGATCCCGATGGGTCACGACGACGAGGCAGTGATCATGAGCCATCGCTGCCTCGACGGTCTGGATCGACCGCGGCTTGCCGACCAGCAGGGTCACGATACTGTGCGGGAAGATCACGACGCTCTTGAGCGGGAGCAGAGGGTAACGGGTTGCGTACAGATCATAGCGGCTGCTCGCTGGCATCCTCGAACGAACCCCTTCCAGAGCTGACGCTCGTCCCCCTGGCAGGCTAACGGATGGGGGCCGCTGCCTGCCGAGCTGCTCAGCGGGGTGGCGTCGCCGATTGTGCCACCCGGGTCGGGGCCGGGCAAGAGTACTTCCGGCTATCGGGGTCCATCGATGTACCCGCGCCTGGTTGGCATGCCGGTCCTTTCCAGCGCTGAAACACTAGCCTCGTGGCGCCGAAATCCGTCGCAGCGGGCGCACTGCCGGTGTATCCGGCACTCTCTGCTTGTGGACAGCAGTGCCGGGTCGCCGCGTCGGGCGGTGAGACGGTGCTATCGACCCGCAATATTTCCACCTGTTGACGCCGGCTCACCCATCCGTTACCGTGCTGACACTGTTCCCAGCCCTCTGAAACACCAGGAAGGCTTCGCCATCGTGCTCGACGGCGGCGACCCTGGTCCGAAGATCGTCCTCACTTGGGGATGGCGACTCGAGCGCGGACCGAAGGCATGCTTGCGCTTGTGGCTGATTTGGGGGAGATTCGATGATGAAGCGGAAGCGCTGGCTGCCCTTCGTCGTGGTCCTGCTGTTGGTTCCCCTCGGGGCCATCTTTACCGGGCGGTGCGGTACAGCCGGGGAGCGACGCATTCTGGCGCGTGTGGGCCAGGACTGACAAGCCCGTCTCAGATCTCCAGGTCAGCCGAACCTGGATGTGGGGGCCGAGCGCGTTCAGCGCCGCGATGCAGGAATCCTATGCCGAGGGGTCGAATGGGCTCCGGATCGTGCAGTACTTCGACAAGTCGCGCATGGAGATCACCGATCCAGCGGCCGATCCGGAATCGATCTGGTACGTAACCAACGGCTTGCTGGTCGTTGAGATGGTTACCGGGAAGCTCAAACTCGGCAACACCGCTTTTGAGCAGCGAGCGCCGGCAGAGCTTAACGTGGCGGGCGATACCGACGATCCCGGTGCGCCGACCTATGCCACGTTCGGCCGGCTTGTTCGCCTCCCGCCGTTGCCGGATGGTGTCCTGATCGTCCAGCACCTGCAGCACGACGGGACCATCACCGAGCGTCCGGAGCTGGGGGCCTTCGGCGTCGTCACTGCGTACTACGTCCCTGAAACCGGGCACCAGGTCGCCTCACCCTTCTGGGACTTCATGACGAGTGGAGGACTAGTCTACGAAGATGGACTGTCGCGGCTCGCGCCGCTTTTCCAGGATCCCTTCTACGCCACCGGCTTTCCGATCAGTGAGGCGTACTGGGCAACGGTCAACGTCGGTGGAGTTCGGCGCACTGTGCTGATCCAGTGCTTCGAGCGACGCTGCCTCACGTATACGCCCGACAACCCTGAGGGGTGGAAGGTTGAGGCGGGGAACGTCGGCCAGCACTACTTCCGCTGGCGGTACGCCATGGATATCCCGGTTGAGCCTCCGCTCATCCAGAACGTCCACGAACCGCTGGGGCCGACGCCGTACATGCTGGTGGCGTCCGAACTGGGCGGGCAGGCTGCCTTCGCGTCCGGCAACCAGAGCCCGTACGCGCTGGAGGTGACGATCGAAGGGCCGGTTCACCAGGTGCTGACGCTCGGCGGCTGCCAGGACTGTCCAATCTACCCGCCCGGTTCAGGGCGCGTGACTTGCCGCGAAGATCTCCGGTGGCACGGGTTGATCCTCCCACCAGGAAACTACCTGATCTGGGTCCGATGGCTGGAGGGAGAGGTGCCGCCGCTGGGCGGCTACTGGACGCTGGTTGCGAACGCCGACTACGGGGGGAACTGTTTCTACATCGTGCAGTAGGAGAGGCTCAGTCTCCCTTTGCCACCTGTTGCTGAGCGGTAACCGGGCGAGTTTCTTGTTTCCAGCGTGTTTCCTCTACGAAGAGAGCCAGGGTGCCGGCCGCAGCCAGCCCGAGGCCGGCGACTGTCCCAGCCGTGAGGACGAGCCCGATCAAGTCGGCGACGGTTCCGATGATCAGCGGCGCCAGGGCCTGGCCGCTATCGCCGATGAGCCGCCAGATGCCCAGGAACTCGCCGGTGCGCCCACGCGGCGCCAGGTCGGCCCCTAGTGTCATCATCGTGCCCGAGCCGATCCCGTTGCCGAACCCGAGCACCAGTGCTGCGCCGAGGAGCGTCCAGTAGCTGTCGGTGAAGGGGATAAGTGCCATGCCGAGTCCGAGGATGAGAAAGGATGGCACCGCAGCGGCCTTTCGCCCATAGCGGTCCATGATCATGCCGGCCGGTACGAAGAGGGACATGTCGACCACCGACATAAGGCTCAAGATGAAGCCTACCTCTGCGCGATCGAGCCCGATGACCTCGCTACCGTAGAGCGGGATCACCAGTTGCCGGGCAGCGCGGATCATCTGGGCGAAAATCTGCGCAGAACCGGCGGCCAGGAGCTCACGCTGTCGGTCCTGGACGATCTCGCGGAGCACTCCAACTCCGAACTGGTGACCGGAGAGGGGAGTCCAACTCGCTGGCGGATCTACAGCGACGGCTGCTATGGCCAGCGCGACGAACGCCAGCGCCCCCGCAACCAGGATCGGGACGCTCAGGCCGTACAGTTGCCCGAGTAGCCCGCCCACAGCGGGGCCGGCGAACCATCCGATACGGTTGATGCCGCCGAAGACAGCGATGGCACGCCCCCTCGAAGCAGTGGGCACGGCGTGAGTCACGTAGGTGTGCCGTGAAAGTCCCCAGAGTGCGGTTCCGATCCCAGCGATAAAGCGGTAGAGGATCAACTCAGGCGCGAACCCAGCGAATGCGAGCGCGATAGTCCCGGTGCCGAACAGACCGCAGCCGATCACCATCGAGCGGCGGAAGCCCAGCCGGGGTAGCAACAGTCCAGTAGGGAGATCCGCGAGCAGGGTGCCGATCCAGGCGGCCGACACGACGAGTCCAGCGAGGCCGTAAGAGCCGCCGAACTCCAATGCGTACAGGGGCAGGATGGGTACCATCACGCCCTGCCCGAATGCGAGCAGGACAGTGGGCAGGTAAACTGGGAGGAGAAGCCGCTGGTGCTCTCGCTGCATCCAGCCCTCCGCGCGGACGGCGTCCTGCAGTCGCAGGCGCCACGCCGGACAACCAATCCCGCGACGCCCTGGCCGCGTTCCGTATGCTACCAGATCGCCGGTGAAAGCGACGCTCGCCAGCGAGACCGGGAGGCAGTATGACAGGTCCGATTGCTCGACGCGTCTTCACCGATCAGGAATTCGCGCGGCGCTGGCAGTCCCTGCGGCGCATTCTGACCGACCATCAGGTCGATCTCGCTGTGCTGGTGGACGCCGACACGATCTATTACCTGACCGGCTTCGCCGGCTCGGGTTCCGCGTTTCAGGCACTGCTCGTACCGATGGATAACGAACCGGTCCATCTGTTGAGGTACACTGAGGAGTTGTCCTTTCTCAGCACATCCTGGCTCGATGTACCAGCGTTCTACAACGACTGGGATAATCCGGTGGTGCTGGCCGCCCGGCTGGCCAGGAAGCTCGTGCCGCGACTGCGGCGGGTCGGCATCGAGAAAGCGTCGTACCACCTCGCTGCGCGCCGGTATGAGCAGCTTATGGCCGAGTGGCCGGGCGCCCTCGGGGTTGATCTCTCGGATGCGATCGGCTGGCTCCGGCTCGTGAAGTCCCCCGAAGAGATCGAGCAGCACCGGCAGGCTGCCATAGCCGTTCAGCGGGGCCTGGAGACCGGCGTTGCGGCTGTCCGTGCCGGCGTGCGCGAGCGGGAGATCGCTGCAGCCCTGGCCGGCACACTCGTTCGCGCGGGAGCCGACACGTTGTTTCCCGGCACCATCGTCTCTGGGGAGCGACTGCGCGACGTCGATGGTCGACTCGGTGACCGCACCCTGCAACATGGCGATCTGGTACGAATGGAGATGACCAACAGCGTGAATCGCTACTGGGCGCGGCTGACCAGGATGGTGTCAGTGGGTCCTCCCTCCGCCGAGATGGCTGAGCTATACGAGCAGGTGCGGCTCGCGCAGGAAGAGCAGATCACGCGTCTGGTTCCGGGCGCGATCCCCTCAGAGCTCGACGCGTTCGTTCGGTCCAAGCTGCCGATTGGGCTCTGGACCATGCAGCTCTCGGGCTATGCGCTCGCCTGCCATGAGTGCCGGATCGGGTGGAGCGAGCTCGACCGCTTCTGGATCGTTCGCGACGAGTATCGACCGCTGGCTGCCGGCATGGTCTTCCATATGGTGCTCACTGCCGGTCCTGGTCTATCGGTCGGCGATACCGTCGTCGTGACCGAGCAGGGTGGCCGGTATCTGACAACGTACCCTCGCGATCTCATCGTCGTCGAGTGAAGGGGAATTTCCCTCGTCCATCAGATTCCCCGGGGCACGTCGGCCTGAGGCTTCTCGCCTCCCTATTCCAAGGCGAGGCTGCCCGTCTTCAATCCGGAACCCGTCAGCACGATCACCGCCTCGCCGGCGGGCATCGGCCGGCCGCGCGCGACGGCTTGGCGGAACGCTGCCGCACCGAGCGCAGCGGTGGGCTCGACGTAGAGTCCCTGTCGCCAGAGCTGGCGGAGCGTGTCCACCAGCGAGTCTTCATCGATCGCCTCGACCCACCCATCGCTCCGGCGGATAGCCGCCAGCATCTGGCGCCCTCGCGGTGGCGCGGCGATCCGAGCACCCTCAGCCAGGGTGGTCGCTGGAGCGACCGGTGACACGTCTGGTTCCCCGCGCTCGAACGCCTGCACGAGCGGCGCGCAGGCGAGCGGCTGAGCCGCAACGAGTTTCGGGTACGGTCCGGGAAGGGCCTGGCAGGCCCGCCAGGCGCCGATGAGCAAGCTCCCTCCGCCGACTGGCAGAAAGCAGGCACTCGGGAAGCGCCCTCCGAGCTGCTCCCACACCTCGAGCAGCCACGTCTTCGTTCCCTCGACGAAGACCGGATGCCAGTTGTGGCTCGCATAGGCGGCCGCGGGGTCGGCTGTGGCGGCACGCTGGGCAGTCGCGGCAACGCGCTCCCGGGAGCCCTCGACGAGCGTCACCTCTGCGCCGTAGGCGCGTGCCTGGGCCAGCTTGGCTGGTGATGTGGCCGCCGGCGCGAAGACATGGCATTCGAGCCTGGCGGCAGCGCAGTAGGCAGCGAGCGCGGCGGCGGCGTTGCCGGACGAGTCCACGACCAGTCTCCGGTAGCCCTGGCAGCGGAGATGGCTCACGAGGACTGCAGCTCCGCGATCCTTGAACGAACCGGTCGGCAGCAAGAAGTCGAGCTTGAACCATACGGGGTGGCCCGAGAGTTCCCCCGGCACCAGCGGCGTCATCCCCTCGCCGAGCGAGACCGCCTCCGATCGAGCGGTCGGCAGAATCTGCTCGTAGCGCCAGAGCGTGTGCTCGGCCGGGAGGAGCCGCTGGATATCGAAGAGGTCAGGGCCGCGCAGGATCCAAGCTGCGCCACAGTGCGGGCAGCGCCAGCCGGCGCTGTCCAACGGATCCTCAGCGCCACAGCGTTCGCAGAGCACCGTCCATCCGCCCACGCCTCGCCCTCCCACGGAACCCGATCTCACACGAGCTGTCGCCGGCTACTCGCCTCGACCAGCATGCACTCTCGAGGCACATGCGCCGCTTCCCAGGCAGCCGTTCTCCGGCCGAGCCGAATGCCCATATCCCCCTGATCGCTCATCCGCGTACAGCACTCAAGTACCAGGACCTTCGTGCCGAAGAGACTAATGAGAGCAGAACCGTTTCGGTGCACGGACCGTTTGCCGGGTGGGGGCGCGAGATGGATCCACTCGATGAGTTCGCTACCGACCCAGTCCAGCAGCTTGCGGCGGCGGTGGTCCGCCAGGCGGTCGAGGATGCGGTCCTGAATAACGCAGCGCTTCAGTGGCTCGCCAGCCCGGCGGCGCTCGGCTGGCTCGCGTTGCTCACGCCGGCCGGGCTGGCCCCACAGGATGTGCAAGAGACTGCACTTCGGGCGGTGCGGCGCCGGCGCGCTACCTTGAACCGGCGCTTCGCGCGCGCCGGCTGAGTCTTGCCTCCCTAGGGTAGTCCTGCTTTCTCCCCGCACCCGGCCGGCTGGTGCCAGGCTACGGCAAGCCCAGCTCCGGGCGCGCGGGCATGGCTTCATCATGTCTCACTCGAAGACAATGATACTGCGCGCGACCTCCCCTGCCCGGAGGGCATCGAAGGCCTGGTTGATCTCCTCCAGCCGGTACCGGCGGCTGATCAGCTCGTCCAGTTTGATCCGCCCGGCGAGGTATAGATCGACATAGCGTGGGATGTCGACGTGGGGCTGTACCGATCCGTAGAAGCACCCGACCAGGCTCTTGCCGCTGCGCATGAGACTGGCCGGCAAGCGCACGAAGTCGTCGTCGGCGCCGAAGCCCACCACCACGGCGACACCGCCGCGACGCACCATCTCGTACGCCTGCTCGATCGTCTTCGAGAAGCCGACGACCTCGAACGCGTAGTCAGCTCCCCGGCCGCCGGTGTAGCGGCGCACCGCTTCGATCGGGTCTTCCTGCTGCGCGTTCACAACGTGCGTCGCGCCGAACCGGCGAGCGAGCTCCAGCTTGTAGTCGAGCGTGTCGATCGCGATGATCCTGGCGGCGCCAGCCAGCCAGGCGCCCTGCACCACGTTGAGGCCTACGCCACCGATACCGATAACAGCTACGCTCGATCCGGGCTCGACTCTCACGGTCTTGGTCGCTGCCCCGATGCCGGTCGTCACGCCGCAGGCAATCAGCGCCGCCCGATCGATCGGCATCTCGTCGGGGATCGGGACGAGGTTGGTGGCGTCCACGTTCGCATACTCGGCGAAGGATCCCACGCCGAGCAGCGGGGTCAGGGGCTGCTCACCCTTGCGCAGCCGTACATGGGCCGGAAGCGGCTTCTCACAGAGGTGGTCGAGACCCCGGAGGCAGAAGTAGCACTCCCCGCACTTGGAGCCGAAGGCGATGATCACCCGATCGCCGGGCTTGACCCGGGTGACTCCCGGACCGACGGCTTCGACCACTCCCGCTCCCTCGTGGCCGAGCACGGCGGGGAGAACCAGATAGGTGTCCCGCAGGATGTGGTGCAGGTCGGAGTGGCACACGCCGCTCGCCAGGATCCGCACTCGGGCCTCGCCCGGTGCCGGGTCAGTGATCTCCACCTCTTCGATGACCAGGGGAGACCGGCGCTCCCACAGCACGGCCGCCTTCACCTCACCGCCTCCTTCGCTGTTGCGGTACCGCTGTTGCGTCCATGCTAGCTGGCTGCTGGCCATTCGTAAAGCGGCGCGTCGCTACTGGTAGATCACCACATCCGGCTGCGGCGTCAATGCCACCACCTGTTCCGGCATCATCAGATCCAGGTCTTGCGCGTAGAACAATTTGAAACCGCCGTGCTCAGCACCATCGGCACGGACGAACTGCTCGTAATTGGCGACCTTCTGTTCGGACCGGCCGAAGCCATCCTGATCGATAACCAGGTCGACGTTAGGGAAGTCCTGAATCTCGCTCTTCTTGCGAATCATGCTGGGCACAAACTGATGGACAATGAGGATTTTGTCGGGGAGCCGGTGCTCTTCGACCAGTCGTTGCAGCATCTCCTGCGCGCGGTTGATGTCCGACGCGTCAACTCCACCGACGATCGTACCCGGCGCATGATCCGGACCGGTAGCGAACTCGGGATCGAGTGCCAGGTGCACGCGCGGCTGCTCGAGGTACCCGAGGATGCGCGATAGCTCGGCATCGACGGTGCTGTGCCCGAGCTGGATGTCGAGAAAGACCAGGAGGTCGTGCTGCTCGGCGGCGGCCAGATAGCGGCGCAACGTTTCCTCGGGCATCCGAGCCAGGTACGAGCCATCAGCGGTCGGGTTCGCCTGCGCTACCGCGTAGATCAGATGTAGAGCCGGGGCGACCGCGCGCGGTCCGTTCACAGCGTCGTAGGCCGCAGCCTGCTCTAGGAGCTTCGGTATGACCTCCTCCGGCTCGCCACTGCCGAGCACGCCCATGCGTGGCTCCCCCGGGTAGCCGTAGAGGGAGACGACCTGGCAACTCTGGAAGAGCGAACCCGGCCCGGCTGGCTGGAGGACGAGCGGCGGGCTTTCAGTTCTCGCGCCAGGAGCGTCGGAGCGCGGCTGGTAGCAGTGGGCGAGAGGGAGTGGCGGCGGCGTGGGAGTCGGAAGTGGGGTCGGAGATGGGGTGGGCGTGGGAGTCGGCATCGCGGTGGGCGTCGGGGCATCGTGGGGCACCCCCGGACTTCCCGCCGAATCACCGCTTGCTGTCGGCGGGGCTGGCCGTCCGGGGTCCACACGACATCCGGCGAGGATTAGGATGAGGATCGCGATGATCTGGTGCCATCGACTCACGCGCTGGTCCTCTCCGCTCAGCCTCGCGCCTTGGAACGCAACGCCGCAAGGCTAGCCCAGAGAGCGCCGTGAGCCAACTGCACGTTTACCCTGCTGGAGTGAAGGCTGCCACGATCATCCCGTAGTAGCTGGGCGCCTCATAGCTGAGCACCTCGCCGCGCATGGGTACGCGGCGCATCGCGCCAGCGAGCATGAGCGTCTGCCAGAGGCCGTCGATCGCTGCATTGGCGACCTGCTCCTCTGGAAGGTCGATGAGCCGGCCTGGATCGTTGTCGCGCAGGGCCGCCACCACGAGCTCGTCGACGACGGCTGCGTCCGGGTGGAAGCCGTACGGGCCGTCGGCTCGGTGCGTGTGTGCCCAGTCGCAGGAAGCGATGAACGCGACGCGCCGGCCGTCACGAGCAGCAGCCTCGGCGATGGCTTCCCCGAAGGTGACCATGGCGGCCCGCGGGAGCGCGCGTGACGGTGTGGCGATGACGACTGGGGGGCCGGAGTCCTCTTCAGGACGCGGAGCCAGAACATCCCCGTAGCCGGCCAAGTTACGGTCGTGGCCGAGGAACCAGAGCGGCGTGATGGTTCCCCAGTCGAGCGGAATCACGCTCTGGTCGCGCCGGTTGCCAGCGAAACCGGCCAGAGCGATCGGTAGGCCCATCTCCCGAGCGGTCGCGGCGATCGAGTCGGTGAGGCGGCCGTCGACCGGCACGTTCATCTCGACCTGGCGCCCGTGCCAGCGCAGGGTCCCAGCGCCTCGAGCCACGTTGGCCAGGCAGATAGTGCCATCCACCCGGACGCCATGCGGCGTGGCTACGACCAGCACCTCGGGCCGCGCGGCGGCACAGCGTCGCCCCAGCTCTTGCATCGCGGCGCGCGTGGCCAGTGCCCCTTCCGCGTCCTCGCTGAGTTCGGGGATGATCGGGAATCCATGAGGAGCGACCGCAGCGAAGACGAGACCAGCCATCGTTTCCCCCCTCCGTCGGTGCGTCCTACTCACACCGCGGCAGTATGGCCGAGGGTTCGGATGCCGTCAAATGAGGACGCCATGGATTGATACGAGCCACTGGCCAGGAGCGTCACTGATCGGGCCCTCAATGACGGGGGATAACTCGACCGGCCGCGGGTTCAGCGCCAGCGTTCGGGGTAGCCTAGCAGATTTCGCTGGGCTGGCAGCCGGAGTGCCGCGATTCAGGGCATCGCGCGGAAGCGGACGCGCTGGCTCGCGAAGTCGAGGAGGACAGCTTCGATGGCGAAGACAGCGGCTGGCACAGCCGGGTCCGGCAGAAGCAGCGAGAGGAGCGCCCACAGGCCCGTTGTTAGTCCGAGAATTCCGGTACAGATGAGTGTCCAAATACTGATCAGCCGGCCACGCGATCGAGCAATCATCAGCACGCGGCGTTGCCCGGAGAGCGACCGTGATGCCCGGCGAGAAAGCACAAGGCCGCCAAAAGAGACGAGGAGCACGATCGAGAGCATCCGGTCTGGCGAGAGCTCCATTGTGCTGCTCCTTCTAAAAATTGGTAATTGGCAGCCGGCAACGAAGAATCTCCGACACCAATGCTGATGTAACGATCGACGGAGCTCGTCGCTATGACCGAGAAGTCCTGGTAGACACCAGGAATTCCCGTTCAGCCTCCGACCGGCCGGTTTGGCGTGCTGGCGCTCTGATGCCTGCCGCCCGCTACATCGTTCGACCAGTGACGGCCTCGACCGTGCCGCGTTCGGGGTCGAAGATATGCCGGTGTTGCCGAGATAGGTCGGCGCCCAGGACATGCAGTGAGTAACTCGGTTCCGCACCGACGGTCTCGATCCGGTGGATATCGTCGGGAGGCATGAGCGGGTACACCGCACCCTGCTCGAGCACCGTGTCCTCGATGACTTCGAGGACAGCGCGGCCTGGCTGGCTGCCGTCGTCCAGCCGGCGGTAGCGGGTGGTGCGCTGCTTACCGCGACAGACGCCGATAATTCCCCAGGTCACGTGGTCGTGGACCGGGGTGGGCTGGCCAGGGGCGAACTCGACCATGTAGATCTGCAGAGATCCGTCCGGGGCGCGATAGTAGACGTGCCGTGGTCTGCCGTTCTCTGGCTCGGCCCGGTAGCGCTCGTCGAACAACCTCTCGTCCCGGACGACTCTCTCGACTAGCGGTCGTAACCGTTCGATGACGCGCGCTCGATCGTCACCGCACTCTGCCATCACCGCCCGCGCGTCCGCGACGAAGTCCTCGATCGTGTAGGTGCTCGCTGGCTCTCTCATCTCTCTACCTCCGCTCAGTAGCGCGCCGCTTCAACAGTCTAGCCGAACGCGGCTCTCCCTCGAGCCCTCTGCATCGTAGCGCTTGACGGCTCCTCTGTGCCTGCGTAGGCTTGCTGACTGTACCGGAGGGATAGGCAAAGCCGTGCGCGCTGGGCAACGCTCGGGACCCTCGCTGAAGCTCGTTCTCTTCGACCTCGACGATACTCTATGCGATCAGGCCACCTCGTTCCGGCGACGTGTCGAACGCGCCGTTCAAGCTGCGCTCGCCGGAGAGCGTCATAGCGACACCGAGGCGATCATCGAGCGCGTTGTGACCGGGGCGCTGATGCGGACTGAAGACCTGGTGGAGGTGCTCGCCGAGTTCGGCCTGGCCGACTCCTGGCGAATCGAGCGCGCGATCGAGGCGTACATCAGTGATCGCTTCATCGACCTCTGCCTCTTCGATGAGGCGCTCGAGGTCGTCAGAGCCGTGCAGCAGCGCGTGCTGACCGGGCTGGTGACCAACGGGCCGAGCCAGATCCAGCGCGAGAAGCTGCACCGCCTCGGAATCGCCGATCTCTTCCCGATCGTCATCATCTCTGAAGAGGTCGGGGTGGCGAAGCCTGATCCAGCGGTCTTTCGGCTCGCCCTCGACCGCGCGGGTGTACCGGCGTCGCAATCTGCCTTTGTCGGCGACAACCCCGCCGTAGACATCGCTGGAGCGCAGGCAGCCGGGCTGATGAGCATCTGGTACAACCGCCAGGGCCGGCCCTGGCCGGGGGGACCGCCTCCCGATGCCGAAGTGCAGGCGCTTGGAGAGTTGCTGCCACTGCTCTTTCCGGACGAGCGGCGCGTTTCTCGGCTGGGATAGCTAGGCAGAGCGCCTACGCTGCTGCCCCGGTATACTCTATCCGGTGGCGAAGCTCGCCGGTGCTCCCGCTGGCGCTTTGCTTCACCTGGTCTCCTGCCAGGGGGAGCCGAACGCAGGCGGAGGTGCTGGCTGAGAGCCTTCTCAGCGGCTGCGACTCGAGGACGACCCGGCGAGGGCCGCGGGTGGAAGTAGGGAGCGATGACAGTAACGACCAAGGAGCGGCGGATCGTCCTGGCTGAAGTCATGGGCTACTGCTGGGGAGTCCGGCGCGCACTGGAGATCATCCAGCAGGCGGCGCAGGAGGGCGGGCCGGTCGCGACCGTTGGCGACGTGATCCACAATCCGCAGGTCGTGCAGCGGCTGCGTGGCCAGGGTATCGAGCCTCTGCCCTCGGTTCCCGAAGCCAAAGCCCGCGGCTTCCAGCGCGTCGCCATTACGGCGCACGGAGCCGGACCCGACCGCGCTCAGGAGGCCCAGTCTCACGGGCTAACCCTGATCGACACCACTTGCCCGCTCGTGACCAAGGTGCAACGCCTCGCGGAGAAGCTGGTCCGGCAGGGATATTTCCTGGTCGTCTACGGCGACGCGCACCACCCGGAGGTGCGTGGCGTGCTGGGGTGGGCAGGGACTAGCCGGGCGGTGGCCGCCAAGCACCTGAGCGACCTCCCCTGGACTGGCCCGCGGGGCGTACCCGGAGTCGTGGCCCCGCCGCGCAAAGTGGCGCTGGTCTCGCAGACGACCAAGCAGACCGACGAGTTCCTCGCATTTGCCGTGGAGCTGACGTCGTGGGTGGCGCGGCACGGGGGCGAGGTGCGGATCATCAACACGATCTGCCAACCGACCTGGGAACGACAGGAAGCGCTCAAGGCGCTGGCACAGGAAGTCGACGTGATCCTGGCGATCGGGGGGAAGAAGAGTTCGAACACGGCTCGGCTGGCTGAGGTCGGCCGGGCCTGCGGTGTGCCCAGCTATCACATCGAGGGGCCAAGCGAGCTCGACCCTGGCTGGTTCCAGGACGCCCAGGTCGTCGGGCTCACCGCCGGTGCCTCCACGCCGGACGAGGTGGTCTGGGAGGTGATCGAGGCACTGGTAGGTATGGGGTATCGCCGGCCAGAGAAGCTCTGGCGCTACGAGGCCCCCGATCTTGACGACTTCGCCGAGTAGAGCCTGCCTGGCCGGTAACGGGAGGCCCGGCGCACCTGTCTTGGAGCTCGGCTCGACGGCTCGCTGCTGTGCCGAGGGCCTGCTCGGTGGTGATCCGTTCCGGGGCGGGAAGCGCGGCAGGCTGGCTTGCGGGCTGAGCTGAGACCGTTGTGGGGTAAAGGTTGATCCGCGCGGGGTGGCAAGCGGAGCCAGTCGAGATTATGATGCCGCGAACCGCCGGTTGTCGCAGGCCGGCCACACCTCTCCTGGTGGTACCGCTTCTTTATAGCCTTGTCGCATTCCTCTTCTACCTCGTGCTGGCGCGCCGGGTGCGCCAGCAACCGGAATCCGCGCTCGATCTCGCGGTGACGCTGCGTGTGCAGCGCCTCGATCATCCGCTCCTCGGCAAGCTGATGAGCTGGGTGAGCTGGCCTGGCTTTCGTCCGCAAAGCCTGATCTTGCCCGGCCTGGTGGTTGGCTCCCTATGGGTTACGAGACGCCGGCTCGAGAGCCTGCTGCTGTTGGTGGCCTGGATGGCGAGCATGGGAAGCTTCCTGACGAAACTAGTCATCCGCCGCCCTCGGCCGCGACATCCGCTCATCCGGGTGACGCTGGCGAAGCTGCGCGACACGAGTTATCCCAGCGGGCACACCCTCCACTACACGGCGTTCTGGGGAATGGCAGCCTACCTCGCTGCGCGCGCCACCCCCTGGCGGCCGCTGCGCCGGCTGATCGCGGGCGCGGCAGCGGTGCTCATCGCGCTCGTCGGGCCATCGCGGATTTATCTCGGTCACCATTGGTTGACCGACGTCCTCGGCTCGTACCTGCTGGGGTCTTCCTGGCTGGTGGGGTTGATCTCGCTGCATCGCTGGCTCCGCGGTCGCCAGTCCTCCGCCGAGCAGGTCCCGCCTGCCACGAAGTCCGAGCGGGCGCGGCCGGCCGTGCTGGTCGGGAGATTCTGGTGAGCAATCCAGCCAGCGTGCGGCGACCGGTCGTCATCGCGCACCGGGGCGGCGCGCCGCGCGAGATCGAGAACAGCGCGGCTGCTTTCCGCCATGCTATCGCGGCCGGCGCCGACGCGCTCGAGTGCGACGTGCGCGCCACGGCCGACGGCGTGCTCGTCCTCATCCACGATAGCGAGATCCGCCTCGAGAGCAACGTCCGGCTCATCGTGCGGCAGACCCCCTATTCCGTGCTGAAGGATGCGCTTCCCTGGCTGTTGACCCTGGAGGACTTTCTCTCCGAGTTCGGGGGCCAGGCTCTCATCAACCTCGACCTGAAAGGGAAGGGGTACGAGGAGCAACTGGCGCAGACGGTGCGGGCCTGGGGACATCCGGAGCGAGTCTTCATCACTGGCCAGCGTTCGGCCAGTCTTCGCCGGTTGGCGGACATGTTGCCCGAAGCCACCTTCGGCCTCTCGCGCGGCCATATGTTGACCCGCTGGCCGGGCCGCCTTCAGGCCCGTGGCACTGCGGCCGCGCGCTGGCCGCTCGCGCTCCAGATGGCGATCGGCCTGCCGTATGCCAGGGCCGATGCCGTGGCACTCCATCACTGGATGGTGACGCAGCGCCTGGTGAGCTGGTTGCGGCGCGCCGGCTATGCCGTCACCACCTGGACAGTGGATGAGACCAGAGAGGCGCGGCGAGTGGTCGAAGCCGGCGTGTGGGCACTCACGACCAACGAGCCGGACGACCTCATCCCTGCCCTGGGTTGGAGCCGCCGGCCGGCCTTCGCAGGTTGCCCGGGTTGGCGCGAAGTCTTCGACCGGGACGCGCGGGCCGGCTCGACGTCGTCAAGCTGCGAGCGTTGCCCCAGATGATCTGAGCTGGCACGGGCTCTGGCCGAGGATCGCCATCCTACTGAGCGAGAGCGCGGTGGAATGTGCGTGCCAAGAGCCGTCGACAGGCCAGGCCATTTCCGAGTATCCTAGTAAGTTTTCTCTTGTCGCGATGCGCCGGGGTGCGTAGAATCAGCCCGGCATTTGTAGATGAGCAGGTTTGAACAGATTTGATGATATTTGAGCAAAGAGAGTCATGCAGGGTGGGAGTGGCGACAGTGCCCGGAAAAATCGTCGAGTGGCCTGGATGTGAAGCGATTGCCGAGTTCTCGCGCCGGCAGTTTGCCCGTGTTGGGGGGCGGGAATGATCGGTCCACGCCGATCGGTACGCGTCGGTACCCGGGGCAGCCAGCTCGCGCGAGCGCAGACCGAGCTGGCGCTCGCCCGCCTCCGGGAAGCCTGGCCAGAGGCCTCGACGGAGGTCATCGTCATCACCCCGGCCGGTGACCGCGACAAGACGACGCCGCTGACGATCCTCGGCGGCCAGGGCGTCTTCTCGAAGGAGCTGCACGAGGCGCTGCTCGATGGCCGAGTGGATCTTGCCGTGCACAGTGTCAAGGATCTGCCTTCGGAGCTCCCGGAGGGCGTCGTGCTCGCTGCCGTCGTCATCCGCTCCGATCCACGCGACGCGCTGGTCAGTCGCGACGGATCTCGGCTCGCTGAGCTGCCTCCGGGCGCTCGGGTGGGGACGAGCTCGCGGCGTCGCCAGGCCCTGATCCGTGCTGTGCGGCCCGACCTGACCCCACTCGATATCCGCGGAAATGTCGATACCCGGCTGCGCAAGCTGGACCAGGGCGACTACGACGCGGTGGTCCTGGCCGCCACGGGGCTGCACCGGCTGGGCTGGGAGGACCGGGTGAGCGAGTACCTGTCACCTGACGTCTTCGTCCCCGCGCCGGGCCAGGGAGCGCTCGGTGTCACCTGCCGGGCGGGCGACCAGGAACTGCGAGAGTTGCTCGGGCGAATCCACGACGCGATCGCCGGGCTGGCGGTCGAGGTCGAGCGAGCATTCCTGCGCGCGCTTGGTGGTGGATGCCAAGCTCCGATCGGTGCCTATGCCACCGTGGACGACGGGCAGGTCACGCTACGGGTACTGCTCGGCGACCCGTCGCTGCGCAGGCTAGAACGACGGCAGGTGATCGTCCCGGAGGAGCAGGCGCTGGGGGCGGCTCGCGCACTGGCCGTCGATCTGAAGGGGGCGCTCGGCATCGAGGAGGTGGTGCGGCCGTGACGAGCCGGCTCGACTTGCTTGAGCGCTCCGGAGGTACGCGGCCCCTGGCCGGCCGGCGGGTGCTGGTGACCCGCGCCCTGGCCCAGGCCGGGGAACTGGTAGCCCGGCTGCGTGAGCTCGGTGCCGAGCCGGTGCTCTGCCCGGTCATCGAGATCGCCCCGCCGGAGGACACCGGCCCGCTCGACCGGGCCATCCGGGAGCTCGAACGGTATGACTGGCTAGTCTTCACGAGCGTCAACGGGGTAGATGCCTTCTTCCGCCGGCTTCGCGAGCTAGGCCGTACGCCCGATTCCCTAGGGCGCATTCGGATCGCCGCGATCGGCCCGGCCACGGCCGCGCGGCTGCGCGCCTACGGCCTGGGAGCCGACCTCGTGCCTGGCGAGTTCGTGGCCGAGGCGGTCGCGGCCGCGCTGGTCGAGCGCGGCATCGCCGGCCGGCGCGTGCTGTTGCCGCGCGCCGCCGAGGCTCGCGAGACGTTGCCCGAGACGCTGCGGGAGGCGGGGGCTGCGGTGGATGTGGTGCCTGCCTACCGGACGCGGCCGGTGGATCCCCCGCCGGAGGCGCTCGAACGGCTGCGGGCAGGCGAGGTGGACATCGTGCTGCTGACGAGCAGCTCGACGGCCCGCAACCTGGTCGCCGCGCTCGGCCATGACCTCAGCGTGCTCGAGCGCCCGGTGATCGCCTGCATCGGGCCGATCACCGCGGCTGCCGCCCGCGAGGCAGGGATTCGGGTCGACCTGGTGGCGGACGAGTACTCGATCCCGGGATTGCTGCGGACGGTCGTTGAGGCCCTGGAGGAGAGATTGCGATGAACCCAGCAGAGCTGAGCTTCCGGCGCTTCCGCCGACTTCGTCGCAGTGAGGGGCTGCGACGGCTGGTGCGGGAGACGCGGCTCTCGGTCGACGATCTGATCTATCCCCTGTTCATCACCTACGGGACCGGGGTGCGCCGCGAAGTGCCGTCGATGCCGGGCGTCTACCAGCTCAGCGTCGACCAGCTCCCTTCGGAGGTCGAGGAGCTGCGGGGACTCGGGATCGGAGCCGTGCTGCTCTTCGGCATCCCGGAGCACAAAGACGAGCTGGCGTCGGGGGCCTACGACGAGCACGGGGTGATTCAGCAGGCCGTCCGGTCGATCAAGCGCTACGACCCGGAGATGGTCGTCATCACCGATGTCTGCAACTGCGAGTACACCTCGCACGGCCACTGCGGCGTCCTGGTCGGAGGCGAGATCGCCAACGACCCGACGCTGGAGCTGCTGGCCCGCACGGCGGTCTCGCACGCGGCGGCTGGCGCTGACATGGTGGCGCCCTCCGACATGATGGATGGCCGGGTGCTGGCGGTCCGCCGGGCACTCGATGAGGCCGGGTTCATCGAGACGCCGATCCTGTCCTATGCCGCCAAGTTCGCCTCGGCGTTCTACGGGCCGTTCCGCGACGCCGCCGAGTCGGCCCCGGCCTTCGGCGACCGCCGATCGCACCAGATGGATCCCGCCAACCGTCGAGAGGCCCTGCGCGAGATCGAGACCGACCTCGAGGAGGGCGCCGATGCCGTCATCGTCAAGCCGGCCCTGGCCTACCTGGACGTCGTCGCGCTGGCGCGCGAGCGCTTCGACGTGCCGATCGCGGCCTACAACGTGAGCGGCGAGTACGCGATGGTCAAGGCGGCGGCCCTTAACGGCTGGATCGACGAGCGGCGCGTGGTGCTGGAGGTGCTGACGGGCATCCGGCGTGCCGGCGCTGGCATGATCATCACGTACCACGCCAAGGACGTGGCCCGTTGGCTCCGCGAGGAAGCCGGAGCCGAGGCGACAGCGCTGCTGGCCGCCGAGCGCTAGAGAGCAGAAGGCAACGGCACGGGCAACCGGAGGCGGACGATGCTGAGCTTAGCGCGCTCGGAGCTGGCCTGGCAAGAGGCCCAGCGATACTTGGCGGGTGGCGTGAACAGCCCGGTGCGAGCCTTCCGCGCGGTCGGCGGCACGCCGCCGTTCATCCAGCGTGGTGCCGGCGCCCGGCTCTACGACCTGGACGGCAACGAGTACATCGACTATGTCTGCTCCTGGGGCGCGCTGATCGCCGGGCATGCTCACCCGGACGTGGTCGAGCGGCTCCAGCGGGCCGTCGAGCGCGGCACCAGTTACGGGGCGCCCACCGAGCTGGAGACCGCGCTCGCCCGGCGAGTCGTCGAGCTCTTCCCCTCAATCGAGCTGGTGCGCTTCGTCAATTCGGGTACCGAGGCGACCATGAGCGCGATCCGGCTGGCGCGCGCGGCCACCGGGCGGGCGAAGATCGTCAAATTCACCGGCTGCTATCACGGTCACGCCGACCCGCTGCTGGCTACCGCCGGCTCCGGCCTGTTGACGTTCGGGATCCCGAGCAGTCCTGGGGTCACACCGGGCACTGCGGCCGATACGATCTCGCTGCCGTACAACCAGCTCGAGCCGGTGGAAGAGGCTTTCTCTCAAGCTGGCGGTGAGATCGCTGCTGTGATCGTGGAGCCGGTGGCTGGCAACATGGGTGTGGTCCCACCGGCGGAGGGCTTCCTCCAGGGGCTGCGCGAGATCACCCGCCGGCACGGCGCGCTCCTCATCTTCGACGAGGTGATCACCGGCTTCCGGCTGGCTCCCGGTGGAGCCCAGGAGCTCTACGGTGTGCAGCCAGATCTGACCTGTCTCGGCAAGATCTTGGGCGGTGGCCTGCCGGTCGGCGCCTACGGCGGGCGCCGCGAGCTGATGGAGCTGCTGGCTCCGCTCGGCCCGGTCTACCAGGCCGGCACGCTCTCCGGGAACCCGCTGGCGATGGAGGCCGGCCTCGCCACGCTGGAGCTGTTGCGCCGTCCAGGCGCGTACGAGCGCCTGGAGGCGCTGAGCGCTCGCCTAGCCGATGGCTTGCGCCGGGCCAGCGAGCTGGCCGGCGTGCCGGTGGCGGTCAACCGGACCGGCTCGATGCTGACCGCCTTCTTCACGAGCGAGCCGGTCACGAGCTACGAGACGGCGACGCTGGCCGACACGGCACGCTACGCCCGGTTCCACCAGGCGATGCTTCGACGGGGCGTGTACCTGGCGCCGTCGCAGTTCGAGGCGGCGTTCGTCTCGCTGGCGCACGGCGACGAAGAGATCGACCGCACGCTCGAGGCTGCCGAGGAGGCACTGCGCGAGATCGCGTCGTCCTGACGAAGAGCGGGGTGAGCCAGGATGCCGGTCGAGCTGCTCAGCGTTACTCATCGCACCGCGCCGGTCGGAGTCCGGGAGCGGCTGGCGCTGGGCATGGACGCCCGGTCTGCGCTGATGGCCCGGCTGGCCAGGATCGCGGGTGAGGGGGTCGCGCTCTGCACCTGTAACCGCACCGAGCTCTACTGGGTCGCGGGGCCCGCTACTACCCCTGGTGATGTCCTGGCGCTGCTGGCTGCGGAGTCAGGGCTCGATCCTGAATCGCTACAGCCCTACGTGATCCACTTGCGGGGAGCGGAGGCGGCGCGACATCTCTGCCGGGTTGCGGCTGGGTTGGAGTCGCAGATCGTCGGCGAGCCGCAGATCCTGGGCCAGGTGCGGGACGCGGCTGAGGAGGCGCGGGCGGCCGGGGCGCTCGGCCCGGTACTCGACCGGCTCTTCACCCTGGGGGTCGTGGCCGGCAAGCGCGCCCGGACCGAGACCCCGATCGGACGGGGGGCCGGCTCGATCGGGCAGGCGGCCGTACAGCTCGCCCGCTCGATCCTAGGCGAGCTGGCGGGAATGCGGGCGCTGGTGATCGGCGCTGGCGAGATGGGCCGGCTGGTTGCGGCCAGCCTGGCCTCGTATCGTCCTCGCTGGCTCGGGATCGCCAACCGCACCGGCGATCGGGCGCGGGAAGTCGCGCGCGATGTGGGCGCACATCTGGTTCCCTGGGAATGCCTGGACGAGACGCTTGCTACTGTAGACCTCGCTGTGATCGCGACCGGGGCTCAGGAGCCGGTGTTGACTTACCAACGGCTCGAGCCGGTGGTCGCCGCGCGGGGTGGACGGCCGCTCCTGCTGATCGACGTCGCCGTGCCGCGCAATGTGGAGCCTGCCGTCGCTGGGCTGCCGGGGATCGAGCTGCACGACATCGACGGTCTCCGGGAACTGTGCGAGGAGGGCCGGCGCGCTCGCGAGCGCGCTGTTCCGCAAGTCGAGGCAATCGTCGAGGAGCAGGTGCAGGAGTTCCTCGAATGGGAGCATGCCCGTGCAGTCGTGCCGGTGATCCAGCAGTTGCGGGAGCGGGTCGAAGCGATCCGCGAGGAGGAGACGGCCCGGGCGCTGCGCCGGCTCGGCCACCTGAGCGAGCGAGATCGGCAGGTGGTGCTGGCGCTCAGTCACGGGATCGCCAACAAGCTCCTCCACCTGCCCATCAGCCGCCTGCGCGAGCGCGGGGCCCAGGAGCCCTACATTTACGCTATCGCCGACCTCTTCGGCCTGGATGACCGCTGATCCGAGCTGCGCGGTCACTTCGGTCGCAGGGTATGGGGATCACCCCTTATAGGTCAGCACCCGGCCCCACAGGCTGGAGGTGCCCCAGAGGCCTGAGCGCATACACTCCAGCTCCACGATCTGGCTGTGGTCGACGAACAGGTTGACCTCGGGGCCGTAGTTCTTGATGTACCACTCGAAGACAGGCGGGTCGGCAGCTTCGAACATCACTCGCTCCAACCCGAGCGCGTTGATGATCTTCGCCACTGCGTCGGTGCGCCAGGTCCGGACGTTCTCGGTGATCCCCTCCGACTCGATCATAATCATCCACGCCCCGGCATCTAGGTAGCGCCTGGCCTGCGCGATGGCCCACTCCACGTCGCGGGTGCCTTCAGCCTCCAGGGCTTCGACTGCGCTGGCCCCGCCAGCTCCGAACTGGATGCCGACTTCCGGCTTCGGCTTGAGTCCCGCCTTCTGCACCCGCTCGATCAGCCGCAGCACGTCGTCGGTCGGCAGCGTGATGAATCCGGCCGAGATCTCGACGATGTCGAAGCCGACCTCCCGGCACTCCTCGACGTAACGGTCGACCGCCTCCGGCCCTTGGAGGAGAACACGCTCGAGGAAGCCGCCGGTCGAGACCTGGACGTCGTAGCGGTGGCAGAGCTCGATAATCTCGGCCAGTCGATCGCGTGGCATGAGCGCGAACGATCCGCCAGCGAACTTCAGGCTATCCACCCAGGCGCCCATGGTCTCTAAGATGTCCTCGAGATAGCGCTTGCCCATCGGTGTGTAGTAGGGGCCACGGATCTCGGTGATCCCGCGGGTCCGGGGCTTGCTCCCCCGCTCGTTGAGCCGGATGAACGAGAATGCTCGCTCTTGTTGCTCGATAGCGCTCATCGTGTTCCCTCCTTGCCGATCGCTTCGAAGAGTCGCGTGAGATCGCGCACGTTCACTGCCTCCAGCCCGGTCACCGCCTCCACCAGCGCCCGGCGCTGGCCGGCATCGGTGAACGGCGAGGCCAGCCGCTCGAACTTCTGCACTACACGCTCCCACGACATCGGGCGGGTATGGAAGCCCTCGTAGTCGCGCTTCTCGACCGAGAGGACCTGGCCGTCGTGGAGGACGACCTGCAGCCGAGCAGGCATCTCGGCCGGGAAGCGCCGGCTGAGCTCATCGTCGGACCGGATCACCACGCGGCGGAGCAGCGACTGCACGTCCTGGCTCGCGATCCGCTCCGGCGCGTACTGCTCCGGGCCGAGCTGGCCGTCCAGCGCGGCGACAGCCAGCATGTAGGGTAGGCTGTGGTCAGCCTCCTCCTTGGTACGCACGTGGTATTTGTCTCCCTCTTCGCCGCCGCCGATGATGTGGAAAGCGACGTCGAATGTGTCGAGCTCGATGCGCTCGATCTCCTCGCCGCGAAACCCGGAGGCGGCCTTCAGCTCTAGCAGTCCTTCGATCGCGGACTGTGAATGAATCTCGGCGTTGTACTTCTTCAGGATCGTGCGCCGGACGGCCTCGAGGTCTTCCTGCTTCCAGTCCATGCTGAAGCGGCCAGCGATCGCGTCCATGAAGCCCTTGTTGCCTTCGAAGACTTCCAGCGGCCCGGTGATCCCGCGCATGGCGAGGAAGACAGCATGCGTGGCTCCGAAGGCGGTGTTGGGGTAGGCCAGCCCCTTCCAGTGCGAGAGCCGGCCGGTGCGGGTGACGCGGAGCGCGTTGAAGGCCGTGCCGCTGATGGCGATCCCGTGCGCCGCGCGCGCGGCGTCGAGTCCGAGCGCCCGGGCGACGCCAGCGGCCGCGGCGTAGGCCCCCTGGGTCACGTGGTCGAAGCCCCGAGCCCGCACCGGGGCGACCTCCGAGAGCCGGCACTGGACCTGGTAGGCGACGGCCAGCGCCGCGAGCAGCTCACGGCCGCTGGCACCAGCGTACTCGGCGGCCGCCAGCACGGCGCTCAAGTTATCGCTGGGATGGCAAGTCTCGCCGGGCGCCAGGAAGCTGTCGTTGTAGTCCAGGTAGCGAACCAGGGCGCCGTTGTAGAGGGCTGCGCGGTCCGGCGTGGTCTGGCCCCCGCCGATGAGCGATGCCAGCGGCCGGCCTCCGAAGTCCTCCAGGTGCTGGCGCAGTCCGCGGATCGGCGCGCCGTCGAGCGCGCCGATAGCGCAGCCGAGCGCGTCGAGAATCCGGCTCTTAAGCTGCTGCCGGGCTGCCTGCGAGAGGTCGTCGTAGCTGGCCCGCACCGCGAAGGCTGCCAGTTCCTCGACCATCGTCATGGCCCGTCTCCTCTCCCCGGCGAAGTCATGGTAGCACGCCGGCCGTCGCGCTGCCGGGCGGCGGGGACAGGAACGACCATGCCCCGGCAAGTCTCTCCGCCAGCCAGGATGGCGCGAGTTCCCGGACGCAGCCTGTCATGTGGGAAGGGCGCTCTCGGGGTCATCAGAGGCGCTGCGACTGTTCTACCATTCCGCAGGGGCGAATGATCATTCGCCCCTACGGTACTGTCGTGCGCCGCGCTGTAGCCTTCCCTGCCGGGCGGTCAGTGCGGGCGATGTGCTTGCTGCGTGCCTTCGGGTACCAGCTCGAGGGTGGCGACCGTCTCTCGGGCGACGGCCTCAGGCGTCCAGGCGAGCCGGAGTCCCTCACCGCGCCGCCAGAGGCGAAGCTGATCGGCGTAGTGGGGCGAGAGTGGATTCCCCGACTGCCCACCAGGCAGTACCACCCCGGTCTCGTCCCAGTTGCCGACGTCGACGACGAGCCGCAGCGACGCCATGAAGGTCACCGGTCCGGTCGGGTCGAGCGGCGTAGTGCCGGCGGCCGAGACGGTATTCGCGTCGCCGCCCCAGGGAAACGACCCGAGGTTGAACAGCATCTGCAGCACCCGCGGGGCGCGCAGCGGGTCGGCCAGCGGGTGCAGGAGCGTCAGCGGGCGCACGCGTCCCCAGGCCCAGGCTGCCGGCCGGGGGCCGTACCGGTTCTCGAGGTAACGGACAGCCGCCGCCAGTGCCTCGGCGATCACCTCAGCCCAGGGGCGATCGAACCAGCCCGGCGGCTGGGTCCGGAGCAGCCGCACCAGGTGGCCGGTACGCCGGATGCTCCAGCTCGACCCGTCGGTGAGGCCGCCGAACACCAGGCCGAGTACCCAGTTCGCGCTGCGCGGCGCCTTGGCAGCAGCTACTCGGCGGCACATCTCAGCGAGGAAGATCTCGAAGACGCTGGCGGCGGGCGAGCCAGCGGTGACCCGACCGTCCCAGTCGCGCAAGAGGGCCAGGGCGCGATTCGCTGCTGGGTTAGGAGTCTCGATCGAGAGCACGATGTCGCGTAGCTCGCGCCAGGGGATGGAGAGGACATCGAGCTGGAGCGCCTGGGTGCTCCGGATATCCCAATCAGATCGCGATGCCAGCGCCTCGGCGATGCGGGCAGCCCGGTAGCCGTCGAGGTAGTCGGCCCCGAGGAACGGGCCATCCCCCTCGCGTCGGGGCCGGTTGTTCGCGGTGGCGATGAAGCCGGCGGCCGGGTTCTCCGACCAGGGCAGCGCGTCGGCGGGCAGCAGATCGGGCTCCCAGCCGGCGCCGGGTAGCCAGCCAGGCTGCGGGATCAGGCCACTGCCGCGGCGCCGTCGCGGCACCTGGCCGGCGAGCTGCCAGCCGATCGTCCCGGAGACATCGGCGTAGACGACGTTGAGCGGGATCTGCGGCCACTCGGCTAGGGCCTGGCGGAACTCGGCGAACGAGCGCACCCGGTGCAGCCGGAGCAGGCCGCCGATCGGCAACGGGTCGAGCCAGACGGCCCGGAGCGAGAGCGCCCAGGGGATGCCACTGAGGATCGGGCTGATGATCGGGCCACGCGGCGTTTCGAGAACCACGTCCTCGACGGCTCGTGAGCCTCGGACTTCGATCCGCTCGTGCCGGAGCGCGCAGGGGACGAAGCGCTCGCCCTCCCGGATCGAGCGTCCATCGGGCCCGATCTCCTCCAGGAACAGGTCGGTGTTGTCGGAGAGTCCCGCGGTAACGCCCCACGCCGCGAACCCGTTATGCCCGGCGGCGATGGCTGGAGTCCCGATGAGCGCGGCGCCGGCGACGGCCCAGTCCGGCGTTTGCAGGTGTGCCAGGTACCAGTAGGGCGGCAGCGTCGGGTCGAGGTGCGGGTCGTTCGCCAGGATGGGACGGCCGCTGGCCGTGCGCCAGCCGGCGATGACCCAGTTGTTCGATCCGCCCGCCGGGACGAGCGCGGCGAAGCGCTCGAGCTCCTCGGCCAGGCGATCGAGAAGCGGGCCGGCCTCGACGCCGGGCGGGTCGGTCACCGGGTGCCATTCCGGGTAGCTCGGGTCGAGCGCGCGCAGGGCCTCGGGCCCGTCCTCGGTCAGCACCTTGAGCCGCACCAGCTCCGAGGTCCAGTTGGAGGCCAGGGAGAACGACATGATCTTGACCATGCCCAGCACGTCGGCGAGGTCCCACGTCCCGGGCCGGCTGCGCAGCAGCACCAGCTCGTGCGGGCGGCGCTTGAGCCCATACCGCATACCGGCGTTGATTCCCTGGACGAAGGCGCCGGCCAGGGCACGCAGCTCGGGTGCCACCGCGCTGAGCTGGCGCTCGGAGGTGTGGCGGAAGCCGATCCGGCGCGAGAGGCGGTCGATCGGCAGCGCCGGCGGGCCGAGCAGCTCGGCCAGCGTGCCCCGAACCACGCGGCGCAGCAGCTCGAGCTGGAAGGCCCGGTCCTGCCCCTGGCAGAAGCCGAGCGCGTACCAGGCGTCCGCGTCGGTCTGGGCGGCGATGTGCGGTATGCCCCAGCGATCGCGGCGGATGAGGACCGGCTGCTGGAGACCGGGCACGGCCAGCCGGCCCTGCGTAATCGGGAGCCGGCATCCGAGCAGCAGGCGGGCGAGCAGGCGTACCAAGAACCTGGACATCGACTACCTCCCTCCCGCATCCAGGTAGGTGAACCACCGGGACGAATGCTAGCGCGATCTGGCGCGATGGACGAGCGCCGAGACCATGTGCCTGCCGGGTGATCCGGCACGCGGCAGCTCTGATAGAATCAGGCAGCGCGTGCGAGAGGAGCCGGCAAGCATCGTGGTTGAGGGCGGCGCCGAGCACCTGGTGACGAGACTCTTGGCCGGCGGCCCAGAGGGAGATGCAGCCGCCCGGGAACTGCACGATCTCCTGGTGCGCGCAGCCCTAGCCCACCTCGTTCACCAGGGGTACTCGCTCGAGGCCTTCGGCGCGGACGACCCGGAGGCGCTGGCCGAGGACTTCGCGCAGGAGGCACTCGCCACTATCCTGCGCCAGCTCCATACCTTCCGCGGCCAGAGCCGGTTCACCACCTGGGCGTATCGCATTGTCATCAACTTGATCTCCGATGAGTTCCGTCGTCGCGCCTGGCGGCGGCGCCCGCTGCCGACAGAGCACGAGGCCCTGCCGCACCCGGTCGATCCTGCTGACGACCCGGTCGCTGCGGCCGAGCGCGACGAGGTCTGGGGGCTGATTGCCCGAGTGATCCGGGAGGAGCTAACTCCCCGCCAGCGGCAGGTGCTAGTGGGCCGCTTCTTCCAGGACAAGCCACTGGTCGTACTGGCCGAGGAGCTGAATACCAGCAAGGACGCCGTCTACAAGCTCTTGCACGATGCGCGCAAGCGCCTCAAGCGGGCCCTATTGGCCCATGGGTTCACCGAGGCGGAGGCTTTGGCCGCCTTCGAGCGGCGCTAGGCGGCTCGGCGGTAAGATCGCGGCGCGCAGCGCGCCTAAACGGCAGAGGAGCCAGCATTGAAGGAAACGAGCCATCGGGTGAAGCAACTGCTCGAGGCGATCGCGCTGACGCAAGACGACGAGATCGACTGTAGCACCTGTCTCGACCTGGTGCCGATCTACGTCGATCGGGAGCTTGCCGGAGCCGACCCCGCCCGTGAGCTGCCGGCCCTGCGCCAGCATCTGGCTGTCTGCCGCGAGTGCCTCGAGGAGTACGAGGCGCTGCGCGAACTCGCGCGCCTGGAGGCCGCCGGCGGGCTGCCCGGCCGCCAGGAGCTGCTGCGCCAGCTCCGGCAGCAGCGACCTTCCGCCTGAGCGGCGATCCCGCTGTCTCGGTCTTCTTCCTGACTGGCTCTCCAGTTCACATTCCTGTGACAAATCCGACAATTGCCTGTCAACCCTCTCCCGTAGCCTGAGGATCGCAAGGCGGACGGTAGGGTGCGCAGGGGAAGGGCCCACCCCGCGTATGGTGACCGAGGCCGCGCGATCGGTTCGACCGGTAAGGAGGGCTACAAGATGGTCATGACCGACGGGAGAGCGGTCCTTCGGGGCAGGGGCACGAGGGACGAGCGAGTCCTGGACACCGTCCTGCGCGTGGAGGGTCTGACAAAACGCTATGGGCGGCGCGTGGCCGTCCAGGGGCTGGCGCTGAAACTGAGGCGCGGTGAGGTGCTGGGCCTGTTGGGGCCCAACGGTGCTGGTAAGACCACAGCTATCGCAATGATCCTCGGCCTGGTGCGACCCGACGCCGGGACCATCGAGATCCTCGGCGTCGATGCCACACGCGAGAGAGAGCGTGCCCTGCGGCGAGTCGGCGCGATCATCGAGTCGCCGTCGTTCTACCCGTACCTCTCAGGAATCGACAACCTGCGGGTGCTCGCGCTGGCGCGCGGTGGCGTGCCGGAGCGGCGGTTCGCTGAGGTGCTGGAGCTTGTGGGGCTGACCGGACGTGAGCGGGAACGAGTGAGCTCGTACTCACTCGGGATGCGACAGCGGTTGGCGATTGCCGGCGCGCTCCTCCACCAGCCCGAGCTCTTGATCCTCGACGAGCCGACCAACGGGCTGGACCCGCAGGGCATGGCCGAGATCCGCCAACTCATCCTGCGGCTCGCGGCCGAGGGCCAGACGATCCTGCTCTGCAGCCACTTGCTGTACGAGGTGCAGCAGGTCTGTGATCGCGTCGTGATTCTCTCGCAAGGCCAGGTCGTGGCCGAGGGGGATGTCGAGGAGTTGTTGGCTCAGCGAACGCGGACGGCATTGCGGGTGGATGACCCGCCTCGCGCGATCGAGCTGCTGAGCGAGGTCGAGTGGATCGAGCGGATCGAACAGGAAGGCGATCTGTTGCTGCTGACGATGCCGTCGGAGCGGCAGTTCGAGCTGAGCGCGCTGCTGCACGCGCACGGGATCGCGGTTGGGGAGCTGCGGGTGCAGTCACGCACGCTGGAGGAGTTCTTCCTGGATGTGACCGGGCCTTCCACCACGCCCGGTGGTCGAGGGGTGGCCTAGCCGGCGCGCTCGCGGGAGACGCGCATGGCCGCGGGAGTGAGACAGAAAGGATGTCCAATGCGAACGCTCATCCGAATGGAGCTACTGAAGCTGCGCAAGCGGCGGATGACCTGGATCATGCTGGGAATGCTCGTCGGGCTGCGGCTGGCAGGGACAGCGTTCTCCGTCTTCTGGTCGAGTCAGGCCGGTGTCGAGCCGGAGATCCGCGAGCGCATCCTTGCCTCGGCAACGCTGCCGAACACCATTCCCGATGCGCTCAACTTCATTGCCGGGCTCGGCGCGTTCCTGCTGGCTATCCTCACGGCGGCATCGATGGGCAGCGAGTATAGCTGGGGAACGTTGCGCGCCATTATCGGCTCAGGCGTGCCGCGCAGCCGTTTCCTGGCGGCTAAGCTCATCGCGCTCAGTACAGCGGCGGTGGCGTATACCGTGGTGCCTCTCGTGATCGTGGTTGGAGCAGCGGTACCGATGGCATGGCTGCTCGATCGGCCGATCATGGCGAGCGGGATCGATGGTCCCTGGGTGGGAGACGTGCTCCTCATGATGGCACGTACGGTGCTGCCGCTGCTGGCGCAGGTCGCGATGGCGTTCGCGATCACCGTCGTCACGCGCTCCCAGGCGGCTGGAGTCGGTGTTGCCCTGGCGGCAACGTTCGTCGAGCCATTGGCAGCACTCGTGCTCGACATGCTGGGTGGGGCGCTCGCTGCGATCGCGGACTATCTCCTGCTGGTCAATGCCCAGGCGCTGATGCAGTACAACGGCTTCGGCACGGTTCAGGTACCGCAAGGCACACTCAGCCAGACACATGCGGTGCTGGTCATCCTCGACTGGATGGCACTGTACGTGACCACGGCACTGCTGGTCTTCCGTCGCCGGGACATCGAGGTTCGCAGCGCCGCGTAGGCGCGATCTCGAGGGCGCGGGGACCACTCCGCGCCCTCGAGGTGTCTCTCCACGCTCCGGCGGAGTGGCGGGGAGACGCGGGAAACCGCTGGCCTGCGGTATATGGTTGATTCGAGTTGAGGGAATGTCTCTCCACTGGAGAGTGTGCACCGTGGCGACCATCGCTGTGATCGAAGATGAACGGGAACTGGCAGCGCTGCTGCGGACGCATCTGGAGAATGCGGGACATACGGTGCTCCTGGCATTCGATGGTCCAAGCGGTGTCGCGCTGGTGGAGCGGGAGCGGCCGGATCTGATCGTGCTCGACCTGATGCTGCCTGGCTTCGACGGCCTGGAAGTCTGCCGGCGCGTACGACGTACCATGGTGACTCCGATCCTCATGTTGACGGCCAAGTCGACCGAGCTGGACAAAGTGGTCGGCCTCGAGCTGGGAGCGGATGACTACGTCACCAAGCCGTTCTCTCCGAGGGAACTGGTCGCACGTGTCAACGCCATACTGAGGCGCGTGGAGCTCGTCCGCGAGCATTCGCGGACGCGCGAGGGTGACGAGCCGATCGTCTACCCAGATCTCCGGATCGATCCGGTTACGCGCGAAGTCGTGAGTGGCGGCCGACCAGTCCATCTGACTGCGAAGGAGTTCGAGCTCCTGCGGCTGCTGGCGGCAAACCCCGGCCGCGTGTTCAGCCGGGAGTATCTTCTGGATCGCGTCTGGGGAAGCGACTACGAGGGGCTCGAGCGAACGGTCGACACGCACATTGCGAGACTGCGCCGGAAGCTGGGCGGCCCAGGCTCGCCGGGCGACCGCATCACCACGCTGTGGGGCGTGGGCTACCGGTTCGAGCGCCGGGAGGGCGAGCCATGAAGCCTTGGGGCAGGGCACGGGCGTGGGTCGGCTCGATGCGGGAGCGGTTCGCGACCCGCCTGGGCTGGAAGCTGGCTGCTTCGCATCTGGTCGTTGTCCTGCTGACACTGGTGTTGCTGATCGCCCTCCTGGGACTCCTCTCGATTGTGTCCTCCCGTCTCACTCGCAACAGCGGTCCGAGCCTCGTCTACGACCCCGATATGGCTGAATTGACGCGCATCCTCGCTACCCTGATGCGGGAACACCTCGCATCAGGGGATACGGACGAGCTGACCGCGCTGCTCGAGCAGCTTAAGCCGGAGGTATACACCGGGAGCGGGCCACTCGGCGGCAGCCTCAACCCCGGAACCGGGATCGTGCTGGCGACTCCGGATGGCACGGTGCTGGCCGCTTCCGGCATTCCCCGGGCGACGACCGGCACCCCGCTGGCCTCGCTCGATCCGCCCGAGCTGGGGAGCGTGCTCCAGGCTGCTCTAGCCGGCGAGCGTGACATCAGTCGTCTCGGCCCGCTGATGCAGCATGCCGGAGGCGGCCAGATGCTCGTGTCTGCCTACCCGATCACCGATCAGGAAGGGAGGGTGATCGGGGCGCTAGGATTGCGAACCCGGCCACCAGAGCTCGGATCGACTGGTGTGCCGCTCACGTTCGTCGTCGTCGCGATCTCGGTCTCGCTGATCGCGCTGCTGCTCACCGCGGCCATACCGGCCGGCCTGCTCTCGAGTGGTGCCGGGTTCCTGCTGGCCCGAAGCTTCGGGCGGCGGCTGGCGGCGCTCGAGGAGGCAACCGAGGCGATGGCGAGGGGCGATCTCTCGCGCCGCGTAGCGGTCACCTCCCGCGACGAACTGGGACGCCTGGCCGAACGGTTCAACCTGCTCGCCGAACGCTTGCAGGAGATCGAGCGTCGCCGACGCGCATTCGTGGCCAACGTCTCGCACGAGCTGCGCACACCGCTGGCGGTGATCCGCGGGCATGTCGAAACTCAGCTCGAACGCCTGTCGACACAGAACGGCAGCGCCGATCTGCGAGAGACGCTTCAGATCATCGGACGCGAGGCCGAGACGCTCGATGACCTCGTCGATGACCTCTTCACGCTGACGCGACTGGAGGAAGAAGCCTTACCGCTCGCGCCGACCAGCATCTCGCTCGCCTCGGTTGCGCAGGAAGCTGTCGAGGCCATCCGGGCGCTGGCGCTGGCGCATGGCCGAATCAGCGTCAGGTCCCTGGTGCCGCCTGATCTGCCGATGGTGCTGGCCGACCGTACCCGGTTGCGCCAGGTGCTCAACAACCTCCTGCACAACGCGCTGCGCCACACTCCCGACGGGGGCGTGGTCGTCGTCGAGGCACGGGCAACCGGCGGTGAGATCGAGGTCGCGGTGACCGACACCGGTACCGGCATCGCTCCGGAAGAGCTTCCCCACATCTTCGATCGGTACTACCGCAGCGAGCGCAGCGGTCGCCATCAGGGTGGTAGCGGCTTGGGCCTGGCGATCGTCAAGCAGCTTGTGGAGGCCCAGGGTGGCCGCGCTGGGCCGAGAGTCGCCCCGGCGAGGGCACGAGCATACACTTCACGCTGCCGATGGCGACTGGTTTCGCGCGCGCCACTGGTTGACCACACTACCTCTCTGCCGCCCGCGCCGGGACGCCAATCCGTGTGCCGCCGTGCAATCCGCCCGCAGGGGAAAAGCGCGCTCCCCCTCAGTTCCCGCTCGTGAGAGAAGGGGTGGGCTCACCGAGATGCCTTGACAGGTTCAGTACGTGTATATACACTGGTTTCCATGGACGCCGAGATCGATCTCACAGCGACGCAAGAGTGCTACTGCCTGGCCGCGCGGCGGTACGCGCGGGCCCTTACCCGGCTGTACGAGCAGAAGTTGCGGCCGCACGGCCTACGGGCGACGCAGTTCTCGATCCTCGCTGCCCTGGCCTTGAAGGGACCGACTCCCATAACTGAACTCGCCTCCTTCCTGGTACTGGATCGCACCACGCTCAGCCGGAGCGCGGCGCTGCTCCAGCGCAGGGGATGGGTCGAGATCGCACCTGCCGAAGACGCACGGGAGCGGCCGCTTCGGCTGACACCGGCCGGACGCCGGAAGCTCGAGGAGGCGTTTCTTGCCTGGAAGGAAGCGCAGGATCTGGTGTCGGCCGGTCGGGCGAATTCGGATCGGCAGCGTGTCGATCCGGCCGCTCCCTGTGCGACGTCTATGTAGAGACGTGGTGTAGCCGGTGCCCGATCGGATAGGCGCTGGGTCCCGGCTCAGAGACGGAAAGGAATACTCACCGTGCGAGTGATGGTTCTGGTCAAAGCCAACGAGGATTCGGAGGCAGCGACGCTCCCCACGCGGGAGGACCTTGTTGCCATGACTAGGTTCAACGAAGAGCTGGTGCGCGCCGGGGTGATGCTAGCTGGTGAGGGACTGCATCCCAGCTCCAGGGGCAAGCGGGTTCGCTTCGACGGTGAGCAGCGTACAGTGATCGATGGGCCGTTCACCGAGACGAAGGAGCTGATCGCGGGATTCTGGTTGTGGCAGGTATCGTCCCTGGACGAGGCGGTGGAGTGGCTCAAGCGCGCGCCTTTCCGGGAAGGAGAGGTGGAGATCCGGCCGGTGATGGAGACAGAAGACTTCGGTGAGGCCGTCACGCCCGAGATTCGAGAGGCCGAGGAGCGCATGCGGGCTCAAATCGAACGCCGTCAGTAACACGACGCGGTTGGGGGCCTGGCTTTCCTCGCCTGGGATGTGCTGACGCCGCCAGGCCCAGACGCTGTCTTTCGGCCTAGTTGCCAGGCATGGTAACGGTCCGGAAGCCGGCCAGCAGGAGGCTGCTGATGATCGAGACACCCCGTATTGTCGACACGGAAGCCCAGATGGCTGCCGTCATCCACCTCACGGTTTCACGGGACGAGATCCAGGACGTTATGGGGCCGGCATTCCAGGAATTACTCGACGTGGTAACCGCGCAGGGCATTGCGCCTGCGGGGCCATGGTTCACGCACCACTTGCGGTTGGACCCGGACGTCTTCGACTTCGAAGTCGGGCTGCCGGTCACGACGGCTGTCGCCGCGGAAGGCCGGGTGAGGCCGGGCTGGCTTCCCGCCGGCCGGGTCGCGCAGACCGTCTACCATGGTGACTATGAAGAGCTCGGCGTTGCCTGGGCAGAGTTCGATGCCTGGATTGCGGCCCAGGGATATACGCCGGGCCCTGATGTCTGGGAGCGGTACCTGACCGGTCCGGACACTAGCCCGGACCCGGCTGACTGGCGCACCGAGTTGAACCGGCCTCTGGTCGGGCCCGCCTGACCTGGCAGCGGGGCTGGTATCGCACTGGCTGCCTTGCGGGTGGTGGGCGGCTGCGACGTGGAGGCAGCCACCTGCGCGTGAATGCGCGGGTTATCTCGCCGCACCTTCTACCCGAGGGAGTGGTCCGCCGACCCGGCTGTTGTGGCGCAGGCAGCGGCGACGTTTAGACAGTTTCGAGCAGGATGCGGAGTTCGGGTGACAGCCTCTAACACTGATCGCGCCGTTGACGCCGTCTGGCGCATGGAGTCTGCCCGGATCGTCGCTAGTCTCACCCGGATGGTGGGTGATGTGGATCTAGCCGAGGATCTCGCGCAGGACGCGCTCGTCGCGGCCCTGGAGCAGTGGCCGCGGACCGGCACCCCGGTCAATCCCGGTGCCTGGCTCATGACTGTGGCGAAACGCCGTGCTGTCGACTACCTTCGCCGCTCTCAGCGAGTGCAGCGCGGGCAGGAGAAGCTAGGCCGTGAACTGGAAGCCCAGCAGGAGGCGACCGCTCCAGAGCTGGCAGAGGCGATGGACGATCCGGTGGGGGACGATGTGCTCCGCCTCATGTTCATTTGCTGTCACCCGGTTCTCTCGCTCGAGGCACGCGTCGCGCTCACGCTCCGCCTCGTTGGCGGCCTTACGACTGAGGAGATCGCGCGAGCGTTCCTCGTCCCGGTGCCGACGCTTGCCCAGCGTATCGTCCGTGCCAAGCGAACGCTCCGGGCGGCATGTGTCCCCTTCGAGGTCCCAACGAGGCCGGAGCTGGCTGCCCGGCTGTCGTCCGTGCTCGCCGTGATCTACCTGATCTTCAACTAGGGCTATACGGCGACCGCCGGGGATGAGTGGATGCGGCCATCGCTGTGCGAGGACGCGCTCCGGCTGGGGCGGATCCTCGCCGAGCTGATGCCGGGAGAGCCGGAAGTCCATGGACTGGTAGCACTTATGGAGCTCCAGGCGTCGCGCCTCCGCGCTCGGATCGGGCCAACCGGGGAGCCGGTTCTGCTGCTGGACCAGGACCGCGGGCGGTGGGACCAGCTCCTGATTCGTCGTGGCCTTGCGGCGCTGGGGCGGGCCGAAGCACTGGGCGGCGCCCTGGGGCCGTACACGCTACAGGCCGCCATCTCCGCCTGTCACGCGCGAGCGCGGGCGCCAGAAGAGACCGACTGGGCGCGAATTGCCGCGCTGTACGATGCGCTAGTCGAGGTGGCGCCATCACCCGTCGTCGAGCTGAACCGGGCGGTTGCCCTCGCCATGGCGTATGGCCCCTCAACTGGGCTAGAGGCAGTGGACCGGTTAATCGAAGAAGCATCGCTTCGCGATTACCACTTCCTGCCGAGCGTGCGGGGCGATCTACTGGCCAAGCTCGGCCGTCTGGACGAAGCGCGGATGGAGTTCGAGCGGGCAGCCTCGCTCACGCGCAATGCCCGTGAGCGGGCCTTACTGCTCGAACGTGCCGCCGCGTGTGCCGAGGGTTCGCCGCTATCGCGATGATCCAGGCTGCATGCGTCGCGAATACCCCTGCGGGGGCTGCGCCGCACGTACCGGCAGCTCGCCCGCGATCTCCTGTGTCCCTATGTTGATTCGAGCCCCACGGTTCCGCGTTTCCCGACGCTCCTGACGAGCGGGTCGAGATGCGCTGCGCGGCCGCCGCCCGGGCGTTCGACCACCAGCCCGGTACCTCGGCGGTAGAGGCAGTGATGCGTCCACGCACAGTTCACAGCGGTTCTTGGGACTGCCGGTGATCCAAGGGGAACATCGCTCACCGATCCGGTAGCTAGACCTTGCCCGGCGGAGTGGGGATTAGCGCCCGCCGGTAAGAATCGCAGTGCCACCGCCTCTAACAGGCAGAGCACAGGCTGGGGCGGCGAATCGGCGGTGCCCGTATCGAGAGCCGGGTCGCGCAGAGAGGACGTGAGACGTGACGTATCGATCGGGCCGCCGGCCGGTCCGGGCCAGCTTATGGTCTGCCCTGGCGAAGGGCCGCGTGCTTCCGCCCGTCCTGCTGATCGGGCTCTCCCTTCTGGTCGTCGGTGGGGCGATCGACCTCGTGGCCCATACCGTACCGGCTAGCTGGATTGGGTTGTCGCCTGGTGTGGTCGCTGCCCTGGGGGAGGCCGGCCACGTGGTGAGCTTCGCCGGGATGGCACTGTCGGTCGCTGGACTGGTGCTGATTGGCCTGGCGCCGGATCGGGGCGAGCAGCTACGGCGCAGGCAGCGGGGTAAGGTTCCGCCGGCCAGCGCGTCTAACGATGTAGAACGGCGATGAGGCCGCTCTCCAGGGTGTCGGTGAGGTCACGGTGAGCGTGCCGTACGGAAGGAGCGATGCGAGATGCCGATCGGGAGCTTCGTCAACGCGTTGCCGCCAGCGTTCTTCATCCTGGTTCACCTGGTCGCCTTCATTATCGGGGCCTATTTCGCCTACCGGGCGTTCGGCGCGCAGGTACGGGCGCTGGGATGGGCCTTCACCCTCTACGCTGTGGCCGAGCTGATCTACATGAGCTATCACCTCAACTGGACGGTGATCCTGTTCGCCCATACCCTCGCCGAGGTGCTGGACCTGGTGGCCTTCATTCTCATCTTCGCCAGCGCCGTCCAGCGAGTGGCGGTGGCGCGGCGGGCGCAGGCGACCTCGTAACCGAGAGAGGGGCATCGGTGCGGCGCGTTGCCTGGATCGCGGGCATCGTGCTCGCGCTCGCGCTCGGGCTGGCTGGCTGTCGCACGGCAACGAGCGCCGGCAGCACGCCGGTCGCGACGGCGCGAGTGGAGATGCCGCCGAGCTACCGGTTCGATCCTCCGGTGATCACGGTCAAGGCCGGCACGACGGTGACCTGGCACAACAGTGACCACTTTACCCACTCGGTGCGATTGCTCGATGGAAGCGGCGTGGAGAAGGTAGCCGCGCCGGGAGAGTCGGTGAGCATCACGTTCAACGATCCTGGCGAGTACGAGTACGATTGCAGTTTCCATCCCCGAGACATGCGAGGGAAGGTCATCGTGACCGAATGAGCTCCCCGGCGAGAGCGGCCGGAGATAAACGATCGATCGAGCCTTCCCGTGTTCCCCTTGTCGCCCCGCACGCGGCGCCTGGGAGGTGTCCATCCTGTCCGGGCGCCACGTGCGGATGTCGGCAAATTCCTCGCAGTCTGGCACGACATCGCTCGAGGGTGCTCAGCGAAGCTGGCTGAGGAGCCCGAGCAAGAGCAGAGAGAGGAAGACGACCAGGCACAGGACTGATCCGAAGAAGACGCCGAGCAGCGCGGCCCGCTGTACCTGGCTCCCGTCAGTCCTCCTCACCCGGTCTAGCCAATCCGCTGGCCCTCTACTCACTTGCTTCCTCCGCTCGCGTCCGGCCCGTACTACCGCCGTATCGCCGTCACGCAACGCAGGATGTCACTGAGCAGGTAACCGTCACACCACCAACGACCACGAGTACCCCGAGGGCCAGCAGGCCCAGCGAGAGAGCGAGATCCCGGCGCAGTGACCTGGAGGGGCTGCGGAGGCGAGCGGTCATGAGACTCGCGACGATCCCGATGGCGGCCATCAAGACCACGATCGCCAGCAAGGCGGTCTCTCCGAAGCCGAGCGCTCCGGTAACGCTGGCGATGAGCGTGAACAGGTCGGAGATCCCAACTAGCCAGGGTAGGACGAAGCCAACGACGATGACGGCCACAGCGGTTCCCTCGGCGAGCCCGACGATTGCCGGGAGCCGGCTCCGCGCGCGAGCTGGATCGAGCAGGTTGGCGGCCCAGGCGGCGGCGAGCGCCGCCAGCAGCGTACCGAACCCGATCGCAAGCGGCCATACCGCTCGCTCGGGTACCGCGAGGGCGAGTGGCGCCACCAGGGTCGCCCCAGCAATGCCGGCGACAGTGGCGCTGGCGACCATCCCGACGATAGCAATGGCTCTCGGTGTCCAGCGTGCGGTTGTCACGAGACGGAGCCTTTCGCGTGGCCTCCGGAGGGCGCCCTCCGGGAACAGGAGCCTCTTGTTTTCCTGCCTGTGTGAACGATACTTCGCTGCCGGGGAAAGTACAATTGTGCGTATCGAGACACATTAGGCGAGGGGGAGCGCGTTGCCGTGATCAGTACCGTCGCCGCCCTGGGCCAGCGGGTGATCGAGAACGTCGGCCGGGTGATCATCGGCAAGGATGCTGTCACCGAGCTGATCCTGGTCGCGCTGCTCTGTGAGGGCCATGTCCTCATCGAGGATGTGCCTGGTGTGGGCAAGACGACGCTGGCTCGGGCGGTTGCCCGCTCCATCGGCGGGCAGTTCCGGCGCATCCAGTTCACGCCCGATCTGCTTCCGTCGGACATCACCGGCCTGACGTTCTTCAACCAGCGGACAGGGGAGTTCCAGTTCCGGGCCGGCCCAGTGTTCACGAACGTCCTGCTCGCCGACGAGATCAACCGCGCAACCCCCCGTACGCAGTCGGCGCTCCTCGAGGCGATGCAGGAGCGGACGGTGACGATCGAGGGCGAGACCATACCGCTGCCGCGCCCCTTCCTCGTGCTGGCGACCGAGAACCCCGTCGAGATCGAAGGAACCTTCCCGTTGCCCGAGGCCCAGCTCGACCGCTTCTTGCTCCGCATCGTCATCGGCTATCCGGAGCCGGCCGAGGAGGTAGCGATGCTAGCCCGCTTCCAGGAGCGGAACCCGCTGGACGAGCTGGAGCCGGTGACCACGCCGGAGGAGCTGCTCCGCGCCGCCGCGGCCTGCCGGTCGATCTACGTCGAGGACGACCTGCGCTGGTACATTGCCGAGATTGCGCGGGCGACCCGGCGGCACGAGGCGATCGAGCTGGGGGTAAGCCCCCGGGGCACGCTCGCCCTCTTCCACTGCGCGCAGGCGCTGGCAGCGATCCGAGGGCGCGACTTCGTGCTCCCCGACGACGTCAAAGAGCTGGTCACTCCAGTCCTCGCGCACCGGATCATTTTGAGTCCGGAGGCGCGGCTGCGTGGGCGCGACGCCCGGCAGCTTCTCGAAGAGATCGTCGAGACGGTCAACGTCCCGGTCGAGCAGCTATGAGTATCACGGCCCTTATCCAGGCCCTGCGAGCCCTTCGCTCGAAGCTCCGTATCGAGGGGCAAGGGCCGGTCGAGAGCCGCTTTTTCTCCGCCCTCTGGTTTTACGGAGCCGGCATCCTGCTCGTCGCCGGCGTACTGGCCGGCCAGCCGGCGCTCTCGCTGCTGGCCACTGCGGTGCTGGCCGCGGCCGTCGTCGGCTGGCTGTGGGCGCGCTCGAGCCTTGACTCGGTCGATCTTACGGTTTCCCTTTCCGAGAGCCGCGTTTTCCCCGACGAGTCGGTCGTGCTGGCGGTCTCGCTGGTCAACCGGAGCTGGCGTCCGGTGCCCTGGCTCGACCTGACGCTCCAGATTTCCGACCGCCTCAGGGTGCGCGATTTCGAGGTCGTTCCCAGCTCGTGGTACGGGATGAACGCGTTGCATCTGACGACCGCGCTGCGCTGGTACGAGCGGGTGCGCCTCACCTTCACGCTCGACTGTCCCGAGCGGGGCGCGTTCGTCGTCGGGCCTGCCGAGCTACGTGCTGGCGATCTCTTCGGCTTCTTCGCGCGGAGCGAGCGGCGGGCGGTCTCGCAACCGCTCCTCGTCTACCCCCGGCGCGTACCGCTGGGCGAGCTGGGGCTACCGGCACGCTATCCGTTCGGCGAGACCCGGTTACAACGGTACCTGCTGACCGACCCGACCCGGCCGATCGGCGTGCGGGACTACCACCCGGAAGACAGCTTCCGCACGATCCACTGGAAGGCCACCGCCCGCGCGCAGCGCATTCAGGTGAAAGTCTTCGAGCCGACGGCCGCCGTGCAGGTCGGCATCTTCCTCAACCTGGACACGTTCGAGCGCTACTGGGAGGGGATGGACTACGTCCGGGCCGAGAGCGCGATCGTGGCGGCGGCCTCGCTGGCGACTGACGGGCTGGCCCGTCGCTGGCTCGTGGGGATCTATGCCAACGGCGTGCTGTCCGGCTCGGATCAGCCGCTGCGTATCCGGCCCGGCCGCGGGCCCCGTCAGGCTGAAGCCATCCTCGAGGGACTGGCGAAGCTCACCCCGCTCGCAGCGAGCAGCTTTCCTCGCCTGCTGCGGGAGGAGGCACGGCAGTTTCCTTGGGGAAGCACGATCGTCGTGATCTCGGCGCTGATGACCGACTCGCTGGAGGCCGTGCTGACCCGGTTGCTCGACGAGGGCCGGCAGGTGATGCTGCTCCAGATCGGAGATTATGACACGCCCGCGCTCCCTGGCTTGTACGTGCACCGCTTGCCTGAGAACCTGTTAGGACCACAGTGGGCTGGGCGGCACCGCTACGTGTTCGCGGTCGATGGCGGGAGGGTGCTGCCGTGACGGCGAGGCGGCGACGAGCCCGACTCTCCTCGCTGGCTCTGCCCCGGCCGGCGTTTGACTGGCGGATCGAGTCGCTGACCGCGATGCTGATCCTTGCCGAGGCGGCAATCGTCTACGTCTACGTGGGCGCGCTGCTCCCAGGCAGGGCGGTGCCGCATGCTCCCTTCCCAGCGCTACTGCTGGTCGGCCTGCTGCTGGCTGGCTATGCGCTGCCACGGCTCTTGGAGGCGCTCTACGTGCGTAGCGGCGCCTACGAGGTGGTGCTCAGCGTGGCGGTGTGCTTCTCGCTGCTGCTGGCGAGCAAGCTCGCGATGTTCCCATCCGCTCCCTGGCTGGACGGCGACTGGGTCGCGGGCTTTGGCCGGTCTCTGATCCTCCGCCCGAGCGAGGCTGAGCGGCCGGCCTGGGGCGTGGTCGCCGTCGTCGGCTATGCCTGGTGGCGGGGGCGGGCGCGTGGCGAGCCGTCGCTCGAGTCGACCTACGAGGTGCTCCGCTGGGGGAGCCTGCTGCTTGCCGGAGGCCTGGTACTGGCACTGATCGCCTCGCCGCCGGAGGAAATGATTCGACTGAGATTGCCGGCGGCGGTGCTCTGGTTCGTGACTGCGGCGCTGGCTGGGATCGCGCTCGCGCGCTTGCGGCTCGAGGCGCTCCGGAGCAGTGGTCCCCTCGGCGGTACCTGGTTGCTGGCGGTGGCGGGCGCGCTGGCTGGGATTGTGCTCCTCGCCATATTCCTGGCTGGGATTGTCAACCGTCAAGTTCTCGAGCTGCTCTGGATGATCCTCTGGCCCGTGCTGTGGCTGATTGGGCTTCTGTTCCGGGTTGTCATCCTCTTGCTCGCTCTGCTCACGTTCATCCTCATCTTGCCGATCCTCTGGTTTCTCGAGCGGCAAGGGCTCGGGCGCTCGCTGACCGGAGGCCGCGCTGGCTGGTGGCTGGAACCGCTGAGCCGGCTCCACGAAGCGGTACGGCTCCAGATCCAGGTGGCCGATCCCGTGCGCTATCTGCTGGCCGGGCTGATCCTAGCCACAGTTGTCTCCTGGCTCGGGCGTTGGGTCTACCGGCGGCGCCGGCGCTGGCGGGTGCCGACGCCAGAGGTGCGCGAGCTGGTGCTCGAAGGGCCACCCTCGCTCGACGGGCTGCGCCGTCGCCTGCGCCGGGCGCTGCGCCGTCGATCCGGGCGGCAAGATCCGCTCGACGCGCTACGAGGAGATCCTCGCTGGCGTTACACGCTCCGTGTCCGCTTGGCGTACCGCCGGCTGCTTCGGCAGGCGGGCCGGGTAGGGTTGGGACGTCGCCCGGCGCAGACGCCACAGGAGTACGAGCGGCTGCTGGTCGAGCGGCTGCCTGGGGTAGCCGGGCCGCTCGACGAGCTAACGCGGCTGTATCAGGCCGCGCGTTACCGGCCGCTGCCGGCGGAACCGGCAGACGCCGAGCGGGCACAGCGCGCGTTGTCCACGGCTCTCGCCGCACTGCAAATGACTGGTCGGTTACGGGATGCGCTCGACCCGCGGCAGCGGGAGTAGGGCCGGCAACGCCGGCGTGGGCCGGGCTGCCGTGCGAACAGGGGGAGGGGTTCGATGCGGATCGCCATCGGTGGCATCAGCCACGAAAGCAGTACGTTCTCCGTCGTGCCGACCACGCTCGACGACTTCGCGCAACGCGCGCTCTCCGAGGGCCCAGCGCTGGTCGAGCAGTACACCGGTACTCGTACCTGCCCTGGCGGCTTTATCGATGCGGCACGCGACTGCCACTTTACCGTCGTGCCGACGCTCATGGCCTCGGCAGTGCCGGGCGGACCGGTGACGGCGGACGCGACGATCGAGCTGACGCGCCGGCTCTGCAAGGGGCTGCGCAGGGCGCTGGCCGAGGGGCCGCTGGACGGCGTCCTGCTGGCGCTCCACGGCGCTATGGTCTCGGAGCTGGACGACGACGGCGAGCGCTACATCCTCCAGCGTGTGCGGGAGGTCGTCGGCCCGGAGCTACCCATCGTCGTCACGCTCGACCTCCACGGCAACATCTCGCAGGAGATGGTCGACCTGGTGAGCGTCGCGGTCGCCTACGACGAGTACCCGCACACCGATACCTGGCAGCGGGGCTACGAGGCAGGCCTGCTGATGGCCCGGATCGTGCGCGGCGGCGTGCGCCCGGCTTCCGCGCTGGTCAAGATCCCGCTGCTAGCTGGGCTCCAGCGGCAGTACACCCACGCCGAGCCGATGCTGGGGGTCAAGCACCTGTCCCGTGACATCGAAAACGAGAGCGGCATCCTCAACGTAAGCTACCTGCCGGGCTTCCCCTGGGCCGACATCCCGATCACCGGCTTCAGCGTGATCGTGACCGCCGAGGGGGATCGCCTGCAGGCCCAGCGCGCCGCTTCACGACTGGCGCAGGAGATCTGGAACCGGCGCGAGCAGTTCGTCGTGCAGCCGACGCCGGTGGACGAGGCAGTACGGCGGGCCATGGCCGCTCCGGAGGGGCCGGTCGTGCTGGCCGACATCGGCGACAACCCTGGAGGAGGCGCCCCGGCCGACGGCACGGTGCTGCTGGAGGCGCTGCTACGGCTCGGAGCCAAACGCGCCGCGCTCGCGCCGATCCGGGATCCCGAGGTGGTCGAGGCCGCGCGGGCGGCCGGCGAGGGAGCAGTCATTACCGTGGCTCTCGGAGGCAAGACGGACGACCGGCACGGCCGGCCGCTCCAGGTCACCGCCCGGGTCGTGCGGCTGACCGAGGGCCGCTTCACCCACACCGGCCCGATGAGCACTGGTATGACCGTCGACCTCGGGCCGACGGCGGTGCTCGAGCTGCGCGGCCAGCGTGATGGCTGCGTGCTGGTCGTGGTCACGACGCACCGCTACCAGCCGACCGACCTCGGGATCTTCCGCAGCCAGGGGATCGAGCCGACGGCGCAGCAGATCCTGGCCGTCAAGTCCTCAGTCCACTTCCGGGCCGCCTTCGGGCCGATCGCCCACGAGATCATCGAGGTGGACACCCCGGGCATCACCAACCCGCGGCTCGACCCGGCGGCTTACCGCAAGCTCCCCCGGCCGATCTACCCGTTCGACCGGGAACTCGAGTGGCGGATCGACCTGTAGTCGGCGAGGAGATCCTCCACTGGATGGCGGTGCTCGCGGCGGCTTACGGCACCGTCATCGACGTCGTGGACGGCGTGGGGCGCGTCCGGCTCTGAGCAGCTACACCACCCGCGCTCACCTGCCCTCTGGGCACGGTTCTCCCGTGCCTCCCGCTCACTATACCTTCGGTTCCCGCTCCCGCGAGGCGCGGTAGAGGGGCCTGATGCCGTACGAGGTGGCGCGGTCCCACAGCTCGCGTGGGCGTGCGTCCCCCTCTCGGAGGTTCAGGAGAGGGGAGATCGGCCGGTCGGCCCTACAGCACACCGCGGTCCACCCTCCGGACGCGCCGTCGATTTCCGGCGAGCGAGCCCGGCGGGAACCACTGTGTTCCCGGGAGATCACTACCCTGGTGACAAACGATTCAGGTCCGAGTAACAATATGTGTGACACAGATACTAACGCGACATAGGGGAGTTGTCGTTCGTCTAATCGAATTTCAGGGTTCGCGGGCAAACGATCGACGGCGTGGCGAATGGGGCAGCAACCCGACCCATGCTCTGCATAAGCGATCCGATTCAGGTTCGGGGAGGGGGTTGGGGATGGACGTGTTGCTCTTCAGCCAGGATCAGCAGCTCGCCACGCTGCTGGGGCGCATCCTCCGCAGCCGCTGGGACAGCGCCTGGGTGCACCTGGTCGCTAACCTCGACGAAGCCGTCGAGCGACTGGACACCGCCGAGCTCGTGTTCGTCGATCTGGCTGCCTATCCTCGCGACTTTGCCCGGCTGATCCAGGAAATCCGCGAGGCCTGGCCCGGGCCGCTGGTGGCGCTGTGCGACGAGCACGCTGAATCGGAGCGACAGGTCATCGCGCTGCGGGCCGGCGCCGACGAGGTCTACGAGCTTCCCCCGGAGCCGCTTCTCTACCTGGCGCGCATCCAGGCGCTCCTGCGCCGCACCGAGGCGGCGCGCCGGATGCGGGTCGGCCGTCTGGTGCTCCTGCCCGACACGGCGGAGGCGCTGGTCGATGATCGGCCGCTGGCTCTGACGCCGCGCGAGTTCCGGCTGCTGCACGCCCTGGCAGCCCGCGCGGGCCGGATCGTGCCCGTCGAGGAGCTGATCGAGGCCGTCTGGGAGGGTGAAGCAGTCGACCGCTCGACGCTGCGCAAGTTCATCCAGCGGCTGCGCCAGAAGCTCGGTCCCCAGGCCGGCGTCCAGATCGTCGCTAGACCCGGCATCGGATACAGCCTCAAACCGGTGAGTTTTCAAGATGTGCTGGAACAGATCCAGCGAGCGGTGGCCCTGGCCGGGCCGCTCGCCGCGTCCTGTGCCCCGCTCTGCCTGAGCTGGATCTGACGCTCGAGTAACCGAGATGTAACGGCGCAGTCACCGGCTGTCCACGCCGAATTCACGGTCGTGATCCACACTGGATTTGGGTACGGGGAGCCAATTACAGTCGGGTTTCGTCTCCATGAAACTCCTGCTCGTGGTCGAGCCAACTGGCCAAAGCACGTGGGGTGACCGGCTCCAGCGGGCGCTGGCCGGGACCGACTGGCGGGTCTGCCGGTCGTCCCCGGCCGAAGCCCGGCGGGCGGCGCTGAGCACGGCGGCGCTGGTGGTCGTGGTGACCGAGGCGGCGCTGGCGGCGAGCCCGGGGCTGCTCCCGGCGCTGGCAGGCGCCATCCGGGCGCCGGTGGTGGTGGCCGGGCGAGACGACCGCCAGGCGGAGCTGGTCGCGCTGCGCGCCGGAGCCGTGGCCTACTTCCGGCCTGAGCAGCCGGATGACCTCCTCGTGGCCCGGCTGGAAGCGCTGCTGCGGCGACACCCGTTCCGGCCCGTGCTGGAGCGGTTGCCCAAAAGGCTCGGGCCGCAGGAGCGCGCGCTGGCGCACGCGATCCTGGCCCACCGCGGCCCGCTGGACCGGCTGCGGGCGGTGGAGGTGCTGTGGGGCGGGTTCGCGAGCGAGAGCGCCTACCGGGTGGGCTTGCTCCGCCTGCGGCGGAAGCTTGCGGCGGCGGGCCTGCTGGTGGAGGTGCGGCCCGGCCTCGGCGCGCGGATCCTGGTGGCGCCCGAGGCGGCGACCGGCGGCGCGCGACCCGGCTGAGCTTCTGAGGGGAGGTGGTGCGGCTCGCGAGGGAACACAGGAGAAGACCCCAGGCAGGTGCAGGCTGCCCGGGGTCGGAACGGGACCAGGCTCGCCGCCTGATCGCCGCGCTCCGAGCGGGATTGTACCAGGCGCCGGCGGGCCGGGTCGAGACGAGGCGCGATCGACGAGCCGCTACGACCTGCCGCGGGCGCGTCGATCGCCGGAGTGGGCAGCGGCCGCCGGGGACCGGCCTCCGCCGGGCGACCGCTGGTGGACGGCACCAGGCGGCCGCGGGAGAGACGAGGAAGGATCGGGAGCCATGAAGCGAGTGTTCGTATCGCTGGCGCTGGTGCTGGCCCTGGCGGCGGCGGCCTTCGGCGCCGCGGCCGCGCTCAACGTGGACGGCGGCGTCATCCAGGCCGGCGCGGACACGAACCTGCAATGCGACACCGACGGCGTGCGCGTGGCTGGCTGGGGGTTGGAGACGGATACCGGCCTGGTCGACTTCGTCCGCATACACGATATCAATCCTGGGTGTGAGGGAGCCGAGCTCTTCGTGAACATCACCCAGAACGGCACCAAGATCGCTGAGGGCAGCGCGACTATCCCGAGCGACGGTGCTGGTGGGGACAACGACCTGGATCCCAATGAAGTCGGCGTGAAGGTGGACTTCGAACCCGATCAGCCGGCCGCGGACATCACGGACATCGAGGTGTTCATCGAGGGCGGCAACTAGGGCGCAGTGAGGTCGCGGCGGTGGCCGGCACGCCGGCCATCGCCGTCGCCCCGATTGACAGGGGACGATCATGCTGGCGCGTCTCGTGCTAAGCGCAGCGCTCCTGAGCCTGCTGCTCGCCGCGGCCCTGGGATCGGCCGCCCTGCTGGGCGTCTCGGGCGGTGTCATCCAGGCCGGCGCGGACGACGACCTGGCCTGCGATGAGGACGGCGTCCACGTGGTCGAGTGGAACCTCAACACGAACACCGGCCTCGTCACCTCGGTGACAATCGGCGGTATCGATGAAGGCTGCCAACAAGGTGACACCGACCTGTGGGTGACGCTGACGCATCTGGGATTCCCGCTGGTCGGCGGCCACTACGACGACATCGACGGTACCGAGGTCGTGGTTCCGCTCGATTTCCCGATGTCGGCCTGGAACATCACCGACATCGAGGTGTACATCGAGGGGGAGGCGAACGACTAGGTCTGGTGGAGCGGCAGTCGCCCTTGCCCGTGGCCCGTGCCACCGGCGGGCGGTGGGCAGTCCCGGAGGGCAGCGGTGCGGAGGTGGGCGTACCTGACCACCATGTTCGCGCTCTTTTGGGCCTGGTTTTTCCTGTTCCGGCCCGCCGCGCTGGGCGGGCCGGCGTCCTACGTCATCGTCTCCGGCATCAGCGTGGAGCCCACCCTCTATGCCGGCGACCTGGTCATCACCCGGCGGCAGGACACCTACCAGATCGGCGACGTCGTCGCCTTTCGGGTCGACGATGGCCTCGTCATCCACCGCATCGTGGGCCTGACGCCGGAGGGCACCTATGTGCTGCGGGGCGATAACCGTAACTCCGACGACCTGTGGCACCCGACGGCCGACGAGGTCGTCGGCCGGATGTGGCTACGCCTGCCGGGGATGGGCCGCTGGGTGCAGCGGCTCCGCGAGCCGGCGAGCTTCGCCGCTCTGGTGGCTGTCCTCGGGCTGATCTCGCTGCCGGGTCTGGGCACGGCGCGCGATGCGCGGAGGAGGCGACGGATGAGGGCCGCAACCGGTTCGAGCGGGTGGGGTACGCTGAGCCTCTGGGTGAGCGCCGTGGCCGTCGCGGCGGCGCTGGCAGTGGCCTTCGGAGCACTGGCGGTCTATGCGTTGCGGCAACCGCTGCAGCGCACCGAGGAGGTCGAGCGGCTCCGCTACGAGCACGCCGCTGCCTTCAGCTACACCCTCGAGGTCGCGCCGTCGACCCTCTACCCCGAAGGCGCGGTCGGGCCGGTGACGCCCTCGGTCGCCCCCGCGCAGCAGCCCGCCGGAACTGCACCGCCGCCGGGCGCGGGCGCTGATCGCGAGCGGGTGACGGGCACTGCGGTCTACACTAGGGAGCCCCGGCGGCTGCTGCTGGACATCCGCTACAGCCTGAACGCTCCGGAGCCGGCCTACGTCGCCGGCGAGTACCGAGTCGATCTCGAAGTGCGGGCGGGCGCCGACGGCTGGAGCAAGGTGCTGCCACTGGTCGAGCCGGCGTCCTTCGGCGGCACGCAGTTGATGCTGAGCGTCCCGGTCGACCTCGAGCAGGTGCGAGCGCTGATCGCGGTGGTGGAGGAAGAGACCGGCTTCGAGCCAGGGGCGTACCAGCTCACGGTGATCCCGGAGATCCGGGTGCGGGGCCGTATCGGCGACCAGCCGGTGGACGAGGTCTACGCGCCGCCCTTCCGCATGACCTGGAACCGCAGCCACCTGGTGCTCGACGGCGAGCTCGCGCGCAGCGAGCCGCACAGCGTCGCCGAGCCGGTCGCGCGGCCGGCGCAGATAGGACTGCTCGGCCTCGACATGCCGGTCGGGATGGCCAGGATCGTCGCTCTCGCCGGGCTCGTCGCGAGCCTGCTGGGACTGGCGGCTGCCGGCGGCCTGCTGGTGCGCCACCGCGCCGCTCCTCCGGCGGGCCGAGCGCGACTGCGACGCCATCGCTGGTCCGGACCGTGATCCGCGCCGACCCGGATACAATGGGCTCGCTGAAGTCGAGCACGACCGCCGGCGGGCTGGTGCCCAGCCGCTCGCCCGGCCGCGGCGTGGTGCGCACCAGGAAGGCGTGCGCGCTGGCGATCCCCGGCAGGACAAGCCCCAGGACCACGATCAGCGCCGCCAGGAGGAGTCGGACCGCCGCGTTCCCGCCGCTCCGTCTCGAGACCGGTGCGCTCGTGTGGTCATCAGTCCGGGGCATGACGTGCTCCAGAGCGTTCGTCTCGCCGACTCACGAGCGCAGCATGCGCAGGCCGCTGGCGATCACCACAAACTCGCTGATCTCGTGCCCCAGCACGGCGATCGGCAGGGTGAAGACGCCCGCGATCGCCCCTACCACCAGGGCGCCGATGACCGCGGCCGAGAGGGCCAGGTTCTGGTTGACCACGCCCTGGGTGCGTCGGGCCAGGCGGAGCGCGTAGACGAGCTTCTCCAAGTCGTCGGCCATGAGCGCCACGTCGGCCGTCTCGAGCGCCACGTCGGTGCCGGCCGCGCCCATGGCCACGCCGACGGTCGCCTCGGCCAGCGCGGGCGCGTCGTTGACCCCGTCGCCCACCATCGCCACGTGCCCGTGCTGCTGCGCGAGCTCGCGCACCTTGGCCACCTTGTCCTCCGGCTTGAGGTCGGCGTACACCTCGTCGATCCCCACCTCGCGGGCGATGGCGTGGGCCGTGCGGGCGTTGTCGCCGGTCAGCATCGCCACCTTCACGCCCAGCTCGTGCAGCGCCGCGATCGCCTGGCGGGCGTTCGGGCGGATGGTGTCGCGGATGGCGACCAGCCCCCAGGGCCCCCGCTCGTCGCCGACCAGCACCACCGTCTTCCCCTCGCCCTGCAAGCGTTCGATCTCCTCCCGCACCGCGTCGACCGCTACGCCGAGCCGTGATTGGAACAGGTCTGGGCTACCGATGTACACCGTCGCTCCGTCTAGCCGCGCCATTGCCCCCGCCCCGGGCAGGGCGCGGAATTCCGCTGGCTCCGTCGGCCTTGCACCCGTGGCCTCCGCGTAGCGGACGATCGCGCGCGCCAGCGGGTGCTCGCTGCGGCGTTCGATGCCCGCGGCGACGGCCACCAACTCATCTGACGAGCTGATGCGGCCCGCGACGCCATCCGGACACAGCAGGACATCCGTGACCTCCGGCTCGCCGCGGGTGATGGTGCCGGTCTTGTCCAACGCCACGACCCTGACCTTGGCCAACTCCTCCACGTACACGCCGCCCTTGATCAGCACGCCGTTGCGGGCGGCGGTGCCCAGCGCGGCCACCAGGGTGATGGGGATGGAGATGACGAGCGCGCACGGCGCCGCCGCCACGATGAAGACGGTGGCGCGGGTGATCCAGGTCTCCCACGGGGCGCCGAAGGCGAGCGGCGGCACCACGGCGAGCAGCACGCCGAAGAGCAGGACGGCCGGGCTGTAGCGCCTGCCGAAACGTTCGATGAAGCGCTGGCTCTTGCCCTTGCGCTCCTGGGCCTCTTCGACCATCTGGATGATGCGGGCGATGGTGTTGTCGGCGAAGGTCTTCGTCGCGCGGACCTCCAGGGCGCCCTCACCCGCGTTGATGGTGCCCGCGAATACCGTGTCGCCGGGCCCCTTCTCCACGTGGACGCTCTCGCCGGTCACCGGCGCCTGGTTGACACTGGACTCGCCGACGAGCACCACGCCGTCGGTGGCGACGGCCTGCCCCGGCCTGACGATGAAGACATCATCGACGGCGAGCTCCTCGACCGGAATCTCCACCTCGCGCCCGTCCCGCCGCACCAGCGCCATCTTCGGGGCCAAGTCCATCAGCGCCCGGATGGCGGAGCGGGTCTTGTCCTCGGTGTAGCCCTCGGCGGCCTCCGAGATGGAGTACAGGAAGACGAGCATCGCGCCCTCGGCGGCCTGGCCCATCGCCGTCGCGACCACCGCCGCCGTGCTCATCAGCAGCTCGATGCCGATCGCGCGCTCGAAGATCAGTTCCTCGATCGCCTCGCGGCCGAAGAAGTAGCCGCCGGTGACGATGGCGACGAGGTAGAGGCCGGTCGAGACGGGCTCCGGCACGCCGGCCAGCCCGACGAGCCAGCCGACCAACAGCAGGACTCCCGAGGCGGCCGAGGTCAGCACCTTCGGGTTGCGCCAGGGCTTCGGCGGCTCGGCCAGCACCCGCCCCCGCTGCGGCGGGAAGCCGAGGGCCTGGAGCCGCTCCTTGAGCGTCTCGTCGGAGGTGCGCTCCGGGTCGTAGGTGAGGACGACCTTGGCCGCCTTCGGGTAGATCCTCACCTCGAGGAGCCCCGGCACGCCGTCCAGGCCGCGCTCGATAACGCCGGCGTCGTGCTCGCAATCGAGATTGGTCACGTAGAGCTCAAGCTCTTTGCCGCGCTTGGCGGTCGTCGCCATAGTTCTCCCCCTTCAGTCCTGATAGCGGGTGCACGCGTACACCCGCGCCGCCACGTCCGCGAGGATGCCCTCGGCGTCGCGCAGCACGTCCTCAACCCGCGGGTCAGCGAGCGCGTAGTAGACGAAGCGTCCCTCCTGGCGGCTGGCCACCAGGCCGCACTCCTTGAGACAGGCCAGGTGGCCCGAGGCATTCGGCTGTGAGAGTCCGGTGTCCGCGACGAGCTCGGAGACGCTCTTCTCGCCGGAGCGAAGCGCTTCGAGCAGCGCGAGACGCGAGGTATCCGCCAGGCCGCGGAAGAACTTGGCCTTCAGGGTGAGGGACAGATCCTGGACTACAGCCATCGCAGGCTCCTCCTCGAGTGGTGGCGCGCTCCACGAAGTCGCCGATCCGCATGAAGAAGACCACGACGGCCGCCGCCGCCCACTCGCCGACGGCGATGGCGGCCAGCAGGCCGACGGTCATCAGCGTGTGGGCGATGATCTGGCGACGCAGCGCCGCTCGCAAGACATTGCGGAAGACCGGCCAGCCGCCGGCCAGGATGGCCACGAGCCAGAGCGGCCAGGGGACGCGATCGGTCACTGCCTCCACCAGGCCCAGCCACTCGCCGAGCACGACGACGAGCAGCACCGCGCAGAAGACGAGGCCGAGTAACCGGAAGACCGACCGGGTGTAGGCGCGGGACGTATCCGTCTCGGCTCCGCCTGCCACGTCGTAGCCGGAGCGCCGCACAGCCTCGCGGATGGCGTCGAGGTCGGCCCGCGCCGGGTCGTACTCGACGAGCGCCCGCTCGGCGGCCAGCAGCACCCGGGCGCTCAGCACCCCCGGCACGCCGGCGATGGCGCGCTCCACGTGCCGGGCACAGTCGGCGCAGTCCATGCCGAGGACGGCCAGCTCCACGGTCTCAGCAGCCGGCGTGCGCTCGCTCATCGTCGTGCCTCCCTCTCAGGGTCAACCCGCGCGGTATCGGGCCACGCCGGTCGGCGCTCACGCGCCGGGGCGATACGCTCCGGGGCATCGCCGCCCTCCTGGGAGGCGGGCAGCTCGTACCGGGTGCAGGCGTAGACGCCGCTGGCGACGTCGGCGAGGAGCTGGTCAGCCAGCGCCAGCAGCGTGTCGATACGCCGGTCGCTGAGCCGGTAGCGGACGAAGCGGCCCTCCTGCTCGCGGTCGACCAGCCCGCAGTCCCAGAGACAGCGCAGGTGGTTGGAGGCGTTCGACTGGCTGAGCCCGGTGGTCTCGGCGATCTCTCCGACGGTCATCGGGCCGCGCCGCAGCGCTTCGACGATAGCCAGCCGCGAGGGGTCGGCAAAGCCGCGGAAGAGCTTCGCCTTGAGGCTGATAGCGCGCGGGTTGGCTTGCAGCAGCATGCGTGATCATCTCCTCGTTCAACGATATCAGCACTTGCTAATATGATAACTCGCCCCGACGTGTTTGTCAAATGCTCAGCAACAAGGAGAGGCGGCGAGCGGTGGGTGACGAGCTGGTTGCCCCTGCTCAGTCGCCAGTGGCCACACGCCCGGGTGTGCCCGTGGGGGCGTCCGCATCGGCGAATACCGGTGGCCCAGGGACTCCGGGCTTTCGGGGACTAGGGCGTGTGCTCACAGCGTGAGGCCGGCCGGCCTGTGCCTCAGCTCGGAAGCGGAGCCTGATCCATGAGCCCGGTGCTTCAGCGCTGGGCGACACCCGTGTAGAGGCCGCATGCCCCGCAACCACGGATCGCCCTCGGGGAGTAGGGTGGGAAAGCTGGGGCGAGGGCCGGAGCGGGGCCGCCCATCTACCGCTTGCGGGCCAGCTCGAAGGTCGCCTGCGGGTCGTCGGCCGAGCGGTGGCCGGCGAAGACCATCACATAGCGGAGCAGGAAGCCACCGGCGAGCACCAGTAGCCCGACCAGCAAGCGCAGCGCCTGGGCCATCCCGCTGTGGCGCCCGCGGGCGAGCGCCTGGAGAAGGAGCGGCGCCACCACGCCGGCCCCCAGCACGCCGCGGAACGCCTGGCCAAGGCGCCCCTCGTCGAGCGGCCGGCCGATCACCGGGCCGCTGTTGGCGCGCAGGCCGAACAGGAGCGCCAGCTCTGCCAAGAGCGCCAGCCGGTCGAGCCGCTCCAGCCGCTCGAGTGCCTGGCTGCCGGCCTGCCGCGTCGCGCTCAGCAGGAGGAACAGTGCCGCGACCGCGTTCGAGAGCGCGGAGCTGAGGAAGAGCGGCCCCAGCAGCAGGAAGTTCTTCGTCCAGAGGGGAACCGCGGTGGCTGCCAGTAGCACGCCGGTGTAGCCGCTGAGGAAGAAGGCGGGCCCGCTGCCGAGCAGGCCGACGAGCCGATCCGGCATGGCCCGGAGCAGCCGCGCCGGCCCGCGCCGGCCCAGGAGCCCATCCTGAGCCGCCTGGATCAGCGCGCTGAGGCCCGAGAACAGGCTGAAGGCGATCAGCCCCCAAACGCCGAGCGACATCGGCGAGCGCAGCTTGAGCACCCGGAGCATGTGGTGGAACCGCTCTGGCCGCCCCAGGTCGTAGATCAACAGCAGCGGGCCGGGGAGCACGGTCAAAAAAGAGAGGTAGCGACCGGCGCGGGCCACTGGGCGCATCTCCGGTCCGCCGAAGAGCCGGGCCAGCGTCGCGACTACGTAGCTCGCGCCGGAGATGCCACCCAGGAAGAAGTAGAGGACGATCGACCACTTCCAGTGAGGTTTGTGGATAGCCGGCAGACCGTAATAGCTATCGCGCGCCTCGTCCGCGGCCGAGCGCCCGGCCTGACGCCGCGTCTCCCATCGCCGCTCGTAGCCGATGCTCATCTGGCTTGCTCCCTGTACCCCGATCTGTGCGTCACCGCCGCCGCAGCGAGAGCAGCGCGGCGAGCCCCAGCCCGAGCGCGGCCGCCGCCGTGCTCAGGAAGGCCGGCAGGACCTTGCGCTGCGGCAGCTCCGGCTGGGCTGGCAGGTTGTAGACCTCCGGCGGCGCGGTGAGGATGAAGAAGGCGTTCAGCCCCTCGATCCCGCCGGTGCCGCCGACCTCCCGGTCGCCGTAGATGTAGGCCTCGGTCACGCCCTGCGTGTGCAGATCGGCCACACGCCGCTTGGCGCGCTCCATGAGCTGCTCCACCGGGCCGAACTGGATGGAGTCGGTCGGGCAGGCCTTGGCGCACGCCGGCTCCAGGCCGTCCTTGAGGCGATCGTAGCAGAGCGTGCACTTGTGCGCTTTGCCGTCGGTGAGGCTGAGCGCCGGCACCCCGAAGGGGCAGGCTGGCACGCAGTAGCCGCAGCCGTTGCAGATATCTTGCTGGATGACGACGGTGTCGAACTCCGTCCGGATAATGGCTCCGGTGGGGCAGGCTTCCAGGCAGCCGGCGTAGACGCAGTGCTTGCAGACATCGCTCATCATCAGCCAGTTGCTCTGAAAGGCCTTGAGCCGGGTGGGCCGGCGTCCCTCGCGGTCGCTGACCCGTTCGATGAAGGCGACGTGTCGCCACGTGGTGGCCCCCAGGTCGCCGGTGTTGTCGTAGCTGTAGCCGGTGAACCCGAAGTCATCCATCGGGAGCTGGTTCCACTGCTTGCAGGCCACCTCGCAGGCCTTGCAGCCGATGCACAGCGTCGTGTCGGTCAGGAAGCCGAGCGCGCCTGGCCGGGCTCCTGTCGTGCCGGCGCGGCCGTTGCCCTGGGATTCCCTCGCGCTCATAGCGGTCGCTCCCCTTCCCGGGCGATCCGGCCCTTGCGCAGGTTGCAGGTGAACGACTTGGCCTCGTGGATCCGAGAGTTCGGATCCTCGATCAGCGCCGACAGGTTGTTGGCGATCCCGCCCTGCGCGTATCCCTTGTAGCCGAAGTGCCAGGGCATGCCGATCTGGTGCACCTTCCGGCCGTGGATAACGAGCGGCTGGATCCGATCGCTCACGAGCGCGCGGGCCTCCGCCTCGCCGCGCAGCGTCGAGACGACTACCCAGTCGCCGTTGGCGATCCCCAGTTCGGCGGCCAGCTCCGGGCTGATCTCGACGAACCCCTCGGGCTGCAGCTCGGCCAGCCAGGGTACCGTGCGGCTCATGCCGCCGGCGGTGTGGTGCTCGGTCAGTCGGTACGTCGTGATGACGTACGGGAACCGGGGGTCGCCGATCTCGTGGTAAGGATTGTCGGGCCGCTCGAAGAGCGGGGCGACCGGGCTGCGCGGCGTCTTCGGATAGAGGAGGTTGCCGACCGGCGACTCCCAGGGCTCGTAGTGCGTCGGGAGCGGGCCGTCGAGCAGCCCGGAGGGCACGAAGAGGCGGCCGCGCCCGTCGGGCAGCATGACGAACGGCTTATCCCCGGCATGGGCATCCAGCCCTCTGGCTCCCTCCGGCGGCCGGTAGTCGGGTGGCTTGTTGGCAGGGAAGTCCGGCACGTCGTAGCCTGTCCAGCGGCCCTGCTCGGCGTCCCACCAGATCCACCGCTTTCGCTCGCTCCAGGGCCGGCCCTGCGGGTCAGCCGAGGCGCGGTTGTAGAGGATGCGCACGTTGTTCGGCCAGGAGAAGCCCCAGTCGAGCGCGGCTTTGTCGTCGCCCTTGCGGTTGCGGGCCCGGTTGTAGCCCTTCTCGGGCATGATGCCCGAGTAGATCCAGCAGCCGCAGGCTGTGGAGCCGTCGTCAGCGAGCTCGCGGAAGCTCTTGACCGGCTTGCCGTCGGCCACGGTAAAGCCGTTGATCTCCTCGAGCACCGCCTCGAGGTCCGGCTCGTCGTAACGGCCCTTCGTGGGGTAGTCCCAGGTCAGTGCCCTGATCTGGCGGCCTTTGGGCGTATCGTCGTCCTGGTAAAGCTCCTTGAGCCGCTTGCCGAGGTGGTAGAGGAACCAGGGCTCGGAGCGACAGTCGCCGGGTGGCTCGACCGCCTTGTCGTGCCACTGGACGAGCCGCTGGGTGTTGGTGAAGGAGCCTTCCTTCTCGCCGGGCAGCGCGGCCGGGAGGAAGAAGACCTCGGTCTTGATCTGCTCCGGCCGCAGCTCGCCGCGGCGCACCTCCGGCGAGTCGTACCAGAATGCCGCGGTCTCGATCTCATACGCGTCGCGCACTACCAGCCAGTCGAGGTTGGCGAGCGCCTTGCGCACCAGCACGGCGTTCTGCCCGCCGACCGCCGGGTTCTGGCCTAGGCAGAACAGCCCCTTCATGACCCCGTCGGCCATCATCGGAATCATCGCCTCGAAGGAGTAGTCGCCCGAGATCTTGGGCAGGAGGTCGTAGGCGAAGTCGTTCTCCGGGGTGGCGGCATCGCCGTACCAGGCCTTCAGCAGGCTGACCATGAAGCGCGGCATGTTGAACCACATCCCGGTCGGGGATTGCTCCGCCGCCAGGTACTCGCGGAGCGAGCGATGCCCCGCCTGGGTGCTCGGCATCGGCAGGTAGCCGGGCAGCAGGTTGTAGAGCGTGGGGATGTCGGTGCTGCCCTGGATGGTTGCATGGCCGCGCAAAGCCAGGATGCCGCCGCCCGGTCGGCCGATATTGCCGAGCAGGAGCTGGAGCAGCGCGCAGCAACTGATGATCTGCGTGCCGATGGTGTGCTGCGTCCAGGCGACCGCGTAGCAGAAGGCGCTCGTGCGGTCGCGGCCGGAGTTCTGGAGGAGCGTCTCGGCCACCGTGATCAAGAGGTCGCGTGGCACCCCGGAGATCTGCTCTACCAGCTCCGGCGTGTAGCGAGCGAAGTGGCGCTTGACGATCTGGAAGACGCATCTCGGGTGCTGCAGAGTCATATCGACGAGCGGCGGGGCGTGCGGCACGACCTGCGCGCTGTAGGGCTCGGCGGTTTGCCCGTGATCCTGTTCGGCTTCCTCGGCCTGGTGGCTTAGGGCGGAGCCGTAGTTGCCGGTAACAGCTTGCCCTTCCTCGCCGGTCTGGCCGGTGGCGTGGCGCTCGGGCTCTGATCCGGCCTGGGGTTGCTGGCGCTGGGCTGAGGTTGCAGGCTGGCTCGCGAACTGCCAGCTATCGGTGTTATAGCGCCGTCGCCCCGGGTCGTAGCCGGAGAAGAGTCCCTCGAGCTCTTCCGTGTCCTTGAACTCCTCGCCCACGATGAGCGGCGCGTTGGTGTAGTGGGTGACGTACTCCTTGAAGAAGGGGTCGCTGTTCCAGCGCTCGCTGTTGAGCACGTAGTTGATGATCCCCCCGAGCACTGCCAGATCGGTCCCTGGCCGCAGCGGGACGTGGATGTCGGCCAGAGCCGAGGTGCGGGAGAATCGCGGGTCGACGTGGATGATGGTCGCTCCCCTGGTCTTGGCCTTGAGCACGAAGCGGAAGCCGACCGGGTGATTCTCGGCCATGTTGGAGCCCATGATCACGATGCAGTCGCTGTCAGCCAGGCTCTGCTGGGTCGTAGTCGCGCCGCCGCGACCGAGCCGAGCGCCCAGACCGGGCACCGTGCTGGAGTGTCATATCCGAGCCTGGTTCTCGACTGCCACGATGCCCAGCCCGGCCGTCCAGAGCTTCTTGATCAGGTAGTTCTCCTCGTTGTCGAGGGTCGCGCCGCCCAGGTGGCCGATGCCGAGCGTGCGGTTGACCGGCACCCCATGCTCGTCGGTTTCCTCGTAGGTAGCGTCGCGCGTCTGCTTGACGAGCTGGGCGATCCGCTCCATGACCCAGTCGAGCGAGCGCTCCTCCCAGTGGTCGCTGTAGGGAGCCCGGTATTTGACTCGTGTCTCGCGGAGCGGGCTCGTGAGCAGTCCGAAGGTCGCGGCGCCCTTGGGGCAGAGCGTGCCGCCGTTGATCGGGCTCTCGTAGTTGCCCTCGATGTCGATGATGCGCCCGTCTTTGGTGTAGATGAGCTGGGAGCAGCCTACCGCGCAGTACGGGCACACGCTCACCGCGACGTCGGCACCTCGTATCCGGGCGTGTGCCTGCCTGGTGGCTTCGCTCACCGGGTTGGGTACCCGGCCGGCGTGGGTCTTGAGAAGTTGCACCACGCGCATGTACGCCTCCCACGGCTATGGGTTCAATCCAGCTCGATCATAGCGCAGCGGGCAGGGCGACCGCAGCTTCGCCCGGCGCTGTCCGCCCTGCTGTTCCTGGATCTTGCTCAGCCAGTGGCTGGTGGGGGTGAGCCGGGCGAGCGTGTCCGGTAGAGTCGCACGTCTACCGGCATCAGAGTGAGCATCCCTTCTCGAACCATCTCTTCGAGCTGGGGCAAGATCGCCTCGATGCGCTCCGGCTGGTCGATGGCCTCGATCACGATCGGCAGGTCGGCAGCGATGTCCAGTAGATGAACGGCATGAATGCGATGGTGGGTGCCGTAGCCAGCTATCGCGCGGAACGCGGTTGCCCCGGCGATCCCGGAGTGCAAGAGGAACTCGAGCACCGCCATGTACAATGGCCGGTGATGCCACCGATCGGCTTCGCTGAGATAGATGCGTAGGCAGGTGGCACGGCCGTCACGCGTCTCCATCGGTCCTCTCGCCTTCAGGAATCCTCGACGCAGTATAGCACGCGCAGCAGGGGCCGGCTTACGGATGTCCTCGAAGCACCGCGGCCATGATCCGCACCAGTACCACGCCCAGCCATGCCGCTGCCAGGCCTGCGACGACCGAGCCAACCGTATTGAGCAAGAAGGGGAGAACGGCCTTGCTCTCCAGGAGCAGGAGGCTCTCGTACGAGAAGCTCGAGAAGGTTGTGAAGCCGCCGAGAAAGCCGACGGCGATGAGCAGCCGGGCTGCCGGTGAGAGATTGCCCGCCTCGAAGAGGCCGAGGATCACGCCGATCAGAAATGAGCCGGTGACGTTTATGATGAAGGTGCCGAGGGGGAAAGAGATGCCGACGTTTCGCTGGACAGAGGTCGAAGCCAGATAGCGCGCCACCGAGCCGGCAGCACCACCGATAGCCACCAAGAGCACGCCTGTCACGCCCACTCCTTCTCGCGCCTTCTGCGTCTCACCCGAAGCGGCGCACACGAAGAGGCTCCTGCCCGCGCTCCGGGCGGGAGCCATGCGCGGACTTTCGGGTCGAACCGCTGCCGGTCCTGCCCGAACCGGCAACCCTGGTTGCCGGGCGAAGGGTAGCGATTGGAACGGTTGACGTCAACGCGGTCGACCGATGGCGACTGCCAGGCCGGTTAGATCGCCAGATGGCCGCGCAGGATCAGGTAGCCCGGCAGCCAGGCGGTCAGGATGCCTTCGAGCAGGGTGACCGCGCCGACGAAGCTGGCGCTGAGCCGCCGTGGCACCAGGAGCAGGAAGTAGAAGAACCAGAGCACGGCCCAGGCTAACCAGTCGAGGCCTAGCCACCAGTCCCAGGCCTGCTGGGCGTTCATCAGGATTTCGACCCCGATCGGCACCGCGGTGATCGCTACGAACAGCGAGTACCATCCCAGACCTCGCCCATCGAGCTGAAAGATCCGGTTGATCGCCACCCACAGGTAGGTGAACGCGAACAGGAGCACCAGCGCGCCGAAGGCGATCTCTCCAGTGACCTCGGCGCCGGCACGGAACGCCGTGACGATGGCTGCCAGGAAGGCGATACCGCCAGCGAAGATGTTGATCACCGCAATCTCGCGGTCACCGATCCGGCCCATCAGCCAGAGGCCGTTGAGGGTGAGGACGGCGCCGACCCAGAGAAGCACGAGCCCGATCATGCCGGCCCCCTCTCACCGACGGGGCCAGGAGCCACGCCCCTGGCCCCGCGAGTAGACGACGAGCTGGAGCAGAGACGATTTCATCCAGCGCGAGCGAGCTGCCCGGTGGTGGGCGCTGTCGGCGGCTCTTCCGGCATGATGTTGCGCTGGAAGATCTCCGTCGGCAGGTAGATAGTGCAGCAGGCATTCGGGATATCCACGATGCCGCTGATCCGCCCCTCGACCGGAGCCGAGCCCAGTATGATGTACGCCTGCTCGCCGGTGTAACCGAACTTCTTCAGGTACTCGATCGCGTTCAGGCAGGCCCGGCGATAGGCGACGTGGGCATCCAGGTAGTACTGTTTCCCCGCCTCGTCGACCGAAATCCCCTCGAACACCAGGTACGTGGTGTAGCGAGGCTCGAGCGGGCTGGTGCGGAAGATCGGGTTGGTGATGCCGTACTTGGCGACCCCACCCTTGACCAGATCGACGTGCAAGTCGATCCAGCCAGCCATCTCGATGGCGCCACAGAAGCTGATCTCGCCGTCGCCTTGCGAGAAGTGCAGGTCGCCCATCGAGAGCTTGGCGCCTGGGACGTAGACCGGGAAGTAGCAACGCGAGCCGCGGGTCAGGTTCTTGATGTCGCAGTTACCACCGTGCTCGCGCGGTGGGATCGTCCGCGCGGCCTCCTTCGCCGCGCGCTCGAACTCGGGCCCCTTCAGGGTGCCGAGCACCGCGTTGGTCTCGAGCGGCGGGAGGGCCAGCGGGGGCACCCGGTTCGGGTTGGTCGAGATGAGCTCGGCCTCCCGCCGGTTCCATTCCGCCAGGAGCTCGGCGGAGGGCGCGCACCCGATCAGCCCCGGATGGGGGATGCCGACGTAACGGACATCGGGGATGTGGCGGGACTGCGCATACGTTGTCCCCTGAAGGTCCCAGATCGCCTTATGGGGATCGGGGTAGTGGTCGGTTAGAAAACCGCCGCCGTTGACCTTGGCGAAGATGCCAGTGTAGCCCCACTCGGTGGTGGGAGAGTTGTGGGGAGTCTTCGTCCCGTTGGGGAACGGTCCCAGGTCGAGAATGTCGACGATGAGAAGGTCGCCGGGTTCGGCACCTTCGACGGCGATGGGGCCACTCAAGACGTGGTTGCGGGTCAGGTCGACGTCCCGGACGTCGTTTGCGCTGTCGTCGTTGCGGATCTGCCCGTCAGTCCACTCCTGGCACTCGATCCGGAAGACCGCACCCGGTTTCACCGAGGCGACCGGCGGGATGTCGGGGTGCCAGCGGTTGTGACCAGGAACACTTTGCTCCGGCCAGGGTTTGGTGAGGTCGACCTCGAACAAGATGTCAGGCATGGTAATCCCTCCCGGAGAGTCATGAGACCGCGGTGACCGGCCACGAGAGATAGCAATACTCTCTCATAGCTCACCACCACCCTTCTGGAAGAGCTTAGATAGGGGCAGATTACGTTGTGGGAAGGCTTCTTCCGCGCTATACTCAGCGTAGTCGCCCATAAGCATGTTGTCAATAGTACGTACAGGCGTGAAGAGATGCACAATTCTGGTTTGCCGTGGTGGTCAATCACCGCTCTCGTCTCGCCTGATTTTGGCGCTGGTCTGGTGCGTACCAGCAGCCGGCTCCGGGTAGAAAGGAGGCCAGCATGCCGCTGTACGAGTTCTCCTGCCTGGCTCACGGCTCGTTCGAGCTCCGGCGCCCCTTCAGTCAAGCGACGGCACCGGCGCGCTGCCCGCAGTGCGGCGAACTCGCTCGCCGGGTTTTCACCAGCCCGAACGTCCCACGCACCCCGGCCTGGATCGTCGAGGGCTTGACCCGCGAGGAGCGTAGCCGCCACGAGCCTCGAGTCGCGACGCGCGAGGAGATCGGCCTGCCGGCCTACGACCCGGAGGCCAAGCCACAATACCACGTGGCGAAAGGCCGGCCCTGGATGATCTCCCATTGACGCGGGCTGTGCCTACCAGCGCACGACCATGACCGTGCACGGGGCGTGGCGAACGACTTTGTCCGCCGTCGTGCCGAGGAACGTGCCCCAGACTCCTGAATGCCCGCTGTGGCCGATGACCAGCAGGTCGAACTCCCCGGCACGCGCTGTGCTCACCAGCGTCTGGGCCGAGTGCCCGACTTTGACCAGCGTATGGAACGAGATCCCTTCCTGCGCCGCGACCTGGCGCGCCTCATCGTGCAGTTGGCGATAACGCTCTTCGAGCAGGGCGCGCTGCTCGTCCACCTCCGCCACGGCGGCAGTCCAGTGAGGGATCTCGATGACCGAGAGCGCCAAGACTTCCGCCGAGAACGGCGCCGCCAGCGCGAGCGCACGTCGCAGCGCCTCCCAGGAACCCTTGGAACCATCGAACCCCACCAGGATCTTGCGGAAGAGCATGCTAGTCCTCTCCTTCACTCAGTGACGACGACTCCATCGCCGGCAGGGTAGAAACGCTGGCCTGACCTGGCTCGCGCGCGCCGGCCGGAGCGGTTTCTGGCAGGAACCAGGTCTGCGCGATCAGCGTCGGGACAACGGCTGAGCCGATGACGGCGGTGACCAGCACGGTGTACTGCGACTGGTCGATGAGCCCGTTGGTGAGACCGAAGAGCGCCGAGATGGTTCCGAAGGTCAGGCCGGTGGACATCAGCAGCGTCGTGTACGTCCCGCTACGTCGCTCCATGGCGAAGGCCCGCGTCAGCGGCCAGACTCCGACCAACTTGGCGACCATCTTCACCAGCAGGAAGGCACCGATGAGCGCGGCTCTGGAGATGATGGCCGGGATCGAGACGAAGAGACCGGCCTTGATGAAGTAGAACGGCGTCAGCGCCCCGAAAGCGATCGTCCGCAGCCGGAGCATCAGTGCCCGGCTCTCCTGGAAGACGCCGGCCACGACCAGGCCGATCAGGTAGGACGGCAGCACCGCCTCGCTCCCGGCGCGCGTCGCCAGCCAGCCGAGCGCGAACAGCACGAGCAGCAGGAACTTCACCTCCGGCTCGGAGACCCGGCCTCCCCAGGTCTGGATGACCCAGCGCGTGAGCCGGGGAAGCGGCCAGAGCACCAGCGCGGTGACCGCGGCGAACACCACGAGCCAGCGGTCGAAGCCGGCGAAGATCAAGCCGAGCGCCAGCACCGTGCCCAGGTCGTTGATGAAGCAGGCGGCGAGGATCAGCTTCCCCAGCTCCGTCTGGTTCAGGCCGGTCTCGACCATCACCGCGTAGACGACGGCGACCGAGGTGGTGGAGAGCGCGATGCCGGCGATCCAGGCAGAGTCGGGCGCCCAGCCGGCGACGAAGCGCGCGAAGGCCGCCGCGCCGAGGAAGGGAAAGACGAAGCCGGCGATGCCGATCGCCAGGCTCGGCTTCAAGTGCCGGCGCAGTGATTCCGGATCGATCTCGGCGCCGGCTAGGAACGTCAGCACCACCGCGCCGATCCCGGCGAGGGCGTTGATCCACTCGCTCACCTCGAGGTGCAGGACGTTCCCGCCGAAGACGCCGACGGCGATCTCGACCAGCGCAACCGAGATCCCGAGTCGGATCGAGAACAGGCTCGCGACGAGCGCGAGCGCCATCCAAATCGCGGCCGTCCCCCAGACGTGCTCCATCTCTTCGCCTCCCACCGGCTCCGATGCGAATCCGCCGCTCGGCGACGGGCAGGAAAGCGAAGGCTCCTGCCCGCGCCGCGAGCAGGAGCCATCAGCCGTCCGGCAGTTCGAGTCGCTATCGACTCAGGCGGGCTCCATCGCCCTCAGGAGTACGAGTCGAGTGTACTGCTCAGTAAGGCGAGCGACAAGATGATCAAGGGAAAGATCTCCATTCGCTCCGCTGCCCGGCTCGATCTTCCGGCACGCTACAACTCTCCGATGTACGATGCAGTCTCGGTGTCACCGTTGGTCGATGCACTTGAGCACGGGCCATGACCGTCTAGGGCCGCGCTTAACTTCCGACTTTTCCCGGCACGCACAGATGCTTTCCGTCGTATAGTTTCTGGTGAGAGGTGCCGGGGTGGGACTGAGGGTAGAGTGTCGCTCTGGCATGGCGCCTCTCAGTTGACGCGCACATCGCTCGGGGACTGTCAATCCGCTGGCGGCTGTCGTTCGTAGGTAGCACGAGATGCTTCTGCCGCTCTTGCACGTCGACATCGCGAATAGTCCGGGGCTCGCTGCCAGCCCGCACGTGACGATTACCCTGCTCTTGACAATCGCCGGGAGCATCTATCTCGTGCTGCGTCGACCACAGGGTGCGCTCACCGCGGGCGTCGTCCCCGCGTCGTACCGGGCGGGTGCCGCGTGCGTCGAGAGCGCGGACCGAGGCCGTGCCATGCGGGTCTCATCCTTTACCTGCTCGAGTTGGCGGATGCTCGGGCGCAATGCCACGGGCGCCGGTCTGGTCCTCGCGCTCGCGCTCGTGCTCAGCCTGCTGTCGTTTCCGACCTCCTGTCGCTGTGGGGCCTCCCTGCCGCACGAACATGTCTTGTTCGATCTGCCCGGGCACTACCATCGCGGTCACCCGGCTGCCGGCACTGTGGGTACCACCGACGCCAATGACTACAACGGGCCGCTGCTGCGTGCCGCGGAGGGATCGGGGGCGATTGGCCAGCCGGCGACGGCCGTCGTTCAGCTCCTCTCGTATCCGCTGCTGCGGGTGCTTCAGGTGCCTCTCTTCTCCTCCGTCATCGCTCCGGACGGCCTGGTGCTCGTTCCCGATTCTCCACCTCCCCGCGTGTAGCCTCCGCATCGAACCCACTAATCGAACCTACTAGAGGTTCAGCCAATACCGGTGGCAGGGCGATAGCTTCGAGCTGGTTCCCTGTGACCGGCGGAGTAGAGACAAGCGAGCGAGGAGGCTACCATGAGCGCGAAACGAGCGTTGTCGTTCCCAACGCGCCTGGTCGTGGTGCTGGCGGTCGCGATTGCTGGTTTGATCGCGACCATCGGCTCTGCTAGCGCGCACGAGCACCGGCACGTCGGCGAGTACGAGATCGTCGTCGGCTTCCTGAACGAGCCGGCGATCGTCGAGGAACCGAACGGTCTCGAGCTACGCGTGATGAAAGGCGAGGGCGACGCGGCCCAGCCGGTCGAAGGGCTGGCCGACACGCTGCAAGCGGAAGTCATGTACGGCGACCAGGTGATGCCGCTCCAGCTCCGCCCAGCCTTCGGCGAGCCCGGCTCTTACAAGGCCGAGTTCATCCCGACTGCCGAGGGCGCTTATACCTTCCACATCTTCGGCACGATCGAGGGCACGCCGATCGATGAACGCTTTACGAGCGGGCCGGAGACGTTCTCAGAGGTGCAGTCGCGTGCCGATCTCAGCTTCCCACAGCGGGTATCGCCCGCCTCGGAGATCGAGCGCATGGCGGGCGAGGCGAACGATGCCGCCGCGACAGCGCGTCTGCTCGGCATCGCTGGGCTCGTGGTCGGGCTGCTGGGGCTGATCGCAGGCGGGAGCGGGCTCGTGCTGGCTCGCCGGGCGATGCGATCGACGTCGGAGACGGCGCGGGTGATGCCGCGCGAGGCCGAGAGCTAGCGAGTCGGGGCCATGAAGCGGCGAGCGCGGCGAGGAGGGCGACGGCTTGCCACCGTCCTCGCAACTCTGCTCATTCTGATCGGCCTGCCGGCGGGGATCGCCAGGGGACACGCCTTCCTCGAGCGCAGTGACCCGGCGGCGAACGCAGTCGTGCCCCAGGTGCCCGGCGAGGTGCGGATGTGGTTTACCGAGCCGCTCGAAGCCGCCTACAGCCGGGCCGAGCTGTTCGATGCCCAGGGGCAGCGCATCGAGACAGAGCCGAGCCACGTCGGCACCGACCCGAAGGAACTGGTGCTGCCTCTGCCACCCGACCTGCCGCGCGGCACCTATACGGTGCAGTGGCGCAACGTCTCGGCGGCTGATGGACACCCGCAGGTGGGCTTCTTCTCCTTCACCGTCGGCACAGTTGCCGATGTCCAGGTGCCGGCTCCACCCCCACCGTTGCCGGTCGGCTTCGCGCCGACCTGGCTCGACGCGCTCGGGCGCTGGTTCGGCCTGCTCGGGCTCACTGGGCTGCTCGGCGCGCTCGTGTGCTGGCGCTGGGTCATTCGCCCGAGCCTGGAGCCGTTGGAACCAGATCGGCGGGAACGAGTGGCCGCCGCTGTCCGAGCTCTGTCGCTGGCCGGCCTTGCCTTGGCCTCGATCGGAAGCCTGGTTGGGCTGGGTGTGCAGGCCTGGAACGCAGAGGGCCAGTTCTCCCTCGCTGGGATCTGGGGACTCCTCAGCGGAAGCCGGTTCGGCCTGCTCTGGTCGCTTCGCGTCGCGCTCCTGCTGGCGCTGGGAGGGTTACTGGCCAGGCACTCTGCCTGGCACGAGCCGCCGTCCGGGCGCAGGGTCTGGCTATGCCTGGGGCTGGGCCTGGCGGCGGCTCTCGCCTATTCATCGATGAGTCACGCCGCCGCGCAGCCGGCAGGGCGCCCGGCCGCCGTCGCTGCCGATTGGCTGCATCTGGTCGCGGCGAGCGTCTGGGTTGGCGGGCTGCTCGCGCTGCTGGCTGGGCTCATCCTGGTTCGGCGCGGCGAGATCGAGCGGTGGCGGGAAGTCTACGCCCTGGCTATTCCACGCTTCTCGACGCTGGCCATCGCCAGCGTCGCGATCCTCACGCTGACCGGCCTGTACAGCGCCTGGCTCCAGGTCGGCAATCTCGAGGCGCTGCGATCGACCGGCTACGGCCGGGCGCTACTCGTCAAGCTCGCTCTGGTGCTGGTGCTACTGGAGCTGGGAGCGATCAATCTGCTGGTCACCGGCCCACGCATGCGCCGGAGCGTGGACGCGCCGAGGCACTTCGGCTACACGGTGCTCGCCGAGGCGGTGCTCGGCATCGCCGTGTTACTGGTCGTCGGCGTCCTCACCAGCTTGCCTCCGGCCCGCGACACGCTAGCGGCCAGCTCTGGACGGGCGAGCTTTCACTTCGCCGAGGGCGAGGTGCATGCCTCGTTACAGGTCTCGCCGGGAGCGGTCGGCTTCAACCGGTACACCGTTGACCTGGCGCTGGCCGGCCAGGACGTTCCCGAGGGCACCCAGGTGCTCCTGCGCGTGACGCCACCGGGCAACCTGGAGGGTGTGCGCGAGATCGAGCTGGCCCGGCAGGCGAGCACGAGCGGGCAGCAGGCCCGCTTCGAGGCGAGCGGCAGCGAGCTGAGCGTCGTCGGCGCCTGGGAGCTGGAGTTGATCGTCCGCCGGCCCAACGCGGCCGACTGGCGTGTCTCGGTCCCGCTCGAGGTCGCCCAGGCGCCGCCAACCGAGCGCCAACCCGGGCCTCCGCCGCGCTTTGCCGGTTTGACCGCTGCGGCTGCTGTGGCGGGACTCGGCATGGCGATCATGCTGCTCACCGTTGGCCTCCGCCGGCGTGATCCGCAGGGTAACGGCCGCTTTCTCGCCGAACTGGGTGCTGGGCTCGCTTTGGTCTGTGCCGTGGCGCTCCTGGTCTCCCGTCTCGACCAGACGCCTGGGGTGGCCGCGCGCAACCCGATCCCGGCGACGCCAGAGTCGATCGCGGCCGGGCAGGAGCTCTTCGTGGCCAACTGCGCCGTGTGCCACGGCGCCTCTGGCCGTGGCGACGGGCCAGCGGCCGCCTCGCTGGACTGGCCACAGATCAATATGGACCTCACTGCTCACCTCTACCAGCACACCGATGGGGATCTCTACTGGTGGATCAGGGAAGGGAAAGCAGGCACGCCGATGCCTGGCTTCAAGAATCAACTTGCTGATGAGGAGATCTGGCACCTGGTCAATTACCTTCGGACGCTGGACCGACGTTCGGCGCCGTAGCTGCGCTCTACTGGTACCGGAGTCGATGGTTTGGAGCCGGGAGGCCCGAAATATCAGGAAGAGAGTCCGCAAGTGACCGGTCTGCGGTATCATTGGGAAGCGGCGCACCGTGCCGAAGGGAGGGTAATGGCCCCTCTTGCGGCACCGCCCGGAACCGGAGCGCTGGCCGGGGGCGACGGCGCACGGAGGTGGGTGGGTAGACCATGAGTATGGCGAGACTCTTCCCAGGGATCAACATCGGCTACGTCCTCGAGCAGTACGAGCGGTACCAGCAGGATCCCAATCAGGTCGATGCAGCCTGGCGCGCGTTTTTCGAGCGCTGGGGTTCGGTGCTGGTGGCCGAAGAGGGGCCTACGACGCCGGGCGTGGCCGCTCCGGCAGTCGACCTGGCCAAGGTGGCTGCCGTCGTAAGCCTGGCCGAGAGCATCCGTAAGCGCGGCCACCGGGCGGCGCGCCTCGACCCGCTCGGGAGCGACCCGCCGGGTGACCCGGCGCTCGATACCGGCTATCACGGGCTGAGCGAGCGTGACCTGGAGACGTTGCCAGCCAGCATCGTCGGCGGGCCGATCGCCCGGAGCAGCCAGAACGCTCGCGAGGCGATCACCCGGCTTCGTGCCGTGTACTGCGGCACGATCGGCTATGACTTCGGTCATGTCGAGGAGCCTGAGGAGCGGGAGTGGCTGATCGAGGCCGTCGAGAGCGGCCGTTTTGCCGTGCCCCCGACGCCCGAGCAGAAGCGCGCGCTGCTGGAGCGGCTCACCCAGGTGGAGGCCTTCGAGCGCTTCCTGCACCGCGCCTTCGTCGGACAGAAGCGCTTCTCGATCGAGGGCACCGATATGCTCGTCCCGATGCTCGACCACATCGTGAGCTCGGCGGCGGAGGTGGGCATTGCGACCATCGCGATCGGGATGGCCCACCGGGGCCGGTTGAACGTGCTGGCCCACGTGCTGGGAAAGCCATATGAGCGAATTCTCGCTGAGTTTCTCGGACTGAATCACCGCGAGCCGTTCTCCGAGGCCGAGGGCGGCAGCCTAGGCTACACCGGCGATGTCAAGTATCACCTGGGTGCCAAGCGTCCTTCTGGCGAGCTGCCGCTCCAGATCACGCTCGCTTCCAACCCCAGCCATCTCGAGTTCGTCAACCCGGTGGTAGAGGGTATCGCCCGTGCCGCGCAGGAGCGCCGTGACCAGCCCGGCGCGCCACAGCGTTCGCCTGATGCCTGCCTGCCTGTCCTAATCCACGGAGACGCCGCGTTCCCCGGTGAGGGCATCGTCGCCGAGACCCTGAACATGGCTCAGCTTCCCGGCTATACCACCGGGGGGACGATCCACATCATCGTCAACAACCAGCTCGGCTACACCACCGAGCCATGGGAAGGCCGCTCGACGGCCTATGCGAGCGACGTCGCCCGGGGATACGAGATTCCGGTCATCCACGTCAACGCGGATGACCCTGAAGCCTGTCTCATCGCGATCCGGCTGGCGTTCGCCTATCGCCAGCGCTTCCACAAGGACGTGCTGATCGACCTGATCGGCTACCGGCGGTGGGGTCACAACGAGGGCGACGAGCCGAGCTTCACCCAGCCGAAGATGTACGCTGTCATCGGCCAGCATCCGTCGGTCCGGGAGCTCTGGGCCCGCCGGCTGGAGGTGGAGGGGCTTGTGACCGCCGACGAGGCGCGAGCGCTGGAGCAGCGCATGCTCGAACGGCTGCAGGCGATTCGCCAGGAGCTGGTTAGCCACAGCGATGGACCATCAGATCAACCGCGCATCGGCCGTAACGGTCGAGCCGGCGAGGTGCCGACCGCGGTCCCGGTCGACCAGCTTCGCGAATTGAACCGGCAGGCGCACGCGTTGCCCGAGGGATTCAACCTCAACCCCAAGCTCAGGAGGCAGCTTCAGCGTCGCCTCGAGGTGGTGGAACGCGACGGCGCGCTCGATTGGGCACACGCGGAGCTGCTCGCCTTTGCCTCGATCCTGGCCGACGGCATCCCGATTCGCCTGACAGGCCAGGACACGGTTCGCGGCACCTTCAGCCAGCGCCACGTGGCTTTCTTCGACGTGGAGACGAACGAGCGGGTCATCCCGCTACAGCGCATGCCGGCTGCCCGCGCCTCGTTCGACGTGCACAACAGCCCGCTGGCTGAGGCCGCGCCGCTCGGCTTCGAGTACGGCTACAGCCTGCAGGCTCCGGAGGCGCTGGTCCTGTGGGAGGCGCAGTTCGGAGACTTCGCCAACGCCGCCCAGGTGATCATCGACCAGTTCATCGCCAGTGCCCGGGTGAAGTGGCAGGAAACGTCCGGACTAGTGCTGCTGCTGCCGCACGGCTACGAGGGGCAGGGGCCGGAGCATTCGAGCGCCCGGCTGGAACGCTTCCTGCAGCTTGCGGCGGAGGACAACCTGCGCATCGCCAACTGCACGACGGCGGCCCAGTACTTCCACCTGCTGCGCCGGCAGGCGGCCCTGCTCAAGACCGCGCCGCGTCCGCTCGTGGTCATGACCCCCAAGAGTTTGTTGCGACACCCGAAGGCGGCGTCGCCGCTCGCGGAGCTGGCGCACGGGAGCTTCAAACCGGTGCTCGACGACTCGCAGGCCGGGGAGCGCGCGCCGGAGATCACCCGGTTGATCCTCTGCAGCGGCAAGGTGTACGTCGACCTGGTCACTAGCCCGCACTGGGAAGAGGCGCGACACGTGGCCATCGTGCGGGTCGAGCAGCTTTACCCCTTCCCGGAAGAGGAGCTGCGCCGGGTGATCGATCGCTATCCGAACGCGCGCGACGTGGTGTGGCTCCAGGAAGAGCCGAGGAACATGGGCGCCTGGACGTTTATGGAGCCGCGCTTGCGGCCGCTGCTCGGTGACCGGGCGCTACGCTACATCGGACGGCCGGAACGCGCCAGCCCGGCCGAGGGCCTCGCTGACCTTCACGACCAGGAGCAAGCTCGGATCGTCACAGAGGCCTTCGAGGGGGTGCCGGAGCCGGCGCTCAGGTCCTGAAGGAGTTGGAGCATCGATGGCAATCGAAGTCCGCGTGCCGGAGATGGGCGAGTCGATCGTCGAGGCCGTGATCGGCAACTGGCTGAAGAGAGAGGGAGACGCGGTCTCGGCCGGCGAGGCCCTGGTCGAGCTGGAGACTGAGAAGGTCAACATCGAGGTCGCGGCCGAACAGTCCGGCGTGCTCGAGCGGATCCTCAAGCGCGAGGGGGAGACTGTCTCGGTCGGGGAAGTGATCGCCGTGATCGCGGAAGGCGTCGCTGCAGAGGCCCCGGCAGCCCGGACGGAGGCTGAGCCGGCCCGGCCAGTTGCCGAGCCGCAGCCAGTGGCAGCCGAGGTGTCGGCAGCGCCTGCCGAGCGCGCCGCGCCGGCCGAAGCGCCGGGAGTGCGGGCGACACCAGCGGTGCGCCGGCTCGCCGAGGAGTACGGGGTGGATCTCCGGCAGGTTCCGGCCAGTGGTGAAGGCGGCCGGATTACGCGGGAGGACGTGCTCCGCTACGTCGCCCAGCAGCGCGAGGCGGTCGCCGCGCCGGCCGGCGGGCCGAACGGCACGACGACCGCTCCACCCGCAGCCCAGCCCGAGCCGGCTGCTCCACCGAGCCCGCCGCCCGTGGCGCCAGCGACCGCTCCGGCAGCTCCAGCGATGGTACCGGCGATGGCCGTTGACGGGCGGCGTGAAGAGCGCGTGCGGATGACGCAACGACGCAAGACGATCGCGCAGCGGCTGGTCGAGGCGCAGCGCACCGCGGCTATGCTCACCACCTTCAACGAGATCGACATGAGCGCGGTGATCGAGCTACGCCGGCGCTGGCGAGACCGCTTCCGCGAGCGATACGGGGTGAGCTTGGGCTTCATGTCCTTCTTCACCAAAGCGGTCGTCGGCGCGCTCAAGGCGTTCCCGATGCTCAACGCTGAGATCCAGGGCGACGAGATCGTGCTCAAGTACTACTACGACATCGGCATCGCGGTCGGCGCCGAGGAGGGGCTCGTCGTCCCGGTGGTGCGCGATGCCGACCGCAAGTCGTTCGCGCAGATCGAGCGGGAGATCGAGGAGCTGGCGCGGAAGGCACGCGAGCGCCGGCTGACGATCGAAGATCTGAGCGGCGGCACCTTCACGATCACCAACGGTGGCGTCTTCGGCTCGCTCCTCTCGACCCCGATTCTCAATCCGCCGCAGGTCGGCATTCTGGGCATGCACAAGATCGAGGAGCGGCCGGTCGTGGTCGACGGTCAGATCGTCGTGCGCCCGATGATGTACGTGGCGCTGACCTACGACCACCGTATCGTGGATGGCCGCGAGGCCGTGCAGTTCCTGGTTCGGGTCAAGGAGCTGATCGAAGATCCCGAGCAACTCCTGCTCGAAGCCTGAACGAGCCGTCAGTCTAACCTGGACGAGAGCCCGGTTCGGTTGTCCAGACGCGCCGGGCTCTCCTTCTGTGAGCGCGATGGGATGCGACGATGCCAGTGACCGACCTCCGATGGGCGTTGGCGCCCGACGGAGAACGGCTAGCCTACGAGGTCAGGGCTGAGGAGCCGGATGCCCCAGCGCTGATCGCGCTCCACGGCGTGCTGGTGGGGAGCTCGAACTGGGTGCACCAGGTGCTCCGGCTCCCCCGGTTTCACTGGATCGTCCCGCACATTCGTGGTCACGGTCAGAGTCCGCCGCCGATGCCGCGTCAAACGATCGAAGAGGCGGCGCTCGACGCGCTGGCGGTGTTGGACGCGGAGGGCGTGGAGCGAGCCGTCGTGCTGGGAAACTCCCTCGGGGCGACCATCGGGCTGGCGCTCGCCCTGCTCCGGCCGGAGCGCGTACGGGCGATGGTGCTGGTCGAGCCGTCGCTGCCGGCGCTGGTTGAGCACGAAGGGAGGTCGCGGTTAGCCGAGACGGCCGCCCGGACGCGTCACCTGCTCGCCGAAGACCGGATCGACGAGGCGCTGGCGTTGTTCCTGGTACCCCGGCTCGGCGAGGATTGGGAGACGAAGGCTGGGCGCCGGCGCTTGGACGAGTGGCGGCGCAACCTGTTCTCCACGCCGGCGTGGATCGATGCGGTGCTGGCGTTCGACCCCGGCCCGGTGCCGCTCGCCGTGCTGGATCACCCCACGCTGCTGGTCTATGGCGCGGAGACCCAGCCCTTCTACCGTGCCATGACGCTGGCTTTGGCCGAGTTGCTGCCCAATCCCGAGGTGGTCGAGGTTCCGAACGCGGGCCACGGTGTGCCAGTCGATAACCCAGACGCGTTCAACGAACTGCTGCTACGCTTCCTCGATCGGCTCGGCCTTAGCTGAGGTTGATCACCGGAATCTCCCGCAATCGTTGAGAGCAGCGACAAGCATAACCGGCCGGACTCTTGCCTGGTGAGCCCGACCGGCTTCGACTCGAGGTGACGTGCGACCTGCGGTGGCTGCCGACAGCTCTCTACCGCCGCGCGCCGAGGATACTCGCTGCGGCGAACAAGGCCACGGCCAGACCAGTCACCACGCTGCTCACCACCGCGGCGGGGAGGAAGGTCACGCCGTAGACGAACGGCATCACTGCGACCCACAGCCCGAGGACGACGTTCAGCCAGCCCAGCCAGCGCAGGCCCGGCGACAGCGCGAGCTGGGTAATGGCCAGGCTTAGAATAAGCCCACCGACGAAGGTGCAGTTGAGTCGCATGCCGTCGTACAGCGAGAAGTTGAGGATGTAGGGCGACGCAACCAGCCAGACGCCCAGCGGGATGCAAAGGGCTGCCAAGATATCCCAGAGCGTCGTCCGACGCTGTGCCGTCACCACGCACAGTACTCCTTCCCCATCGTGACCTGCTAGACCGACACCGCCCCGGCGCGGTGCTCTTGGACTATTCTCCAGGATGTCGCCAGGTTTCGCCAGTCCTGGATCATGAGCTCCGCGCGGCTCGAACACCGGCTGCCTGCTCTCGCGCCTCTCGTCGCTGTGAAGCGGTCCGGTGAGCATGGAGATGCCCAGGCTGGGGCCAGCAACACGGAGGGGGAGCGGTTGAAGTGGGGCACCCGCTGCTGGTGTCCGCCGGACGGCGGCACGGCCTGGGGAGCAGCGCAATCCGCAGAACTGGCTCCGTCGTATTGCCTGTGAAGTGCCGCGCCGAGTGATGAGGTGAAGGGAGGGCGCATGACGCGAAGAGTCACCCGAAGACGCGCGCTGGCCGTGATCGCGGCCCTGCTCGGCTTGCTGGCTGGGCTACTGGTCCTGCCACCGCTCGCTGCGGGCCAGGAGCAGCGGATCGAGGTGGAGTTGACCGAATTCTCGATCACACCTAATTCGATCACGGTAACCGCCGGCGAGCCGGTCACCTTCGTTGTGTCGAACACTGGTGGGGCCCCGCACAACCTCGAGTTCGAACTCGAGGCGCAGGGACTCGAACAGCTCCTGTTCGACACGAACCTCCAGCCTGGGGAGACGAGGGAAGCCACCGTCACCTTCGACACTCCCGGCGAGTGGGTGATGTACTGCCCGGTGGGCAATCATCGCGCGCAAGGAATGGAGGGTCGGCTCATCGTCCAGGCCGCCGGGACTCCCACGCCGACCACGGCGCCCGCGGCCACGCCGACACCAGCAGCCACCCCGACGCCCGCGGCCACGCCGACGGCTGCTGCCACGCCGGCTCCCGCGATGACCCCGACCCCCGCCGCGACGCCGACCGCGGCGCCGGCTCGCACGCCGACCGCGACCCCGATGCCGCAGGTCGCCCCACCGACCGGCGGCGGGACTGGCTCCGGTCCGGCCGAGCTGTTCATCGCTGGTCTGCTCGCGCTCGGGCTCGTCGGAGTACTGGCTGGGCTAGCGGCACGCCGCCGGGCGGCCTAAAGAGGACAGCCGAAATCGCCGTGGAGGCGGGCACGCCCGCCTCTGCACGCTCTCCCCATTGCCGGCTGCGGAGCTACCGCAGCCGGCGCACTCTTAACACTCATTCCTGCCAGGAACATGCCGAAGGGAGGTCGACACTGCTCGAAGCCAGCTCGTCCGGCAGCCCGTCTATCGAGAGCGCTGCCGAGACCACCTGCTGGATCAGCGAGAGGTTCGGAATCGGGTAGCGGCCGGTCGTCCAGCCAGATACATACGTGGGCGGCACGAACCCGATCGTGACGACCCGCTCCGGCGACACGGCCAGGGCGAGCTCGACCAGGTGGGGCAGAGCGTCCAGCGGCACGTCGGTTCGTACCGTATCCTGGAGCGCTTCAGTCAATGCCGGGAAAGCGAGCAAGATCGTCGGGAGGTCAGCCTGGCGGCGCAGTGCTCCGAGCAGGCAGCGCTGGCGGTACATCCGGTCGTAGTCGCTGGTGCCGGTACGTGAGCGCGCATAGGCGAGTGCCTGGTGACCGTTCAGGTGCTGCCGTCCCGCCGGGATCTCGTAGTAGGCCCAGTCTTCGCCCGGCGCTGGTGGGGAGAGCCAGGTCGTAACCGGCTTCGGGACGTCGATCGTGACCCCACCGAGCGCGTCCACGACGCGGACGAAGCCGGCCATATCGACAAGCGCATAGTAGTCGACGGGCACGCCCGTGAGCTTGCCGATGGCGCCCTTCAGCGCAGCAGCGCCGGGATCGGGAGCGCCCGGAAAGCGCTCCGGGTAGCGCGAGGCGTAGCTGTACAGCGCGTTGAGCAACTGAGGCCACCGGCCGTCCGGGAAAGAGGCTGCCAGCTCATCCGGCAGCGGCACGCCCACGAAGTTCCGAGGCACGCTGAAGAGACCGGCGCGTCCCGTGTCGAGTTCGAGCACGGCCAGGATGATCGAGTCGGTGCGCGCGCCGCTGCGTCCAGGTCCGGCATCGGAGCCGAGCAGCAGCACGGCGATGCGACGATCGGCAAGGGCCGGGTCGAGCGGGCTGGGCGGTGGGGGTTCGGGCGTGGGCGCCGGCTCCGTGGACGGCGTAGGGGATAGTTGGGGGGTGGGGGTCGGCCTCGGAGGTGGGAGAGGGAACCGGTTCGGCAACTCGTCGAGCGGGGGCAGCCCTCCTCCTGCCAGCGGCGATGAAGGCGTCGGCACCGCCGGAGGTGGCGTCGGCAGGGGCTTTCGGCTGGGTCGTGGTTGACTCGCGGGTGCGGTCAACGCAGTCGCGGGCCGCTGCTCTGGGAAGACGGTTACGAGCAGGACATAGAGCTCGTACGTGTAGTAGCCGGCGAGCATATGAGGCACGCTGGCTACGATGAGGAGAGCTGCCAGTCCGGCCGCGGCGAACGCCTGCGACCGTCGGCGCCATCGCGCGGTGGTGTGGGGTAATCGCTGTCGCCCGAGCCGAAACGCGTCGGCGATCACCAACCACCGCACCAGCGCGAGCACCGCATTCAGGCACAGCGCCAGGAGCAGCGTGCTCGGGCGAAGTGCGAGCACCAGCACGGCCGCCCGCTCCTGTCGCCAGGCTAACCCGGCGAGTGTGGCCAGGGCAGCGGTGCCGCCGAGGAGTAGCCCGCCCCGCACCCAGGCTCCGAGCAGAAGCTGGCCGGCGCCAGGCAGCAGTGCGGTGAGTCCGGCCGCTGCCAGGGCCCGCCAAGGGATCCCCGCGGAACGCTGTCGCATTACCCGCTCCTCGGGATATCGACATCGAGCTCGGATGCCTCCGAGGGCTCCAGTTTACCATATCATTCTTGGTCACCGGCTCCCGGCTGTCCGCTCGGTCCGCGCGGCAGCGGCCACCGCTGTCCTGCCCGAGCGATCGCCGGCCACCCAAGGACCGGCACGTCGCTCCTCTCGAACCTGGAACCGGTAGCTCGGGCGAAGCGTATATTCGAGCGAACAGCACTCGCTGGCGAGGCGAGCCCCGCTCTTCTCTCCAAGCCTGCTGTGACCCTCAGTGTCATCGCTATCACTCAGCCGGCTGGTCCGCCGAAAAGGGCCGCCTGGCCGGAGACGTCACGGAGGGAGCCCAGCGATGTCGCGCGCTGCCTACCTATCTCCTGGCTCGCTCGTTGGCCTGACCGTGTTGTGCCTGCTCGCGAACTTGTTCGGTCCGGCCGGAAGCGTGGTCGCTGCCCCAGGGGACGTGACGACCATCCGGCGCTTCGAGACGGCCGAGCCGGTCATCGTCCTCACCTTCGATGCCGGCGCCGACCGCGGCTTTGCCAGCAATATTCTGGATACGCTAGCGGCCAAGGGCGTGCGGGCGTCGTTCGGGCTGACCGGGGCCTGGGCGGCTGCCAACCCCGACCTGGTCCAGCGGATGGCCCGCGAGGGTCACCACCTGATCAACCACACCTGGAGCCATCGCTCCTTCACCGGTCGCTCGACCGGCTCCGCACCCCTGAGCACAGCCGAGCGGACCGAGGAGCTGCGCCGGACCGAAGAGCTGATCCGGCAACTCACCGGCATCGAGCTGCGACCGTACTTTCGGCCGCCGTACGGTGACTTCGACGACTCGGTGCTGTCTGACCTAGCCGACAGTGGCTACACCTTGAACATGATGTGGACGATCGACTCGCTGGGGTGGAGAGGTCTCACCGCTGACGAGATCACCCAGCGCGTGCTCGACGCCGCCGAGCCGGGCGCGATCGTTCTTATGCACGTCGGCAGCCAGTCGCAGGACGCGGCGGCCCTGCCGGCACTGATCGATCAGCTCCGAGCGCGCGGCTACCGGTTCGCGACCGTCCGCGACCTGGTCGAGGGGCGAGCCGGGCCGGAGTTCCGCTACTTCCCCGAGACCGGCCATTGGGTAAGCCACGGCTTCTTGCGTTACTGGGAACGATTCGGCGGGTTGGCCATCTATGGCTACCCGCTGACTGAGGAGTATGTCGATCCTGCCACCGGCCGCGTGACGCAGTGGTTCGAGCGGGCCCGGTTCGAATGGCACCCGGGTGCCTGGCCCGCGCGCTACGACGTGCTCCTCGGGCGGTTGGGCGCGGAGGTGTCGGCCGAGCGCGAGGGGATAGGCCCGTTTCGGTCGGCCCAGCCGGTCACCGGCTGTACCTACTTTCCACAGACCGGCCACAACCTGTGCGGGGGCTTCCGGGCCTACTGGGAGCAGTTCGGCGGGCTTGCGGTGTTCGGTTACCCGATCTCCGAGGAGTTCCGGGAGGTAAACCCAGACGACGGACGCGAGTACACGGTGCAGTACTTCGAGCGACAGCGGTTCGAGTGGCACCCGGGGGCGTGGCCGGAGCGGTACGACGTGCTGCTCGGCCGGCTCGGCGCCCAGCTCCTGACCGGGCAGCGTTGATGTAAGCGGGGATACTTTTCACTTCTACGACGGGATGACATGGGCTGGCCCAGCTTTCACCGGTATTTGACGAATCTGCCGTGTTGGTTGCTACCTTTAATACCTTTATGCTATCCTACTGGTTAAACAGGGTGATCACCCTGAGAATTGGGCTGCTATTCACCATTCACCAGGTCTGCAGTAGCGATGCTGGAAGAGACTAACCCGCTCTGGGCTGACCAATACGCTACAGATGTGAATCAGCGGCTAGCAATAGTTGTGCGGTGGCCTACTGAGCAGCCAATTGAGGAGGCGGTTGGTGAGATTGGTCAGCTCGTAGGCGAAATACTCGAAGAATACGCGCACTCTATTCGTCATCAACAGCCCTCCGTGTCACGCTATCAAGTGGGACCAGCGGCGGATGGTCTGTGGCTTTCCTATCTTTGTACGATTGATAAGGACGTGCGCCAACTCCTCAGCGACGGAGCAAATCTAATAGCTTGGGGACACCTAGCTATTGCACTCTTTAAGAAGATCCGCGTGTATTGGCAGCGACGTAGGTATAGCGTCCAGAACTACTTAGACCAACCAGGCTCCAACCTTGAGGCGATCACGTCACCTCACTTCTCGGAACCAATGATTCTTGGACTTTGCTACAAACATTGCGAGGAAACGTACTCTGAGCCAATTAGGGACATATCGGTGTTCGACCGATCCGCATTTCGAGTATTCTCCTCCGCATGTCATCCGGGCGACGTGGAGGTTCATACCGTGCGGATCTGGACAAAGAACCGAGCAAGCTACATATACGTTGTTGATTCCAAAGGTCGACCCATTGAGCACTTCCGGACGTTAGGGAAAGATCTCAGACCTCTAGATTTGCCGAGGTGGTTCAACGATGATTCCCGTGATTCTTCGGGATTCTCCGAGGTAAGAACTATTATTATATCTAGAGCTGGGCGTTGAACCATGTCTCAGTGCTCAGTCTAGTCGGCGTGATTCGAAGTAGTTTACGCACCTTTTCCTGTCTGCCGGTGATTCGAATCGAACCTGTGCTGCTTGGCGAGGTTGCTAAACTCAGGCAATCATATTCGTACCGGCATCATAACCTCACAAGAACATTAATATGCCCATCTGCTGACTGTGCTCCGCTGTCTAACACCGAGGCTGCGTTGAAGTGACGCTGAAGGCTCCCTGATCGCAAGAAGATTCGGCTGCGGAAATTGGTGTCTTACGCGGAACCATTTCGGAGCCAGACCAGCATTCGACCGGGCTCGCGGTTCGCCCAGGCGTAGTAGGGGATGGCGACCAGCTCGATCTCTCGATCACTCCCGAAAGTCTCGACTCCGCGGGCGGTGCGGTAGAGGGTGCCAGACCAGGCCGGGCCGGGCGGGGCGAGGCGCGCGGGGGCACGCAGGGCCACCACGCCACCGAGCAGATCCGGTCGCTCCTCGGTCACGATCTCCGCACCGATGGGAAGCACCAGGTCGCGAAGATCGATACCCGGGTTATCCGCCTGCTCGACGCAGTAGATCAGGGGCCCGCGAGCCGGAGCTACCCGACCCGCGTTCTCGGCCGCGTAGGGGTGCGATTCGAGACGGCGAGCCGGCATCGGGAGGCTGAGCTCAACCGTGTCGCCCCGCTGCCAGGCACGCCGGACCTCGACGTAGCTGCCTGGGGCCTGGTCGGCGGCGACCTGGCCGTTGACGCGCACGATCGCGCCGTCCTCGCACCAGGCCGGTACCCGGAGGAAGAGGCTGAACTCGCCCGCGCCGTCCACCTCCATCTCGATCGCCTCGTCCCAGGGGTAGTTCGTCTGCTGGCGGAGCCGAACTGGCTGCCCGCTAGGCAAGGTGATCTCCGCGGTGCCCTGGGCGTAGAGATGAACCCAGATGCCCTGATCGGTCACGCTGTAGAAGTAGCCGGGGAGCGACGCCAACAAGCGAGCCACGTTGGGCGGGCAGCAGGCGCAGGTGAACCACGGCTGCCGCCGGTGCGAGCCGTCGTCGGCCAGCGGGTTCACGTAGAAGTAGGCTCGTCCGTCGAGCGAGTAGCCCGCGAGGAAGCCGTTGTAGAGCGCCAGCTCCATGAGGTCGGCGAAGCGCGCCTCGCCGGTCAGCAGCAGCATGCGCCAGTTCCACATCACGTTGCCGATGGCGGCACAGGTCTCGGCGTAGGCGCGCTCGTTGGGCAGCTCGTACGGCTTGCCGAACGATTCGCCCTCGTGGCGGGCGCCGATGCCGCCGGTCACGTAGAGCTTGGCGGTCACCATGTCGAGCCAGAGGCGCTCGAGCGTCTCGCGCAGGGTCGGATCGCCCGTCTCGGCGTAGAGGTCGGCCGCGCCGGCTGCTAGGTAGACGGCGCGGACGGCATGCCCGACCATCTGGTCGAGCTCGCGGAAAGGCTTGTGGTCCTGGCGATATTCATCGCCGCCGGCGTACCCGTAACCGCGGGCGTTCAGGAAGTAGAGCGCCTGATCGAGGTAGCGGCGCTCGCCAGTGACCCGGGCGAGCTCGACCAGTGCCATCTCGATCTCGGGGTGGCCGTCGGTGCCGGGCTGGCGTCCGGACTCCTCGGGCCCGAAGGTATCACAGATGCAGTCGGCGAATCGGCGGGCCACATCGAGGAGCGTCGACTTGCCGGTGGCGCGGAAATGGGCCACGGCGGCCTGGAACAGGTGCCCGGCGCAGTAGAGCTCGTGTGTTCGTGGCAGATCGGTCCAGCGAGCCGCCTGGTTTCCGAGGATGTAGTAGGTGTCGAGGTAGCCGTCGGGCTGCTGCGCGGCGGCGAGCTCGGCGATGACGCGGTCGACGAGCTGGTCGAGCGCTGGGTCGGGGTCGGTCGCGAGGCACCAGGCGGCCGCTTCCAGCCACTTGTAGACATCGGAGTCGTTGAAGTAGAGCCCTTGGAAGGGGCCTCCCTGCTGGCCGGCCGCGCGCCGGAAGTTGTCGAGCCGGCCGGTCCGCTCGAGGTACTCGTACTGCAAGGGGAGCGACACCTCACGGACGAGCTGCCGTCGCGGCCCCCAGAACGCGTCATCGAGCCTGACGGCGGTCACTGGCAGTGGGCGAAGCCTGGCGAACGGGCTAGACGACGTATCGACGACCGGGCCACTGAGCCGTCCGCGCGCTGACATCGTGGTGCTCCTCCGAGTCGCGAAAATCCCGTCACTGGGACGCGAGGCGTCCTTAGACCTCGTCACCAGTGTACGCTGCCGGGATCGAACCGGCGCCGGGTCGGCCGGGCGAACCTGGCCTATCGTCGAGCGACGCCTCTCACCATAGACGACGACCGCACCGCCGGCTGGGCGAGCGCCCGAGCGTGGGCGGTCGCGTGCTGGCCACGGGGCGAGAGCCGTCTCCTCGCGGCTTCGCCAGCATCCGACGAGCATCAGGCGATCCCGCCGATGGGCGACGACAGTTCACGCATCCGATCAGGTTCGGACGGCTCTGGGCATGCCCTCGAGCCGGACGATGCTCACTCCGCAGGCTCGGGCCGCGGCGAGCTCAGCGCCACGTTGAGCCCTGACCCGTCAGACTTCCGTCTCGTTCGGCGGGTATGATCTCCATAGTGCCGGATCAGTGCGTGTGGTCTGGTAGGCCCATGGGCTGGGAGCGTGTCTGCCTGCGGTGGAGGTGATCGATAGGTGAGTAGTGCCGAGCAGCTCTAACGCTTTTGATAGGCAGGCGGGTGCGTGCCTCGCTGTCCGTTATCACCCTCTTATGGAGCGTCCCTCCGGATGCGGGATGAAGTCTCCGCCTGCATGAGCCGAGGGGTGCATGCGGAGGTGTCCGCTCGAGGAGGAAAGCCTATAGCGTTTGCGTCGCCCGGGCAGAGTGGCTGGAACCGCACCGCGACGTCGGCCTCCATGGTCGGCGTATTCGTCGCATGGGCGAAGTGGCTACTGGTCCTAGCAGCTCATCGCCCGTCAGGAGCGCCGTGACGTACAGTATTCCTGTTAGCGTACTGCTGGAAGTCCGTCGACTGACTGGGTTCTAAGGCGTTTGAGGGGAGGGTAACGTGACGAGTGCGGGCGGGAAGATCATGGAGAGCGTGCTCTCGTCGCTGGAGTGGCGCTGCATCGGCCCGCACCGCGGCGGGCGGGTGGTCGCCGTCGCCGGTGACGTCTCGGACCCGATGACGTTCTACTTCGGCGCCTGCGCTGGCGGCGTGTGGAAGACCACCGACGGCGGGGTGACCTGGCGCAACGTCTCCGACGGCTTCTTCCGCACCGCCGCCGTCGGCGCCATCGCGGTGTCGGAATCCGACCCCAACGTGATCTACGTCGGCACCGGCGAGGCCTGCATCCGCAACAACGTCTCCCACGGCGACGGCGTCTACAAGTCCACCGACGCCGGCCGGACCTGGATCCACTGCGGGCTCTCCGATACCCGCCACATCGGCAAGATCGTGATCCATCCCCACGACCCGGACATCGTCTACGTGGCCGCGCTCGGCCACGCCTTCGGCCCCAACGAGGAGCGCGGCGTCTTCCGCTCGACCGATGGCGGTAAGACCTGGGAGAAGGTGCTCTACAAGAGCCCGCGCGCCGGCTGCCACGACATCGCGATGGATCGCACCAACCCGCGCATCCTCTTCGCGGCGGTCTGGCAGGTGCAGCGCTACCCCTGGGCGCTGGTGAGCGGCGGCGAGGAGTGCGGGCTCTGGCGTTCCTTCGACGGCGGCGACACCTGGGAGGAGATCTCCCGCAAGCCCGGCCTGCCCACCGGGCTCCTGGGCAAGATCGGCGTCGCGGTCTCGCCGGCCAAGCCCGGCCGCGTCTGGGCGCTGATCGAGGCCGAGGACGGCGCCGTCTTCCGCTCCGACGACTACGGCGAGACCTGGATCCGCCTCAGCGAGCAGTCGCTGCTCCGTACCCGTCCCTGGTACTACATGCACATCACCGCCGATCCAAAAGATCCCGACACGGTCTGGGTCCAGAACTACAGCCTCTGGAAGTCGGTCGACGGCGGGGCGACCTTCCACCGCGTGCCCACCCCCCACGGCGACGACCACGCGCTCTGGATCGACCCCAACAACCCGCTCCGGATGATCGAGGGGAACGACGGCGGCGCCTGCGTCACCTTCAACGGCGGCGCGAGCTGGTCCTCGATCTATAACCAGCCGACGGCCCAGCTCTACCACGTTATCACCGACGACCAGGTCCCTTACCGCGTCTACGGCTCCCAGCAGGACAACACCGCCATCAGCGTGCCGAGCCGCTCGGTCGATGGGGCGATCCACGAGCGCGACTGGTATGCGCCGGGCGGCGGCGAGAGCGGCTACATCGCCGTCAAGCCGGACGATCCCAACATCGTGGTCGGCTCGGGGCCGGCCGGGCGACGCGTCTTCAACGACCGGCTCACCCTCTACGATCACCGGACGAAGCAGGTGCGCGACATCACCATCTGGCCGGAGCTCTACGGCTGGGGCGTCGGCGCCGAGAGCCTCAAGTACCGGATCGGCTGGACCTTCCCAATCTTCTTCTCCAAGCACGACCCCAACGTCCTCTACGTGGCCGGCAACCACGTCTTCCGCTCGACGGACCTGGGCACCACCTGGGAGGTGATCAGCCCCGACCTCACCCGCAACGACCCCGAGAAGCTCAAGCCCTCCGGCGGGCCGATCACGCGCGACAACACCGGCGCCGAGGTTTACTGCACCATCTTCGCGCTGGCCGAATCGCCGCTCCGTCCTGGTCTCCTCTGGGCTGGTACCGACGACGGCCTCGTCCACGTCTCGGAGGACGGCGGGCGCACCTGGCGCAACGTCACCCCGCCCGAGCTGCCCGAGTGGACGCTGGTCAGCATCGTCGAGCCTTCCCCGCACGACCCGGCCACCTGCTACCTGGCCGCCACCCGCTACAAGCTGGACGACTTCCGCCCCTACCTCTACAAGACGGCCGACTACGGCCGCACCTGGACGAAGATCACCAACGGCATCCCGGAGGGTGAGTTCACCCGGGTGATCCGCGAAGATCCCAATCGCCGGGGGCTGCTCTACGCCGGGACCGAGACCGGGCTCTACATCTCCTTCGATGACGGCGCCAACTGGCACCGGCTGGGTGGTAACCTGCCGGTGGTGCCGATCTACGACCTCGTCATCAAGGGCGTCGAGATGGTCGTCGCCACCCACGGGCGGAGCTTCTGGATCCTCGACGACCTGACCCCCTTCTACCAGCTCGACGAGCCGCTGGACGATGCCCAACCCTACCTGTTCCGTCCCCGGCCGACGATGCGCATGCGCATGGACAGCGCCCGGCCCTACCGCGAGCCGATCCTGGGGATGGTCAACTACGCTCGGGTCGACACCAGCGTGGTCTCCATCCTGCCCGAGCGCAGGCCGGACGGCTCCGTCGCTTACCGGTACCTGGACGCCGGTGAGAACCCGCCCCAGGGCGTGATCATCCACTACTACCTGCCGGCCGAGCTGGAGGGCCCGGTCACCCTGGCGATCCTCGACCAGCAGGGCGACGAGCTCCGCTCGTTCAGCAGCGAGGACGGGGGGCTCCCGGTCAAGCCTGGCATCAACCGCTTCGTCTGGAACATGCGGCTGCCGGGCGCGCCGGACGTGACCGCGCCCGACCTCGAGCCCTGGCCGCGCCCGGATGGGCCGATGGTCTTGCCCGGCACCTACCAGGTTCGCTTGGCGGTCGGCGATCACCGTCTCGTCCAGCCGTTCGAGATCGAGCCAGATCCACGGATCACTGCCAGCAGCGACGACCTCCAGGCGCAGTTCGAGCTCCTGCGAGCGATCATCGAGAAGCTCTCGCTGACCAACGTGACGATCAACCAGATCGACGCGCTGCTGGCCCAGGCCAGGAATTGGGAACAGCGCATCGCCGGACTCGCCGGGGGCGAGGCGGTTCGTCGCGCGCTGGCGGCGCTCCAGAGCGAGCTCCACTCCATCCGCGGCGAGCTGATCGACGTCCACATGCGCGAGTCCCAGCTCTGGCCAAGCGGGCTGCACGAGAAGTTCAACGCGCTGTTCGACGCGGTCGACAGCGCCGACTACGTTCCCACGCGCCAGTCGCGCGAGGTCTTCGCCGAGCTCTCGGCGCAGCTCGACGAGCTGGTCGAGCAACTCCGGCGCGTGCTCGACGAGCAGGGCGGGGCGCTCAACGCGGCCATTCGGGAGGCGGGGCTGGCTCCGATCGGCTTGCCAGCGTAGCTGGTCACCCGGCGGGCCTGGGCAACGCTAGGAGACGTGCTGAGCGATCGTGGGTGGAGCGAGGTTGTTCTCTGGCTTTGCGAGGTGAAGGGTACCGGGAGCCGATGAGCACAGTGCGCGAGACCGGCGAGCGGCCGGCCGGCTATGCGATGCCCCCGACGATCGAGCCTGATGCGCGCGAGCGGCTGGCGATGGCGGCCAACGGGATCTTCCGCCGAGCCATCCTCTCCGCCACGCACAACCCGCTGGTGGCCCGCTTCGTCCGTCGCTACGGCATGCGACTCGGCGCGGCGCGCTTCGTCGCCGGCGAGACGCTGGACGAGGCCGTCCGCGTCCTGCGATCCCTCAACGCGAAGGGGCTGCGCACCAACACCACACTGCTCGGCGAGGGGGTCAAGGACGAGGCGACTGCCCTCGGGGTCGTCGACGCCTACATCGAGATCCTCGACCGCATCGCCGCCGAGGGCTTGGTGACCAACGTCGCGCTCAAGCTGACGCACCTGGGGCTGGATCTGGGCGAGGAATTCGCCTACCGGAACGTCCGGACGCTGGTCGAGCACGCGGCCGCGCTCGGCAACTTCATCCGGATCGACATGGAGGAGTCGACCCGGGTCGACCCCACGCTCCGCATCTACCGCCGGCTGCGGGCCGACGGCTACGACAACGTGGGAACGGTGCTGCAGGCCATGCTCTACCGCACGGTGCAGGACCTCGAGGACCTGCTGCCGCTCAAGCCGAACCTGCGCCTGGTGAAGGGTGCCTACCTCGAGCCGGCGAGCGTGGCCTACCCGAAGAAGGCCGACGTTGACCGCAACTACATCCGGCTGGCCGAGCGCTGCCTGCCGAACGCGGGGTTCACGGCGATCGCGACCCACGACGAGCGGATCATCGCCCACGTAATCGACTTCACCGAGCGGCACGGGATCGGCCGCGACCGGTTCGAGTTCCAGATGCTCTACGGCGTGCGCCCGCAGCTCCAGCTCGAGCTGGTGCGGCAGGGGTACCGGGTGCTGGTGGCAACACCCTTCGGCACCGAGTGGTATTTCTACCTGATGCGCCGGCTGGCCGAGCGCCCGGCGAACGTGCTGTTCCTCCTCCGCAACCTCGTCAAGCGATAATGGGAGCGCAGCCCGAGCGGGTGCTGGTCGTAACGACAGCGGAGCCGAGTGGTCAGGAGGGCGATCGTGTACGAGCCGTTGCGCGGTGTCTACAACATCCTGAGCACGCCGTTTCATCCTGATGGCAGCCTGGACGAGGCCAGCCTGCGCCGGCTGGTCGAGGCCACCATCGCCGCCGGCGTGGACGGCATCACCGTCCTCGGCGTGGCGGGCGAGGCGCAGAAGTTGACCGACGCTGAGCGCCGCCGCGTGGTCGAGGTCGTCATGGAGACGGTCGGTGGCCGGGTGCCGGTGATCGTCGGCACCTCACGCGACGGCACCGACGCCACCATCGCCGCCAGCCGCGAGGCCGAGGCGATGGGGGCGGCCGGCGTGATGGTGGCGCCGCCGACGTTCCTGCAGCCCGGCCCGGCTCTGACGGAGCACTTCCGCCGGCTGGGCGAGGCGATCGGGATCCCGATCGTGCTGCAAGACTACCCGCCGGTGAACGGGGTCACCCTCTCGCCGAGGGCGATGGCCGAGCTGGTCGAGGCGGTGCCGGCGATCGCGACCATCAAGCTGGAGGATACGCCGACTCCTCAGCGGATCGCCCAGACACTGAAGCTGACCGGCGACCGGGTGACGATCGTCGGCGGGCTGGGCGGCATGTACCTGCTGGATGAGCTGCGGGCCGGGGCCAGCGGCACGATGACCGGCTTCGCGTACCCGGAGGTGCTGGTCGCGATCTGGCGGGCCTGGCAGGCGGGTGACCGGGCAGGCGCGGCTGAGCGGTACTACCGGGCGCTGCCGGCACTGGTCTTCGAGGGGCAGCCGCGGATCGGGCTGGCGATCCGCAAGGAGACGCAGCGCCGCCGCGGGCTGATCGCGCACGCTACGGTCCGGCACCCCGGGCCGGTGCTGGACGAGCAGACACTCGAGGCCCTGACCGAGGTGCTCGAATGGACCGGGCTGCCGGCCGCCTACGACCGCGTGGGGGCTCAGAGCTCCGCGAGCTGACCGCTGGCCTTGTCCGTGCCTGCCTACCCGAGGGATCGTGAGCCGGTGCCCGGGTTCGGGGCCGGAGGACGGCGGGGGAGTGCGCGCTGGGGCAGCCGGCCCGGCGACTGGGGCCAAGCGGCTAGCTCGGCGTCGGTGACCTGTCGCCGCCTCTGGAACCAGGTGAGGTTCTCCTCCGGAGGGTGTCACCCGAAGCTGTGGGCGCCTGGACGCGCTCGGCAATTCCGGGATGCCCTGTAGCTCGACCCGGTCGAGGGCGGAGACGGCCACGGTGGTCTCAGGTGCTAGGACGGGACTGCTGAGCGCGCTCGTGCTCGAGCGGCGGTGGCTACTTCCTGGATATCGCGAGGTTCCGAGGGGGCAGATGATGAGCGACGGCATCATGGAGGTCATCGTCGGCGACATCACCACGGTCGATACCGAGGCCATAGTGAACGCCGCGAATACTGAACTCTGGATGGGCGGAGGCGTGGCGGGCGCGATCAAGCGGGCCGGCGGCGAGGAGATCGAGCGCGAGGCGATGAGCAAGGGCCCGATCCGCGTCGGGGAGGCGGTGGCGACCGGCGCCGGCCGGCTACCCTACAAGGCGGTCATCCATGCCGCCGCCATGGGGTATCAGGGGGGACGGATGATCCCGCCGACTGCCGAGAGCATCCAGGCGGCGACGCGAGCCGCGCTCGCGGTCGCCGACGAGTTGGGAGTGGAGTCGGTGGCCTTTCCGGCGCTGGGCACGGGCGTGGGGGGCTTCGACCTGGCCGAGGCCGCGAGCCTGATGGTGTCGACGGTGCGCCGCTCTCTGTCGCGCCCAGATTGCCGGGTACGCCGGGTCGTCTTCGTCGTGCGCACCGAGGATGCCCGCCAGGCCTTCCAGGACGCCATCGATCGAGAGAGCGAAGTGATGTAGTGCAGGCTGGAGCTGTCGCTCCGGTGTCTGAGGGATGTGCCTCCAGATTGCGGTGGGGAATCTGCTGCACCTCTGAAGCCGACTCCGCTGACAAGCCCACCGTCCGAGCGACCGCTGCCACATGAAAGCACTCGTAAGGCGGTAATGCCCGAAGAATCAGGCCTCGCTCCGTTGAGTTGGACACCGGCTCGGCCGAGGATCAGTCCAGCCCGCGCGAGAACCTCGGATGCCACGTTGGAGAGGCTTCCCGATTGCGCAACCTGCGCCGTTCCGGTATCGTGCGGTCGAGCAGATCGCTCACAAGTTGTTTGATCAGGTCCGGTCGGGAGGTCGGAGGAGCGGTCAAGCTCCTTCTCGAACGGGACGCGTTTCTCTCCGAACTACGCCAGCGGCTCGATGCAGCCGCTTCGGGGCCCGGACACCTGGTCTTCGTCGCGGGGGAAGCCGGGGTGGGTAAGACCGCCCTGGTCACAGCGTTTGACAGAATGGTGGAGCGCGAGGCTCGGCTCTATCACGGCGCCTGCGACCCGCTCTCGACGCCGCGGCCTCTCGGGCGACTCCTCGACATCGCGGCGCAAGCTGGAGAGGAGCTCCGGCGTGTCCTCGAACTGGACGACCATCGCCAGCGCGCCTTCCTGGTCTTCCATGCATTCCTCGCGCGCCGCACTCGACCCGCGCTGGTGGTCATCGAAGACGCCCACTGGGCTGACGAGGCGACGCTCGATCTCCTGCGCTTCGTCGGCCGACGCGTCGCCACCACCCGCGCACTCGTGGTCGTCACCTACCGCGACGACGAGCTCGGGCCGAGTCACCCGCTGCGGGTCGTGCTGGGGGATCTGACGACAACGTCCGCCGTCAGTCGCCTGCATCTGCCACCCCTCTAAGTCGATGCGGTGCGCACGATGGCGGAAGGTACGGACTTCAATTACAAGTAGCCTCCACTCGCCTTGTCCTCCAGAATCCGCTCGGGGCCGCGATACTCGGTGTCGCGGCTCCGAGCGGGCTCCAGCTACTACGTACTGACGGCGAGCGCGCCAGCCTAGCGGGCGCAAGCAGTCTAGCGATTCGAGATCGCCTCTCGGCATGGGGAACTTTCGTCTCGGCAGTAACGTCCTGCTAGTGGAGAACGGTCGAGGGTGGGACACGCCTTGCGACCCGGTGACCCAGCCGAAAGGAGTCGATCGGTGACCTCTACGCGGAGACGATTTATCGCCCTTGCCGGCGCCGCTATCCTGGTTCCCCTGCTTGCTGCCTGTGGCCAGCCCGAAGGCCAGGGTGGCCCCGGTAGCCAGCCAGGGCCTGGCTCGACCCCCTCGACCGGGGAGAGCAGCCCCACGGCCGGGCCGGGCACCATTGCCCACCCAACTGGCGCCGAGGATCTGGTCCTGCGCATCGATCGCACCGGTGGCTTGCTTCCGCCATTCTACGCAGTGACCGAACTCCCGCTCTTCGTGCTCTACGGCGACGGGCGCGTGATCACGCAGGGACCACAGATCATGATCTACCCGCCCCCGGCTCTCCCCAATCTCCTCGAGACGAGATTGACCGAGGAGGGCGTGCAGGCGATCCTGCACGAGGCGCAGGCGGCTGGCCTGCTGGAGGGTGACCGGCGCTATGAATTGCCCACAATCGCCGATGCGCCGATCACTCTCTTCACCGTCAACGCCGGTGGCCGAACTTCGACCGTGTCCGTCTACGCGCTGAGCGAAGCCGAGCTCAACGACCCGAACCTGTCTCCGGAGGATCGACAAGTCCGGCAGCGACTTCGGGACTTCCTGGACAAGGCGCTTAGCTTTAGCTCTTGGCTGCCTCCGACTGCCATCGCGAAGCCAGAGACCTCGTACGAAATCTCGCGCCTGCAACTGGTCGTGGTTCCCGCTGACCAGGCTATCGACGAGCCGGTCGATGTGCAGCCGGCGGAGATGGAGTGGCCGCTGGCGGGTCCACTGGGTGAGTTCGGGGAACCGTATCAGGTGATGGGCATGCAGGCTCGTTGCGGGATAGTGGAGCGCGCTGAGCTAGCGGCCGTGCTCGACGCGATGAGCCAGGCCAACACGCTGACCCGCTGGCGGAGCGGCGACGCGCTCTACGCGGTTTTCCCCCGTCCGCTCCTCCCGGGGGAGGCTGGCTGCGTCTCGTCGTAGATAGTTGCTCTCGCGCGATTCTGACGTCACCCGTGGTGCCGGCGGGAACCGGATGGGCTTTCCGCCGGCGTTCTGTCTCCTCTCCCGACCGGCATCCGGTTGCTTGTTCACGACCCGGTATAATCCGGCAGCAGGCTATTGCGACGACTTTTCGCCTGTTGTCAGGCCTTTGACGGCCGGAAGCGTTGGGTGAAAGACGTGGGCGAAGCACAGGCGGGCGAGTCTGGAGTCGGCGCCCCTGAGGAGGTCGCGACGGGGACCTCGGTGACGCGCGATTCGGAAACGCGCCAGACACCGGGCCACGATATCCCTCAGGTGGACCTGCACAGTCACTTGGTCCCTGCGGTAGACGATGGAGCGCGGGACGAGGAGATGGCCGTCGCGATGCTGCGGGTAGCCGCGGCCGACGGCACGCGAATTATCGCCGCGACGCCTCATGCCGACGGATCCCGACCAGCGACCATCCCGGATGCGGTGCAACGGCTCAACGAGCTGGCCCAGGAAGCTGAGATCCCGATCGAGGTCGTGCCCGGGTGCGAATACAAGCTGACCCGTTATCTGGGCATCTTCTACAAGCAGGGGCGGCTGATCACCCTCAATGGAAAGCCCTATGTCCTCGTCGAGTTGCCGGACTGGAACGAGTGGCCACGCTGGGTGCCGCGGTCGCTTGCGGCACTCCTCGAGGACGGCCTCTGGCCTGTCTTCGCGCATCCTGAGCGCCATCCTCCAGTCCAGCGCAATCCGGAGCTCGTGCTCGAAGCGGTACAGGCCGGTGCGCTGGTGCAGATCAACGCAGGCTCGCTGCTCGGCAGCAACGGTAGGGAGGCACAGCGCGTCGCCGTGCTGCTCCTTCGCGCCCGGGCCGCTCACCTCATCGCCAGCGACTCGCATCACCCCCAGGACAGGCCGCCGTGCATCAGCGCTGCGCTCGAGCGCGCCGCGGCGCTGGCCGGCGACGACTACGCGCGCTGGATGCGGTGGGCCGCCCTGCAGGTCGTGCTCGGAGAGCGGGTCGAAGTTCCCCAGCCAGACCCGGAAATCCTGCGCTCCGACGAGTCCTGGCTCGATCGGGTGCGCGATTGGCTGGGCACTCCCTAGGAGCCATCGGTACCGCCACCCGCCTCAGGAGATACCGGACGCCTCGAGCTGGAAGGCAGACAGAGCCGATCGGGCTGCCCGCTCAGCGCCCGCGATGCAGTCGGGCAGGCCGACGCCCCGATAGGCCGCACCGATGAGGAAGAGCCCGGGGTGAACAGCCAGGCGCGCCTCGATCTCCTTGATCCGGTCTAGATGCCCAACCAGGTACTGCGGGATCGAGCGCGCTTGCCGGTGGACGATGGCGTGCAACGGCTCTGCTCTGAGGCCGAACAGCCCCCGCAGCTCTTCCCGTGCTAGCTCGACCAGGCGGTCGTCCGGCAGCTCGAGGATCCCTTCACGGCCGTAGCGGCCGAGGAACACACGAACCGGCGCGAGATCAGGCGGGGCACGCCCTTCGAACTTGTTCGCGACCCAGGTGACCGCGGTCACCTCCCGACCCTCGGCGACCGGCACGACGACGCCGCGACCACGGGCGACCGGCGCGACGTCGCATGCTCGATAGACCAGCGTGACTGTGGCAGTGGAGGCGTAAGGAATACCCTCCAGTAGTCTGGTGAGCTCTCGATCCAGCGGCTCGAGCAAGCGTGCCGCAGCGTAGGCCGGCGTCGCGATGATGACCGCGTCGGCATCGAGGTCATGGCCACTCGTGAGCGTGATCCGGTAGCCGCCCCGACACTCGGAGAGCAAGATGGCTGCATCGCCGAGGCGGACGTCGACCTGGTGGAGGCGACGAACCAGTTCCTCGATAAGTGTTCCCATGCCACCCCGCAACGTGAGAAAGGTGGAGCCAGAACCGCTACGCGCGCGGCTGCGCCGCTGGGTGAGCGCGCCACGGATCAGACTCCCGTGGCGCAGCTCAAGTTCGCGGAGTTGGGGAAAAGTGGCCAGCAGGCTGAGGTGTTCAGCGTCGCTTGCGTAGATGCCGGCAAGCAATGGCTGGGCGATCCACTCGTAGGCCTCGCTGCCGAGTCGCCGCCGCACGAACGCTGCCAGCGACTCGTCCTCGTCATCACGGCGCGGGGGTAGGAGCAAGTCGAGAGCCAGGCGCAGCTTGCCCCGGTTCGAGAGGAGGCCACTCGTCAGGAGTGGGCGCAGCCGGGTGGGGATCATCAGCGAGAACCCTTCGGGGAGTGGCTCCAGGCGTCCCCGGCGAGCAATGAACGCGCTCTCGAATCCCGGGCGCAGGCCGACGAGCTCGGCGCCGAGGCCCAGCTCGATCGCCAGCGCCCTTGCGGCCGGCTTCGTGGCTAGGAAGGAATCGGGGCCAGCCTCGACGAGAACGTCACCCCAGCGATCGGTGCGAACCCAGCCGCCCAGGCGGTCGGTCGCCTCGACCAGCGTAATGCGTAGCGGCGTGGACGCTACCACTCCTTGTAGCCGGTAGGCAGCGGCGAGCCCAGCGATCCCACCGCCGATCACCGCGATGTGGTGGAGAGCGTCTGGCCCCATCGTCAACGCGCGAGCGCGCGAGCCTCGGTCACCCGGCGGCGGACCACGTCCGCGATTGCCTGGCACAGTAGCGGATGGTCGTTGAGCGAGGCTGTGCGCTCCAACCGGATGCCGAGATCGGCGGCATAGTGCCGGTGCTCGATGTCGACGTCGTAGAGCACCTCCACGTGGTCGCAGACGAACCCGATCGGTACCAGGAGCACGTTCTCGACGCCCTCGGCTGCCAGCCGGTCGAGCGTCTCTTCGACGGTCGGCCCCAGCCAAGGCTCCTCGCTGGCACCCTGGCTCTGGAAGGCGAAGACCCAGCGCCGCGACGGAAAATGCCGGGCGACCTGCTCGACCGAGGCGAGGATCTCCTCGCGGTACGGATCGCCCCAGGTCAGGATACGCTCCGGCAGGCTGTGCGCGGTGAAGAGAAGCACCACCTCGTCACGTCGCTCCGCGAAGCGAGCTAGCCCCTCGGTAATCCGGTCGGCTACCGCCGCGATGAAGGCCGGCTCGTCCTTCCAGCTCTCGACGGCCAGCACCGGGAATTCGGCTCGCTGCGACTCCAGCGCCTCGGATAGCCGCTGCAAGTAGGCGCCGACGCTCATTTTCGAGTAGTGCGGGGCCATCACCACGGCTACTAGCCGGTCAGCGCCGTCGCGCAGGATCTCGGGCACGACCTCGTGAATATAGGGGTGCCAGTGCCGCATGCCCACGTAGGTGCGGTAGCGAATCCCCTGTTCGGCGGCCTCGCAAGCGTTGAGCAGCCGCTCGATCCCGGCCGCCTGGGCACGGGTCAGCTCGACGATCGGCGAGCGCCCGCCGATGCGACGGTAGCGCTCGGTGATCTCCTCCAGCAGTGCCTGCGAGAACGGCCGCCCGTGCCGGACGTCGGCCAGGTAGGCCGGGATGTCCTCGAGCTTGTCAGGTCCGCCGTACGCCATCAGCAGCACCGCGATGGTCTCGACCGGCTGGGTACTCATCTCGATGCCTGCCCTCCATCACTCGTTCTGCAGTCGACGGTCCGGCACTTGGCCGGATAGGCAGAGCCTGGGGCGAGGGTCAGCTCGTGCACGAGATCGACGAGGTACCGCACGTTGTCGACTGGCGTTTCGGGGAGAACGCCATGGCCCAGGTTGAAGATGTGGCCAGGGCGGCCACCAGCTTGCTCCAGCACAGCTCGCGCCTGGCGCGCGATCTCGTCGCGCGGCGCGAAGAGCACTGCGGGGTCGAGGTTTCCCTGGATGGCCCGGTCCAAGCCGATCGTATCCCAGGCGTCGTCCAGCCGGACGCGCCAGTCCACCCCGATCACGTCGGCTCCGCTCTCCGCCAATTCTGCGAGGAAGCCCGCGGTGCCGGTGCTGAACAGGATGACGGGCACGCCGAGCGGTCGCAGCTCGTCGACGATCCGGCGAACCCAGGGGAGCACGCGCTCGCGGTAGTCGAGCGGGCTGAGCGCGCCGGCCCAGCTATCGAAGAGCTGCACCGCCTGCGCTCCGGCAGCGATCTGGGCGCGCAGGTAAGCCGTCGTCACGTCGGTGAGCAGATCCATCAGAGTCGCCCAGCTCTCGGGGGCTCCGTGCATCAGCCGCTTCGTCTCCAGGTACTGCCGCGAGCTACCGCCTTCGATCAGGTAGCTTGCGACCGTAAAGGGCGCGCCAGCGAAGCCGATCACCGGCACCTTTCCGCCCAGTTCCCGTCGCACCAGTCGAATCGCCTCATAGATCGCTGGCGCGATCTCCTCGGCCTCCGGCCGGCGCAGCCGTTCGATCGCTTCCGGAGCGCGAACCGGGTCGTGGATGACTGGCCCCTCTCCGGCTGCGAATTCGAGCCGCACGCCCATCGAGACGAGCGGCAGCAGGATATCGGCAAAGATGATCGCGGCGTCGACTCCGAGCCGGCAAACCGGCTGGAGCGTCACCTCGGCGACCAGCTCCGCTTGGCTGCAGATGTCGAGCAGCGAGGCACGCGCGCGGACGGCCCGGTACTCGGGAAGGTAGCGGCCTGCCTGGCGCATCAGCCAGATCGGCGTCGCGTCGACCGGCTTTCGCTGGCAGGCGAGCAGGAAGCGGGAATCTTCCATTGACCGTCACCGTCCAGAGGTTATCATCCAAAAACCAGCGCCACTGCTCATGATCCGAGCGCCGGCTTCCGCGCAATTCTACCAGTGCGACGAGGCGGGGTCGTGCCGGGAAAACCGTGACAGCGCTCTCCTAGCTCAGAGGCGCCTGCATGGTGAGATTGGGTCGGAGCGGCATACTTTGGGGCAGTACTGGCTCTTGCGTCATGAGCGGACTGGGAGGTGAGCGACACGATGGCAGTGCTGTCGAACGCCCGCGACATGCTGGAGCAGATGCGGAAGGTGCGGCAGATCCGCCAGTACCGGCCGGATCCGATCCCCGAGGATGTGATCACCGAGCTGTTGGAGGTTGCCCGCTGGACCGGGAGCTCGCGGAATACTCAGCCGTGGCATTTCATCGTGGTCGATGACCGGGAGACCTTGCGCCGGATCAGCCAACTCCGCCCACCGATCGCTTGGGTGGCCGAAGCGCCTCTCGGGATCGCGATCGTGCTCGACGGCGAGAGCGAGACGAGCGAGGCCTACGATGAGGGCCGGGTCACGGAACGCCTGCTGGTCGCGGCCAGGCTGCTCGGGCTCGGCGGCGGCGTTGCCTGGTACGGCGACGCCTCGCAGCAGGGTGAGGCGAAGCGCATCCTCGGCATCCCACAGGAGCGCACGGCACGCTCGATCGTGGCTATCGGCTACCCGCGCTCGGTGCGTGACCCTCGCCCGAATCCCGCTCGTGGCGGCCGCAAGCCGCTGGCCGAGCTCGTCAGCTACAACCGGTACGGCGCTCGCAGATCTTGAAGGGGACGGTTGACGGGAGCACGCCGCGCCACTACGGGACATGGCGCGGGCTTGGCCCGGCTGCAGTGAAACTGCTCGTGCCGCCTGTGTGCAGCGCACTGGTCTTTGGACGGCGAAGCTGAAAGGCGAGGTAGAGCGCCGAAGCGAACGGCAAGCCGAAGGAACCTCCCAATAGGATCGCGATTCCCAGCAGTGATGCCCAGTTCGCGCGCTCGACCGTGGTTCGTGGATGCGATGGGGGTGTGGCGAGGACTGTGGGGGTTCCCACTGGCGGGGCAACGGACGGTTCGGCGCCCGGCGAGTACGTCACCGGCGTCGCGAGTTCGTAACTCTCCACGCGCGAATCAACGCGTATTGGGGTAACCCAGAGCACAACCAGGGCGAGACCTAGCAGCGGCAATGCGCTCGCGACCAGCTTGTCTCGCGTTTGCCAGGACTCGGAGAGCCAAACCAGCACCAGGCCGATCGGCCAGACGATCGCCGTCGCCACCACGGCGATGGTCTCGAAGAGGCCCGGTCGCCTTGCTGTCTCCGGCTCCGGCGCGGAGCCCACGATACCCAGCCGCTCGCGCGCTTCGCGGGCCAGCTCGTCCGGGGTGCCGAGCCGGTCGAGGATCGAGCGCACCGTCGCCTCGTCCGGATCGGGCACGGCGGCGAGCGCATCGTGAATGTGGGTGCGGAGGTCGTCCAGAATCTCGCGCCGCTGCGCGGGTAGGAGGTCACTCAGCGCGTCAGCGACCTCGCGCAGGTAGCGCTCGACGAGGGGGCGAAGGGGATCGTCGCTCACTTGGTCTCTCCTTCCAGCGAGTCGAGCAACCCGTCGACGGCCTGCCTGAAGGCGATCCACTGCTGGCGAAACGCTGCCAGCGCGGCCCTGCCGGCCGGGGTCAAGCGGTAGTACTTGCGCGGTGGCCCCGCGGGCGATGTGCGCCACTCGGTTTCGACCAGTCCTTCACGACGAAGGCGGCTCAGCAGCGGGTAGATCGTGCCCTCCGACGTGAGGAGCGCGTCGACCCGCGAGAGCTCCTGCACCAGTTCGAAGCCGTAGTACTCGCGGCGGGCCAGCAAGGCCAGCACGCAGTACTCCAGCGCTCCTCGCCGCATCTGGGACATAAGAGCCGCCGTATCCATGCCTTCATAATACCACAAGGTACCTTGTAACGCAAGGTATCGATGGCTGGTTCATAAGGCTCTCCACGTCGCCAGGGCAATAGGTCAGAAGGCCCGGCCTGGCGGCCGGGATGCCCGCGGGCCGTGATCCCACACACCTGAGCAGGTTACCCTGCTGCTTGCCCTCGAGTAGGAGGCTCGAACTGGTAGCCGTTACCCAGCGGTGAGACTTGCCGAGCCGCACGCGGCCGCGTGGCCGGCTGAAAGTGGGCTCAACGGCGCCAGCCGGTATGCCCAGCCGCAGCGCACCGCGACGGGCGCGTACAATCCTCGACGGGGCGATGGCTGTGCTACCTTAGACGAAGCGGACCGTGAGCGGCGGCTGGCCGAACATCTCGACGACGAACAGATCGCCGGCCTGTGCCGGGATGGCGCGGGCGAGCGAGCCGGAGAGCACGATGTCGCCCGGCTCCAGCCGAACGCCGAACTCGCCCAGCTTGTTGGCCAGCCAGGCGACCGCGCGGGCCGGATGGCCGAGTGCTGCGGCGCCGATCCCCTCCACGGCGGGCCGCCCGTTGTGGTGGACCAGCATACCGATCGTCCGCAGGTCGGCCTCGCGGAGGCTTCGGTTCCAAGAGCCGACCACGAAGCCGCCGAAGGAGGCGTTGTCGGCGATGGTGTCCGCCAGCTTGATGCGCCAATCCTCGATCCGGCTGTCCACGATCTCGACCGCGAGCGCGACGGCCTCGGTGGCTGCCAGCACAGCCTGGAGCGTCACTCCGGGGCCGGCGAGCGGCCTGCCGATCAGAAAGGCCAGCTCGCCTTCGAGCCTGGGCTGGATGAAGAGCTGGGCGGGCACCTCGGCCCGGCCGCGTATGACCGGGAAGTAGCGCGAGGCCCAGAGATTGCCGTAGTCCGGCTCGAAGACTCCCATCTGCTCCTGCATGGCCCGGCTCGTCAGCCCGATCTTTCGGCCGACGGTGCGCTCGCCTCGGCGTGCGCGCATCTCGCTCCAGCGGGTCTGGATCGCGTACGCGTCGGCTGGGCTGAGCGGGCCGACGCTCTCGGTCAGTGGCGGGATCGTGGTCGCCGTCTCCCAGGCGTGGTCGAGCCGCTCGGCCAGCGCCTCGATGTCCGGGCCTGCAACGACGCGCTGCTCTGCCATCGCTCTGTTCCCTCCTCACGCCTCGAGCCGGGCGAGCAAAACGCTGCCCTCGGGCCCGTGCACCTCGAGCACGCCCGGCCGGGCAGGGACCGCCGCGGCCGGCGCGCCGAGAAACACGACCTGGCCGGCCTGCAACCCCCCGGTGGCCTCGGCCAACCAGCACAGCCGCTCCTCCGGGTTGCCGAGCGTGCCGAGCGGTCCTTCCGCCAGCAGCTCGCCATCGAGATAGAGGCGGAGCTCGCCGTCGAGCTGCAGCGGCAGCGCGCGCTCGCCGAGGAGGAAGCCGCCCCCGGAGGCGTTGTCGGCCACCACCCCGGCGATGCTGAAACGGTAGTCTTTCCACACGCTGTCGAGAATGTCGATCGCGAGGAAGACCGCACCAGCAGCGAGCCGGCCAGCACCGGGGGTCGAGCCCGGTGGCAAGTCCTCGCGCAGGACGATCGCCAGCTCCGGTTCGATCCGGGGCTGCAAGAAGCGGCCGAGCTGTACCGGGCTCTCCAACAGCATGCCGGCTGTCACTCGCCCGAAGATCGGCTCGTCGATCCCCATCTGCGCCTGCTTGGCGGGGCTGGTCAGGCCCAGCTTGTAGCCGCGCAGCGCCTGGCCCTCCAGCAGCGCCGCCTGCACGCGATAGGCGCCGTCCAGGTCGACCCCGCCCGGCTCCTCGCTCGCGTCGAGCAGCCGGCCGGCCTGGCGAGCCGACCGGATCAGATCGAGCAGCGCTCGCTCAGCGCCGCTGAGCATCGTCCTCCCCTCCCTCTCGCTCGGCCATGGTTCGTCCTCCACTGCCCCACTCGTCACGGCCCACCTCGTAGATGATCACCCGGATCTCCTCCGCTGGCCAGCCCAGGTGTCGAGCAGCAGATGCGGTGAGCCGCCGGATCAACTCTGCCTTCTGCCCAGTCGTGCGACCCTCGAGCATGGTGACCTTCAGGAGCAGCATCTCTACAGCTCCCCGGCGATGAAATCCGCGATAAGCCGGTTGAAGGCGTCGCGGTACTCGATCTGCGTCCAGTGGCTGCACTGCCCGAAGACGTGCAACTGCACGCGGGGGAGCCGCTGAAGTAGGTACAGGCTGGTGTCCAGGGGGATGATCTGGTCATCGCGGCCATGAACCAACAAGACACGCTGTTGGATGCTCGCAAGGGCGTCGTCGGGAACGACCAGCTCATCCAGGTGGCGCTGGCGCGGGGCCGGGAACATCGCGGCAAAGCTACGGCGAGCGTTCGGCTCCTGCGTCGATTCATAACGCTGGCGGGCGATCGCCTCGAGGTCACCTCCCACGCGCTCGGGATCGTAGACGAACCAGCGGAAGATCTGGGTGAGGCGCTCGAGGGTCGGCTCGTCATAGAAGCCCCAGGTGCCGTCGAGTCCCGGGGTGATCCGAAACGGCACGCCAATAGTTCCCATCAGTACGGCTGACCGCACGCGCTCGGGGTGACGCCAGAGGAGATGCAGCGCGATCGCCCCACCCATCGAGTTACCGACCACGTGCGCGCGCTCGATGCCGACCAAGTCGAGAAGCGCGATCAACTGCTCCAGCCAGGCTCGCATCCAGGCGCCCATGCCCTGGAGCGGCGGATCTGGATGCTCGCTCTGCCCGAAGCCCACCAGGTCCGGGGCTAGGCAGTCGAACCGTTGGCCCAGCGCCGGCAAGGCGAACTGCCAGTTGGCCCAGGCGCTCACGCCAGGCCCGGAGCCGTGGAGGAAGAGCACCGCCGGCTCTCGCCCGGCTCCAGCGCGATACAGGTACGTGCGGTACGGACCGGCTCGCAACGTCGTGCGCTCGACCGGCACGTTCGATGTATCCATGGCCGTCTCCTTCAGCCTCACCACCACCAGGCGCCGGAGTCGTGCAACTGTACCTCCAGGCACCGGTAGTTGCCGCCGTAGAACAGCAGCGGCGCGCCGTCTCGGCAGTCGAGATGCTCTACTTGCCCGATAAACAGCGTGTGGTCACCGGCCGGTACCGCTTGCACGATCCGGCAGACCAGATGAGCTACCGCCCCTTCGATCAGGGGCAGGCCATGTTGCCATTCGAAGCGGGGTTCCTCGCTCACCTGCGGGCGCCCGCCGAAATGCCGGGCCAGCAGCTCCTGGTTCTCGGCCAGAATGCTGACGCCGTAGCGGCCGGTCTCCTCCAGCAACCGGTGCATGCGCGCGCGGTGATCGACCGCCACGGTCACCAGGGGAGGATCGAGCGATACGGACATGAAGGCATTGGCGGTCATCCCGTGGACCGTCGCTCCGCTGACTGTCGTGATCACGGTGACGCCGGTGGCGAATCGGCCGAGCGTGCGGCGGAACTCGCGCGGGTCGATGCTGCTCGAGGTGTCCGGCGAAACGGCTGCCCTCGATTGAGCCGCGGCCGGCGTCTGCTGTCTGGCCCGAGGAGTCATCGTGGTCTCCTCTCGCGCTCGCTCCCCGTGAGCGGATCGAGCAGGATCAAGCTACTCGCTGCTTGGCCTGTGCCAGATCGACCGCAACGTCGAGGATCCAGTCTTCCTGCCCCGCCACGGCCTGGCGCCGGCCGAGCTCGACCAGCAGCTCCCGCGGGTCGAGCCCGAATTCGGCCGCGATGTGTCGAGCGTGCAGCAGGAACGTCGAGTAGACTCCGGCATAGCCGATAGTGATCGCGTCGCGATCGGGGATCGGCTGGTACGGCATGATGGGCGCGACGACGTACTCCGCAGCGTCCATCAGCGCAAAGACGTCGAGACCCGGGTTGATGCCGAGTCGGTCGAGCACGGCGGCGATCAGCTCAGTTGGAGCATTGCCGGCCCCGGCGCCCAGTCCCCGGAGGCAGCCATCGACCTGATCGGCTCCGGCTTCGATGGCGGCCAGCGTGTTGCCGATGGCCAGGCCGAGGTTGTTGTGCGCATGGAAGCCGACCTGGATCGAAAGCCGCTCCTTCAAGGCACGCACGCGTGCCCGGGCATCGTCGGGCAGCATCGCGCCGGCCGAGTCGACGATGTAGACGCAGTCGGCGCCGTACGACTCCATCAGCGCGGCCTGCTCGGCCAAAAACTCCGGTGGCCGCATATGGGCCATCATCAGGAAGCCCACGGTCTCCAGGCCCAGCTCCTTGGCCAGACCGAAGTGCTGCTCGGAGATGTCGGCCTCGGTGCAGTGCGTGGCGATCCGGACCACCTGGACACCGCGCTGGGCAGCCTCCCGTAGCTCCTGCCGGGTGCCGATGCCGGGGATGAGCAGGGCGGCGATCTTGGCACGGGTGGCGGATTGCCGCGCGGTCTCGATCAAATCCATCTCCGAGGTGCCGGAGAAACCGTACTGGATCGAGCTCCCCGCGAGCCCGTCACCGTGGGTCACCTCGATTACCGGGACGCCAGCGGCGTCCAGCGCCTGGACGATCTGCTGCACCTGCTCGCGGGTAAACTGGTGCTTCATCGCGTGCGAGCCATCGCGCAGGGTCGTATCGGTCACCCGTGGCGCTTTCATGCCACCACCTCCTCGCGCACGCCGAGCAGGTGCCGGGCGAACAGCTCGCCGACCTGCCGCGCGGCCGCCGTCATAATGTCGAGGTTGCCGGAGTAGGGCGGGAGGAAGTCGCCGGCACCCGTCACCTCGAGCAGCATCGCGATGACGACCCGCTCGCCCCAGGGGGTCGAGCGCCGGTCGAAGACCGGTGCGCTCTTGAGCCGGTAACCGGGGACGTAGCGCTGCACATCGGCGACCATCTGCTCAACCGACGCGACGACGGCGTCCTTGTCGAAATCGCCCGCAGGGATCACATAGATCGTGTTGCGCATCAAGATCGGGGGCTCGGCTGGGTTGAGGATGATGATCGCCTTCCCCTGCTGGGCGCCGCCGAGGGCTTCCAGGCCGCGGGCGGTGGTGAATGTGAACTCGTCTATGTTCTGGCGCGTGCCGGGCCCGGCTGATCTGCTGGCCACCGTGCTGACGATCTCGGCGTAGCGCACCGGAGTGACCCGGCTAACCGCGTAGACCAGCGGGATCGTTGCCTGCCCGCCGCAGGTGATCAGGTTGACGTTGGGCTCGTCGAGGTGCTGGCCGAGATTGACCGGCGGGACTACATAGGGACCTCGGGCGGCCGGCGTGAGGTCCACCGCGATCTTGCCGGCCTCGCGCAGCAGCTTGGCATGACGCACATGCGCCTTGGCGCTGGTGGCGTCGAAGACGATCTTGATCTCCGGATCAGCGAGGACCGCTGCGATACCCTCGTGGCTGGCCGGAATGCCGAGCGAGCGGGCCCGGGCCAGTCCCTCTGACTGGGGATCGATCCCGGCCACCAGCGCGAGCTCCATGTGGCCGGGATCGCGCAGGATCTTGTACATCAAGTCGGTGCCGATGTTGCCCGAGCCGAGAATCGCGACTTTAACTCTATCCGACTCCGCCATAGCTGTTCCTCCTCGTACGACTCGACTGATTCTGAGACCCTCCTTGCCGCGCCGGTGATCGCTGTTATCAGTCGTTGCTGGTTGGGATAGAAGCGATGCGCCGGAACCGACAGGCTCATGGCCGCGATGACCTGCCGGCGACGGTCGGTAATCGGAGCCGCCACGCAGCAGAGGCCGATCATGGCCTCCTCTTGATCCAGCGCGTAGCCTTCGAGACGCACGCGCTCGAGCTCGCGCGTGAGCCGCCGGATATCCGTGATGGTATTCGGCGTGAAGGCTCGCAGACCTCTCGCGCGGACGATCGCCTCCACCTCCTCCTGGGGGCGATGCGCCAGCAGTACCTTCCCCACGCCGCTGCAGTGGGCGGGGAGTCGCTTGCCCACGCCTGAGAGCACGATCTCCAATGCGCGGTCGCCCTGCACCTTCTCGACATAGAGCACCTCGCCGTCGATGAGCACGGCGAGGTGCGTCGTTTCGCCCCAGCCAGCCACGAGCTGCTGCATTACGGGCCGCGCGGCCTTGAGCAAGCAGCTCGTGTCGAGCAGCATCTGCGACCGCTCGAAGAGTATCCAGCCGAGCTGGTACCGGCGATTGCTCGTGCGCCGGAGCAAACCTTCTTCAGCGAGGCTGGAGAGGAGCTCGTGCGCAGAGGAGGGCGCGATGCCGAGCGCGTGCGCGACCTCCGTCACGCCGATCTCGGACTGCTCGAGTGTGAACAGTCGTAGGATCTGGGCCAGACGCCGAACGGTGAGCACGCGCGGTTGTCTCCCCTCGTCCTTGCAGTCATGATAGACTGGCCAGTTCGGCTGGGCAAGTCGCTTTTTCGGTTCAGCCGAATTTCGTGGCGTGCTCCATCGAGAAATCTGGAGTATGCTCGGCAGCAAGCAGATATGTTGCACACATCTATCGAACGTCTCTGTCAAGGGAGGAATCAAGATAGTCCTGGTATTGACTCAATAGTAGCCACGGACATGTGTATACTTTTCAGAATGAAGTCCTCTCCTATGCCTGGAGCGAAAATTTCCATATCCCGTAGCCATCCGCCGAAGGGCCAGGGGTTTTCGCCGTCGATCCGTTCGGCGCGCCCGCATCCTATCTCCGCCGGTCGATCGCGGTGCTCCTGGATGTCGTTTCAGGTGCTCCGGCCACTCAGCGCCGTGGTCGCGTAACTGGCAGCGTGCTCCCGAATGCGCGCTCTCCCGGACAATGTTCCCGCTTGAACGACAACGAATGGAGAACCTTCGCTCTGGGCCGAAGGGGTGGGCGAGCAGGCCAAGGCCGCGCGCCGGTGATCGGGTCGGCCTCCGCGTACTCGAGCGTTGTCCGCCAGGCTCAGCTAGCTACCGTGGGCTCTACCGCGCTCGTTCAGGCGCTCGACCGGCAGCCGGACTGGCCGCGAGAGAAAGCCGCCTCCAGCCCGGTTACGGTAGCCCTGCCCGCTCTCGGCGATCGACTGTGCGTGAGCGAGAGGGCACCGGGCTCCCGCGGAATTACCGAAGCCATCTGGCCGGCCCGCCCGTGAAACAGGGGAGGAAATCCCCCAGCAAATTCGCTTCATCCGAATTCCGCTATTGAAGTGTCTCGAGGGCGTTCAGTATAGTGGAACAAATAGGCCGGCACAAGGAATAGGGGGCAGGAGATGGCAGTTACACAGACTGCAGTGCGCCCGTTCACTGGAGCAGAGTACCTCGAGAGCCTTCGAGACGGCCGCGAGGTCTACGTCTACGGCGAGCGGGTCAAGGACGTGACGACCCACCCGGCCTTCCGGAATGCCGCGCGCATGGTTGCTCGGCTGTACGACTCGCTGCACGATCCGGCGAAGCAGGGCGTGCTCACGGTGGAGACCGACACCGGTAACGGTGGCTTCACGCACCCGTTTTTCCGCGCGCCGCGCTCGGCAGAGGATCTGGTCAAGGCCCGGGACGCGATCGCCGAGTGGGCGAGGATGACCTACGGGTGGCTCGGCCGCAGCCCGGACTATAAGGCGAGCTTCCTCGGCACGCTCGGCGCCAACGCCGCCTTCTACGATCCGTACTCGGAGAACGCCCGGCGCTGGTACCAGTTCGGCCAGGAGCGCGTCCTCTACTGGAACCACGCGATCGTAAACCCGCCAGTCGACCGGAATCGCCCGCCGGATGAGGTGGGCGATGTCTATATGCACGTCGAGCGCGAGACCGATGCCGGAATCGTGGTGAGCGGGGCCAAGGTGGTCGCGACCGGCTCGGTTCTGACTCACTACAACTTCATCGCCCACTACGGGCCGCTGCCGATCAAAGACAAGAGGTTCGCTCTCATCTTCACCGTGCCGATGGATGCTCCTGGGGTGAAGTTGATCAGCCGGCCTTCCTATGAGTACGCCGCAGCCGTCATGGGCAGCCCGTTCGACTACCCGCTCTCCAGCCGGCTCGACGAAAACGACGCAGTCTTCATCTTCGACAACGTGCTGGTGCCGTGGGAGAACATCTTCGTCTACGGCGACGTGGACAAGGTGAACAACTTCTTCCCGCTCTCCGGCTTCATTCCGCGCTTCACGCTCCACGGCTGCACGCGCTTCGCGGTCAAGCTCGACTTCATCGCTGGAGTGCTGCTCAAGGCGATCGAGGCCGCCGGCACCAAGGACTTCCGCGGTGTGCAGGCGCGGGTCGGCGAGGTGCTCGCATGGCGCAATCTCTTCTGGGCGATCACCGAGGCGATGTGCCGCAACCCGATCCCGTGGGTGGACGGCTTTGTCCTGCCGAACCTCGAGTACGGCCTGGCCTACCGGGTGCTGGCGCCGACAGCCTGGTCGCGAGTGCGACAGATCGTGCTGGACGACGTGTCCAGCTCGCTGATCTACCTGCCGTCTCACGCGGCTGATCTGCTCAATCCGGACGAGCGGCCGTACCTGGAGAAGTATGTCCGCGGCTCAAACGGCTACGACGCGCACGACCGGATCAAGGTGATGAAGCTGCTCTACGACTCGGTCATCAGCGAGTTCGGCGGTCGTCACGAGCTGTACGAGCGGAACTACGCCGGCAACCACGAGAACATCCGGCTCGAGGTGCTGCTGGCGGAGACCGCGATCGGTGGCGTCGATCGGCTCAAGGCGTTTGCCGAACAGTGCTTGAGCGAATACGACCTGGAAGGTTGGCGCGCTCCCGATCTGATCAACAACGACGACGTGAGCTGGGTGTGGAAGCGCGTGCGCGAGGCAGGGCAGTCCTGAGATGGGGTCTCGTTCGCTACGGACGCATCGAAAGGCCACAGCGTCGACTGGGAACGGAGGCACGGCCCGAGCGCCGGGGTGGGCGCCCCAGCGGCACGCAGTACTAGGCGATGGTTCGGTCATCAGGGAGGTGAGCCCATGACCGCTGGAAACGGCGCGGAGCCGATCTTCGACGTGGCGCAGCTCGCGCATGCCGAGATCCTCACTCCAGATATGGAGGGGACGCTCTGGTTCTTCAAGGAGCTCATCGGATTGGAGGAGACCGAGCGACGTGGCGACTCGGTGTACCTTCGGGCCTACGAGGACTGGTACCACCACACGTTGAAGGTCACGAAGGCCTCCAGGCCGGGCCTCGGCCACGTGGCCTGGCGGACGACCTCACCGCAGGCGCTCGAGCGGCGCGTGCAGGCGATCGAGGCGGCCGGGCTGGGTGAAGGCTGGCACGAGGGTGACCTCGGGCACGGTCGCGCCTATCGCTTCCGCACTCCCGATGGCCACCCGATGGAGCTGCTCTGGGAGGTCGAGTACTACCGCACGCCAGCGGAGGCCAAGACGAAACTGATCAACCGCCCGCAGCGGCGTCCGCTGCGCGGGGTACCGGTACGCCGGATCGACCACGTGAATCTGCTGGCGTCCGATGTCACGCAGAATCGGCAGTTCCTGACGGATGTGCTCGGCTTCCGGCTGCGCGAGAACATCCAGCTCAACAACGGCAAGGAGGCCGGCGCCTGGCTGAGCGTCAGCCCGCTGGTGCACGAGATCGCCTTCATGATGGACCAGACCGGCAGCCGGGGCAGGCTGCATCACGTGTGCTACTGGTACGGTTACCCGCAACACCTCAGCGACATCGCCGACATCTTCAGCGAGGTGGGGATCAAGATCGAGGCTGGCCCCGGCAAGCACGGGATTAGCCAGGCGATGTTCATGTACGTCATCGAGCCGGGCGGCAACCGCGTCGAGCTCTTCGGCGATGCGGGGTACCTGATCTTCGATCCCGACTGGAAGCCGATCACCTGGCATGAGGAGGAGCTCGACAAGGGCATCATCTGGTTCGGCTCGCCGCTGCCCGCCGAGTTCTTCCTGTACGGGACGCCACCGGTGGAGGTCGCAGAGCCGGCCCATGCCGATGACTGAGCGAGGGCTCATCTCAGCAGCGTACTCGATCGACTGTGGGGTTGCGTTCTGGCAGCCCCACAGTCGCTTGTCCGGACACCCCGCTCCAGGCTCGCTTCGCGATGCTGGTCTCCGGGCCTATCACGTCTCGCATGCCAGGTTCAAGCTCGTGTCGCCCAGGCTGCAGATCGCGACCCGGACCGCTTGGGCCTGGTCCATTCCGGCGTCTCCACGTAGTACCCGAGCTGCATCGAGACATGCTGCGCAGCTTCGATGACGGCCGTCGTCAGTCGCTGACGGTAGGGATAGAACCGGTAGGCCGGAACGGACAGGCTCAGGGCCGCGATGACCTCGCCGGTCTCGTCGCGAATCGGGGCGGCGGCACAACAGAGGTCGACCATGACCTCTTCCTGGTCGTAGGCGAACCCCTGCAGTCGCACTTCTTCCAGCTCGATACGCAGGCGATCGATGCTCGTGATCGTGTTCGGGGTAAGGGATGGCAGGCCCTGACGCTTGACGATAGCCAGGACCTCTTCCCAGGGCCGGTGTGCAAGCAGGACTTTCCCCACACCGCTGCAGTGAGCGGGGAGGCGCTTGCCAACGCGCGAGAGAACGATCTCGAGCGCTCGGTCTCCTTGGAGCTTTTCAACGTAAAGCACCTGGCCGTCGATGAGCACCGCAAGGTGCGTCGTTTCGCCCCAGCCGGCGACGAGCTGCTCCATCACCCGGCGGGCGATGAGCAGGAAGTCGGTCGTTTCCAGCAGGGTCTGCGAGTGCTCGAAGAGGCTCCAGCCGAGGCGGTAGCGGCCTCCTGGAATACGCTGGAGCAGCCCCTCGCTCGCCAGGGTACTGAGGAGCGAGTGAGCGCCTGACTTCGGTAGCCCGAGCGCCGCTGCCACCTCGGTTACACCCCACTCCGCCTGCTCTGGGGTGAACAAGCGCAACACCTGCGCCGCGCGCTGGACCGTCTGCAGCATCACCGACCTCCGTCGATTACCTTAGCGCGAGGGCCAACCGGGACAGCTCAGAAGTTCATGATAATCGGACGCCTTCCTGTGCGACTTCCTAATTTGGCCTTCATTCGCCAGGCTCGCAAGATCTGTGTTCAGAATAGATGAACAACTGCCTTGACGCTGGCCAGTTGACCTCGTTAGGGTAGAGAGAAGCATGGATCGGACAGCGTTATAGAGCGAATATAGCACGACCGTCGGGACGAAGATAACTCGAGGCGGAGCACGCGCGGAGAGGAGCTGGTACATCGACCGAGACGCTTCGAGGCGCGACGTGCGGCGCCGGTAGCTCTCCGTTCCAGGGTCGACCGCACGCATGGCGTTGTTCCGGAGAGTACAGGACCGAATGCGACTTCCCCAGGTCACTGATTCGATCTTCACGTTGCGAGCCTTTACCTCAACCGACCACATCCAGCAGACATCGTCCAGCCGGACAGCGAGAGCTGTAGCCGGTGATGCTGTCTCCGGGAGGTCATTCTCCTCGTTCGCGGGTGTGGTTCCTCCAACGCCACAGCCCGGTAGCCGCGGTTATGATGAGTCGGCGCGGACATGTCTCCCGCCGTTCGAGACAGAGGAGGGACGGTATGGAACGCCTTGCGAAGCCGGTTACCAGGCCGTTAACCGGCGAAGAGTACTTGGAGAGCCTGCGCGACGGGCGGCGCGTGCTCTTCCAGGGTGAGTGGGTCAAGGATGTGACCACTCATCCTGCCTTCCGGAACGCGGCCCGCTCGATCGCCCGCCTCTACGATGCTCTGCACGCGGCGGAGACCAGGGATACGCTCCTCACCACCGACCGCCTGGGAATCTCCACCCACAAGTTTTTTACGCCAGCCTATTCACCAGCCGACCTGCTCGGCGCCCGGGACGCCATCGCGCTCTGGCAGCGGATGAGCTTCGGCTGGATGGGCCGCACGCCGGAGTACAAGGCGGCCTTTATGGCCACGCTCGGGGCCGACCCCGACTACTACGCGCCCTTCGCCGACACCGCCCGCAACTGGTACCGGGAGTGTGCCTCCAAGGTCCTCTTCATGAACCACGTGATCGTCGACCCGCCGGTCGACCGCAACCGTCCGCCCAGTGAAGCTCGCGATGTCTATGTCCACGTGGTGAGGGAGACCGACGGCGGAATCGTGGTGAGCGGCGCCAAGCAGGTGGCGACGGCCTCGGCCCTGACGCACGCGACTTTCGTCGGAGTCAACAGCGGTAGCGCTGCCCGCCTGCAGGAGGGGCGCGATGACGACCTGGCGCTAGTCTTCTTCGTGCGGATGGACAACCCGCGGCAGATCCTGATCTCACGGGCCTCCTACGAGTTGAAAGCCGAGAGCCCGTTCGATAGCCCGCTGGCTAGCCGGTTCGACGAGAACGACGCGTTTCTCGTCCTGGACGAGGCTTTCATCCCCTGGGAAGATGTGCTGGTCTACCGCGACGTGCCCAAGGCCAAGCGCTTCTACGCCGACTCCGGGTTCTTCAACCGATTCAACTTCCAGACCACGATCCGGATGGCGATCAAGACCGAGTTCATGCTGGGGCTCCTGCAGAAGAGCCTGGAGTGCAACGGCACGGCCGACTTCCGCGGTAACCAAGTGATGGTGGGTGAGATCGTGGCGATGCGCCATCTCTTCTGGAGCATCGTGACGGCGATGGCCCATGACCCCGAGCCGAGCCTAGGAGGGTCGGTGGTGCCGCGGTTGGAGTACGCCGCAGCGGCACGAATCTATACCAACTTCGCCTGGGATCGAATCCGGCAGATCTACGAGCGGCTGCTCGGCGGCGCGCCGATCATCAACGTGTCGAACTATCGTGACCTGCTGAACCCGGAGGTGCAGCCGATCCTCGAGCGCTACCTGCGAGGGACCGGCATGCCGGCCAAGGAGCGGAGCAAGCTCTACAAGCTGGTCTGGGATGCGATGTACTCCGAGTTCGCGGGCCGGCACGGGCTGTATGAGCTGAACTACGCTGGGAACCACGAGCAGAAGTACCTCGATGCCCTGAGCTGGGCGGAGAGGCGCGGCTTGATGGACCAGTTCGAGGCACTGGTGGACGAGTGCCTGGCGCAGTACGACCTGGATGGATGGAAAGATCTGGCCTGGTCGTGGTCGCCGGATGGCTCCGCTTAGTTGTAGGGAGGGTTGGGCTGATGGGCGAAGCGCAGGTGCCGGTCGTCGCGCAGCTTGCGCACGTTGAGCTGCTGACACCGAAGCCGGTGGAGAGCCTCTGGTTCTTTACCGAGGTGCTCGGGATGACCGAGGTCGCGCGCGAAGGACAATCGGTTTACCTTCGCGCTTATGAGGACTGGTACCTCTACACGCTCAAGCTGACTGAAGCGCCGGATGCGGGGCTCGGGCATGTCGCCTGGCGCGTCTCGGCGCCGGAGCTGTTGCAGGCCGGCGCCGAGGAGATCGAGCGGCGCGGTCTCGGCCTGGGCTGGAGCGAGGGCGAACTCGGCCAGGGGGCGAGCTTCCGTTTCCAGATGCCCGACGGTCACCGGATGGAGTTGGTCTGGGAACTCGAGTATTACCAGGCGCCCGAGGAGCAGCGCAGCCCGCTGAAGAACCGGCCCCAGCGCCGGCCGCTACGGGGCGTTCCTGTCCGGCGACTCGACCACGTCAACTGCTTTGTTAGCCAGGTGGAACCGCATGAGGCGTTTCTGCGGGAGGCGCTAGGCTTCAAGCTGCGCGAGACCAAGATCGGCGGCGATCGGCAGAAGGTCGGGTCGTGGCTCAGCGTCAGTCCGATGGTGCACGAGATCGCGGTCATGCGCGACGGCACTGGGCAAGGCAACCGGCTGCACCACGTCGCCTACTGGCATGGTTACCCGCAGCACCTGTACGACGTTGCCGAGCTCTGCATGGACTGGGGCGTGCGCATCGAGGCTGGGCCCGGAAAGCATGGGACGACCCAGGCCTTCTTCCTGTACCTGTTCGAGCCGGGCGGCAACCGTGTGGAGCTCTTCGGCGATGCGGGCTATCTGATCTTCGACCCAGATTGGAAGACGGTGGTCTGGGATGTGGCTAACGAATCGGACCTCTACCACAGCACGATCTGGATCGGGGCACCGACGATGCCGGAGTCGTTCTACACCTACGGCACGCCGGAGCGGGTACCGGTCGTGAAGTAGCGGCCAGCGTCTCTAGCGGCCTTTTGGATCAGCGGGCCATTGTTCGGGGAGGAGAGACGATGAGCGAGAAGCGGGAGCTGCTGGGTTCAACCGTCCTCGGTGCGCGCTGCTCGCGACGGCTGCTCCTGCGCGGGGCGTTTGCGGCCGCGCTCGCCCCGTCGCTGGGCGCCCTCTTGGCAGCTTGTGGTGGAGAGGCCGCTCCCACCCCGGCCGCTCCGGCACCGGCCGCGAGCCCCACCCCGCCGGCGGCGACGCCGACCCCCGCCGCGGCCAGCCCGACGGTGGCTGCAACGCCGACTGGTCAGGCGGGAGGCGAGCCGGTCCGTCTCGGCGTGTTGCTGCCGTACTCGGGGGTCTACACCGCGCTGGGTGAGAACATCACCCGGGGGTTGGAGCTGTACCTCGAGGAGATCGGGTATCAGGCCGGTGGGCGCACGATAGAGGTCTATAAGGAAGATGACGCGGCCAACCCGGAAGTGGGCTTGACCAAAGCTCGCCAACTCGTCGAGCGGGATGGGGTGCATCTCCTGGCCGGGATCGTCCACAGCGGGGTGGCAACCGCGCTGCGCGACTTCGTCGATAGCCAGCAGATCCCGCTCATCATCGCGAATGCCGGAGCGGCCGCGCTGACCCGCGATCCAGCCCAGCGCAGCCCCTACATCTTCCGCGTCTCGTTCGCCAATGGCCAGTACGAGTGGCCGCTCGGGCCCTACGCGCACGACTCGCTCGGGTATGCCCGTGTCGCCGTGACCGCGCCAGACTACTCGGCTGGGCACGAGAAGGCGAACGCGTTCAAAGCGGCTTTCCAGAAGGCTGGCGGCCAGATCGTGGACGAGGTTTATCCGCCGTTGGACACTGCCGACTTCGGGCCGTTCCTGCAGCGCCTCCAGCAAGCACAGGTCGATGCCGTCTGGGCCTTCTTCGCCGGGGCGGACGCGGTTCGCTTCGTCCAGCAGTACAACGACTTCGGGCTGAAGGATCAGTTCCCGCTGATCGGAGCGGGAGACCTGGTAGACGAGGCGTATCTGGAACAACAGGGTGAGGCTGCCCTCGATGCCGTCACTTCCCTGCACTACACGCCGCAATACGACTCGTCGGAGAATCAGGCCTTCGTCCAGGCGTTCCGGGGAAAGCATGGCCAGGTGCCGAACCAGTTCGCCTACCAGGGTTACCTGTGTGCCCGAGTCATCGCGGAGGCGCTCGACGCGGTCGAGGGGCAGGTGGAAGAGCGGGAGGCCTTCCTGAGCGCGCTGAAGCAGGTGCAGTTCACCGGGCCGACTGGACAGTTCCGCTTCCACCCGGAGACGCAGAACGTCGTGTTTACAGTGTTCTTCCGTCGGGTGGAGCGCTTGGACGACGGCAGCCTGGGTAACGTGGTGCTCGACAAAGTCGAAGGCATCGACGACCTCTCGTTCTAGCTCAGGTATCGGTGCAGGGATCCCGGGATCACCGATCGATTCTGGCAGGTCCTGGTCGCTACTCTGCTTGATGCCGGGTGTCCAGTGAGCTCATTGGACGTTTCGCCTTCGGGGTTTCGGTTCGACGCTGCGGAGCGGGCTCGCCTGAGATATTGCGAGAGGAGCCAGCATGATCGATGTCCACGCGCATTTCATCCCGCCAGCCGTTCTGGACTGGGTGCGACAGCACGCGGATGCCCTGGATGCGCGCTGGGAGCAGCGTGACCCGTCGAAGGCACCGTTCCTCACAGTCGGCGGGAAGTGGTCCTTCGAGCTGAAACCGGCATTCCACGACGCAGACCTCTTCCTGGCCGATCAGCAGCGAGCCGGCGTGCGGCACAGCCTGGTATCGCCTGTCCCGCAGCTATTCCTCTACGATGCGCACCCTGCACTCACGACGGAACTCGCCCGGCTGTACAATAACGAGCTCGCTGCCTGGTGCGAGGAGCAGGCTGATCGTCTCTCGGGCCTCGCTACATTGCCGCTCAACGTGCCCGAGGACGCGGCCGCCGAGCTGTCGCGGGCCCGCGAGCGCGGCATGCTCGGGGCCATCATCGGCCCTGGCTGCGGCGACCGGTTGCTCAGCGATCCGTCGTTCGCCCCGCTGTGGGAAACCGCCGATCGGCTGGAGGCCGTGCTCTTTCTTCACCCGCTCTTGAGCCAGGATCCTCGCCTGCGCCGCCCGCAGATGCCCAACCTGATCGGTGTGCTCTGGGAAACGACGGTATCGCTGGCCGACCTCATCTTGAGCGGGTTGCTGGATCGCTATCCCAGGGTCAAACTGCTGGTGGCGCACGGCGGTGGCTTTCTGCCGTACCAGATCGGGCGTCTCGACCAGGGTTATCAGGTCTGGCCTGCTGTACGAAGCGCGCTCGACTCGCCGCCGAGCGCCTGCTTGCGGCGCCTCTGGTTCGACTCAGTGGTGTGGACTCGGCAGTCGCTCCAGCTCCTGCTGGATCTCGTCGGCCCGGAGCGCGTGGCGCCAGGTTCCGATTACCCCTTCGACCTCTCCGTCTGGCCGCCGATCGGCGAGGGGGCCCGAGGAGCCGAGACGCTGCTTGGCCGTGCGCCGTAGCGTCCCACACCGTGGCACAATGCTCCAGGCAACGGCCAGCCAGCGGTTCGCTCGCTCTGGCCAAAGCGTTTCGAGCCGGACCAGTCGGGAAGACCGGAGGAGGAGGGGATGCCGCTGCTCGAGATCCTCTACTCGCGAGAAGAGCCGCTGCTGGTCGAACGGCGACGCGCGTTCGCGCGCGAGGCCGTGGAGATCTTTCGCGAGGTGCTCGGCACGCCGCCGGGTCGCCTGCGGCTCGCGTTCTACTACCTCGACCCGGAGGACAGCCTGGGTCTTCTCGATGATTCGCCGCCAGAGCCGCACGTCGAGCACGCCAGCGAGCCGACAGCCTGACACGGTAGCGGCGGGGTGCGCGTTGCGGCAAGCACCAGAGCTCCGGTTGATAGCGTAGAATGGCGCGAGCAGCCGGTCGCTCGAACGTGTCCGGAAAGGAGCGGGGGTTCCGATGGCGAAAGAGGTGCTGGTGTTGACCTGGAAGTACGGGGGGGTGCGCGAGGAGATCGCGCGGTTCCTCGACTCTCGCGGCTGCCGGTTGGCGGAGCGTGAGATCATCTACCCGATCACCGAGGACCACCTCTGCGAGCTGGTCCGCGATGTGGACGGGTTGATCGTCGGCCTGGAGCCGGTGACGAAGAAGGTGCTCGAGCACGCTAACCGTCTGAAGGTGATCAGCACCAGCGGGGTCGGCTACAACCACATCGACGTGGAGGAGGCGACCCGAAAGGGCATCGCGGTCTGTATCTGCGCCGGGTGCAACAACCATTCGGTGGCGGAGCTGACATTCGCCATGATGCTCGGGCTCTCCCGAAGAGTCCTCGAAGCGGACCGGTCGATGCGTCGTGGCCAGTGGGGACGGTTCTTCGGCCAGGAACTCTGGGGCAAGACGCTCGGCATCGTCGGATTGGGGCGAGTCGGCAAGAGCGTGGCGCTGCTGGCCAGGGCCTTCAACATGCAGGTGCTCGCGCACGACATTGTCTGGGACATCACCTTTGCCAACGAGCACGGCATCAGCTACGTGCCACTGGATCGGCTGCTCCGGGAGTCCGACTATGTCTCGCTTCATGTACCGCTGACGCCGGAGACGTACTACCTGATCGATGAGCGGGCGCTCAGCCTGATGAAGCCAACCGCCTATCTGATCAACCTGGCCCGCGGGCCAGTGGTCAAGCAATCGGCGCTGGTCGAAGCGCTGCGAGCGGGTAAGATCGCTGGCGCGGGGCTCGACGTCTTCGAGGTCGAGCCGATCGAGGAGAATCCGTTCATCGAATTCGAGAACGTGATCATGACGCCGCACCTCGGCGGCTCGACGCAGGAGGCGCTGGAGCGAACGCTGTACCTCTCGTTGACCAACGTGACGAACGTCCTGAACGGGCTGCCGGCGCATTGCCAGGTGAACTAGATTCGAGCGCATGGCTCCGGCGCTATAGCGAACAGTGGGTACGAATGCCTCTCGCGCGCGATGCCTGCGAATCTGGTGAGTAGTCACGGGCGGCATCGGAGCCAGCGAGGTTCGTGGGAATCATCCCGGAAGGAACTCGCCGTGGAGCAACAACAGAGAGACTTCCTCATCAAGCTACTGGAAGCGCCCAGCCCCTCGGGATTCGAGGAGCCTGCGGCTCGTGTCTGGCGGCAGGAGGCGGAGTCGTTCGCTGACGAGGTCACGGTCGACCGGAACGGCAACAGTTTTGCCCGGCTGCGCGGCGAAGGGCCGGTGGTCGTGATCGAAGGGCACGTCGATGAGATCGGCCTGATGATTACCCATATCGATGACGACGGCTACCTCTGGTTCCGGGGTATCGGCGGTTGGGATGATCAGGTCCTGACCGGCCAGCGGGTACGTATACTCGGCCGGAGCGGGCAGGTGCTGGGAGTTATCGGTCGCAAGCCGATTCACCTCCTCAGCGAAGAGGAGCGAGGTAAAGCCAGCCGCATCAAGGATCTGTGGATCGATATCGGCGCGCGCAGCGGCGATGAGGCCCGCGAGCTCGTCTCGGTGGGCGATCCGGCGGTGCTGGAGCAGGCTCCGGTTGAGCTGCGCAATAACCGGCTGGTTGCGCGCGGCATCGACAACCGCATGGGAGCCTTCGTGGCGCTGGAGGTCCTGCGCGCGCTGTCGACCGATCGCCCGCGGGCCGATGTGTACGCCATCGCGGCCACGCAGGAGGAGATCAGCTTCCTGGGGGCGCGGACCAGCGCGTTTGCGTTGAACCCCAGTGTGGCGATTGTCCTCGACGTCACCCACGCGACCGACCACCCGGACGCCGACAAGCGCGGTGGGGGAAATGTCAAGATCGGTGGCGGGCCGGTGCTGGATCGCGGCTCGATGGTGCATCCGCTCGTCTTCGACCGCCTGGTGGCTGCAGCTCAGGCCGAGGACATCCCGATACAGCTCTCGGCAGCACCCGCCCGGACCGGGACGGACGCCGACGCCATCGCGCCAGCGCGTGCAGGTATCCCGTGCGGGCTCGTTTCCGTGCCAAACCGCTACATGCACTCGCCGAACGAGCTGATCAGCCTGGATGACCTCGACGCAGCCATCCGATTGATCGCCCGGTTCGTTCGAGATCTCGGCCCGTCGCCGGACTTCGCGCGGAGATAGGGGCAACTCGCCATGCGGCTGGCACGGCTCTGGGCCTGGCGCGGGCTCCTGACCTTCATGCTGGGCCACTTCACCGTGGACCTCTACAGCGGGCTGCTGCCTATCCTCTACGCCCTCACCGCGCAGCGGCTGAACCTCGATAACCGCGATATCGGGCTCCTGGCGCTGTGCTACACCGCGGCCTCTTCGCTCTCGCAGCCGCTCTTCGGCTACGTCGCCGACCGCTGGGGTGGGCAGCTCCTGGCTCCGCTCAGCCTGGCCTGGTCGTCGGTCTTCGTCAGCGCGCTCGGCCTGATCGACGCGCCGGCTCTGCTCTATGCCGGCGCGTTGCTGGCCGGGCTCGGATCGGGGGCCTATCACCCAGTCGGCGCGTCGAACGCTTCGATGCTGGTGGACGATCGCCGCCGCAACACGGCGATGTCCGTCTACACGGTGAGCGGAACGTTTGGCTACGCGCTCGGGCCGCTGATTGCGGCCTTCTTGTTCGGCGTGCTCGGGACGCGCGGCTCCCTCGCGATGTTGCCGCTCGGATTGAGTGTGGCAGTCTCGCTGCGGTTGGCGCTGCGGCAGTTCCAGCTCGGCCTGCCGACCGTGCGCTCTCGGGAGCGGGCTCGCCGCGAGCCGATTCGCTGGGGTGCCCTGGCACCGGTGATGGCAGTTGTGATGTTGCGAAGCTGGGTGTTCATGGCTGTCGTCACCTTCGCACCCGTGTGGTATCGCGACCTGGGGTACGATGTTCGCTTCTACGGCTTGCTGGCCAGCGTCGTCATCGCCAGCGGATCGCTCGGCACGCTGCTAGGTGGCCTGCTCGCCGACCGGATCGGCCAGCGTGTGGTGCTGGTTGGCTCCCTAGCGCTCGCGATACCAGCTCTGCTGCTCTTCGCCGGTCTCCCAGGGCCACTGGCCCTGATGACTGGGGCGCTCTTCGGCGCGCTGGCTGATGCCTCCATCTCGGTGACGCTGGTCGCGGCACAGCGGCTACTGCCTGGTCGCATCGGGGTCGCGTCCGGGTTCATCCTGGGGATGGGATTCGTAACAGGTGGCATCGGAGCGCCGGTGACCGGGGCGATCGCCGATCACGTGGGGATCCAGCAAGCCCTGCTGTTCACGTCGGCTCTCCTGCTGGTAGCGCTGGCCGCCTGCTGGCTTATTCCGCGACAGGTGCTCAGCGCAGAGACCGTGCGACCGGCTCCTGGCCCCTCGGTCGCCGTGACGACGTCACTCCCGCAGCGAGAGAGTGACTGACAGCTCGGTCGCGTGCCGATAGGCCCGCGTCCCGCCGGGCCCCGGTCGCTCGCTGATCCGTCGCGCAGCGGGGTCGATCCGTAAAGGAACCCGGTCTATCTCGACACTGCTTCCGACTGCGGCGCTGCCTCGGGTCAAATGCCCGAGGCAGCGCGCGCATCGGAGCGGTAGCACTCGTCAGAACGCGAGGTCATCGATGTTGGGGAAGACGTCGAGGACGACGTTCCCGAGTGAGCCGTCCGTCAATTGCTGGACTTCACGGATCACGACGGTGTTGATGACTCCCTGGGTCTCTGGGTGGAAACGAACCTCGCCCATCGGCCCGTTGAAGCGCACATTGCGGATAGCTTCCAGGAACGCCGCAGTGTCCGACGTGTCGCCATCGAGCGCATCCAGCGCTCGCGCGATAATCTGAATGGTGATGTACCCCCAGTACTCCAGATGTCCTGGCGGATTCCCGAACTTCTGCTGGAACCGCTCAGTGAACTCGCGGTTCTCGGGGGTGTCGTAGCGAGCGGCATAGCAGATCGAGCTCACGATGCCGAGAGCGGCCTCCCCGACCTCTGGGAGGTAGGGATCGTCCCCGATCTCGCCGCCTCCGAGCAGCGCGTACTGATCCTTCAAGCCGAACTCGGTGAACTGTGTCATGAACCGGATCGCGTCCGCTCCGATGAACCACGCCCAAACAGCTTCGGCGCCGGCAGCTTCTTGCAAGACGCGCTGGAGATAGGGACCGAAGTCCTGCGTATTGAGCGGGGGGAACACCTCGCTGAGTACCTGGCCGCCACCTTGCTGGAAGTAGTTTCGGAAGATCTCGACCACGGTATGCCCAGTTACGTAGTCCGGCGCCAGGAGCGCGATCGATCGCAGTCCACGCTTCTCGGCTGCCCATTTCGCCTGCACGAACTCGAACTGGCCCTGGGTGAACGAGGTGCGGAAGATGTACTCGCTACGCACGTTCGGGTCGCGCGTCAGCGGTGGCCAGCCGTTGATCGAGGCGATAAACGGGACTTGCTGGTTGACGATATAGTCGCGGATGGCAGCCATCTCGTTACTGAGCGTAATGCCAGTAACGATATCGACGTTGTCACTCTCGACGAGCTTCCGTAGCTTCGTCAGGGCTTGCTCGGGGTTCCCAGGGGAGTCCTCAGGAAGGAGTTCCAGCTTCCGCCCACCGGCCGTTTCGCCGATCTCCTCGAGCGCGAGCTGCATGCCCTGGAGATGCCGCTGTCCCGAAGCGGATAGACCGCCGGATAGGGCCGTTATCAGACCGATCTTGAAGGGAGCACCAGCCTGGGCAGCGGTCGGCGTCGCGGCGGGCGCCGCGGTGGGCGTGGCCGCAGGTTGTGGCGAGGGCATGGCCGTTGCCGTAGGCGAAGGCGCCGGCGTGCCTGCCCCTGGCGATGCGGAACTGGTCGGCGGGGTCGAATCCCCCCCACACGCTGCTATGAGCGCGCTGACCGCGGCACCGCCGACGGCTGCCAGGAACTGTCTTCGTCTCATGCTTCGCATTCCATCTCCCCTCTTTTTCGATACACTTTCGCCGCCTGCGCCACTCCCCGGGGAAGCTGTGCCAGTGTCTACTCGGTGCCTCCTCGATTGCTCTCCTTTCTGATAGCACTGAAGCGATGACGCGCCGTAGCTGCACGACGCGTTAAGTGTGGCATCTACCAGTTAGCTACTACTGTGCTAACTTAGCGGGGAAGCTGTACTGGATCAAGTCAAGTGTTCAAGATAGTCGAACACCTGCGATTACTATGAAGTCTCAACGCGTGGAAGGAAGTGGGTCGGGGGCCCAGTGGGTGTAAGCAGGTCGCGGCCGCATCAGCCATGACGGCGTGGCACATGGCACGGGAACCTCTGGGCAAACTCTGATCGGGTGACAGGAGGGCAGGTTACGCTCGCTGAGCGCTTCACCGTGCTCCCGCGCCGCCTGCCCTATTCACAAAGGCATCGGCCCGACACGTGTCAACAGCGGTCAGTCACCAGGCAGGTCCGAGGGACGGCTACGCTTCTCGACCATTTGGGCGATCTCTTCAGGACTCCGCATGAGCTCTTGGCGGAGCTGGAGGTAGCGGAGCAAGGCGTTGCGAGTCAGCAGGCCCAGCAGCGCGCTGTCTCGTACGACCGGTACTTGATGGATGTCATGCGCCACCATCTTTCTGAGCACGCTCTCGATGTCGGATTCCGGTGTCGCCGTGACCAGCCGTTCGAACGGGGTCATGAGATCGCGTACGCGCCGGGTGGGCCATTCGCTACGGGGAGTGTTGCGCACGTCGGTCAAGGTGACGATCCCAACCAGGCGGCCATCCTCGATCACCGGAAAGCTCCGCACGTTGTGGCCGAGCAGCGCGTCGACCAGCTCGTCGACTGGGACGTCCGGCGAGATAGTGACCGGACGCGCGTCCATAAGCTGTCCGACGCGGACACCCTCGAAGAGACGCTTCAGCATCAGTTGCTGGTACGACTGCTGTGCGGCGCTCTGGAGAAACCAGCCGATCGCGACCAGCCAGATGCCGGAGAGTGGCGCCCGGAAGACCAGGAAGATCCCACCGGCGATGAACAGAAACCCGATGACGACGCCGACGGCTGAGGCGATGCGCGTCGCCCGGTACACGCTATCGAGGGCTCCCCAGAGGAACGCTCGCAGCACGCGGCCGCCGTCCAGCGGGTAGGCTGGGATGAGGTTGAAGGCGACCAGGATCAGGTTCGCGTAACCAAGATAGTGGAGAATTGCCCCGAGCGGCTCGTTGACCTGATCAGCTAGAGGCCAGAGCACGAGCGAACCGGCGCCGATGACGAGGCTGACGATCGGCCCCGCAACCGCGATGAGAAACTCGTCGATCGCGCGGCGCGCCTCCTCGACGATCTGCGCGACCCCGCCGAAGATGAACAGGACTATACTGGCGACCGGGATACCCCGCGACTGCGCGACCACCGCGTGCCCCAGCTCGTGAGCGAGCACCGAGGCGAAAAGCAGCAGGCTCGCTAGCGCTCCGACTGCCCAGTATGTGCCCGATGTCCATCCCGGGTACCACTCAGGAAAGATCCCGACAGCGAGCGAGTAGGTCAGCAGCGCAAACACGACCAGCCAGGTGTAGTGAATGCCAATCTCGATTCCGCGGATCTTGCCCAGACGTACTGACGCGTCCATTCGCTTCTTCCTCTCTGGAACAGGGTTAGCGGCACGCTGCTCTTGTGGTGCCTAATCAAGAATATAGCGTACTGGGCGACGTGCCCGGTCAGGGCAAGTATAACGGCCCGTCAACCTAACTCGCTCCAGGCGAACTCGGTTCGACGGGCCTTGGGCAAAGTGGGGCCACAAGAATCAATGCGCTGGCGGCACTGGCCGCTTGATCTCCTCGATGTACGGGCGGTCGGCAATAATATCTCTCAGGCGCTCCCAGACGGCCAGGTATTCAGACTCTGGCGGGAGCGGGCGTAGCTTGAGGTAGGCCGCCCGGCCGTTCTCGAAGACCAGCGTCGGCGTGCCGAAGACGCCGTACCGCTGCACGCCCTCTTCATGGTCCCGGGCGAGACCGTCCAGCGTCGCCTGCTCGAAATCGCGCTGGAAGCGGTCGAGGTCCAGTTCGGCGCGCCGAGCCGCCTCCAGGATCGTCTCTGCCTTGGTCAGCTCCCAGTTCTCCTCGTGCCGTAGCCGGAGCAAAGCGAGGTGGAAGCGCTCGAAGGCCTCCGGGCCCTGTCGCCGTGCCGCTTCGGCGCCCTTCCAGGCCAGCCGGCCCCGGCTCGGGTACGTCTCCGGCTGCTCCCAGAGCTTCCAGTCCGGCCCGTGCTTCTGGTTCACCTGCTCGAGGGAGAAGTAGCGCCAGTGGAGGTCGAGTTGGCCGTTCGTATGGCTCTTGACCCAGTGCAGCAAGACCGCTGCCGTGTAGACGTACGGTCAAGCGTAGTCGTACCAGATCTCGACGCGAATGGGTTCGCTCATCTCGCCCGCCTTTCCGACTCCCTGAGGAGGGACGCGTCCCGACCGCCTATATCTCGCCTTTGTACAGTTCAACGCGGCGAGGGTACGACGCTATTCCCGGCCTCACCTCAGTGGATCGGCAGAGCCTCCCAAGCCGCCCGCACCTGGGCGATGGTCTCCTCGATCGCGCCGCTGTTGTCGATGACACGGTCGGCGCGGCGCACCTTCTCTTCTTGCGGTGGCTGGGCACGGATGCGAAGGAGCGCCTCGTCCTCGCCGATCCGGTCGCGGGCCATCAGCCGGGCGAGTTGCTGCTCCGGCTTGCAGGTCACCACCCAGACCTCGTCGCAGTCTCCGGCCAGCCCGGCCTCGAAGAGCTTGATCGCATCGATGACGACCACCGGGCTGCGGCTCTCGGCTACGCGCCGGCGAATCAGCTCGACAACCGGCGGGTGGACGATCGACTCCAGCCGCGCGAGCTGCTCGGGGTCGCTGAAGACGATCCTGGCGAGGGCACGCCGGTCGAGGCTGCCGTCGGGGTTCATGACCTCCGGCCCGAATGCCAGTACCACGTCCTCCAGTACCGGGCTACCCCGGCTCATCACCTCCCGGGCCACCTGGTCGGCGTCAATCGTCTCGGCGCCGAGTTCGGCCAGCGCGCGCAGCACGAGCGACTTGCCGCAGGCGATATTGCCAGTCAGCCCGATGACGTATGGCCGCGTCCGGCTCACCGCTCCACGCCTCCGGTCACGGCGTCCAGCTCCTCCTGAAGCGCTTCCCAGCGCCGGTAGGCCGCGTCCAGCTCTTGCTGCGTCGCCTCGTAATCCGCGCCCAGCTCGGCGATCGCTTCGATGTCCTGCCGGGCCGTTGCCTCGGCCAGGTCATCCGCTAACGCGTTCAGCCGCTCCTCCAGCTCACCGATGCGCTCCTCCGTGGCCCGCAGCTCGCGCTCGACCTGGCGCGGGGAGCGCCGGGCAATCCCCGGCACCATCGCGGGCGGGCGCGGTTGGCTATCCAAAGTGCCACTCGCCGGGCTCGCTGCGGACCCTGCGCCTGATGTAGCTGTCCGCTGGCGCTGGTAGTCGGTGTAGTTGCCCAGCCAGGTCCGCAGGACGCCGTCCTCGACCGACCAGACGCGGGTCGCTAGCCGGTCGATCAGATAGCGGTCGTGGGAGACGAAGATGATCGTGCCATCGAAGCTCGCAAGCACCGTTTCCAGCGCCTCGCGACTGGCGATGTCGAGGTGGTTGGTCGGCTCGTCCAGGATCAGAAGATTGCCTCGCTCGAGGGTCAGCAGCGCCAGCGCCAGCCGGCTGCGCTCTCCACCGCTGAGGGCGCTGACCGGCTTGGTGACATCATCGCCGCTGAAGAGAAAGCGGCCGGCCAGGTTGCGCGCCGCCTCCTCGCTCATCGGCTGCTGGCGCAGGATAGTACCGAGCACGGTCAGCTTCGGGTCGAGCTGCTCGTGCCCCTGAGCGTAGTAGGCCGGGCGCACGGAAGTGCCGTAGCGGATCTGCCCGGAGAGCGGCGGGTGCCCGCCCAGCAACGTGCGGATGAGGGTCGTCTTCCCTGAGCCGTTCGGGCCGATGATGGCGACACGTTCACCGCGCTCGACGATGAGTTCCGGTGTTCGGCAGAGCACGATCGGCTCCGACCCGTCGCTGGCTGGATAGCCGATAACCAGCTCGCTGGTGGTCAGGACGATGCGCCCGCTGCGCAGCCCAGTGGTGAGCTGGAGGCGGAGAGTCTCGTGCTCGCGCGGGCGTTCGATCCGCTCGAGCCGGGCCAGCCGGGTTGCCCGGCCGCGCGCTTCGCGGGCACGCTGGCCTGCCTTGTAACGCCGGATGAATTCCTCCTGCTTGCGGATGAACTCCTGCTGGGCCTCGTACTCGGCCAAGCGCCGGGCGAGCCGTTCGTTGCGCAGCTCGAGGTAGCGCGAGTAGTTGCCCGGGTAATCCTCCAGGTGACCGAAGCTGAGCTCCAGAGTGCGCTCGGTCACCTGGTCGAGGAAGTAGCGGTCGTGCGAGACGACCACGAAGCTGCCTCTCCACGTGCGGAGGAACGTTTCCAGCCAGGTCAGCGCCCGCAGGTCCAGGTGGTTCGTCGGTTCGTCGAGGAGCAGGAGATCGGGGTCGGCGAGGAGCGCGCGGGCCAGAGCCAGCCGCGTGCGCTGGCCTCCACTGAGCTGCCCTGCGGCCCGGCTGAACTCGACCTCCTCGAATCCGAGTCCGGCCAGGACTTGCGTTGCGCGGTGCTCCAGATCGTAGCCGCCGGCCGCCTCGAAGCGGAGGCTCTTCTGCTCGTACTCGGCGAGCAGCCGCTCTAGCGTCTCTCCGCTCGCGTCCGCAATGGCCGCAGCGAGGCGCTCGATTTCCTGGCCGAGTTGACGCAGGTCCTCCATCGCCTCGAGTGCGGCATCGAGTACTGTTCGACCTGGATCGATGGCTGCCTCCTGCGCCAGATAGCCGAGGCGCAGGCCACGCTGGGCGATGAGCGTGCCGCTATCGGGCTGCTCGAGGCCGGCCAGGATGCGCAGCAGGGTGCTTTTGCCAGCGCCGTTGACGCCGACGAGCCCGATGCGATCGCGCTCACGGATCTGAAAGGTCACGCCGGAGAAGATCTCCTCGGCGCCGAATCGCTTGCTGAGGTTTTCGACAGAAAGGATCGTCGTCGGCACGATACGTCTGCTCTCCTGGTCCGAGCAGCGCCGCCACCCGCGCTGAGCGCTCACCTGTTGTCACCTGGGTGGGGTGGGCTGGCACTGTTCAGAACCTGACAGCCGGGCATCCTCCCCGAGGGGAGGATGCGACGCTGGGGCAAGCTTACCCGCTTATCGGCTCTCGACCAAGCGCTACCAGCCGAAACGGGATGCCCGTTGCGAAGGGGCGGTATATAATGCGGGCATTCCGGCATGCTGGAGGGGGAGCCCCGAAGCCGGGCAGCAGATGGACTCGAGCGTGATCGACGATGCCGTGGCCGAAGACAACGACGCGTGATGCCACTGGCCAGCTCGTGATCGGTGGTATCCCGGTCCCGCAGCTCGTCGCCGAGTTCGGCACTCCGCTCTACATCTACGATGAGGCGACGATCCGCGCGCAATGCGGTGCCTACCGGGAGGCACTCGCCCGTCACTACCCTGGTCCTTGGCGGCTCGTCTACGCGGGCAAGGCGTATCTCAGCGTCGGCCTGCTACAACTCCTGGCCGAGGAAGGGATGTGGCTCGACGTCGTGTCCGGCGGAGAGCTGCAGCTCGCGCTGGCGGCCGGGTTCCCGCCCGGCCGGATCATCTTGCATGGGAACAACAAGAGCGAGGACGAGTTGCGCCTGGCGCTGCAAGCACGGATCGGCGCAGTCGTGGTCGACAACCACTACGAGCTCGATCTCCTAGAACGCCTTCATCGCGACACCGAGCAACAGCTCTCCGTGCTCGTGCGAGTGAATCCCGGGGTAGACGCGCACACGCACGCTTACCGGAAGACGGGCCACCTGGACTCCAAGTTCGGCCTGCTGATCGAGACGGGTGACGCGAGCCGGGCCGTGCAGCGCATTTTGGGGATGCCTGGCCTGCGCTTGCGCGGCTACCACGCCCACATCGGTTCACAGGTGTTCGAGGTCGAGCCCTACGCGCTGGCCGTTGAGCGGTTGTTCGATTTTGCGCGCGAGATGGCTGCGCAGTTCGGCGTGGTGCCGGAAGAGATCAGCCCGGGCGGAGGGCTCGCGATCCAATATCTGCCAGAAGACCCGGTGCCGGACATCGACCTCTTCGTGCGAACGGTGGCTGATACGGTACAGCGGGCAGCTCGAGAAGCGGGCTTCCCGCTGCCGCTGCTAGGGTTGGAGCCGGGCCGATCCATCATCGGGCCGGCGGGCATCGCTGTGTACCGGGTCGGCGCGATCAAGGAGATTCCGGGTGTCCGCCGCTATGTCAGCGTGGACGGCGGCATGGCGGACAACATCCGTCCAGCGCTCTATCAAGCTCGCTACACCGCCGCGCTGGCCAACCGCGACGGTCCCGCGGTGACCCGCGTCACGATCGTCGGGAAGTACTGTGAATCCGGCGACGTTCTGGTGAACGATGCGACTCTGCCGGAGCCTCGTCCCGGTGACCTCGTCGCTATCGCGGCCGCTGGCGCATACTGTCTGGCCATGGCCAGCAACTACAACCTTGCGCTGCGGCCAGCCGTAATACTGGTGAGGGAGGGACAGGCGCTACTGCTGCAGCGCCGCGAACGGATCGAGGATGTGCTGCGGCGGGAGTTCGGCCTGCACAGCTCGGCAGCGACGGTCGCGCCAGTTGAATTGCCGGCGTCCCCGTAGTATCACTTGCGTACCGCCGGTGTGGGATGGTTTACCCCCCAGTGACCAGTAAGTAGGGGTTTAGCGGGTGGGCAGAGCGAAGCGACGTGGTAATCACGAGAGCCACGATCAGGGCGCCCAATCCAATAACGGCCAGCTAGCGCCGTCGCGGGAGACGGCCGAGGCGATCGAGGCTGAAGCGCGGCGGCAGGGGTTCCTGAGTGGAGAGCAACTCAGCCAGCTCGGGGCGCTCCTCGACCCGCACGAGCTGGATGCCGCGCTGGCGCGCCTGTCTTCCCACGGGGTGGTTCTCGAGTTCGATGACCGGGTACAGGAACCTGTGGACGCCGCCGAGCTCGAACTCGAGTTGGCCGAACTGAGCGACGTGAGCGGCTCATGGGAACCTGACGGTCTGCCCGATCTGGTCGTCGATGACCCGGTAAGACTCTATCTGGCCGAGATCGGGCGTGTCCCGCTGCTGAGCGCCGAGCAGGAGGTCGCGCTCGCCCAAGCGGTGGAGCTCAAAGAGTATCTCGTTGAGACGCAACGAGCGTGCCGCGAGGCCGGGCGGGATTCCGCGCTCGCGGTGCTGGAGGAGATCTGGGGCCGCTTCCTTGCCCGCTGGCCGTTGACGCTCGCCTTCTACCAGGCAGTGAATCCAGGTTCTCTGCCTTCGAATAAGCGCGCAGTGCTTGCAGCCGTGTTGCCGCTTACCCAGATCCCGACGGAGGCGCTCGCGCGTTTCGCGGCCGAGCGTGGCCTGACCATCGAGGAGCTGGAGGAGCACCTGCGACGGAGCCGGCTCGAGTTCGAGCTGCTGCCTCCCGAAGCGCAGCGCCTGGTCAACCCGCTGGAAGAGCAGCCGGTATCCCCACCGGCGCTGGAATCGATCGGCCTCGACCTCGGCCAGTTGGAACATCGCTGGCGCGTCGTCACCATGCAGGGAGATCTGGCCCGCCAGCGGCTGGCGGAAGCGAACCTGCGTCTCGTCGTCAGCATCGCCAAGCGCTACCTGGGCCGGGGGATGAGCCTGCTCGACCTTATCCAGGAGGGCAACCTCGGCCTGATCCGGGCGGTCGAGAAGTTCCAATCGCACAAGGGGTACAAGTTCTCGACCTACGCGACGTGGTGGATCCGCCAGGCGATTACCCGGGCGATCGCCGATCAAGCGCGCACCATCCGGATCCCGGTGCACCTCGTAGATACCATCAACCGGCTCGCCCGGGTGTCGCGGCGACTCGCGCAGGAACTCGGCCGCGACCCGACGACCGCCGAGATCGCGGCTGTCGCCGGGATCCCTGCCGAGCGCGTGCGTGAGATCCTGCGGATCTCACAGGAGCCGGTCTCGCTCGAGATGCCGGTGGGCCAAGAAGAGGACAGCACGCTCGGCGAGTTCATCGAGGACGAGCGAGCCCTGGCGCCGGTCGATGCGGCAGCGACGACGCTGCTGCGCGAGCAGGTGCTGGAGGTACTCTGGACGCTCAACGAGCGGGAACGGCGAGTAATCGAGCTGCGTTTCGGTCTGGACGACGGCCGTATCCACACCTTAGAGGAGGTCGGTAAAGCCTTCGGCGTCACCCGTGAGCGGATCCGCCAGATCGAAGCCAAGGCGCTACGCAAGCTGCGCCACCCTAACCGGAGCCGCAAGCTTCGCGATTTTCTGGACTAGCTTCGAGGTCTAGCATTCTCGGCGTCTATCTGTCCGAGCGTGTCGATCTCCTCCCTAGTGCGTCAGCACGACCGAATCGATGGTGTCGAATGGCCAGTCAGTCGCGCGGTCGTTGAAATCGCGCCGGTTCGATGGGCGGCAGCGATCTCAGGCGAAGCGCCGGTCGAAGGGAGGCACGCGATGGATTTTCTCCTGACTGATAAGCAACGGGCGCTGCGTGACCGGGCGCGGGCGTTCGCTGAGCGCGAAGTGCTGCCGGTCGCCGCTGAGCTGGACCGCGAGGAGCGTCACCCGCGCGAGCTGATCGCCCGCGCTCGGGCCGAGGGGTTGGTCGAGCTGAATATCCCGTGCGAGTACGGCGGGCCGGGGCTCGGGATCCTCGACAGCGCGCTCGTATGCGAGCAGTTCGCTTGGGCCTGCGCCGGATTCGGCACCGCGGCCTTGCTGAACGGCCTGGCTGCCGAGCCGATCATCCTGGCAGGAACCGAGGAGCAGAAGCGCAGGTGGCTTCCTCGCCTCCTCAACGGCGAGTACGCCAGCTTCGCGCTGACCGAGCCGCACGCTGGCTCTGACGTTGCCGCGATCCAGACGCGCGCCGAGCGCCGGGGTGACCGGTACGTGCTGACCGGTCAGAAGCGATGGATCGGCAACGCGCCGATCGCCAGCTTCTTCGTTCTGTTCGCCAAGACCGACCCGGAGGCTGGCCGCCGCGGCATCAGTGCCTTCCTCGTCGATCGCGCGACGCCGGGCATCGAGGTGCGCACGCTGCGCAAACTGGGTCATCGCTGTGCTCCCACCGGCGAGATCACCTTCAGCGCGGTCGAAGTGCCTGCGGAGAGTCGTCTCGGCCGGGAGGGCGACGGCTTCCTACTGGCGATGCAGGTGTTCGACCGTACCAGGCCGCTGATCGCGGCTTTCGGCGTCGGCGTCATCCAGCGGAGCCTCGACGAGGCGCTGGCCTACGCCATGCAGCGCCAGACGATGGGGCACCCGATTATCGAGCATCAGGCTGTAGGCCACAAGCTGGCAGAGATGCGTATCCGGCTCGAGGCTGCCCGCTGGCTCACCTACCACGCGGCGTGGCTCGCCGACCAGGGGCGGCGCAACACGCTCGAAGCGGCAGCCGCCAAGGCGTTCGCGGCCGACAGCGCGATGTGGGCAGCGACGGAGGCAGTGCAAATCTTCGGCGGTAACGGGTACGGGATCGACTTCCCGGTAGAGAAGCTTCTCCGCGATGCCAAACTTCTGCAGATCTACGAGGGGACGAGCGAGATCCAGCGCAACATCGTCGTCCGCGAGCTGGCGAAAGCGTTCGCGGGGGCGTCAGCCGAGCATGGTCAGAGCTGAATGCGACCGGGATAGAGCCGAGTCAGCGACGACAGACGGCTTCGTGTCCCGATACCTGATTCGCGCGGTACGCTGTCGAGCTTGACTGAGCATCAGGCGTGCGCGCTGGTCCGCAGGTGATCCTTCCCTCGCGTAGCGTGGCTAGACCTCGGACGCACCGGATCGTGGCGACGCGGCGCGCCTTCGACTGTTCGACATCGAGCCTGCGGGCGATTTCCTCGCACAGAGCAGACAAGGGGTCATAGTGATGGGGCGACGGAGTCGCGGCTGCCCAGCTTGGCGGCTAGCGGGCTGTCCGATCATGAGTCCTGGCCCCGAGGGGTCTACGACACCGCCAGGGTGGCTGTACAGCGGGCGGCTTGGGAATGGCGAGGGCGACCTGGACGGATCCGGAGTCGTCAGCACGTTGAAACCGAGTCGCCGCCACGCCAGCGCTGCATGCGCCGTCGCGGAGACCGCGTCGCTGGTTTCCCGCGGCGGGCGAGGCGCCTGAGCGCAGTGGCGTGCGGGTCGTAGGAAACCAGGTCGAGACCCGGCGATGCCGAGTCTGCGCTGACCAAGAACAGGGGCGCCTCGACTGGGCGCCCCCGTAACGTTCCATCCAGAACGACGGCCAGAAACGTCGCCGGGATGTTGAGGCCGGCTTCGGCTGGCTGGCCCTAGTCCGCGACGCTGCGCGTCGGTAGCAAGCAGGACTGCTGGTAGTCGATCTCGCCGATATTCTCCGGCGTCAAGGTCGAGCTGGGGCTGCACGCCGCGCACTCAGGGTCGCGCTGCACATGCAGCTCGCGGAACGTCGCGGTCAGCGCGTCGTACAGCAGCACGCGGCCGACGAGCGGTTCGCCGATGCTCAAGAGCAGCTTGATCGCTTCGACAGCCTGGAGCATGCCGATCACTCCAGGGAGCACGCCGAGAACGCCGGCCTGGTCACAGCTCGGCGCCAGCTCCGCCGGGGGCGGCTCCGGGTAGAGGCAGCGGTAGCACGGGCCTTCGCCGGGCTTGTAGACCGTCACCTGGCCGTCGAAGCGGAAGATGCTGCCATCGACCACCGGCTTGCCCAGCAGCACGGCAGCGTCGTTTACCAGGTAGCGCGTCGGGAAGTTGTCGGCACCGTTGACGATCACGTCGTAGTCCGCGAGCACGTCCATGATCGACTGGCTCGTGAGCCAGACATCGTGGGTGATGACTTTGACATCGGGATTGAGCGCGGTAAGTGCCTCGCGCGCCGACTCTGTCTTGGGGCGGCCGACCCGATCGGTAGTGTGCAGCACCTGTCGCTGCAGGTTACTGAGATCGACCACATCGGCATCGACGATTCCGATGGTGCCGACGCCGGCCGCTGCCAGGTACAGACCAGCCGGAGAGCCGAGCCCACCGGCACCGATGAGCAACACCCTGGAGTCGAGCAGCTTGGCCTGGCCCTCCTCGCCGACCTCCGGGATGAGGAAGTGGCGGCTGTAGCGCTGGAGCTGCTCGCGTGTCCACTGGCGCGGGGTCACGAACGGGTAGCCGGCGTGCTTCCAGGCGCTGAACCCGCCGGCAACCGAGTAGACGTTGCGGTAGCCCATCTCTTCGAGCGTCTTGGCCGCGAAGGCCGAGCGCACTCCACCGGCGCAGTAGACGTAGACCGGCGTGTCCTTATCGGGCACCTTGTCCTCGATCTGCATCTCGAGGTAGCCGCGCGGGATGAACAGCGCCCCTGGGACGTATCCCTGCTCCCACTCCTCGCGCTCGCGGACGTCGACGATTACTGGCCGCCGGCCGGAGCGTAGCTCCTGGTAGAGCGCGTTGACGTCGACCTCACGGATCGAGCGCTTGATGTCCTGAAACAACCGGTCGTAGAGCTTTACCATCGATGTTCCTCCGGGTTTGGCGCCTGGTTCGTGCAAGCGTGCGATCCTTTCTATTCTACCTGAACGCGCAAGCTGCATAGCTATTCCGCTCGCGGCATGCATCGCCCCGGAGCGAGACCGGCGTGTCGCTCGCCCAGCTCTGTTTTCGACGGCAGGCGCCGAGAGACCATCTGGGCGGCTAGAATCGGGTGCGCTGGCCACCTGGCGACGGCTTGGGGAAGACCACGGGAGGAACGATGAGCGAACGGGCGCGCGTGAACACGATCACCGATCACGGCTGCTTCGGCTGTGGCGAGCAGAACCCGATCGGGCTCAGGCTCGCCTTCTTCCGCGATCGCGATGCAGTAGAGGCGGAGTTCACGCCGCGGCCCGAGCACGAGGGCTATGCCGGATTGGTGCACGGCGGCATCATCAGCGCACTGCTCGATGAGGCGATGAGCTGGGCGGTGATCGCGGACGGCCGGCTAGCCGTCACGGCCCAGATGTCGCTTAGCTTTCGCCGGCCGGTCGAGGTGGGGATGCCGCTGCGGGTGCGCGGGTGGGTCGTCGGGGAGCGCGGGCGGATCGTCGAGGCCCAGGGCGAGCTCGTGGACAGCGACGGCGCCGTCCTGGCCGAGGCCAGCGGCACCTTCGTGCGGGTCAGCCAGGCCCAGCAGCGCGCCTGGGAGGAGCGATATCTGCGGCGCGGCTGACCGACGGAATGCGTGGTCAGCCTCGGATGTGGACGAACCGCCTCACCCGCTCGTCATTGATCCGGCCGCTAACAGTTGTGCAGACGAATGCCCGAGTCACAGGTGGTACCAGACGAGCCACGTCTCGGGCAGACGAGAAGTCGCCCGTCACGGCGAACAGCGCGGGGCCGGCGCCGGTAGGCCAGATCCAGTGCGCACCGGCTTCGCGCAGCGCCTCGGCCGCCTGGCGTACCTCCGGGTATGCTTCGAGCGCGCGGATGAAGGGGTTGCGAACCAGCTCAGGGTCGAGCGGGAGCCCCTGGCGCAGCCGCTCGGCTTGCGCTCGCGTCGCCGAGCCGTCGCTGAAGTCGCCCGGTTCGAGCGCTTGGTACAGCCGCCGCGTCTTATCCGGCAGGTGTAACCTCGGTACCACGACGACGAACCAGCCGGAGGATGTCGGGAGCGGCTCCAGCTCGGTGCCGCGGCCGGTGGCCAGCGCGGTTCCGCCCCGCACGAAGAAGGGGACATCCGAACCGAGCCCGGACGCGATCTCGTCGATGAGCGCACGCGGGACTCCGGCGATGGCCAACGCGCCGAGCAGCGTACCGGCGTCGCTGCTGCCGCCGCCCAGCCCAGCGGCGATCGGGATCTGCTTATCCAGCCTGATCCGCGCCGCGATCTCGATTCCCCGGCGTGAGAGCTCATCCAGGGCCCGCGCCACGAGGTCGTCGGCGATGCCCGGCGGCGGCTGATACTCCAGTCCTGCGGACGGAGTCAGCTCGATCCGGTCGAACAGGCTCACTGTCTGGAGGATCGTGACCACCTCGTGGTAGCCGTCGGGACGCCTACCGATCACTTCCAGCCCGAGGTTCAGCTTGGCCGGGGCGAACAGCGTGAGCGGCCAGCACAGCTCAATCCGCATGGTGCACCTGCTTTCGCAGCGCCTGGTACACGTTCAGCCACTCCTCGAGCGAGAGGGTCTCGGCACGGCGTCCGGGGTCGATACCGGCCGCTACCAGCGCTGCCTCGACAGTCTGTTTCGGCAACCCGAGGCCGGCGGCCAGCGCGTTCGCCAGTTGCTTGCGCCGTTGGGCGAAACCTGCCCGCACCATCTGGAAGAAAGGAGCGTGCTCCTCGCGGGGCAGCGGCGTCTCCGCGCGGCGCTCCAGAACGATCACCGCTGACTCGACCTTCGGTGGCGGCACGAAGGCGCCGGTGCCGATTCGGAAGGCGATGCGCGGCGTAGCGTAGAACTGTGCCGCCACCGAGAGCAGAGCCATGTCAGGCGGGCGAGCAGCCAGGCGTTCCGCTACCTCGCGCTGTACCATCACCACCAGCCGCGCGGGCGGGTGCTCGCCTGTCAGTAGTCGCTCGATGATGGCCGTGGCCACCGAATACGGAAGGTTGGCGACGACCTGGTACGGCTGTCCTCCGGTCAGTTCGGCGTAGTCGACCGCGAGCGCGTCGCCGTGGACGATCTCGACATTCGTGCCTGCGAACTGTCGGCGCAGGTATTCGGCTAGCCTCGCATCCAGCTCGATGGCGATGACCCTTCCGGCGCGAGCCGCCAGCGCCCGGGTCAGCACGCCGAGGCCCGGGCCGATCTCGACGACGAGGTCACCGTGGCCCAAGCCGGCCAGCTCGGCGATCCGGTGCACGATCTTCTGGTCATGCAGGAAATGCTGGCCGAGTGCCTTGCTGGGCCGGAGATCCAGGTCGCGCAGCAGCTCACGGATCGGAACGACGTCCACTGTGGCGATCCTCGCTGTTCGGGCCGCGCCGCGCGGTTGCTGGCGACGAGCTCCCGAGCCGCCGGGGCCCAGCGTTGTCCGGCGACCGGCCAGGCTCTCGCCGAGCTGGATCACCCGGCGAGCTTGGGGAGAATTACCAGCCCGAGCCCCTCTTCGACTCTCCCGATGCGCCAGAGCGTCTCGCCTGCCTGGTGGAACGCGGCTTCGAGGGCCGATGCGCGTTCCCGTGGGATCGTGAAGAGCAGCCCACCTGACGTGACTGGGTCGAAGAGCAGATCCCAGAGCGCTGCCGGAACCTCCGGCGACGAGGTCAGCACGCTCGCCGGCCCCTCGCCGTAGTACGCGCGGTTGCGCCGCGCACCGCCAGGAAGCAGTCCCTCGCGGGCGTAGCGCTCGGCTCCCTCGAGAAGCGGCACTTCGGCAGCGCCGATGACCAGCCTGACCTGGCTTTTGACAGCAACTTCAGTCGAGTGGCCGATCAGGCCGAAACCGGTCACATCGGTGCAGGCGTGTGCGCCGTGCTCCACCACCAGCTCGGAAGCCCGGCGATTGAGGCGGAGCATCGAGGCTACCGCGCCCTCCAGGTGAGCGCGGTCGACCTTACCGGCCTTGTGCGCGGTGGTGATCACCCCAGTGCCGATCGGCTTGGTCAGGTAGATCAGGTCGCCAGGCTGGGCGCCCGCCTTCGTCAGGATGCGCTGGGGGTGAATCTTCCCGGTGACCACCAGCCCGTACTTCGGTTCGTCATCAGTCACGGTGTGGCCGCCAGCGATGACGATCCCGGCCTCGGCCGCCTTATCGGAGCCCCCCTCGAACACCCGGGTCAGGTAGTCGAGCGGCTGATCCTCCGGCCAGGCGGCTATGTTCAGCGCCAGCAGCGGCTGCCCGCCCATCGCGTAGATATCGCTCAGCGCGTTGGCCGCCGCGATGGCCCCGTAGGTGTACGGATCGTCCACGACCGGCGGGAAGAAGTCGACCGTCTGCACCAGCGCGAGCTCGTCGCTCAAACGGTAGACGGCAGCATCGTCGCTGGTCTGGAGACCAACGAGCACGTTCGGGTCGACACGCTGCTCGAGCGGGCGCAGAACCTGCGCCAGGGCCGCTGGGCCCAGTTTGCCCGCTCAACCGGCGCAGCTTGCGAGTGTGGTGAGCCGGATCTCGTCGCGCGTGTGCACGAGCAACCCTCGAACACGCCGAGGCCACCGTTCGGCGGCCAGGCCGATCTCTCGTTGAATTGTACGCTCCCTACCTCGCAGGGTCAAACCGAGGGATCAGAGCTGGTCAGGGACCCACAGGACGCAACATGACATAAGCCAAATCGCGATCTGCTCCCTCCGAGTCGTTACACGCTAAGGCGAGGTCCGCAATCGCCAGACGATACTGCCGGCGAGAAGCGTCTCAGTGACCAGGAATACAGCCCACACCAGCGCCAGTTTCCCGGTATCCCACCGGTAGGAGCTTTGGTGCTGGGTGACAGTCGTTTCTCCCACCACTACACCGAAGAGCGAGCGCCAGACGACACGGCCTTCTACATGGTATGGGGTAGGGCCAACCATGCGAGCATCGACCACCTGGGGTGACAGCAGCCAGGCTATCTCGACTCCCGCCGCCGCTTGTGTTCGTAGCCGCCGCAGCGCCTCATTCGAGACCTCAGGTGCCTGGTCTGGGAAGACCAGAATCGGGATGGCGAAGGCGGCGAAAGACAGCCCAAGCATCGCCATGAAGGCAAGCTGGAGGAGGCTGGCCCGTGGGCTCACCCGTTTGCTCCCTCGACGGAGCGAGCATCGGACGCGCGGCGTGGAGCGAACACCGCGATCGGTCAGGTGTCGCGTCACGCCGCGTCGAGCGCCGCGGCGATGCCGGCAACGGCTTCGTCTACCTGCTCGCGGGTGATGATCAGCGGCGGCAACAGGCGCACTACCACTGTGCCCGCGGGGAGAGCGAGCAGGCCGCGCTCCTGCATCGCCTTGAGCACCGGGGTCGATCGGCTCTTCAGCTCGATGCCCAGCATCAGTCCCCGGCCGCGAACCTCGCGCACGGCCGGATGTTCGAGCTCGCGCAGCCGGCGCAGAAAGTGGGCACCCACGTCGGCGCTATGCGGGATCAGGCTGTCGACGGCGAGCGTCTCGAGCGTGGCCAGCCCGGCCGCGCAGGCCAGCGGGTTCCCGCCGAAGGTACTGCCATGCACGCCGGCTGGCAGCGCTGCGGCGATCTCCTCGGTCATCAGCGTCGCGCCGATGGGCACTCCGTTGGCTAGTCCCTTGGCGACGCACAGCAGGTCGGGTGTGACGCCCGCGTGCTGGCAGGCGAACCAGGCGCCGGTGCGGAAGGCTGTCTGCACCTCGTCGAAGATCAAGAGCGCGCCTGCCTGGCGCGTCAACTCGCGAGCCGCGCGCAGGTACTCGTCGGGAGCCGGGTAGATGCCGCTTTCGCCCTGCACCGGCTCGAGGATCACCGCAGCCGTGTGCTCGTCGAGCGCCGCTGTAAGGGTCCCGATGTCGCCGTACGGGACGTGCTCGGCCTCAGCCAGCAGTCCCGCAAACGGCTCACGGTACTTTTTCTCGGCGGTCGCCGCTAGCGCGCCTAGCGTACGTCCGTGATAGCCGCGCCGCGCAGCCACGATCCTGCGCCGGCCGGTGGCTGCCCAGGCGAACTTGAGCGCCGCCTCGACTGCTTCCGTCCCCGAGTTCGAGAGGAACGCTCGGGTCAGCCCTGCCGGCGCGACCGCCAGCAGTCGCTCCAGGAACGCCGCGCGCACGTCACTGGCGAACGACTGGTGGCAGCTCAGCAACCGGCTCGCCTGCTCGATGATGGCGGCGGTGACACGAGGGTGGGCGTGACCGAGGATGTTCACCCCGTAGTTGCTCATCAGGTCGAGGTAGCGACGGCCATCGGCGTCCCAGAGCCAGATCCCCTCGCCGCGAACCAGTGCCAGGCCGCGCTTGGCGTACAGGGGCGGCTGCAGCTCGCGGTCGAGCGCGACGATCACCTCAGTGCTTCGGGCAATCATGAGCGTACCCCGATCGGGCTGCGCGCGAGCAGTACCGTGCCCTCGCCGGCCAGCGCCCGGCGGATCGGCTGCGGTACCCGCGCGTCGGCGAAGACAACCTGACCGATACCGGCGCGCACCGCCCGGCAGCCGGCCTCGACCTTCTTCTTCATCCGCCCGCGCGCGGCCGCCATGGCCGCTTGGATGCTCATCTCGTCGGCGACGTCGATCTCGCGGATGAGCGATGCTGGGTCGCTCAGGTCGCGGAGCAGCCCCGGCGTGTTCGAGAGGATGACCAGCGCGTCGGCTTGGAGGGCCAGCGCGAGCTGCAGCGAGAGCTTGTCGCCGTCGACGTTGATCGCCTCGCCGCCGTAGCTCAGCGCCGGAGGGGTGAGGACTGGCAAGTAGCCGTGATCGAGGAGGAGCAGGAGCAGCGAGGGGTCGACTTCCTCGATGCTCCCGGCGTAGTCGCCGCGCAGCACCTTCGGCTTGCCGTTCTCGATCGCTCTCAAGGTGTCCTTGCGCGGCCCGCGGGCGATCCGGCCGTCCAGTGCCGCCAGGCCGACCGCGTTGACGCCGCGCGCCTGCAAGCCCTCCACCAGCCGCTTGTTGACCAGGCCGGCGTACACCGCCAGCATCAGATCCATCGTCTCGCGGTCGGTGAAGCGGCTCACCTGCCCAGTCGACGACTCGACCAGCCGTGGCTCGCGGCCGAGCCGCCTCGTCCACTCGTCCAGCACGGCGTTGGCCCCGTGGACGAAGACGATCTTCTCTTCCTGGCTCAGCTCGGCCAGGTCGTCGAGCGTGAAAGCCGGGTCGATCCCGGCGCTGCCTCCGAGCTTGACGACGAGCACTTGCGCTCCCTCCCGTGCCAATCGATCGGTACGTCCGGGTCCTGGCTCTGGCGACGATGCTGTCTCACAGCGGATGCAGGCCGGGGAACTCCAAACCGAGCGTCTCCGGGAAGCCCAGCCGGATGTTCATCGCCTGTACCGCCTGCCCGGCCGCCCCCTTCATCAGGTTGTCGATCGCGGACATCACCACGATCCGCTGGCGGCCGTTCAAGTCCTCCAGCTCCCAGCCGACGTCGCAATAGTTGGAGCCGGTCAGGATCTTCGGCTCAGGATACCGGTGGATGCCGGTAACCTCCTTGACGATGCGGACGAACGGCTCCTGGCCGTACATCGCGCGGTAGATCTGCCACAGATCCTTGTCGGTCAGCTCGCGGTTCGGGAAGACGTGCGCGGTGGCGAGGATGCCACGCACCGCCTCGACGCTCGTCACGCTCAGCCCGATCTGCGGTGCTCTCCCACAGACGGCCAGCTCCTGCAGTACCTCGGCCGTATGCCGGTGGCCGCTCGGCTTGAAGGGCCGGATCACGCCGCTGCGCTCCGGATGGTGGCTGGCCGGCCCGGCTTCGCCTCCGGCTCCGGATGAACCGACCTTGGCTTCTATCACGATCGGCATGTCGAGGTCGATGACGCCGGCCCGCGCGAGCGGGGCCAGCCCCAGGATCGCCGCGGTGGAGTTGCAACCCGGCGAGGCGATGTACCGCGCCGCGCGGATCTCCTCGCGGTGCAGCTCTGGCAGGCCGTAGACTGCCTGCGCAAGCAGGTCGGGCCGGGGATGCGTCCAGCGGTACCAGGTCTCGTAGGCGGCCGGATCCCGGAGCCGGAAGTCGGCGCTCAGGTCGATGACGATAGAACCGAGTTCGAGCAGCCGGTCGACCTGCGGCGCGGTCTCGCCGTGCGGGAGGCAGGCGAAGAGAACGTCGACGCGCTCCAGCTCGTCGGGCGAGACGAACTTGAGCTGGGTGCGCTTGCGGAGGTTCGGGTGGACGGTGTGGACGAACTTGCCGGCTCGCGAGCGAGAAGTGACCTGCTTCACCCGCACTTCGGGGTGGCCCAGCAGTAGCCGCAGGAGCTCGCCACCGGTGTAGCCTGACCCTCCGAGAATAGAGACCTCGATCGTCATGAAGTCGTCCTGCCCTCGCTTCCCGTCATGCCACAGATGCCCGCATGGCTGGTGCCAGCACCGACCCGCGGGCTCGCTGGATCACGTAGTCCGCGATCGCTCCGGCGATGTCGATGTGCGTGGTCTGCATCAGTCCTTTGAACTCCACCCCGCCGTTGACTTCGATCACCTTGAGACCGTCCGGCGTCTCCACGAGATCGACCCCGGCGATCTCGAGCCGGACGACCCGGGCCGCGCGGCAGGCGAGCTGGGCGATCTCCGGCGTCACCGGGCACGGTCGCGAGACCGCGCCGCGGGCGACGTTGGTAACCCAGTGCTCGGCTTCACGGTACGACGCGGCGATCACGTCATCGCCGACCACGAAGACACGCAGATCGCGTCCGGGTTTGTCGACGTACTCCTGGATGTAAAAGATCCCGTGGTGGAAGGAGCCGAGCGCCCGTTTATGCTCGAGCAGGCTGCGGGCAGCCTGCGGCGAGTTGACGCGAGCCAGCAGCCGGCCCCAAGAGCCGGTCACCGGCTTGATCACGGCCGGGTAGCCGATCCGCTCCAGCGCCGCGAGCGCTGATTCGGTGTCGAAGGCGACCGCGGAGTGCAGGGTGGGCAGTCCCGCAGCAGCCAGCACTCGCGTAGTCGCGACTTTGTCATCGGCAGTCGCCATCGCCTGGCTGGTGTTGACCGTAGGGATGCCTACCGATTCGAAGAGGCGCAGTGCCGTGGCACCCCGGCTGTGTGCCATGCAGCGATCGAGCACCAGGTCGGGCTTCGGCAAGTCCGCGGGGTCGGTGAGATCGAACACGAGGAACCGGTCGTACAGGCGGATCGGCTCCACTCCACGGTCCGACAGCGCCCGGAGGAGCAGCTTCTCCTCCTCACGTACCTGCGACAGCAGGACCCCGATGCAGACCTCGCTCACCGCTACCGCTCCCATCGACCGCTACTCATCTGGCCGGCGACCCGCTCGATCGCCAGCCGCAGAACCGATACCGCTCGCTCGAACTCCTCGATCGACACGTGCTCGTTGGGCGTATGGTCGAGGCGCGAGTCGCCCGGCCCGTAGGCCACGATCGGACATCCCCAAGCTGGGCCGACGATGTTCATATCCGACGTTCCGGTCTTCACCTTCAGCCGCGGCTCGCCCCCTGCTTCGCGGATCGCCGCAAGGAAGGCGCGGACGAGCGGCGACCGCTTGTCGACCCGGAAGGCCGGAGCGTTCACCGTGACGTTGACCTCACCGGGGCCGGCCAGCCGGCGGGCTGCGGCCACGGCCTCCTCCGGCGGGACTCCGGGCGGCAACCGGAGACTGGCCCGGAGCCAGGCCTGTTCGGTCAACCCGTCGCTGGCAGTGTTCAGCGCGAGGAGCGTCGGGGTGACCTGGTCGAATGATCGAGCCTGGCCGTCACTGCGGGCGAGAGCCCAGTCTCGCAGGGCCAGCCAGTAGCGGACGGCCAGCTCGGCGGCAGTCGTCTCTGGGCCAGCGGAATGGCCCATGGGGCGGGCGACCCCGTATTCGATCGCGACCGAGCCCTTGTAGCCCAGGACGACGCCGTCCCAGCCACTCGGCTCACCGATCACCACCGCAGCGGGCGCCGGCCGGTTCTCGATCAGCCAGTGAGCGCCGCGCGAGCTCATGACCTCTTCCTCGACCGCGCCGACGACGGTGAGCCGCACGCCGGGCGGCAGCGCTGCCTGGGCCCCCGCCAGCACGAACGCGGCCAGGGGCCCCTTGGCATCGACAGCACCCCGGCCGTAGAGCACGCCGTCGACCCGCCGCACCGGTACCCAGCCGGGCACCGTGTCGATGTGGCCGAGCAGCATGAGTTCCTGCGGCCCCTCGCCACGGGTACCGACGGCGTTCCCCGCGCCGTCGGGGCCAGCCTGATAGCCGAGCTCGCGCATCCGCTCGCACAGCCACTCCACCGCGGCCGCCTCCTGGCACGAGAGGCTGGGAATGCGGAGGAACGCTTCGAGAAATCCGGCTGTGTCGATCGCCGCGAATGCTGCCATCTAGGCCGACACCCCCTCGCTCGGGATCGCGCTCACCTCGGCCCCCTCCGTCACCACCTCGAGGAGATGCTCCACGATCGCCTCAGCGACCGGTACGCCCAGCTCGGCCAGCGAGCGAAACTCGACCAGGTTGCCCGCTGAGATGACCACCTGGCCAGCATCCATCTCCGCGGCTTCGATCTCGTAGACGCCGCTCCCCAGCCGCTGTGTCACTGCGGCGGCCAGTCGCTCCCACGTTCCGGTCTCGACGAGTTGCCAGCGCTCGTCCACCAGGCGAGCTGCCGCGATCAGCCGCTGCCCGGCGACGACCAGCCGCACGGTTTGGCTCGGGTCAGCCACTGCTTTCTGCACTAGCACCGCTCGCTCGTCACCGAGTACCGACCGGTGCTCGACCAGCGCCTCGGCGGCGTCCCGATCCTCGACCAGCGCCACTGGCATCGGCGGGCCGGCACTCAACGATTTGAGGTAGACCGGATACCCGAGCGTCTCGATCGCCCGGAGGGTCGACTCCGGGCCGAAGCTCGCAACTGTTGGTGGGACGGCGATCTGGCCAGCGAGCATATGCCGGAGAAAGGCGAGCCGATCGGCCAGCAGCCGGGTCGTCGCGGTTCGGTTGACGACGGTCGTTCCCGTCGATGACAGCAAGGCGGAGAGCGCCACGCTCTCCGGCGTGGCCAAGGTCCGATCCAGGACTGCCGGCGGCAGGTCGGGTGTATCCACTGCCTGTAGCGCCTGGAGGGGCAGGGCGAGATCGGCTGGCCGCAGCAGCGTCGCCTCCCAACCGTGGCGAGCCAGAGCGGCGGTGAGTAGCCGCTCTTCGACCCGAAGCCGCTCTGCCAGCAGCGCCACCCGGCTCATCGCGCTACTCGCCCCAATCCTCTTCCTCCGCTGGGGCGAGACCTAGCTCCAGCGGATCCACTGACAGCACCTCGAGGTCGGCGCCGCAGTCCGCGCACTGCACGATCTCACCGACCTCGACGTCCGATAGGTTCAGCTCGGCACCGCACTCTGGGCACATCGTTGAAACCGCTCCTCTCTACTGCGCCTGTTCCGGCGCCATCTTCGGTCAATGAAAAACGGCGGTGAGTCTCGAAGGCTCACCGCCGCCGGGGATCTGCGTTACGCTGCGGAGTCTCAGGCTATGCCGGTTACAGCCATCGACCTCCCGCTCCCCCGAATGCGGCAGGAGCCCCCAGGCGCCTGGGGGCAGGGATAGGTGCGGGGGTAGCCAGAACGGCACAGACCCCGGCACGAGTCGCGCCAGGTTTCTCTACCGTCCAGATGAGCGTTTCTCGATTCCGCATCGTAACCGTTCCCTGGTCTCCTGCCACTCGGGACCAGCAGGGACACTCTAGCACAAGCTGGTACAACGCGCAAGCACGTTTCGAGCTCAGGGGCGATCAGAATGCACGCGTTGGCGGCGCGTGCGCTCGCCTGGCCCGGCGCTGAAACACCGGGCTCATTTCCCCAAGCCCCCTCGAAGGGGGCTCATTCTCCTGCACACCGAGCCGGCTTCCTGCCGGCTGTGGCCGGTGAACGCGGGGCTTCAGCCCCGTGCTCGACGGTGCCGGGAGACCAGCACGGCAGGTGAAGAGGCAGTGGATCGAGCTATCTCGATCAGTCCGGCGTCGCTCGATCAATCCATAAAGGCCGGAAAGCACGCCACTGCCGCGTGCTGACAGGTGGTTGAGCAGACAGGAGGGTAACCCTTGGTGTATATACCCCTAGGGGGTATAATCCTGGTCGAGCAGTGATGCCCCGGCAGCGATGCCGAGGTCGAAGGTAGTCCGAAGGAGCTGTCATGCACGCAGAGCATCACACCCACGGCGGGGAGCAGCCGGAAGCAGGCGCCACTCGCCATGAGGCATCCCCGACGGAGCACGCTCATCACCACCACCCGATGCCGCCGCATGGGGTAGCGCACGCCGTCCATCTCGCCGGTTCAGCCGAGGGCCAGCGCGTGCCCCACGCGGAGCACGCCGAGCACGCGATGCATAGCCCGGAGGTCTTCCGGCGCCAGTTCTGGGTCTCGCTGATCCTCAGCGTCCCGGTGATCCTCTACGCCGAGACGGTGCAGAGCCTGCTGGGCTATCGCGCGCCCGAGTTTCCCGGCTCGACGTGGATCTCGCCGTTGCTCAGCGCAGTCGTCTTCCTTTACGGTGGCAGCGTCTTCTTGCGCGGCGCGGCCGACGAGCTGCGGTCCCGGCTGCCGGGGATGATGACGCTCGTCGGACTGGCCATCAGCGTCGCCTTCGCTTACAGCCTGGCGACCACGCTCGGTCTACCTGGCGAGCCGTTCTACTGGGAGCTTGTGACGTTGATCGATGTCATGCTGCTGGGGCACTGGCTCGAGATGCGGGCGGTGGGGCGCGCTCGCGGCGCGCTGGCCGAGCTGGCCAAGCTCCTCCCTAGCACCGCCGAGCGGATCGTCGATGGCAGAACTGAAGAGATCCCGGTAAGCGAGCTGCGGCCTGGCGACCTGGTGCTGGTGCGGCCCGGCGCCAAGGTGCCGGCCGACGGAGTGGTGGAGAGCGGGGAGTCCGAGGTCAACGAGGCGATGGTGACCGGCGAGTCGCGGCCGGTCGCCAAGAGGCCGGGTGACCGCGTCATCGGTGGGACAGTAAACGGGAACGGTTCTCTGCGGGTCCGAGTAACGAACATCGGAGAAGAGTCGTTCCTCGGGGAGGTAATGCGGATCGTCGAGCAGGCGCAGCAGTCGCGCACCCGGATGCAGCGGCTCGCCGATCGGGTGGCGTTCTGGTTGGTGCTGGTGGCGCTCTCGGTCGGCGCGATCAGCTTCGTCGCCTGGCTGGTGACGACAGGTTCGCTGACCGAGGCAGTCGCCCGCGCGGTCACCGTCATGGTGATCGCCTGCCCGCACGCGCTGGGGCTGGCCATTCCGCTGGTCATCGCCATCTCGACCGCGCTCTCGGCTCAACGCGGCATTCTGGTGCGCGACCGTACCGCCTTCGAGCGTGCCCGGCTCGTCACGACGGTGGTCTTCGACAAGACCGGGACGCTCACTCGTGGGGAGCTGGGAGTCACCGATGTCGCTGTCGAGCCGGCATGGGACGAGCAAGAAGCGGTTCGGCTCGCAGCCTCGATCGAGGCCGAGTCGGAGCATCACATCGCGCGGGCCATCCGGCGACTGGCCGAGGAGCGCCGGCTGGATCTCGTGCCTGCCGTGAAGGTCGAGGCGCTGCCCGGGCGTGGCATCCAGGCTCAGGTGGACGGTCGCCCGATGCAGGTAGGGGGCCCACAGCTCCTCAGAGAGTTGAATCTGGCACTCCCTCGTGCGCTGGACGAGCAAGTGCGCCGCTGGGGCGAGGAGGGGAAGTCGATCGTCTACCTGATTGCCGACGGCAGCGTGGCAGCAGCCTTCGCGCTGGCCGACCAGATCCGGCCTGAGTCGTACGAGGCGGTGCGACAGCTCAAGCACATCGGTGTGCGGGTGGCGATGTTGACCGGGGACAGCGAGGACGTGGCTCGCTGGGTGGCACGGGAGCTCGGCATCGATGAGTACTTCGCGCAGGTGCTGCCGGCGGAGAAGGCGGACGTGGTCGAGAAGCTGCAAGGCCGGGGTGAGTCCGTGGCGATGGTGGGTGACGGCATCAACGACGCGCCGGCTCTGGTGACCGCCGACGTCGGAATCGCCATCGGCGCCGGGACGGACGTGGCCATCGAGAGCGCCGACATCGTGCTCGTCCGCAACGACCCGCGGGATGTTGTCACGGTGCTGGCGCTGAGCCGGACCAGCTACCGGAAGATGGTACAAAACCTGCTCTGGGCCACCGGCTACAACGCGGTCGCGATCCCTCTGGCCGCCGGCGTGCTGGCGCCGGTCGGAGTAGTCCTGGCACCAGCGGTCGGCGCGCTCTTGATGTCAGTAAGCACGATTATCGTTGCGATCAACGCGCTGCTGCTGCGCCGGGGAACCATGTCCGCAGCCTGAGGGCCGTTGGCTACAGGGTTTCCCCTTGGTGTGCGCTTGCTCAGGTAACGAGGCGGCGGGGGTTAGCCCCCCACCGCCTCTGCTCGACGGGCGTCAACTCGAACGGCTCAGGTGGTGGCTGTGAGGCTGTCCGCGGCCGAGAGGCCAGCGACGCGGGCGCCCAGCCGCATCAGTGCTAGCCCGAACGAACGCCGCAGCGAGCGACGCTGCCGGTTGATCGCGAGCGCCCGCAGGGCACGTTCCTGCTCCGCCTGGAGCAGGCGTTCGCGGCGTATCGTCTCCGCGACGAGTTCGGACAAGGGCGTCATGATCATCGTGGTCGGTCCTTCCGGGTTAGCAGGCCGGTGGAGCGAAATTATGGTTGCCCGCGCCTGCGCGCGGGGAGAGGGCAACCTTGGCCACCGGACGACCAGGTGGCCGGGGCACGACAGCCCGGTCGACACACTCCCCGTCCGCTAGGGGGCAAAAGCCGCTGTGGCCAGGGCTGCCAGGCGGGGCTCGCGAGCGAGCCCCGCTGTTTCAGCGTCGCCCGCCGGCGACGGCTGCCATGATCACCAGCGGCTCCAGGCCCGTGGCGACGGCATCGGGAAGCGGGTCGTCAGGCGGCTGGTGGGACAGATCCTGCTGGCACGCGAAGAACCGCAAGAACGGCCTCCGCCGCTGCGTGGCCTGGTCGCGGATGGTGCCGCGCAGCACCGGGTAGGCAGCTTCGAGGGCGTCGAGCACTGAGCCCAGGGTCACAGCTCCGTCAACCTCGACCTGGAGTTCACCTTCTATCCGCACCAGTGATCGCAGGTGAGGAGGAAGCACGACTCGAATCATGGCAGTGTCTGCACTTCCACGGATAGGACGGCGGGAAGATCGCGCACGATGGGCTGCCAGCTTTCGCCAGCGTCAGCGGACACGTAGACCTGGCCACCGGTCGTGCCGAAGTAGATCCCGCACGGGTCGAGCGTGTCCACGGCCATCGCCTCGCGGAGGACATTGACGTAACAGTGGCTCTGCGGCAGGCCGTTCGTCAGCGGTTCCCACTCGTGTCCACCCGTCCGGCTCCGGTAGACGCGCAGCTTGCCCTCGGGAGGGTAGTGCTCCTCGTCGTTCTTGAGCGGGATGACGTAGATCATTTCCGGCTCGTGGGCGTGCACGGCGAGCGGGAAGCCGAAATCGCTCGGCAGGTTCCCGCTGATGTCGTACCAGGACTCGCCAGCATCGTCGCTGCGCATCACCCCCGGGTGCTTTTGCATGAACAGGACGTCAGGGCGCGATGGGTGGAACGCGATGCGGTGCACGCAGTGTCCGACCTCTGCCTCTGGATCGGGGAGGTAGTCGGAGCGCAGGCCACGGTTCATCGCCCGCCAGGTCTGGCCGTAGTCATCGCTGCGGAAGACACCTGCGGACGAGATGGCCACGAAGATCCGGCCCTGGTTGACCGGATCGAGGAGGACAGTATGGAGGCAGATCCCACCGGCGCCGGGGTGCCAGAGATGCCCGGAGGTGCCCTGGCGTAGCCCGGAGAGTTCGTGCCAGGTGTGCCCGCCGTCGGTGGATCGGAACAGCGCCGCGTCTTCCACGCCGGCGTAGACGGTGTCTGGATCATCAGGCGACGGCTCGAAGTGCCAGACTCTGGCGAACTCCCAGGGGTGCTGGGTGCCGTCGAACCACTGGTGCGTCCCCAGCTCTCCCTCGTACTCGAAGCGGTTGCCCACCGGTTGCCAGGTCTGACCGCCGTCATCGGATCGCTGGACGATTTGGCCGAACCAGCTCACCGTTTGCGAGACGTAGATGCGATCCGGATCGGACGGCGAGCCGTTGATGTGGTAAATCTGCCAGCCAGAGAAGTAAGGGCCGTCGATCGTCCAGTTGTCACGCTTACCATCTGCAGTGAGGATGAAGGCCCCCTTGCGCGTCCCGACGAGCACCCGTACGCGGCTCATTCGTTCCCCCTTCGGTTCCCCTGCTAGTACGCCGCCTCAGGTATCACGCTCGTTCCCTGATTTCTGCTGGTCGAGAGAGCGAGGGGGCACTCAGTGCCAGTCCTCGCTCTCCATCGTCTGCCTGGCGGACGAGATCCGATGGCCGCTCCGCCTGTCGTCCGCGACCAATCTTCAGGAGCGTACGTACGCGAACCAGTGTACCATGTCGCGCCCTGTCGACGAAGGCTGTCTACCCGCTGTGTCAACGCACCCGGCGGTACTCGACGGTCATGAAGCGAATCCACTGGCCGTCTTCACCGAGCACGTACGAGGACAGCTTCCGGTGGTCGTCGTCGACGATCTCGTACACGTCCCGGTAGCGCGCGGAGGACCCCGGGGCCATGCCCGGCCCCTCGGCTTCCAGTGGGAGTGACTTGCCCGACTCGTCGAGCTGGCCCTCGTAGAGCCAGAGATGCGTCATCATCGACCCGATCCAGGTCCCGACGTACCGCTGCTTCTCGGGATCGTAGCCGAGCGTCATCATCCAGGTGTCCGGGCCACCGCCGGCCATTTCACCCTCCCCCTCGACCACGATCCACAGGTCGCCGAGTGGTCGGACGCGTTCCCTGCCGGCGTGTCGCATCACCTGCTGGTCCGGGCCGATCGACTCGCCCTCGAACGTCCATTCGCCGACGAGTTTCTGCAACCACTGGTGCTCCTGCTGGGGCTGTGCGAATATTCTTGACTCCTCTCGGTCGTCGTCGACTTATTCACCCCGCTTGGGAGTTGGGCCGCTGGCCCGCACCCCTATCCGGTCGCCCCGCCCTACCGGGCCCTCCGGTAGCTCATGTCGAAGTCGTGCTCCCACGTCGCGCCGCCCTCGGACTTCTCCCAGCGGCCGCTTATGAGCTGACCGCTCTCGCTCAGGACGCCGGTGAAGCGCTGGGAAAACCCGGGCGAGTCTCGCCAGATGGCCCACTGGCTGTCGCGGAAGCTCGTCGCATAGACCCGGTGGACGCCGCGCGAATCGAAGAAGTGCATGGCCCACTCACTACCAGAATCGCCGCGGCCGATGACGGCGATGCCGTCCGGGAAGTCCGGGTGCTCCACCTCCCAGCGGTGGATGAGGAAACTCCGGTCCCCCAGCCACTCGAAGTTCGCCTTCCCGCGGATCGTGCTCCCGGGTGCGAGTGGGTGAACGATCTCTGTCGTCCAGGTGCCAACGAGTGCGTCGAGCAGGTGGGCTGTCTCATTGGGTCGTGGCTCTCCGGGGAAACCGGATTCACTCGAACCGTTCGGCATAGCGATGCTCTCTTCTCGCTTCAGCACTCGGTGAGATTCCCGAGCTGCTGCTCTTACCTTCAGTGACAGGTCCCCGGCGACGGGCAGGCGACAAGGTGTGTCGCCGGGGACGCCAACGGCTGGGAGGGGCGAACCGGCCAGCGGCCTACGATCTGGATGGTGGTTCGAAAGGCCGAACGTTCTTGGCGAACATCAAGTGATATCCGTCAGGATCTTGCACCGTGAACGTCCGATCTCCCCACTCCTGGTCCTGGATCGGATCGACGATCCGCGCTCCGGCCGCGCGCACCCGCTGGTAGAACGCGTCGATGTCATCGTCGTTGTCGGTGATGTAGAGGGTCACACCGGCGCCGAGGAGCGAGCGGGCTGCTTCCGAGAGTCCCGACGCCGGGCCGAGCATCAGCGCCGCGCCGTTGCGACTGAGCTCGGCATGTACGAGCTGGCCCGTGTCATCGGGGACGGTCAGACTGACCGAGAACTCTAGGACATCCCGGTAAAAGGCGATCGACGCCTCCATGTTCGCGACCTGCAGAATCGGTTGGAGTGTTGCCATCCGGAACTCCTCTCTCCACTTCCCGAGCGAGTGGTCCCGCAGCGGGCGCGCCCCGGCGGCGCAACGGATCCTCGCTTCGGGTCGTGTACCCAGTCCCTGTCTCTCCGGCGCCGGAACAGGCCTCGGTGGATGATCGATCATCTGTTCTAGAGTATACGTACAGGTGACCGCCTGTCAATAGGCGCGGTGCACAATTTTGGAACTCGTGTTCGCATTGACGGCTGGAGTTGTTCTCACCCTTCGGTGCCCTGCACAAGGGCAAGGATGTGGGGCAGTATTCGCCCGCTCGCTATGGCAGGGCCTTGAGATAGGCAAGGAGGTCGTTCAACTGCCGCTCCGTCATCTGCCAGCGGGGCATCGGCCAGGCGAGCGGCCGCCCTTCGGCGTCGATCCCCTGCGTGATGGCGCGCTCGATCAGCTCATCCGTGTAGGTATGCCCGCGCGAGCCGTCCGACTCCACCATCCCGGCCGGATCGGTCAGATTGCGGTAGCGGATATCCGGGCTGACGAACATCGGCGTGCGCAGGCCGCGGCCGTCCGGCCCGTGGCAGTCGGCGCAGCTCATGTGCATCATCATGCCACCGCTGGCGGGGATAGGGATTCCGGTGTCAGGATCGGTGCCGGTTCGGTAGATCCATGCGCCGCGCGCTTCAGCGCCTTCTGGGCGAGAGCGGACCGCCGGCACAATGGCTCCGACTACGAGCAGTCCGGTGAGCCCTATGCCGATAAGGGCCAGGGAGAGGATGAGGAGACGCCAGGAGCTCGTCATGGTTGGGTCGGCGCTTCGAGGTCGCGCCGCATCTGCTCGTACTGCTCCCGGGTAATCTCCCCGCGGGCATAGCGCTCCTGCAGGATCTCGATCGCTCGGGATCGGCCGCCTCCGCCAGCGCCGGCCGCGAGCTGGCGGATGCCCCAGGCCACCAGCAGCACGATCCCGATAATGAAGAAGACCCAGAAGATCAGCATGACGAGGCCCCACCAGCCGAAGCCGGGTCCCCAGCCGCCCATCATCCCGCCGCCCATCATCGGCCACCACCCTCCCATCATCCCCATGCCGAGCATCGGCAGGAAGAAGAGTGCGCCCAGGACGATCATGGTCGCTGCCACAATCCATACGACGCTGTCCCGCATGGGATCTCTCCTGAAGGTTGCCAGTGTCACTGAAGTAAAGTGTAGCACAGTGTATCGAGCCTGAACCCAGTGAACGCAGCGACCGATGCTACGGTTCTTCCATCGCCACCCAGGCATGGCAAGTCGGCGGCTCCCATGCGACCATAGTCCCAGTCCTGCGGTGGTGGGATCCACCGGGTAGAGGATGGGCAGTTCACAGGTCAGGGAGGGAGCCATGACGGTGAACCAGCGCCCGTGGCGGGACGACGACGAGCTGTTCACCACGATCCGTGCCGAGCTCTTCACGGCCGTCGTGGGCGATGTTCTCGATCTGATGGGGCTGACGCATCAGTTCTTGCCGCCGGAAATTCGGCCCCTGCACCAGGACATGACCCTGGTGGGCCGCGCTATGCCGGTGCTGGAAGCGGATGTCTTCGCTGGCGAGAGCGAAGGCCCCGGCCCGCTCTCCGCCAAGACCTTCGGATTGATGCTGGAGGCGCTCGATGACCTGAGACCCGGCGAGGTTTACCTGGCCACCGGCGGATCCCCGCGCTACGCGCTCTGGGGCGAGCTGATGTCGACGCGGGCCCAGCGCCTCGGTTGCGCCGGCGCGGTCCTCGACGGCTACACCCGCGATACCCGCGGTATCCTGCGCCTCGGCTTCCCGGTCTTCTGCTACGGCTCCTACGCACAGGACGAGCGCGTGCGTGGCAAAGTGATCGACTTCCGCGTCCCGGTGGAGGTGGGTGGGGTACGAGTGGAGCCTGGCGACCTCGTCCTCGGCGACGTCGATGGAGTGCTGGTCGTGCCGCGCGCTGCCGAGGAGGAGGCGATCCGCCGGGCACTAGAGAAGGTGCGCACGGAGAACCTGGTGCGCAAGGCAATCGAGGAGGGGATGAGCGCGACCGAGGCCTTTCGAACCTTCGGGGTGATGTGAGCGATCAAGGCGCGGGAGGAGCCATGAGCGAGGAGCGACAGCCACTCGACCCGACCCGCCGGCTGCTGCGGGTCTTCGGGGTCAGCGTGACCAACTATGAGGAGCGCACCGCTCGCCTGCTCGAACGCGCAGCGGACCCCAGCGTCACGCTCGAGGAGCTCGCAGACGTCGTCGCGCAGGCACTGCAGCTCACCGTCGACCTGGACCAGCGCCTGCGCGACATAACCGGACACGTGCTGGAGTGCCAGATGGACACGCTATCCCGTCTGCAGGAGATCATCGCCCGGCGCCGAGCGAGCGGAAGCTGAACCCGGGACACGCTTGTGCCCACCGCGTGGGCTGGAATTGACGGCATTCCGCTCGGCGTGTAGGCTTGATGCGGAACGTGCACGTGCTGGGTGCGACGAGCGAGAGAGCGTCTGCGTGCGCGGATTCATAGTCGACGACAGCAGAGATCCGTTGAATCGCCCGGAGCGATGGGCTGCGCTGCCCGACCTGCCGAGTGGTCAGGTAGTAGGCCCGTAGCCGGGCGACCGTTGCCGTAATCCGGCACAGAGCGGGCGCCCGTCCTCAGATGCGAGGACGGTCTTTTGTCATTCGGCGCTCGTCGCATCTGGCCCGCGCGGTGGAGGGGTATCGATGAGCCAGAGAGCGCGATCGGGAGAGCTGGCACCGACGTATCAGCCCCGCGACGTCGAGTCTCACTGGTACGACTGGTGGGAGTCGAGCGGCTATTTCACGCCCGAGATCGACCACACGAGGAAGCCTTTCGTTATCATCATGCCGCCCCCCAACGTCACTGGTGAGCTGCATATGGGCCACGCGCTATTCGTCGCGGTCGAGGACCTGCTGATCCGGTGGCGGCGCATGCAGGGATATCCCACGTTGTGGCTGCCAGGAGCCGACCACGCTGGCATAGCCGGCCAGTGGGTCGTCGAGCGCGAGCTGCTGGCCGAGGGGCTGACCCGGCATGATCTCGGGCGCGAGAAGTTCCTGGAGCGCGTGTGGGACTGGATGAACCGTTACCGTGGCCGCATCCGGGAGCAGCTCCGGATTCTCGGCGCGTCCTGCGACTGGACTCGCTTCCGCTTCACGATGGACCCCGGCCCCTCCCGCGCCGTTCGGACGGCGTTCAAGCGGCTCTACGATAAGGGGCTCATCTACCGGGGCGAGCGGTTGATCAACTGGTGCCCGCGGTGCATGACCGCACTCTCCGACCTCGAAGTCGACCACGAGGAGATCGACTCGAAGCTCTGGTTTATCCGCTATCCGATCGAGGGTTCGGATCGCTTCATCGAGGTCGCGACGACCCGGCCGGAGACGATGCTCGGTGACACCGGGGTGGCGGTCCATCCCGACGACCGGCGCTACGGGGATCTTGTCGGTAAGACGGCGATCCTGCCGATCCTGGGGCGGCGGCTCGCAATCGTCGCTGATGAGGCGGTGGATCCGGAGTTCGGCACCGGGGCGGTCAAGGTGACCCCGGCTCACGACTTCAACGACTTCGAGATTGCCCAGCGCCACGGCTTGCCGGCGGTCAATATCTTGAATCTCGATGGCACGCTCAACGAGAACGCCGGTCCCTACGCCAGCCTGCCCAACTTCGAGGCGCGCAAGCGGATCGTCGAGCAGCTCGACCGCGAGGGGTATCTGTCGCGGGTCGAGGACCACCGGCACTCGGTCGGACGCTGCCAGCGCTGCGGCACTGTCGTCGAGCCGATCATCAGCAAGCAGTGGTTCGTGAAGATGGAGCCACTGGCCCGGCCGGCCATCGAGGTGGTGAAGAACGGCACCGTGCGCTTCGTGCCCGACCGCTTCACCGGCGTCTACCTGCACTGGATGGAGAACGTCCGCGACTGGTGCATCTCGCGGCAGCTCTGGTGGGGTCACCGGATTCCGGTCTGGTATTGCCGTGACTGCGGCGAGGTGACGGTCACGGACGAGGAGACGCTGGAGCGGTGCGGGCACTGCGGCAGCACGAAGATCGAGCAGGATCCCGACGTGCTCGATACCTGGTTCAGTTCCGGGCTGTGGCCCTTCAGCACGCTGGGCTGGCCGGAAGACACCGAAGATCTCCGGTACTTCTACCCCAGCTCGGTGATGGAGACTGGCTACGACATCCTCTTCTTCTGGGTCGCCCGGATGGTCTTCCTCGGACTCGAGTTCATGGGCGACGTGCCCTTCTATACCGTCTACTTGCACGGTACCGTCCGCGACGAGACCGGGCAGCGCATGAGCAAGACCAAGGGCAACGTGATCGACCCGACCGACGTGACCGAGCAGTACGGCAGCGATGCCCTGCGCTTCACGCTGCTCACCCTCGCCGGGCCGGGGACCGACATGAAGCTGAGCCTGCCGCGGGTGGAGTCGAACCGGAACTTCGCGAACAAGATCTGGAACGCGACCCGTTATACCCTGCGCGCGCTCAACAGTGGACCGCTCGCAACCGCCTCCGATGGCGCGCCGCTGCCACCTGACCGGGAGAGCATGAGCCTGGCCGACCGCTGGGTTCTCAGCCGGCTGCACCGTGTGATCGGCGAGGTGACCGATCTCATGGAGCGCTACCAGTTCCACGAGGCCGGCCGGCAGCTCTACGAGTTCCTCTGGTCGGAGTTCTGCGACTGGTACATTGAAGCGAGCAAGGTGGCCATCGCTGAGGAAGGCGTTGGCGCGCCGGCTGCTCGCCAGACGCTCGCGACCGTGCTGGAGCAGGCGCTGCGGCTGCTGCACCCGTTCATGCCCTTCGTGACCGAGGAGCTGTGGCAGCGGCTGCCGCATGCCGGCGACAGCATTATGGTCGCTCCGTGGCCGGCTGTCGATCCGGCCTGGATCGACGAGGAGGCGGAGCGCGAGTTCGGCTTCCTGATGGAAGCCATCCGGGCAATCCGCAACGCCCGGGCCGAGGTGGGCGTCGAGCCAGCGCGGTGGATCCACGCCACGATCTACCCGGGTTCGCATCGCGTCACCCTAGAGCAGAGCGAGCCGGTCTTCCGCTTCTTGGCGCGGGTGGCCGAAGGTGGCGTGCAGTACCTGGACGAGCTGCTGGAGGCTCCGGAGCAGGTGGTTACACTGGTGGTCGATGATGCCGTGATCTATTTGCCGCTGCGTGGCATGATCGACCTCGATGCTGAACGGGAGCGGCTGCGCCGGGAGATCGATGAGGCGCTGGTCGAGGTCGACCGGGCTCGCCAGCTTCTAACGAACGAGCAGTTCATCACCCGCGCTCCCGCCCATGTGGTGGAACGGCAGCGTGCCCGGCTGGCCGAGGCGGAGGAGCGAGTGAGCTTGCTCCAGGCGCGTCTGGCTGAACTGGGGTGAGTTGAGCCGTGCCCATCGCAGCCAGTGAGACGCGTATAGGCAGCGAGCAGATGGTGACTGCCAGCGAGCCCATCATCTCGCCGGAGCGTGCCCTGGGGCTGGACTGGTATGCGCGGCCGGCCGAGCAGGTTGCGATCGACCTGCTCGGCTGTCTCCTGGTGACTGCGATTGGGGGGCACGTCACAGCGGGTTGGGTCGTGGAGACCGAGGCCTACGGCGGTCCGGAGGATCCGGCGTCGCACGCCTCTTTCCGCCGCCACGGCCTCGTCCGGGCGATGTGGGGCCCGCCGGGGCGCGCCTACGTCTACCGGGCCTATGGGGTGTTCCCCTGCTTCAACGTGGTTACCGGCCAGCCCGGTGAAGCGAGCGCCGTGCTGGTCCGCGCCATCGAGCCGGTCATGGGTATAGAGGAGATGGCCCGGCGGCGCGGCGTGCCTGCCGGCCCGCGCATCGCTGCCGGACCGGGCAAGCTCGGCCGCGCGCTGGGGTTAGCCGTGGAGTACAACGGTCTGGCGTTGGACCGACCGCCGGTCTGGATCCAACCCGGGCGGCTGGTCGAACAGATGGCCTGTGGGCAACGGATCGGCGTGCGCCGGGGCGCCGATCGGCCCTGGCGTTTCGGCATCGCCGGCCACCCGGCTCTCTCGCGCCCCTTTCCCGTCGTCACGCCGCCGTACCCGGCACCTGCGACGCGGTGACTGTCCTGTATGGCTGCCGGCGGGAGACCTAAACCGGCTCGCCGGTCAGCCCTCGACAATCTCTGCGGAAGCCGGGCGGGATGCGACACGGTAGCCCAGGATCCGTAGCACGGCGAACCCGACAGCTCCGGCGACAGCCGAGGCAGCGATGATTCCCACTTTGGCGATATTGAGGCGTTCGGCGTCGGGGAACGCCAGACCGGCGATGAAGATCGACATCGTGAAGCCGATGCCCGCCAACCAGCTCACGCCGTAGACGTGGAGGAGCCCGAGCCCGGTGGGCAGGTCACCGAGTCCTAAGCGGGTGACCAGCCAGGCCGCAAGGGTGATCCCGATCTGCTTGCCCACGATGAGGCCGGCGACGATGCCGAGCGCGATGCGGTCTCCCAGCGTGGAGAGCAGGCCAGCTTCGATCGTGACGCCCGCGTTCGCCAGGGCGAAGATCGGCATGATCCCGAATGCGACCCAGGGATTCAGCGCATGCTCGATCCGCTCCAGCAGCGATCCTCCACCGTGGCCGTCGACGGTTACCTCCTGGGGTTGCTCCTGACGGACCTCCGGGCCGCCGCGGGCGGGAATCGTCATCGCGAGAAGGACGCCGGCTACGGTAGGGTGGACACCCGATTCGAGGAAACTCGCCCACAGGGCCAGCCCGAGCGCGAGGTACACGCTGACCCGGCAAACGCCCAACAGGTTGGCCACAACCAGGGCCGCGAAGACGAGCGCTCCTGCAGCCAGGCTGGCCCACGACAGCGCTCCACTGTAGAAGAGCGCGATCACCAGCACGGCGATCAGGTCGTCGACGATGGCCAGAGCAGCCAGGAAGATCCGAAGTAGCAGGGCGGCCGGGCCGCCCACGAGAGAGAGAACCCCGAGAGCGAAGGCGATATCGGTCGCCATCGGTATGCCCCAGCCGGAGGATCCGGGAGTGCCGGCGTTGAGCAGGGTGTAGATGACGGCTGGTGCGAGCGCGCCACCGACCGCGGCAGCCGCGGGTAATGCGGCACGGCGAGGAGAGGCGAGCTCGCCGAGCAGCAGCTCGCGCTTGATCTCCAGGCCGACCAGGAAGAAGAAGCCGACCATCAGCGCGTCCTTCACCCAGCTCTGCAGCGATTTGGCCAGCTCGAGGTCGCCGAGCCGGATACCCAGCGTGGTCGCCCACAGGCGATGGTAGCTCTCGCTCCAAGGCGAGTTGGCCCAGATGAGCGCGAGCGCGGCGCATCCCAGGAGCACGACCCCGCCGGCCGCCTCGGTCCTGAAGAACTCCAGGAATGGCAGGGAAAGGGTGGCGTTGCCACGCTGGCGCTGCGAGAAGCGCCTGTTGCTTGCTGGCTGAGGCATCGTTAGTCCCTTCCTGTCGTGGGACGGAAACGGGCGCACTCGGGTGTTACCCGTTAAGGGCAACGCTGCCCGTCGCGGAGCTGAAACCGGTCGCTCACCTTCTCACACGACCAGCCCGTCCTGGCTCAGCAGGGTGGGCTGTGACCCGGCGGATCTGCATGCTCTCCCGAGCCTACCAATCGGGTACGCCAGCGGCAAGCGCTCTCGCCAGCGCTAAGGCGCAGACCCGCACGCTGGTCTTCGTCGGGCGCTGCTATACTCGCGCCCAGGAGGCGCAGCGGCGATGGCGATTCAGGTGCTCGACGAGGCGACGATCGGCAAGATCGCGGCCGGCGAGGTCATCGAGCGGCCAGCCTCGGTCGTCAAAGAGCTGGTAGAGAATGCGCTCGATGCCAGTGCCCGCTCAATAGTGGTAGAGATTGCGGCTGGTGGTCGCGAGTGCATCCGGGTGCGCGATGACGGTCTCGGCATCTCCGCCGCGGATCTGCCGCTCGCGATCGAGCGGCATGCCACATCGAAGCTTCGCCGGTTCGAGGATCTGGCCAGCCTGCGCACGTTCGGCTTCCGCGGCGAGGCGCTGGCCAGCATCGCGGCCGTGAGTGACCTCGAGATCATCAGCCGCCCACCTGACGCCGTGCATGGCGTGCGGCTGCGTTCCGTCTTCGGGCGGCGCACCGCCCTCGAGCCGGTCGCCGCGGCGCCGGGAACGGTCGTCACCGTGCGCGACCTGTTCGCCAACGTGCCTGCCAGGCGGAGCTTCCTGCGGCAGGAGAGTACCGAGACGGCGTACATCCAGCGGGTGGTCGGTGCCTGCGCGCTGGCTCACCCGGAAGTGCGCTTCGAGCTCGTGGTCGACGGGCGCACCGTTCTCGCCACCGATGGGAGCGGCAGTCTGGAGAACGTGCTCGTCGGGGTCTTCGGCGCGGAGGCGGCCGCACAGATGGTACCGATTCAGCCGACCGATGACCTCGGGGATCAGGCCAGGCCTCTTCGGCTAGAGGTGCACGGCTGCGTCGGCCTGCCGACTCTCACGCGCAGCAACCGCCTGGGGATGCTCTTCTTCGTCAACCGCCGCTGGATCGAAAGCCGGCCGCTGGGGGTGGCCGTGGAGCAGGCGTACCACACGTTGATCATGGTCGGGCGTTATCCAGTGGCAGTCATCCACCTCGAGCTCCCGCCGGGTTCCGTGGACGTCAATGTCCATCCCACGAAGCGAGAGGTTCGCTTCTCCGACGAGCGCGCGGTGTTCAACGCGGTTCAAGCGGCTGTCCGCCGCACGCTCGCGCAGCATGTCCCGGCGCAGAGCGTGCCTTCGGTCAGCTTCAGCCCGCTTTCCCCGCCGGCAGTACAGCGCCGGCTCGTGCTGGCAGACCCCACCCGCGTCTCGCGGCCGGTCATCAGGGTCGAAGCCGAAGAGAAGCTACATACTGATGCTTCGCCAACCCCATCTTCCAGCGCGAGCGGTGAGCGGCTGCTGCCTGTGCTGCGGGTACTGGGCCAGTTGCACGGCACGTACATCATCGCCGAGGGGCCGGACGGCCTGTATCTGATCGACCAGCATGCTGCCCACGAGCGCGTGCTGCTCGAACAGCTCATGGTGCAGTACGAGCGAGCGGCGGTGGACGCCCAGGTGCTCCTAGAGCCGCTGGTTGTCGAGCTCACTTCGGCCCAGCTCGCCGTGCTCGAGGACTACCAGGAGGAGTTGCGGCAGCTCGGCTTCCAGCTCGAGCCGTTCGGGGGGAGCGCGGTCGCCATCCGAGCTGTTCCGGCAGTGATGCATCGCCGGTCGCCGAACACGACGCTGCTCGCCATTCTGGATGAGCTGGCCAGCGGTGGTCGCGGCACGAGCCGGCTGGAGGCGCTGGCGATCAGCACGGCGTGTCACTCGGCCATCCGGGCGGGCCAGGAGCTAACGTTAGCCGAGATGCGGGAGCTGGTCAGACAGCTCGAGGAGTGCACCGCGCCGCGGGCCTGTGGCCATGGCCGTCCCACGATGCTGCACCTCAGCCAGCAGGAGCTGGAACGGCAGTTCGCCCGGCGCTAGCGCCGGGCGATGCTATCAGAGTACCTCGCCTCGTGGAGGAACTAGCTCCGCCCGTTACGCTCTCGCGAGAGCGTGCCGAGCGTGGAGGTGTCGGAGCCGGACTCGGTCTCCTCGTCCAGGCGGATCCAGCCGTGGCGCAAGGCATAGATGACTGCCTGCGTACGATCGTTGACTGCCAGCTTGCGCAGGATCGAGGTGATGTGATTTTTCACCGTCTGATCGCTGATGTTCAGGAGTTGGGCAATCTCCTTGTTGCTGTGCCCGCGAGCCACGCAGTCCAGGATCTCGATCTCCCGTGGGGTCAGCGGGGAGAAGAAGCCGGTCGAGGAGCGATCCATCCGTGAGAGCTCGCGGAACTGATCGAGCACGCGCGAGGCGACGAACGGCCTGGAGAGGACCATCTCGTTGATCAGGTACTCGCCGCGGGCGACCCGGGTGATGACCTCGATCAGGTCCGATGGCTCGATATCCTTAGTACAGTAGGCCGAAGCTCCCGCCCGGATCGCGTTGAAGAGTTGCTCGTCGTCCTGGTGCATCGTGAGGATGATGACACCGGCCTGGGGCTGGCGCCGCTTCAGCGCCCGGGCCACCTCCAGCCCGTTCATGCCTGGCAGGCTGAGGTCCACGAGAATCACATCGGGCGATCGCTCGTCGGCTAGCCGAATCGCCTCGCCCCCGTCACCTGCCTCGCCCACGATCCGGAAATTAGGCACCTGCTCGAGGCTCCAGCGAATGCCGCTGCGAAACAGCGGGTGATCGTCGACGATGAGGATGTCGATTCGGTTCATCCAACCCGCTCCTTCTCCGCGTGCTCCGCGTGCGGGAGTTCCCGCGCCGCTGCCTGCGACTTTTCCCTTGCCGATCCGAGCGGAACCACCAGCGTTATGGTCGTTCCCTGACCCGGCTCGCTCCGTATCGTCAACTGGGCCCCGATAACCTCTGCGCGCTCCCGCATGCCATGCAGGCCAAAGCCTCCGGCGGAGGTCGAGGCGACAGCGGACGGGCGGAATCCCTGACCATCGTCCTCCACCATGATAACCATTTCGGCAGGACCGACAGAAATCCTTAGCCCGATTCTCCTAGCCCGCGCGTGGCGCTGCACGTTGTGCAGGGCTTCCTGGATAATCCGGAAGATCGCCAATTCTTGCTCCGGCGTCAGTGGCGGGAGCGAGTCCGGCAGATCGAGTTCGATTTGCCCAGGGAAGAGCCGCCGGTACGACTCGATATAGCTGCGCAGCGTGACCAGCAGGCCTTGCTCTTTCAGCATAGTGGGTTGGAGGTCGACGATGAAGCGGCGGGTCTCGCTGAGGCCATCACGCAGCACCTGCTCGATCCGTTCCAGCTCCTCGCGCAGCGAGTCTGGGATTCCCTGGGGGGTTCGGGCCAGGACGCGTGCCGCGAACTGAACACTGAGGATGGCGTTGGCGAGTACCTGAGCGGGGCCATCGTGGATCTCGCGGGCGAGCCTTCGACGCTCATCTTCTTGAGCGCGAATCATCGCTTGGCGGACAGTGAGTCGCTGCGCGGCCTCCAGCCCCGGTAGCGACCCAGCCTCGCCCCATTGCTGCCGGGTAATGCTGAGGAGCTGGAGAAAGTCACTCAATTGCCGGCTCACCGTCGATGCGCGGGTCAGGTTCTCCGTAAGCCGGTCCTCCGTTGTGCGCAAGCGCTGCAGCTCGTCCTCGCCGCCCTCTGGCTGGTCGATCAAAAGCTCCTCGATACGCGTCTGGACGCGCGTTCGTTCGCGCTCGATCTCTTCGAGCAGGGCAGCGGCATGCTGGCGCAGCTCCCCGATCTGAGTCTCGAACGATGAGATCGCATCCTTTATCTTTCGATCGATCTCGTCGAGTCGCTTGGCAGCGTGCTCGCTCACCCGTCACCCCGTTTGCTGCCCGTCAAGGTACTACGGCTAGGAGTCGGTATCCGACTCTACCATGACCTTTCTCCCGCACTGGCAGTCTCATGATACCATGCATTTGTATGCGAGTTGGCAAGCGTAAGGCGAACCTGACAATGCCAGGCTGGGAGAGTTGCACATGGCTACGATCGGCTTCCTCACGATCGGACAATCTCCGCGCCCCGACATCCTCGACTCGATGTTCGGGGCGAGCCCAGCGTGGGCGCGGCAATACGGTGCTCTCGATGAGCTCAACCGTGCCGAGATCGCTGCGCTCGAGCCGGCTGCTGGTGAGCATCCCCTGGTGACCAGGTTGAGATCCGGTGAGGAAGTCACCGTTGCAAAGGAACGGCTCTTACCGTATTTGCACCGTGCGGCCGATGACGCCGTGCGTGCGGGTGCGGCGTTCCTTGTCGTCCTCTGTACCGGGACATTCTCCAACTTGCATGCTCCGGTGCCGATCCTCTACCCGGATCGTATTCTGGTGAACACCGTGAACGCGCTCCTGCCCGAGGGGACGCTCGGTGTCGTGATGCCCCATCCGGGCCAGTACGAGGCTATGCAGCGCAAATGGGCGCTTCCGGGTCGGCGTTTCGTGGGCGCGTCCGCCTCGCCCTATACCGGGCAAGCGGAGCTAGCCAGTATTGCCGGGACGCTTGCCGAAGAGGGGGTCGACCTGATCGTCCTCGATTGCATGGGCTTTACTCGAGCCATGAAGCGGATCATGGCGGAGGCCAGCGGGCGGCCAGTGGTGCTGGCGAACCGGCTCGTGGGGCGCCTGATCGAGGAACTCATCGATGCCGAGATTTCGTCCCCGGTGACGGCCTGAATTCGGCCAACGTCACCGCGACGGCGTCTTCAATGCTCTTCGGTGGCTCTCCCACATAGTTGTTGATCAGTAGTGTAAAGACCAGGCGCTGCCCACCTTCACTCGTCACGTAGCCACTGAGCGTCGAAACTCCGGGCGCAGTCCCGCTCATGGCGCGCAGGTTGCCCTGCGCGGCGGTGAACCGCAAGCGCGTGCTCAGCGTTCCCCCCTCCATGCGGTCGGGTGGTCCGGCTACCGGCAACGCTTCATAGAATGCGGGAAACCAATCCTCGCGCTGAACGGCGAACAGCAACCACGTGAGCTCGCCAGCGGTCTGCAGGTTGAGCCGCGAGACTCCCGAACCGTCGCGCAGGCGGAGCGTGGCCACGTTGACGCCGACTGAGGCGAGGTACTGCTCAACAACCTCGAGCCCGGCTTCCCAGCTCCCCTCGCCGCGTCGCTCGCGGCCCATCGTCTTCACCAGGATCTCGGCGATCCCGTTGTTTCCGAGCTTCAAAAAGGGAATGACGATATCGGCGAGCCGCGGTGATTCGAGCTGCGCCAGCACACGAGCACCGGCGGGCGTCGGACCGAAGCTCGTTTCTCCCTGGACAGCGATACCCTGGCGAGCCAGCGCATCGCGGAAGATGGCGGTCGCGTAGCCGGTGGGCTCGCGAACTGCGACCCACTCTGCGGTACCGTCGCTATCCTGGGGAAGGCGGCCGCTGACCACGATGACATTCGTCCCCCGGCGTCGCTCGACAGCAATGCTCTCCTGGGTTCCGCCTGGCGCAGTGATGGCTCGGTTCTCGACGGTGACGTAGCCCGTCTGCGGCACGAGAGCGACATCGACCGGAGCCCCGGGCTCGGCGCCAGGCCGTACTTCCACGATCACCGTGCCGATGTCGAGGTCCTGGCCGGGGGCGACCGTCAGCGCGGAGATCTCGACAGCGTTCGATGAGCTACCGTCTGTCCAGGACCAGTCGGGATGCAGGCGTTCGTCGTCGAACCAGGTGTCGTCAGCGATCAACTTTCCCTCGACCGAACGGATGCCGTGACCGGCCAGCACCGCGGCGAGCTCCTCGTAGCGTCGCGGAAGCATCGTAGGGTCACCGGTACCCTTCAAGTAGAGGTTGCCGGCCAAAATCTCGCCCCGCTGCTCTCCGTCGGTCAGCACGGTCGTCTGGAAGCGGTAGTCCGGACCGAGGATCTCCAGCGCCGCGGCGGCGACCAGGAGCTTTTGAGTCGAGCCCGGAACCAGACGAGCTTCGTCTCCCCTCGCGTAGAGCACCTCCCCGGTCTCGGCGTCGCGCACCGTGATCCCGATCTGCGCTCCGGCCAACCGCGAACTACGGAGGATGCGGTCCAGGCACTCCGAAAGCGCGTCGCCTTCTTGCGCGGGGTCGACCCGCGTCGACTGCCACGCGCCTCGTTCCAGATCGAACTCGCCGGGCGCTGCCATCGCGGTGCCCGGCGTAACCAGGAGCATGATCGCGAGCAAGAGCGGTAGGACCAGCCGGTCGCGTTCGCTGATCGCCATGCCGTCCTCCTCCACTGACCCCCAACATGCCTCCGGGACGGCTCTCACCATTCGGGTGAACCGGTTTTCATCGCTGGAAAAGGTGCTGGGAACCAAACGCTCGCCGAGCTCGGGCAGCCCGTGCCCGTTCTATCGATCGTAGCGGCCACGCAGGCTGTTCAGTCGCACCATGACGACGTCGCGCAGCATGATGAGCGCGTCGATGCCCGGGCGCACTTTGCTGCCCTCGACGTGGCGCCAGACGACCGGGAGCACGGCCAGTCGATATCCGCGACGGCGCGCCAGGTAGAGGATCTCGACGTCGAAGCCGGTCACCAGCGGCCCGCGCACCGGTCGAGCTCCATTGTGGTAGAGCCGCGAGCGACTGAAGAGATCACGCGCCACGTCGGCCCGGAAACCTTTGAAACCGCACTGCGTATCCTGAACACCGGGCAGCGCCAGGAGCTGGACGATCCGGTTGAAGACGCGCCCCATCAAGTGACGGTGCAGTGGTTCTCCGATCCGGCGTGCCTCGGCTCCCTCGCGCGACCCGATCACGATATCCCATCCGTCATGGAGCAGCGCGCTGGCAGGCTCGAGGTACTCGATCGGAGTGGAGAGGTCGGCGTCAGTGAAGATGACGATGCGGCCTCGAGATGCGAGGATCGCTTCCCGAACAGCCACGGCTTTACCCTGGTGCGGCAGGCGGAGATGGCGCACGCGCCCCTCGCGACGGCTCCAGTCGGCCGCGATGAGCGGTGTCCGATCTTCGCTGCCATCGTCAGCGATAATTACTTCCCACGAGTACGGCTGTGATGAGAGATAGGTAACGACGGTTTCCAGAGTGGCAGGTAGTCGAGCCTCCTCGTTGTACGCCGGGATGACCAGGCTGAGTTCGACTGCCGCCGCTCGCTGCGGGTCCAGGCCCGACTGTGGAGACCGGGAGAACACCGTGCCCTCCGCCGTGCCGCTCGGCTGCCCTGCCGTACGATTGTAGCAGCGGCTACGACTCTCGTATCCCGCCGAGCTGCGTCTCTGTCCCACACGCTCGCCAGGGACATCGTAACCGGTTACGAAGCGAGGGATGAGTCGCGCCGGGGCGAACAGCCTCGCCCCGGCGCTTGCTCGGTCGCGCGCATGCAAGACGGCGTGCTGGTTCGAGCCGCGAGGCTTCAGCGGGTTGGTGTCGAGCGCGAGAGGGCGCGCTCAGCAGGGAGATCGGAGACCAACTTCAGCGGCCACACAAGCGGAACATCGAGCTCGATGCTGGACGACCTCCACCGGATTCAGCCCCCTCCCCTGCTGACTGGGCAGCTACGATCGGCTCCCGGCGGGGCTCGGGATAGCACCGATTTGCTGGAGCAGACCGAGCTCATCCCATTCGCTCCATCGCTCCACGATCTTTCCGCCCTCGACACGGGCTATGTGTATCTCGGTGAAGCGGACGCGCCGGCCGCTAGCTGGTATGCCCATCATCTCGCCCTGGTGAGTGGCGTGCACGGTTATGCGATCTGCGACCACATCGCCCTCGGCGATCATCTCCTCGAACGTGACGCGCATGTCGGGGAAGGCGGCGCGAAACATCGGAAGCACCTGCTTGAGGCCGGCCATGTCCGAAGGCAACCCGGGACCGTGGTGGACGACTGACGGCGAAACGACCTCGTCGAAGAGATCGACGTTTCCTGTGCGCCAGTACTCTTTCAGAAGCTCGTAGAAGCGACGAATGACCGCCTTGCTCTCCTCCGCTGGCATGGTGTACTCCTTTCTGTGCCTGGCGATTCGATCATCGCGCGGTCGGGCTGCCGGATGACCGTTGCCCGCGGTGACGGAATGGCCACATGCCTCGTGGCCAGGTCGGAGACGCGTGCCCACCGCCATCTGGGCTGTGACTCTCGATCGCCGGCTTGCGCCTAACCTCCGCGAGTGCCCAGCCTGTGCAGCGTACCGCGTGCATCGGGTTCGGCCCCAGCGTCGACCACCGTCTTCAGGCTAGCGAGTCATCGTCAAAACAACGTGAAAGCGGGCATGTGCCGCCAGAGTGCGAGCGGCGTGCCTGCCACTCGCCGCGAGCGGCTACATGGCCTGCTGGGCACCACTCACCCAGATGGCGTCCGGCTTCTGCTTTTCGAGCACGGGCCGAGACTGGGGAACCCCTGTCTTCCCGTCGACGGGCTAGGCTGTGATCGCGGGGTATCCGGGCGGGCTGCCCAGTGCGGGTCACAGGCCGTCTTGCGCCTGCCGGGAGCCGATTTATACTCAGGCAGTGTGACCATCGAGCGTGGAGCATCAGGTTCGGTGCCGTACCGCTGCGGCACCGATCGTGGAGGGTGCATCCCATGCGGCTCGAGATTCGCCTGGAACCGGTCGAAGTCGGGACGCTGCCGCCGAACTATCGAGAGGCGCTGCAAGCGGTGATCTACCGCAACCTGCCGTCGCCCCTGGCGGACGCCCTGCACGATGGCCGCTACTGGGAAGGGCGACGGCCCGTGAAGCCGTTCGTCTTCTCCCAGCTCAGCGGCTCGATCACCTACCAGCGAGCTGACGGCTTCAGCGTCGGTGGGCCAGTCTGGTTTCGCTTCGCGTCACCTGCGGCGGATCTCGTGCAGGCGCTGGCCGAAGGCCTGCTGCGTAACGGAGCGACCCAGATCGCGACGCTGCGGTTTGCCGTGCAAGAGGTTGCTGCGCTGTCTGACCCTCCACTTAAACCGCCGCTCGTAGTACGCACGCTCTCCCCCATCACCGTCTACCGCACCGTCGAGCAGGACGGGCGTCGGCGGACGCAGTACTACAACCCGCTCGCCCGCGAGTTCGCGGAGCTCGTCTCCGCCAACCTTGCGCGCAAGGCGGAGATCCTTCGTCTGCCCTGCTCAGAGCCGATCCAGATCCGCCCGCTCGGGATCGGGCCGCGGAACCGTCGTCTGGAGCAGTACAAGGGCACCTGGATCGAAGCCTGGGCAGGAAGTTTCCGGCTGGAGGGGCCCGAGCCGATGCTCTGGCTCGCGCTCCATGCCGGGCTAGGCGCCAAGAACAGCCAGGGCTTCGGCTTCGTCGACGTCGAACCCCAGCGCGAGTCACGACACACGCACGAGGAGAAGCAGCGATGATCCAGAGCATCCGCGCGCTCGGCCAGTCTGTCCGACGGGCACTGCCGGACGACCCAGCGGAGGTCGTGGAGCAACTTGCCCTGGCCTCCGACGACGAGGAGCCCGGCGACGGTGTGGAGCAGCAGCGCTACCTGGCCGTCCTCGACGTCTACCCCGCTCAGCGCCTGCTCCGCCACGTGCTCGTCGAGGCGTCGAGCGCCGCGTTGCGACGGTTCCTCTATCTCAACCTGATGAAGTCAGAACCGGGTGGGGACGTGCGGGACGTCACCGTGCGCGACTTGCGGCACCTGCTCGGGCTGGTGTTCGTCGGCCTCGCTCACGGCCTTCTCCTAGGCGAGCGCGCCGGCGTTCCGGCTCGGCTAGCCGAGCTCGAACCCGTCCTCACTCCTATGAAGCCAGCACTCCGTGACTTCGGGCAGGGGACTGACCGGCGAGCGCGCTTCCTGCTCGACCTAGACGGCTTCCGACTGGAGCCACCGCCGGCAGTCGCGACCACCGAGTACCTCACGTCCGACGCGGCCGGCAGGCTCAGCGTCTCCTGGCAGGCACTCGAGCGCCTCGAGCCGAAGAAGCGCTCGGACGCGCTCGCGCGGTCGCTGCGCTCGCTCCTCTCCTGGGGCCGCGACGTCGCCTACTTCACGCTGGCGCTCGACGGTCGCCCGCTGGCGGAAGAACCGGCGTATCGCCGCTACGTGTTTTGGTACCTCGTGGAGCGTCCCTTCGCTGAGGCAACGCTGGGTCACTGCCACCTCTGCGCTCGAGAGCGCCCGGTGACCAGCGACTTCCGCCGCTTCCGCATCAAGACTTATATCATCGACAAGACCAGTTTCGCCTCCGGGCTCGTCCAGGCCGGCTTCACCCGCTGCTACGTGGTCTGCCAGGACTGCTACCTCGACCTGCTGCTCGGCGACCGGCTGCTGGAACAGCAGCTCGAGACGAGGTTGCTTCAGACGCCGGTGTTCGTCATCCCTGAGTTCGCGGTCGACGCCCCGATGAACTACGAGGCGGTCGTCCGACGGCTTGCCCTCGTGCGACAGGAAGCGACGGAACTCGATAGGTTGCGGGAGCTGCGCCGCGCGCCCGAAGACCTGGCGCGCGCCGGCCGCGAGCGCTCCCAGCTCTACGCCTACCTCACCCTGCTCTTCCACGAGAAGCAGAACATGGCGGTCAAAGTCCGCGAGGTGGTGGCGGAGGTGCCGCCCTCGCGCGTCCAGGCGGTGATCGTCGCCATGAACCGGCTCAACGATATCGCGCAGCGCGAAGAGTGGGCGAGGCCCTTTGCACATGAGCGAGATGGCTGGATCGGTGGATTGCGCGACCTGCTGTACGTCCTCCCGCTCCGCCGCCAGCGCGGCGCTCCCGAAGTCCGCCCGGCCCTCACGCTCGTGCGCCAGCTCCTCCAGCAGGAGCCGGTCGACGAGCGCAGCCTCGTGGCGAGCTTCCTGGAAGCAGCGCGCGCGATCGCGAGCCAGCACGTCGGCTACTGGCTCGTGCCCGAGCGCTGGGGAAGACAGACGGCGTCCCAGCGAGAGGTGGACGCGGCCTTGAGACAGTTCCTGAACCGGACGCTCGCTCTTCGACTGTTGTTGGCGGATCTCGGCTGTGTCACGAGAGGGGGTGTGGCCGTGGATCACCAGATACCCGAACCGTATCGCAGTGCCGTGGAAGGACTCCAACTCAACGCCCAAGAGCGGGCCCTCTTCCTGCTGGGCGTCCTGCTGGGCCGGGTGGCCCATCGGCAGTTCGTGGACTCGGACGGCGGCACTAAACCGGTGCTGGAGAAGCTCAACTACAGTGGCATGTCGCTACCGCGAGTCCTCACCTTCGCCACCGAGCTCTTCGACAAGATGCGCCAGTACCGGCTCCTAACGGAGCACAACCCGGCCGAGAACGAGCTCCTGTACTCGATCGCCAGCCTCCTGCTGGCCGCCGAGCGAACGAAGTGGAGGTTGACCGATCAGGAGAACGTCTACTATCTGCTCACCGGATACGCATACGAGACCGGGCGGATCATCCAGCGCGGCGGGCAACGGGATGCCACGGCGGCCGACTCGAGACCTCAACCGGCTGCCTCGTGAGATGTGCGAGTGAACGAGCACGGATCGGCTGGAGAGATGGGAGGTAGTGTCATGGACGACGGCGTCATCCGAAACGCAGACATCGTGTTCCTGTACGATGCCAAGCTCACTAACCCGAACGGCGACCCGGACGACGAGAACCGGCCGCGGATGGATCCGTTCACGCGACGCGCTCTGGTGAGCGATGTGCGGCTGAAGCGTTACCTGCGCGACTACTGGATCGGGCAAGGGCTCGACGTGTGGGTGCGCACGCGCGAGGACGGGACTCGGCTGGACGCCTCCACCCGGCTAGAAGACCTGCGCCAGGCGTATGCGCAGGAAACCGGGCAACAGGCCGGGCGCCGTACCCGCGACGAGGCCGGGTTCCGCGACTGGTTCCTCGATCGCCTGATCGACGTGCGGCTGTTCGGAGCGACGCTCCCGATCAAAGCCGAGGACGGCGGCCGTGGTCTCTCCGAGCAGTACACGGGGCCGGTGCAGTTCGCCTGGGGCTACTCGCTCCACGAAGTCGAGCTCAACCCGTCGAACAGCATCACCTCGACCTTCGCTGGCCGCGGTGGCGAGAAGGGCGAATACGGCACGATCGGCAAGGACTGGCGGCTCTTGTACGCGCTGATCGGCTTCTGGGGGCACGTGGCTTCCCAGCGGGCCCGCCACACGCGCATGACGCCAGCGGACCTAACTACCCTCGAACAGGGGCTACTGCGCTGCTTGACCAGCGAGGCGACGACGCGCAGCAAGGTGGGGCAGACGCCGCGGCTGTACGTCAGGGTCGACTGGCGCGACCACTCGCCGCCCTTCGGCGACCCCCGGGACGGGTTGAAGCTGCTCCCAGTCAGCGAAGAGCTCCCGGTCGAGCGGTGGCGCAGCATCGAAGAGTACGTGCTCGATCTCCAGCCGCTGGTCGACCGTCTGATGCGCTATCGCGACCAGATCGCCGGTATCCGGTACTGGCGGCACGACGAGCTGAACGTCCGCGGCGAGGAACTGCTGCGCGCGCTCGATGGCTTCTCGATGGTACGCGCGTGAGGTCGGCCATGGAGCAGGTCGTCCGGTTCACCCTGCGGGGGAAGTTCGCGCACTTCCGCCGCTTCTACACGAACTCGTCGTCGCTCACCTACCCGATCCCGCCGCCGACCGTCATCCGGGGGATCGTCGGGGCTGCTTTGGGCCTCTCCCGTGCCGAATACCCGGCTGTGCTGGCTGACCTCCGCGTGGCCGTGCGGCCGAGGGGGCAGGCGCGCACGGTCTTTCAGGGCATCAACGCGCTGAAAGTGGTCAACAGTACCGACCGCGAGCTGCGTGGCCTAGAACCGCGGACACAGATTCCGACCCAGTTCCTGCTGCCTCGCACTCTAGACGACGCCTTGGGGTTCGAGGTCGTGCTCCTGCCGGGTCGGCAGGCAAGTGCCGGAGAGCTGGCTGCCGGGCTCCGCGCTCCGGTCTATCCGCCGACGCTCGGGACCGCGTACTGTCTCGGCTGGATCGAGGACGTCCAGGTGATCGACGCTCGCTACCACGAGCAGGGTACTGAGGAGAGGGCACTGTACTGCGGCGCGCTCTACGCGGACGCGGTTGCCGCGCTGAGCGTGGTCGACGGTCAACGGCTCTCCCGCGACCGTTACCCGATCAGGCTGAGCGCGGAGCGCCGGCTCGAAGCCGCGCGCGACTTGCTCGTCGAGCTGAGCGGGACGCCGATCGCTTGTCAGTATCGCGGCGCCTGGCTGGAACTGGGAGAGGAGCGTTGGGGGCTGATCGGGTAAGGATGGCGGTCGAAGGCTGGTTGGCGCACGAAGGTGAGCTGCTGGTCGACCACCTCCGGGGGGTCGGGGCGCTCGCGCGTCGGTTCGCTCCTTTAGCCCTAGCGGACGCGGCGGAGCTGGCGGGGCGCGTCCATGACCTCGGCAAGGCGACCCCCTTCTTCCAGGCGCGACTTCGGGGCCAGGACGGAGGCGGGGCCGAGGCGAACCATGCCTACCTCGGGGCCCTCTACGGGGCGTGGGTGGCCGAGGCGCGCGACTGGGACGCGCTGGCCGTCTTCGTCGCGGTCGCGCGGCACCACGGCCCCCTCCGCACGCCACGCGAGCTCTTGCCCCACCCGAGCGATATCGACCCGCCGGACTTCCCGTCGGTCGAGCGGTTCGGTTTGCGCCGCACCTTGCGTGCCTTGCCGGCCCAGTTGTCGGCCGCGCGGGAGAGCTGGCCAGCGCTGTGCCGGGCACTCGCGCTGCCGGATCCGGCCTCGTTCCTCGACGGGGAGGTGTGGGACACGCTGCGGCACCTGGCTCAGGAGGCGCTCGACCTGAGCTACCTGGGGGAATACGATGGCCTCGACCCGGCCGCGCGCCAGCGGTATTGGGAGACCAACATCCTCTTCTCGGCCCTTATCGACGCGGACAAGAAGCTGGCTGCCCGCTACCAGGAGCCTCCCCGGCGCGCGCTCGCGCCCGACCTCGTGGATCGGTTCGTCCTGGGCCTGCCGCAGGATAGCCCGCTGGCCAGCTTTCGCCAGGCGCTCTACCGCGCGGTCGACGACCGGATCCGCAGCGAGCCCCTCAGCCGGCTCTATCCCGCGCTGCTGACGCTCACCGCGCCGACCGGCGCTGGGAAGACGCTCGCCGTCCTCAACGCCGCACTCAAGCTGCGCGGGCGGGTCGAGCGAGAGCTCGGCGTGAGCCCGCGCATCGTCTACGCGCTGCCGTTCATCAACTTGGTCGAGCAGACGGCCGAGGTCGTGCGCGACGTCTTGACGGGCGCGGGGATCGACCCGGCGGACGTGATGGTGGCCCACCACCACCTCGCGCCGCTCGCATCACCCGCGAGCGCCGCCCCGCCGTCGAGCGCGTCGTCCAGCCTCCCAGTGGCCCTAGGCGAGGAAGACCTGGACGTCGACGAGGCGCTGCTCCTGGTCGAATCGTGGGACGCCGAGATCGTGCTCACGACGTTCGTCCAGGTCTTCCACACGCTCATCGGTTACCAGAACCGGATGCTCAAGAAGCTCCACACCCTCGCACAGGGAGCCATCCTCGTCCTGGACGAGGTGCAGGCCCTCGACGCTCGCTACTGGCCGCTCGTCCGCGCTGTCCTCGACGACCTGCCGCAGTGGGGTGTGACGGTCGTCCTGATGACGGCCACTCAGCCGGCGCTCGTCGACCGCGAGCGGGCGCTCGAGCTGGCGCCGGAGCTGCACGGCTACCCGCCCCGCGTCGTCCTGACGCCCGCCGAGCCGCGGACGGTGGCTGAGCTGAGCGAAGCCGTGGCGGCGGAGGCCGGGCAGAGCCAGCTCATCGTGGTCAACAGCGTGCGGCTGTCGCTCGAGCTCTTCGATGCGCTGCGACGCCTGGGGTTGCCGCACCTGTTCTACCTCTCCACCAACGTCACGCCCCGAGACCGGAAGGCTCGGCTCGAACAGATCAGGGAGCTCCTGGATCGCGGAGCGCCGGTCGTGCTCGTGGCCACCCAGGTGGTCGAAGCCGGGGTCGACGTGGACTTCGACTCCGGATGGCGGGAGTGGGGCCCGCTGGAAGCCCTCGTGCAAGTCGCCGGGCGGATCAACCGCAACGCGCTCGAGGCCACAGGGCCGCGCCCTCTCCGTATCGTCGGACTCGACGAGGGGCAGGGGCACCTGGTCTACGGCCGCGTCTTGCTGGACGCGGCTCGAGAAGTCCTCCGCCAGCCGCTCGTCGACCGGGAGGTCGAGCGGATCCTGGAGGCGTACTTCGGCACGATCGAGCAGCGCGTCGCCCAGGAGCGGGCCCAGCGCCTCCTGGGGGCTTTCCCGCGGCTCGACTACGACCGTGACGGCGTCGACTGCCGGCGCGGCAGCAGCCTGCCCATCCGGTGCTTCCAGTTGATCGAGGAGCCACCGACGCTAAGCATCTTCGTCGAGCAGGACGAGCAGGCGACCGCGGTGCTCGAGTCCTTCCGCGCGGCGTACCGCTTGCCCGACCCGAACGAGCGGCGTCTCGCGCTGCGTCGCCTGCGGCCGTCCGTCGAACTGTACACGGTCACGCCGCTCTTGCGTCGTGCCCTGGGCAACTTGCCACGACCGCTCTTCCACGACCGCGAAGACCCGCGGCTCGTCAGGAGGGAGGAACTGGAATCGTTCTACGACGCGCAGACGGGGTTCAAATGGGAGATCAGCCAGTTCCTGTAAGTGGCACGCTGATCTGGTACGTCGCGATCTGCCGGCGGCAGGCCTGGCTCATGGGGCATGCGATCGAGCCGTACCGCGATCACGAGCTGCTGGCGCTGGGGCGCCTGCTCCAAGAGACGGCGTACCAGCGGCAGCGCAGAGAGCTCAGTCTGCCGGGCATGAAGGTCGACTTGATCACTCCGCGTGAGGGCGACGCCCTGCTCGTCGGTGAGGTCAAGCGTTCGCCGCGGATGCAACACGCCCAGCGGCTCCAGCTCGGCTACTACCTGCTGCGCCTGCGCGAGGCGGGCGTGGCGGCGCGTGGCGAGCTTCGCTATCCCGAACAGCGGATCGTCGAGCCCGTCGAGCTGACCCCAGAGCTCGAGTCGGCGGTGCAAGCCGCGGTCAGCGAGGTGGAGTCACTGCTGAGGTTGCCGGTTCCCCCGCCGGCAGTGCCCATTCCGGCCTGCGCCAACTGCGCGTACTACGAGTTCTGCTGGGTAGACGAGCCAGCGGACGGAGAAGCGGGGTCGGGTCAGCAACGACGGTCTCGGCGGCGAGACAGGCGAGAGGGCGGATCGGAGGGCGCGTGAAACCCGTGTATCTGTTCTCCTCGGGCACGCTCGGACGGAGCCAGAACACGATCGTGCTCGAGACCGAGTCCGGCAAACGCTACGTGCCGGTCGAACAAGTGTCCGAGCTGTACTGCTTCAGCGAGGTCGACCTGAACAAGCGGTTTCTGGAGTTCCTCACCGCGCACGGCATCCTGCTGCACGTCTTCAACCGGTACGGCTTCTACGCGGGCACCTATTACCCGCGCGAGCACCTCATGAGCGGGTACCTCGTCCTGCGCCAGGCCGAGCACTACCTGGACGTCGAGCGGCGGCTCGCCCTCGCGCGCGCCTTCGTCCACGGGTCGCTGCGCAACCTGCGGAGCGTCTTGAGGTACTACCGCCGGCGCGGTGTTCCAGTGGAGGGGCCGCTCACCGAAATCGAGCGCCTAGCAGCCGGGATCGATCTGGCCACCAGCCCGGCCGGGCTGATGGCGATCGAGGGCAACGCGCGCGAGGCGTACTACGCGGCATGGCCGGCGATCATGGAGGCGGAGTTCCCGTTCGGCCCGCGCAGCCGGCGTCCGCCGCGCGACGAGACCAACGCGCTGATCAGCTTCGGCAACTCGCTGCTCTACACGGCGGTTCTCGGCCAGATCTACCAGACTCACCTCGACCCTCGCATCGGCTACTTGCACGAGACGAACTTTCGCCGGCATACGCTGAACCTCGACGTCGCCGAGGTGTTCAAGCCGGTCTTGGTCGACCGGCTGATCTTCCGTCTGGTCAACCGGGGACAACTACAGCGCCGCCACTTCGTCACCGGAGCTGAGGGCGTCTTCCTCGACGACGATGGGCGCCGGCTGTTCGTCGAGGAGTGGGAAAAGACGCTGCAGGAGACCTACCGTCACCCCGTGCTCAAGCGCTCCGTGTCGTACCGCACGACGATCCGCCTGGAGCTATACAAGATCGAGAAGCACCTGCTGGGCGACCGGCCCTACTCGCCGTTCGTGCTCCGCAGCTAGTCGGCGCGGAGACCCGCTACGGCCTAGATGCCGGCATCAGTCCTCCCGTGGGGAGCGGTCGACCGCTGGCCGAGCGAGCGGTCGACGACTGTGACCCCGAAGCGACGCGTGCCGGGCGCGGCGGCCCGCGCGGACGGCACAGCGCCCAGCCGAGGAGGAGGGACACCAACTGGAAAGGGGCGTCGATGTACGTCATCCTCGCGTACGACGTGGCGGTCGAACGCAACGGGCGAGTGTTGAAGACCGCGCGGCGGTACTTGACCTGGGTGCAGAACTCCTTGCTGGAAGGGGAGTTGAGTCCGGCGCAGCTCAGGCGCCTGCAGCACGAGCTCGAGCGCGCGATCGATCCTCAGAGCGACAGCGTGCAGATCTACGTCCTGCCGCAGGCGTCGGCTGCGCGGCGGGTCTGTCTCGGGGTCGTGAAAAACGAGCCGAGCCAGTTCGTGTGACAGGTCACGCGGGGGACGGCGAATGGGGGCACGTGCGGCTGCGTCGACCTCCAATCGTGCACAAACCCCGGGGGGTCGACGCACGGCGGAGGGGAGCCTGGATCGCCGTCGGCACGCGAAAAACGGCTGAAGAGGGGCTTGCGCGCGCCGGGATTTCCCGCTATACTGCGGGTGACGAGACCCCGATGCTGGCGCGGATCTGGCTGGGTTTCGACAGTACCTATGAGGGCTTGAAACCATGGGGACAGGCGTCAAGGTGCGCCCGCTCCCGTTCGTTTCGACAGTACCTATGAGGGCTTGAAACGACAGCGGGATCAGGTGATCGGGACAAGCCCACCCTTGTTTCGACAGTACCTATGAGGGCTTGAAACTCTCTTCCCGCAGTGTAACTGCCATCCGGGGATCAACGTTTCGACAGTACCTATGAGGGCTTGAAACGCCGCCCTGCTCGACATGGTTCCTCCTCTCTCAGAGTTTCGACAGTACCTATGAGGGCTTGAAACCGAGTTTTGCGAACGCAGGGGCGAAATGATTTGCGGTTTCGACAGTACCTATGAGGGCTTGAAACTCATTGGGTCACCTCCCATGTGAGCTGTCCAACCGTGTTTCGACAGTACCTATGAGGGCTTGAAACCTCTCCGGTCGTCCGAACGGCCGTTCGCCTACCTGGCCGTGTTTCGACAGTACCTATGAGGGCTTGAAACCTACTATCGACGGCCGCCAGCCGACGGCGGCTACAGTTTCGACAGTACCTATGAGGGCTTGAAACTTGCAACGGCGCGCGGAGTGACCAAAGCATGCCTGTTTCGACAGTACCTATGAGGGCTTGAAACGCATCACCAAGAACGTGAAGTCGAAGTTCCGGAACCCGAGTTTCGACAGTACCTATGAGGGCTTGAAACCGACCCGGCAGACCTGGACACGGCGCTGCCGCAGCGTTTCGACAGTACCTATGAGGGCTTGAAACTCGCGTCTTCCGCTGCGGGAGCGAGAGCGACCCGAAGGTACGGTTTCGACAGTACCTATGAGGGCTTGAAACGCGGATAATTTCGAAGTTCAATCCGAAAAGTCTACCTGTTTCGACAGTACCTATGAGGGCTTGAAACCTGGCATGAGGGGAGCGAACGCCATGATCCAGAGCGTGTTTCGACAGTACCTATGAGGGCTTGAAACCAACAAGTTCAACGTCTTCTCGGAGGATCTCATCAAGTTTCGACAGTACCTATGAGGGCTTGAAACGGGTTGACGTTGTCCTCGCTGGAGAACGCGACCGCCCACTGGTTTCGACAGTACCTATGAGGGCTTGAAACCAGTCATGGACAGAGGAGATGGTCATGAGACCACCAGTTTCGACAGTACCTATGAGGGCTTGAAACGGAGATGAAGCTCGCTGAGAACTGGTTCGTCCCGGTTTCGACAGTACCTATGAGGGCTTGAAACATCGAGTTGCCTGTCTCGTCAGTCGCCTGCGCCGTGGGTTTCGACAGTACCTATGAGGGCTTGAAACACACCACGGTCACGTGCCACCGCTGCGGGGTGGTGGACCGTTTCGACAGTACCTATGAGGGCTTGAAACCAGTCACGGCCTGGGCGTGGTGCCCAAGGCGGTGATCGCGAGTTTCGACAGTACCTATGAGGGCTTGAAACAATGCCGCCGCGGTAGTACTGATAGCCACGGGAGAGGTTTCGACAGTACCTATGAGGGCTTGAAACAGGCGCTGCCGGTCGAGCTGGCGCGGCAGCATCCGGGTTTCGACAGTACCTATGAGGGCTTGAAACTTTCGCGAGAGCCCGCCAGAGTCAGTCGATTCCGAGGTTTCGACAGTACCTATGAGGGCTTGAAACGCACCTCCACATCGACTACCCGGGCCCACTCCGGGTTTCGACAGTACCTATGAGGGCTTGAAACTTACACAGCCTTCGTCACGCAGGCAGGATCGTTCCGGGGTTTCGACAGTACCTATGAGGGCTTGAAACCGACATGTGGCCGCACCACCGGCACAACGTCACCGCAGTTTCGACAGTACCTATGAGGGCTTGAAACAACGTCACGAACGCGTCTGCGCCACTGATCAGAATTCGTTTCGACAGTACCTATGAGGGCTTGAAACTCGTCGACGCCCAGCCGGCGCGTGAGGCGCTGCCGGTGTTTCGACAGTACCTATGAGGGCTTGAAACGGACTAGGACAGCAGGATGTACCCCCATCTCGAATACCCGTTTCGACAGTACCTATGAGGGCTTGAAACCGGCGATCCCCGGGAGTCGTTCATGCGGCACTCAGGTTTCGACAGTACCTATGAGGGCTTGAAACCGTCCCAGGCGGTGAGATTAGCGCGGAAATAGGTAACCGTTTCGACAGTACCTATGAGGGCTTGAAACCCGGATCGCTAGCTCCTCGGAACCTAGTAGCTATACGGTTTCGACAGTACCTATGAGGGCTTGAAACTGAAGTCGTCATGCCTGACAACGTGACCCTCCGATTGTTTCGACAGTACCTATGAGGGCTTGAAACATCTCGGCGAGATCCGCCTTGACCAGGTCGAGCGCGTTTCGACAGTACCTATGAGGGCTTGAAACATCCTGTGCCGTTCACGCTCACGGTCGGCTCGCCCCAGTTTCGACAGTACCTATGAGGGCTTGAAACATCACCTTCCCAGAGACAGGAAAGCGTCTCGGCGGAGGTTTCGACAGTACCTATGAGGGCTTGAAACCCGGCAGCCCGCCGTATCCGGCCATCCTCTTCCGGCGGTTTCGACAGTACCTATGAGGGCTTGAAACTTCTTGGTGAGCGCGATCTGCCCGTACGGCTGGCCGGTTTCGACAGTACCTATGAGGGCTTGAAACTCGTCAGCACCGGCCTGCCCCTCTCCCAACAGCCGCGTTTCGACAGTACCTATGAGGGCTTGAAACCCATGTCGTGCCTCCTCTCTCTCACCGTCACCCGTGTTTCGACAGTACCTATGAGGGCTTGAAACCGGTGCTGCGCCGCGACAGGCCGCAGCCCGCGCACACCGTTTCGACAGTACCTATGAGGGCTTGAAACCCACGTCTGGGCGATCGGGGGGCGGGCGCTGAAGCGGTTTCGACAGTACCTATGAGGGCTTGAAACCAAGCGAGCGAAGACGATATCGCGAATCGTTTCGCGTTTCGACAGTACCTATGAGGGCTTGAAACCGACCATCCGAGCTGCACGGCTCTCGCAACCTATCGTTTCGACAGTACCTATGAGGGCTTGAAACCAGCATGGCTGAACAGTGGACGTCCCACGACCTCGCAGTTTCGACAGTACCTATGAGGGCTTGAAACCTGTCTACGCGTACAGAGCACGCGTAGCGTAGGCGCGCGTTTCGACAGTACCTATGAGGGCTTGAAACCTCTCTCGCTCCGCTAGTGCCTCTCGTCGCCTGCTGTTTCGACAGTACCTATGAGGGCTTGAAACGCTATCAGCGCCGCTGGGCAGGCGTTGCAAAGCAGGTTTCGACAGTACCTATGAGGGCTTGAAACTCGGCTGGCTGCACGCCCCAGAGGGCCCCATCGCCATGTTTCGACAGTACCTATGAGGGCTTGAAACATTGGTTGCCAACGCTGTGATGGTCGCCCAGGTCGTGGTTTCGACAGTACCTATGAGGGCTTGAAACTGAGGGCCAGCCCGAGCCGCTGGCGCAGGCCCCGGTGGGTTTCGACAGTACCTATGAGGGCTTGAAACCCGCCTCGTCTGGTGTCTCGCCCTCTGCGAACGTGAAGTTTCGACAGTACCTATGAGGGCTTGAAACTACTGCGTCGCGAGGAGAGGAGGCGCGCGATGTCAAGGTTTCGACAGTACCTATGAGGGCTTGAAACCGGGGAGAACCGGAGCGAACGATGCCCTGCAGTGTGTTGTTTCGACAGTACCTATGAGGGCTTGAAACAACGGAGAAGGCGCTGGACCGAGCCGTGCCGAACGGTTTCGACAGTACCTATGAGGGCTTGAAACCTACCGAGGGCGTGGAAGCGGATCACCCAGGGGTAACCCGTTTCGACAGTACCTATGAGGGCTTGAAACCGAGATGACCCGCACGAGCGACAATGGGCGACGCGAGTTTCGACAGTACCTATGAGGGCTTGAAACTTGCGCCGCCACCTGGCGCTCCTCCTCCGGGAGCTGGTTTCGACAGTACCTATCAGGGCTTGAAACCACGACGACGATGGGTTTCCAGTCCATGAGCCCATGTTTCGACAGTACCTATGAGGGATTGAAACATCGTCCCGCCGCGTCTCCCGGAGCTGCCGCACGAGGCTTTGACAGTACCTATGAGGGCTTGAAACCCGCCTCGCCGCCAGGAGGAGTTCCTGGACGCCTAGTTTCGACAGTACCCATGAGGGCTTGAAATTAGGGAGGGAGGGATTGGGATAAGCGAGGTCAGCGCGCTGCGTTTCCACAGTGCGGATGAGGGCTTGAAGCTCTGTCTTCCACGAGAGTTCGGGGGGCAGCCCGGTTGGTTCCGATTGTACCTGGGTGGGCGCAAGACTGCCCTCATCGTCTGGCCTATCGCGTCGACAGTCTGGACGACCACCGTGTGAGGCGGCTGCCCAGTAGTGGAGCCCGCATCGAATCGGGAAATAGTGCGAATGATGGGCAGCGTGCCAAACACTTTGAGGGGGACGTCGTGCTCTGGGGAGAGCGATTGGCATGACAGCGTCGCCGATTGCAAGGCTGGTCAATTGGGAGACGCCGGTCCGAACAGGCCGAATATGCGGTCGCTGATCGTCGACGACTTCATGTCACGGTATGGAGACGCGAAGAGTTTGCGACCTCGCTGATCCGTCGCTAGGGCAGAAGGGAGGGGAGCGAAATGCCGACCGGCGTCTGAGATCGCGGGAGCCTCGCCAAGAGGAAAGACGTGGAGAGGGAGGTTGAAAGTGCGAGTAGGTTGGAGAAGGTGGTGGCGACTTCTCGTTCCCCTTCTGGTTACGCTGGCACTTTTGATGGTGCCGATGGCCAACGTTGCGGCCAAACCGCCGTCCGATAGGCCAGCGGAGGCTTGTGTTGGGGCGGTCACGTCTCTATCGGCTTCCTACTACAAGTTTCCTCCTTCAAGTATGGCTAATATGTACCCCGATTTATGGGGAAACGCGGGTGATTTTCTCCAGGATGTAAGACGTGGCCATTTTCTCTTATATGATCCGTACAATGAGGGGAATCTCATCTCGTGTCCTTTCCAGCTCTAGTATCGTGTCCCGAGTGCATCCGCTCTCGGTGAAATGACGGGCGCCTCGGTCCACAGCGAAGTCAAGGTAGGAACGGCGGCCGATTCAGTCGGCCGCCGCGCGGTCGCATCATAAAATCGAAACGGCTTAGCCTGCGCAAGCCTAGCAGTCGGCGCAGGGCAACACTCTGGCTCGCGCGAATGACGATAGCGCTCCAGAAACGTGGCCTGCGCGAAGACGTAAGCGGTTCAATCGCGCCGTGCGTGTCGCCCTAACGGTTCGATGCGTTTAGGCGGGCGATCCGCTGGCCAGGCATTCTCTCACCCCGGGCTCGGAGCTCGCGCGCAGGGCAGGCTAGCTACGCCCGACCCGCTCGCAGCGCCAGCCGGTCGGGGCCGCGTGCTCGTTCTGGCGACGTGCGCCGGACGCGCCCTGCCGTCAGTCGTTGCCGATCGGCAGGTGCTCGACGTCGATCTGGGCGCGCTGCAGCCGCCCGCTGTAGTCGATATAGATCGACTGCCACTCGCTGAACACGTCCAGCGCCGCCTGACCCGCCTCCCGGTGCCCGTTGCCGGTCGCCTTGGTGCCGCCGAACGGCAGGTGTACCTCGGCGCCGATGGTGCCGGCATTGACGTACAGGATGCCGGTGTACACGTCCTCGATCGCCCGGAAGGCCTTGTTGATGTCGCGCGTGTAGATCGACGCGGAGAGTCCGTAGCGCACGCCGTTGCAGACCTGGATCGCCTCCTCGAGGCTCCGCACGGTGATCAGCGCCGTGACCGGGCCGAAGATCTCCTCCTGGGCGATCCGCATGTCGGGCCGCACGTTGATGAAGACCGTCGGCTCGTGGAAGTGCCCGCGGGCGAGCTCGCCCTGCGTGGCGATCTTCCCGCCGACCAGGATCTCGGCTCCCTCCTGCTGCCCGATCTCTACGTAGCGGTGCACGCGCTGGAGCTGCGAGTCGCTAACCACCGGGCCGACGTCGGTCTGCGGATCGAGCCCGTTGCCGAGACGCAGCGCGCTCACCCGGGCGTCGAGCTGGTCGGCGAGCTCACGGAAGACGCCCTCGTGCACGATCACGCGGCTGGCTGCGGTGCAGCGCTGGCCCGAGGTGCCGAACGCGCTCCAGACGATGCCGTCGAGCGCGAGCTTCAGGTCAGCGTCGTCCATCACGATGATCGCGTTCTTGCCACCCATTTCGAGTGAAACCCGCTTGCCCAGGCGGGCACATTCGACGGCGACCTGCTGGCCGACGTCGTTCGACCCGGTGAACGAGATGAGCGCCACGTCGGGGTGCTGCACCAGCGCGTTGCCGACCGTCTCGCCGCTGCCGAGCACGAGGTTCAGTACCCCGGGCGGAAGGCCAGCCTCCTCGAAGAGCTCGACCAGCCGGACGGCCGACCGCGAGGTGTAGCTCGCTGGCTTGAAGACGACCGTGTTGCCGCAGATGAGTGCCGGCATGATCTTCCAGGTCGGGATGGCCAGCGGGAAGTTCCAGGGTGTGATCAGGCCAACGACGCCGAGCGGCTTGCGCACCGACATGTTCCACTTGCTCGGCAGCTCCGAGGGCGTCGTCTGGCCCCAGAGGCGGCGACCCTCTCCGGCCATGTAGAAGGTCATGTCGATGCCTTCCTGGACGTCGCCGCGGGTCTCTGCGAGAACCTTCCCCATCTCCTCCGTCATCTCCCGGGCGAGCTGCTCCTTGCGCTCGATCAGCATCTGCCCCACCCGGAAGAGGATCTCACCCCGCTTCGGCGCCGGAGTCTTGCGCCAGCGGTCGAAGGCAGCCTTGGCCGCCGCGACCGCGGCATCGACATCGGCCGAGCCGCTCTTGGCGAAGGTGCCGATTAGCTCGCCCGTCGCCGGGTTGCGGCGCTCGAACTCCTCTCCGCTCTGGGCGTCGACCCACTCCCCGTTGATGTAGTTCTTGAACTGAGCCATACGACCCTCCCTCAGCGTGACCAGCCTCAGCTCTCTAGTGTCCTCGGCGCGCTCGAATCGAGCTTGTCGCCACCAGTCTAGCATGCGCGCCTGCTATACTCGCTTCTCTGGAAAGAAGAGAGCGCTTGTCCGATCCCAGAGTGGGAGCACGATGATCGAGCACGATCTCAGCGCGCGCCTCCGCCAGCGCTCCCGAACATCGGGGATACTGGTCGGCCTGAGCATGGCCCTGACCATCATCATCGCGCTCACGGCGTTCATCTGGCTCTATGTCCGGCTCGGTCCCTACCTCGGCGATTTCATCCCCCGGGCGACAGAGGTCACGACGCCGACGCCGGGCCCTGCTGCCGCCGGTGCCGAGACCCCCGCGAGCGAGGAAGCCAATGCCAGTAAGTCGCAACCGACGCCGACTCCGCTGCCTTCGCCCACCCCGGTCTGGCAACCGACGCACCGGGTTGCCGAGGGCACTCCGGTCAATTTCCGATCGGGTCCCGGCACCGACACCGAGGTCGTCCAGGTGCTCGAGCCGGGAACGCCGCTGATGTTCCTGGGGGAGCAGGAGCAGGCGGCCGGCGCGACCTGGCTGCACCTCGCGCTCGAGGACGGAACCGATGGCTGGATCCGCACGATCGACCTGGAGCCGCTCGAAGCGCCGTGAGATCCCTACGGCGGTGCTATACTCGCGGCAATGCGTGCACCGGGCTTGTCAGTGAGGTAGGGTTCGTGCCATGCAGCAGGTTTCCATCATCGGCCTCGGCTTGATCGGCGCCTCGATCGGGCTCGGCCTCCGACGCTGGGCGACCGATGACGGCAAGCGTTCCCCCGTGGTCGAGCTAACGGGGTTCGATATCGACCTGGCGCACCAGAACTACGCCAAGAAGATCAAGGCGGTCGACCGCACGGAGTGGAACCTCCGCGGCGCTGTCGAGCGTGCCGACTTCATCATCATCGCCACCCCTGTGGGCTCGGTGCGCGAGATCTTCGAGGCCATCGCCGAGTACGGCAAGCAGGGCGTGGTCGTCACCGATACGTGCAGCACGAAGGCGGCAGTATTGGCCTGGGCCCGCGAGCTCCTGCCAGCGAGCGTCCACTTCGTCGGTGGCCACCCGATGGCCGGCAAGGCGCAGAGCATCGAAGGTGCCGAAGCTGACCTGTTCCAAGGCGCGACCTGGTGCGTCACGCCGCTCGTCTCCGCCAGCGAGGAGGCGGTCCAGACTGTTCTCGGCATGATCTCCGCGCTCGGCGCCGAGCCACTCTTTATCGACGCGGACGAGCACGACAGCTATGTGGCTGGAATAAGCCACCTGCCCTTCCTGCTCTCGGTGGCGCTGATGCGCGTTGTCAGCCGGGACGCGTCCTGGCGGGAGATGCGCAAGTTGACCGCGAGCGGCTTCCGGGACGCAACGAGGCTGGCGGCCGGCAGCCCCGAGATGCATCGCGATATCTGCGTGACCAACAGCGCGAACATCGTTCGCTGGCTGGACACGACGCTGGCCGAACTGCACCACCTGCGGGACCTGATCGCGGCCGGGAACGAAGAGACGATCGCGACGCTGCTCCAGGCCTTCGAGCAGGCGCGCGACGCGCGCGCGGAGTGGGCGACTCAGGAACGTCGCCCAGGCGAGCTGGTACAGGATACCGCCACCGAACTAGTGAATATCTCGTTCGGCCAGCAGATGCAGCAGCTCTTCTTCGGCAACCTGCTCCGCCGCCCGCGCCCAGGCACGCGAGAGCCGCGCGAGGAGGGGCGGGACCGGCGGCCGCCCTCATCTCGCTGACGCCAGTGCCCACATCTTTCCTCGTTGGACTTCGACTTAGCCGCGCTCGCCTCCGCGAGCAGACGTGCCGGCTCGGCGCGTGGTCTTCCCGTCAAGATGTGCCACGCACAGCGACGGTATCGCCCACGCGGTTGGCAGGCCCTCTGCCCAGGCAGCGGGTTTACGTGAGCGCCGTACGCTGGCCAATCGCTCAGCGTGCTCCTGGAACCTGGATCCCGAACGCCTGGAGCAGGATCGTGGTGGCCAGGTAGAGCAAGATCACGATGAGGATCCGGCTGAGGACGCGTCCTCGAACCCGCCTGGCAAGCCGCGAGCCGGTCTGCGATCCGAGGAAGACGCCCATGATGGCGGGGGCGGCCACCTCCGGGCTGATCAGGCCGGCGGTGTAGTAGAGCAGCGCGCTCGCAACAACCGTGATTCCGACCATGAACACGCTCGTGGCCGCGGCAGCCTTGACTGGCACGCGCATGATGGTGTTCATCAAGGGTACCTGCACGGCACCCCCACCGATCCCGAGGAGCCCCGAGACGACGCCGGCGATCGTGCTCAGACCCATGCCCGGCAGCACGCGCATCGGGACATAGGTGACCTCTTCGCCGCGAGCCGGATCGTAGTAGCTCGCCCGCAGGCCCAGCGGGTCGTCAGTCAGTTCGGCTCCCTCGGCAGTCGCGCGTTGGCGGAGCATCATCGCAACCATGGCGTAGAGTGTGACGGCGAAGACCACGCGCAGCGCGTCGACCGGAGCACTGAGCACCAGTAGACCACCGAGGATCGCGCCGAGTGTCGTCGAGATCAGCAGCAGGAGCCCGAGCTTGAGGTTGACCATTCGGTGTCGCAGGTAGACCGCCGCGCCGCCGAGCGAGTTGACGACCACGCTCACGGCGCTGGCCGCGATGGCCGTCTTCAGCGGGATGCCCAGGAAGGCGGAGAAGATCGGTACCATGAAGACGCCACCGCCTAGCCCCACCATCGAGCCCAGGATGCCGGCTCCCAACGCCACCAGGAGAATGGCGAGCTCGACTCCGACCGTCACTCATCCACCTCGCAGCAGCCGAATCAGCGGGACACTGCCGACGATGACGAGTACCAGCAGCGCCAATAGTCCCGATCGCCGGTCGCCGGAGCGGAAGTAGGAGATGGCCAGTGCCAGCACCCCGAGCACCGGGCCAGCGAGGAATACGAGGATGCCTAGCGTCAATAACGCGTTGCCATCGCCCTCGAGCAGTAGTCGAGGTACCTCGCTTGCCGGGATTGTCTGCTCGGGCAACCGGCCATCGCTCGCGATCTCCAGCAGGCTGCCGGCGACCACGAGCAGGAGTCCCAACCCGAGCATAACCTGGAAGATTCTTGCAAGCAGGGTAACGATCGCCGTTTCGCCGGCGAGAGTCGCCGCGGGCTCCTCGCGCTCGCGCCGCAATCGGGTTACCGCACGCACCATGACCTCGTACTTCAGTTTTGGTGTCGCCTGCCCAGTCGAGGGCACGGCTCCCACCATACCATGCTGGTGGCATATTGTCAGCACAGGCTCTTGACAGCGCGCGAGCCGGCGGCTATTCTAGGGGCGGTATGGACGCGATGACTGCTCAGCACCAGTACTGGTTCGCGTATTACTTTAGCCCGCCGGCGTTGCTGGTGGGCCGCGAGGTGCTGAGCGGCTGATCGCGTAGCCCACAAACCAGCAACGCCGGCGAGCAGAGGTTTCGGCCTCTGCTCTTTTGTTTAGAGGGAAGCGCGGCTAAGGGATCGGGTGGTTGGCGCGGTGGAAAGGGGCAGCGCGATGATCGTGCGGATGAGTCCAGAAGCGGATGACCGGCAGCGGGAGCGTATCCTGCACCTGCTCCGCGAGCGTGGCTACGAGGTGATGGCCCTCGGGCGCGGCGGCTCGCCGGTCATCGGCGTCAACGGCAAGCCGCTCGCCGAAGACCTGCCGGCCTTCCTGAGCGGGCAGCCAGGCGTGGAGCAGGTCGTCCAGACCGACCGGGCCTACAAGCTGGCTGCGCGCGAGGTTCGTCCGGCCGGCACGGTCGTCCGGGTGGGTGAGGTTGCCTTCGGTGGCCCGGAGCCGGTCATCATCGCTGGGCCGTGCACGGTCGAGGATCGCGACCAGCTCCTGCGAACCGCTGAAGCGGTGCGCCGCGCCGGCGCGTCGATGTTGCGGGGAGGTGCTTTCAAGCCGCGCACCTCCCCCTACAGTTTCCAGGGGCTCGGTGAGACCGGTCTCGAGCTACTGGCCGAGGCCCGGGCCCTGACGGGCCTGCCGGTCGTGACCGAGGTGCTGGATACCGAGCACGTCGAGCTCGTCGCCGAGTATGCCGACATGCTCCAGATCGGCAGTCGCAACATGATGAACTTTGCGCTGCTCCGCCGCGTGGCCGCCACCGGAAAGCCGGTCTTGCTCAAGCGTGGCTTCGCCGCGACGATCGAAGAGTGGCTTCTCTCCGCCGAGTATCTCCTGGCCGGCGGGAACGACCAGATCGTCCTCTGCGAGCGCGGCGTCCGCGGCTTCGACACGGCCACGCGCTTCACCCTCGACTTGAACGCTGTCCCCCTGGTGCGCCAGCTCAGCCACCTGCCGGTCATCGTCGATCCCAGCCACGGCACCGGGCGCCGCGAGCTGGTTCCCCCGATGTCGCTCGCCGCGGTCGCCGCTGGCGCGCACGGCTTGATCATCGAGGTTCACCCTGAACCAGAGCAGGCGCTGGTCGACGGTCGCCAGACGATCACACCGGAGACGCTGGCCGATCTGGTGCGTCGCGTGCGCGCGCTCAACGCGGTGACTGCGGGAGTCCTAGCCGGAGTCTGACGTTTACATCGCATCCTCACGTGCGGCGCGAGCCCCTGGCAGTTCGGTCAGGGGCTCGCTGTAAGGCGAAGGGGGCGCTCCTCGCGCAGCCGCTCGTCGATCTCGGCACGGTGCTGCTCGACGAACTGCAGGCACTGGGGGCAGCGCGACGCGATCCGCTGCAGGCCCTCTTGAGCTCGACCGATCCTGGCGTAATGCGCGTAGACGCCGATCGCGGCTGCCTGGCGGACGATCTCGTCGCTCTCGGGGTGACTCAGCATGTCCTCGTAGTGCGTGGCCGACTGCTCGACGACAACCGGGAACCTCGTGGTGCAATCTTCCAGCGTTCTGTCCCCAACCAGGCAGAGCACCAGGGGCAGGTAGGGGGCTAATGCCAGGGGAATCTCCCCGAACATCAGCAGGCGGTCGTCGACGGCCAGGATCTCGGCCGTTCCGTCGCCATCGAGGTCGCCGATCCCCTGGATTCCCCCGTTGCCGAGCGCGATGGCATCCAGCGTGGTGATTCCCGATGCGTCGCTCGCAAGGATGTAGTAGTTACTGCAACAGTGCGCGCCACCGGTGAAGTCGTGGACGATCGCTTCATCTCGCCAGTCGCCGTCGAGGTCGTGTACGTACCCGATGCCGATGAAATGGAACAGGGCGAAGGGCATCGGGTCGTTGACCGGCAGTTCGGTCGACTCGAGGCCATCGCTCACCAACACTCGTAGTGCGTACCGGTCGGGCTCGCGACCGACCTCGGGCTCGTAGCTGGCGAGCTCATGGGATGTAGCCCCTTCAGCGATGACCTGGCCATCGCGTAGGAGCTGGAGGAGCAAGCTCCAGCGCGGCGCGGGGAGAACCGTCGCGGTTGGAGAGGGGGCCACTGTCGGGGTCGGAGGCGACTGGGTCGGAGCCGGTGGGGGCGCTGTGGGCGCTGCGGTGGGCGTCGCTGCTGGAGGCGAGGGGGTGCTCGCGGGCGGGGGCGTCTCGATGGGCTCGGTCGCGGTCGCCAGGTCGTCCGCCAGCCTGGTGACTGTCGAGTCGGCTTCCGACCTCCCCGGGACGCAGGCAAAGAGGATGAAGACCAGCAATAGGAGAGCGCAACGTCTCGTCACGGTATTCCCTCGCACTGGCGACGGTCGTTCATTCTTGGCGGTGACGCCTGCCCGCTGCGACAGTAAACACGTGACTCAGCCAGACCGCCAAGGGGCTCGATCGGCGAGTTGCGTTGCCCGGTGCAGGGCTGCCAGGACCTCCGTGACCTGCGTTGCGGCTTCGAGAGTCGCCGTGGAGTCCCAGGCCAGCGCGGCGTCGGCCGTGTCGAGCGCGAGCGCGGCAAGCTGAGCGACTACGTAGAAGGGCAGGTTCTCGAGCGAGTGCGGCGAGAGCTGAAGGTAACTAGCGAGCAGCGTCTGCAGGAAGAGGTCGGCGTCGTCCGGCGAAAGCCCGAGGTGGCGCGCCTGGTACGGCAGCAGGGCCAGATCGGTGGCGGGGTCGGAGACATGAGCGCGCTCCCATCCATAGAGACCGCTGATCTCGTCGTGATCCAGGAAAACCGTGTCGAGGCTGAAGCCCCCGTGGCAGAGACAGAGCGACGACATCACTGGTCGCCGGAGATCGAGCCAGGCGAGTGCCCGGACGACGGCCTCGCGCCAGGACGAGGGCAAGCGCTCGGATCGGGTCGCGAGGCCCTCTATGAGCGTGTCGACCTGCTCGTCGATCACGTCTTCCGGAGGCGTGTCCTGATCTGCGAGCCAGGGGGCGATGCTGTGCCAGTCGAGCCGGTGGAGGCTGGCCAGGGCTCGGGCCAGCGTGACTGCCAGCGCGCTGATTTCCCATCGCAGCCTCGTATGAGCGAGCACGCGGGCGGCTGGCTGGCCGGGGGCTGTTTCGAAGAGGAGCAGGCTCTGGGTCGGATCCGCCGAAACGCCTACCAGCGCGGGCACCCGGATGCCGGTCGCATCCAGACGGTGTCCGAGTTCGGACAGGCGGGACGGGTCGGCCGCGCCTGGGACCGTTCGCGCGACGAACGTGTCGAGATACCGCATCCCCCCAGCTAGCCAGGTGAGCCGAACGCTCCACTGCCTGTAGCTGGGCTGCCCTCCCATCTCCTCCAGGCCCACGATCCGGACTTGCTCGAGAGCAGGGTTGTCTCGCCTTAGGCTCTCTGCCGCGAGTTCGGTGAGCCGGTCGAGCATGATTCTCCTCCGCTCCTGCCGGGCGGCCAGGTCCCTGCAACGATAGCGCACCAGGAAAGCGCTCGGCAGGGGCCGGCAGTCCGGAGGTCGTGCTGAGCATTGCTCAGTGGCCATTGTTCGCGAAATGGAGGGCCGCTGCCGGAAGCCGGTTGGTACAATCGCCACGATCGACGGGTGATACAGGTAGAAGGGATCCGGTGATGGCCGCGGCGCATGGTGAGATCGAGCGGCAGGTGCTGGGCGAGATCTGGACTTCCGACGAGCCGTATCGGAACCTGCTGCAGCTTTGTGATGGCATCGGCCATCGCTTTGGTGGCAGCGCCAGCGAGCACGCGGCGGCCGAGTTCCTCCAGCGCACGCTGCGCGAGTACGGCCTGGAGCGGGTTCGACTGGAGGAGTTCCCAGTCTATAGCTGGGAGCGCGGCGAGTGTTTCTTCGCCCTGTCCACGCCGGTCGAGCGGAGCTTCAGCGCGCTCGCCATGCCGTACTCCGGCACGGCTGATATCGAAGGGGTGATCGTGGACGTCGGCGCGGGGGAGGCGTCGGACTTCGCCGAGGCCGGCGACCGCGTGCGCGGCTCGATCGTCCTCACGGACGCAGAGACGGACTTGCCTGGAGTCGAGGGGAGTCACCGTACCGAAAAGTATCGCCGGGCGGTCGAAGGCGGCGCGATCGCCTGTGTCTTCACCAACCGCAATCCGGGGATGCTGCGCATAACCGGAGCGCTCTACGCTCGTAACCCGGGTGGATCGAGCGCGCTCGACTACACCGCTCCGATCCCAGGCCTCGGGATCAGCTACGAGGCTGGGGAGATGATCCGACGCCTGGCAGCGCACGGCGAGCTCCGAGGGCGAATCAGGCTGCGTAACCGGGTCTTTCGCTCTCATGCCTACAATGTCGTGGCCGATGTCCCGGGCAAAGACGGGACCTCGGAGCTGGTGCTCGCTGGCGCCCACTACGACGGGCACGACATCGCGCAGGGAGCGACCGACAATGCGGCTGGGGCTGTCGTTGCCCTCGAGTTGGCCCGAGTCCTTGCCCCGCATGCCGGGCGACTGCGGCGCACGATCCGGCTACTCTGGTTTGCCTGTGAAGAGCTCGGCTTGCTCGGGTCCTGGCATCACTGCGACCGCTACGCTCAGGGGGACGAGCAGGAGACGGTCGGCTTCATGCTCAACCTGGATGGCGCAGGTCGAGGCCAGGGCGGGAACGAGCAGGTGACGGTCACTGGCCACCCGGATCTCGCACGCTACTTCCGCGAGCTTGCCGGGCAGTTGCGCTACCCATTCGGCGTTCGTGACCGCATCTCGCCACACTCGGATCATTTCCCCTTTTTCCTGGCTGGCTATCCCACTGCCACACTCCAGAGCCGCGACGCGACGCAAGGGATGATCGGTCGTGGCTGGGGGCACACCGAGGCTGATACCGTGGACAAGGTGACGCGGCGTGGCTTGCAGATGGGAACGGCGCTGGCTGCTCGGCTGCTGCTGCGCCTGGCCAGCGATGACCGGCTCCCGGTTGCGCGCCGTAGCCCGGACGAGATTCGGCAGGTGCTGGACGCCGCTGGGCTGGCCGATGTTCTCGAGCACCACTGGGGTCGTGCCAATAGGGTCGCCTGAGACATACACCCATCACCGGAGTCGCTCTCAGCCCGTCTCGGCTTGTGCCGGCGAGGCGAGTGTGGTAGACATAACTTCATCCCGGCGTTGAGCCTGGCGGTGATGCCCGGGGTAGGGAGCCAGAGCGTACCGGTACCGGCAGGGCCAAATAGCTGTCGGAAGGGCGGCAGCGGTGTCGAGGCTCGGTGCGGCTCCCGCGCGTCGAGTGGTCGAGACGAGGTTGGCGATAACCCGGAAGGAGACACGATCATGGCGACCCAGGCGATTCGAAGCCCACAGGATCTCTTCGTCCATGAGCTCGCGACGACGTACGACGCCGAGCAACGCATCCTGCAGATGCTGAACCAGACGGCTGGCATGGAGCAGAACGCTCAGGTGAAGCAGGCACTGGAGCATCACCGGCAGGAAACGCAGCAGCAGATCCAGAACCTCGAGCAAGCCTTTCATGCCCTGGGCATCCCGCCACAGCGGGTTCCGTGCTATGCGGTCGAGGGACTGCACCAGGATCACCAGCAGTTTGCCCAGCAAAGCGTCCCGGCGAATCTCATGACCCTATACCATCTGGGCGCGGCAGCGAAGACCGAGCACTTCGAGGTCGCCACGTACCAGGGCCTGATCGAGCAGGCGAAGCGGATGGGACATCCACAGGTTGCCCAACTCCTGCAAGAGAATCTGCGCCACGAGCAGGAGATGGCGCGGAAGGTCGAGCAGATGGAGCAGCAGCTCGGACAACAGATGTCGCAACAGACCGGACCGTAACGGCTGGCTGGCGCTCGCCTCGGGCGTCTCCGCACGCAGGCTCACGATTCTCGCTCGATACCCGCGAGACCCTGGCTGTAAGCGGCGGAGGTATCGTCGAGACCAGCTCTCGCCAGAGACTGAGCTCTTCGAGCAGATCGGGTAGACTCCCGGCTGGCCTCCCTCGCCGGCCGGGAGTGCTCTATGCCATGATGCGCATTGAGGCAAACGGCGACGAGCTCGCGGCAGTCCTCGGGGGAGCAAAGGGGCGTCTGGGACACATGCGGGTATTGTTCGTAACACCATACCTCCCGGCGCCACCGGATTTCGGCGGCGCAATCCGCATGTATGCTCTAATCCGCGAGGTTGCCAAGGCGCACGAGGTGACGATCCTCAGCCTGGCTGGGCCAGGCGATGACCCTGCTCTCACTGAGCGCGAGCTCGGCACCACAATTGCGGTGCGAGTCCCGTGGACTGGCCGGCAACCGCCGAGCGCGGCCAAGCGTCTCGGACAGCTTCGCGCGCTCTTCTCCCCCCGCTCGGCCCAGCACCGGCAGATGATTCATCCAGCGCTCCAGTCGGCGCTCGATCGGCTGCTGCGCGAACAGCCGGTCGACCTCGTCCACTTCGAGTTCTCGCTCACCGCCCTCTACCGCCTGCCAAGCGATCTTCCAGTCGTACTCGACGTGCACAACGTGGAGCACGACCTGGTGAGGCAGATCGGCAGGCACGGCTCGGTCATACGCCGGTGGTTCAACGGGATCGAATGGCGTAAGCTGCGACGCGACGAGATCGAAGCCTGGCGTCGCGCATCTCTCTGCCTGGCGACCTCGGTGGCCGATAGCCAGGTCATCGAGGCGGCCACCGGTCGCACCGCCATCGTTATCCCGAATGGGATCGACCTTGAGCGTGTGCCACGTCGCCCGCTCACGCTGGGCCGGCCCGAGCGCCTCGTGTTCGTCGGCACGCTCCGGTACTGGCCCAATGCTGAAGGCGTGCGATTCTTCGTCTCACGAGTCTTACCGCTCCTCCGAAACAAGATCCCCGACGTCGAATTCGTCGCGGTCGGAGCGGACCCACCGGCTGAACTGGCAGCGATGGCGAGAGCGGCAGGGGTACGCCTGGTCGGACGCGTGCCTGATCCCCAGCCTTGGTTGGAGCGAGCGGGGATCGTTGTCGTGCCGCTGCTCAGCGGCGGCGGCACCAGGCTCAAGATACTGGAGGCGTTCGCCGCTGGCCGGCCAGTCGTGTCGACCCGGCTGGGTGCGGCTGGACTGGAGGTCGAGGACGGCGTCCACCTGTTGCTCGCCGATTCCCCGGAAGAGTTCGCGCAGGCAGTGACTCGCCTAGTGGAGTCGCCCCAGCTACGAGAGAGCCTGGTCGAGAACGCCTGGCGACTGGTGAATCAACGTTACCGGTGGACGACGATCGGCCAGCGCCTGCTCGATACCTACGACCGTCTCATTTCGGGGCCACGACCGGGCGACGAGCGGGTTGAGGCGGCGGTTCACACGGACTGAACTGGTCTCACCGAGCGGCTGCGCGCGCCGCAGAGGGGCCGGGGAGCTGCTTCGGGGCATAGATGTGCCCCTCGGTAGCGAGCGGCGGTTCGACTTCGAGCGCGTTGCGGACAGCCCAGGCGGTATAGAGCGCGATCAAGCTGTCGAGCGCGTCGCCGCCAGCATCGTGCAACGCCCGCTCGCCCACCAGTGCCGGCAGTTGCATCCCCAGCTCTTGCAAGAGCTCGACGAGGCGCCGTCGCTCGAGGCGCTGGCGCTCCCCTGGCCCCTTGTAGTGCCAGTTGTGCAGCCCGAGCCGGCGCAGAGTGACGGCCGGACAGACCTCGATCAGCCAGGGGCGGCCACGGCTCGGGCGCTGGAACGGCAGGACAGATGCAGCGCCCGCCTGGATGAGCGGCGACAGCACGTCCCGGATGCCGTAGTAGGTCTGCCGGTAGAGTCGGAGGTTGCCAGGCGCGAGCGGAGCGCGAGTTTCGCGGTCTGTCTGCCGTCGGCGCTCCCGACCGCTCTGGTCATGGCAGGCTGATCTCAGCTCCTCGGCCGTCGGGAAGCGCCGGAGGAAGGCACGGACGAGTGTCTCCCAACCCTCGCCGCCCGTCACCCCTCGTGGCAAGCTGAACGGGAAATCGCAGCCGATCAAGCATTGGCCTCGCTGGCTGATCCAGTGCGCGAGGGCGGGGAGACAGACGTCACGCCCGACCCCAGACCCCGGTAGCTCGGCGACCGGCCGGCAATCCCACACCTCCAGCCGCCGGAGACGGCGTCGACCCTGGCTGACCCAGGCGTGCCTGCCGGCGTCGCGCGCGCCGCTGAAATCGAGACCGGCGAATGAGTTCGGCCTGGGCAGACCGCTGTCGCTCTTCACGGATCGACGTCGCTCTCCGGCCGAGGCTGCCGCTCCAGCTCCCGCTCGATGGCCTGGTACAGGTCCCAGAGCGAGGGTGGTGACGCCCGGCGGTAGAAACGCTCTACGAGCTGGACGACATCTAGTCGAAACCTGCCGGCGAGAACGAGATGGGGCGGAGCACTCGGCGCTTCGCTGATGTACCACTCGCCGCCGAGCGCGCGGCGGAACACTTCACCGGCGTAGGCGGCCGTGGGCAGGGCATAGGCGCTGAGATCCAGTGCCTCGGCTCCGGCGTACACCTCGGCCAGGTGGAGCCACTGATCGACCAGGCTGTCGAGGGCAGCGAGCGAGGCTGGCGAGAAGTCTAAGTGTTCACCGCTCAGATCGCTGATGCTCGACGCGAACGTCTCGGCGAGACGTACCAGATCCTCAGCAGACTCCATCTCCTTGGTCTCCCGGTGGGCAGTCGCGGTCGCCCGGTAACCGCAGCCAGCGTCGACTTCTCTCGCGCCTGAAGGATACCCGAGCCTCGTCGGGGGCCGGGCACTCTGCCCTCGATCGAGACGGCTGAGTTCGGTGCACCGCGCTGGATGCTGGCGACCGGTCTATCGATCACCTGGAGCAGGATCGGCTCCCCTCCTGGTATGCTGTGGCGGCTGAACGGATAGCTGGATCCGGAGGGGGAAATGGTCGCGTATCCCCAGCGGAGCGTGCTCTCGGTGCCGGGCTCGCGGCCGAATATGATCGAGAAGGCGCTACGGAGCGAGGCGGATCTGGTGTTCATCGACCTCGAGGATGCGGTGGCTCCCGAGGCCAAGGCCAGCAGCCGGGACAACGTCATTCGTGCCCTGCGAGAGCTGGACTGGCGCGGCCGCCCACGCGCCTTCCGCGTGAATGCCCTCGACACGCCCTATTTCTACCGAGACCTGATCGAGGTCGTCGAAGCGGTGGGGGAACAGGTCGATCTGGTGATCCTGCCCAAGATCGAGCGGGGGGCCGATGTCTACCTGGTTGCCACGCTGCTCGGCCAGCTCGAGGCTGTCGTCGGGAGAGACCAGCCCGTCCGTCTCCAGGCGCAGATCGAGACCGCCCGGGGTCTCCTGAATTGTGGCGAGATCGCGATGGCGCGCGAGCGGCTCGATGCCCTCGTCTTCGGACCGGGCGACTATGCGGCTTCCGTTCAGATCCCATCGACTGCGATCGGCACGCCCGACGAGTGGGATCAACACTACCCTGGTCACCGGTTCGGATACGCCATGCATCAGATCCTAGTGGTGAGCCGAGCGGCCGGCCTTCAAGTCATCGACGGCCCGTACGCCGACTTCCGGGATCTTGAGGGGTTGCGTGCTTCCTGCCTGCGGGCGCGAGCGCTCGGTTACGATGGCAAGTGGTGTATTCACCCCGCCCAGATCCCGGTGATCAACCAGGTCTTCACCCCCACGATGGAGGAGGTGCGTTGGGCGCAGGAGGTGCTGGCGGCGTATGAGCAAGCTCGCTCCAGTGGGCAGGGCGCTCTGGCGATCGGCACCACGATGATCGATGCCGCCAGCATACGCGTGGCCGAGCGCACCATCGCTCGCGCGCGCGTCGCTAGGCTGATCGAGTAGGAGATCTGGCTGCCCAGTCCATCGCTCGTCCGCGGGCAGAATTGCTTTGTCCATTCACTGAATTCGTGCTACGGTTGCACCGGTGCCCGTGAGCGAAGAACGCGCCGCAACGGAGGGCTACTGTGCCGCTCGACATCCGGCTAGGCTTGCTCATCGTCCTGTGTGTCATCATGCTGCTGACCATCGAAGTCACCGAGGACTACGTCGAGCAGGATTGGCCGCGGCTGCGTCGGCCGCCGGATGGCTGGAGCCACGCGGAAGCTCTTCGCATGTTCTGGACCGGGGTGGGGTTACTGGTCTTCCCCGGGCTGGTCCTGGTGATTCTCAACCTGGCGCTGCTGATCGCGCAGGACCTGCCGCAGACGCCGGTGCAGGTGCTCGGGGGGTTCCTGGTCTTGCTCGGCTGGGCGATCTTCGTAGCCGTGGTTAGCCAGTTCGGTGCGCTCAGCGACTACATCGAGGATCTCGGCCCGGTGGCGCCGCTGGCCGTGTCAGCGTTGCTGGTGATGGGTGATCTCTTGCTCCTGATCGAGCTGTTAGGGTTGATCCCGAACGACCTGCGCGCGCTCCTCCCGTAGCACCAGCCTAGGCGCGGAAACTGCCAGGAGTTCGCCCGCCGTTGCTGCCTGGCCACGACGTGGTGAACGAGCCTGGCGACAGGACCGAATCAGGTATCGGTGCCGGCTCGAGGTAATAGGTCAGGCTCTGGAGCGCGCTGGTCGGGTCGATCTCGCGCATCCAGATGCCGGGTGGAAGCCGCAGGATCACCGGGGCGTAGTTGAGGATCGCGCGTACCCCGCCGGCAATCAGTTGATCCGCGGCCTGCTGCGCGGCATCGGCCGGAACGGCGATGATTCCGATCTTGATGCCGGACTCTCGGACGACCGATTCGATCTGGTAGTCGGGTAGGACGACGACCCCGTTGACGACCTGTCCGATATGGTCGGGATTGTGGTCGAAGATCGCAGCGATGCGGAACCCGTCCTCTTCGAAGCCACGGTAGTGGGCAATGGCCTGGCCCAGGCGCCCGAAGCCGACGAGCGCGACATCCCAAGTGCGATCGAGGTGGAGGATACGCGTAATCTCCTCGATTAGGTGGCGGACGTCGTAGCCCTTCCCCTGTTTGCCGAAGCGGCCGAAGAACGAGAGATCACGACGGATCTGCGCAGCGGTGACGCCGAGATGGGTCGCCAGCTCCTCGGAGGAGACGCTGTCGATTCCGGCAGCAGCGAGCCGTCGCAGTGTCCGAACGTAGATCGGCAGCCGGCGGATGACGATGTCCGGGATAGCGCCGTTCCTCACCGAAACAACTCCTCGGTGGGTATGGAATACCGGGTACGGCATAGGCGATGAAGCACGACCCGGCCAGAGAATCCGCACAAACGCTGAAGCTTCGGCGCAATGCTACCACTCGCGCCGATCAGCGTCAACGTGACCGGATGCGCTGCTCTTCTCTAGCCGTGATAGCGGTTCGCGATCGGCAATCGCCGGTCACGGCCGAAGGCCCGTGGTGTGAGCTTTACGCCCGGCGGGGCCTGGCGCCGCTTGTACTCCGCGCGGTCGACCATGCGGATGACGCGCTCAACGGTCGCCGGGTCGAACCCCTCGCGCACCAGGTCGTCCACGCTTGCGTCCCGCTCGACGTAACGTTCCAGCAGCGGATCGAGGATCTCGAACGGCGGCAGCGTGTCGACGTCTTTCTGATTGGGGCGCAGCTCTGCCGAGGGCGGCTTGGTGAACACCCGCTCCGGGATGACCGGGGAGAGGCTGTTGCGATACCGTGCCAGCTCGTAGACCAGGAGCTTGGGCACGTCCTTCAACACCGCGAAGCCACCGGCCATATCGCCGTAGAGCGTGGCGTAACCGCATGCCATCTCCGACTTGTTCCCCGTGGTCAGGACGATCGGCCCGAAGCGGTTCGAGTAGGTCATCAGGATGGTGCCGCGGATACGCGCTTGCAGGTTCTCGTCGGCTACGTCGGGTAGTTCCGGCTGGTTGCCGAGCGGGGCGAGCACCTGCCGGAACGCCTGGTGCACCGGCTCGATCGGCACGACGTGGAAGCGAATTCCCAGCGCCGATGCGAGTTGCTGGGCATCCTCCAAGCTCGCGGCAGAGGAGTAGCGGCTGGGCATGGCCAGCCCGGTGACGTTCTCCGGCCCCAGGGCATCGGCCGCGATGCAGGCAGTCAACGACGAGTCGATGCCGCCGGAGAGGCCGATCACCGCTGTTCGGAACCCGGTCTTACGCACGTAGTCCCGCACACCAGTCACGAGCGCGGCGTAGATCTCGGCCGGCCCGTCGAGCGGTACCCGGAGCTGGCGAAGCTCTTCCGGGATAGGCGGGAGCGTCTGGTCAGGGAGCGGCAGTCTCACCTCGCGGTCGTGGACCACCATCGTCGCCGTGTCGTCGCTAGTGGCCAGCCAGCGCCGTCGGGGGTCGTGTAGCCAGCTCGAGAGCACAGCGTCCACGGCGATATCGACGACGAGGAGATCTTCGTCGAAGGATGCCGCGTGGGCGAGCACCTCACCGTCGGGGCCGAGCACCAGGCTGTTGCCGTCGAAGACGAGCTCGTCTTGGCCCCCCACCATATTCACGTAAGCCAGGTAGCAACCGGCGTCGCTGGCCCGGGTCTGGAGCATGGTCTGGCGCTGCATCCACTTGCCGCGGTGGTAGGGTGAGCCATTGATGTTGATAATGAGATCGATGCCGGTCGCGGCCAGGCTACTGGCCGGGCCCACCGGGTACCAGATATCCTCGCAGATCGTCACTCCGAAGCGCAGCGGGCCCCACAGAAAGCGATAGGTGAGATCGCCCCGGGCAAAGTAGCGATCCTCGTCGAAGACGCCGTAGGTGGGCAGGTGGTGCTTGGGAACTACCGCGACGACCTCACCTCCGGCGAGTACCGCCGCGCCGTTGTAGAGCACGCCGTTGTCCACCCACGGGATTCCCACCACCAGGACGATCTCCGGCGCGACGTCCAGCAGGTCGAGCAGCGCGTCACGAGCGGCTTCGATGAAGCTGACCTTCAGCAAGAGGTCCTCCGGCGGGTAGCCCGTGACCGCGAGCTCGGGAAAGGCGACGAGGGACGCGCCGGCCTGGCGAGCGCAGAGCGTAGCCTTCCGTATACGGTCGACGTTACCGTCGAGGTCGCCGACCGTGGGATCGATCTGGGCGAGGGCGATCCGCCACACATCGATATTGCTCGGTGTCATGCCCGGATTCCTCCTGCTGCCTGCTCCCCAATCCAGCAGAGTGTAGCAAGGATCGGGCAGAGGTGGCCCCTCGGCGCGAGCGATGCATCACGCATATTCCAGATGTTTCGGATCTGCAACGGCTCATGTCCTGGGGTGGCGCAGCCGGTAGGATAGGCGGGTCCCAGGAGGCAGGACGGTGCAAGCGATGGCCCCGACAGCTTCCCAGAGCTGGAGACGCGCGCCATCCTGACCCGGCCAAACTAAGGCAGAAGACCAACTCGCTCGGCTCGAGGGAACGCTGAGCTACGGAACGAACGCGGCACGCTCGCCTCCGAGGCGAGTGGCGCGGGCGACTCGTGCGGTGCACGAGGCGTGGTGAGAGATGCACGAAGTACGGTTGGGGCACGTGCTCGTGCCCGGACTGTCGTCGTATCGACCGTGGACGCTGCTTCTGCGACGCGACCAGCGCCTCGCGATTTCGCTAGCGCGTGTCAACTCACCCACTGTCGTCGGAAACCGGTGTGGGGGTAGCCAGGGGCTCGCGGCGGACGTCGTAGACGTCGCGGACGCCTTCGAGCTTCTGCAGCACCCGGCTGAGCTGCTGGACGTTGGCGACCTCCAGCGTCATCAGGATCGTGACGGTCCGATCCGGGTGGACGTTGGTCATCACCGAGAGGGCGTTGACCCCCTCGTCGGCGACTAGCGTCGTCACGTCGCGCAGCAGGCCGACTCGATCCCAGCCCTCGATGCGGATCGTCACCGGGTAGCGCTGGGGAGTCTCGCCCCAGGTGACCTGGATGATGCGCTCCGGCTCGCTCGCGTGCAGGATATTGTGGCAGTCGGCCCGGTGGACCGTGACGCCGCGGCCGCGAGTGACGTACCCGACGATCGGGTCGCCGAAGACCGGCTTGCAGCAGTTGGCCAAGCGGGTATAGAGATCGCCGATACCGGTCACTCGCAGGCTTGGAGCTGGCGTCGGAGACGAGACCGGCCCGCTGAGTGCCTTGCGGTCTTCGTGCTCGGCAATCCTCGCCGCAATCTGTTGCAGGCTCACAGCCCCGTAGCCGATTGCGGCCAAAAAGTCCTCGAGCTTCTGATAACGGGGAAAGAGCTTGAGCAGGTCTTCGGGCTTGAGCTCGACTCCCAGCCGGCGCAGTTCTTGCTCCAGGAGATGGCGCCCTTGAGCGATGTTCTCCTCACGCTGCTGCCGTCTGAACCACTGGCGAATCTTCTCCCGGGCGGAGGCCGTGGTGACATAGCCGTTGCTCGGGATGAGCCAGTCACGGCTGGGGCCGACCCGTGACTTGGAGGTCATGATCTGGACCACTTGGCCACTCTGAAGCTTGTAGTTGAGCGGCACGATCTGCCCGTTGACCTTTGCCCCGACGCACTGGTGACCGACCTCGGTGTGGATCCGGTAGGCGAAGTCCACCGGGGTAGCTCCGGCCGGCAGTTCGATGATGTCGCCCTTGGGCGTGAAGACGTAGATCATCTCCGGGAAGATGTCGGTCTTGATCGACTCGACAAACTCCTGGGCATCGACGATCTCGTCGCGCCACTCGAGCAGTTGCCGGAACCAGGCGATCTTGGCCTCAAGCGTAGGATCAGGCCGAGCCCCCTCCTTGTAGCGCCAGTGGGCTGCGATACCGTACTCGGCGAGCTGGTGCATCTCGTGGGTGCGGATTTGCACTTCGAGCGGGATGCCCTGCGGACCGATCACCGCGGTGTGGATGGACTGATAGAGATTCTCCTTGGGAGTTGCGATGTAGTCATCGAATTCGCCAGGGATCGGGTGCCACATACTGTGGATCACGCCGAGAGCGCCGTAACAGTCCTTCTTCTCGTCGACGATGACGCGAATGCCCAGTACATCGTAGATCTCGTCGAAGCTACGGTTCTTCTGGCGCATCTTGTGCACGATCGAGGCGATGTGCTTCTCCCGGCCGGTGACCTCGGCACGGATGCCGGCTTCCTCCAGCGCCTGCTTGACCTGGGCAATGATCTGCTGCAAGTACTGCTCGCGGTGATGACCCCGGCGCAAGAGCGCCTGCTCGATGCTCTCGTAGGTCTGTGGCTCGAGATACTTGAGCGCCAGGTCCTCGAGCTCAGCTTTGAACTGGCCAATCCCGAGCCGGTTGGCGAGCGGCGCGTAGATGTCCACCGTCTCTCGGGCGATCCGGAGCTGCTTAGAGCGCGGTAGGTGCTCGAGCGTGCGCATGTTGTGCAGGCGGTCGGCGAGCTTGATCAGTACCACGCGCACGTCCTCGGCCATCGCCAGCAGCATCTTGCGCAGGCTCTCGGCCTGGCGAGCCTTCTCCCGCTCGGTCGGTCCCCCTTCAGAGGCCCATCGGATCTGGCTCAACTTGGTGACGCCGTCGACCAGGTGAGCGATTCGCTCGCCGAACTGTGCCCTGAGATCGTCGATCGTAACGTCGGTATCCTCGAGGACGTCATGGAGAAGGGCAGCGGCGATCGTCTCCTGGTCGAGCTGAAGGCCAGCCAGGATCTCTGCTACCGCGAGTGGGTGGGTAATGTACGGCTCGCCCGAGCGGCGAAGCTTACCAGCATGGGCGCGCGCGGCAAACTCGTAAGCCCGGCGGACCAGTGAGAGATCGGCTCCCGGAAGGAAATTGCGGAAGACAGGCTCGACCTCTTCCCACGACGGCGCGCTCAACACCGTGGCCGTGGGGGCGTCTGGCTCTGCGTTCGCCGGAGTGTCCGCCGGCGATTCCTGGGGTATCGGCGCCGACATGTTCCTGGAACCCTGCATTGCATCGTTGTGAGTGGCAGCCTAGGCAAGGCCGATCGGAGTATCCCTCTAACTATACCGGTGGGCACCAACGCGGTCAACTTCGATCGCCGAACCGTCGCGGAGCGGAGCCGGCCTGGACGCGGTCGGGCGCGCGAAGGTTTACGCCGTCAGGCGTGGCCCCGTGGCGGTTCTGGCTGGCAAGAATCACGCCGTGACGAGTTACAGGGCGATGGGGCGGCTCGCTTGCCGCCCCACGAGCCTACCCTCTACACAGGTGCGCTATTCGATCGTTCCACCTGATGGAGGTGGTGAAACGTCGCCCTCCGGCGTGACCTGTGATGTCGTTGTAGCCGTCGCCGGCTGCGGACGTCGTCGGGTCATCAGCACGATGCCCGCTCCGATCAGCAGGATGGCGACAATCACCGCCGCGACGATCAGAACCAGCAACCCGCCGAACGCGCTCGGTGTTTCCGAACGCGCACTGATCGTCATCGTGCCGCTGTACGGCAGCGTCCACTGGATGCGGCCGTCCTCCAGCAGCGTGCCGTTATGTTCCTTGATCTCTCCGGGAAGGCGGGCAGTGTAGGTAATCGTGAGCATCTGGCTCATCATCTGCGTGGGGACTTGCTCGCCCGCCGCTTGGCCCGCGTTGTTGAAGAAGGCATCCGCATCGAAGGTGAGATCGAGCGTATAGGAGTTGCCGTCACGCCGGAACGAGCCACTGAAGCTGTTGATGGGAGTGCCCTCGCTGCCGGTCGACAGAAGCTGGTTCAGTTGCGCGCCGAGGTCGGTGGCATCGTCAACCTCGCTCCGCATCAGGAACCCGGCCTCCTGCTCGGTGTTGATCTGCTCGATGGTGACGCCTGGGGGCGGGGTCGCCTGTGGTTGGAGCTGTTCCTCCAAATCTTGCTCGGAGACTCCCATTGACTGCAAAGCCTGTTTGGAAATGGTAAAGCGGATACTGTGCGTGGCGCTACCGTCCTCGGCGAAGTCGCTCTGGACATCCATCTGCATACAGGCGCCGGTCACAGTCGCGAGAACCAGGGACAGCACGACGAACCTGAACACACGGAAGGAGCGCGCGTTCATTCTTCGCACCTCGCACTTAGAGCGGCACGAACAAGCGCAGCATAGCACAGACATTACACTGCGAGAATAGCCTACGAGTCCTGCTTTCGGGCAAGCTCCCTCGGCTTTGCGTAAGCAAATTGTATGGGCCCGCTGGCAGATGAGAGTGCCGCCCAAGAGCTCAGGACCCCTGGGCGGCTGCTCTGTATCGGATCTGTGCCGGCTCAAGTGTCAGCCGGTCGTCAGGGCCAGCGACTTCGTCTCCACTACCTGCCGTGCCATCGCCGTGAAGTCATCGAGTGGCATCGGTCCGAGGTTCTCGTTCGTGCGCAGGCGCACCGCCACGTTGTCCGACGCCGCCTCCTTGTCACCCACGACGAGCATGTAGGGGATTTTCTGGATTTGTGCATTGCGGATCTTTGCTTGCATCCGCTCATCGCCCGCGTCGAGCTCGGCACGTAGACCGGCCGACTGCAGTCGCTCGACTACCTGCTGGGCGTAGGGCAGGTGGCGATCCGCGATCGGTATGACCACTGCCTGCACCGGGGCGAGCCAGACCGGGAAGGCACCTGCGAAGTGCTCGATGAGGATGCCAATGAACCGCTCCAGCGACCCGTAAATCACGCGGTGGATGACCACTGGCGTCTTCTCCGACCCGTCGCGGTCGGTGTAGGTGCAGTCGAATCGTCGTGGGAGCTGGAAATCGAGCTGGATCGTGCCGGTCTGCCAGGAGCGGCCGATTGCGTCCTCCATCAGGATGTCGATCTTCGGCCCGTAGAAGGCGCCCTCGCCCTCGCCGAGCAGGTAGTTACCCGGGCCAGCGTGCTTGTCGAGAATGCGCTTGAGGGCGTCCTCGGCTTTGTTCCAGGTCTCGGGGTCGCCCAGGTAGCTCTCCGGTCGCGTGCCCAGCCGTAGCGTGTACTTGAGGCCGAAGATGCCGTAGAACAGGTTGGCGATCTCGAGAATCCGGTCGAACTCCTCCTCGATCTGGTCCTCCGTGACGAAGATGTGGGCATCATCCTGCTGGAACTTCCGCACCCGCAACAAGCCGTGCAGCGTGCCCGACCGCTCGTAGCGGTGGAGGATGTCGCAGTCGGAGAGGCGGAGCGGCAGATCCCGGTAGCTGCGCTTCTTGAGGTTATAGACCACCATGGCGTTCGGGCAGTTCATGGGCTTGACGCCGTAGGTGAGGTGTTCTTCGACCGGGATGACGAACATGTTCTCCCGGTAGTGCTCCCAGTGCCCGGAGGTTTCCCACAAGCTCTTGTCGTTGATCAGCGGGGCAGCGATCTCCTGGTAACCGCGCCGCTCGTGCTCCTCTCGCCAGAAAGCGAGCAGCGTGTTGAGGATCTTCAGCCCCTTCGGCAGCCAGTAGGGCATGCCGGGCGCTGTCTGGTCGAAGTGGAACAGCTCCAGCTCGCGTCCCAGGCGGCGATGATCTCGGCGCTCGGCTTCCTCCAGCCGGTGCAGGTATCGCTCCAGCTCCTCCCGCGTGGGGAAGGATGTGCCGTAGATCCGTTGGAGCTGCGGCCGGCGCTCATCGCCACGCCAGTAGGCGCCGGCGATCTTGAGCAGCTTGAAGACTCCGATCTTGGACGTGTCCTCGACGTGCGGCCCTCGACAGAGGTCGACGAAGCTGTCGTGCGTGTAGGTCGAGATAACTTCTCCTTCGGGAAACTCGTCGATGAGCTCCAGCTTGTATGGCTGATCCTCGAAGATCTGGCGCGCCTCTTGGCGACTGACGACACTCCGCACGAAGGGGTAGGCCGCCTCTTTGATCTCGGCCATGCGCCGCTCGATCGTCGCCAGATCCTCCGGTGTCAGCGGCCGGGGAAGATCGAAGTCGTAGTAGAACCCATCGGCAATGGCTGGGCCGATGCCGAGCTTGGCGCCCGGGAACATCTCGAGCACTGCCTGGGCCATCACGTGCGCGCAGGAGTGCCGCATCCTCGCCAGCTCGAGCTCGGCTTTGCTCTCTGCGGCGACCTGAAGATCCATCTCCTCCGTAATCTGTGGCATCGCTGCACCTCCCTCGTCGGGTGATACTAGCCCTCGCTAACGATCCGGGCCTGCCGCCCCGGAGGGACGACAGGCCCGGCCTGACGTGGTTCCACCCTCATTTCGCCGCGTCGCCACGAGCCGAACGACACGGCGCTCGTTACTGCCCGGTAACGGGGGCCTCCGGGTCTGGCTACTAGCCTCGCATTCGCCAGCCGGCTCGCGGGGGGTTTTCACCGGGTGGTTTCCCGACGAGGCTCGCAGCCACGGGCCTCGTCTCTCTGGAGGGGCCTGACCCGGCTACTCGTCCCGGTCGACGCCTTTCCGCATCCATTATCGCACATGCTGGTCGAACGTGCGGAGGGAAGCTGCGCGGTCCCAAAAGAAAAGCCGCCGGTGAAACCGGCGGGTCGATCAGAACGGGGTGGGCGGTAGTAGACTCGAACTACTGACCTCCACGATGTCAACGTGGCGCTCTAACCTGCTGAGCTAACCGCCCCCGTTGCATGAACGAGTATAGCGTCTCCCTGGGTGCCTGGCAAGGGGCGCCGCCGGTCCTGTTGGGCCCGTGAACAGGCAGAGCGTACCTGGTCGGCCGCGTCGGGCTTTCACCCAGAAAGTGAACCGAACGGTGCATCGCTGGGGTTTCGTCCGTACACTATGACCGGTGCGCATGTGGACGGGCGGCAACTGACTCGAGGGCGTTGGCTGCATGAGTACGCCGATCCGGCGCCAGTACCTCGCCATTAAGCGACAGTATCCCGACATCATCGTCTTCTTCCGGTTGGGCGACTTCTACGAGACCTTCGACGACGATGCCCGGCTGGCCGCCTCGGTGCTCGACATCACCCTCACATCGCGCGAGATGGGACGCGGCCAGCGCGTTCCGATGGCGGGCATCCCCTGTCACGCCGCTGAGAGCTACATCGCCCGCCTGGTGGCCGCCGGCTACAAGGTCGCGGTCTGTGACCAGATCGGCGAGCCGAATGGCCGGCAGCTCGTCGAGCGCCGGGTGACCCGGGTGGTCACACCTGGGACGGTAACTGATCCCGCGATGCTCGAGGCCAGCCGCAACACCTATATCGCGGCTGCGCTGTTGGAAGGCGAGCGAGCGGGATTGGCGGTCGCCGACCTCTCGACGGGCGAGTTCGTCACTACCGAGATCGTGGCCGAGCGGTCAGAGGAGGCAGTGGCGGCGTTGCAGCGCGAGTTGCTGCGTCTCGCTCCCGCCGAAATCATCCGCCCGCCAGCCGTCGGGGACCAGCCTGACCTCTTGGGCCAGGCCATCCCCGAAGGTGCCTACGTAACGCCGACCGAGCCAGCGAGCTGGCGCTTCCACTCGGCCGAGCAGGCGCTGAAGGAGCACTTCGAGGTCGAGACTCTCGAGGGGTTCGGCTGTGCCGGGAAACCGCTGGCGGTACGCGCGGCCGGCGCGCTGCTCCAGTACCTCACCGAGACCCAGATGGGGAGCCTGGCGCAGATCGTCGAGCTGAGCACGTACAGCCTGGATCGCTATATGACACTCGACGCTCAGACGCGCCGCAACCTCGAGTTGACCGAGAGCAGCCGCGGCGAGCGCCGCCACTCGCTGATCGCCGTGCTCGACCAGACGAGGACGCCGATGGGGGCGCGGCTACTCCGGCGGTGGGTCGGCCAGCCGCTGCTCGACCTGGAGGAGATCCGGGAACGGCAGCGTGGGGTAAGCGCGCTGGTGCGCAACGCGCTCGCGCGGGCTCGTCTACGGGAGCTGCTCGGACAGGTTGCCGATCTGGAGCGACTCATCAACCGTGTCGTTACCGGCGCGGCTGGTCCGCGCGAGCTCGCGAGCCTGGGGCGTTCACTCGCCACGTTGCCGTCGATCCGCGAGGCGCTGGCGCCAGCGCCAGAACTGGCAGGGCTGGCCACCCTCCCAGAGTGCGATGACCTGGTGCGGTTGATCGACACGGCGCTCGTCGATGACCCACCGGCAGCGCTGGGCCAGGCGCCGGCTATTCGGCCCGGCTTCAGTCCGGAGCTCGACGGGCTTCGTACGGCCTCACGCGAGGCGCGCGAGTGGATCGCGGGGTTGGAGCAGGCTGAGCGTGAGCGCACCGGTATCAAGTCGCTCAAGGTGGGATACAACAAAGTCTTCGGCTACTACATCGAGGTCAGCAACGCCAACCGGGCGCTCGTCCCGCCCCATTACCAGCGGAAGCAGACGCTCGTCGGAGCCGAGCGCTACATCACGCCGGAGCTGAAGGAGTACGAGAGCCGGGTGCTCCACGCCGAGGAGCGGATCGCAGAGCTGGAGGCTGAGGTCTACCGGCGACTGCTCGCCGAGGTCGCGGCAGCGGCCGACCGAGTGCGGCGCATCGCTCGCCAGCTCGCGCAGCTCGATACGCTGGCCAGCTTGGCTGAAGTGGCAGTGCGCCGCCGCTATGTGTGCCCGGAGGTGGACGAGAGCACGGTCATCGAGATCGCCGGGGGCCGGCACCCAGTGGTAGAGGCTGCCCTGGATGCTGGGAGCTTCGTGCCCAACGATACCCTGCTCGACACCGAAGACCAGCAGATCGTCATCCTGACCGGCCCCAATATGGCGGGCAAGTCCACGTACCTGCGGCAGGTCGCCCTGATCGTTCTCCTGGCGCAGATCGGATCCTTCGTCCCGGCCGAGCGGGCGCGCATCGGGCTAGTCGATCGCATCTTCACTCGCATCGGCGCTCAGGACGACATCGCTAGCGGCCAGAGCACCTTCATGGTCGAGATGATCGAGACGGCGACGATTCTGCACCACGCGACGCGCCGCTCGCTGGTGGTGCTCGACGAGATCGGCCGGGGCACCAGCACCTACGACGGCCTGGCAATCGCCCGCGCGGTGGTGGAGCACCTGCACAACAGCAGCCGGCTCGGTTGCCGCACCCTCTTCGCGACCCACTATCACGAGCTGACCGCTCTGGAGCGCGTGTTGCCGCGCGTGAGAAACTACCGGGTGGACGTGCTCGAGGAGGGCGAGCGTGTCGTCTTCCTGCACCGCGTCGTTCCGGGCGGTGCTGACAAGAGCTACGGGATCCATGTGGCACAGCTCGCTGGGCTGCCACGAGCAGTCCTGCGGCGGGCACGGGAGATTCTGGCCGAGCTCGAAGCTGGCAATCGCAGCGAGCGACGGCGGCGTCGCGAGGCCATGGAGCGCGTTCCAGCCGCGGCGCTGCAGCTCACGCTGTTCGCGCCGCCGCACCCGGTACTCGAGGAGCTGAAGCAGCTCGATATCGAAGCCCTCTCGCCGATCGAGGCGTTGACGACTCTCTACGAGCTGCAGCGCCGCCTGCGGGAAGACGGGTCATGACGGGGCAGGGGCGGTCTCGCGGCTCGGTTCGGGCACACGAGAGCGCAGCGCGACCAGCGGCGCGAGCAGCACCACGGCCATAAGCGCGGAGGCGAAGAAAATCGAGCGGGGGCCAGCCAGTTCGTAGAGGGTGGTGAACCACAGCGGCGAGACCCCGCGCACCAGGAACTTAGCCGCGCCGAAGTAGGCCGAGACGGTACCTCGGATCTCGGGGATAGCGCGGATTGCCAGCGTGTTGAGTGCCGCCCAGGTGCCGATTCCGAAGCCGCCGAGCAGAAAGTTTCCGATGGCAAAGGCGAGAGGCGACGGCGCCATCCCCATCCAAACCAAGGAGAGTGCCATGCCGCCAGCGCCGAGCGCGGCGCCACGGTAGACGCCGATGCGTTCGATGATGTAGCCGCCGGCCGGGCCGAGGAAGAGCCCGGCTAGCCCGTTTACTGCCAGGATGGCTCCTGTAGAGCCAGTGGCGATACCCCAGAGATCGCGCAGAACCTCGCCGTAGAGGTACTGGGCTCCTTGCATCGCGCCGCTCGCCAGGAAGGAGAGGCTGGCCAGCAGCAGGACGGTGGTGCCGATAGACCGGTAAATCGCTGCGAGCTCGCCGCGCAGATCCGTTGAGCGGCGCCGCGCCGGAACCTCCCGCCCGTAGCTCCGGAACCAGGCCAGGAACCAGAATGCCAGAGCCCAGGTCAGCATAGCTGCCAGGAGGTAGTACGCTTGCCAGCCTAGAGGCGCGACCAGACCGGCTACTACCGCGCCCATCATCGTGCCGGCGAGGTTCGTGCTCGAGAAGATACCCATCGCGCGGCCGTAGCGGTGGGGAGGAAGCACATCGCCGAGCGTCGCCATCAGGATCGGTGTCATGAAGGCATTGGTGATCCCCTGCAGCACCTGGCCGAGGAGGAAGACCGGAAAGCTGGGCGCCAGCCCACAGAGGAGCGTCGCGGCGCCATAGCTCGCGAACCCGAGCAGGATGGACGAGCGCCGCGACGTCAGGTCGGAAATGCTGCCGGAGACGAGCTGCACTCCGGCATAGGCAATCATGTAGGCCGGTACGCTCAGCGAGAAGGTGGCCCGGTCGACGTCGAACGCGTCCATCATCATATGGAAGTAGACCGGGATGGCCCCGCTGCCGAACGGGCCTGCCGCCGCCCCGAGGTAGAACGGGGCGAGCCTCCACTGGTTGATCCCCTCCAGGCGTGTGGTCACCGGTGCGCTCTCGCTTCCCGCCGGGCAGTATAGCAACCGGCCGGGCGTTGGGAGCGATGGCGCTCTCTCTGGCGGCTGCGCGCTCGCCTCCCCGCATCATAATTGTGCGTTCAGCACAAAAGAGCCTCCTCACTTTGGTCGTTCAAACCTGGTTGCATGCTCTGGCGGTCACTATAGTGGCGTCAGCTATCGGTGACGCCTTCAGCGTTTTGGGGAGATGCACAAGTGACGGCGCTAAATTCGATCCGTCGAGCGCGTCCTCCATAGGGCCACTCGTGCTGGTTGCACGCCGGGGAGTGCCGTGCAGCCGGCTACCTGTTTCGCTCGAGTAGGCGTGGCTGCCGTGAAGCAGCCGCAGGTGGAGGGATGCTCGACGATGAGCGAGGGACACATCGCCTGGATGCTCGTTTCGACGGCGCTGGTCTTGCTGATGACTCCGGCCCTGGGGTTTTTCTACGGCGGGCTGGTGCGCGCGAAGAACGCGCTCAACACCCTGATGATGAGCTTCGCTGCGCTTGGCTTCGTGGGGTTAGGATGGGCGCTTCTCGGCTATTCGCTCGCATTTACCACCGGCACGCCGCTGATCGGTGGTTTCTCGCACGCGCTGCTGCGCGGGGTGGGCCTGGAGGCCCAGGGTGAGATCCCGCAGATCTTGTTCATGGCATTCCAGGGGACGTTCGCCATCATCACAGCGGCACTCATCTCCGGCGCTATCGTGGAGCGGATGCGCTTCGGCTCGTACCTCGCGTTCCTGGCGCTGTGGGGACTGCTCATCTATGCCCCGGTAGCGCACTGGGTCTGGGGCGGCGGCTGGCTGGCGGACCTCGGCGCGCTCGACTTCGCAGGCGGCACGGTGGTGCATGTCAACGCGGGCGTTGCGGCACTGGCCGCGGCCCTGGCGGTCAAGCAGCGCCGGGACTACGGCCGGCAAGCGATCCTGCCGCATCACATCCCATTCACGCTGCTCGGCGCGGCACTGCTCTGGCTCGGCTGGTTCGGCTTTAACGGTGGCAGCGCTCTGGCGGCCAACGCGTCGGCGTCGCTGGCCTTCGTCAACACGATGCTGGCGCCGATGGCGACGCTAGTCGCTTGGATGGCGCTCGATGTGCTGCGCACCGGCAAGTCGACGGCCGTCGGCATGGCGACGGCGATCGTCGTAGGCCTGGTCGCAATCACACCGGCGGCTGGCTTCGTGGCGCCGATCTCGGCAGTGATCCTCGGCGGCCTGGCCGCGGTGCCGAGCTACTATGCATTGCTCTGGAGAGCCCGCACCCGGCTCGACGACTCGCTCGACGTCTTCGCCGCCCACGGCGTCGGCGGCATCAGCGGCGCCCTGTTGACCGGGGTGTTCGCGCAGCAGTCGTGGAACGGGGTAGCTGATGGGCTGTTGTTCGGCAACCCGCAACAGCTCGTGGTGCAGGCGATCGCGGTCTTAGCCGTGATGGCCTACAGCGGGATCGGCAGCTTCCTGATCCTCAAGCTCGTCGGCCTGGTAGCGACGCTGCGCGTGACGCCGGCAACCGAGAGCATCGGCCTGGATGTCTCTGAGCACGGTGAAGAGGCGTACGGGAGTGGCGAGGGGGCCATCTTGGTGCCGTCGTCCGACCTGCTTGCTGCTGGGAGCGCTGTGGCGCCAGCGCCACGCTCGCTGCAGGCTTCGGGAGGTGATGCATGAAGCTCGTCGTCGCGATCGTCCGCACCGAGAAGCTGAACGACGTGCTGGAGGCGCTGTTCCGGGCCGAGGTGCGCGGGTTGACTATCACGCCGGCCCGCGGGCACGGTGGAGAGACCGAGCAGGTCGAGACCTACCGGGGAACGACCATCAAGATGGAGCTCTCACAGAAGGTGCGGCTGGAGATCGGTGTCTCGGATCATTTCGTGGAGCCGACCGTCGAGGCGATCATGAGCGCGGCCCGCACCGGCGAGGTCGGTGACGGCAAGATCTTCGTGCTACCAGTCGAGCGTGTCTATCGGATTCGTACCGGCGAGCGGGACGAGGCGGCGGTGACGCCGGTCGCCTAGATCACCATGCCTACCCACCCACCGACCGCCCGCGGGGGCTGACCCCGCGGGCGGCACCTCGTCGAATATCCCCGATTTCTCACTCGCGTTGTCGCGAGCCCGGTGCCGTCGGCGAGCGGCGGAGCTTGGTTCTCAGTCCGCTGCCGAGGCCGCGGCCACAGCCTGGCGCGCGCGGCGCACCGGCTGCTCAGCCGGCGCCTCGATCGCCGGGTGCGGGACGACCTTCCAGAAGCGCGGCAGATACTCCTGCCAGTGGGCCAGGATCTGCTGCCCGCGCCGGCTCCCCGTCCAGGCGACGTGCCGCTCGATGAGCGAGTGCAGCCGCTCGGCGTCCTCAGGCTCGGTCACGCGCTCCAACCCGACATACTCGGAGTTGTACCGTGCAGGGAAGGTGCCGTGCAGGTCGAGCACGTAGGCGATGCCGTTGGTCATGCCCGAAGCGAAGTTGCGTCCGGTCTCGCCCAGGACGACCACGGTTCCGGCGGTCATGTACTCGCAGCCATGGTCGCCGACGCCCTCGACGACGGCGACCGCACCGGAGTTGCGCACCGCAAAGCGCTCTCCGGCCTGGCCGGCGACGTACAGCTCACCGCCGGTCGCCCCGTAGAGCACCGTGTTGCCGACGATCACGTGCGGGCGCGACTCATCTACTGGTTCCTCTCGCGGCCGAACGATGATCTCGCCGCCGGCCATTCCCTTGCCGACGTAGTCGTTGGCGTCGCCGTCGAGGATCAGCCGCAAGCCGTGCGTGCACCAGGCACCGAAGCTCTGGCCCGCCTGTCCGGTTAGCTGCAGCTCAATTAGACCTGCTGGCGGCCGCTCGCGGCCGTAGCGCAGGCTGAGCGTGCCGGCCAGCCGCGCGCCGACTGCCCGGTGGTGGTTCCGTACCTGGGCCGTGATCCGCACCGGCCGGGCCTCCTCGATCGCCGGCAGTGCCTGCTCGAGGATCTGGTCATCGAGCGGAGGGCCGCTGACGTCGTCGAAGTCGTTCCGCTCTCGGAGGCAGCGGCGTGGAGCGTCTGGCCCGCCTGGCACCGCGAGGATCGGCGAGAGGTCGAGGGTAGCGCCGGGCCCGTCGATGTTCTTCGCCTGCTCGAGCAGCTCTACCCGGCCGACGATCTCGTCCAGCCGGCGGGCGCCGAGCTGGGCGAGATAGTGACGGACGTCCTCTGCGAGCTGGGTGAAGAAGTTGATCACCTGCTCGGGCGTGCCCTTGAAGCGGGCGCGCAGATCCTCGCGCTGGGTGGCGATGCCGGTGGGGCAGGTATTCAGGTGGCACTGCCGGGCCATGTCGCAGCCGATCGCGACGAGCGCGGCGGTGCCGAAGCCGAACTCCTCCGCGCCGAGGAGCGCGGCGATGACGACGTCGCGAGCGGTCTGCAGACCGCCGTCCGTCCGCAGCCGCACCCGGCTGCGGAGGTCGTTGAGTACCAGTGTCTGCTGGGTCTCAGCCAGGCCCAGCTCCCAGGGGACACCGGCGTACTTGATCGACGAGAGCGGGGAAGCGCCGGTGCCGCCCGAGTGGCCGCTGATCAGAATGTAGTCGGCATGAGCCTTGGCGACGCCGGCCGCGATGGTGCCCACCCCGGCCTCAGCCACGAGCTTGACACCGACGCGGGCCCGGGGGTTGACCTGCTTGAGGTCGTAGATGAGCTGCGCCAGGTCTTCGATACTGTAGATGTCGTGGTGCGGCGGAGGCGAGATCAAGGAGATGCCGGGGATCGCGTGGCGCAGTCGCGCGATCAACGCGGTCACCTTGTGCGCTGGAAGCTGCCCGCCCTCACCCGGCTTGGAGCCCTGGGCAATCTTGATCTCCAATTCGTCTGCCCGGGTGAGGTACTCAGTGGTCACGCCGAAGCGTGCCGAGGCCACCTGCTTGATCCGGCTGTGCGGGGTGTCCGGGCCCGGCTCGTAATACCAGTCAGGATCCTCCCCGCCCTCACCACTGTTGCTCCGGGCGCCGATGCGGTTCATCGCGATGGCGAGCGTGCGGAAGGCCTCGGGGCTGAGGGCTCCCAGGGACATCGCGGTGACCACGAAGCGGCGCCGGATTTCCTCGGCCGGCTCGACCTCTTCGAGCGGGACTGGCGTCGTCGGCTTGAAAGCGAGCAGGTCACGCAGCGTGGCCGGCTCGCGTTCTTCGACCAAGCGGACGTAGGCGCGGTAGCGCTCGCGATCGCCGCTCTCGGCTACCTGCTGGAGCGCGCGCACGTTGGTCGGGCTGTAGGCGTGGTATTCCCCATCCTTGCGGAAGCGCACCATGCCGTAGTCGGGTAGCTTGGTGGCCTCGCCGCAGTAGGCCTCGCGGTGGCGCTGCAACACCCGCTCGGCGATGCCGGCGAGATCCAGGCCGGCCAGGCGCGCCGGCGTGCCGGTGAAGAAGCGTTCCACGACCTCCGGGGCCAGGCCGATAATCTCGAAGAGCTGGGCACCTTGGTAGCTGGCTAGCGTGGAGATGCCCATCTTGGACATCACCTTCAGCAGGCCGGCGTCCAGTGACTTCTTGTAGCGGATGGCCAGATCGTCGGCGCTGAGCTCCTCGCACCCGCGCGTCCCGGCCAGGGCGCGTGCAGCCTCCAGTGCCAGGTAGGGGTGGATCGCGCTCGCGCCGTAGCCGATCAGCACCGCGGCTTGGTGGACATCCCAGACGTCGCCGGTATCGCAGACGATGGAGGCGCGCATGCGCTTCCCGGCGCGGATCAAGTGGTGGTGGATCCCGCCGACCGCCAGTGGCATCGGTATCGGCGCGTGCTCCGAGTCGACGTCGCGGTCGCTCACGATCAGAATGGTCGCGCCGGCGTCGACCGCGCGCTCGGCCTCCGCGAGAAGGGTCTCGAGCGCGGCCTGTAGCCCTGCTGGCCCAGCGGCGACGGGAAAGACGGCCCGCAGCGTGACCGGTTGCAGTTCGGCCCTGTCGAGCGACTGGAGCGCGGCGAAATCAGGCTCGAGTAGCACCGGGCTGGGCAGGTGCAGCAGCCGGGCGTGCTCCGGGGTCTCGGCCAGCATGCTCTTGCGCGGTCCGAGATAGACGTCGAGCGACATGACCAGCTTCTCGCGGAGCGGGTCGATCGGCGGGTTGGTGACCTGGGCGAAGCGCTGGCGGAAGAAGTGGGCGAGCGGCCGCGGGAAGCGGGAGAGCACGGCCAGCGGCGCGTCGTCGCCCATGGACCAGAGCGGCTCCTTGGCCTCGGCTGCCATGGGGTGGATCACCAGCCGCTGGTCCTCGGCGCTGAAGCCGAAGGCGATCTGCCGGGCGAGCTGGCCGTTCCCGTCATGCTCGTGCCCGTTGGCGTGGGACCGGGCCGGTGAGAGCCGGTAGAATCCGGATCGCACCCACTCCCGGTATGGCCGCCGGGCGGCGAGCTGTGCCTTGATCTCCTCGTTGCGCCAGAGCTGCCCGGTCTCGACATCGACGGCGAGCATCTGCCCTGGTCCAAGCCGTCCGCGCTCGATGACCTGCCGACCGCTGAGGTCGATGACGCCGGTCTCGCTGGCCAGCACCACCAACCCGTCCTCGGTCACCGAGTAGCGGGCCGGACGCAGGCCGTTGCGGTCGAGCACGGCGCCAGCGATCCGACCATCGGTGAAGGCGATCGCGGCCGGGCCGTCCCAAGGCTCCATTAGGCCGGCGTGGTAGGCATAGAAGCCGCGCAAGTCCTCGTCCATCGCTGGCATGTTCTCCCAGGCCTCGGGGATCAGCATGGCGACGGCGTGGAGGATATCGCGCCCAGAAAGCTCGATCAGCTCGAGCACGTTGTCGAGGCTCATCGAGTCGCTGCCCGTGGGATCGATGAGCGGCAGCACGTCAGCGATACGCTCGCCCCAGACCTCGGACGCGAGTTCTGGCTCGCGAGCTCGCATCCAGTTGCGGTTGCCTTGCAAGGTGTTGATCTCGCCGTTGTGAGCTAGCCGGCGGAAGGGTTGGGCAAGGTGCCAGGTCGGGAACGTGTTGGTGCTGTACCGCTGGTGGAAGAGCGCCAGCGCGCTCTCGAACTCAGGATCGCGCAGGTCGAGGTAGAAGTCCCCGAGGTCGCGGGCGACGAACAGGCCCTTGTAGACCAGCGTGCGGCAGGAGAGCGACGGGACGAAGAAGCCCGCGATGCTCTGTTCCTTCGCGAAGCGCTCGGCAAGCCGGCGGGCTAAGTAGAGCCGCCGTTCGAACTCGAGGGTGTCGAGCCCGCTCGGCCGAGCGGTGATCACCTGCCAGATGGCCGGCATCGTCTCGCGCGCCTTGAGGCCGAGCACTTCCGGTCGCACCGGCACCGGGCGCCAGACCAGGGCCGGCGACCCCTGCGCGGCCAGGGCCTGTTCGAGCGCAGCCTGGCAGGCGTCCGCACCCGCTGAGTCGTGGGCGGGCAAGAAGACCACCCCGGCTGCGAGGTCAGCGGGGTCGAGGTGGAGGCCAGTCAGCCGGGCCAGCTCGCGGGCCAGCAGCCGGCGCGGAAGCTGGATCGTGATCCCGGCTCCGTCGCCGGTCTTGGCATCGGCGTCTACCGCGCCCCGGTGGGTCAGGTTGACCACGGCCTCGAGGGCATATTGGACAATCTGGTGACTGGGCTTGCCGGAGAGGTCGGCCACGAAGCCTGTTCCGCAGGCATCGTGCTCGTACTCCGGGCGATAGAGCGGCGCCTGTGCCGCGCGTGCGTCCCACGCTGATCGCTGCATCGCGGTCTACTCCCTTCCCTCGTCGTCGAGGTCGCAGCTCCGCTCCGTCGCGGTCTGCGTTACTGCTGGGCCAGTCCCGGTTCTGCACGTCGTGCGCGTGTTCGTCCGGTCTGCTGTCGTCCCCCTTCGCTTCAGACCATTCCCTGAATCGCCGGCTCCCGGCCTGCATTTCGCCCGTGCTTGGCCTCAATCGAAATCCTTGAGAAGCCTGCTAGCCGCAGGCGTGCGGGCGCTTGCGCCCCTTAGTTGAATGTGTGGTTTGGCGATCAGTGAACTCGGCCGGCCTGGGATCTAGCGCCTAAGCCGGCCGCTGGTAGTGCCGGCGTGACCGTTACGGCATACGCCGCGACGTCCCGGCGTACTCGGCAGTGAGTAGGCTTTCGTGTGGCGGAGAGGCGTGCCTAGCAACCGGCCCGGCATCATGGGGCACGGTGAGAGGGAGAAGCGCAATTCGCTCGAGTGCAGCGCTGCTTCCACGAGTCCTCCTTCGCTGGCCCGCGCGCCGTTGCGCGGCCACCCCGAGCGGATAACTGTTAGCACCGTAGCATAGCGTATCCGCCACCTCGATGCAAGAACTCGAATGTGCGCGGCTATCAGATTTTTTCATGAGGCCATAAGGAGTCCTTGACCGTTCACGGCCATCTGCTCGTTCCGGCGACGAGTTCCTGAGCTGTCGGCCGGTCGAGTAATCAGGCCGGGTCGGGGCTCCCGTAGCGCGCGAACGTGCAGAACCCGCCGGGCGGCCGAGATTCATCAGCGTATCGCGCTCGAGCAGGCGGAAGGCAACAACGTGCGGCCCCGACGGGCCTCGCTCTCCCGGCTTCTCCGCCGGCCTCGGAGTTCACCTCCCCTCTGGCTTTCGCCAGGCGGAGCTGACCTGTACCGGTGCCGCTTCCCCTTGCGGGTAGGCGGTCAACTCTTCCGGCTTCCCGGTCGAGTCGGATGTCTTAGCCGGTCCGAGCTCAACTCCTCGGGACCGCACCACTAGTACAGCACATGTTTGCCCCTGTGTCAAGACCTGAATCGATATGGTCCCCAGGCTGCTCGTCCATGGATCAACGACGTTCCCATTTCGCGAAACTTGCGCGCTGGTTCGGGCCTTGGGCCACCATGGCCGCGTCTGCGACAATCGGACAGTCGTACTGAACTCGCGGCGTGTGGGGAGCGCTGTCGCAGGTGGAAGAGAAGACTCCAGATCCAACGATTGCCGAGCCCGCGCCGGCCGTCTCGCCACCGACCGTGCCGCCGGGGCCAAGGCCAGGAAAGGCGGCCGAGTGGTGGCCTCAGGCCCTCGCCGTCGCCGCTGGTATCTGTCTCGCGGCGGTCGCAGTCGGCGTCGTGCTCCTCATCCTGCGACTGGTCAACGTGCTCGTTATCCTGTTCCTGAGCGTGCTGATCGCTGCGACCGTCGCCCGGCCGGTGCGCGCGCTCGAGCGTCGACGGGTTCCGCCAATAGTCGCCATCAGCGTGGTCTATCTGCTGGTGCTCGTCGCGCTCGGGCTCGTGATCGTGCTCATCATCCCGCCCTTGATAAGCCAGATTGCCAGCGTCGGACGACAATTTCCGGAACTGCTCGACCGCTACCAGGAACTCCGTCGGCTTTACGAGGGCCTGCGGCAGCAGTATCCCGAGCTTCGCCAGTTCGAGCAGGAGGCCAGCGGTTTGGGTGGACAATTTCTCTCCGGCCTCGGAGCCTCGCTCTCGCGCTTGCCCCAGCGACTCTTCGGGCTACTGTTCGACGCTCTGAGCGTTATGGTCATCTCGACGCTCCTGGTGGCACGGCGCAGGGAACTACTGCTGGCTGTCCTCGATCTCACTCCACCCGACCACCGCGAGCGGGTACGCGTGGTGCTGACGGCTGTTTGGGTACGGTTGGGGCAGTACCTGGGCGCGAAACTCACGGTCATGGTGATCGTGGGGGCCCTGACCTACCTGGCGCTCCGGCTGATCGGAATTCCGTCGCCGCTCCTTCTGGCGGTAATCGTCGCCCTCTGTGAGATCATCCCGCGGGTCGGGACCTGGTTGGCGCGCATACCGCTGTTCGTCCTGGCGGCGACAGCGGGCTGGTTCGCGCTCGGGCTCACGATTGTGACCTCGATTGCTATCCAGAACCTCAAGGGCCTGGTGATCTCTCCCTTCATCGAGGGCTCACAGCTCGATCTTCACCCGCTGCTGGCTTTCCTCTCGGTCCTGATCGGCGCAGCCCTCCTCGGTCTCGCCGGCGCCGCGCTGGCGATCCCGGCAGCGGCGGCCCTCCAGGTGATCGCCGAGGAGGTCGTACTGCCGTGGTACCGCCGCCGGCTGGCGGGGGCGAGCTCCGACCGGCGTGCCTGAGTGCGTCCCGAGCCGAGCGAGCCTGATACCATTGCTCCGGTGTGGTGGAATCGGGGTCAGGAGGAACTGTTCAGTATGGCGACGGGAGCGAGAGAACAGGTGCCTGGGCGGCCCTCGCGCCGGGCGCAACGCCGGTTGGCCGAGCAGCAGGCCGCGCGCCGGCGACGCTTGATGCTGCTCGGCGGCGCCGTGGCCATCGCCGTGGCCGCGGTAGTGGTTCTGATCCTAGCCAACCGGCCATCGACTGGTGACGAGGTCGCCCCGGTGCAGGCGGTCACTTCGGACTATGGCGATATCCCGCGTGATGGGCGCGTGCTCGGTGATCCGAACGCGCCTGTCCTCGTCGTCGAGTGGGGCGATTACCAGTGCCCGGCCTGTCTCCAGTTCAAGCAAGTCCTGTTCCCGCAGCTCGTGCAGGACTACATCGCGACCGGCAAGATCCGGTTCGAGTACCGCGATTTCGCGTTCATCGGCGAAGAGTCGACGCTGGCGGCCGAGGCTGCGCTGTGCGCGCAGGAACAAGGAAAGTTCTGGGAATACCACGACACGCTCTTCGCCAACCAGCGCGGCGAGAACGTCGGCTCGTTCACGTCGGCGCGTCTGAAGCGGATGGCCGAAATCGTCGGGCTCGACATGGGTCAGTTCAACTCGTGCCTCGATAGCCGCCGGCACCAGGGTGAGGTCGAGGCGATGCGACAGGAGGGGCAGAGCCTCGGGGTGAACGCGACTCCGACCTTTTTCGTGAACGGACAGAAGCTGCAGATCCGATATTACCAAGACCTCCTGAACGCGATCGAGGCGGAGCTGAACCGATGAACCGGATGGCGCGCTGGCAGCTACTCTCGCTCGTGCTCGCGCTGGCCGGAATCGGCGTCGCCGGGTACCTGACCACTGCGCACTACCGGCAGGAAATCCTGGTCTGCGGGGTCGGCGACTGCCAGACGGTGCAGAATAGCCCCTACGCTGAGATTGGGGGCGTGCCCATCGCGCTGCTCGGCGCCGGGATGTACGTAACGTTGGTTGCGGTCGGGCTAGCCCGCTGGCGGTGGCCGGAACGGCATGAGTTGCTGACGGCGGGGGCCTTCGCGATCGCGCTGGCAGGCACGCTCTATGCCGCCTATCTCACCTATCTCGAGATCTGGGTTATCAGAGCGATCTGCCAGTGGTGCGTCGTGTCGGCGCTCTTGACGCTCGGGATCCTGCTCGTGGAGTCGTTCGGGCTCAGCCGGCTCCTGAGTCCAGAGACAGACCAGGCGTTGTCCCGTTCGCAGTCCCAACCAGGTCGACGCGAAGCTGCATCCGAGCGTGGTCTGAGCCGCCGGTGAGTGCTGCGGGAGCGCGTGTATCTGCGGATACTGCAGGTCAGGCGTCAGACTCGCTCGTCCCTCGAGCAGTGGTCTCGCGCCTCGCTGCGTAGAGGTCCAGCAATCGCTCCCGGCTCATCCAGGCCTCGCCGGGCCAGCCGCGCTCCCGGAAGCGTTCGGCCGCCTGCCAGCCGCGCGGGTGGTAGACCGCGAGCAGCCCCACGAAGAAGTACCGCTGGAGACGAGCGGTGCCGGTCACTGGGAGCGGGCGTGCCTCGAACCCGAGACGCCGGCCGGCACGCGCGAATAGGGTGACGCCGCGAAGCGCGCGCACCTCGCCCAGTTCGCCCGCGCCCACGAGGGACGCCAGCGTCTGGAGGTCTTCGCGTGCCGCCCGCAGCAAGCTCCACGGTTTGTCCCTCGCCTCGACGGCAGCTCGGAGCAGTCGTCGGTTATCGAAATGGAGGTCGATGATCCTGTGCCCGGGGCGTACGGTGCAGCCGTCCCGGAGCGTTACCGGCAGGCCCGTATAGACCAGCAGCCGGTAGCGGAAGATCCCACCGGGTCCGAGCGGCCGCGTGTGCCACCACCAGTGCGTTAAGCGTTCCCAGCCGAGCCAGACGCTGAGCACGCCCACTGCGCGCCCGCCGCCGGCTCGGCCCAGCCGCAGCAGTGCCCAGGGGAGCCAGCTCAGTACGGCCAGGAGCGACCGATGCCGAGATGAGCCAGCAGCCAGCGAACGAACGTGGTCAACAGGCCCAGCCGGAGCGGCAGCCGGCGCAGCCTGCGGGGTGAGGTGGCGATCCAGCTCGCGCTCAGGTGGCAGACCTGTACTCCCGATCGTTCCGCGCGCTGGAGGAACTCGCGATCCTCCGCGATCTGCAGACGCTCGTCGAAGCCGCCGAGAGCCAGGAACAGCTCGCGCGAACAATAAAACATCTGAGCCCGGATGTGGAAGCGTCGCTTGCCGAGCTCCATCAACCAGAAAAATGCGCGGTCGAGGAGATCGCGCGAGTCGGCGACGATCCGGATGCTGCCGGCTGGGTATCCGCCGCGGTACGTCTCGATGACCCGCATAACGAGGTCAGTCGCCATAGCGGAATCAGCGTCCAAGAAGATCAGGATCTCCCCGGTAGCCTCTCGAGCGCCTAGGTTTTTCGCTCGGGCTCGGCTGGGGAGAGGCTCGTGCAGGAGGCGCACCTGAAGTCTCGGAGTGTTGCTGGCGAACTCCCGCACCACCGTGGCAGTGCGATCGTGTGAACCGTTGTCGACCACGACCACCTCGAGTCGCTCTAGCGGCCATGACTGGCTGGCGATCGACTCGAGAGTCCGCCCGATGAAGGTCTCCTCGTTGCGGGCCGGGATGACGATGCTGACCTCAGGTCGGCCAGTCGAGCAGCTCGCCATAGGTCACCGGTCTCCGCTCGCGCAGCAACAGGGCGAGCTCGCGCAGCACGCGCGCGCAGGCGGGGGATCGGGAAGCGCCCTGAGGATGGAGAAACACCGACACGGCTGGCGCGTGCGCCCGCCAGGGGCGCAGCAGCGCCGCTCCGGCCCGGACGAGAGCCTCGTTCAGCGGCCCGGCGCCGAGGTAGCCCAGCCAAGGTACTGCTATGCGTCGCCTAGACCTGAGATCGTGCACCCAGAGCATCTCGACCAGATAGCGGAAACCCAGCTCTCGCAGGAGGTCTGGTAGCTCCGGGGTGGATAGCCAGGCGGGCGGGCAAAAGCCGCTGACCTCGAACCCGAGATCTCGCAGGAGCTTGCGTCCCGACTGAAGACGGGCCCGCTGGTCGGGCCACGCCAGGCTGGCGAACTCCGCGTCCTCGCGCGCAAAGGCGGCGGCGCGCACGCGAGTCGCGAGCGAGCCGCGCCAGGGGCCTTCCCTCCGATGGGTGAAGCCGTGCAGCACGATCTCCGACCCGCTTCGCACCTCCGCCTGGAGCATATTGACTAGGTCGGGGGAGCGACCGAGGTCGCCGTCCCTGCGGTCGGAAGAGATCACGAGGAGGCTGCGCGGCCGAGCCCCGAGCTCGTCCAGCCGTCCGAGGAGCCAGCGCACCTCAACTAGATTGGCAGGCGCGACATCGTGGATCGAGACGATGACGGCCTGTTCGCGTTTCCTGGCTGCCATGTCGAGCCTGTTTCAGGTGCCATTAAGCCATCCACCCCACATGGTAGCGAGCGCCGGACTGCACTGGAAGGAGGGTATGGCTGCCTGCGAAAACCCGTCGCCCGTGACGGCCGCCGTGGTCGCCTACTCGCTGTGCTGTTTGTCGCTCAGCATCTCTCACTCGTGCGAGGGATAAGACTTGACACAATTCGTGTAGATGAGTATATATATCGTCGGAAAGCGCCGGTGACGGCGCTGGTAAAGGAGCGCTGAGGAAGGAGGGTGATGAGCAATGTTGGAGCGCTGGAGCCCGTTTGCGGAGATGGAGCGGATGTGGAGCGAGCTGGATCGGGTCTTCAACGAGGCCTTCGGTCGCACGCGGCCGCTGGCAGCCCGTTCGTGGACGTATCGCCCGCTGACGGACATCTACGACACGGGCGACGCGCTGGTTGTGAAGGTGGCGGTGCCGGGCGCGAGCCCTGAGGACATCGAGGTCAGCGTCGAGCAGAACGCGCTGACGATCCGGGGTCATTACGGGTACCAGCTCAGCGAGGAGGACGCGAAGAAGGTGACCTGGTACCGCCGCGAGATCGGTATGGGCGAGTTTGCTGAGACCTTCACGCTGCCGGCGCCCGTGGATGCCGATCACGCCGAGGCGAGCTTCGCGGACGGCATCCTGACGCTGACGCTGCCGAAGGCCGAGCAGGCTCGGATCAAGCGGATCCCGGTCCAGGCGCACAAGGCGCTCGCGGGCTCGCTCAACTAGTCGCGCGCGTCGAGTCCACCCCGGCGGCATCGCCGGGGCGTTTTTCTTTTATCCCCGAGATCCGGTGAAAAGCGGAACGATCCTGACCGCATTCCGTGCTACGCTCGTCCTGGATGGGCCCATTGACGGTTGCACAGCCAGGATCGAAGCGAAGGGACGGTTGGGAGGCATGCTCGTAGAGGTGATCCGCACGCTGTATTCCTACAACCGCTGGGCGACCGAGCGCGTGCTCGACGCGGCGGGGCGGCTGACACCGGAACAGCTCCATGCTCCCGGCGAAGCCGGGCATGGTTCGATCCACAACACGTTGCTGCACATCATCAGCACCCAGCGGAGCTGGCTCTCCTGGTGGGACGGGTCGTTGTCGCCGGAAGAGGCCTACCGTTTCCGGCTGAATCCCACCGATTACCCCGACCTGCTATCGTTGCGGCGAGCCTGGGAAGAACTGGAGCGGGACACCGCTGCGTTCGTCTCGCGGCTCAGCGACGATGACCTCCAAGGTATCCGCGAGATGCCCCTCCCTGACGGAAACGTGTTCCGGCCGGCGCTGTGGCAAATGATGCTTCACGTGGCCAATCACGGGACACAGCACCGCAGCGAGGTCGCGGCGATGCTCACCCATTTCGATTGTTCGCCGGGCGGGCTCGATCTGCTCTTCTATCTCTGGCCCCGCGGGGCGAGCTGAGTCCAGGATCCACCTCTGCTCCGCTCCGGTGACGACGTGCCATACTGGAGGAGAAGGTCGATTCGGGCACTCAGAGCGGTGGGAGGGGCGGGATGCGCATCGGGGTCGTGTTTCCGCAGACCGAGATCGGGCCAGACCCGGCCGTGATCCGCGAGTACGCTCAGGTAGCAGAGGAGCTGGGGTACAGCCATATCCTGGTCTATGACCATGTGGTGGGTGTCGACGTCTCGCAGTATCCCGGTTGGACCGGTCCGTACACGTCGAAGAGCCAGTTCCACGAGCCATTCGTGCTCTTCGGTTACCTGGCCGCGATCACCCGAAGGCTGGAACTGGTTACCGGGGTGATAATCCTGCCCCAGCGCCAGACCGTGCTGGTGGCGAAGCAGGCCGCCGAGGTCGACGTGCTGTCAGGTGGGCGGCTGCGCCTCGGTGTCGGGGTCGGCTGGAACCAGGCCGAGTACATCGCGCTGAACGAGAACTTCCACAACCGTGGCAAGCGGGAAGAGGAGCAGATCGAGGTCATGCGGCTCCTCTGGACACAGGAGACGGTGACCTTCGAGGGGCGCTGGCACCGGTTGCCTGCCGTCGGCATTAACCCGCTGCCGGTCCAGCGGCCTATCCCAGTGTGGCTCGGCGGCATGTCGGAGGCGGCGCAGCGCCGGGCTGCCAGGATCGCCGATGGCTGGATGCCGCAGTTCCGGCCCGACGCGCGGCTGCGTGAGATGGTGGAGCGCCTCCGAGGATGGGTACAGGAGGCTGGCCGCGACCCGTCCGGCTTCGGGATCGAGGGCCGGTTGACGCTGGCACAAGTCCCGCGCGACGAATGGCTGCGCGATGTCGATGCCTGGCGGGAGCTCGGCGCGAGCCATCTCTGCATCAATACGATGGGCCTGGGCTTGCCGCATCCGCGCGCGCACATCGACATGATCCGGCAGATAGCCCAGGAGCTCGGCCTGCGCCCGAGCTGACAGCCGATCGACCACCGAAGTTCTCGTACCTGGGGAGCTCGAGCGCTGAGCGTGTACCGCTTCTGGCGCGACCCCGACTACGCCGTGGGCGCGCTGGTGGCCGGGCTGATGGCCGACGCCCTCGGGCTCCGCTGGGCGATTCTCGGGGCCGGCGTGCTGACCGCTCTGTCCGGTCTGGTGGTCATGCAGCCGATGGAAAACTTTGGAGTAGATCGAGCGCGTATCTTACCCGCCTTCGATCCCCGTCGTTGACGCACTCTACGCTAGAGATGTCCAGAACGGCTGATTACGTAGCGGGCTGGCACCGGGGAGATCGGTAGCCTAAGCTTCTTCCGGTACAGGAAGCGACGGCCCTGCCTGGCGCGGGCTGGATCTACGTAGCCCGGGAGGAGCGTTGGATGAGCTCATCGCCTGTTGCTGGCGGGGATGGGAGATTGGCGCTGGACATCGCCCCGCGACCGGAACCGCCCGAGCGCATCGATCCTCGCGCCCTGCGGGCCTGGCAGGTCTCTGGAGCGATCTCAGCCATGACGACTCTGGTCGTAGCTCTGGCCGTCGCGGCGGTGGCCTGGCGCCTCGGATTGCCCTGGCCGCTCGCCTGTCTGCCACCGCTGCTCGCGATCGTGGCAGTCCCTTTCTGGGTCTGGTTCATTCCACGGGTGCGGTGGCGTCGCTGGCAGTATGCGGTGAGCGATCGGGACATCGAGCTGCAGCAAGGAGTCTTGATCGTTACCCGCACGTTGATCCCGATGTCCCGAGTCCAGCACGTCGACACGCGGCAGGGGCCGATCCTGAGACACTACGGCCTCGCCAGTGTCGCGATCGCGACGGCCGCGGGGACGAAGGAGATCCCGGCGCTGGCGGTCGAGGTCGCCGACGCGCTACGTGATCGTATCGCTGCGCTTGCTGGGGTTGCCGAAGATGTCTGAGCCGCGCAGGCTGCACCCGGTGGGCATCGTGCTCCGCGCGCTACGGCAGTTGCGAGAACTCGCTGTCCCTGCACTGCTTCCGGGCCTAGTTACGCTGCTACGAGAGGGCTTCGACCTATCCAGCCTGCGCGCGGCTTCGTGGGTACTCGTACTCCCAGCAGGCGTGCTCGTCTTTTCGGTGCTCTACGGTATCCTGGCGTGGTACCGGCATACCTACTGGGTGGCGGGCGCCGAACTCCGGGTCGAGCAAGGGATCCTGAACCGCAAGCAGCGAATCATCCCGATCGAGCGCATCCAGGCGGTCGACGTGTCGCAGGGAGTGCTCCAGCGTCTGCTCGGTCTCGCCAAAGTCGAGATCCAGACCGCCGGCGGAACGGCACCGGAAGTCGTCCTGACCGCTGTGTCCGTTCGCGCGGCCGAGGAGTTGCGTCTGGCACTTCGCCGACCAGGGGTGCTCGGCCCGGTAGAGGCCGGGAGGGCGGGACAGGAGCCGGCGCGGCGCCTGTCCACTCAGGACTTGCTCTTGGCCGGTGCGACATCTGGACGCGCTGGCGTGGCGCTTTCGCTCGTCGGTTCGGTCATGTCCCTGTTCGATGAGGCGATTCCCTGGGAAAAGGTTCCCTTGCTCCCGGGCCATCTGGGCGGGCCGTGGACAGTACTGGGCATCGGGGTCTGCGTTATTGCCCTGGCCTGGCTACTGAGCGTGCTGGGCATGGTGCTGGCGCATGCCGGCTTCACTCTGCGGCGCGAGGGAGAGACACTCCTAATCGAGCGGGGCCTCCTGGAGCGGCGAGTGGCATCGCTGCCGGTGGATCGGATCCAGGCAGTGCGGATCGTCGAAGGGCCCTTCCGGCAGCCGTTCGGACTCGTGGAGCTACGGGTCGAGAGCGCCGCCTATGGACTCACAGCTAGCGAATCCACGGTGCTCTTCCCGCTCCTTCGCCGCCGGGAGGTGTTGCCGTTCCTGCGGGCCTTCCTTCCGGAATATGCGGTGGAAGCGAACCTGATTTCGCTCCCGGCCCGCGCTCGTCCCCGCTATGCACTGCGGACCGATCTGATGGGGCTCGCAATGGCCGGGGCGAGCCTTCTCCTCTGGTTGCAGTTTCCTATGGGCTTTCTGGGGTTCGGCTTGCCACTAGCAGCCGCGCTGCTCGGTCTCTGGCAATACCGTGATGCGGGGTGGGCCGTCATTGGCGGGTCGCTCGTGCTGCGGTGGCGCACGCTCTCGCGCGTGACCGCGATCGTGCGCCGGCGGCGCGTCCAGATGGCGGAGATCATACGCTCGCCGCTCCAGCGGAGATCAGGACTAGCCACGTTCGTTGTCCGTGTCACCTCTGGAGCGAGCGGTCGGGCATTCGCCCTGCGTCATCTCGATGCCCGTGACGCTGCAGCGCTGCTCACCTGGATCGGCGAGCAGAGCCGCAAGGTAGCTGCGACCGGGACTGCCGTGTCGGAAGACACCCGCGTTTCCTGGCATTGATCCGGTATCACCAGTTGCTGGTTGCCGCATCGTTTGCATTGTCTCTCTACGGCAACGTGCAGTAGACTGGCGGGGCGAATGCGGATCCGTGTTCGTGGCCCCGTCTTGCAGGATGTAGGGCCTGAGCCCGATCCGCGTCGCGGTTCGAGGGATAACAGCGTGGAAGCAGGTAGCTCACCAGCTCAATCACTTGTCCCCGCTGGCTGACCGGCTGCAGTGTGGGCTTCGGCATCGGCTCCTCGCCCCCGGTCAGTCCGGGGGCGTGTCGTGTGAAGGGCTCTGGAGACGGAGGTTGCCGATGCCGATCGCTGGTCGTGTCCGGCACCTGCTCGACGTGCCCGAACAGCGTTTTCCGTACCACCCCCTAACGACGAGAGAGGGTAGACCCCTCTCCAGATCATCGCGCCTCCGCCACTTGACCCAAGCACGCCTCTGGACCGGGACTCGCGCGCTGGCTCCACTCGAGGTCACCTCCGGGAGGAGGAATGCCGATGGCAACTGAGATGGATCTCCGTGCCCTGCTGGCCGATGCCATCGAGCGTCGTGACCGTGAGGCGGCCGAGGAGACGCTCTGGCAGCTCTCTGAGCAGGACGAGCTCGGGCGAGCGCTGCAAGAACTCGACCCCCCGCGATTGACCCGGCTGGCGCAACTGCTCGGCGACGAGCATTTCGGTGAGTTCCTCGCTGAGCTGGAGCCGTCGGAGGCCGCCGACGTGCTGGAGCGGTTGAGCTGGGGCGAGGCGGCCGACGTGCTGGAGGCGATGGCGCCGGACGATGCTGCGGACGTCTTCGCCGAGCTGGAGCCCGAAGAGGCTGGACGTATCCTGGTGGCGATGGAGCCGCTGGAGGCTCAGGAGTTGCAGGAGCTCCTGAGCTATCCGCCGGACACGGCGGGCGGGCGGATGACGCCGGCCTACGTGGCGCTCTCACCCAGCGTGCGCGTCGACCAGGCGATCGTCGCGTTGCGGCAGCTCGCCCAGGCGGCCGAGACGATCTACTACGTCTACGTGACTGACGAGGAGGGGCACCTGCTCGGCGTCGTTTCGATGCGCGACCTCGTCCTCAGCCCGCCTGATCGAACCGTCGGAGACGTGATGGAGACCGACCTAGTCAGGGTAGCGGCTAAAGCTGACCAGGAGGAGGCCGCGCGCATCCTCATCGAAGAGGGGTTGCTCGCGATCCCAGTCGTGGACGAGGACAACCGACTGCTCGGGATCATCACCGTCGACGATGTGGCCGACATTCTCGAGCGCGAGGCGACGGAAGACATCGAACGGCTGGGCGGTTCACAGCCGCTCGAAGTGCCGTACATGCGGGCCAGCCCGCTCTTGCTCTGGCGCAAGCGGGTCGGCTGGCTGCTCCTCCTGTTCGTCGGATCCGCCTACACGGTCAGCGTGACGAACTACTACGAGGACCTGATCGCCCAGGTCACTGCCTTGGCGCTCTTTATCCCGCTGCTGATCGGGACAGGGGGCAACGCCGGCTCCCAAGTAGTGACAACGCTCGTCCGGGCGATCGCGCTCGAGGGGATCGGCCTGCGCGACATCCCGCGCATTCTCCCGAAAGAGATCGTGACGGCCCTGATGCTCGGCCTGGTGATGGCGATCGTCGCGTTCGGCCGGGCCGAGATCGAAGGCCTGGGTCGCGACCTCAGCCTCGCGGTCGCCTGCGCGATCTTCGCGATCGTGCTCTGGGCGGTGACGGTCGCTGCCGTGCTGCCGCCGGTTCTGAAGCGGCTGCGCATCGATCCGGCCGTGGTCTCGGCACCGCTTATCGCCACGCTCGTCGACGGGACCGGGTTGATCATCTACTTCAACATCGCCCGGCTGATCCTCGGGCTGTGACGGTCTCCGTCGCACCCCTCGCTAACGGCAGGGCGTCGTATCCTTGAGCCGAACACGCGACTGCTCTAGGGAAGGGAGTGGCGATGGCCTCGATGGTACAGGAGCTGGAGCCGGGATTGTTCCAGATCGATCTCCAGTTCCAGGGTGTGCCCAACGTGATCGCGGCCTATCTCCTGGAAGGGCGTCATGGCCTGACGCTGGTCGAGACCGGCCCGACGACGACGCTGGCGGCCTTGCTCGAGGGTATCCGCACGGCCGGGTACGACCCGGAGCAGATTACCCAGCTCGTGGTCACGCATATCCATCTCGATCATGCGGGCGCAGCCGGCGTGCTGCTCGACCAACTGCCTCGAGCGCGGCTGCTCGTTCACCGCGTCGGGCTCCCTCATCTGATCGACCCCTCGCGGCTCCTGGCCAGCGCCGGTCGCATCTACGGTGACCGGATGGAGGAGCTGTGGGGCGAGGTACGGCCTTGCCCAGCCGAGCGCGTGGTGGCGGTGGACGATGGCGATGTCATCGAGACCGGAGCGCGGACGCTGCGAGCGGTCGCGACGCCCGGGCACGCGTCGCATCACCACGCCTTCCACGATCTCAGCACCGGGGCTCTCTTCACTGGCGACGTGGCCGGGATTCGGATCAACGGCCGGCCGTACGTCTACCCTCCGACCCCACCGCCTGACATCGACCTGTCGCAGTGGCGGCAGAGCGTGGCCCGCCTGCGTGCGCTGCGGCCCAGGCGGCTCTACCTGACGCACTTCGGTGCCGCGGACGACCCTGACTGGCACTTCGACGACCTGCTGTGCCGCCTCTTCATCTGGGCCGGCTGGTCTGCTGCTCGCTTGGCGGCCGAAACCGACACAACGACCCTGTCCGGCGAGCTACAAGCGCTCGCCGACGCCGAGCTAGTGGAGGTCACGGGTGACGAGGCACCTCTGCAGCCGTACTGGCTTGCCTCGGGCAGCTACCAGATGACGGTCGACGGATTGGCGCGCTACTTTCGTCGTCACCGGCCGACCGCGACCGGCCGGTAACCGTGCCGGAGCGGGAGCTTCATCATGACTGATGCATCGACGCGCCGCCGCGCCCTCAACCTGATTTTGCTCCTCGGCCTCGTTAGCCTGCTCGGCGACATCACCTACGAGGGAGCCCGCAGCATCAGCGGCCCGTACCTGGCCCTGCTCGGTGCTGGGGCCGGCGTGGTCGGTCTCGTCGCCGGCCTGGGTGAATTCTTCGGCTACGCCTTCCGAACTGTTGCTGGCTACTTGGCGGACAGGCTCCGAAGCTACTGGCTCTTCACCTTTCTCGGCTACGCCTCTCTACTCGCGATTCCGGCCTTGGCGCTGACCGGGCACTGGCTCGCGGCGGCCGTGCTGCTCACGGTGGAGCGGCTGGGCAAGGGCCTCCGCACTCCGGCACGGGACGCGATCCTCTCGCACGCGACAGCCCACGTGGGTCGCGGGTTCGGGTTCGGCCTGCACGAGGCGATGGACCAGGTGGGAGCGATCATCGGCCCGCTGCTCTTCACGGTAGCGCTGGTCTTCGATGGCGAACGAGGCTACCGGCTGGGATTCTTGATGCTTCTGGTTCCGGCGACCCTGACCCTTCTCGTGCTCGGTAGCGCCTGGCGGCGGGAACCTGAGCCGGCTCGCCTGGAAGCGCGGGCCGCTGACGGGCACCCGGGCTCTGGCTGGCGCAGCTTGCCGCCGGTGTTCTGGCGCTACACGGTCTTCTCAGCGCTGGCGGTCGCCGGGCTGGCTCAGTTCCCTTTGATCGCCTATCATCTCGGCCACCGGCAGGTGGTGGCTGAGCTCTGGATCCCGCTGCTGTATGCCGTGGCTATGGGAGTCGACGGGCTAGTGGCCATCGCCGCGGGATTGGCCTATGACCGCGCCGGGCTGGCGTCGCTGCTGCTGGTGCCGGTCCTGACCGCGGCAGCGGCCGCGCTCGCCTTCACTGCGGCGGTGCTGCCGGTGGTGATCGGCGTCGTCCTGTGGGGCATCGTGATGGGGCTGGTCGAGACGAATATGCGGGCGGCTGTCGGTGACCTCTCACCGCGGGACGCGCGCGGTCTGGCCTACGGCGTCTTCAACACCGTGTTCGGCCTCTCCTGGCTGGCTGGGGGCGTCACCATGGGACTGCTCTACCGGTTCGGAGCCTCGCGGGTTATCGTCTTTGCAGTCGCGCTCGAGCTGCTGGCGCTGGCGAGCTTCCGCTGGCTGAGGCCGGCGCTCTTCCGGCGGCCGGCCGGTTCCGGCGCCACATACTGAGCAGTCTGGTGAGGATCCAGAGCGATGATGGAACGGGAGCTCGATGCAGATGCCCTGTTGGCGGCGGTGAAGAGGCTGCGGCGGGAGCACCCGGAGACGCGGATCGTAACCGAACTCGTGGCGCCGCCAGGTGAGCATGTCGTCGTCCGGGTGACAGTCGAACTTCCCGGTCACGGCAGCGTCTCAGCTCTCGGCAGCGCAGAGGCTGGGGAATCGCCCAGGTGGGTCGAGCTGGCTGAAGACCGGGCACTCCAGCGTGCCTTGGACCGGCTCGGCTCCGCAACACTGGATGCGCTCGCACCGGCCGGGGCCGGAACGCCGACCTCCCCGGTTACTGCGGGTGATCGGCGGAGTTGGGACCAGGGAAGCGAATCGCTGAAGTCGGCACGTGCTGAGGGGCTGTCCACGCAACCGGCGGAGCTGGTCGGCGTGATGTCCTCGCCAGGGAAGGCCGACGTTGCCGGGCAGGCCTCAACCGACATTGGGCCGGCAGGAGGAATCGGCCGTGAGCCTGGGACGCCCCCGGCTTCTGCTGCCCAGGCACGATACACAGTTGCCGGGCCGGAAGAGCTATCGCGGCGCGAGAGCAGGGAGCCGCGCCCGGCGACGCGCGCGGAGTATGGGTGGGACGAGTTCTGGCGCTGGGCCCGCGCACGCGGCTTCTCTCGCAAGGACCAGATCGCCGAGGCGTTGGGTTATTCCGTGACCGACCTGACCCCACGCGAGCTGCGCGCGGCGCTCGAGGCGCATCTGCGCCAGCGCAGGCAGTAGCGCTGGCGGCCGGGCTGCTCCTGCACCCGATGAGACCCGTGGCTTCAGAGAGCAGACCAGGGAAGGAGGTGGCGATGAAGGTTCTGATCTCGGCAGATATGGAGGGTACGGCCGGCATCGTGGCGTGGGAACAGGTGATCCCGCCCGAGCTCGCGGTATGGTCGCGCCCGGCCCCCTCGGAGTACGAGTGGGCCCGCCGGCTGATGCTGGCTGAGGTCAACGCCGCCGTCCGCGGGGCCCGGGCGGCTGGGGCGACCGAGATCATCGTCAACGAGGCCCATGATGGGATGCGCAACTTGCGGCCGGATGAGCTGGATCCGGACGCCTGGTTGATCAGCGGATCGCGCAAGCCGCTCTCCATGATGGCTGGCCTGGATGAGAGCGTCGACGCGGTGATCTTCACTGGCTATCACGCTCGTGCTGGGACGCCCAACGGGGTGCTGGCGCATACATGGACGACCTGGGTACGCGATGTGCAGTTCGGCGATGTCTCGGTGGGCGAGTACGGGCTGAACGCGGCGGTGGCCGGCCATTTCGGCGTGCCGGTGGTCATGGTGGCCGGCGACGAGCAGGCGGTGCGCCAGACTCAGGAGCTGCTCGGTGAGGCCGTCGTCGGGGTAATCGTCAAGTACGGCCTGGGTATGACGGCGGCGCGGCATCTCCACCCGGCGCGGGCCTGCGCCGCGATCGAGCAGGGGGCCCGGCTGGCAGTCAGCCGGGCGAGGGAGATCCCGCCCTATCGACCAGCGTATCCCCTGCCAGTCACGGTCACGCTCGATAATGCCGAGGCGGCGGACCTGGCCTGCAACGTTCCCGGTGTCGAGCGAGCCGGAGACACGAGCGTGCGTTACCTGGCCGAGGACGGCCTGAAGCTGTACCGGCGCTGGCAGGCAGTGATGCAGGCGGCTGCCGGGGCCACGCGCTGACGGGTATCGGGCTGCCGTCGACCGCTCGCCGCCTGGCTTACCGGTAGGCTGCGCGCCGCTTCAACCAGGCGAGGAGGTCGGGGAGCGGTCGCGTGTTCACTACGTGCCGGGCCTCGACCCAGCCGCGCCGCGCGGTTGCAACGGCATAGCGCATGTTCTCCAGTTGCCGAACGGAGTGGGCGTCGCTGTTCGTTGCGAGGGGCACGCCCAGTTCCGTCGCGCGTCGAGACCAGACATCGTCGAGGTCGAGCCGGTCAGGTTGCCCGTTGATCTCGACCGCGACTCCGTGCTCGGCAGCGGCCTTTAGAACCGGCTCCAGGTCGATGTCGTACGGGGGCAGGCTCGGCAGCAAGCGACCAGTCGGATGGCCGAGGATATCCACGGCCGGATGCTCGATCGCCCGGAGCACACGCGCGGTCATCCGCTCGCGCGAGAGCTCGAACGCGCTGTGGATCGACGCGGTAACGATGTCGAACAGCTCGAGTACCTCGTCCGGGTAGTCGAGCGTGCCGTCGGGCAGGATGTTTACCTCGGCGCCGTGCAGGACGCGGAACGGGGCGTACCGCTCGTTCAGCTCGTCGACGAGTTGGCGCTGCTTCCGTACCTGTTCGGGGGAGAGCCCGCGGGCAACGGCCAGCGACTGGGAGTGGTCCGAGAAGGCGAGGTACTCGTAGCCACGCGCGATGGCGGCTTCGACCATCCGCTCGGGCGCGTCGTGGCCGTCGCTCCAGTCGGTGTGGGCGTGGAGGTCGCCCCGGATCTGCGACAGCTCGACGAGCTGCGGCAGGCGATGCTCTCGCGCTGCCTCGATCTCGCCGCGGTTCTCACGCAGTTCCGGTGGAACCCATTGGAGCGCGAGCGCCTGGTAGATCTCCTCTTCGGTGCGACTGGCAAGCCGTTGGCCGCCCTTATCGAACAGCCCGTATTCCGAAAGCTTCCACCCACGCTCGGCGGCAAGCCCACGCAGGGCGATGTTGTGCTCTTTCGAGCCGGTGAAGTACTGGAGGGCCGCGCCGTAACAGTCCGGCTCCACGATCCGCAGATCGACCTGGAGACCCTCGCGAGTGAGAATCGAGGGGCGTGTCGGGCCGGTGGCCAGGACTTCCCGTGCGATCGGGAGCTGGGCGAAAGCGTGGCTGACCTCCGGTGGCTGTCGTGAGGAGACAAGAATGTCGATATCTCCGATCGTCTCCTTCATGCGGCGAAGACTGCCGGCCGGCTCGATCGCCTCCACTGCGGGGTGCCTCCTGAGCAGCGCTGCGACCTCTTCGGCGATCGGGAGCGCCACCCCCAGTAGCAGCCTTCGGGTGCGCTGGGCCAGCCGGGCCGCCTCGCGGGCGATGCGCTCCTCGACCTTTGGGCCGAAGCCGGGGAGGTCGCGGAGCCGGTGCTCCTGTGCCGCCCGCAACAGCTCGGAGATGGTGGTGATTCCGAGCGTCTCGTAGAGACGGTGAGCGCGAGCCGGACCGATGCCGGGCACCTCTAGGAGGTCGACTGCTACCTCCGGTACCTCCTGCTTGAGCTCCTCGTAATAGCGCAGGCGTCCGGTCTCCAGGTATTCCTGGATCTTGGCGGCCAGGGCTTCGCCAATGCCCGGGATATCGTCGAGCCGGCCCTGCCGCGCGATCTCCTCGATATCCTCGGAGAGAGCGCGGATGTTCTGCGCCGCGGTGGTGTACGCGCGGATGCGGTACGGGTTCTCGTCTTTGAGCATCAACAGCTCGGCGATGGTCTCCAGGAGCTGGGCGACTTCCTCGTTGCGCCGCATGGCCGTGCCTCCCTGCTGGCCCAGCGTCTCGCATCCATACATAACTATGCTCCAGGCGCTCGCGGCGCAGGCATCATCGGCGAAGGGAGTACCCGACCGTGCTGTCCAGCGTGCGGTGGACGCAATCTATGCGCGCTCAGTTGCGGGGCTGCCTTACTTGCCCGATACCGGTGGGATCAGCGGGATGAAGAGGAGCCCTAGAAGCGAGACCCAGGCCGACCACCAGAAGGCCGGCTCGATGCCGATCAGGTCTGCCAGCGCGCCGAAGCCGAGGGCAGCCAAGCTCTGCGCGACGAAGCTGGTAGCCAGCGTGAGGCCAGCGACCGGGCCTCGAGCCTCGGGCATGATGTCGTTAGCCAGCGCCAGGGTCACCGAGCGGGGCGGCATCGCGGCTAGGCCGATCAAGACGATGAGCCCGAGCACTGCCCACGAGCCGTTTTCGAGCGCCAGGTAAACGAGCGTCAGCGGCGCGGTCAGAAGAGCCGACAGCGCCAGCGTTGGCCGGCGTCCCAGCCGGTCGGAAAGCGTGCCGCCGATCAATCCACCGATGATACCGCTAGCATAGAGCGTCGAGAGCGCGACACCTCCGTAGAGGTCGCTGTGGCCGCGGGTTTGCAAGAGTTTCACCAGGAAGAACGTCATTGGCGTGACCGAGACGGTGTTGAGCGCTGTGACTCCCAGTAACCCCGTCATCGGCAGCCAGCGCCGGCGCAGTAGTCGCCGAAGAGGCTGCTCCCCTCGTCGCTGCCTGGATGCCTCGTCGCCGGCTCGCGTGTCGAGCGTCAAGTAGAGAGTGACGGCGGCGACGAGGCCGACAGCCATCACGACGGCCGTGTCTTCGAGGGTGAGGAACGCGATGGCAGCGGTGATCAGTAGCGGCCCGAGCGTGCGGGCTAGCTCGCCTCCCGTCATGAAGATCGCCATCGCGCGACCGGTGTGTCTCCCGCCGAACTCGCCGACCAGCGCGACCGCCGGAGCGTGGAACGCGGCTGAAGAGATGCCCGAACAAAGAAGGAGCAGCACGACCACGGCGAAGTGTGGTGCCAGCCCGACGAGCGAGAGCGACACAGCCGCAGTCGCTGGGGCCAGGATCACGAACCAGCGCCGGCTGGTGCGGTCGGCCAGGTAGCCGATGAAGGGCTGGAGGATGGACGGCATCTGTTGGGCCGGCACCATGAGGCTGGCGACCGCGAGGGGGATGGACAGTTTCGTCTGCACGGCCGGTACCAGCACGCCGAGGAAAGAGGGGTAGAGGTCGTGGGCGAAGTGTGCCCAGGCCATCAGCGCGACTCCCTTGCGGTCGTAGACCGTGCCGTACTCGTCGCGCGCGGCCAGTCTGCCGGTAGCCGCTCGCGGAATCGCGCTGTGGTTCATACCGATCCCTCCCCGGGGCGCCGCTCCTCGCTGCCTGGACCCAGAGCTGCGAGCGGGCGGCCGCGTGCCCAGAGTATAAGTCACATCGGGGTATCGAGGGTCAGCTCGCTGGCCGGGTTCGATTTCGCCAGTCTACGATTACGCCGATCGCGCGTCCGGGCGAGGTTAGGGGCGCTGCCGCTCAGGACGGTGCGTTCTATCGGATCGCAGTGAGTGCGAGCAGGCGAGGGTGTGGCGCGGTAGAGGAGAGCCGTTGCGAAGCGAACTGGCGGGAGTAACGAACGCCACGCCGCCACGTCAGCGGCCTGAAGCGGGCCGAGCCAGGCCGACGATGCGGGGGCTGGTCGAACACCGTCTGCTGCTCGCCGGCCTGCATCTGCTGGTGATCCTCGGTCTGCTCGCCTCGTTCGCCGCGAGCGTCGTGGCAAGCCGCTACTTCACCCGAGGCGTCGAGACAGGCGAGGCTGGGCCGGCGATTCCCTATACCGATTTGAATCCCCTGGGCATCAACACGTTCCTGCAAGACGAGCCCGACCCCGAGATGGTGCGCCGCTCGCTCGACATGATCGCAGCCGCTGGCTTCACCTATATCCGCCAGCCGTTCTTCTGGTACGAGATCGAACCCCAGCCCGATGTGTACTGGGATTACAAGTGGAACGTCAGCACTTGGGAGAAGTACGACCGCATCGTCGAATTGGCCAATGCACGCGGTCTGGAGATCATTGCCCGGCTGGACAAGCCGCCGCGCTGGGCACGGGAGGGCCAGCCGAACCTCGATCAGTTCCCGGACGGCCCTCCGACCCGGATCGAGGACTACGCGGACTTCGTCGCGACGGTGGTGAGCCGTTACCGCGGCAAGATACGTTACGTCCAGATCTGGAATGAGCCGAACCTGCAGGGGGAGTGGGGCGGCCAGCCGATCGACCCTGCCGCTTTCACGGAACTCCTCAAAGCGGCGTATCTCGCAGCCAAGCAGGCCAACCCCGACGTGGTCGTGTTGATGCCCGGCCTCGCTCCGACCGATCAGACCGGCCCGGCAAACCTGAGCGACCTGCTCTTCCTTCAGGGCATGTACGATGCCGGGGCGGCGGACTACTTCGACATCGCCACCGCGATGGTCTACGGCTACGGGTACAGCCCGTACGACCGTCGAGTGGGCTTCGAGCGCAACAATTTCTCCCGAGTGATCCAGCTCCGGGAGATCATGGTTCGGAACGGCGATGCCGACAAGCCGATCTGGGCTGTCGAATACGCTTGGGTATCGCTGCCTGAAGGCTGGCAGGGACGCCCATCGGTGTGGGGCGAGCCCGTCAGCGAGGAGGACCAAGCGCGCTATCTCTACCAGGGGTATCTGCGTGCCCAGCGCGAGTGGCCCTGGATGGGCGTGATGTGCGTTTGGTACTTCCGCTGGCCGATCCCCCCTGATGACCCTGTCAACTGGCCCGATCCGACCCGCGGCTTCGCCATCGTCAACTGGGACTTCACCCCGAGGCTGGCCTACGATGTCCTGGCCCGCGCGCGGCCGGTGCTCGACCGCGCCTGGACAGGTCTCTACCTCGCCGGCAGCCGCTACCTGCACCACGACGGGGGCTGGCGCTCGGACGAAGGGGACACCGGGCCGCTGCTGCGGCCGCAGCAGGCTGGGGAGACGCTCCGCATTCCATTCGCTGGGCCACGGCTGGACCTGCTGATCAGCGGCCCTGGTCAGGGCTTCGCGGTCACGATCGACGGCGTGCCACCCGCCGGTCTCCCCCGCGATGAGCAGGGGCGAGCCGTGGTGCGCGCGGACGCGGCCGGGCTCGCGCGGGTCACGGTCGCCAGCGGGCTGGACGATGGCCCGCACGTCGCCGAGCTGACCGCGCTGGCTGGCGGTGACAGTTCGGCGGCGCTGGCCGGCTTCGCCGTTGTAAGGCGTTCACCGGTGGCCCAGGCGCTTCCGCTCGTGTTCGGGGCGATCGGGGTCGCGCTCGCGCTGAATCTGGCCTCGCTCGGCCTGAACCTGCGGCATCCGCCCGCGCCCCCTGTCGGACGCGGCAGCCGCTAGCCGGACTGATCGAGCTCGTCGAGCGGATCCCACAGGTGCTTCTCCAAGTCGACCTGGTACTCGTCGACGAAGGTGACTCCTTCGTCCTCGAGCAGCGCGCGCATGACCGCCGGGTGGCCCCAGGCCCAGCCGCCGGTCAGCTCGCCGTTGCGGTTCACCACCCGGTGGGCAACGTCGGAGACTTCGGGTGGGCTGTGGTGCAGGAGCCAGCCGACCATGCGAGCCGAGCGAGCGGCTCCGGCGGCCCGGGCGATCCGGCCATAGGTGGTCACCCGGCCTGGCGGGATGCGGCGCACCAGGGCGTAGACGCGCTCGGCGAAGTCTGGCGGCTCTCCCCCGCTCATCGCTCGTCCCCTCTCTGCGGGCCGCTTCAAGCAGCCCAGCCCGTTACGAGGAAAAACCAGGCGGGCTGTACCTCTGCAGTCCGCCTGTCCTTTCGTCGGCGGGCCGCAACCTGCCAGCCCGCACGGTACATTGCGGCCCGCTGGCTCCTGACCGGATCAACGACCGCAGTGTGTGTTGCACTGGTCACGAATTCCGGCCGCTGAGTGCCCCGTCTGTGGGATCTCGTATGGACGGGGGCTGCCGAAGAGTGGTTCCCAGAGGAAGAGCAGCACCCATGTTATGATCGGCAGCATGGCGAGGAAATACCATCGCCGATCCAGATCTGTGCGCGTGAGGACATACAATGGAATCAGCACGGTTAACAGAAAGCCTGCCCAACTGAACAGCAGCGGCGCAAGGAGAGCAAGAGCCAAAAGCAGGCTATAGAGTGTGCTCTGGCCATCGCGTGAGTTTACCATCTGCCCACTCCATTCCGGATGGTGCGGTGCGTTCTGAGCGTACGTAACCTAGCGCTGCCCCACATGTGCCTCGATCGACGGCGGTCAGTACCAACGCCATGTCGTGTTGTAGTCAGTTCGATACTGAGCCGATCCGTTAGCATACACACGCTGCTCAAGCCATGGATACTGATAAGTCCAACATTCTGAACCGAGGCATTGAGAGAAGCTGCCTTGGGTGAATGCCGTGTATGACCATGAGTCGATTCCTCCTGATGTTGAATCACCGATGTGGCCGTGGAATACCCAGGTGAAGTCGTGGATCTCTGCCCAGCGGTTGCGATAGAGCGACGTAATCGTGGACCCGTTCCAACACCACTCAATCGTCTGATGGTAACTCCACAATTTGCTACCGAACACACTGCTGTAACCGGTTCTCGTGATTCCGACAGACCAGCATCCGCTAACCTGAACTGAACCCCCTCCCGTTTGGGCCGGCAGAAGTCGGCGTTCGATTGTCTCGATAGTATAGACTTGGCGCAGTCCTTCGAGGATCGCACGCCGGTCTTCTGCGGGGAGCAGGGAATATAGCTATGCAGGTCAGGGTCGATGATCGCTCAACCCTGAAACATCGGCCGAGTCGCCGCGGGCTGGATGCGGGGAGTAGACTTGAGAGGCATGGATGCCAATGCATCCGCGAGAGATCACGATGCCTGGGGGACGACACCGATGCGAGGCTTGTTGACCAAGGTCTTCGGAGACCCGAACGAGCGAGAGCTGAAGCGGCTTCGCAAGGAAGTCGAAGAGATCAACGCGCTGGAGCCGTACGTTCAGAGCTTGAGCGACGAGCAGCTCCGGGCCAAGACCGACGAGTTCAAGGAGCGGCTGGCCGCCGGGGAGACGCTCGACGACTTGCTGCCCGAGGCCTTCGCCGTGGTGCGCGAGGCGGCCAGGCGAACCATCGGCATGCGGCACTTCGACGTGCAGCTCATGGCCGGCATCGTGCTGCACGAGGGCAAGATCGCCGAGATGAAGACCGGTGAGGGGAAGACGCTGGTCGCGACGCTGCCGCTCTACCTCAACGCGCTCGAGGGTCGCGGCTGCCACCTGGTGACGCCCAACGACTACCTCTCGCGGGTCGGCGGCGGCTGGATGGGCCCGATCTACCACTTCCTCGGTGTCTCGGTGGGCGTGATCACCCACGAGTTCGCTGGTATCTACGACCCCAGCTATATCGATCCGAACCCCAGCCCGGACGACCGGCTCAACCACTGGCGGCCTGTCTCGCGGCGCGAGGCCTACCTCGCTGACATCACCTACGGGACCAACAACGAGTTCGGGTTCGACTACCTGCGAGACAACCTGGTCTACCGGCCCGAGGACATCGTCCAGCGCGAGCTGAATTACGCCATCGTGGACGAGGTAGACAACATCCTGATCGACGAGGCGCGCACCCCGCTGATCATCTCCGGGCCAGCGCAGGAGACGGTGGACCGCTACTACCAGTTCGCCCAGATTGCCCGCCAGCTCCGCAAGGACGTGCACTACACCGTCGACCTCAAGCACCGGAACGTCACGCTTACCGAGGCGGGTATCGACAGAGTGGAGCGGTTGCTCGGCATTCCCGAGGGGCAGAGCCTCTACGACGACCGCTACTCCGAGCTGGTGCACTACCTAGAGCAGGCCCTCAAGGCCAAGGAGCTGTTCCACCGCGACAAGGACTACATCGTCCGCGACGGCGAGGTGATCATCGTCGACGAGTTCACCGGGCGTCAGATGCTCGGGCGGCGCTACAGCGAGGGCCTGCACCAGGCGATCGAGGCCAAGGAGGGTGTGCGGGTCCAGCGCGAGACGGTCACCCAGGCCACCATCACGTTCCAGAACTACTTCCGGATGTACCGGAAACTGGCCGGCATGACCGGAACTGCGGCGACGGAGGCGGAAGAGTTCGCGACGATCTACAACCTCGACGTCGTCGTGATCCCGACGCACAAGCCGATGATTCGAGTCGACCACCCGGATCAGGTCTACCGCACGGAAGAGGCCAAGTTCCGGGCGGTGGTGCGCGAGATCAAGGAGATGCACGCAATAGGCCGGCCGGTTCTGGTCGGCACGACCTCGATCGAGAAGAGCGAGTACCTCAGCATGCTGCTCAAGCGGGAGGGCATCCCGCACGAGGTGCTGAACGCCAAGCACCACGAGCGCGAGGCGCTGATCGTCGCCAAGGCCGGACAGCCCGGCGCGGTGACCATCGCGACCAACATGGCGGGCCGCGGCACCGACATCGTGCTGGGGCCCGGCGTGGCCGAGAAGGGTGGACTGCACGTCATCGGCACTGAGCGGCACGAGGCCCGCCGGATCGACAACCAGCTCCGCGGCCGCGCCGGCCGCCAGGGTGACCCTGGTTCCAGCCGGTTTTTCCTCTCGCTGGAGGACGAGCTGCTGCGGCGCTTCGGCTCCGACCGCATCACCGGGATCATGGACCGGCTCGGCATGGAAGACGACACGCCGATCGAGCACCCGTTGATCACCAAGACGATCGAGAGTGCCCAGACCAAGGTCGAGGGTTACAACTTCGACCTGCGCAAGCACCTGGTCGAGTACGACGACGTGGTGAACAAGCACCGCGAGGTGATCTACGCCGAGCGGCGCAAGATCATCCGGGGCGAGAACCTGCGCGAGAACGTGCTCGACATGGTGCGGCGGCAGATCGAGCACATCGTCGAGAGCAGCACCGAGTCAGAGCGGTTCGGCGAGTTCGACCACGAGGAGATGCTACGAGGCTTCGCTGGCCTGCTCGGTGACACCGACGGCCTGACGCCGCGAGATCTCGAGGGCCGTGCGAAGCCGGAGCTGATCGAGTTCCTCTACGGCCGGGCGCTGGCGCGCTACGAGAAGCGCGAGCGCGAGATGGGCGAAGAGACGATGCGCACGCTCGAGCGCCTGGTGATGCTACGGGTACTGGACCAGCTCTGGGTCGAGCACCTGACCGAGATGGACCACATGCGGCACGGCATCGGGCTGCAGGCGTACGGGCAGCGCGACCCGCTGGTGGCCTACAAGACCGAGGGGTACCGGATGTTCCAGCAGTTGCTGCAGAACATCGAGTACGACGTGACGCACATGATCTACAAGGTGCAGATCCAGCCGGCGCTGGCGCGCCCGGTGATGCAGGCCGGCGTGGAGAACCGGTCTGGCGACGGGACGGCCCCAGCGCGCAAGAAGCAGAAGGTGGGCCGCAACGATCCCTGCCCTTGCGGGAGTGGAAAGAAGTTTAAGCATTGCTGTGGTGCCAGCGTTGGCCGGCCGGCAGGCGTGGCTCCCAGCCGGGGCGGCTGATACCACACCTCGCCTCGAAGCAGCCGAGATTGTGTCGCGCTCTCGGCCGGCCGGACCAAGTCCCCACCGGACGGGAGCGTCGCTGCCACCTGAACGAACGCGCCTACCCGCGAGCCTTGGGGCTACAATTGCTCTGCCGAGCAGGGGGGTGGGTCTGAGGCCACTGAGGAGATCGAGGCAGGTGGTGGACTCGCCCGTGCACGCTCGGCTCAGCGGCGAGACGGTAGCGTCATGTATGTGCTCTATGTCGTCGAGGACGATGCGGCGCTGCGAGAGCTCCTGAGCGAGGCACTCGCGCGCTACGGCTATGCCGTGCGCTCTGCGACAGGTGACGCCTTCACTCGGATCGCAACCGAGGTCGAGGAGATCAAGCCGCACCTCGTCCTGCTCGACGTGAACCTGCCAGTCTACGATGGTTTCTACTGGGCTCGACGCATCCGTGTGGTCAGCAAGCTGCCCATCCTCTTCATCTCGGTGCGTGGCGAGCCGCTGGATCAAGTGCGGGCGCTGGAGCAGGGCGGGGATGATTACATCGTCAAGCCGTTCCACCTGGAAGTACTGCTCGCCAAGGTCGAGGCCCTGCTCCGCCGCGCCTACGGCGAGCTGGCGGACGCCGGCGAGATGCTCGTGACCTATGCTGGGCTGCGAGTTGACCAGAGGCGGGGCGAACTGGTTTACGGCGAGCGTCATGTTTCGTTGACACCTACCGAGTTACGGCTGGCGACCCGGCTGGTCCAGGCCCGGGGGAAGCCCGTCTCGCGGGAAGATCTACTCGTCGTCGCCTGGAATGACGAGACGTTCGTAGATGACAACACGCTGACCGTCAACATCGCGCGGCTACGGCGCAAGCTCGGCGAGCTCGGCCTGGCAGATGCCCTGCAAACGATCCGCGGTGTCGGGTACCGCCTAGTTATGCCCAGTGATCTGATGGCTTCCGCTTAGCTTCGGCTGATCGCTCGTCCTGATCGCCGGAGCGGGGCTGTCCCAGGCAAGCATGAAGTTCTCCTTTGCGGCGAGACGATGAGGTCGTCCGACGCTCTCTCTCGACGAGCGATCTGGAAGGGGTGCGCCGTGGGTCAGGTGAGGATTCGGAAGAGTCGCGCTGCTGCGACCCGCTTCGTGTTTGGCTACGCGCTCGATCACTGGCGCTACGTTCTTCCGACGTTACTCGGGCTCGCGCTGTCCCTTTCAGTGTTCGCGCTGGCCGCTACCCTGAGTAGCCCGCCATACCATGCATGGGACGTGACCTATGCTGCACTACTTGCCCTCATCGGGCTCGTTTTCGGCTTGAGTTGGGATGCTCTCGCGCGCTACCAGGACCGGATGCGACTGGAACGGATCGCCAGTGTTGAGGATGTGGAACAGGTCACGCGATGGCTCCCGCCGGCGCATGCGACGACCGCCGATGCCGAACAGTGCTTCGCTGCTATCCGGGCCTGTGACAGGGCCTGGCGGAATCACCAGGCGAGCACCCAAGAGCGGGTCTTCTTCTACACCACCCTAGCCGCCCGCGCGGTCCACAGCATGAAGACTCCGCTCCAGGCACTGGCGCTCCTGGTGCAGGCGGGCGAGCACGCGGCGCAGGACGGCCGGCTCGAGCGCGAGTGGCCGGAGCTGGCGCGCCGTGCCTGGGCCGAGCTGCGCCGGCTCGATGGTCTCGTGTCACAGGTCCTGCACAGCGTTCGCCTGGAAGACTTCGCCCGCGATCTTGTGCCCGAACGAGTCTCGTTGCCCGCGCTCGCGCGCGAGGTCATCAACGCCTTCAAGCACGACTGGGTGATCCGTGGGATCTATCCTCGCCTGGAAATAGACGGAGATCCAGAGACCTACACCGTGTTCACCGACCGCAAGTGGTTGCGGCTGATCCTGGAACAGGTCACGCGTAACGCATTGCAGTATGGCCGGTCGAGCTTTACCGTCCGCCTGGCGAGGGATGGAGAAGATGCAGGCTTCCGGTTGGAGATGCGCGACGACGGCGAGGGGATGCCTCCGGAAGACCTGGCTCGGGCCTGTGAGCCGTTCTACACCGGAGCCCAGGGGCGCAAGGTTGCTACGGCCACCGGCATCGGACTCTACCTCGCGCGTGAGGCCGCGAACCGCCTGGGCTTGCGTCTGTCCCTGTCTTCCTGGCCAGGTGGTGGGACGACGGTAACGCTCACTTTTCCCCGGGCGCAGTACTTTGCCCCGGAGCATGCACGACTGCCCGGCTAGACATCGCGTGGCCCCATCGCTCCGATTTCGCTCCCAGATGACGAAACTGTAAGCCAGCGTCTCGCGATCGTCACATCCATAGCATGCTGCTCCAGTAACTCTCCGCTACGCTGGAGCAGAGGCTAGGTTCGCGGCGTGTCGTTGGCATGGAATGCCGGGATCCGCCTTGGAGAGGAGCGTGCGGGTTGGAGATTCTGCGTGTGGAGCATCTGCAGAAGGTGTATCAATCTCGTGGCGGGGCAGCGCATCTAGCGCTGGACGACGTCAGTTTTGCGGTCGAAGCTGGAACATTCCTCGCCGTAATGGGGCCATCGGGGAGCGGCAAGACGACGCTGCTCAATCTGGTTGCCGGGCTCGACCGGCCGACCGGAGGCTCGGTGATCCTGGCCGATCAGCGCCTCGACCGGCTCTCTGAGGAACAACTCGCGCGCGTTCGGCGGCGTTATCTCGGGTTCGTCTTTCAAGATTTCCACCTCCTGGATCCGCTGACGGTGGAGGAGAACGTGCTCCTGCCCCTCACGTTGGAGCGCGCGGCGCGGGAGCCGGAGATTGCTCGTGTGCGGGAGGTGCTCGCTCGGCTTGGCCTGGCGGACAAGCGAGATCGATTTCCTTTCGAACTGTCCGGCGGCGAGCAACAGCGTGTCGCCATCGCTCGGGCAATTGTCCATCGCCCGGCGCTGCTCCTGGCCGACGAGCCGACCGGAAACCTCGACTCGGCAACGAGCCGCATCATCCTCGAGACATTCGCTGATCTTCACCGTGCCGACGGCGCTACCATGCTGATGGTGACGCATGACCCATTCGCGGCCAGCTACGCCGAGCGGATCCTGATGCTCAAGGACGGTCGGCTCTATGCCGAGCTGCTGCGTGGCGCGGATGACCGACCGGCATTCTACCAACGCATCATCGATGCCCTTTCGGCGCTGGAGGTGGCGGCATGAGCTGGCGCGTGCTCTGGCGACGGCTGATGTTCAGGAACTTCCGCGCCTATGCTGGATACGTGCTCATCTTCTCGGTGGCGGTGACGATCTTCTATCTCTTCCAGACACTCTCCACGGGACTGGGCAGCGCGAGCGCGATCCAGCGGCGAGACTACCTTACCGACGTGATCGGGGTCATGCGAGGCATCGTCTTCGTTTTCGCGCTCTTCTTCGTGGCCTACTTCCACCGGCTGCTCCTCCTCGGCGAGAGCCGGGCGCTGGGGCTCTTAGGCACGTTCGGGATGTCGCGACACACGCGGCGGGGATTGGTGCTGTGGGAGAGCATCCTGCTCGGCACGGCCGGCCTGACGCTGGGCCTTGCCCTCGGCCTGCTCCTCGAGCCGCTGTTCCTGCTCGCGGCAGGCGTATTCCTGCGGCTGCCCTGGCGGCTTGCCTACGAGTTTCGGCCGCAGTTGCTCCTGTTGACAGCCCTCGCGTTCGCCGTACTGGTGTTGCTCGAAGGAGGCATTTCAGCCGAACTGGCAGTGCGCCGCTGGCCGCGGCAGCTCCTCTCGGCCTCAAGGGCTGTGGAAGAGGTTCGCCAACCATCTAGGGTGCGGGCAATACTCGGCCTCATCCTTCTCGCCGCTGCCTATCTTCTGGCCGCAGTGATCCATCCGCGCATACTTGAACGCTACACAGAGGAGCAGGCGGAGGTTGGCTGGCTGGGCCTTTGGCTACTTCTTACCCCGATCATTCTGCTGCTCACGCTCCTTGGCAGCTACTGGCTGCTGGCCGAGGGGCTACGACTGCTCCTACGTCACCGGCTCGTGGCTCCTGGAAGCCGTGCCGAGTCCCTCCTGGCCAGAGCTCGGCTCGGTGCCCGTCTTCGCGCGCACGCAGGTTCCGGAGCAATCATCGCCGGACTCTTGGCGTTCGTGGTTACGGATACCTGCATGCTGATCGGGGTACAGGCCCAGGTTCTGAGATCCACGCTCCTGCTCAACCCTGTCGTGGTCCAGATCACGCACCCGGAGAACGATGAGGCAGCGATCGACGCCGAGGCTCAGCGGATCGCCAGTAGCCTGAGCGAGGCTGGGTTTGGCCCGGTTCAGGCGGTTCGTCTTCGCCTGGTGCTCGGCGCGACTCCGTTGCTGCCGTTTGACGAGGACGGGCTCGCTCATTTCGGGCACCCGAGGGGCGGCTGGTACACCGATCGGATCAAGGGTGTCAACATCATCGCCCACAGCGCCTATACCCACCTAATCGGGGCAATCGAGGTAGCTCATCCAAGCCTGACCGGGATCTTCCCGGCAGTGCCGGAGCTGCAGCCGGGTCAAGCGTTCGCCATCCGAACCAGGTTCGAGGAGGAGCGACGAGGCTGGAACGACCCGGCGGTCCAATGGCTTTCGGTCGGCCGGACGTTCAATGTGCTCGGCTACGACGTGTTCCGCGTCGCGCCGGAGGAGGTAACGCCAGACGAGCTCGCACGGGCACCACTCCTGGAGGTCACGCTTGTCGGCCGCGCGAGTACTGCCGGGCTTCCGACGAACATGGCTGCTGGCTTCGTGAACCAGACGTTCTTGGTGGTCGACGATGCCACGTTCTCGGCCCTGGAGACGAGCGTGCGGGAGTTTGATCCCGAGTCAATCTATTCCTTTACCGGCCTCTTCTACCCGCGCTGGCGCGACAGCCAGGCTGTGCTGATGCGACTGCTGCCGGATTACCCGGTCAGGATGACGTCCGAACTCAACGTCCAGCCGCTGCCGTTGATCTATGCGGAGCAGTACCGCGAATTCGGTGTGCTGCTGTTCACCTTGTCGGCAATCGCGTTGCTGTTCCTGTTCGCCTCAGGAGCGGTCATCCACTTCAAGGTGAGCGAGCGCCTGGAGAGCGATGTTCGCCAGGTGACGGCGCTGCGTCGAGTGGGAGCGACGAAGTGGCATGTCCGAGGCATTTTCGTGCGCGAAGCGGCAGTTTTGCTGCTTGCTCCGTTCCTTCTGGGGATGGTGCACAGCGCTGTCGCGCTGATCGATTGGGTGAGCATGCTGGACATGGAAGCGGTCTTCGACCGCAACTTCGACATCTGGGGTTTCACGTATCGCACCTTTCTAGGCATGGCTCTCGGGATCGGGCTGGTAGTGGCCGTCTACGGAGGCGCGGTGATCTACCGGTACGCGGGCCGAATCTGGGATCGTTCCGGCCCGGCTGCGCGTGGCTGGTGATCGCCTGAAAGGCAAATCTGATTCCACACTCGGTGTGTTATCGCCGCCTGCAGGTGTGGTGCAGGCACTCTTACAACAGGCTCGCGTGCCCGCCTTCCTCAGGTACGTTTGCGATACGACACGGTCGGCGCTGGAGCTTCATCGTGTTCGAGCGGTTCCGAGGGGAGGCAAGGTGCTCAAGGATCCGGTCCCGCCGCGGTAGCCGTAACCGATGCTCCTGATTGGCGTCGCGATCTCGATCGGGATGGCGTGTGGGTCAGCGGTGCAGAGCCGTTTACGTGTCCCCACATCGGGCTCCGCCGTTGTGGGAACTGAGAAGGGTTCCACTGTCTTCCCTTCACGTGCACCGTGCCGGTCGACAGAAATGGCGCTGGCACCCGCCGACTCCATGTCCGGGCCCACCGGCCATCACAGCCTGGCGCTCGCGTTGACCAATAGCAGGACGAGATGGTGTTCCTTCTTTGGATACCCAGCTATCCGATTGCTCGATCCCGAAGGGCGCGAACTGCCCTTCGGTTACCAGCAGAGCGGCGAGTCACCTCGCGACCGCCGATCCGCGTCACTTTCGCCCCTGGCGACGTCGCCTACGTGACGATCAGCACGTATCGGTGCGATCTCGAGGATCGAGGAACGACGACGACGGTCGCGCTGGTGCTGCCTGGGGACACGAGTGCGTTGGCGACAAGCATTCCGCTGTCGCTCAACCTCGGCTACCGCGGCTCCAGCGATCCTGGCTCGACGGTCTCCATCTTTCCCTTCGGCGCCTCGCTCGACGATATCCTGGCACGAGAGCTTCTAGTAGCGGGGCGCTGCCAGCCTGAAGGGCGAGTCAGCACGCTGTCACAGCCGAGCAGGCCGTTCGCCGAGCGGTTGGCCCAACGGGCATCCGATTGGCTCTTTCCAGTAGGGCCGGCATCGGGCAGCATAGGGGAGTGCGTCTCTGGCTGGCACGGGCTGGGTGCGGGCGCGCGAGGCGAGGGAGGGGAGAGAGGGCGATGACCGTTCCAACCACCAACTCGGCGATGTACCAGACCATCCACCGGCAACCGGCGGAGCTGCGTCGGCTGCTCTCGGACGGCTGGGAGCAGGCGGCCGAAGCGGCCGAGCGGCTCCAGGGCGCCCGTCGTGTCTACACCGTCGGCATCGGGACCAGCTACCACGCGGCGCTAGTCGGCTCCTGGCTGCTGCGCGCGGCCGGCTGCGACGCCCGCGCCGTCAACTCCTTCGATTTCGCGGTCTACCCAGAGGCGGTCGACCTGGGGCCGGAGGACGCCGTGGTCGTACTCGCTCACACCGGCGTCAAGCGCTACTCCAGCGAGGCCCTGGCGAGGGCGCGCGCCGCCGGGGCGATCACGCTCTCGGTCGGGAGCCTCACCGCCGAGCACCCCGGCTCGCAGCTTGTGCTGCGCACCGTCGATCGGGAACGCTCGGCCGCCTACACCGCATCGCACACGGCCGCGATGACGGTGCTGGCTCAGGTTGCGACCGAGCTGGGCGAGCGGCGCCGGGCTCCGGCAGTCGCCAGCTTCCGCGAGGCACTGATGAACCTGCCGGACCAGGTGGCAGAGGTGCTGGCCAGGGAGGACGAAGTCTGGCCGATCGCCCGCCTTGCTGCCGAGCGGCGGGTGTACGTGACCGGAGCCGGGCCGAACGAGGCGACGGCTCTCGAGGCGGTGATCAAGGTTCGCGAAGCAGCCTATGGCCAGATCGACGCGCTGGCGCTGGAGCAGTTTCTCCACGGGCCGATCGTCGCGGTCAACGCCGGTGACCAGGCAATCCTGGTCCACGTGCCCGGCCGGGCGACGGAGCGCGTGCGGGAGATCGCGCTGGTGCTCGACGCGATCGGCGCCGAGCTCTGGGTCATCGGCCGGCCGGTGGAGGGATTGACAGGCGCGGCTGTCTTTATGCTGCCCGAGACGCCGGAGCTGCTCTCGCCGCTGCTGGCGGTGGTGCCGGTCCAGCTCCTGGCCTGCCAGATGGCCGCAGTGAAGGGGGTCAACCCGGATACCTTCCGCCGGGATGACTCGCGCTATGCCGCCGCCTTCGGCCTGCTGAAGCTGTGATGCCTACCGGAACTGCGGCATTACCTGATCGACGAAGATCTCCAGCGCCTGCCAGTCCACGGGCGGGCGGATCGCCAGGTTGAGGCTCCGCACGCCGGCCTCGCTGTAGGCCGCGATCTGCTCGGCCACTGCCGCCGGCCCGCCGATCAGGTAGCCGGGCTGCTCCGGCGCCTGCGGGCCCACCTGCCGCACCAGCCGCTCGCGGGCTGCCGACACCGCTCGCTGGTCATCGCTCCGCGCCATGTAGAAACCCACCTGCACTGCATCGCGCACCGTCGCGGGGTCACGACCCTCCACCTCGCACCAGTGCTCCAGTGCGGCCCGCTTGCGGCGGTAGTCCTCCGGTGAGATGTAAGGGATGTTCCAGCCGTCGGCGTAGCGCGCCGCGATTCGGGCGGTGCGCCGCTCCCCAGCACCGCCGATCCACAAGGGCAGGCGCTCCTGGAGCGGCTTGGGCAGGATGCGCGCGTTCGCTAGTTGGACGTCTCGTCCCTGGAAGGTCACCGCGTCTTCGGTGAGGAGCCGCCGCAGGGCCTGGATCCCCTCTTCGAGCTGATCCAGCCGCTCCTTCGCCGTGAGGAACGGGTAGCCGAAGGCCCGGTACTCTGGCTCGTGCCAGCCGGCGCCGAGTCCGATCTCCAGCCGGCCGCCGCTGAGATGGTCGATAGTGACGATCGACTTGGCCAGCAGGCCCAAATTGCGGAACTGGACGGCGAAGACCATGCAGCCGAAGCGGAGGCGCCGCGTCTCGCAGGCGATCGCCGCGAGCAACGCCACGGCCTCGTAGTGGGGGATGAGGTCGGAGGTACGGGCGTAGAAGTGGTCCCAGACCGAGAGCCAATCGAAGCCGTGGTCATCGGCGAAGCGCCACAGCCGGCGCAGCTCGTCGATCGTCGTATCTTGCGGGCCGACGTGGATGCCGAACGACAGCCCTGGCATGCGTCACCCTCCTCGTGATCGGCCGAAACGGGGGCCAGCGACCTCGCCCGCATCCTACCGAATCGATGCGCGATCGACCAAGCCCGGCCTCGCATATCCCACGCCGCCGGACGGACGTTACCGGGGCGTGTGCCCTGTTGCAGAGTAGGGGTGCATGATCATGCGCCCCTACTCTCTTGTGTGACAGAGTCGGCGGCCCCTCGGGGGCCAACCACCCGGGTACCGGTCCACGGCTGTGCCGCAAGCCTCACGGTCCAGAATGTGAATGCGACTGCGCTCGCCAGCCTGGCAGAGTTCCAAGCGTGCTCAGGCACCGCCCGCCTAGGCGAGATGCCCAAGACGCTCGGCCAGCAGGTCGTCGAGCACATACCACCCGGGCGGCCGGCCCGCAAGCCACTTCGCGGCGGCGAGTGCTCCGGCTGCGTAGGCGCGCCGGCTGTGGACCCGATGGGAGAGCTCGAGCAGCTCGTCCTCGCTCCCGAACAGGACGCAGTGCCGGCCCGGCTCACCACCGCCACGAATCGCATGCATCCCGATCTCGCCTGGGCGGCGTGGCGCGATCCCCTGGCGTCCGTTGATGACCGGCGAGCTCGTCTCCGGCTGGCCGGCGCGGATAGCCTCCAGTAGCGCCAGCGCAGTGCCGGAAGGGGCGTCGCGCTTGTGCCGGTGGTGGTGCTCGATGATCTCGATATCCCAGTCGCCTAACGCTCGAGCCAAGAGCGGGAGGAGGGCCCGTACCACCGCGATCCCGAGACTGAAATTGCTAGCGTGGAGGACGGGCACGCACGCTGACGCTGCTCTCAACTCCTCGAGGTGGCCCTCGCTGAGCCCGGTTGTCCCGGTTGCCAGCGCGCAGCCCGCCTCGGCACAGGCGCGCGCGTAGTGAGCCGTCGCCGAAGGCTGGGTGAAGTCGATGAGCACGTCGCTCTCGCGGAGCACCGACTGGGCGTCGGCGGTGATCCGGATGCCGCCTTGCAGGCAGAGATCGCTGGCGTGTTCCCGCTCCGGCCGGATCAAGCCGCCAGTGAGGGCAATCCCCGGGTCGGCGAGGGCGAGCTCGGCTACCTCGCGTCCCATCCGTCCAGTGATGCCGGCGATGGCGAGACGCAGCATCACTGCACCTCCGTCGCCGCGGCCAGCCGGGCCGCCGTGTGGGGGCATCCAGCCAGCGCCTGAGACAGCCGCTGACGGTTCGTCGACGACATCGGGGCGAGCGGCAGGCGCACCTCGGAGCGGCAGAGCCCGAGCAGCTCGGCGGCTGCCTTGACCGGCACCGGGTTGGTCTCGAGGAACAGCGCCCGGACCAGCGGGAACAGTTCATGTTGGAGCCGTCGCGCCCGAGCGAGGTCGCCCGCGAGCGCGGCATGGACGAGGTCGCGTGTCGCCGCCGGCACGATGTTGGCGAGCACCGATACGACGCCGGCCCCACCCACGGTGATGATCGGCAGCGTGAGCGAGTCGTCACCGGAGAGGACGGCGGCTCGGCCTTCGAGCGCGAGCACCAGCTCGCTGGCCTGATCGAGCGAGCCGCTCGACTCCTTCACCCCGATGACCGTGGCCAGGTCGAGGAGCCGGACCACAGTGTCAGGCAGTAGATTGACGCCGGTGCGGCCCGGGACGTTGTAGAGCACGAGCGGGAGGTCGACCGCGTCGGCGATTGCGACCACGTGCCGGAGGATACCGTCTTGCTGCGGGCGGTTGTAGTAGGGCGTGACGATCATGGCGGCGGTCGCGCCGAGCTCGCGGGCAATGCGTGTGCGCTCGATGCTAACCGCGGTCGAATTGGTGCCGGTGTTGGCGATGACGGGTACGCGGCCGGCTGCCTGGTCGATCACCGTCTCGATCACCAGGCGCCACTCACGCTCGCTGAGCGCTGGCGTCTCGCCGGTGGTGCCGCACGGGACGAGGCCGTCAGTGCCCTCACGGATCTGCCACTCTACCAGATGTCGTAGGGTTCGCAGATCCAGCTCACCATCGATGAACGGAGTCACGAGCGCGACGAAACTTCCACGCAGCATGGCAAACGCTCCCCTCTTCCATCTCTTACCGATGCGAACGGTTAGGCCGGGCGGCCGGGCGCGAGGCGGCTCTGCCGGTCAAAATCGCGATGGCAGTGCCGAGCGATTCGGCTCGCCGGGCTCTCGGACAGTCTTCGCTGTGCTGGGAACCAGGGGTCAGCGTTTGCGTTTCGCGGAGTGGGGGAAACGGCGGATGCTCGCGTGGAGCGCGCGAGCGAACTCAGTGGCGACAGTGCCCGCACGATACGCGTGGCAGGTGACGACGTGAGAGTCCGGGCTGGTCACTGCTCCTCCCGTCGTCGACGGACGGCTTCTCAGCCTCTGGGCACGCATCCTAGCAGGGGGTACATGGGTTGTCAATACTGAGCATGTGCCGGAACTGACGACCGATGCGCCATCGCTCACGCAAGAGGTAGTCCCGCCGTGGCAATCTGGCAAGCCAGCGCCAGGCGGCGGGTTCTCGGAGCTGGCGGTCGCGGGCTGTACCTGCAGGAGCGCTTGCGGCGCGCGGTCACAATAGCCGAACGCTCTCCTTGACAGGCGCAAGACTGCTCTCTACGCTGGCGGTGTGACCTGTATTCTATTAGGATGCAGGTATGTCACGAGCATGGCTGCGGAGCCGCTCGATGGGATCGACGTGAAGCTGCCCGCGTCACTAGCGAGAAGCGCGTGCCTCGACATACCATGAGCGATAGAGGTTGTCCAGCCGGGGACCGAGGGAGGATGGCGCATGGTGAGCCCGACGTTGACTGTCAACGCGATGCTCCGTCGCGCGATGCGGCTCTTCCCGACGAGGGAGATCCTCGAGCGAATGGACGATGGCAGCGTCCGCGAGGTGCGTTATCAGGACATCTCGCGTCGGGCTATCCGGTTGGCCGATGGTTTGCGCCGCATCGGTCTCCAGCCGGGCGACCGCGTCGCGACTCTGCTCTGGAATCGTGCTGCCCACCTCGAGGCGTATCTCGCCATCCCGGCAGCCGGCGGCATCATCCACACGCTGAACCTGCGGCTCAACCCCCAGGATCTTGCCTACATCGTCAACCACGCCGAGGACCGCTTCCTACTGCTCGATGCCAGCCTGCTTCCGGTGTTCGAGGCGTTCCGTGACTCGGTCCAGCTCGAGCGTGTGTTCGTGGTGGGTGAGCCCCCGGCCGGCGCTGGCCTGGAGCGGTATGAGGATCTGCTTGCCTCCGGAAACCCTGATGAGGTGGTGCCGGAGATAGATCCCGAGACTCCAGCATTTCTTTGCTATACGTCAGGCACGACCGGGCGGCCCAAGGGGGCGCTGTGGACGCATGCTCAGCTCGCCATAGCCGCGCTCGCGTTGACCTCATCGATCACGTTCTCGATCAGCCGGGACGACAGCGTCTTGATGACGGTGCCGATGTTCCACGTGGTCGGGTGGGCGTTACCGTACGCCGCTCTGCTCGTGGGCTCGCGCATCGTGTTTCCCGGTCCACGGCCGCATGCGCAAGACATTCTGGACTTGCTGTCCGGTCAGCAGGCGACCTTTGCCGCTGGCGTTCCGACTGTCTGGCACGATATCGCGAACCTGATGGAGTCCAACCCTGGGCGCTGGGAACTCTCGCCGCGGTTGCGGGTCGTGCTGGGCGGGAGTGCGGCTCCCGAGGCGCTGTTACGCCGGCTCGAAAAGCTGGGAATGACCGCGATTCACGGCTGGGGAATGACCGAGGTCTTGCTGGGCCTGCAGGCCCATGTCAAGCTCGACCAGTTCCAAACCGAAGAGCGCTATTCGTGGCTGGCCAAGCAGGGGATACCCGCACCGTTCGTCGAAGCGCGGGTCGTTGGGGAAGATGGGCGCGAGGTGGCCTGCGACGGCAAGACGCCTGGCGAGCTACAGGTTCGAGGTCCTTGGGTGGCCACCAGCTATTACCGCAACGAGAGTCCGGAGGCATTCGATGGCGGCTGGCTGCGGACCGGAGATATCGCAGTTGTGGATGGGGAGGGGTACATCAAGATCGTTGATCGGGCCAAAGACCTGATCAAGTCGGGCGGCGAGTGGATCAGCACGATAGAGCTCGAAGGTGCGCTGATGGGGCATCCCGCGGTCGAAGAGGCAGCGGTCATCGGCGTGCGGCACGAGCGATGGCAGGAGCGTCCCCTCGCTGTCGTCGTCCTCCGGGCGGGCCAGCAGGCGACGGCTGAAGAGTTGCGCGCGTACCTCGCCGAGCGGTTCGTTCGCTGGTGGCTACCGGATGCGTTCGTCTTCGTCGATGCGCTGCCCAAGACATCGACCGGCAAGCTCGCGAAGGCGGAGCTTCGCGAGCGGTTCAAGAACTGGGAATGGGAGGGGGACGCGTGATTCGCCGGATCGGGATCGTCGGTGCGGGGTCGATGGGCGGCGCGATTGCCGGCCTGGCTGCCTCTGCCGGCCTGGAAGTCGTGCTTCTCGACGTCAGGGGCGAGGACGACCCGAGCGCCCCGGCGCGGCGCGGGCTGGAACGTGCGATCGCCAGCCGCGCTTTCCTGGATCCGGAGGCAGTGCGCCGGGTAACAGTGGGGAATATCGACGACCACCTCGCCCTGCTCGCGGAGTGCGACTGGATTCTGGAAGCGATCGTAGAAGACCGCGAGCTCAAGCGAGACCTGTTCCGAGCGCTGGTCTCGATCGCCCGCGAGGATGCGATCATCACGACCAATACCTCCACATTCACGCTCGGCTCGCTCCTGCCGCGCGATGCCATGGCGGTTCGTAACCGCTTCTTCGCGACGCACTTCTTTAACCCGCCTCGAGCACTCCTCCTGGTCGAGGTTGCCTGCCTGCCGGAAGCTGATCAGCGACGTTTCGACCGGTTCGTGCGCTTCCTCGAGCGCCGGCTGGGGCGACGCGCGCTCGTCGTGCGCGACACGCCTGGGTTCGTCGCCAACCGCTTCGGCATTTACGCGCTCGTCCTGGCGATTCGGTACACTGGCGACCTCGGGCTGGCGCTGGAAGAGGTCGATGCGCTGACTGGCCCGCTGCTGGGGCGCCCTCGCTCGGCGACGTTCCGCACCGTGGATCTGACCGGCCTGGACATTCTCGTGCTGGGTACCGGGAGCTTGCGGGCCTCGACCGGCGATGACTACACGCTGCCTTCTTGGGTCGAACGGCTATATGCCGCCGGCCACCTGGGGGACAAGACCGGCGGAGGCTTTTTCCGGCGGGAAGGTGAGCGGAACCTGGCGCTCGATGCCAGCAGCGGCGACTACCGGCCGTATCGCGACCCGGCTATTCCTGGCCTGGCGGAATTGCTCGGCCAGCCGTTTCCGCAGCGCTTGCGCGGGGCGATCGAGCTTCCGGATCCGTACGGAGCATACGTCCGCGCTCTGCTCGGTGGGACCTACCGGTATGTCCTGGAGAGAACGCCCGAAGTGGCGCCTGACCTTCCCACGGTCGACCGGGCATTGGAATGGGGGTTCGGCTGGGCCGCCGGACCGTACCGGCAGATGGATGCGCTGGGGCTCGATCTGGTGCGCGAGCTGGTGACGATCGCCGGTGGAGACGAGCCGGAACTGCTGTCCCGCGCACGTCGCCGGGAAGGCTTCTATTCCACAGACGGCGTGCTCGACATCGCGAGTGACGCGGTCGTGCCATTGAGCTCGTTGCCGACCGCCAGACGGACGAATCAGGCGAATGCCTGGTCAGCTCTCGATCGCCATGGCATGCGGGAGGTCGCCGATGGGGTCGTGGCCCTGCTCGTGCGCGAAATCGGCGAGTTTCCCGCAATGGTCGAAGCGGCCACGCGGGAGGCGGGTCTGCAGGCGCTCGTCGTGGTGCCGCGGCTCGACAGTCTCGGTTACCCCTACGAGCAGTTGCTGCGGTATGCGGAGAGCGGTGAGTGGCAGGCGCTCGACGAGCTCCTCGCGCGCGTGCAGGGTGCGTTCACGGCTATCGCCGGATTGGGCGTGCCGCTGGTGGTGGTGCTCGACGGGGCGGCGCGGGGCGCAGCGACGACCTTGGCGCTCTGGGCCGACCGAACGGTTGCCTATGTTACGACCACCTTCGGCTTCCCCGAAGTCGCGGCCGGCCTGCTGCCGTTCGGAACGATCACGGGTGTGCTGGCTCGGAGAACCGGTGACGCCGTGCTGTTCGACGAGAACGCGACGCTGGAGCCCGAGGGGACATCGGGCACAGTGGAGCCGGCGATTGCCTCTTGGCCGGCGCTTGCAAAGAGCGCTTCCATCGACTCAGCCCCGAGGGCCCGCCGCCTCGGTTTCCTGTCGCCAGGCGACGTCATCACGCTGGATCGTGACGGGATGCTGGAGATCGCCGGCACGATGCCGTCGACCCTTGCAGGTAGTATTCTGGCGCGCAACTCGAGCCTTCCGAAACTGGCGCCGATGATGCGCGATCGCTTGACCGCCGAAACCGCGGAGCTTGCCGAGAGAGCTGGTCTTCCGTCGCATCTGGCCGAGATGTGGGACCAGCTTATGGCTCAACTCGGCAGTGGAGCGGCGATCGCAGACGCCCTGGCTCGAGAGCGCAAGGCGTGGGCGCGCCTCTTGCGAGCCAGTGAAGCTCGCGAGCGGCTTCGGACGGTGCTGCAGCAGGCGAGCGCGGGAAGACGATAGGGTAGGCAGATGGAGCAAGGACAGCAGGCTACGACGGTCATCACTGAGCGGGTGGGGCAGGTCCTGGTTCTCCGGCTGAACCGGCCGGAGAAGCTCAACGCTATCAGCCCGCAGATGATGCGGGAGATCGCGAGCACTCTCCATGAGGCGCGAGTCGACGAATCCGTGCGTGTCGTTGCCCTGACGGGAAACGAGCGGGCGTTCTCCGTGGGAGCTGATATCGACGTCTTCGCGGGTGCTACAGCGCGGGACCTGTCGGGCCCGCAGTCCGATGCTCACTTGTGGTCGACGATCTGGCGTTTCGAGAAGCCGCTCGTCGCCGCGGTATCGGGCTATGCCTTCGGGGGCGGCTTCGAGCTAGCTCTCGCCTGCGATCTGATCGTGGCCTCGGAGACGGCGCGCTTCGCCAGCCCGGAGATCCGCCTGGGGCTGATCCCCGGCGCCGGCGGGACGCAGCACCTGGCCAGAAGGCTCGGCAAGTACCTCGCGATGGAGCTGGTGCTCACCGGGCGCGAGCTATCTGCTCGGGAGGCGCAGCAACTCGGACTGGTGAACCGCGTCGTCCCGGTGGATCAGTATCTCACCGAGGCGCTGGAGCTTGCCGCAAATATTGCGAGCTACTCGCCGGAGGCGGCACGGGCAGCCAAAGCCGCTATCGCGCTCGGACCGGAGATGCCCTGGGATGCCGCTGTGGCCTTCGAGCGCGAGCTCTTCCTCCGCGTCTTCGAGAGCGAGGAGGCGCGCCGAGCCGTGCGCGAGTTCCTCGAGCGGCGGCAGCGTCGCTCCTCGTGAAGGAAGGCTAGCCGGCGCCTGGAAGCTGCCCCTTCCTACACCGAGAGGCCGTGGTTGGCGTCTCATGCCGGGGCACGCGGCGAGGCAGGATCCAGCCACCAGACCCGAACCTCTCCACCCAGCAGGTCTTCGACAAGGGTAGCCAGTTCGGCCGCAGCCAGGTGCAGGGCGCTCTCGGTCACGTGTGCGAAGCCGTCGATCGGGAACAGAAGATCGGTCGTATCCGGAGTGACCAGGCCGGTGCGGCTCTGGCGCCAGACCCACCGGCGGGTGCGAACGTCCGAAGCGTGGGCGTAGACGATCTCGCCGGGTTCCGGTACCTCCGCCGGACCGTCGCCCATCGGCAGGAAGCAATCGCCTGGCCGGGCCAGCCGAACGGTGATCCCCAGCGGCGCGGTTCCCAAGTCGTGGGCGCCGATCGGCACGAGGTAGCGCAGCGAGACGCTGTTCGCCAGATCGACCGCTGAGTTGATGCTCGGAGGCGGCTTACCTTTCAGCGTGCGCCGGACCAGGGCTTCGACCGAGCTCTGATAGGTGCTCGGCGACCAGCCAAGGTCGCGGAATGTCTCCCGCCAGGCGGCGATCGCCGGATGCAGCTTGGGGTCACGCTCGCCGAAATTAGCCGCGACGGCGTCGATTGCCAGTGCGAGCCGTTCGGCGGCCAACGGCGCGCTTCGCCGGTTGTCGACACCGAGTGCTACCACAGCCGCGAAGCGCGCTTCCCACACTCGCTCGAACACCTCGCTGGCGATCTCGAGGAACGCCACCGGCCCATCTCCTCGTAGCGCCGGATGATTACGCCGCTCGCTGGATCGTAGCAGGCTCGGGGCGCCGTGAACAGGTCACATCGTTCGCTGGGGAGGCGCGGAGCCTGCACTGAACGCGGTGGTTACGGGCAGGGTAGCAGCTCGCGGCGCTGAGCTACTTGCTGGTAAACCTGGAGAACGGCGTTAGTGACCCCGTGCCAGGAGTAGCGGACGGCCGCCTGGCGGGCACCGACCTGCATGCGGGTGCGCAAGCGGTGATCGGCGAGCGCCCGGCGAATCGCCGCGGCTAGCGCCACGGGGTCGTCCGGTGGCACCAGCAGGCCAGAGACCTCGTCCTCGACCGTGAAGCGTAAGCCACCGACACGGCTTGCCACCACCGGCGTGCCGCACGCCATCGCCTCGACCGCGACGAGGCCGAACGACTCGTAGCGGGACGGCATCACGCAGAGATCTGCCGCATTGTAGAAGAGCGGCAGGATCGCTCGCGGCTGGGAGCCGAGGAATAGAATCGATCCCTCGATGCCTAGCCGTCTGGCCTCCCCGATGACCCGCTCGAGCGCGGGTTCGAACTGCGGCCCGGCAGCGCTCTCCGTGCGCCGGCCTCCGAGGAAGATCAGCAGCGGCACGGTGTCGCCGGGCTCGAGCGAGTCGAGCAGCCGGCGCCAGCCCTCGAACAGCGTGTCGATCCCTTTGACGGGGTCGATGCGTCCCACGAAGAGGACGAGTGGCCGGTCAGGCAGACCGAGCTGGTCACGGGCGGCATGCCGGTCAGCGGGGCGGAAGTGGTCGAGATCGACGCCGGGGGGAACTGTGCAGATCTTGGCGGGGTCCGCTTGGAGATCCCAGATCATCACCTCGCGCTCGTCTGGATTGGCGGCGATCACAGCGTCGGCCAATCGCAGTAATCCGCGTTCGACCTGCAGGCGCAGTACCGGCTCGATCGAGCCTCTCGGAGAGAGTAGGTTCTTCAGGTCGCCCAGCGTGTGGAACATCTGGACGAGGGGAATGTCCCAGTAGCGTTTGAGCAGGTAACCGGCCCACCCGGAGAGCCAGTAGTGCGCGTGGATCAGCTCGTAGGGGTGGCCGTTACGGCTGATCTGGAAGGCCAGTTCCGTCACGAATTCCGGGAGGTGGCAGAAGATCTGGTCTTTGGGGATCGGAGCGAGTGGGCCGGCTTCCAGCGCGAAGACACGCACGCCGTAATCGGCTTCGACTACCGGCGGCTGCTCGGGGTCGGCCCGCCGGGTAAAGATGTCGACTTCAACGCCTCGGTGGGCCAGGTTTCGGCTCAGCTCCCGGATGTACACGTTCATTCCACCCGCCTCGCCGCTGCCTGGTTGGGCCAGCGGGGAGGTGTGGACGCTAATCATGGCGATGCGGCTCACGACCGGCGGGGCGAAAAACGCGCGCTGCTCCTCCAGGGGTGCCACGAGTTCGTGTATCCTCCCTCCCTGCCGCCCAGGTCGTGAGCGCGAGTGGAATGGGCTTGCGGCACAGGCCAGCCCGTCACCGAGCCGGCCAGACGCACGGTAGTACTACCTGCTGCTCACAACTATACTCGAGCAGCATCGCACTTTCGCAAACGCTGGCGGGGCCGCGCTTATTCCGGAGATGCGCTCCAGAGCACGCGCTCAGCCGAGCACCGGCTGAATTAGACCGTAGCGGCCGTCCTTCCTCCGGTAGAGGACGTTGATCTGATCGTCGGCGGGATTGAAGAAGACGAAGAAGTCGTGCCCGAGGAGCTCCATCTGCTCGATCGCTTCTTCCTCGCTCATCGGGTAGACCGTGAACCGTTTGCGGCGCACGACCGAAGGAGACAGCTCGTCCTCTTCCATCTCAGGACCAGACAGGTCCTCGGCCGTCGCCTCGATCGCCGCGGTACCGTCTGCCTGGGTGGTAGCCCGGGAGCGGCGGCGGCTCAGGATCTGCTTCTTGCGGAACCGTTTGATCTGGCCCGTCATATGGTCGATTGCCCCATCGATGGCCAGGTGGATGTCACGGTTCCGGTGCTCGGCACGGAGGATGGCCGAGCTCGTGGTGATGGTGAACTGGGCGACGAACTGCTCGCCCCCGCTGCGCTGCCGCTCGCTGCGCAGCTCGAAGCGGGCATCCGCCACGCGGGCGTGGATCCGGTCGAGCTTGGCGATCTTGGCACGGATGTATTGCTCGAGCGCGGGAGTAAGCGGGACGTCCAGGGTGCGAAGCCGAACCTCCATCTGTCCCCCCTTTCGGCAGGAGACGGCGGTGCACCTCGTCGAAGTTGAACGCACGCGGCGCCCGCGGAGGGACTCGAACCCCCGACCACAGGGCTTAGGACGCCCCGGCTCTATCCGCTGAGCTACGCGGGCAGAATGCGACCTCGAGCGAAGTATACCCGAATTCACCTGGCGGCTTCCACGGCCATGCGAGCCGGGGCGTGCTAGCTACTGCTCGCGCTGGTCTCACGGGCGCGCTGGATGAGTTCGCGTCCCCGCTCGATGATCTGCCGCTTGCGGTCGTCGGGGAGATCGTGCAGGTCTACCCATCGCTGCAGCATGGTGACCGGGTCGGTCGCCTCCTCAGGCCGGATCTCGACCCGTGGTCGAGTCATCCGGTCGGTCTCGCGCACGATTGCCGCCACGTGCGCCGCACCGTGTTCCTGCAGCGCGCGGCGGACGTCGTTCAACCGGATCTGATCGACCTGCTCGGGCTCCAGCTCGAGGAAGACCCGCACGATGGCGCCGGAGATCGCCCGCGCGTTGCGCTCGATCGCGCGCGCGATCGAGGCCATCGGTTCTTCGCCGCTCACCTTGACCCGGAGGGTGTAAAAGCTGCGGGCCGGCACGGGCCGGAATTCCCACTTCACCTCTCGCTCCGGGTAGCGTCCGGGGCCGATCTCGACGACCACGAATCCTTTGGGCTCGTCTTCCTCACCGAAGTCGACCCGCTCCAAGCTGCCGGCGTACACCACCGGCGGCCGGCCGGCGACGACCTGGTGCCGGTGGATATGCCCCAAAGCGACGTAGTCGAGCGGGCTCTCGTGGAGTCCGAGCTCGACGGTGCTGAAGAAGGGGTCGAGCCCGAGCATGATGCTGCGCTCACCGCCCACCTTTGCTCCCTCGAGACTGAGATGGCCGAGGAAGACGGCGGGGATCGCGGGGTCGAGCTCCTTCAACGCCTCCTGCACTCCCAGGCTGACCGCCAGGCGAAACCTCCGCTCGATCTCTTCCCGATCCAGCGAGCGGATCTCGTCGTTCGCCAGCGACCGGTTGAGTGGGATCCACGGGAGCGTAACCACCTGAAGCTGCCCCTCGCGCAGGGGAATGAGCAGGCGCCGGATATCCCTCGCGACATAGATGCCGGGGATGCCGAGCGCTTGATAGATATCCATCGGGGTGGCACGAGACTGGGCTATCGGCAGGTCATGGTTGCCGACGAGCAGTACCGTGGGGATGGCGGCTTCGGTCAGCCGGCGGATCCGCTCGGCGAAAGCGCGCTGCAGCGTGGGGTTCGGGTCGCGGTTCTTGAAGGCGTCGCCAGCGAAGAGGACGGCGTCCACGCGCTCCGACACCGCGTAGTCGATCACTGCATCGAACGCACGCAGGAAATCCTGCACGCGGGAAGAGAGACCGGTCGCCGGGTCGGGACTACCGTGCAGCTCGATGCCCAGGTGCAGGTCGGCGAAGTGGACGAGGCGAAGAGCGGTCACGAGTCCTCCCCGATCAGATTCTTGAGCAGCGCGCGGGCCGCGTCATCGCCCGCGCGTGCCTCCTTCAACAGTGTATCGCGGTGATATGGACGCGTGCGGAGCAGGATCGGCATCGGCACCGCGTGGCCGACGACCAGGCACTCCTGCTGAGGGCTCAAGTTAGCCAGCAAGTTGCGCAGGTGGTTTCGGTCGGAGACGCCGGTAAGGACGGCCTCGATATCGTGCTGGTCGGTGAGCGGGCCGATAATCTTGGTACCGAGCTGGGAGAGCACTTCAGTGTCGATCCCTGATGGTCGCTGATCGACGACGAGCAAGGTGACCCAGTACTTGCGCATCTCGCGCGCGATGGTGCCGAAGATGGATTGCCGGGCGGCCTCCGGTGCCAGGAACTTGTGCGCCTCCTCCAGCACGATGACCAGGCGCCGGCGGTGCGCATCCGACGCTCCAATCTGCGACTGCCGCAACGCCTGGTCGACGTACCGCTGGTGGATGCGCCGGGTCACGAGATTGGCGACCAGCATGTAGTCCAGCATCGAGTCGAAGCGCCCGAACTGGAGGATGACGTGGGTGCCGCGCTCCAAATGGCGAAGCATGTCGTCGAGCGTGGAGTTGTCGGCTCGGGTAACGATATAGTCCCGCTCGGGGAGCCGGCTGAGCTTGCTGCGCAGCGCATCCACGGCCTGGGGATGAGCGCCCGTCTCGCCGCAGAACTCTTTTACCTGCTCCTCGGTGAACGCCAGCGCTTTCGAGATCCAATCATCACCGAACTGGCGCTTGAGCAGGCGGGACACCGTGGCGAAGGTCGGTGTCAGGTTGAGCTCTTGTGCTAGCAGCTCGATGTCCTCCGGCTCGATATGGTTGAGCCCGATCTGGACGACCCGGCTGCTGGCGGCATCGTCCGTCAGTGGGTCGAGCGTGTAGACGCGGACGCGGGTGTGGCCGAAGATCTCCGCCAGGCCGGCGATGTGCGGCTGGTCGGCCGGGGCGCGCGCATATTCGCTGTGCATGTCGAAGATCAATGCTGAGGCGATGTCGGCCCGGATAAGGCCATAGAGGATGAGCCGGGTCAGCACGCTCTTGCCGCTGCCGCTCTGGCCGAAGATGCCATTGCTACGCTGGACGAGCAGCTCGAGATCGATCGGGATCGGGATGTCCATCGTCGGCGGGGTGCCGAGGGCGAAGCGATACCGGTCTTCCTTGCCGAAGACGACCTCGAAGTCGATCGGAGTCGCCTGGCGAAGGGTGGCGAAGTGTGCCGGAATGGTCCGCGCGGGTCTCGGCTTGCTGCCGGCCGGGCTGGCCGGATCTTCGAGTACTAGCGAGGGGCGTACCTCGACGGTGACGTAGGCGTGCGTGCCGCGAATGATGCGCCGGACGAAGGCCGAGCCGTGCGCCGGAGGATCGGCGGTCAGCGCAGTGTCGGTGGCCCGCAGGCGGATATCGGTGATCGTACCGAAGTACCAGTGGCGCTGCCCCTCGAGCACCACGAAGCTGCCGACCCGCAACGCCTCGGCCTCGCAGTCGGGGAACAGCCGGACGATCAATCCGCCGCTGTAGCTCCCTTCAGTGACGACGCCGAGCCAGGAGAGATCGTTTTGCCCCGTCAGGGTGGGCAACTGGGGCTCCTCGCGTCGCTCCATTCCCTACCACCGTTTCCCATCGTACGTCCGCGCTGGTTTGACCCGTTCGCCAGCGATTGTACCATCAGTGATATGAGCGATCGTCACCCACAGAGGAGCGACCGGTGCTCGACAATGAATGGGAAGCGCTCGCCAAACTTTTGAAACCGGCCACCGGAGACGAAGGGACGGGCGGGCCGGAGACTCTGGCCGGCCCAGTCGGTCGCCTGCACGCGCTGCACCGCATCAGCCGGGCGGCTACCCGAAGCCTCGATCTCGAGGAGATGCTGGCGACCGTCGCCAAGGTCCTGCGCGAGACGATCCGTGCCGACCGCTGTGCCATATTTCTCTACGACCAGTCGACGGGTACCCTGACTCTACGGGCGAGCGAGGGAATCAATACCGACCCGCCGGGGTCAGTCACGCTACCGCTCGGGGTGGGCATTACTGGCCAGGCAGCCCTCACGCGCCAGCTCCAGGCTGTGCCGGACGCGACGAGCCACCCGGCCTATCTCGATTACCCCCACGTGAACGATCGACCGTTCGCTAGCCAGGTCTCGGTACCGCTCATCGCACGCTCGCCCGGCGGCCTGCTCGGGGTGCTCAATATCATGAGCCTGGAGCGCCGGGTGTTTCTCCCTGAAGAGCTGGACTTCCTGGAGACCGCGGCCGGTGAGATCAGTATCGCCATCGAGAACGCCCAGCTCTACAGCGAGACCGACGCCGAGCTACGACGGCGCATCGCGCAGCTCGAGCTGCTGCAGCAGCTCTGGCGGGCCATCGCCTCGACGCTCGATCTCCCCGCGCTGCTGGAGCTGATCAGCACCAAGGCGATCGATCTCTCGGGTGCCCGCGCTGCCCTGATCTATCGCCAGCCGCGCGCTCGTCGCGGCCAGCTCGAGTTACTGGCCCAACATCCGAGTGACTGGATGGCGCAAATAGGCGCCGAGTTCGACCCGGCGCTGCGACCCCTGGTCGGCGAGGTCCTGGAATCGTGCTGGGCCATCTGGAGGCCGCTGTCAGGCTCCACCGAGAGCGTCGCGGTCTATGCCATGCCGATGATCACCGGTCGCCGGGCGGTCGGTGCGATCTGCCTCGTCTTCGATGCGAATGCTGGACAGCCTGCGCAGCCGGGCTTGCTCCACGCGTTCACCGACACCGCGGCAATCGCCATCGAGAACGCCGAGCTGTACGACGAGGCGCGCCGGGGACTCGCGCGGGCGTCGGCGCTCCTTCAGGAGATGCACCACCGGGTTCGGAACAATCTGCAAACCGTGGCCGCGCTCCTCTCGCTCCAGATGAGGCATGCCAGTCCGCAGGTGCGCGCGCCGCTCCAGGAGGCGGTGAGCCGGATCCGGAGCCTGACGGTGGTGCACGACCTCTTCAGCGGGAAACACCTCCAGGAGATGGACCTGGAGACGCTCTGCCGAACGGTGGTCGAGGAGGCGGTGGCGACGCTCTGCGGCGAGGACAGCGGGGTGTTATGGACAGTGGAAGCAGACGAGGTTTGGGTATCGTCTCGCCAGGCCACGATCCTGGCGCTGCTGCTGAACGAGTTCGTCGCGAACGCGGTCCGGCACGGGTTCAAGGATCGCAGCGGTGGGCGGATTCACGTGCTCGTACGGCGTGAAGCCGGGCAGGCGCTGCTCGAGGTCGCCGACGACGGCTGGGGGCTGCCCCCCGGGTTCGACGCGCGCTACAGCCGTGGGCTGGGGCTCCAGATCGCGCGCACGCTCGTCGAGGTCGACCTCCGTGGCCGGCTCGAGGTGTCGCCGCGGTCAGGCAACGGGACTGTGGTGCGGATATGGTTCAGCCCCGACGCTCTGCCTAATGGCCGTGGGACAGGGGAAGGGCAGCTTGACCCGGCCGAACGTGGACGCCGATAATCGGCGGGAGTTGGCCGATGGAGGGTGAACATGGCTGTGGAGCACGACATGATCGCGGGCAAGTGGGCGCTGATTCTGGGCGCGTCGAGCGGGTTCGGGGCGGCGACCGCGCGGGAGCTGGCGCAGGCTGGTATGCATATCTGCGGTGTCCACCTCGATCGCCGCAGCACGCTGCCGATGGCCGAGGCGGTTATCCGCGACGTCGAATCTCACGGCGTGCAGGCGCTCTTCTTCAATGCGAACGCCGCTGATCCGGAGACGCGCCAGGCAGTGGTCCAGGCACTGCGCGAGCGGGATGCCAAGGTGCGAGTGCTGATGCACTCGCTGGCGTTCGGCACCTTGCGCAATTACATCGAAGAAGACCCGGCTCAGGAGGTGACCCAGAAGCAGATGGAGATGACGCTCGATGTCATGGCCAACTCGCTGGTCTACTGGACGCAGGACGTGTTCCATGCCGGACTCTTCGATCAGGATGCGCGGATTTTCGCGATGACCAGCGAGGGCTCGACGCGGGTCTGGAAGGGGTACGGCCCGGTCTCGGCTGCCAAGGCGGCCCTGGAGGCTCACGTTCGGCAGCTTGCCGTGGAGCTTGCGCCGTACGGCATCGCCGCGAATTCAATACAAGCCGGAGTTACCAACACGCCAGCCCAGAACCGCATCCCGGGCGCTGAGGAGATGCTGCGCCACGCGGCGACACGCAACCCCGGTGGCCGGTTGACCACGCCCGAGGACGTCGCGCGGGCGATCCGGGCGCTGAGCCAGCCGGGGCTGGGCTGGATCACCGGGAACGTCATTCGCGTGGACGGCGGCGAGGCGCTCGTACCGTAGCGGGGGAATCGCAGGCCAGAGACCGCGCGCGGGCCGGCCATAGTGGCCACGCGTGCCTGGCGGGGCTGACCGTTCGGCGCCGGCTGGCTAACACGGCCCTGGCAGTCTCTGACGAAATCGGGTATCCTTCATGAGTGGCCGTGCTAGGCGGGGAGATAGCGGTGCCCTGTACCCGCAATCCGCTGTAGCGGGGCTGAACTCCCTCCCGAGGTCTGGCCCTGTGGGACTGCCCGGGTCACGTGGCGTGGATGGTTGGGTCCCACGCGGCGAGGAGCCGTGAACCCGGTCAGGTCCGGAAGGAAGCAGCCGTAAGCGGTGAACCTCGGGTGACGTGGGGGCGCCTGGCCGGAGCTAACGAGCCCGGCGCAAGCCGGAGGACCGTGATCGACGGAGGGTGCACGGCCATCCCACGCAACGAGACCAGGCCGCCTCAGCGGGCGGCCTGGTTGCTTTTTCGGGGAACGGCCTTCGTTTCACGCTTAGGTTCGAGATCCCTGACGGGAGCGGCGCTTGCGCTCCCGCCCGCTCCTGCTTGCCCGCTGCCGCCGGCCGCCGGAGCGCACGGCCTGGCCCGTGAGGTATTGCCGGCGAAGGCGCTCTTCCTCCCGGGCTCTGACCAGAGACCGGTAAGTCGTCCTCACGTAGTAGACAAAATAGGCGACCATTGCCAGCGCAGCCAGGGCGCAGAGGTAGAGCCAAAGGCGCATGTAGAGACCGAAGGCACTGAGCCGGAGCAGGCGAAACGAGAAGAAGAACAACCCAATCCCGAAAACGATGAGCGCGATGCCGCCGAAGCGACGCAACATCGCCGCGAGGAGGGGGTCGCGACGCCGTAGGCGCCCGCCGAAGTCGTTGTACAGGTAGAGCGCGACAAGAAAGCCGAGGCCGAAGATCGTGAGGTAGGCGATCGAGAACGGCCCCCAGGTCGGGGTCTCGCTGAGCGGAGCCGTGAGGTAGTCCCAACTGAACGGATTCTGCATGTCGACGGCCCGATCCCCTCTTGTGCCTCGCTACCCTTTCCCTCTGTGTGCCGCAACTAGGAAACTGCCCATCGGCGGCCCTACCGGTGAGACCTCAAGCACGGATCATCGACGAGGCCGACCACGTGTCCCGCACCCGAGTGCCTAACTCTGCTCGAAGAGAATGCGGCGCTTCACCTGCTCGATCGCGTGCGTCACCTGGATGCCCCGAGGACACGCCTCTGTGCAGTTGAAGATGGTGCGGCACCGCCAGACACCGAATCGCTGGTTCAGGACGGCCAGCCGCTCCTCGGTCGCGCGGTCGCGCGAGTCGAAGAGGAAGCGATGACCATTGACGATAGCTGCCGGGCCGAGCCATTCAGTCGTCCAGAAGATCGGACAGGCGGAGGTACAACAGGCACAGAGGATACACTTACTGGTGTCTTCGATGAGCTCGCGCTCCTCCGGGGTTTGCAGGCGCTCGCGCGTGGGTGGAGGCTCATCGTTGATCAGGTAGGGCATCACGGTCCGGTACTGGGCGAAGAACGGTTCCAGATCGACGACGAGGTCTTTGATTACCTTGAAGCCGAGCAATGGCTCAATGGTGATCTTCGGCCCCAGATCCTTGATCAACACCTTGCACGCCAGGCGGTTGCGCCCGTTGATCCGCATGGCATCCGAGCCGCAGATGCCGTGGGCGCAGCTCCGCCGGTAGGTCAGTGAACCGTCCTGGTACCACTTGACCTGGTTCAGCGCGTCGAGTACCCGGTCGGTCGGCTCGACCTCAACCGTGTATTCCTGGTAATGCGGCTTGGTATCCGTTTCCGGATTAAAGCGCTGGATCCGCAGTGTAACCTGCATCAGTATGTTCGCTCCTTCGGCTGGAACCGCGTGATGATTACCGGCTTGTAGGACAGCTCGAGGCCACCGGAGGTGCGGGTGACCAGCGTGTGCTTGAGCCAGTTCGCGTCGTCCCGCTGCGGGAAGTCCTCGCGGTAGTGCGCGCCCCGGCTCTCTTCGCGGGCCAGTGCGCAGGCGACGATCGCCTCGGCGCAGTCGAGCAGATACCCGAGCTCGATCGCCTCGACCAGGTCAGTGTTGAACGTCCGGCTGCGATCGTCGATCGTGATGCGGGTAAAGCGGTTGCGCAGCTCGACGAGCTTGTCCTGCATCCGGCGAAGGCCGTCGCCGGTGCGGAAGACGCTGGCGTCGGCCATCATCGCCTCTTGTAGCTCGGCACGGATGGTGGCCACCTTCTCCTGGCCCTCGTTCTCGAGGATCCATTCGACCTCCGCCCGAGCCCGGTAGTCAGGTTCCTTCGGCAGCGGGTGCAGATCGTTTTCCTGCACGAACTGCAGCATGTGCTTGCCGGCCCGCCGGCCGAACACCACGAGGTCGACGAGCGAGTTGGTCCCGAGCCGGTTGGCTCCGTGGACGCTCACGCACGCGCACTCGCCAGCGGCGTAGAGCCCTGGTACCGGCGTATTCTGGGCATCCACCGTGACGCGGCCGTCGACATCCGTCGGGATGCCGCCCATCGCGTAGTGCGCCGTCGGCTGGATCGGGATCGGGTCGACCACCGGGTCGAGACCGAGATAGGTGCGGACGAAGTCAGTGTTATCGGCCAGCTTGGTCTCGATGACCTCCTTGGGCAGGTGCGTCAGATCGAGATAGACGTAGTCCTTGCCCTCAACGCCCCGCCCTTCACGGATCTCGTGGTAAATGCTCCGGGAGACGACGTCGCGCGGCGCCAGGTCGAGCAGGGTGGGCGCGTAGCGTTCCATGAAGCGCTCTCCCAACCCGTTGCGCAGGATGCCCCCTTCGCCGCGGCACGCTTCCGAGAGCAGGATGCCGAGCTTGTAGATCCCGGTCGGGTGGAACTGGTAGAACTCCATGTCCTCGAGCGGTAGACCCCGCCGGAAGACGATGGCCACGCCGTCGCCCGTCAGCGAGAGCGCATTACTGGTGACCTTGAATACCCGGCCGTATCCGCCGGTAGCGAGCAGAACAGCCTTGGCGTGGAAGACGTGGAATTCGCCGGTCTCGACATCGAGCGCGACGACGCCGGTGCAGACGCCATCATCGGTGAGCAACAGGTCGAGCATCATGAACTCGTCGAAAAAGACCACCTGGTTCTTGATGCTCTGCTGGTACAGGGTCTGCAGGATCATGTGGCCGGTGCGGTCGGCTGCATAGCAGGAGCGACGAACCGGCGCTTCCCCGAAGTTGCGCGTGTGCCCGCCGAAGCGTCGCTGGTCGATCCGCCCGTCGGGCAGCCGGTTGAAGGGGAAGCCCCAGTGCTCCAACTCGATGATGGCATCGATCGCTTCGCGCGCCAGGACTTCGGCGGCATCCTGATCGACCAGGTAGTCGCCACCCTTGACCGTGTCGAACATGTGCCAGATCCAGTGGTCCTCCTCGACGTTCGCGAGGGCGGCGGCGATACCGCCTTGGGCGGCGCCGGTATGCGAGCGCACCGGGTACAGCTTGGTGATCACGGCGACATTGCACTTGCCGGCAAGCTGGGCGGCAGCCATCAGTCCCGCGCCGCCAGCTCCCACGATGACTGCGTCGAACCGGTGGTACATGGCTCAACTCCCCGCTGCCGTAGCCGCTGCCTGGAATGCATCCGGGTTGAAGGTCAGGACCGCGATCGAGCCGATGATCAAAAAGATTACCGCCGCGCTCCAGAGGATCGAATGGGCGAAGATGCGCCAGCCGCGGGAGCGCACGTAGTCGTCCACGGCGAGCCGCGCGCCGTTCAGGCCGTGAAGAAGCGCCAGGAAGAGCATCAGCCAGTCGAAGGCGCGCCAGAACGGTGAGCCCCAGCGATCGGCGACGAAGCGCCAATCGATCTCATCGACGGTATTGATCACGTGCATGATCACGACGTGCGTAATCGCGAGGAAGATCAGCAGCAACCCGCTGATCCGGAAGAAGTACCAGGAGTAGAGCTCGAATCCCCCCGCTGGCCGTTCGCGACCGACTCGCAGGCGTGGGGCGCTCATCTGGCTCACCTCCCGATCGACTCCGACCCTCTTGGCGTCGCTGGCATCATCGCGCTCGACCTGTTACCGAACCATAGCCCGGATCATGAGGAATGCAGTTGGGATAAAGCCGGCGAGAAACACGACGATCACTCCGTAGAAGAGCTGGCGCTCGAACTGGTATGCCTTGTCCCAGAAGTCGATGAGGATGATGCGTACGCCATTGGCCGCATGATAGTACAGCCCTGCCACCAGGATAATCTCGCCGATCCGGAACACCGGATGGCGGTAGAGGAAGAGAAGCTCGTTGAACGTCTCGGGCCCGTAACCGACGAGAAAGATATCGACGATGTGCAGCAGCAAGAAGAGGAGCACACCCAGACCGGTAATCCGGTGCAAGGCCCAGGACAACATCCCCACCGGGGGACGATAACCCCGGTAGGCGGCGATCCCGCGGGTACCGGCAGTTACCGGACCGCGCTCCTGCGTTGGGACTGTACCGGTGGTCACGATTCGAACTCCTCGGTGCTGCTATCCAGTCGCCGACGGGCCGTCCAGGCGCAGCGCGAGGTCAGAGGGGCGACCGGGCTAAGTGTACGGGATTGGGAAAATTTGAACAAGCAGGCGAATTGCGCCGGATCATCACTTCCTCGAGCATCTTTTGCTTGCACGGCATAAATCGTCCACCAGTAACAGGATCAAGCGGGCCTCGAGCGAGTGGCCTTCGATCGGGTCGGTGCGAGGCCAACTCGGATCGATCGACCCCGCCGCGTTCGGGGCTTGACACTCGCCATGACGCGGCCTACTATGTAGGTATCCTACATAGTAGGCCGGAGGCCGCTCGCGAGAAAGGAGCTTCGCCATGGCAAGGGACCAGATCCCCGGCTACCGGTATGGTGATCCTGCTCTACCACGGGCGCCCTATAGCGTGCAGGATCTCGAACTTCTCAAGCAGGCGCTCCTCTTCTCCGAAGAGGACGCGCAGGCACTGCGTCGCGCTGGCCAGATCCTCGAGCCCTACGTGGAGGAGATCCTCGATGTGTGGTACGGCTTCGTGGGCAGCCATCCGTTTCTCCTCCGCTACTTCGCGAACGAGCAGGGGCCGGTACCTGCGTACCTCGAGCGGGTGCGCAAGCGTTTCGGCCAATGGATCCTCGATACGTGTCGCGCCGAGTACGACCAGGCGTGGCTCGACTACCAGTACGAGATCGCTCGCCGTCATTTCGATCGCAAGAACCAGACTGACGAGGTCTCCGGCGCACCGCCGATCGTTCATTTCCGCTACGTCAACGCGCTCGTCTATCCGATCTACGCCACGATCCGTCCCTTCCTCGAACGTGGTGAGTCCGAGCCGAGGAAGGTCGACGCGATGCATCAGGCCTGGCTGAAAGCGGTCCTGCTCCAGTCAACTCTCTGGTCCTATCCCTACCTGAAGGAGAGCGCGTTCTAGAGTCTGCACAGCGTGCCGGCCGGCGGGCGCCGTAGATGCAAAAGTTTTTGCTACAATGCCGACTACGGCGCTCGCTGCACGTTTCTTTTTCCAGGAGCAACCTTGCAGCGATCTAACAGCGAGGAGTCGGGAGAAGGTGACCATCTACGATCCACTCTACCGGCGCACGTCGCGCGCGGCCCGGGTGGGAATGACGCTGTTACGGCTGAGCCAGGCAGTGAAGGTGATCACCGCGTCCGAGGTGTCCGGAACCGGGCTTACGCCGGTTCAGGCGCAGGCTCTGCTCTTCGTCCGCTACACTAAACCCTTCCTCGCTTCGGTGGGGCGGTTGGCCGAGGCGCTCGGCGTCACCCACGTGACTGCCATTGGCGTGCTCGATGGGCTGGTGCGGCATGGCCTCGTTCAGAAGGCGCCGAGCCCGTTCGACAGGCGGGTAACACTTCTGCGTCTCACTCCGGCTGGCGAGGACGTTTGCCAGCGGCTGAGCCGATTCGGGCACACGCTCGAAGAGGCGCTCGCGCAGCTCGACGAGCTTGAGCTCGAAGCTCTGGAGCGCAGCCTGGGGGCTGTGGTCTGGAGCCTACGGGAGGCCGGCGTGCTTCAGGTGGCCGAGCCGTGCCGCGGCTGTATCCATTTCCAGGAGAACGCCGTCCCGGGCAGCCCCGAGCCACACCGCTGCAGGCTCATCCAGCGATACCTCAGCGAGGCTGACGCGCGGCTGGCTTGCCCCGATTTCACGCCGGCGCCTCTGCCTCGGTAAGCTGCGACGAGCTCGTCGCGCTCCCCTACCATCCGAGCGCTGCCTTAACCGGTTGTCCTCCTGCCTCATCTCTGACCGGGTTGACAGGAGTGCCCGGCGCTCCTACGATGGAGACGATCCTCAGTGCAATGCCGATCAGCGGCTCTCCTGCGCGGGCAGGATCGGGTACCCGGAGGGGGGAGGCTGCAGTGGCGACTGTCGTTGTCATGCCCAAGCTCGGCCTGACGATGACCGAGGGCAGGGTCGGCAAGTGGCTGAAGCAGCCGGGAGAGCCGGTGAGGCAGGGCGAACCGCTCCTCGAAGTCGAAACCGAGAAGATCACGATCGAGCTAGAGGCTCCGGAAACGGGCGTGCTGAAGCACGTGCTCGCGCCGGAGGGCGCGACGCTTCCGGTCGCGGCGCCGGTAGCGGTGGTAGCCGCGCCGGAGGAGGAGGTCGACCTCTCGCTTCTCACTTCTGGGGCGACCTTCGCGGCTGAGCCGGTCGCGGCGGAGGCCACTGCCATCTCGGCGCCGGCGTCGATCCCCACCGTTCCCTCGGGCGGAGCACAGGTGGTGGCCACGCCGGCGGCACGCAAGCTGGCTCGGGAGCACGGCATCGACCTGGCGCGGGTACGCGGCACCGGCCCAGGTGGGCGGATCACCTACGAGGATGTCGAGCGGGCGATCGCTGACCGGGGACAAGCGGCGGCCTTCCCGCGCGGCCAACTCGTGACGTTCTACAGCGACGGCTTGCGGCTGGCCGGCGAGCTTTTCCTGCCCAGGGGCGAACCCAGGGCGGCACGCCTGCCCGGCGTGGTGCTGTGCACGGGTATCCAGGGCGTCAAGGAGCTGGCAATGCCGCTCCTGGCGCAGGCACTGGCCGACGCCGGCTTTGCGGCCCTGACCTTCGACTATCGTGGCTTCGGGAGTAGCGAGGGCGCGCGCTGGCGACCGCTGCCGTACGAGCAGGTGCGCGATGTCCGAGCCGCTATCACCTACCTCTCCCGGCACCCGCTAGTCGATGGTCAGCGCGTCGGGTTGCTGGGCATGAGCTTCGGCGGGGCGCATGCGCTGGTGGCTGCGGCCGAGGACGAGCGCGCCCGCTGCGTAGTCGCGCTCGAGCCGGTCACCGACGGGCGACGGTGGCTGCGTAGCCTGCGCTCGGAGTGGGAGTGGCGGGTCTTCCTGGAGGAGCTGGCCCAGGATCGCTCCGCGAGGGTGGTTCACGGCACGCCGCGGCGGGTATCGCTCTACGAGATCATGCCTCCGGATCCTGAATCCAGGGCTATCCTTCAGGAGGTGGCGCGGCAATTCCCGGAACTCGACGTCCACCCCGAATTCCCGCTGGACTCAGCCGAAGCGTTCATAGAGTACCACCCGGAAGCGGTCGTGGACCGGATCGCTCCGCGCGCGGTGCTGTTCCTGCATGGCGAGGTGGACGTGCTGGTGTCACCGGAGGAGTCGATTCTGGCCGCGGCGCGTGCCGGCGAGCCGAAGCGGCTGGTGCTCCTGCCCGGGATGGGGCATCTCAACTGGCTCAACCCCAAGCATCCGGTCTTCTCGCGGGTTGTGGCCGAGGTCACCGCCTGGTTGGAGCAGCATTTGGCCGCCTCGCAGCCCAGATCGTAGGCAGTGCGTCGTTGACGTTCGGGTGGGTTCGATCGCGAAAGGAGGAGATCGTAGAGACGGGAGGTTAGAGATTCGGAGTGGCTGCTCTGGGAGGTGTCGCGATGGACATCCCGAAAGAGAAGCTTCGCTGGATCTATGAGCGGATGGTCATGATTCGTCGGTTCGAGGACCGGGTGGCGCAGGAGTTCGCGGCGGGCAAGCTCCCTGGCTTCGTCCACCTGTATGCCGGTGAGGAGGCCATCGCGGTCGGGGTCTGCGCGCACTTGACTGACCGTGACTACATCACCAGCACGCACCGCGGCCACGGGCACTGCATTGCCAAGGGCGTGGATGTCCGCAGCATGATGGCTGAGCTCTTCGGGCGGAGTACCGGCGCCTGCAAGGGTAAGGGCGGCTCCATGCACATCGCCGACGTCGACAAGGGCATGCTCGGGGCCAACGGGATCGTCGGGGGTGGCCCGCCGCTGGCCTGCGGGGCCGGACTGATGGCAAAGGTGAAGGGAACCGACCAGGTGGCGGCCTGCTTCTTCGGCGATGGCGCGGCCGAGCAAGGCACCACGCACGAGGCGATGAACCTGGCAGCAATCTGGAAACTGCCGGTCATCTTCGTGTGCGAGAACAACCTGTATGCCGAGTCAACGCCCTGGACATACCACTGCGCGGCCTCGGACATCGCGAGCCGGGCGGCGGCCTACGACATGCCCGGCGTGCTGGTCGACGGTACCGATGTCTTCGCCGTCTACGAGGCGGCTGGCGAGGCGGTGGCCCGGGCACGCCGAGGAGAGGGGCCGAGCCTGTTGGAGTGCCGTGGATTCCGCTACTACGGGCACTTCCAGGGGGATGCAGTGACGTACCGCACGAGCGAAGAGGAAGAAGAGTGCCGGCGGCGCGACCCGATCGAGCGCTTTCGGCAGACGGTGCTCTCGCAAGGGCTCCTGACCGAGGACGAGCTCAACGCGATCGACGAGTCGGTGGCCCGCGAGATCGAGGAGGCGGTGCGGGACGCCGAATCGAGCCCGATGCCGTCTCCAGCGGAGTGCCTGACCGACGTCTATGTCGACTACCCGGCGGCGCAGCTCGCCTTCCGTCACTGAACGGCGCCGGCCCGGTGGGAATGACGAGAGGAGGGAAGGCGAGGTGGTCGTCGCAACGCGCGTCATCAGCTACCGCGAGGCCCTGAACGAGGCGATCCGCCTGGAGACGCGCCGTGACCCCACAGTGGTGATCATGGGCGAGGACATCGCGGGTGGGGCCGGCATCGGGCATATCGAGAGCGTCGGCGCCTGGGGTGGCGTGCTGGGCGTCACTAAAAGCCTGGTCAGCGAGTTCGGGCGCCAGCGCGTGCTCGACACGCCGATCAGCGAGGCGGGCTTCATCGGCGCGGCGGTAGGGGCCGCGGTCACCGGGCTGAGACCGATCGCCGAGCTGATGTTCGTCGACTTCTTCGGTGTCTGCATGGATCAGATCTTCAACCAGGGCGCCAAGCTGCGCTACATGTTCGGCGGCAAGGCCAAGGTGCCGATGGTTATCCGGACGATGATCGGGGCCGGCTTCGGGGCAGCCGGACAACATTCAGGTTGTCACTACTCGGTGTTCACTCATATGCCCGGGCTGAAGACAGTGGCTCCGGCAACGCCTTACGATGCGAAGGGCCTGCTGATCGCAGCGATTCGGGATGACGACCCGGTCATCTTCTTCGAGCACAAGCTGCTCTACGACACCACCGGCGAAGTAGCGGAGGGGGAGTACGTCATCCCGCTGGGCAAGGCAGACGTCAAGCGCGAGGGCAGTGCCGTGACGGTCGTCGCCATCGCTCGCATGGTGCACGTGGCAATGGAGGCGGCGGCGAGGCTGGCCGGTGAGGGAATCGATGTCGAGGTGATCGACCTGCGCACGCTGTCGCCGCTCGATGAGGAGGCGATTCTGGAATCGCTGGCCAAGACGCGCCGGCTCGTGGTGGTCGACGAGGACAACCCGCGCTGCAGCGTCGCGGCCGACATCGCCGCGCTGGCGGTGGACCAGGGCTTCGACTACCTGGATGCGCCGGTGAAAATGGTGACGGCGCCGCACACACCGGTGCCGTTCAGCCCGAGCATGGAGCAGTTCTATATCCCGAGTCCGCAGCGCGTGATCGACGCCATCCGGGAGGTCGTCTAATCGCCGGTCAAGAGGCCGTCGTCGGGATCATCGCCAACCCGGCTGCCGGCAAGGACATCCGGCGGCTGGTCGCCCCGGCGTCAGCGTTCGATAACAACGAGAAGGTCAAGATCGTCCGCCGGGTGCTGGCCGGGTTGGCGTTTACCGGGATCCGGCGCGTGCGCTTCCTTCCCGACTCCTACCAGATCGTCGGGCGTGCAGCAGATGGCTTGCACTCGGATGTCGAGATCGAGCCGCTGCAGCTCGCTGTTCACTTTACTGTCGAAGACACGGTCCGGGCGGCTGGCCTGCTAGCGGAGAGCGGGGCCGCCTGTATCGTCACGCTCGGGGGAGACGGGACGAACCGAGCCGTCGCCAAGGCGTGCGGTGATGTGCCGCTGATCGCTATCGCGACCGGTACGAACAACGTCTTCCCGCAGATGGTGGATGGCACGCTCGCCGGGATCGCCGCTGGGTTGATCGCCTGCGGGCACGTGCCGTCGACGCTGGCGCGCCGCACGAAGCGGCTGGAGATCTGGCTCGACGGCGAGCTGGCCGATATCGCGCTGGTGGACGTGGCGATCTCGCAACACCCCTTCATCGGAACACGGGCGATCTGGGATCTCTCGACCCTACACGAGCTGGTGCTGGCTCGTACCGAGCCCGGTTGCATTGGACTCTCTTCCATCGGCGCGCACCTGTGCCCGCTGGCTCGCGAGGATGAGCGAGGGTTGCACATCCACCTCGGCGACCAAGGCCAGCCAGTCTCGGCGATCCTGGCGCCGGGCATGATCCGGACGGTTCGGGTACAGCGGTGGCGCGCGCTACGGTGCGGTGATGCGGTGGAGATCGCGCTCCGACCCTGCACGGTGGCGGTGGATGGCGAGCGCGAGCTGCACCTCGAGCGCGGCGGATCGCTGGAGGTGCGCCTCACCGGCCGTGGTCCGCGCCTCGTCGATGTGCGGGAAGTCCTCTGGCACGCCGCGCGCGCTGGTCTTCTCCGCTCGCCGATCGGTGCTCAAGGGGAGGACGACCGGTAGAGGCGCTGGTAGTTCAGGTAGTTGGCGTATACATGCTGAACGTAGTCGTGCGTCTCCGGAAAGGGGATGCGCTCGACGAAGAGGTCCGGATCCGCGAGCCCGAATGCATCCACCCAGTTAGCCGCGTTCCCCTCGCCCGCGTTGTATCCGGCCAGGGCAGGGTAGAGCTGCTGCTCGTAACGGGCGAGTCGCTGAGCGAGGTAATACGCTCCGAACTCGATGCTCACCACTGGCCGGTAGAGGTCGCTAGGCTGCCAGTCAGACTGGCCGAGGGCCGCGGCGATGCCTTGCCCCGTGCTCGGCAAGACCTGCGTGAGACCGCGGGCGTCGGCGGGCGAGCGGGCCTGTGGCTCGAACGCGCTCTCCTGCCGGATCAGCGCGGCCAGCAAGAGCGGGTCGACCCCGCGCGCGCTGGCCAGGGGGAGCAGCAGATCTGGATACGGGACGGGGTATAGTAGACGCTCGAGCGTCCTCGGTAGCTCGGTCGCACCCGAAAATGACAGCAACTGGCTTGCAGCGCGATAGGCGTAGGCGACCTCACCCTGCTCACCGAGCAGCAGGGCGAGTGCGGCGAGCGCGGCCAGGTCGCGGGCGTACTGTTCGAGCAGGGCATCGACTTCCCAACCGGCCTCCATTCGCAGGTCCAGGGCGAGAAGGTCGCGGATACGCCGGTAACCGGGGTCAGTCTCGACCCGCCGGCGGGCACCCTCGAGGTCGGTGCCCAGCGCGACGAACCAGCGGACGAGCTGCTGGTCATCCGGCGGGGTCGCTTCGAGCGCCTCGAGGTCGAGTGTCGCGGGGGTCGCCCGAACGTCCTGTTGACCAGCGAGCAGCTCGCCGGCGCGCAGCCCGTAGAAGCCGGACGGGTCCTGCCGGCGTGCCTCCTCCCAGGCCGCCCTGGCGCTGTCGCGATTCCCGCTCGCTGCGAACGCCTTGCCCAGCCACAGCGCGTCACGCGCCGGGTTGCCACTGGCCGTATCGGTAGCTCCCTCGCGCCAGCGGCGTTCGGCCTCGGCGAGGTCTCCGCCCAGGTAGGCGAGGAGACCGAGCCGGAAGCGCGCCTCGGATGCCTGGGGCGTGTCGGAGAACTGGTCCAGGAGCCGCTGGTAGGCCAGGCGCGCCTCGGCGAGACGCCCGTCGTGCTCGTGTAGCTTGCCCGCGGTGAGGAGCGCTTCGGCGCTGAAGGGGCTGTTCGGGAACTGATCCACTAGGCTGGCGAGTTCCTGCGCGCTCCCGGCCGAATCGCCCGCGCGTAGCCGGGCCTGTGCGCGGTAGTACCAGGCGAGGTCGTTGCCCGGATTGATGGCGAGCGCCTGGGAGAAGATATCGATCGCGGCCGCGTACTGGCCGCTGTTGAAGTAGACCAGCCCCCGCTGCTCCAACAGCACGGCGTCACCGCGCCCCAGCTCGTCCAGCGCGGCCAAGGCGGGCGCCGCGAACGGGCTGTCCGGAGCCGCGGTAACCACTGCGATAAACCCGTCGACCGCCTCGGATTGACCCAGCGCACGTTGGGCCGCCGCTCGCGCGTACAGTAACTCGGCCCGGTAGAGCCGGAGGGTGGCGAGGTCGAGCAGGCGCGAAGTGACCTGCACGACGCCGGCATGATCGCCCCGTTGCTGGGCAATGGCGCGGACCAGCTCCAGGGCGGCGACTGCCGTGCGCCGGATTGGTGCCTGAACAGCGACGCTCTCGGCGACTGCTGAAGCCTCCTCTAGTTCGCCCGCCTGTTGCAGGTTGGAGGCGACTCGCAGGTCGACATATGGCCGGATTTCGGGATGCCGCTGCGCATAGGAGCGAAGGGTGTCGGCCGCCTGACGGTGGTCGCCCAGCGCTTCCCAGGCCAGGCCGCCAAAGAACTCCGCCTGGTCCGCTGCCTCGCTGTCCGGATATCGCCGCTGGAGGTCGGTGAGCACGTCGAGCGCCGCCCGTGCCTGGCCATCCTCGAGCAGTGCCCGTCCCAGCGCGAGCCGAGCTGCGGCGTCGAGGCTGCGATCCTGTGCGCCGAGCAGGGGTCCCAGCAGGCTGGCTGCGCCGGAAAAGTCGCCGCCATGAAGCAGACGCTGGGCGCGGGCTAGGCGCTCTCGCGGATCGAGCAGTTCAACTGTTGCCTGAGGGCCTGTCGGGGTCGCAACCGGCGGGACAAGCGACGGCTGGCTCTTCTCGGCCAGTTCGAGCTGGCGCCCGTCCCCGCGCCAGCCCCAGTAGATGCTCGCCAGGACGACGAGCGCCAGTAGGAGGTGGAGCCAGCGGTTGGGAAAGCCACGCATCGCCTCGCTCGTCTCGCCTCGCGGGTGCCCCAGGATGGTCTGGCCGACCGATCGCTACGACCTCATCCTGCTCTGCCGTAGCTCGTCCACGTGTGAGGGCTCGATCTCACATGGCAGCGCGATGTCGACGCTACTAACGGTAGCAGACATCCTGGCTGAGGTGTCGAGAGGGTTACATAAATCGTCTCAAGGAGGACGTCGTACTACAATACTCCTCGAACCCTCGATGCCGGGGAGCGGAGGGTCTAGTCACACCAGGGCGCTGCTCGGTCACCGAAGGAGGCGGCGATGGTGGATCTCGCAATCCTCGTGTTGCGGTTGACACTCGGGGCGCTGCTTACCGGGCACGGCTTCCAGAAGCTCTCCCGCCGGTTCGGGGGCGGAGGCTTGGTTGGCACGGCTGCCTGGCTAGAGTCGATCGGCCTCCGCCCGGGCAAGCGCTGGGCGCCGCTCGCGGCTAGTGCCGAATTCGGCGGCGGCCTGCTCACGCTGCTGGGCTTCTTGAATCCACTCGGCCCGCTGGCAATTGTCAGCACCATGACGATGGCAACGGCGACCGTGCACTGGGGCAAGCCGATCTGGGTAACAGCAGGCGGGGCCGAGCTGCCGCTGACGAACATGGCCATCGCGTCCGCACTCGCGCTAGCCGGACCTGGTCGCTACTCGCTCGACCATGCGCTCGGTATCCGTCTGCCTCGCTGGCTCTTCCCCCTCGGCATGGCGGTGATCGTCACCGTCGCAGCGCTGGCGCGCGCCGGTGTGCCGCCGATCGTGTCGCCGCCCGCGCCCAGCGAGCCGGAGCGGCCGGGCGAGCAGGCATCCGCTGGGACCCAGGGTTAGAGTCCACGCCCGGCGCTCAGACATCGCCCTCACGCTCGCCCAGCGCAGCCTGCGCCGCTGCCAGCCGGGCGACCGGTACCCGGTAAGGCGAGGCGCTCACGTAGTCCAGCCCAGCCCCGTGACAGAACCAGACGCTCTTCGGATCGCCGCCGTGCTCGCCGCAGATGCCGAGCTTGAGATCCGGGCGGGTCGAGCGGCCACCATCGCGGGCGATCTCGATCAGCCGCCCGACCCCCTTGCGGTCGAGCGTCTGGAAGGGGTCGGCCGGGAAAATACCCTGCTCGATGTAGAACGGCAGAAAACGCCCGGAATCGTCGCGGCTGAGCCCGAAGGTGGTCTGGGTCAGATCGTTGGTGCCGAAACTGAAGAACTCGGCCTCCTGGGCGATCTCGTCGGCGGTGAGCGCTGCCCGCGGTAGCTCGATCATCGTGCCGACCGAGTACGGAATCTCGCGGCCGGCCTCGGCGAACAGCTCGCGCGCGACGCGGTCGATCACCTCGCGCTGCCGGCGTAGCTCCTGCACATCGGCCACCAGTGGGATCATGATCTCCGGGTGCACCTCGATGCCCTCGGCCGCGCAATGCAGGGCCGCGCTGAAGATGGCCCGTGCCTGCATCTCGGTGATCTCCGGTGCGGTGATGCCGAGCCGGCAGCCGCGATGCCCGAGCATCGGGTTGGCCTCGTGCAGCGCTTCGACCTTCGCCCGGATGAGGTCGGGACTGACGCCGAGGTCACGGGCGACGGCCTCGATCTCCTCCTCGCTGCGCGGCAGGAACTCGTGCAGTGGCGGGTCGAGCGTGCGGATAGTGACCGGGAAGCCAGCCATCGCCTTGAAGATACCGATGAAGTCCTCGCGCTGCATCGGCTCCAGCTTGGCCAGGGCCGCTCGCCGCTCCTCTACGGTCTGCGCGAGAATCATCTCGCGCATGGCAGTAATCCGGTCCCCTTGGAAGAACATGTGCTCGGTGCGGCACAGGCCGATGCCTTCGGCGCCCAGCTCGCGCGCCTTGGCGGCGTCCTCCGGCGTGTCGGCGTTAGCGCGCACGCCCAGCCGGCGAATCTCGTCAGCCCAGCTCAGGAGCACCGAGAGATCGCCCCCGACAGCCGGCGCGACGGTAGGGATCTGGCCGAGCATGACCGCGCCGGTGGAGCCGTCGACGGTGATGAAGTCGCCCTTGCGCACGACGGTGGAGTCGACGCGGAACTCCTGCCGCTCGTAGTCGACCTCGAGCGCGGAGCAGCCGACCACCGCCGGCTTGCCGATGCCTCGCGCCACCACGGCAGCGTGCGAGGTCATGCCGCCGCGCGCGGTCAGCACGGCCTGAGCAGCCAGCATGCCGTGGAAGTCGTCCGGCGAGGTCTCGAGCCGGACCAGGATGACTGGCTCGCCGCGCTCAGCCCAGGCCTTCGCCTCGTCGGCGTCGAAGACGACTTTGCCGTAGGCCGCTCCTGGGCTGGCCGGCAGCCCACGTGCCAGCGGCTCACCCTTCCAGTTGAGGTCGATCATCGGGTGTAGGAGCTGCTCGACCTGGTCCGGCGAGACCCGCTGCACGGCCTCGCGTGGCTCGATCAGGCCCTCGCGCACCATGTCGACGGCGATCTTGACCGCAGCGCGGCCGGTGCGCTTGCCCGTCCGGGCCTGCAGCATGTACAGCTTGCCGTGCTCGACTGTAAACTCCAAGTCCTGCATGTCTCGGTAGTGGCGCTCCAGCCGTTCGGCTACCTCCAGCAGTTGCTCGTATGCCGGCCGCAGGAGCGGGTCGTCGCGCATCGCGTGGATCGGCTGCGGCGTGCGGATGCCGGCGACGACGTCTTCGCCCTGCGCGTTGATGAGATACTCGCCGAAGATCCCCTTCTCGCCGGTGCTGGGGTTGCGGGTGAAGGCCACGCCGGTGGCGGAGTCAGGGCCCATGTTGCCGAAGACCATCGCCTGGACGTTGACGGCCGTGCCCAAGTTGTGCGGGATGCCGTGTGCGTTACGGTAGTCGATGGCCCGGCGGTTATTCCAGGAGTCGAATACGGCGATGATGGCCAGCCGCAACTGCTCGTGACAATCCTGCGGGAAAGAGCGCCCCGCTTTCCGCTCGACGATCGCCTTGAACTCCTCGACCATCCGCTGGAGGTGCTCGGCCGGGATCTCGTGGTCGTGCTGGATACCGAGCTCGCGCTTGTGCTCATCGATCACGTCCTCGAACAGCTCGGCGTCGATATCGAGCACCACTTTGCCGAACATCTGGATCAGGCGACGGTAGCAGTCGAAAGCGAAGCGCTGGTCACCGGTCCTGGCTGCCAGGCCCTCGACTGTCTGGTCGTTCAGGCCCAAGTTCAAAATGGTGTCCATCATCCCGGGCATGGAGAACTTGGCGCCCGAGCGCACGGAGACCAGAAGCGGGTCGCGCGCGTCCCCGAAGCGCCTGCCCATCTGCTGCTCGATATCGCGGAGCCCCTCCAAAACCTCATCCCACAGCCCCTCGGGGAACTGCCGGCCGCCCTCGAGGAAGGCCACGCACGCCTGTGTGGTGATCGTGAAGCCGGGTGGAACCGGCAGACCGATTCGGGTCATCTCGGCCAGGTTGGCGCCCTTACCGCCGAGCAGGTCGCGCATCTGCGCGTTGCCGTCACGGAAGCGGTATACCCATTGCGTCGCGATGACCATGACAGAACTCCTCTCTCGTGGCGCGAGCAGTGCGTTGACCAGTGCCCCGCCAGGGCGAGGCAGGGTTCAATCGACGGTCAAATTCGCCAGGCTGGCGAGCAGCGTCTTGCGCCCATGGCGCTTGAAGTCGACCACGACCTCCTGATCGCTCTGCACCGGGCGGACCTCGGCGACGACCCCGTCTCCGAAGCGGGCGTGGAACACTCGCATCCCGACGGCCAGCGGCGGCGAGGACGCGCCGTCACTGGGGGTGGTACGCCTGTCGACCGGTCGTGCAGGTGAGGTGTCTGGCCGAGCCGGGCCATCTCCCCGGTCTATCAGGTGAACCGGGATGTCGTCGACGAAGCGGGAGCGCACGCTGAGATCAGCGGCCCCGAACCGTGCCCGTCGGAAGGTGTAGGTAATGTACAACCGCTGCCTGGCCCGCGTCATGCCGACGTAGAACAGTCGCCGCTCCTCCTCGAGCTGGGCTTCGCTCTCGAGCGAGCGGGCGTGCGGTAGCAACCCCTCCTCGACGCCAGTCAGGAAGACCACCGGAAATTCCAGTCCTTTGGCCGCGTGCAGGGTAATCAGGGTCACCTGGTCGCTCGCGTCGTCCAGCGTGTCCGCGTCGGTCACCAGCGCTGACTCCTCCAGGAAGGCACGCAGGGCACCGTCACCCACGCTGTCGTAGCTTGCAAGTACCGAGCGGAGCTGGAGCAGGTTCTCCCAGCGCTCGATCTGCTCCGGGTCGCCGGCGTCGTGGTAGAGCTGAGCGAGGCCGCTGCGCTCGAGCGCGAGGTCGAACAGCTCGCTCGGGAGGAGCCGCTCGCTCGCCTCCCAGAGCTGCTGGAGAGTGCCCCACGCCTCCGCTAGCAGGCGGGCGGGCCGCCCGGAGATCTGCGGAGGAGCCACATCGCTCTGGCCGGCCAGCGCGGCGATGCCCCGCGCGACAGGCTGGCGCGTGAGTGCCGCCCAGCGTTCGAGCTCTTGCCAGGTGCGATCGCCGATGCCAGCGCCGAGCGGCGTGTTGGCGAGCACGCGCTGAAGGCTGACCGAGTCGTTGGGGTTGGCGATGACCCGGAGGAGGGCGAGCGCGTCCTTGATCTCCTTGCGCTCGTAGAAGCGGAGGCCGCCGATGAGCTGGTAGGGGATGTCGGCCCGGATGAGCGCCTCCTCGAGCGGCCGGCTCTGGGCGTTGGTGCGGTACATCACGGCAATGTCACGGTAGCGCAGGTCACCGCGGAGGGTGAGCCGTCGGATCTCACTGGCCACGAACTGGGCCTCGTGCCCCTCGTCGTAGCACTCGCGGAGACGAATCGGCTCGCCGCGCGGGTTCTCAGTGCGCAGCCGGCGCTCGATGCGCAGGCGGTTGGCGCGGATGACAGCGTCGGCTGCCTCGACGATGGAGCGGGTGGAGCGGTAGTTGAGCTCCAGGTGGATCTCGGTGGCATCCGGGTAATCCCGCTTGAAGTCTAGGATGTTGCGGATATCGGCCTGGCGCCAGCCGTAGATTGACTGGTCGGGGTCGCCGACCACGCAGAGGTTACGGTGGGCGCCGCTGATCGAGCGGACCAGCAGGTACTGGACACGGTTGGTGTCCTGGTACTCGTCGACGAGCACGTAGCGGTACCAGTCCTGGTAGCGCGCGAGCACGTCGGGATGCTCGTGGAAGAGCCGCAACGTCTCGGTGAGCAGATCTTCGAAGTCGAGGGCCTGGTTGCGGCGGAGGATCTCTTCGTAGCGCGGGTAGACGCGGCTGACCACCTCATCCCAGTAGCTCTGCACCTGCTCGGCGAACTGCTGCGGGCTCTGGAACTGGCTCTTGGCGGCGGAGATGCGGCTGAGGATGGAGCGGGGGCTGAACTGCTTGGGGTCGAGGCCGAGCGCCTTGAGCGCCTGGCGGACCGCCTCGAGCTGGTCGGCATCGTCGTAGATCGTAAAGCGGGGATCGATGCCGATGCGGCCGCCGTCTCGACGTAGAATGCGCGCGCAGGTGGCGTGGAAAGTCCCGACGGTCAGCCGCTGTGCCTGCTCGAGACCGATCAGCGCCTCCAGCCGGGTGCGCATCTCGCGGGCGGCCTTGTTGGTGAAGGTGACGGCCAGGATGTGCCAGGGGGAGGCGTAGCCGGCCTCGATCAGGTAACCCACCCGGTGGGTGAGCACGCGGGTCTTGCCGCTGCCCGGACCGGCGACGATCAGCACCGGGCCCGCCACCGTGGTGACGGCCCGGACCTGCTCCTCGTTGAGCCCGGTTAGGATATCCCGCTTGCCGGGCTGGCGCTGCACCACCGCCAACACTGCCCTCCTGTCCTCTGTCGAAGCGATTCTACACCCGCGAGCGGAGACCGCCGCGAGAGGGATAGTACCTGACAAGCCACCGCGCGCGGGAGCTCCGAGCGGACAGCGAAGCTGTGGGCTGTTGGCTAGGTCTTGACGTGAGTAATGATCTCAGGCGGTGGAGCGCCGCGCCGTGAGGGGCGCCGAGCGATGCAGAGCTGAGGAGCCGCCGTCGTTGCCGTAGCTGGAAGCTCGACAGCCTGGGTTGCGGGTGGCTCAGCGCGCTTCAGCCTGACTGTGACGGTGCATCCCCAGATCCAGGTCGCTCGCGCTCTCGTGCAGTGTTCGGGCTGCGGTCAAATCCGCGCGCCCGAGGCACGGGGCCGAGTGGCGGGCGTCTGGCTCGACTGCTGGGCTGAGGCGATCGCGGCCGGCGACGGTGTCGAGGTGGGAACCATTGTTGCTGTCTCTGAGCCAGATGGTGTGCCGGTGCCCGAGCCACCGGCGGCGGAGCCGGCCAGGAAGGTGGTCCCGGCGGTTCCGAGCAGGGCCAGCACCTCGCGCCGGCTCCAGATTCGCCCAAGCTGGCGATCGTCGTTGTCAACGGTTCGCTCCCTCCCGATGTGATGATCGTCTCGTTCGCGGTAGCGCGAGCAGCTACGGCGATGGTTACAGCACAGCAGTGCTGGCTGAGGATAGTCTGAGAAGTGCCTGAGCTTTGGCCGAGATGCGCGCTGTCCGGGGTGGAGGCTCCGGCTTCTTTGACAGCGGTCAGGCGATCGGTTACACTTACGCTGCGTAAGCAAATTCGCGCGTCGTGCGCAAGGGGGGACGCATGCGAAGCAACTGGTTACTGATCGCTAGCCTCGGCCTGATCGCGGCCGGACTCCTCGGGCTCAGCGTGCTGGGCTCGGTCCCCGAGGTGCAAGCTCAGGGAGACGAGCCCGCTGCAGACCGAGCTGCCGAACTCCACGAGCAGATGCATCGCATGATGGACGCGATGATGGGCGAGGGGTTCAGCCAGGCGATGCATGAAGCCATGCCCGGCTCGGAGGAGATGATGGATGCCTGCGCCCGGGCGATGGCGGAGCGCGAGCGCTCCGGGCAACCTGGGGTCATGCCGGGCATGATGAGTGGCATGGACGGGATGATGCGCGGCGACATGATGGGCGGGATGTACGACCCCATGGGAAGGGGACACTAGATGGCCAAGACAGCGCCACCGAGGAGCCCGCGAGCCCAGCGGCGAGAGGAGGCGCGCCGGCAGGCCCAGCGGCAGAGACAGCAGCACCTGCTCCTCCGGGGCGGGCTGGCGGCGATTGCGGTCGTCGTCGTGGCGGTTGCGGCGTGGTGGCTGATCGTCCGAGCCGGGTCGTCCGACACGCAGGTGCTCTACCGGTTCCAGACCGAGGATTTCCACTCGCTGGCCATCGATCCGGCCGACCCGAAGACGATCTACTTCGGCCACCACGGCGGCCTGCTGGTTAGCCAGGATGGAGGACGGAATTGGCAGGTAGGCACGCTGTCTGGCGTCGATGCGATGCAGCTCGCTCTTCCAGCCGCCGATCCCGACCGGATCTACGCTAGTGGGCACGGCGTGTTCGTGGTGAGCCAGGACGGCGGCCAGACCTGGGCTTCCCCTGCCCACAACCTGCCGGCTCTGGACCTCCACGGCTTTGCGGTCGCTCCCTCCGATCCGAATCGCGTCTACGCCTTCGAGCTCGGCACCTTCAGCCTCTACGCGAGCAGCGACGGCGGCGTGACCTGGGAGACGAGGACGCTCCCGCCGGACCTGAACCAGGGGATCCTCCCGCTGGCCGTCGCAGCGGACGATCCCCAGCACCTCTATGCTGGAGTCGGGGGACAGATCTGGGAGAGCCTGGACGGTGGGCAGAGCTGGCGGCAGGCAGGGCCAGGCCTCGGCGGGACGATCACAGCGCTCGCGTTTTCAGCGAGCAGCCAGGCCCTGCTCTACGCCGGAACCGACCAGGGGCTCTGGAAGCTCGACAGCAGCGGCAACTGGCAGAAGCTGCCGGTGGAGCCACGCGAGGCGGTGCTGGCCGTCGCAGTCGCGCCGCTCGCGGGCGGCGCCGAGCGGGTCGTTCTGGTCGACGCTCAGGGGAACTTCTATCGCAGCGATGACGGTGGTCAAACGTGGCTGAGCAGGTGAGGAGGCTATGAAGATCAACCGGTTCGCTCTCGATAGTCGGGGGCTGGCCCGTGTGCTCGGCGAGCTCGAGGCCAGGATTCTCGAGGTGGTCTGGACGCTGGGCCAGGCCACGGTGAAGGACGTGGCGGCAGCGCTCGGACCGGAGGCGCACGTGAAGACCGTTATGACCGTCATGAACCGGATGGTCGAGAAGGGCGTCCTGCAGCGCGAGGCCCGAGGACGGAGCTTCGTCTACTCCGCGGTACTGGACCGCGAGCGCTTCGCCCAGCAGGTCGCCAGCCGCGTCCTCTCCGGCTTGCTCGCCGACTTCGGCAAGCCGACGCTGGCGCACTTCGTCCAGGAGATCCCGCCGGAGCAACTCGCCGAGCTGGAGCGGCTGATCGCCGAGCGGCGACGCCTGCAGGGGGGAGAGTAGGCATGTGCCGGCAGGTGAAGGGGATGCTTCGGCAGTACACCGCCTCGCTCGTCGTCGTGCTGGTGGCGGCGCTGGTGGCGCGGTACCCGAGCCTCCTGGACCCGCTGGCGGAGACCTACGTGCGCGCCTGTGCTCGTCTCGCCGGATACTGGCGATATCATCACGTCCCGCCGTACGTGGTCGCCGCCATCGCCCTAATCCTGCTCATGTCGGCCTCGTTTCTCGGTGTGGCGCTGCTGCGCGAGCTCGCCGGGCTCTACCGGATCGGGCGGCGATATACCCGGCCGGGTGGCCTGGCTGTCGAGGACTGGTCGCATCTCGCCGAGACAGTAGGGATCGGCGAGCGGCTGCGGGTCCTGGACGGGGCTGCGGCCTGCGCCTTCTGTGCCGGCCTGCTGCGGCCGCGGGTCTACGTCAGCCAGGGGCTGCTGAGCGCGCTCACCCCGCGGGAGGTGGAGGCCGTGCTGCGGCATGAGGCCCATCATCTCCGGCGGCGGGATCCGTTGCGGCTGTTCTTCCTGGATCTGGCCCGGCGACTGGCGGCACCGCTCCCGGTCGCCAGGGTCCTGCTCGATCGTGCCCGGGTAGAGATCGAGCTGGCGGCAGATCGCGCTGTGCTCCAGCAGGTACCGGTCGAGGTCCTGGCGAGCGCGCTGATCAAGGTGGCCGGCGCGCGGCCGGCCGTCCCACCGCTGGCCGCGGCGGCTGGCCTGACGCCGGATCAGGCGCGGGTGGCGGCGCTCCTCGGCCGGCCGGTCGCGATCCGGTTCGACGTGCGGGACGCGCTGGTGAGCGTGCTCGTGCAGGTGATCATCGGAGCGGTGATCGGCCACCTCGCGGCGCAGCCGTTCCTGATGACGCCAATCTGCGACGCCTGCCCGTCGTTCTGAGGGCTGCAACGGTGTCGCATGGGATGGCCTGAGCACTATGGTCTCGCGTCGGCGTTGGATCCTGCTCGCGATCGGGTTGGTCTCAGGGCTCGCGATCTCGCTGGCGCTGGCTCTGGCGCCCAGCCGGGCAATCCCCGGGGACGAACCGGCGGATCCGACCGGTTCGCAGACCTACACAGGGATGGCACTCGATGGCCCGGCGCCCGACTTTCAGCTCGTGGATCAGCGGGGTGAGCTGGTGAAGCTCTCCGATTTTCGCGGCCGGATCGTCGTCCTCTCGTTCCTAGATCCATACTGCGACGACGTGTGCCCGTTGACCGTCCTGCATCTCCGGCGCGCCCAGCAGGCTCTGGGGGAGGAGGCGGATGGCGCCGTCTTCCTGGCAGTCAACGCGAATCCCCGAGCCACTGCGTTGCACGATGTAGCCGAGGCTACCCGGCACTGGGGCCTGGAGAGCATGCCCAACTGGTATTTTCTCACCGGCGAGGAGCACGAGCTGCGCGCGGTCTGGCAGGCATACTGGGTGGAGGTGAGCGTTGGCGCCGACGGCGACGCGACCCATACCCCTGGGGTTTTCCTGGTCGACCCGGCCGGGCGACTGCGGCATTACCTCTCGACGCCGTTCGAGGATGAGCGGTGGTCGGGGCCGCTGCTAAGTGAGCTCCTCGTGGATCACATCCGTCAGCTCCGCGAGGCTGAGGACTGAGAGCCGACCACGTTCTGCCACCACCACCGCATCTTCGAAGGGGATGGCAAATAGGGATGTCCCTGGTCGGTTGAGAGCAGGTCCACCACTCAACCGAAGGGGGGCGTCCCGATGCCGAAGCAGACCACAGCCACTACCAGTCTGCGCCGACAGCTCGTTGCGTTCCTCCTGGCTCACCTCGAGTCCTGAGCTCCCGAAGCGCCCCGGTGACCAGTTACTCATCCCTCAGGCCGGGCAACGCGGGTGGACGGGCTGGCAGGCGGTGCACCTGCCAGTACGGACGGCTGCTGCCGGTAACCTGACGGATGATGGGCCGCCGCTGGTGGCTGGGGTAACACTGGGCTGGAGTGCCGCCTGGGCCAACGCAATGCTGGCTGACCGGCGGGCGCGCCGCTAGTGCCGTTCTGGCCACCCTCACACCGGTCGATTCGCTGCCGGCGAGGCTCAGAAAAGGACCAAACCCCAAGGCCTTGCGCTGCACTACGTGTTTGAGGGGCAGCGAAGCCAGCAGGTCACGCTCAGGCAGTGTTGCTCAATTCGGAATCCGGGGACTGTGCAATACTGGCGGCGGCAACGCGTTCGACAGCGCTGGCATGAGTTATGGCTGATCGCTCAGTGAGGAGGACAAGCGGTGGCCCGTCTGCCAGGTGTGCCGGACTCCGAGATCCCCCAGGAGATGCGCGAGATCGTCGAGGCGCAGCGGAAACATTACGGCTGCGTGTTGAACTCGGCGAGGCAACTCGCCTATGCTCCGCGCGTCGCGATCGGCGCCGCCGCGATGACGCGCGAGCTGGCTCGCTCGCGCCAGATCGAGCCTCGTTTGAGCGCGCTCCTCAACTTGCGGATAGCCGCCATCGTCGGCTGTGGCTTCTGACAAGACCTGCACGCTGCCGGCGGCAGTGCACTGGGAATTCCGGACGAGATCATCCTGGCGGTACGCGATGGTCACTGACGGAATCTGGAGGCGCTGACTGAGGCGGAGCGGGTCGCCCTGGAGCTGGCGGAGCGCGTAACGGACACGCCCGCGACGGTGAACGACGAGCTCTTCGAGCGCCTTCGCCATCACTTCACGGAGGCGCAGATCGTCGAGCTGGCGGCGATCTGTGCCTGGGAGAACTACCGCGCGCGCTTCAACCGCGTGCTGGACATCGAGCCGCACGGCTTTTACCGGGTGGGTGATTCGAGTCGCGGGGAGGGCGGCCACTCGACGTGATCGGAAACTGTGCCAGCGGGTGTACCATTGCGTGGAGGAGGCGACCTGACAGACCGGGTCATGCCTGGTAGCAGGATATCAGGCTCCAACGAGGGGGTGAGCATGCGCGAGGTCGCTATCGTCGGCGCTGCAGAGACTCGATTTGGCAAGAGCGAGCTTTCGTACCGTGAGCTGGCGGTCGAGGCGGCCAGGGGGGCCCTGGAGGACGCCGGGGCGGAGCCGGGGCAGGTCGAGGCGCTCTTTCTCGGCAGCTACTCGCCCGGCACGTTCGTTCACCAGGAGCACGTGGCGCCGTTGATCGCCTCGGAGCTCGGGCTGTCGCATATTCCCAGCACCAGGGTAGAGAACGCCTGCGCCTCGGGAGCCACGGCGTTCGTCAGTGGAATGATGGCGATCGCGGCTGGGCTCTACGACGTGGTGCTGGTAGTGGGTGCCGAGAAGATGACGTCCACGCCGGTCGCCGAGACCACCCGGATCCTGGCCGAGGCGGCGGACTGGGAGAACGAGAGCAAGGTCGGCCTGACCTTCCCCGGCGCCTTCGCGCTGATGGCCCAAGCCTACCTGCACAAGTACGGCTATGGCCGTGAGATCCTCGATGCAGTCGCAATCAAGAATCACGCTAACGCCCTGGCCAACCCCTACGCCCAGTTCCACAAGGCGATCACCGCCGAGGACATCGCGAACTCTCCGATGGTGGCAGATCCCTTGACCCTCTACGACTGCTCGCCGATCAGCGACGGGGCAGCCGCCATCCTGCTGGTGGCCGGCGACGCGGCCCGCAACTTCGCCAAGCCGGCGGTGCGGGTGCTCGGCTTCGGGCAGGCCTCCGACTCGCTGGCGCTCTACCGGCGGCCGGATCTGACGACGCTGCCGGCAGCTCGGCAGGCGGCCCAGCGCGCCTACCGGATGGCCGGCGTGTCGCCCCGGGACATTAGCCTGGCTGAAGTGCACGACTGCTTCACCATCGCCGAGATCATCGCGACCGAAGACCTCGGCTTCTTCGAGCCCGGCGAAGGCGGGGAAGCGGCCAGAGCCGGCGCCACCAGCCGCGACGGCCAGATCCCGGTCAACCCCAGCGGCGGACTGAAGGCGAAGGGTCACCCGGTAGGCGCCACCGGAGTCGGCCAGCTCGTCGAGGCCACCTTCCAGTTGCGGGGCGAGGCGGGCGGCCGCCAGATCGACGGCGTGGAGCTGGCGTTGACCCACAACGTGGGCGGTTCCGGTGCGACCTGTGTGGTCACGATCCTGGGAAGGGCAGCCTGATGGCGACAGTGCAGCTTGCGCCGGGGACGCCCGGCACGGTCGTCAGCTACACCGTCATCTATGTCCCCACGCCGGAGTTCGCCGACCTGGCCCCCTACGCGCTGGCGGTGATCGAGACGAGCGACGGCGAGCGGCTGCTCGGGCGAGTCGAAGACTGGCAGGAACGGCCGCTGGCGGTCGGCGCGCGCGTTATCTTCGAGCGCGCCGATGAGCGGGGTCCGGTCTTCCGCCTGGCGTGAGGGCGGGCTCAGATCGGCGGGCCGCTCAGGCAGAGCTCGCGCCCAAGCTGCACGGCGGCTGCCAGTGAGAGCAAGCCGCGGGCGTCCGCCTCGTCCCCTGCCCGGCAGCAGTAGAAGCCGATCTCCGCGCAGACCCCATCGCGCAGCGAGCGGCTGAGGTCGGGTGCCACGAGCGAGAGGGAGAGATCGGGGTGGGAAGCGCTCCGGAGCTCGCCGGCCTCGATCTCCAGCCAGATCGGCGCCCCACAGGCGGCGCAGCGACTCTCGACGCGGGCGTCTGCCCGGAGTCCGGCCGGGATGCCCACGGCATCCAGCGCGCACCAGGTGTAGAGCTGCCGGCCGTTGAGGAGCAGGCGGTGCCTGGACGGGATCAGCGACAGCCCGCCGGCTGCCACGATGGCCTCCCTGCGCTCGTCGAGCGTGAGACGCCCCTGCCCGGCCATGCGCTCGATGAGCTCTCGGACGTCCTCGCGCGTCATGCCGAGCGCGACCTGCGCCTCGGCGAGCGGCAGGGAGCGCCCAGCCGCGATTGCCTCGAACGCGAGGCAGGTCAACCGGTATTCGACCGTCTGGCGCTGCTGGGCCGCGCAGACCAGCCAGCGCTGCGCGAGAGCGCCCTGAGCGCCGGGATCCGCATGCGTCATGTCGTCCCCCTTCCGTTCGAGCCCGGGATACTACCGCCCTGCGAGGTCACGCCCGCAGCAGCGCAACAGGGCACATAGTCCAGAGAAGCTGGGGAGAGGCGCCACTGGCCGCGCGAGCGGCGGCACAAGTATACGCCGCTTCCGATGTGTCTGCCTGCGTGGCGCGTGATGAAGGTAACCAGGCTGGAGCAAGAGCTCCTCGCCGGCGCCGGCTTCCGAATAGCTTACGCGGGGCTTCTGCCCCGTGCTGACGTTAGAAAATGGAATAATCATTCGCCCCTACCTTTCAGGGACTAGCCGGCGGCTCGGCTGCCGAGCCTGGGCTGGCAACCCAGGGCCAGCCCGCCACGACGCCATCATCTGCAGCCTGTACGAAATCGCCACTGGAGTGCATCGGTTCGATGTCGCCATCCTTGCAGTTTAAGCGAGCCCCTGAACGTGATCGCTCTTGGAATAGATATACGGATGTGAGAATATAAATGTCGACGAACCTGCGGGACGCGGTGCCGGAGGAGCCAGGCAGGTGACGCGCTCGATCGGCAACCAAGGACACCGAAAGTACCAGCACTGGACGGTCCCGCTCGACGCGGCGGCCGCGCTCGGGTTCGCGGCGCTCAGCGCCCTCGCCTGCTGCGGCTGGCTGGTGATCCAGTGGCTCTCCCTCGCGCTCTACGCCGTCGGCGGCGCGGCGGCGTTTCGCGTCCTCATCCGGTACGAGGTGGAGATCCTGCTCGCGCTCGGCGGGGAGCAACTCGTCGCCGCGCGCCTCGCCCGCGACCAGATCGGCCGGCTCGTGAACGTGGCTCTCGGAGCGCTCGCCATCGCCCTCGGCGCGCTCCGGCTGCTGTGGGAGTTTCGCAGGAGTTCCGTTCTGGGAGCGTATCCGCTGTACGTTGTGTTCGTGCACCGGCAGCAGATTCTGCTCGTGGCCCTCGGACTAGCCCTTGCGCTGCGGGTAGCCGGCCCGCTCGTCGCCCGGCGGCAGTCCGCGACCAGTGAGTGCTGCGTTCCCGAACGGGGTAAGGCGGCATCGATGGGCGTGCAGCGTTTCGTGACGGAAGGCGATTATGAAGAAGCAAGCACGAGCCTATCGCATGGCCATTGACGGCATGACCTGTTCGCACTGCGAAGAGACCGTCGAGCGGGCGCTGCGAGCCCAGGGCGCTCAGGGCGTCCGGGCTGACTGGAGGCACGGCGAAGTCACGTTCACCCTGGTCGACGGCGTCGACCTCTCTACCCTGCGGAGCGCCGTGCGCGCCACCGGCTATAGACCGGGCGAGGTCACCGAGCAGCCCAGCCCTGAGCGGGCGCCGATCACGTTCTCCTCCTCCGAGGCGGATACTGACCTGGTGATTATCGGCGGCGGGTCAGCGGCGTTCAGCGCGGCAATCACGGCCACCGAGCTCGGCGCGCGCGTCATCATGATCGAGGAGGGCACGATCGGTGGCACCTGCGTCAACGTGGGCTGCGTGCCCAGCAAGTTCCTGCTCCGGGCGGCGGAGGTCTACCATGAGGCGGGCCACCACGGCTACGCTGGCGTGCAAACGGCGGCGCTCGGCGTGGAGCTCGACCGGCTAGTCGCGCAGAAGCGCGAGCTGTCCGGCGAGCTGCGGCGCGAGAAGTACGAGGAACTGATCGAGTACTACGGCTGGGAGCTGATCCGTGGCCGCGCTCGCTTCATCGGCCCCGATGCGGTGGCGGTCGGTGACCGGGTGGTACGGGCCCGCGCTTTCTTGATCGCCACTGGAGCCAGGCCAACTGTGCCGGCGATCCCCGGCCTCGAGGAGGCTGGCTATCTGACGAGCACGAGCGCCATGGAGCTGGACCGGCCGCCGAGCTCGCTCGGCGTGATCGGGGCCGGCTACGTGGCGCTGGAGCTGGGGCAGGTCGTCCGCTCGCTGGGCAGCGAGGTCACGCTCGTGCAACGCCGGCCGCGCCTGCTCCCGGACTACGAGCCCGAGGTCGCCGAGGCGATGGGCGCAGCCCTCGGCCGGCTGGGGACGACCGTGCTGACCGGGTCGCGGGTCCTGCGGGTCGAGCGCACGCGGCAGGGCCGCCGGCTGGTGGTGCTCCGGGACGGGCGCGAGGAGATGCTCGAGGTCGAGCAGATCCTCGTGGCGGCCGGCCGCCGACCGAACACCGAAGGGCTTGACCTGGAGCGCGCCGGCGTCGCCGTGGACGAGCGCGGCGTCCCGGTGCTGGACGAGGCGCTGCGCACGACCAACCCCCGGGTCTGGGTAGCCGGCGATGTCACGCTCGCGCCGCAGTTCGTGTACGTGGCCGCCTACCAGGGGCGGCTCGCCGCGCGGAACGCCGTGCTGGACCTGGAAGAGCCGGCCGACCTCTCGGCGGTGCCGGGGGTGATCTTCACCGACCCGCAGGTGGCCACGGTCGGGCTGACGCGAGCGGAGGCGGGCCGACAGGGCTACCGCGTCGAGAGCGCCTTCGTGCCGGCCCAAGCAATCGCCCGGGCGCGCGTCGACCTGGCTCCCGAGGGCGGAGTGGTGATGGTGACCGACGGGGAGAGCGGACGCGTCCTTGGAGTCCAGGCGATCGGGAGGCATGCCGGCGAGATGATCTACGCCGCCACGCTGGCGGTGAAGCACCGGCTGACGGCCGGCGATCTGGTCGAGAGCTTCGCGCCCTACCTGACGATGGCCGAAGGCCTGCGGCTGGCGGCGCTGGCGTTCGAGCGAGACGTGGCGAAGCTCTCCTGCTGCGCGTGAGTCGCCAGGTGGGGCAAGAGCTGGTGAGGAGCTGAGCTATGGGAACGCATGAGGAGATGGATCTGATCACCGGGGAGACGCCGCGGGGCGGCGAGGTCGACCAGGGCGCCCTGCACCCCCGGTTGGGACGCCGCTTCGCGCGCCGGGTCGAGCCACAGGAGGCGCGCCGGCAGGCCGAGTTACTGGCGAAGTACTTTCGCGGGCTTACCGACGTGACCCGGCTGCGCATCCTCGACCTGCTGATCCGGGAGGGCGAGCTGAACGTGAGCGAGCTCGTCGAGCGGTTGGATCAGCCGCAGGGGCGCGTCTCGTCGCACCTCGCCTGCTTGCGGGACTGCGGCTACGTGTCGGCCCGCCGCGAGGGGAAGTTCGTCTATTACCGGGTCGCCGACCAGCGGGTGCCGCTGCTCCTGGCGCTGGCCAAGGACATGCTGGCCGACCACGCTGAAGCGATCATCGCGTGCACGCGGATGTAGCGCGAGGGTGAAGGCCTATGAAGCGATGGGCCCTCGCTATCATCGGCGCCCTTACCTGCCCCTGTCACCTGCCGCTCTACCTCGCCCTTCTCGGTGGCACGGCCATCGGGGGAGCGCTGGCGGCTCACCAGCTCTGGCTCTTCGCAGCGATGAGCCTCATCTTCACCGGGGCGATCGCTGGGTTGCTGCGCGGCCGCCTATATCCTGCCGGAGCCAGCCGGCGCGGGCCTCGGATTCACCGCCCGGCTCGTCGATGACACGGGGTTCCACTTTCACGAGCACCGAGGCCCGGTGGTGGCGATCTACACGATGGCGGGCTGGTGCCTCTCCTGTATCCCTGAAGCCCAGGCATGGGCGAAGCTTTATCCGGAGTATCACCAGCGCGGGGTTGACGTGCTCCTGCTCTCGATCGATCCATCCGACACGCCCGCCACGCTGGCGAACTTTTCGAATCTGGCAGGTCGCGAGGTGGCGACCTTGCCCTGGGCCGTCGACAAGGACCAGGCCCTCACGCGGCTACTCGACGTGCGCACGCTCGACCAGACGATTATCATCGACCGGCGGGGGCGAGTCGCCTACGTGGACTACGGGCCGACGTCGCCTGATCAGTTACGGCGGGTACTCGATCAGTTGCTGCAGGGGGAACTGTGAGTGAGTTGCAGGCTCAGGCCGCGCAGTGGCTCTCGACTCTGATCACCTGGCTGCCGGTGGGCTATGCCTTCGGCGCGGGGATGATCGCGGCGGTGAACCCCTGCGGCTTCGCCATGCTGCCGGCCTACCTGGCGCTCTACCTCGGCGCGGGCGGGCAGGCCGACCAGCGCAGTGGCGCGCGGCGGCTGGCGGAAGCCGTGGTCGTCGGCGGAACGGTGTCCGCCGGCTTCGTCGTCCTGTTTGCGGCTGCCGGCGCGGTGATCTCGGCCGGGGGCCGCTTCCTGCTGCCGGTCATGCCGTGGGTCGGGCTGGCGATCGGGGTGGGGTTGGTGCTGCTTGGCCTGGCCATGCTGGCCGGGCGCACGTTCAACCCGGCGCTCTTCGAGCAGCTCGCCGATCGCATCGGCCGCTCCCGCGAGCGAAGCCTCCGTGGCTTCTTTCTCTTCGGGCTGGCGTACGGGCTGGCCTCGCTCAGCTGCACGCTGCCGGTCTTTATGATCGCGGCCGGCAGCGCGCTGATCAGCGGCAGCCTGGGCCGGGGCTTCGTCCAGCTCCTCAGCTACGGGTTGGGCATGGCTAGCGTCGTCATCGCGCTCACGCTCGCCATCGCGCTGGTCAAGGCCGGCTTCGTTACCCTGCTGCGACGGGCAGTCCCGTACGTGCAGACGGTCGCTGCCATGCTGCTGGTGGTCGCCGGCGGTTCGATCGTGCTCTACTGGTCGCCGTACGTGCTCCAGACCGTGCGCTGAACGATCCCCCGCAGTCGGTGCCGCGGAGCGTCTCGGTGCACTGAATCAGGCGCAAGCTGCCCCTCATGCCGTTCGGGCGAAGGAATCGACATCCCCGTAAGCACCCTGACGCCTGATCGTTTGCCGCTTCGTACTATCATTGGAGCGTCCGGGTTCCAGCCGGCCGCCGCGCCGTCGTGGGCAGCACTGGGCTCTAAGCACGGGAGCGCGGCTGGAGGATCCGCATGCCAGGAGAAGCACGATGGCACTCGGCCCTGTCGCCCTGTTCGGTTCCGGCGAGACCTCGAAGCAAGGCCGCCAGGTGCACGAGCGCCTGCTCAGCCGCTTCTCCCCGCCGGTACGGATCGCCATCATCGAGACCCCAGCCGGGTTCCAGCCCAACGCTGGTCTGGTCGCGGCCAAGATCCGGGACTTCTTCCTCCAAAGCCTGGTCAACCTCCGCCCCGAGGTGCGCTTCGTCCCAGCTCGCCGGCGTGACGGCGTGTACAATCCCGACTCGCCGATCGTCACCGAGCCGTTGCTGTGGGCCGATTACCTCTTCGCCGGGCCCGGTAGCCCGACGTACATGGTCAAGCACCTTCGCGGCACGCGGACGCTGTCGTTGCTGCTCGAGCGCTGGCGCTCCGGGGCCGCGGTCGCTTTTGCCAGCGCCGCGGCTATCGCGACCGGCCGCTACACGCTACCCGTGTACGAGATCTACAAAGCAGGGTTCGACCCATACTGGAGCGAGGGGTTGGATCTATTGTCCGAACTCGGGCTCTGCGTGGCGGTGATGCCGCACTGGAACAATGCCGAGGGTGGGCGGGAGCTCGACACCAGTCGCTGCTTCATGAGCGTCGAGCGCTTTCGCTATCTCCGGCGCATGCTGCCGCGAGAGGCGGTCATTCTCGGTATCGACGAGCACACGGCGTGCATCATCGAGCCCGAGTCGCACAGCGCCCTCGTGCACGGTGCGGGGACGATCACCATCGTCGCCGGCCATCGCGAGGTGGTGGTACCGAGTGGCGAGCGGTTTCCGCTCGGCTGGCTCCGCGACGATCCATAAAGCTAACCAGTTGAGGCTGTGCGCCAGCGCTCGTGATCGTCGCTGGTCCGTCGCTTCTGGTGCCTGACCTCTGCCGGTAGTCGACCCTGCAATGCGGATGAGATGGGCGTGTCCCCCTGAGTGTTCATGGACAGGCGATCCTGCCAGGGGGCACGCGGCTCAGTCGTCGGGTGGCGTTTCGACGATCCTCGTCTGCTCGTGCGCGGAGGCGGCTTCCCGCGAAGCCCGGCGGCGGTAGGTCTCCGGCGCGAAGAGCCCGAAGAGCACGCCGGTGGTCACCACCAGCGCTGCCGTGCAAGTCAGCGCGGTCGTCGTTCCAGCTAGATCGCTCAGCCAGCCGAGCAACGCCGGGCCGATGACATAGCCGGAGTCGGCGAGCATCCGGTAGGTGCTCATAGCCGCGGCGTTCATCCCCCGAGGAGCGATGTCTGCCGCGTAGGCGGCCGGAGCCGCGCCGCTGATCCCGCTCGCGAGTGCCCAGAGCAGGCAGGCGATCAGGAACCAGGTGTAGTTCGGCGCCAGCGCGAAGCTGACTAACCCGGCTCCACTGAGAAGGGTAGAGGGAACGATGACCGCCTTCCTGCCGAAGGTATCGACGAGTACACCAGACGGGTAGGCGCCGAGCAAGGCGAGCACGCTGATGAGCGCGAGGCCGAGACCGATCTGCGCCGGATCGAGACCGATCGACTGTTGGGCGCGGACGGGTACCAGGTTGAACAGCGCGCCGGTGCGGGCGAAGAACGATGCGAAGGAGAGCAGGCTCACCAAGAGGAACGGGCGGCGACGGAGCACGGATCCGATCTGCCCGAAATACTGAAGCTGCTTCGCCTCCCCGGTAGCGCGTGCTGGCAAGGCTGGCCGTGTCTCCGGCACGCGCCAGAGGGCCAGCAAGGCAACGACGGAGCCAAAAGCAGCGTATGCAAAGAACGGGAAGGCCAGGCCGCCCAGGTCGGCCAGGATACCTCCGGGCAGCGGGCCGATGCCGACGGCGAAGAGGAAGACCGACATGTAGAGCGCCATCGTCCGGCCGCGAGTCTCCGCCGTCGTGATGTCGGCGAGGATCACCTGGCCGCTGGTCAATACCATCGCCGCGCCGCTTCCAGCGACGAAACGGCCCAGCAGGAAGACCTCATAGGTCGGAGCCAGTCCGCAGATGAGATTTCCGACCACCGTGATTGCCCCACCGGTCGCGAGCGACCAGCGGCGGCCGGCACGGTCGGCTAACCAACCGGCGGGGACGGAGGCGGTGAAGCGAGCAAGCCCGTACACGGCGATCGTGAGCCCGATCAGCGCCTGGGAGACGCCGAAGGCCGCGGCGTAGAGCGGGACTACCGGCACGATGCTGCCGAAGCCGAGCTGGTTCACCGCGATGACTACGCAGATCCAAGCCAGCACTCGATTCCGCCGGTACCAGGCCGGCAGGTTGCGCAGCCGTGCCGCGATGTTCCTGTGAGAACGCCAGCCTGCCACCGCGCCTCCCGAGATCCAGCGGCCCGCTCGATCTTACCGCCGCGCGCTATCCTAGATCCTGCGAGGCAGACGCGCACGAGGTGAGGTGCGGGATGACCGAGTTGTTCGGGCAAGTGAAGGTGTCGTCCTGGGACGGGTCAGAGAAACCGACCGAGGACTCGATCGTACAGCGGATGATCGATGAGGGACTCATGCCCTACCGCTGGGCTAACGGGCCGGGCGATGTCTACCCACCTCACCGGCACCCGTACCACAAGGTGCTCTACGTCGCCCGCGGCTCCATTCGCTTCGAGCTCCACCCAGGTGGTGCGATCGACCTCTACCCTGGTGACCGGCTGGATCTGCCGCCCGGCCTTGAGCACAGCGCGGTGGTGGGCCCAGAGGGGGTAGTCTGCCTGGAAGCACAAGTGTTGGCGCGCAGCGGGAAGTGAGCTGGTGGCTCGAGGATCGGTTTACCGCTGGTCGTTGTGGGCTTACCTTAACCTGGTTAAGAGGCGATCACCTTTAATGCGAGCGGAAAGGCTCTTCGTCGTCTTCGTCCTCCTCTTCGTCCGTCTCGCCCAGCGGGCTGAAGTAGCGCCGGTAGTCGCCACGGTAGGCAGGTTCGCCTTCGCGACCTAGACGCAACCCACCGGCCAGCTCGCTGATACGCAGCTCTGCCTGATCCAGCAGGTCATTGCACAGCCGGATGAGTTCGACACCGCGCTGGTACTCCAGCAGTGCTTCAGCGAGCGGCAGATCGCCCGACTCGAGCCGCTCGACGATTGCTTCGATCTGACTGACCAGCCGGTCGTACTCCTCGATCGGTGCCGGCTTCGATTCCTGGTCAGGTGGCACGATCGGTTCGTCAGCCACACTCGGCTCCTCTCGCTCGGGTGAGATGCACTTCGTTCACCTGCGTCGCCGCCGCGCCGTCGATGAACTCTAAGAGCAGGTGCTGCCCGATCTCCAGATCATGGGCCGACCGCTGGCGTTGCCCAGTGAAGCGGTCGGTCACCAGGGCATAGCCGCGCTCCAGCGGTCCGTGGGGGTGCAGGAGCTGGATCTGCCGCCCGAGCGCCCCCAGCCGTTGCCGCTTCTCTTGGACTGTCCGCGCGATTTGCCTTCGCAGCCGGCCCTCGAGTCCATCGAGGCGCAGCCGCTCCTGGCCGATCCGGCGCCGGGGGCTTCCGTGCTCGAGACGAGCTCGCCGCCGGTCGAGCCGGTCGCGCTCGTCCTGCACACGCTCGTCCAGCGCCGTACGCAACCGGCTGGCGAATTCGGCCAGCTCGCTCAACAGTTCACGGATGTCAGGCGCCACGATTTCGGCAGCGGCCGATGGCGTCGGTGCCCGGCAGTCGGCGACCAGGTCGCAGAGCGTGACATCGGTCTCGTGGCCGATCGCGGAGATGACCGGGATGTGGGAGGCGAAGACCGCGCGGGCCAATGTCTCGCTGTTGAAGCACCACAAGTCTTCGAGCGACCCGCCGCCTCTGGCGATGATGATGACCTCGGCTCGACCATCGTGGTTCAACTCCTCCAGCGCGGCGATGACGGATTGCGGTGCCTCTTCTCCCTGCACCTGGGCCGGCGCCAGCAGGAGGTGGGCGAGAGGATAGCGGCGCCGGAGCACGGTCTGGATATCGTGCCAGACAGCACCAGTGGGTGAGGTGATCACGCCGATACAGCGTGGCCGTCGTGGCAGCGGTCTCTTGCGCGTCTCGTCGAACAGTCCCTCAGCTTCCAGCTTGCGGCAAAGCTCCTGAAATGCGAGCCTGAGCCGCCCGTCTCCGACTGGCTGGATCTCATCGACGTAGAGCTGGTAGGCTCCAGCGACCTCGTAGACCGAGACGTTGCCGTGCACGAGCACGGCATCTCCGTTCGCCGGGATGAAACGCTGCTGGCGCACGTAAGATCGAAAGAGCACGCACTTGATCTGCGACTTGTCGTCCCGGAGCGAGAAGTACACGTGGCCGGCAGTGGAGCGCACCACATTGGTCGCTTCGCCGGTGACCCAGACACTGCCGAGTACTGGGTCACGTTCGAGCACATCCCGAATGTAGGTCGTTAACTCGCCCACGCTGAGGATGGTGAACATGCCGTCGCTATTGTTCATAACCCCGTCGTTACCGGGCGCAATCGCATCAGCGGCTGGCCGTACTCGACCGCCTGGCCGTTCTCGACCAGGAGGGCGACGACCTCCCCGCCTTGTTCGGCCACGATCTCGTTCATGATCTTCATCGCCTCGATGATCGCGACCGTTTGGCCCGGCTCGACGACATCTCCGACCCGGACGAACGGGTCGGCATCGGGCGCCGGCGCGGCGTAGAAGGTGCCGACCATCGGGGCATCGATCGTGAATGTGCCGGCTTCCTCGGCGAGAGGTGGGACTGGAAGTGGTGTCGCTACCGGTAAGGGGTTGTGACTCGGGGTTGCGGCCTTCGCTGAAGCCGGGGTCGCCCCTGCTTCGAGCTCGATCCGCAGGTCGCCGTGCGCCACCTCGAGCCGCAGCAGGCCGGCCTCCTGCATGACCTCGACGAGCTCGCGGACAGCCTGCGTCAGAGCGGCGTAGTCACCTGCCTGGTCTCGACGATCTCGCGGCGCCATCGGCAACTAGCTCACTCGCTCGATGTACTCGCCGGTGCGAGTGTCTACCTTCACGACGTCGTCAATGCTCACGAAGAGCGGCACGTTGACCACCAAGCCGGTCTCGAGCCGCGCTGGCTTGGTGCCGCCAGTGGCGGTATCGCCGCGCACGCCTGGGTCGGTCTCGACGACGCGGAGGTCGACCGTGACGGGCAGCTCGACTTCGACTGCCTGCCCCTCGTAGGTGAGGAGATCCAGCGTCATGTTCTCCTTGAGGTAGTTGACGGCGTCACCCAGGGCCTCACGATCGAGCGCGAACTGCTCGAAGCTCTCGAGGTCCATGAAGTGATACTGCCCCTCCTCCTCGTACAGGAACTGCACGCGGTGGCGCTCCAGCGGCGCAACCTGGAAGCGAGAGCCCGCCTGAACGGTCGTCGTCGTGGTGGCTCCGGTTCGCAGGTTACGCAGCGTCAGCCGGACGAAGGCGCTACCCCGGCCCTGCTTGACGTGCTGGAAATCGAGCACCCGGACGAGGTCGCCGTCGATCTGTAACGTAAGCCCCTTGCGGAGGTCTCCAGTCTCGATCATCCTGTCCTCTCCTGAACGTCACGACCTCGACGAAGACGAATACGGCCAGCAGTTCAGTATACGCGCTGACCCGCTCCGGCCGTACAGCCCGAGCCGGTCGATTCACGCTTCCCTATCCCCCTGCGCACAGCCCACTCACCTCGCGCCCGCTTGCCCGTACGTTGCCAGCCAACCTGCCCCCGGGGACGCGGGCGACGCGGCGGAGGAAGGGAATGGTCAGGGCGTGACCACAATCCGCTTCGGGACCGTGGTCAGGATTCGGATGCCATCGGGCTCAACCACGGCCAGATCTTCGATCCGCACGCCGCCCCAGCCCGAGATATAGATGCCCGGCTCGATCGTGACCACGTGGCCGGCCTCGAGCGGCCTATCCCCGCGAGGAGACAGGTAGGGCGCCTCGTGTACCCGCACGCCGACACCGTGGCCCAGCGAGTGGGTAAACGCCTCGCCGTAGCCTGCCGCTGCGATGACGTCGCGGGCGAGCGCGTCGACCTCCTTGCCGGTCATGCCGGCACGCATCCCGGCCTCGGCGGCGTCCAGTGCCGCTAGCACGACGCTGAACACGTGCTCGAGCTGCTCGCCGGCCTGGCCGATCCAGACCGTGCGGGTCAGATCCGCGCAATAGCCATCAAGCATCGCGCCCATATCGATCACGACCGGCTCTCCGGCCTGTACGCGCCGGTCAGTAGGCCGGTAGTGGGGCAGGGCACCGTTCGGGCCGGAGGCGACGGCGATGGGGAATGCCGGCCCATCGGCGCCGAGCTCGCGCATGGCCTGTTCGAGCCGCCAGGCGATCTCGCGCTCGGACTGGCCGGGACGCATGGTGGCCACAACCTGCATGAATGCCTGGTCGGTCAGGGCCTGCGCGCGGGCGATCAGCTCGATCTCTTCGGGGGTCTTGACGGCCCGGAGGTCGTCGACCAGTGTATCCAGTGGCACCAGCTCGACGTCTTCGCCCAGCTCATCGCGGAGCGTCCGGTAGTCACGGTATAGCGTCGCCTGGTCTTCGAAACCGACGCGCTGAGCGCCCAGCTCGCGGATTACGGCGGCATCCGCCTTGGCGAAGTCGCGCTCCTTGTCGTAGATCGTGAACCCGGCCGCCTCTTGCCGGGCCTGCTCGGCATTGAGACGGCTGGTCACGAGGTAGGCGGCGTCGAGCCCGATCACGAGGTGGCCGCCGGACTCGTTGGGTGGGATATCCTCTCCGGTGTAGCCACTCAGCCAGAACCGGTTCGAAGGATGGGTGATGACGGCGGCGTCCAGCGCTCGCTCGCGCAGTCGCTCGCGCAGCGCCGCGATCCGTTCAGTCGTGCTCACGGTAGCTCCTCCTCCGCGCGATCCATCAAATACTGCAGAGCCAGCTCGTAGCTAGCCGGCCCGAGACCGGCGATCTGGCCAACGGTCACCGGCGCGATCACCGAACGGTGCCGGAACGGCTCACGGGCGTGCACGTTCGAGAGGTGCACCTCGACCGTGGGGGTGGATACGGCAGCGATTGCGTCACGCAGGGCGATGCTGTAGTGCGTCAGCGCCCCTGGGTTGATCACGATGCCGCAGGCAATCGGGCCGTAGCGCTGGATCTGGTCGATGAGCGCGCCCTCGTAGTTGGACTGCACGATCACCAGTTCGAATCCGCGGGCTTCGGCAAGGCGACGCAGCCGCTCGTTGATCTCGTCCAGCGTGGTAGCCCCGTAGATGTGTGGCTCGCGCTGCCCCAGCAGGTTCAGGTTGGGGCCGTGGAGCACCAGGATCAAGCGCTGGACGACCGGTGATCGCTCACTCATCGGATCCATCCTTTTGCACGTACCTCCTCGGCTCCCAGGAGGCCCAGCAGCACCCGGTATGGCTCCGGGTTCTCCGGATGGTATTCGAAGCGGGCGCGCTCGAAGTACTGCACGGTCGATCCGGTGGCGGGATCGGTGAATTCCTCGCTGATGGGATAGCCGAAGAGTGCCAGCGACTCCCGGAACGAGACACCCGGGTCGCCGAACTCCAGCCCGTGAGATTGCCAGTATGTGCGGAAGCCGTTACAGAGCCGGTGGCCGGTCTCCGGGAAATAGTCGCAACTGGCATCGCTGACAGCATCCACGCGCCGGAAGGGGGCAGTGGCGAGGAGGTCTCGCCGCTCGGCGTCCTGCACCCCCAAACGCCCGAGTTGCACCTCGTACGGCGTCCCAGCGAGCTCTGGGTGGTACTCGAACCGCTGGCGCTCGAAGTACTGCACCGTCCGGTTCTTTCCCAGATCAGGGTTCAGCTCATCGAACTCCTCCGTGAGGGGATAGCCGAAGACCATCAGGCCACCGCTGCGTTCCCAGAACTGCTTGAAGCCAAAAGCTAGCGAGTGTCCGGTTTCCGGGAAATAGAGCCGATCGCGGGTCGACGTAAACGCAGGGATGCGGGTGGCTGGCGTATTGAGACGGGCAATCTCGTCCCAGACGGCTGGGTCTTCATGCCCGAGCCGCCAGACTGCGAAGCCGCCCAGCCCGTCGTCCAGCACCAGACGGAGACGGGCAGCGACGCTGGCCGCGTTGGCGTGCCAGACCTCGTGAGTGTGCCCCTCGTCGTCGGTGTAGCGCACCCAGGCCTCCTGCTCGAATGAGTCGTAGCCGCTGGTCGCGCCGGGCCGGGAAGCGAGCTGCATGGCCTGATCGTACCGAACCGAGCTGGCCGGTGGCCCCTCGACGGTGTCCCAGTCATAGCCGTAGAGGGGGATACCGAGCAGGATCGTCGAGGCGGGCATCCTGCTCTGCGCATACGCCACCACACGCTCGACCCAGGTGACCGGAGCGACCGGCCCGGGGCTACCGCCGCTGTAATGGAAATCGTAAGCCATAATCACGACGAAGTCGTTGATCTGCCCCAGCGCGGCATAGTCGTAGGCACCCCCCCAAGCCGTTGGGGTGTCCGAGGTGCGGGCAGCGATGGCCTGCGTTACCAGCTTCCCGCGAGGTCGGAGCGCGTCGGCGAGCTCCCGCATGAAGGCGGTCAGCAGCGGTGCGTCAGCGGCGTTGATCGCCTCGAAGTCGATGTGAATGCCGTCGTATCGTCCATCTTCGACGAGCCGTACCAGCCGCTCGATGATCCGTGCACGCTTCTCCTGGGTGTCGATCGTCGCATGAAACTCGTCCCAGCGCGGCACATTCTTGATCATCGGCACGATCCGAACCCCCGATCGCCGCATCAGATCGAGCGCCCGGGAATCGCTGAAATCCGTGATCGTGCCGTCGGCGTTGAGGTGGTAGAAGTACGGCGAGACGATATCGAGCTGGCCGATGTGCGCCCGCAGCGAGTGCCATGACGTCTCATCGTTGGTGATGTAGTACCCCCACCGTATCACTACCGGCTGTGCGGCATGGGCAGGAGTCGTCCAGGTCAGCGGCGCCACCACAGTCAGCAGCCACGCGGCCCACATCCAGCTCGCGAGGCGGCTGCGACTACGCTCCGGCGGCGTGTTGCGAGTCCTGTGGCGTCCCTCGGCGCTGCCGATGAGTGAGCGCCAGGCTGCTCCCCGCGGCATCGATCTCTCCCTTCTCTTCCCTCGTTCCCCCACCTACTGGTGGGGCCAGCGCGCTACCGCGGCGCGGTTGAAGCCCCTGGAAGAATGGCGGAAGTCGCGCAGTGTGTCCGGCGCTCTAGCCCCGCGGCGCCGCCTGTGCGCCGACAGCGGGCACCGAGACGCGAATCGGCACTGGACCGTCGACACCTGCAATCGTCGCTTCTCCGGTGAAGCGCACCAGCGGTGTCAGGTAGCGGTCGCTTTCCCCTCCCGCATCAGTGTAAGCGATCTCAACGCCGGTGATCGTCACGTCGGCGGGCAGCGGGTCGTTCCCTGGGGGGAGACTCTCCACATCGACTTCCAGGTAGCCTCTGCCCTCGAGCACGTCCTGCCAGAGCGATTCAGCGTCGCGCAGGCCATAGATCGACGACTCGAAGCCAGCAGGCCAATTGATGAACGCCTGGCGGATCTCACCGTCCGCTGAGACGGTTACCGTCGCTCGTGGTACGGCTGACAGAACAGGTGACGGTTCTGCTGGCTGGAAGACGACGATCGCTAGGCCGGTATCCTCGAGGCGATCGCTCACTGTGCCAGCCCCCAACCCCTCGCCGACCAGGTCATGCGTCATCAGCCAGTCACGCGCTGCCGCAATCAAGGTGGTGTCGTCCGGCAACGTGGCAGCTTGCTGGCTTGCCGCCAGTCGCTGGTACTGGACCTGATTGCCGGAGATGTAGAGTTCCTGGGCACCGTCAGCGATATGGAAACCGCCCGTCGACTCCGTGACCTCGCCCTCGATCCCGAGCGATTCGGCGATCGCCACTACGCGTTCCCGATCCCAGGCTCTCGGAAGCATTCGATAGACCGGTGCCTCGGTCGGCACTTGCTCCAGGCTGATCCCGAGGGTGTACTGTGGCTGCAGGCGAGCGAGATCCGGCCGTGCTTGCGGCATGTTGGGGCGAGGCAGTTCACCGAACTCGCCGATGATCACGGTCGGAACTGGTGTGGGAGGCGGTGCAACGGTCGGTGTGCTCTCCAGCGTGGGAGTCGCCGTGTCCTCAGGCGACGGCGTTTGCTCGGCGGGGACCGGCGTTGCCGTCTCGACTGCGAGCGGGGCTGCGGGTGTGGGCGTTGCTAGCTCCGTGCCGGCCAGCAGTCCCCCCGTCTCATCACCCAGGCCGAGCGCGAGCCAGACGGCGAGAACCACCATCGCGATCAGGGCGAGTGCGGCTGGCAACACCCACCGCTGTGGGTGGCTCGCCTGTCGTCCTCTCGAGCGCCGTTTCGCCATCGTATTCGGCATTCCCTCCCAGTCTAGCGCAGCGGCCGCCTTGCGCCGCGAAGGCCGCCTGCGCGGCCTCCTGACCTTACCCGGCTCGAGCTGAACCGGCCCAGCGCGCTCTCGCGCCGGTCGTCCGCAGCAAGCCTATCAGGTCAGGACCTCCTGGATACGGCGAAGCTCGATGATCTGGTCGCGGATGAGGGCTGCCTTTTCGAACTCGAGCTGCTTGGCAGCTTCCTTCATTTGCTTCTCCAGGTCGCGGATCATGCGAGCCAGCTCGTCCGGCGGTAGCTCGGTAATGATGCCCGGCTTGCCATCGGCTTCTGCACGGTAGCCGGCCCGCTCTTCGGCGACGGCTTTGACCCGGTCGGTTAGATCTCGCACCTGCTTGACGATGCCGCGTGGGACGATACCGTGCGCTTCGTTGTACGCGAGCTGGATCGCGCGGCGGCGGTAGGTCTCGTCGATCGCGCGTCGCATCGAGTCGGTCACCGTGTCGGCATACATGATCACCAGGCCGTTGACATGGCGCGCTGCCCGGCCGATCGTCTGGATCAGCGACGTCTCGGAGCGCAGGTAGCCTTCCTTGTCGGCGTCGAGGATCGCGACCAGCGAGACCTCGGGGAGATCCAGTCCTTCTCGGAGCAGGTTGATCCCGACCACTACGTCGTAGACGCCGAGCCGCAGGTCGCGCAGGATCTCGACGCGCTCAAGCGTGTCGATCTCGCTGTGCAGGTAGTGCGTGCGGACGCCGACCTCTTTGAGATAGTCGGCCAGGTCTTCCGCCATCTTCTTGGTGAGCGTCGTCACCAGCGCCCGCTCGCCACGCGCCACCCGCTGCCTGATCTCGTGGATCAGATCGTCGATCTGGCCTCGGGTCGGCCGGACGCTGATCTCCGGATCGACGAGGCCGGTCGGGCGGATCACCTGCTCGACGACCTGCTGGCTCACATCCAGCTCGAATGGCCCGGGCGTCGCCGAGACATAGATCACCTGGTTGATGCGGTCGAGGAACTCCTCGAAGGTGAGCGGACGATTGTCGCGCGCGGAGGGAAGCCGGAACCCGTACTCGACCAGCACGTCCTTGCGGGAGCGATCTCCGTGGTACATCCCGCGTACCTGCGGAATGGCCATGTGCGACTCATCAATGAACATCAGGTAGTCTTCGGGGAAGTAGTCGAGCAGAGTCCAGGGCGGCTCGCCCGGCGCTCGCCGCGAGAGATGCCGGGAGTAGTTCTCGATCCCGGAGCAGTAGCCGACCTCGCGCAGCATCTCCAGGTCGTAGAGCGTTCGCTGCTTGAGGCGGGCGGCCTCGAGTACCTTGCCCTCTGCTTCCAGCTCGCGCACCCGCTCTTCCAGCTCGGCCTCGATATCCTGGATGGCGAGCAGGAGCTTGTCCTGGCTAGTGACCCAGTGCTTAGCCGGGTAGATGTCGATCTCGGTGCGCTCGGCTAGGATCTCTCCGGTCAAGGGATCGATCTCGACGATCCGCTCGATCTCGTCGCCCCAGAGCTCGACCCGCACGGCGATCTCCTCGTAGGCCGGGAAGATCTCGATGACATCGCCGCGGGCGCGGAAGGTGCCGCGCACCAGGGTTAGGTCGTTGCGGTCGTACTGGATATCGACCAGATGACGGAGCAGCTTGTCCCGGCGAATTTTGCCGCCGCGCCGGAGCGAGATGACAGTCTTACCATACTCCTCCGGCGAGCCCAGCCCGTAGATGCAGGAGACGCTGGCGACGATGATCACGTCGCGCCGGGTGAGGAGGGCACGGGTGGCCGCGTGGCGTAACTTGTCGATCTCGTCGTTGATCTCCGTCTCTTTCTCGATGTAAGTGTCCGTGCGCGGGACATAGGCCTCTGGCTGGTAGTAGTCGTAGTAGCTGACGAAGTACTCCACCGCGTTGTGCGGGAAGAACTCGCGGAACTCGCTATAGAGCTGTGCGGCCAGCGTCTTGTTCGGCGCGAGCACCAGCGTAGGACGCTGTACCTGCGCGATGACATTGGCCATCGTGAAGGTCTTGCCTGATCCGGTCACTCCTAGCAGGGTCTGGTGCCGGTAGCCGCGACGCAGTCCATCGACGAGCTTCTCGATCGCTTGCGGTTGATCTCCGGTGGGCTGGAAGTCGGTCACGAGCTGGAACTCTGGCATGGCACACCTTCAGCGGGGCGGTAGCGACCTCGACAGCGCCAGAGAAGTATACCCGAACCGGTTGTCCGGACACCCGCGCTCTGGTCGTTACTCCAGGCATCGATTGCTTCGGCCTCTGTACAACGAACCGCAGGGGCGAATAGACGTCCGACCCTACCGCGTTCACACATCGTGCGAGGGCAGGCCGCGTACGTGTTCCTGAAGTAGGCCACAGATGCGGAGCTGCGCCGGCTGGTCTGTCTACTGCATGCGGCACCGCGAACGATTTCGCAAGGCCGGGATCTCCTGCCGAACCGGATCGGCCCTCAACTGGCTAACTGCGGGCAGGAACCAGTGTCAGGCGCGCGCCGAAGGCCTGATCCGGAGCGATAAGGAGGCCAGACCAGGCCGGGGCGGGCTCCAGCGCGACCCCGGACTGCTCCAGGTATCTTCGCGTCTCATCCAGATCCCTAACTTGGAGCACCACTTCGAATGGGTGCTCGCCGTCCTGCTCGAGCGCTTGCTGCACTGGCCCGTCTCCGGTCGGAGCCAGCAAATCGATCGCGAATTCGCCGAGCTGGAACCGCGCGCGTCGAGCGGCGAGCTCTGGCACCTCGTCCTGGGCCTGCACCGCTAGGCCGAGCTGTCGCTCGTACAGGTGGAGCCCGCGCTCCAGGTCAGTTACAGCAATCGATATCCCGACCACACCGGTCGTGCCGTTCGGGTGGTTGCCCGGCCGTTCCCACGTAAGCCGCTCGTCGTCGGGGATGTCCCACTGGATCAGGAATGGCCAGGGCCGTAGCCAGGACACACCACTCGGGACCAGCAGGCGCCACGAGAGGAGCCGGCCGTCGGGGCGAAGCCGTTCCATCGGGAAGGGGCCGACCGCCTCGAGGCCGGTCTGCCGGAACCGCTCGGCATCGGCCTCGATGTCGGACGTCGCCAAGGCGTATCCTACCAGCCCGCCATCGCGCTGGTCGAACAGCGCGACCAGCGTCTGCCCGCTCGTGCCACCGGCGATGGCTTCTTCCCGGTCGGCCACGGAGAGTAGTTCCAGGTAATCGAGCCCGAAGCGGATGATGGCGTTGTAGGTTCCCAGACCGGTGTGGCGACCGCCGGGGTGAACATCGAACCCAAGGTGGCGGAAACGAGCAATCGCCGCGTCGAGGTCGCGCACCGCGATGACGGCATGGTCGAACCGGCTGATCATTCGTCACGTCCTCTCGTTATGCGAACGCGGGGAGCACCTCTCGGGTGACCCGCTCGAACTGCCCCTGCTGGTCGTAGCTAGCCAGGCGCAGCGTGATCGTCGTCGCGCCGGCCTCGACAAATGCCCGGATCTGCTCGATGCATTCCTCTGGCGTGCCGAGCGCCACCCAGCGTTCGACTAAGGCCCGGTCGTAGTCGACACCATAGTAGGCATCCAGGTATCGCTTGGCCTCCTGGAAGGCCGCCTCACGGTCCTCATTGACGTTGATGTTGTAGTAGAGGCAGGCCTCGAAGTCAGGACCGAGCTCGCGCCCCTCCTCACGCGCGTACTGCTCGATCGCCTGAAGGTTGGCCGCGAACGATTCCGGCGTGTTCATCGTCGTCATCCAGCCGTCACCGAGACGGGCCACGCGCCGGAGTGCTCGCTCGCGCATCTTCGGCTTGTCGACCGGCGGGTTGGCGGTGACCCAGATCGGGATCGGTTGCTGGACGGGGCGCGGGAGAATCGTGACGCCGTCGAAGGAGTTGTACTCGCCGTGGTAGCTGACGTTCTCCTGGCTGGAGGTCAGGCGCAGGATCTCGATTGCCTCCTCCATGCGCCGCATGCGGCTCGAGGGATCGATCCGGAACGCGGCGAACTCCTCTTCGAACTGGCCGCCGCCAGGTCCCGGCTGTCCCTGGCAGGCGACAAAGATGGTTCGTCCTCCGGAGAGAAAGTCCAGGCTCGCCCACTGGTACGCGAGCAACAACGCGTCTCGCAGCGGTGTGCTCGCCATGCAAGCCGGGCCGAGCTTGACCCGTTCGGTGATCGCGGCGAGCGCGCCAAGGAGTACCAGCGCGTCCAACCGCGGCTTGGCGAGGATCGAGTCGCCGACCCACACGGAGTCCCAGGCCGGCTCCTGGTCGGCTAGCCGTGCCAGGCTGTACAGGTCTTCCAACGTAGCCGCTCCGGTGATCACTCCTCTGTTCGAGAGCGTCAGGCCGAAGCGCACCTTCGATCGCGCCATCGGGCAATCCCTCCTTCGTGTATCACGCAGAGTCTCCCGCAGTTAACTCGGGTGCTCTCTCGGGGTTGGATTTGGAACCGCGCGCCGTGCCGAAGTAGCGCTCGCGTACCTCGGGGTTCTTGGCCAGCTCTCGGGCCGGCCCGCTCAGCACGATGCGGCCCGTGTGCATGATGTATCCACGCTCGGCTGCCTCGAGCGCCAGCCGCGCGTTCTGCTCCACGAGCAGGATCGTGACGCCCCGCTCGCGCAGGTGGCGCAGCAGGCTGAACACTTGCTGGACGATCACTGGCGCCAGGCCGAGGCTCGGCTCGTCGAGCAGCAGGATGCGCGGTCTGGACATCAGCGCTCGGGCAATCGCCAGCATCTGCTGTTCGCCGCCGGACAGCGTACCAGCGGCTTGATGCGACCGCTCACGCAGGATCGGGAAGAGCTCATAGACCTGGCGCAGGTCGCCGGCGATCTCCTCGCGCGGACGGCTGTATCCCCCGAGATAGAGGTTATCGAGCACGGAGAGGTCGGCGAACACCCGCCGGCCCTCCGGTATCAGCGCGAGCCCGCGTCGCGGTAGTTCGTGGGCCGGCACTCCCCGGATCGACACGCCGTCGAGCAGGATATCTCCCCCAGCGACAGGGGCCAACCCGGCAATCGCGCGCAGCGTGCTGCTCTTCCCCGCGCCGTTCGCCCCGATGATCGCGACCAGCTCGCCCTCAGCTACCTGGAACGAGGCGCCGTCTACCGCGCGGATGCCGCCGTACTGCACAGTGAGTTCGGTAATTGCCAGTACTGGTTCCCTCATGCCGCCTCCCCGAGATAGGCACGAATGACCTCGGGGTGCTGGGTCACTTCCTCGGGAGTGCCGCTTACGATGATCGCCCCCTGGTCCATCACGATGACCCGCTGGCAGAGCCGTTCCACCACGTCCAGGTGATGCTCGATCAGCACGAGCGAGAGCCCGTACCGTCCTTGCGCCCACTCGAGGAAGTCGCTCAACGCGGCCGCTTCGCTCTCGTTCATGCCGGCCGCCGGTTCGTCGAGCAGCAGCGCTCGTGGTTGTGTGGCCAGCGCGCGGATGATCTCGACCCGCCGCTGGTCGCCGTAGGGGAGGACGCCGGCCGGCCGGTCCTGTATCGCCATGAGCCCGGAAGCCTCCAGCAGCTCGTCGACCTCCTGGCGCCAGCGCTCGACTTCCCGCCGGTAGCGTCTCGTGCGGAGCGCCACGTCAATCGTGGAGATCTGCAGCCTTGGAGCCGCCGCCACCTCGACGTTCTGCCGAACCGTCAGCTCGCTGAACAGGCGGATGTGCTGGAAGGTGCGCACGAGCCCCAGTTGAGCGATCCGGTCCGGACGAGCCTGGCTAATGTCGTGGCCGGCGAACGTGATGCGGCCGCGTGACGGACGGTGGAAGCCAGACAACAGGTTAACGACCGTGCTCTTGCCGGCGCCGTTGGGCCCGATCAAGCCGACGACCTCGCCGGGATAGAGATCCAGCTCGAAGCCCCGCACCGCTTGGATGCCGTCGAACTCTTTCCACAGATCACGGACAGTGAGCAGCGCCTCGGTCATCGGGCTCCTGCCTCCTCTCGAGGCGACGGCTGAGTCCGTCGCTCTTCCGCGTTCGGTTCTGCGCTGACTCGCTGGGGCACCAGAGACGCTGGCGGCCGGCCACGCCAGCCCGCGAACAGCCTGCCCTGGCCGAGCAGGCCCTGTGGGCGTAACCAGATGACCAGCATCAGCAGGACGCCGTACAAGACCATGCGTAGATCAGCCAACCCGCGCAGTACCTCGGGCAAGAGCGTCAACAAGACGGCGCCCACGATGGGCCCCGGAATGGTGGCGATGCCACCGACTGCCACCATCGCCAGGAGCGCGATGGTGTGCGTGAGCTGGAACGGTTCCACACTCACGAACGTGATGTAGTGCGCGTAGAGTGCCCCGGCTGCTCCCGCAAAGAAAGCGGCCAGGGCGAACGCCATCGTGCGGACTCCCGCTACGTCCGTCCCGATACTAGCCGCCGCCTGATCGTCTCCACGCGTCGCGATCAGGCTCAGGCCGAAGGGGGAGTCGACGAAGCGGCGGATGACCACGATGGCGAGAACCAGGAGGGCCAACCCCAGATAGTAGTTGTCCCGGTGAGTCGTTGCGACCCAGCCGAAGAGTTCCGCTCGGGGTATCCCGGGTAGACCGCTCGGGCCGCGGGTGACCGCGTCCCAGTTGTAGGCGACGAGTACCAGGATCTCTCCGAGGGCGAGCGTGGCCATGGCGAAATAGTGCCCGCGAAGGTGCAGGATCGGCCGCGCGAAGATCCAGCCGGTGATGGCTGCTGCCAGCGCCGCGACCGGGAGGGTGACAAGGAAGGGCGCGCCGAGATGGAGCGCGAGCAGAGCCGTCACATACGCGCCGATGCCGTAGAAGCCGGCGTGGCCGAGCGAGATGAGCCCGCCATAGCCCAGAACGAGGTTCAGGCTGACCGCCAGTACCGCTTCGAGGGCCGCGACTGCTAGCAGCCGGTGTAGGAACGGGTTCTGAACCAGAAGCGGCAGCAGGATGGCCAGAACTAGGAACGGCCAGCCTGGTCGGATGCGTGTGGGTCGCCACCGGCGCATGCTACAACCTCTCCGGTATGGCTCGGCCCAGGAGCCCCTGTGGCCGGAGCACGAGCACCCCGATAAGCAGCGCGAAGATGATCGCGTCCGACCACTTGGGCGACACGTAGCTCTCCAGCAAGACTTCGAAGACGCCGAGCAGTAGCCCACTGATCACGGCGCCAACCAGGTTGCCCACGCCACCGATCACCGTGGCGGTATACCCTTTGACCAGTGCCGCAATCCCCATGCTCGAGTAGACGACACCGTAGAGGGCAGCTACGAGCACGCCAGCCGCGCCGGCGAACGCCGAGCCGACCGCGAACGCAGCAGCGATGATGCGTATGGTGTTGATCCCCATCAGCCGGGCTGTCTCGGGGTCACTCGCGGTTGCCCGGATAGCTCGCCCAAGCTGGGTGCGCCGCAGCACGAGCTGTAGCCCAGCAAGCAACGCCAGCGCGGTGACGAAGATGACGACCTTGAATGCCGGAATCGTGGCCGGTCCCAGAGTCAGGTTCCCAGGTGCCCAATTGAGCACGAAGGGGTGCAGTTCCGCGCCCCATAGGAAAGCTGCGAGGTACTGGAGGGCGATCGAGAGTCCGATAGCGCTAATGATCGCCGCGATATGCGGGGCTGCCATCAGGGGCCGGAACACCACGCGCTCGACCGCCAACCCGATCGCGGCGCCGAGGAACAGAGCAAGAACCAGTACCAGACCGAACTGGCTAAAGCCACCGAGCGGTAACGCCGGGAGCGCCGTCAGGACCAAGAACGCCACCAGCATGTAGACCTCGCCGTGGGCGAACTGGGCGACGCGGAGCACGCCGAAGATCAGCGCGAAGCCCAGCGCGACGAGCCCGTAGACGCCTCCGATTGCCAGCCCGCTGACGAGCTGATCGACCAGGACAGGAATCGTCACGGAGTCCATGGCTTGAACTGCCCGTCCTGAACGATCAGGAACTCGAACTCGGTATAGATTGCCTGGCGATTCTGGTCGAAGCTCAGCGGGCCGATGGCGGTATCCAGATTCTCGATCGCCTCCAGGCCCTGGCGGATACCGTCGCGCGTCGCGCCGCCCTGGCGCGCGGCTTCAGCGATTGCCTGGGTGGCGGCATAGGCATAGATGACGAACGGGGTCGGCTCGGCTCCGTACTTCTGCCGGTATTCGGCGGCCACGGCCTCCCAGTTTTCGCCTTGCGCCACTCGGGCCGTGATCACCCCTTCGACAGCCTCACCGCCGACCTCCGGGAACTGGTTGGAAATGATGGCTGCCGATGCGAACCAGCGGGTCTGCACCCCTGATGCGACGGCCTGCTTAATCAGGAGCGCCGCGTCGTTGTAATAGCTGCTCAGGTAGACCGCCTCAGCGCCAGCGTTCTTCAGCTTGATGATCCCGCTGGTGAAGTCCTTGGTATCTGGCTGGTAAGGCTCGTCGAGCACGATGGTGCCGCCGTTTTGTTGCACTCGCTCGACGAAGTACTGGTGCTCCGACTTGCCGAAGTCCGTGTTCAGATAGAACGTGGCAATACGCGTGAGACCGAGCTGCTGGACGAGCAAATCAGCCGTGGCCTGCGCGCCGAGATCGTTGGTCGGGCTTACGCGGAAGACCCATTCGTTCCCTTGCTGCGTGATCTTAGGGTCGGAGGCGGAGATTACGACCAGCGGCAACCCGTTCGCCTTGTAGATCGGCATTGCGGCGTAGACCGTGCTGCTGGTGAAGTGGCCCATGCTGGCAAGGATGCTGGAGTCGGAGCCGATCCGCTGAGCGATGTTTGCGGTCTCGGTAGTATCGTTCCGGTCGTCGAACTGCTCGATGACGATCTCCTTACCGTCGACTCCACCAGCCGCGTTGATCTTCTCAGCCGCCATCTGGGCGCCACGAACGAAGTCCTGCCCGTAGGTAGCCGCGTCACCGGACATCGGCCCGACGACCGCGATCTTGATCTGGTCTCCACCGGCTCCGGCGAGCCCGCCGATATCGCAGCCGACGAGGATGAACGCGGCTGCCAGAACCAGGGCAAGCAGGCGACTGCGCACGATGTTCATCCGACAACACCCTCCTCGATCCAGCCCACGGAAGGTTGGCCTGTCAAATCCATGGACCGGCACTCAACCCATTTGGGGACAGGGACTCCGGCTTGCTTCCGCTCTCGAGCCATCACCGATCACCGCGTGCGAGGCCGTAGCGGAGGCTCGTCCACCACGACCGTGCGCCACGGGGATTCTTCCCAGCGGCGTCGGAGCGCCTCGATTGCTCGGGCAAAGAGGGGACTAGTTACAGTTGCAGATTCGCGGCCAGTAGGCCAGCACGAGGATCGTCAGCGGGCACGGCGGTACCGGCCGGGCCAGGACTGGATATGCAGCCTTCAGGTCGATCTCCATCGCATCACCCAAAGCGAGTACCTGATACCGCCAGCCGCCATGCGGCAGTCTCAGCAGCGCAAGTATCCGGATTTCCGCGCCCGCTGTCAAGTCCGCGTGGAATACGAGCGACTATCAGGAGCCATGCTCCCGTGGCGTCCAATGCCTGCCTCACGCGGACAACGGACGCCGCAGAGCACGGGCGTGCTGCCGGAGAGCCAGCGTCAGGGCACGATTGCCCACTCATCTGGCAGGCGATAGTGGTAGAGCATGCGCGTCGGTTGGCCGGATCGGCGGATTCGCCCTCGGTCCTCCCGCTGTAGCTCGCCGTAGCTATTCACTACCTGGACGATTCGCCGCGCGCCGAGGTTGTAGAGAATCAGCCCGGACTCTACCGGTTGCAAGCTGAGGTCCCTCGTGACCTCGTCTAGGACGCGGAAGGGGGGCAAGGTCGAGGGAGACGCGTGCTCGATTATCGAGTGAAAGGCTGATGGATCGTCAGGAGTGTTGTGCTCATCGAACACCGCCAGGCCGTTGCGAACTTCGGTAATGAAGTCAGCATCGTAAGGCCGCGTGAACTCCAGGAGTTCCGCGAGCGACCGCGGGTTGCGGCTACAGGCGGCTGCGAACATTTTGATGGCGTGACCAGGTCCAACGAAGCTCGCTGCTCCTTGCGCGTCGATCACGGTAAACCGAACCAGCGTCACGGTCTCACCTTTACCCTTCAGAAGGAATTCGGCACTTCGAAACGAACTCGGCTCGGTTCGGAGCCGAGAGTGCCTTGGGAAGAGCCTCCGGCAACTGTACCATAGAGGTCAAGCGATCACTGGTGAGGAGTTCTCCGTGAGCAGCTCGCTCGTCGTCTCTCAGCGGTACCACCGGCAGGAGTTGATCCCCGAGATCGGCCGCGAGGGTCAACGGCGTCTCCGGGAGGCTCGCGTCTGCATCATCGGCATCGGCGCGCTCGGCACGCATGTGGCCGACCAACTCGCCCGAGCGGGTGCCGGCTTCCTGCGGCTGGTCGACCGCGATGTTCCGGAGCTGACGAATTTGCAACGCCAGGTGCTCTTCGACGAGGCGGATGTCGAATCTGCAACCCCCAAGGCGATCGCAGCCGCTAGACGCTTGGGAGCGATCAACCACGAGGTCGAGCTGGAGCCGGTCGTCGACGACGTCAATCCGTACAACGTCGAGCGGCTGATCTCCGACGTCGACGTCGTGATCGACGGGAGCGACAACTTCGAGCTGCGCTATTTGCTGAACGATGCGTCGGTCAAGCTGGGCCGGCCGTGGATCTACGGCGGTGTCATCGCGACGCACGGGACGACGATGACGATCATCCCCGGAGAGACCCCTTGCCTGCGCTGCGTCTTCCCGGAGCCGCCTCCACCGGGCGCCGCGCCAACCTGCGACACGGCGGGGGTGCTCGGCCCCGCCGTGGCCGTCATCGGCGCGTTGCAGGCCGTTGAGGCGATCAAGTTGCTGACCGGCAACCGCGACGCGCGGAGCCGATGGTTGACCAGCTTCGATGTCTGGACGCACGAGCTCGTTCGCATCGATCTCCCGGCGCGCAATCCGGAGTGCCCGACTTGTGGCCTCGGCCGGTACGAGTTTCTCGATCGAACGCTGCCGACCCAGACGATCCAGCTCTGTGGACGCGATGCGGTGCAGGTCGTGGTTCACCCCCGCGCCAGCCTCTCGTTCCCTGCGCTCGCTGAGCGACTAAGTCGATCCGGTGAGGTAAGCTATAACCGTTACCTGATGCGGTTCCGGGCAGGAGCTTATGAGTTGACGATCTTCCCGGACGGACGCGCGATCGTACGGGGTACGACCGATCCCGCCGAGGCGAGGTCAATCTACGCTCGCTATATCGGGATGTAACAAATGATCTACCTCGATAACGCTGCTGCGAGCTGGCCCAAGCCGGAGGTCGTCTACCGGACACTCGGCGACTTCCTGCGCGGGACGGGAGCCAGCCCCGGCCGCCATGTCCATCGGATGGGCGTCGAGGCTGCTCGCGCCGTCGAGGAGACTCGACAGAAGTTGGCCCGGCTGCTCGGTCTCGAGGACGCCTGGCGGATCGTCTTCACCGCCAACGCGACCGACGCGCTGAATCTCGCGATCAAGGGCGTGCTCTCGGCGAACGACCATGCCGTGACGACGGTCATGGAGCACAACGCGGTACGGCGGCCGCTACGGGCGCTGGAGGCGATCGGTGTCGCCATGACCAAGGTGCGAGCAGACGGGCAGGGGTTTGTCGATCCGACCGCCGTACGGGCAGCGCTTCGCCCGAATACCCGCCTGGTCGTGGTCACGCATGCCTCGAACGTGAACGGAGCGCTACAACCGGTCCGCGAGGTGGCGGAGATCGTCCATGAGCACGGTGCGCTCCTGCTGGTCGATGGCGCGCAGACGGTGGGTGCTTTACCGTTTACACTCGCGGACCTCGACGCTGACTTACTCGCGTTCGGCGGCTATCGGGCCCTTTTGGGTCCGCCGGGCACAGGAGCGCTGGTCATCGGGCCCCGGGTCGATCCTTCCGAACTCTCACCGCTTCGTGAGGGAGAAACCGGGGTAAACTCGGAGAGGGATATCCAGCCAGCCGAGCTACCACACCGGTACGAGGCCGGTATGCTCAATACCGTCGGCATCGCCGCGTTGGGGGCGGCGCTGGACTTCCTCCGCGAGGTCGGAATCGACCGGGTTGCGGCGCATCTGCGAGTCCTGACCGACCGGCTGATCGAGGGATTAGGAGGCATTCCGGGCGTGCGAGTTCTCTCACCGGACGACCCGAATCGCCGGGTTGCGGTCGTCTCCTTCGTTGTCGAGGGGTGGGATCCGGTTGACTTCGGTGACGTGCTGGACCGGACCTTCGGTATCGCCTGCCGGGCTGGTCTACATGGTGCGCCGGAGGCATGCCGGGCGCTGGATGCCTTCCCGCGCGGAACTGTACGGTTTTCGCCGGGGTTCTTCACCACCGAACAGGAGATCGACCAGGCTGTTGCCGCCGTGCGCGAGCTTGCCCGCACGCCGCTCCACTTAGCCTGAAGGGGCGTGTCCATGCCTGAGAATCGACGCTCGACTCGCCTCGAGGAGCAGATCCGAGAAATCCTGGAGCAGGCAGATCGCGAGCCGGCCTGGCGGCGCTGGCTCCGGCGGCTTCGACGCCCACGGCCACACCTGGAAGCTTTTCCACCTCGCCCGAGGCGCCGAGCTTGGTCGATCGAGCCGACCTGGGTTTGGATCGGCGCGACGTTCGGCCTCGCGCTTCTTGCGATCCTCGTCTCGGACTGGTCCCGCACGCTCGCTCTGGCCGTGGCCATCACTAGCCTCGTCGTCTTCTTCGCGCCGATCGTCGCGCGCTTTCGCCGGGGCCCAGTGGAGGTGTCCGGCTCGCGCCGCTGGCGAGGGCGAGATATCGATCTTCCTCCGCCCCGCATCGGCCTGGTTGGGCGGCTCCGCTACTGGCTCTGGCGACTGCGCCAGCGCCGGTGACGGCGATGACGGCGCGTTTCTCTCGGCTGGGTTATGCTTCCGACCGAGGGAAGGGGAGCCGCTTCTGGTACAGGGATGTGGGTTGGGGGATGCCGAAGATAGTCAGCGATATCGTCGACGTCTACGTCTTTCGCCACTACCGCAAGACGGCCCAGTTCTTGCTCCTGCATCGACGCCCCGACGTGCCGCTCGGCAATACCTGGCAAGCCGTCCACGGGAAGATCCTGCCGCACGAGCGAGCGGTAGACGCCGCGCTCCGCGAGCTACGGGAGCAGACGGGACTCGTCCCGGAGAAGCTCTACTCGGCCGATTTCATCAACCAATTTTACGATCACACGACCGATTCGATCGTGCTCGCGCCATCGTTCGCGGCACTCGTGGAGACGAGAGCGAAGCTCGAGCTCGCGAGCGAGTACAACGACTATGCCTGGTGTGACCTCGAGGAGACGGTCGCCAGGCTGCCCTGGACCGGGCAGCGCTGGGCTGTCCGGCACATCTACGATGTGATTGCCCTCGGTGGCGAGGAAGCCGAGTTCTATGCCCTCACATGAGCCCGCGCGCGATTACGGGCGACGCCCAGGCCAGCCTGGCGGCGCGTTCGCGGCCTTGGGGACCGCTAGATTCGGACCGCCGTGCCTGATGCCGTCACCATCAGCATCCCGCCGCCTCCGCCCATCTCGATCGTCTCGTAGTCCAGGTCCACGCCGATGATCGCATTCGCGCCGAGTTGCTCGGCGGCCTGGCGCATCTCGTCGAGCGCGATCTCCCGCGCCCGGCGTAGCTCCTTCTCGTAGGCGCCGGAGCGGCCGCCCACGATGTCGCGGATACCGGCGAACAGATCGCGAAAGAGATTGGCTCCGAGGATGGCCTCGCCGGTCACGATGCCCAGATATTCCTTAACCGGCTTCCCCTCGATCGTGTTCGTGGTGGTGATAATCGTTGCCATAGCCGTCCCCCTGTCCGAAGCTTGCTCCAGCACTCCGGCGCTTCCACCGGCCTCCTGCTCAGCCACACGAGGTCCTTGCCGGACTGGTGGCTCGCCATCCAAGAGGATAGCTGGATCCGTGCGGCAGTGCGAGCCTCACGGGACATCCCGGCTATAGCGGATGCATGCACCTTGCCGGGGGCCGAGACTGGTACCGGCAAGGTCGTCCAGTCAGGACCTGCCGCCTGTCGGCACGCGCGAGCGTATCCTCGCCGGACCGCTAGCCCACCACCCAGGCGTTGAAGCGCTCTACGACCTCTTCGAGGTGGTCTGCCCACCACTCGTAGTCAGGATAGACCTGGAGCTCCTTGTTCTGGGGGGAGCTGGGCAGGAGTGGCAGCCGCTCCGGTGGGAGAGAGTCGAAGGCGCGGCTGTTCGCCGGGCCGTCCGGGTACATCATCGCGAAACGGCTTTGGATCTCTGGCCGGAGCGCGAAGTTGATGAAGTCGTGTGCCACGTCCACATTCTTCGAGCCACGCGGGATCACCAGCGAGTCACTGGACAGCCGGCCCTCGTTCCAGGTGTAGCCGAGCGGCGCACCCTGCTCGATCACGACCTGTACCCTGGCGATCCAGGCATCGGTCAGGTCGACCTCCCCATCGGACAAGAGCTGTGCGGGCTGCGCGCCAGCCTCCCACCAGACGGTGATATGCGGCTTGATCCGATCCAGCGAGCGGAATGCGCGGTCGATGTCGAGCGGGTAGAGCTGATCCATCGGCACGCCGTCGGCGAGGAGCGCCGCCTCGATCGGCCCCCACTGCGCGTACTTCTGAAAGGCTCGGGCACCCGGGAAACTCTCCACGTCCCAGAAATCCGCCCAACCGGCCGGAGGGTTGTCACCGAACTTATCCGTTCGGTACGCCAGGCACGTTGAGTAGTAGTAATAGCCGACGCCGTGCTCGAGGATCAGCTCAGGGAAAATGTCTTTCGTGTCAACCTTGCTGTAGTCGATCGGCTCGAGCAAGTTCAGCCGGCCCATCGGGATCACGGCTTCGGTGCCAACGTCGACGACGTCCCACTCGACGTTGCCCGCCTCGACCATGGCGCGGAGCTTGGCTTCATCGCTGGCATCCTCGACGATCTGGCATCCCGTCAGACGTATAAACGGCTCGTACATCGCGGCACGCAAGGCGTCCTGGAGCGCGCCGCCCCAGGAGGTGACGACGATGGTGCGTCCCCTCCAGCGGTTGGGATCATCGTATCCTGGGATCGCGAGCTCTTCGGGCGCCACGGTCGGCGTCGCTTGTGGTGCGGTCGTCGCTGTTGCGGTTGGTGACGTCGCGGGCGAGCTTTGTGGCGCCGCCGGTGTGCCGGCGACTGGCGCTTCCTCACGACAGGCGATCCCCGCCGCGAGACTCGCCGATGCCAAACCGGCAACCCGGAGGAAATCGCGCCGGCGGAAGCGTCGCTGCGCTCTGAGGAGATCGAGCAGACGTGGAGAACGATCGGACATGGCGAGCTCCTCCTCTCACGTGGCGAACGGCCGAACGTCGAGTGACCGTGCAGTCACGTCGCGTATCGGTCCAGTCGCCGAATGCTGGCCCTGATCCCGACCGGGCAGCTCACCGGGTAGGGAACGGCAGCGCGATCGCGTCGCGGACGCGGCGTGGCTCGCTGAAGCGACTGAGCCGGATCTCCTCATCGGGCAGCTCCGTGACACGCTCGTCGAGGATCAGCTCGGCGAGCTTCATGCCGAGTGCTGGCCCCCACATCATCCCGTGACCCCCGGCAGCGACGACGTAGAAGCCGAAGCGCGGCTCGTCGATGATCGGCAGGTGGTCGGGCGTGTAGTCGATCGATCCGGTCCATGCCCGGCCGATCGGTTGCCCGGCGAGCGACGGGATCGTCGCTTCCCACTCCGGCTTCAGCCGCTCGAAGTAGGCCCAGTCGAACTCGAGCAAGAATCGCTCAGTCGGATCCGCCTGCTCCTCCGGGTTGCTCATGCCGAGCAGCACCCCCTGCTCGTCGGGGCGGAGGTAGTAGCCCTGGCTGAGCACGAAGACCATCGGAAAGTTCGCTGGCATGGCGGCCGGGCGCTCGGGGAACGTAACGATCTGGTGCCGGGCTGCCGAGACCGGAACCTCGATACCGAGCATCGCGCCGATCCGCCTGGCGCCCCGCGGCCCAGCGGCATCGACCACGCGCTCCGCCTCGAACGTCCCACGCGTCGTCTGGACGCGGTAACCGCTGCTCAGCGGCTCGATCGCCTGTACCTCGCACTCCTCGAAGAGGGAAACGCCGGCCTTGAGCACGGCGTGGGTGATGTTGCGCGCGACGATCGCCGGGTAGACGAACCCGTCGTCCGGCGTGTAGGTCGCGCCGAGGAAGCGATCCCAGTCAACGAACGGGACGCGCCGCTTCAGCTCAGGGGGGTCCAGCCACTCGTTGGCAATCCCACACCGCTGGCGAAGCTCGACCAGATCGTGGAATGCGGCACGCTCCTCCTCGCTCGAGGCTGCGACATAGTACCCAACTTCGGTGAACCCGCTCCCGATCCCGAGCTCTTGACCGAGCTGGCGGTAGAGCTCGCGCGACCACTTGCCGAGCTTGACGGCGGTCTCCGAGCCACCCTGCTGCCGGACGATCCCAGCGGAGCGCGTCGTCGCGCCGAAGCCGGCCCAGTACCGCTCGCACACGGCGATTCGGCGGGTACCGCGCTTCGCCAGGTGGTACGCCGTCCAAAGCCCGAGGTTCCCTCCCCCGACGATCAGCACATCAAAGGATGCCATTGCTCTCCCTTTCTTCCATCGGAGCCTGTCTCACGGTGCTTACTGCACTCACGCCCCGGTCCCCTCTAGCCGGGCGAGCACGAAGTCGTTGAAGCGGCGAATATGTGCCTCAGTTGGCGCATAGATGCCACCCTCCCGATAGGCCCGCGAGTCCACGTTGGCCTGGCACAATTCGCAGGCCTCCCAGTCTTGGCGGTTCACCAGATCCCAGAACTCGACCGCGTCCGAAGGGTCGAAGCCTGGCTGCTCGATCACTGGCGGGTCGAAGAGCCAGTCGCACACGATGAGCGTACGGCCTGGCCCCTTAGGCTCGAGCCGGTGGATGAGGACGTAGTCCGGGTGGAGATTCACGAAGACGTTGGGCAGCAAGACGATCCCGTAGTAGGTGCGCTCGTCCTGCGGGAGCAAGCCAGGTAGCAGCGGGCGCGTCGTCTTGCCGGTGACAGTCAGCGATTCGACCCCGTCGGCGAACCTGGCCCCGATACCTTGCTGGTAGGCTAAGCCTTCGCGGAAGCTCGGTACCAGGCTGCTCAACTCAGGGTGGACGACCGCGCAGTGGTAGCACTCCATGAAGTTTTCGACGATTAGCTTCCAGTTGGCAGCGACATCGTAGACGATGGTCTTGCCGACGCCGAGTGTGCCGATCCTGTATCGCGAGAATGTCTCGCGCTCGCCGAATCGCTCGACGATGGCCCGGTCGAGCTGTGCCTCGATCGGTTCCGGCTGGGAAGCTAGGTTGACCCAGAGCAGCCCTTCCCAGACCTCGAGCGGGACGCGGTGCAGCCCGAACGATTCGCGCTCGAAGCCGGGCAGATCGCGCATGTTCGGGGCGCCGATGAGCTGGCCTTCGAGGTTATAGCTCCAGGCGTGGTACCGGCACTGGATCACCCCGCCACGGAGGGAGCCCTGGAGCTCCGCGCACAATCGCGCACCGCGGTGGCGGCAGACGTTGAGGAACGCGTGCACCGAGCCGCTGCGGCTGCGGACGATCAGCAGGTTCTCGCCCGCGACGTCGCAGGTCAGAATGTCCCCCGGGTTCGGGAGGGCATCGGCCCTCCCGACGCAGAACCAGAGCTGGGAGAAGATACGCTCCTGCTCGAGGCGATAGACCTCGGGGTCGACGTAGTAGCGCCCGGGGAGCGTGCGGACGAGGGTGTACTCCGCTGCTGGAGTCGTCATCGATGCTGGCCCTCCCGTTCCATCGGAGACGGACGTCCGTATCGGTAGCAACCTGTGCCACGCCGGTTCAGATTCCTGTCGGATACTGCGAAGACGGTTCGAGTAATCCGGTCCTACCTCGCGCCCGGCGAGCACCACAACGGCGACGGGCCACTTCATGCCCTGATGCTCCCCTTATACGCCGAGTGGTGGGCGTTGGCAATGCGCCGCGCGTCAGAATGCTGAAGGATTGTCTCATACACTTGTATGAACCCCTGCGAGGATGGTACGATGCGAGCGCTATGGTCATCACGGTCCGCGATCTTCTGGAACGGCCGGATCTGCGAACCCGCCTGATCGCGGGAGAGTCCGGCATCGACCGGCCGGTGACCTGGGCACATGTGTGCGAGCTCGAGGACCCGACAGCCTGGCTCGCTGGCGGCGAGCTGGTAATGACCGTCGGGATCGGCATTCCACGTGACCCGGCGAGCCAAGTCACCTATATCGAGCGGCTGGCGAAGGCACAGCTCAGTGGCGTGATGATCTGCGAGGGGATGCGTGCTCCTGAGCTGTCGGACGCCATGCTCGAGGCCGCCGATCGCTGGGGCTTGCCGGTGATGCTCACAGCGTACGAAGTGCCGTTCGTCGCCGTATCGCGCGTGGTGGCGGATGCCAACCTGGAGGAAGAGCACGCGCGGTTGAGGAGAACCCTCCAGGTCTACGAGGTCGCCCGCCTGGTGGTCCACTCGAGCAAGCTGCCAGCGTCGGATTTCATCGCTCGCCTGGAACGGATCGTCGATGGCCGGCTAATTGTCGTCGATCCGGCAGTGGGGCGCGTGGTGTTGCCCCCGGAGGCACCGATGCCCCCATCGCTCGGGCGGGCGCTCCGTGTGGCGCTGGAGCGCTATCCGAGTGACCATGTGCCGGCGGTGATCCAGCTCCCGGAGGTCGGCCCATCGACGATCGCTCTCGCAGTGCCGGCGCGGCGACGGGCATTCCTGGTCGTCAGCGGGGGGCGTCACCGCGCGGCTCACGATGTCGTCGTGCTGCGCCACGTCGCCACGGTCGTCGCCCTGGCCCTCGAGCGGATGACGGCAGACCTCGAGCGCAAGCATCGGTTGGGGGCCGAGCTGTTAGCCCACCTTGCCGACCGCCGGATCACGGCGGACCTGGGGCTGGAGCTGCTCATGCGAGAGCAGGGTTTCCCGTCACCGCCGTACGCGGTCGCGGCGATTGCCGAGGATGCAGTCGCGTTGGGCGAGTTGCAAGCATGGCTGGAGTCCCATTGCCTGCCGCACACGACGCTGCGGAGAGAGGGCTACATCTTCCTGCTCCTGCCGGATTCTGATGAAGCCATCGCGTGTTTGAGCGAGTGCCTCAGCTCGACTCCGGTCGGCTGGAGCGAGCGCGTATTGACGCTGGCGCGTGTCCCGGAGGCGATGCTGGAAGCGCGTTGGGCGCTCCAGCATGCGCGCGAGGTGGGCAGGGGATTCGTCCGGTACGGGGAGCAGGGACTCGGCTCGTCCAGCCTGCCCATGAGCGTGGAGGCTGCGCGCAACCTCGTCGAGCGCGTACTGGGCACGGTGCTAGCGTACGATGCCTCTCACGAGGGCCAGTTGTTCCACTCGCTGCGCTGTTTCCTAGAGCAGGATTGCTCGTGGAGCGAGACAGCGCGGGCTTTGGGGATCCATCGTCAGACGCTCGTCTATCGGTTGCGCAAGGTGGAGTCGCTTACCGGGCTGAAGGTCGACCGGACCAGCGACCTGGTCACACTCTGGCTGGCAGTCCGGGCTGCCTCAGCCCTCGGACTGGAGCGCGACGGGCTGAAGGGGCGGGCGACTCCTGGCCATTCGCTCAACAAGGGAATCTGAAGCCTCGAGGGAGCTCGAGGGGAACGAGGCGCGAGGGTTCCTGTATCGTCTGCCTCACTGGTTCTGGCGCTTTCGCGCGCTCGTGCCCGGAAGCGAGCCGTGAGCCGGGCTCAGTCGCCATATCGAGCCGGCACGAGGCGGTGTGCGGCCCATCCCCTCGCCTGGGCGCAGTTGACGCTGGCGAAGTAGATGACGATTTCGACGGCGCGGGCAACCATCGTCTTTTCGTAGAAGGGAGCATCCGGATTACCCCAGTAGGGTGGTTTGGTGCCCCGGCCCTTTTCCCCCGTGATATGAGGATGAAAGACCACGCGCCCGCCGCGTCGTGCTGCCCAGCGTACTGACTCCGGGTAGCGCCACCTCGCGTGGCAGATGGTGATGCCGAATGGTAACCCGGGAAGTATGTCTGCGGAAACAGACAATCGCCACCGCCTGTTCCGCAGCGTGGGCCAAGAAGCGCCCGACGGTGGAGATGCCCTCCTCTCGCGTCACTGCGGTTCGAGGCGCAGCCAGCCCGATCCGCCAGGTTCTCGGTCCCATCTTCCGGTCCCGCCCTTCGTTCCAGACGACCGCCTAGGCCGAGATGCTAGCACCTGCAGGTCTGGAAACCGCTGTGTCGCGGATGAGTCCAGACGAGGGCGTTGCGGCGGGGCCCGAAGACTGGAGAGCCGCGCTTTCGTTGCTGTCCTCCGTGCTGCGTCCTCCGAGAGACCCGTGTGGGTTGGGTGCCGGCCCGCCAGGTCTGATCAGGTGAGTACCTGCGGCCGGCTGGCGAGCGCGTCGGGGAGCGAGCGTCGATGCCTGCCGCGACGGGCGGAAAGCGGCTATACTTGGGACGAGTTGGCCGGAGTGGCGGAACGGCAGACGCGGCGGTCTCAAAAACCGCTGGGGGGCGACCCCCGTGTGGGTTCGAGTCCCTCCTCCGGCACCGATGTAGAAGCGGAAACCAGGCTCTCAACGCATGTGGTCTGGGCCCACAGCGGCGGTGTTGCTAGCAATTTTGCTAGCAACCAGCTTGTCGAGGGTGGCGGCCGCGTCCCGCGCCAGCCCCGGCGTCACGTGGCTGTAGGTGTCGAGCGTGATCTGGATCGTGCTGTGGCCGAGCAGGCTCGCCACCACCTTCGGGTGCACCCCCTCGCCTAGGAGCAGGCTCGCCGTGGCATGCCGCAGGTCGTGGAACCGCACCCGCGGCGTACCCCTTGCCTGCGGTCTCGCCTGCCTTATACTGGGGTCACTCTTACGAGGCGGGCGGGGTATCCCACCGCACCGCCATCCCAACCGGCATACGACCTCAAACCTGCTCATCACGAGGGGGAGACATGCGCTCGCTGTACGAGACCTGCGAGCCGCGGGCAGAAGTCCTGCACGGCGAGCTGCGCGAGGAGCTGTTCGCCGCTCGCCTCAAGGACGTGCTCGATGGCACCGCAGACCCCGTCTACCAGGATCCGGCCGTCTTCTTCGACAACACCTATCCGACTAAGGGCCTAAGCACGATCGTCCGCGAGGTGCTCGGCCGGCTCACCGGCCGCGACCCCGGCGCCAACGCCGTGCTCCGCCTGGAGACGCCCTTCGGCGGTGGCAAGACGCACGCGCTCATCGCGCTGTACCACGCGGCCTGCGGGAGCCCGGCGGCAGCCGCCCTGGTCGCCCCGGAGCTGATCCCGCAGCCGGGCGCCGTGCGCGTCGCGGGCATCGTCGGCTCCGACCTCGACCCGACCGGCGGCCTCCTCCATCGCGACGTGACGACCTACACGCTGTGGGGCGAGCTCGCCTACCAGATCGGCGGCCTGGCCGGCTACCAGCTCGTAGCCGAGTCGGATCGGCACACCAAGGCCGCCCCCGGGAGCGGCCTCCTCGACCAGCTCATCGGTGACCGGCCGACGCTGATCCTGCTCGACGAGATCGCACGTTACCTGCGGGCCGCTGGCGCCGTGCCGACTGCGACGGGGCGCGGCGACCTGGCCGAGCAGACCGTTGCCTTCCTGCTGTCGCTGCTCGACTTCGCCGCCAGCCGGGAGCGGGTGGTCGTGGTGCTCACGCTGGCCGACCCGGCCGACGCCTTCGGACGCGAGAGCGAGGAGCTGCGCGAGCGGCTGGCCGAGACGAGGCGGGTCGCCGCCCGTTCCGAGCGCGTGATCACGCCTGCGGGCGACGACGAGACCGCGCCGATCGTCGCCCACCGGCTGTTCCGGCGCATCGACCGTGAGGCTGCCCGCGAGACGGCGGAGACCTACCTTGCCTTCTACCGACGTCTCGCCGAGCAGGGGACGCCGCTGCCACACGAGGTGACCACGACCGAGTACGCCGAGCGCACCGCCCTCACCTACCCGTTCCACCCGGAGCTTCTCCGGGTGCTGAGCCTGCGGATCGCCACCATCCCCAACTTCCAGCGGACGCGCGGCGCGCTCCGGCTCCTCGCCCTCGTCGTCCGCCGCCTCTGGGAGCGTCGCCCGCAGCCGCTCGCGCTGATCCACCCGCACCACGTCGACCTGAGCCTGCCGGCGATCGTCGAAGACCTGACCAGCCGCCTGGACAGGGCATCGTTCAAGCAGGTGATCGAGGCTGACATCGCCTCCCGGGTAGCCGGCCAGCCGGCCCACGCGCAGGCGATCGACGCCGAGTTCACCGCTCCCGGGCGCCCGCCCTACGCCCAGCGGCTGGCCACGGCCATCCTGCTCAACAGCCTAGTCCAGGCCCAGGCTGCCGGGATCGAGGAGCCTGCCCTGCTCTCCGCCGTGCTCGAGCCAGGCGACGACCCGGTGCCGCTCCGGCGGGCGCTCGACCAGCTCCTCGAGCGCTGCTGGTACCTCGCCGACGACGGCCGCCGCTTCCGCTTCGGCACCGAGGTGCAGCTCCCCAAGCTCATCGCCGACGAGATCGCCGTGGTCGCGGTCACGCTCGCCAAGGCGAAGCTCGAAGAGCGCATCCGGCAGATCTGGCAGCGGGGCGCGCTGGAGCCGGTCTTCTTCCCCGGTGAGCCCGCCGACGTGCCCGACGACGCCGGGGTACCCAAGCTGGTGATCGTCCACTTCGACGCCGCCACCGCCACCTCGGCCGTGCCCGACCCGCCCGAGCTGGTGCGCACGCTCTTCGAGCAGGCCGGCGTGGCCGGCGGCTTCCGCCGCTACCGCAACAACCTCGTCTTCCTGGTGGCCGACCACGAGCAGCGGGAGGGCTTGGTGGAGCTCGCTCGCCGCTACCTCGCGATCGATCGACTGGCTGGCGACTCGGCCCGGCTGCGCGACTTCAGCTCTGAGCAGCAGCGACGACTCCGCGAGATGCGCGACCAGGCCGAACTGGAGCTGCGCGTCGGCATCACCCGGGCCTACCGCTTCCTCTACTACCCGAGCGGCGACGCGCCCCACGGCGCCGTGCCGCTGGCCCGCGAGGTCTTGCCGGCCCAGGATCAGGGGGCGGTCAAGGGCAACCAGACCGAAGTGGTGGTCAAGATCCTCCGCCAGCTCGAGAAGCTGCGGCTGGCCGACGACAGCCCGCTGCCGGCCGCCTTCGTGCGCGCCCGGGCCTGGGACGGCCAGCGGGGCCAGGTGAGCACGGAGGATCTGCGCCGTGCCTTCGCCCAGCGCGTCAATCTGCCGATGCTGGCCGACCTCAACCTGCTCAAGCGGACGATCCGCGAGGGCATCCGCAGCGGCCAGTGGGTCTACTATGCCGCGTCCCGGGGCGAGGCCTACGACGCCGGCTCGCCCGAACCCCCGATCGAGATCGCCGAGGAGACCTTCCTCTACACGCCGGAGGAGGCGTCCCGCCAGAACCTGCCCCGCGCTGGCCGGCCCGAGCGCGAGCCAGGTGGCGACGTCGAGCGCTGTCCCGTCTGCGGCAACCCGGTTGACGCCTGTGCCTGTGGGGGCGACGGGCCTGGCTCGGGGGTAGACAAGGTCATCGACCTGCGGGCGTCCGGCCCGCCTGCCCAGGCGTTCCAGTCGATCGCCGACCGCTGCCGCGACCACCAGGTGGCGCGGCTGGCCCGCCTGCGGGTGAGGCTCGAAGGAGCTGGCCAGGCGGCGGTGCAGGAGGTACGGTCGCTAGGCATCGCGCTGGGCCAGCTCGGGCGCGGCCGCGCGCGCATCGCGCTCAAGGCCGTGGCCGAGTTCGGCGAGGGCGAGCTGCTCGACCTCCGCTTCCAGGGGGAGGAGAGCCGCTCGCGGCCCGTTCGGCAGGTACTGGAAAGCCTCGGGCCCCAGGCGCAGGCCCTGACCGCCTGGGCCCAGGCCGAGCTGGAGTTCGGGCCGGAGGGCCTCGCGGTCGACGACGAGCTCGGCCGGCTCGCGGAGATGTTCGCGAATCTCCCCTTCGGCAAGCTGGAGCTGGAGGCGGAGCCGGCGAACGAGCGCGAGGAGGTCGCCTCGTGACGGAGGAGTCGACGCGGACGTTCCGCCTGCGCGTCGAGCCACAGGCCGGCGAGGCAGTGCGGCTGACGCTGTGGCAGCAGCGGCCCCCTGCTCGATCCGGCAGCGCGGGGACAGCCGGGCCGTCTCCGGCCGCGAACGGCCGAGGGCCGGGGTACCGTCGGCTGGCCACGCTAGAGGGTACGCCGCTCGTCGTCGCGCTCGACCAGGTGCTGGAACTATTGCGCCGCGAGGGCTACCGGGGACTCCGCGGAGGGGAGCGGCTGCGGGCGGGAGCGGGGCGCGCCGCGGATAACGGGGCGCACGAGTTGCCGCTGGGCGAGACGACCGGCGTGCGACTGGGGCTGCTGTTCCTGGCGCTCCGGCCCTTGCGGCGGGTCGAGCGGATGGAGCGCGTGGCCGCCGGGGTGCGGTCGATGACGGACGAGGAGGCGTACTACTGGTTCAGCAAGTGCCTGGCCGCCGGCACCGGCCGCCGGGCGCGGCGGGCCCTCCGGCTCCTGCTCGCTGGGGAGTGAGTAGGCGTCACTCGGATCTTGACACCAAGTCAGAGGGGGCGTATCGTCGACCCGCTCACCGATACAGTCCTAGGTAGAAATGCGTTGGAACCGTGGCCAGTCTGTATCGGCACGAACCTCAAGGCGATGTCGTCGACCTTTGCCTCGATTGTGCTGAGGAGTCGTAGTCTTTGTCTCGACAGTGCTCCAGCATTGGATAGCTTGGGAGAGCCGTCTCCGGCTCAGCCTCCGGTCGAGAGCTCGTCGATTCGATGCAGAGTCAGAAGGACAGAAAAACCGATGCTTTAGATGCACGTGAGCGAACGCGTATCGCACGACGAAGCAACGACGCTCGGGCGAACTGGCCTTCGACCCGGCGAGTAACCGTTCCTATGGACGTATCGAGGATGTGCAGCGAACTGTCGTCGAGGACGTGGACGCTCTGCTGACCGACCACTTCATTGCTCATCGAGGGGCACTCATGGAGCGTAATGAAGTGCTTGTCGCATTCGAGATCTTGTTGGAAGAGATTGAGCAGGTCGCGAATGCGGTTCAGGAGTCTGGGGCTTCTGCTTTGCGTTCGGGCCGCTACGACGAAGCGGAGGCAGCGATCGAGCATGCCAGACGCTTGGCTGAGTTTCGGGAGCGCGTTAAATCGCTGCAGGCTGAGTGGACTCGTCTCACCGGCGCAGCGCCAGTAAAAGTGGCGCGCAGGGCCCCGAGAAGGCGCCTACAGAAGTATCAGCCGCTTTCGCGTGGACTGAGGACGCCTGAGGCCAGTTTCCGTCGTCCAATTCTCGAATCCCTGGTCGAACTCGGGGGAAGTGCACCGATGGATGTCGTCCTGCAAAAGGTCGAGGAGAAAATGCGGTCGGTTCTCAACGAGTACGACTATCAGCCGCTTGCCTCAATGCCGAGGGAGCTCCGCTGGAAGAATACCGCTGCTTGGTGCCGGCTGACGCTCGTCAGAGAAGGACTGCTGAACGGCGATTCACCACGCGGCATCTGGGAGATATCGGACGCTGGACGTCGCGCGCTGGAATCCGGGGAAGTGTAGTAACCGCGTCTCGCTATCAACGAACTTTCTCGTTCTTGTCCTCGTGGAGAGCAGGTGATAGCTGTGCGGTATCGAGTGATCAGAGCAGCGCCTCACCGAGACTAGTTCACTCTCGCGTGGAATGACGCGTGGCTATGATGCTCAAACTGCCGCTTCTCCGCCGTGACGACGTCCTCGTCGCGCCCGGCCCGTCGCCCTGGGGTGAGGACGGGGTGTGGCTGGGCCGGCGACACCTGGCCGTCTGGTGGCCCGGCGCGGGCCCGTGGCCCGAAGGCGTCTTCGCCGCCTCCAGTTCGCAGGAGGACTGGTTCGAGGTCGACCGTGTCCGACCCAGGCGCGCGACCCGGCTCGTCGGCCGGCAGCGCAGGCCGAGCGCGCTCCTGCTCCGGGGCGTCTGCACCGAATTCGCGCTCCCGTTTCGGCTCGAGGTGCCGGTGAAGCCCTGCCCGGACGCCGCCGAGGAACTGCGCTTCGACCTCGGGCCGGCTGTCGCGGTGCTCGACGCCGCAGCGTTCTACGAGGCGGCCCGCCGGGCGATCCTGGCGCAGGGCGGGCGGCAGGCCCGCGGGGTCTTCCTCACCCTCGCGCCTGGCGACGCGGGGCTGCAGGCGCGCGTCCGGGCGAAGGACGGCGGCGTCGAGGTCGTCCCGCTGCTAGGGGAGCTGCGCACGGGGGGCCGGTGGAGGTGCCGGCGGCGCTGCCCCGCTGGCTCTGGTGGGCCGGCTACCGCGACGACGTCTACACGCTGACGCGCCCGGCGGTGGGCGGCTGGGGGCTGTGGTGGGGCGGCCCCGAGGTGGGGCTGGCCGCCCGCGCCTGGGTGGACGACAAGGGGACAGTCGTCCAGCGGCGCCGGCGTCAGGGCAGGTGAAATCTTCATCGAAGCGCCTGACACCTGGGCGGACACGCAACGCGTCAGAGAGGGCTGTCACGCAGCCGGGCGAGATCGGCCAGCAGGGTAGGCTGGTGACCTTGCCCGCAGTGCGACAGCGATTCGGGATCGCCGTACCTCGTCGGCCGAGTCGGAGGGGATCGAAAAGGGCGTTCTGAGCCGACGGCGAGTGAGCGAGGGAACGACTCCAGCAGGAGGGGTCGGAGCGAAGCTCGGAGTGCTCTGCGGGAGGTCAGGAGGCGGCGGTAGCGGTCGACTGGCTCGAGGAGGACGAGGAGGTAGACGATGACCATGTCCAGGCGCCCCCGTCGAACGTTCACTGAGACAGATCTCCTCGATGGCCTACGAGAGGCATGCTCGCCGGAGTGCTACCGGGCGCTGCTGCCACTCTACAACTGGCTCAAGGGACGCGCTCTCCGGTACTGGTTCGGCGGAAGCGAGATTCCCACGGCCAACTTCGCTTTCCTGATCCAGGGGAAAGAGGTCAGAGTGCTCAACCTGAGCCCCTGGGGATCAGAGGGACAGAAGAAAACGCCTCTGCTCGAGGTGAACTTCAAGAACCTGGTCAACGCGAGCGTCTCGCACGATGTCCTGCGGCGGTTCGCCGAGCGGCTCGCAGACATCCCGGATCCCGAATTCCAGAAGCGACTCAACCAAACGGGAGAATCTGAATTCCCGAAGGAGCCGAGCATCTGGCTCAACACGGCGCTGCCGCAGCCCGGGGCCGTCGAGACGATCCAGCGCGCGATCGACGAGCTTCTCTCGTCGGCCTCCGGCACGTCGCGGGCTTGAGCCGGGCGGGCGCGGGGTAACGGGCCTCGCATCGCGGGGGACGGCCGGGCGCCCAGAGGGAAGGAGGGAACGAATGCTCTTAGTGAGGAGGCGCGGTGAGCAAGAGTGGCGCGCGCCAGGGCTGGGATCGTATTCGGATGAACCAGAGCTCCACCGGGTAATCAAGCAGTCACCTGAACTGCTCCCCTGGCCGGAGAGCGGGCCTGTGGCTCTCGTTTACGAGTTTACTACCCCGTTCGATTCCTCCGCCGATTTTGTCAGAGTCGATATGTACGGCAATATCATGATCGTGGAGTGCAAGCTCGCAAACGACCCGGATGCTCGCGCAAAGGTGGTGGGGCAGATCCTGGGCTACGCCGCGTGGCTCCAAGGGATGTCGTACGAGCGATTCGATAGCCGGTTCAGAAGAGGTATCGGTCGTACGCTCGTCGAGCACTTCGCCACGTCCGCTCCGCAAGGCTGGGATGCGGAGACCTTCCGCCAACAGGTGACCGAGAACCTGGCGGCTGGGCGGTTCCGGCTCGTCATCGCCCTCGACGCGTTTCCGAAGCAGCTCGCTCAGACCTTGAGCTTCCTATTACGATACACGACGAACGATTTCGACCTTCACGTCCTCGAGCTGCCTTATTACTCGAACGACGAGATCGAGGTCATCGTCCCCGAAACGTACGCGCAGCAAGACAGCGAGGTCAAGGCACACACCGCCGACCCCGCGCTCGATCTCTTGGAGGTGTTGCAGTCTTCTTGCTCCCCGGTGGGCTACGACGCTGCCAGGCGCTTGATCGAGTGGCTGAAGGAACGATACCAAGGTGTGGTAGAACGGGGTACAGGGAAGGACTTCACCGCTAAAGTCAAGATTCCCTTTGGAAACACCAAATTGAGCGTCCTTCACTTTTACCGGTGGCCTGAAATGACTGGCCCCTGGCACGTCGCAATCACGTTCGAGTATTTGCGGCCCCGCGCGGCAGAGGAGAAGCTGAAGCGCCTTGCAGACAGGCTTCGGGCGATCCCGGCGTTCGCAGAGCATCGCGACGTCGAATTTCTTGAACAGTTTCACTTCAAGAAGCGCCCAGGGGTCAAGATCGAAGAGTTCTTGGTTCCTGAGACCTATTACCAGGTCGTGATCGGCGCGCTCGATGAGCTGCTTGCCGATCTGACCGGGCAATCGGCAGCCGAGGCGGCGCGCTCGTACGGGGATCAGTCCGATCAGACGTAAGGCGCTACCGCCAGCGCCGGTGGCGGTGGTGGTCGCGCCCGTCCGAGGATGGCTCCTGCCCAAGGCACTGTTGGAAGTTGAGCAAGAAGGACTCACGTGGAGACGAGCAAGGTCGGCAAGCGGGGAACGGTAGTGATCCCGGCCGCCCTGCGCTGGCGCATCGGGATCGAGGAGGGCTCGCTGGTGGTGGCTGAGACCACCGACGAGGGCATCCTGATCCGCCCGGCAGTGGTGGTGCCGCTGGAGGTCTACACGCCGGAGCGCAAGGCGCGCTGCCTCCTCGAGAACGCGACCGACGCCGAGGACTACGCGCGGGCCGCCAGGGTGGTGCGGGACGAGCTCGGGCTCGATCCCGACGCCCTGCGCGTCGAGCCGCCCGCGCGCCGCTGACGTGGATCGGCTGTTCCTGGACGCGACCGTGCGCATCTCCGATCGGCGCGCGGATCCCGCCGAGTACCCCGAGGTCGCGGCGTCAGGGCTGCCGGAGGAGGACATGCTGATCCTGCGCGTTGCGGTCGCGGCTGGTTGTACTCACCTGACTACTGGCGACCGCCAGCACTTCGGTCACCGCTTCGGGACGACCGTCGTCGGCGTCATCGCGCTCCGCCCCGCGGGGCATCTCGCGCGGAGAGCGCGCGGGCAGGCCGGATGACGCCGAGACCCCCGGCGCGACGCTGGCCGGGGCCTGAATAGGCCGCCCGAGCATACGGGCGGGGGAAAAGCGCTCAGCACGCGACTGTGGTGGCCCGCGCGCTGCCGGCGTGGGCGCCGGCCGTCGCGACCCGCGGCACCGGTAGGCGGCGACGGCCCCTCTGCGCCGGTCGTCGAGCACAGTCTTGACGAGTGGAGCGACGCCGGTAGTAATAAGGAGAAGACACAGTCTCCGGGCCGAGCGGAACCCGCGCAGCGAAGGCGCCGACCTGGCCAGGAGAGGGACGCTCACGCTAGGCGCGGCCAGGGCGGTCAGCGCCAGCTCTCCCGCGCCTGGGTGGACGACGAGGGGACGGTCGTCCAGCGGCGGCCCCGGCGGGCCGCCAGGCGCCAGGAGGAAACGACGTCTCGTGCCCGCCAGGCGCTGTCGTTTTCCGGCGGGCCCGCTCGCGCGGAGACGGGTGCGGGAGCGAGGCGGCTGAGCGCGTCCTCGCTGGCGATCCCTCTCCCCGAGCGGGAGACGGGCGGGGAGTGAGGGCAGGAGGGAGAGGGAGAGATGGGTGACGGTACTGGCGGGGTGACGGCGGCCGCGGCGCAGGCGCTCCCCCGCCTGATCGAGGAGTGGCTGCCAGTACAGGAGCTGGGCATCGAGGCTCGGCGGGAGAACAGTACGGGCCAGCATCCGCCACCGAACCGGCTGCACGTCTGGTGGGCGCGGCGGCCGCTCGTCGTCAGCCGGGCGGCGGTGCTGGCCAGCCTGCTGCCGGCCTGGCGGCCGGATCTGCCCGCGCCGCTGCGCGAGCGCTTCCCCACCCGCGAGGCCTACCACGCCTGGTTCCGCTGGCTCCTCGGGATCCACGGCGACCCCGTCGCTGCCCGAGCGAGGATTGCTGAAGCCGACGCTCGGGGCCAACGGTTGGGGCGAGAAGCATACGGCTACGGCCGAGCCTTCACATTTTCCCCTGACCAGGACGCGCTGATGCTGCTTGGTCAAATCTTTCGCCACGCGTTCGGTACCGGAGAACTCACCGTGCTCGACCCCACCGCGGGCGGTGGCTCGATCCCGCTCGAGGCCATCCGGCTCGGCCTGACCGTGCACGCCAACGAGTTGAACCCCGTCGCCGCGGTCGTCCTGGCCGCGACGCTCGACTACCCGGCCCGGTTCGGCGAGGCCCTCGCCGACGACATCCGGCAGTGGGGCGATCGCCTGCTAGCGCTCGTGCGTAGCCAACTGCGCCCGTTCTTCCCCGATCCGGAGGGCGGAGTGCTCGACGGCTACCTCTGGGCGCGGACGGTGGCCTGCCCGCAGACCGGCAAGCCGATCCCGCTCTCCCCCAACTGGTGGCTCCAGCGCGACGACCGCGGCCGCGCCGCCGCCCGCCTCCTCGCGCACCCCGACTGGCCCGCCTGCCGCTTCGAGATCGTCTACGGCACCGCGGCCGACCGCGCCGCCGAGCAGGGGACGATCCGTCGCGGCGTCGCCGTCTCCCCCTGGACGGGCGAGGTGGTCGACGACGAGTACGTCAAGCGCGAGGCCCAGGGCGGCCGCATGGGCCAGCAGCTCTACGCCGTCGTCGTCAAGACGCCCCAGGGGGTCGACTTCCGCTTGCCCACCGAGGCAGACCTCGCCGCCGCGGCCGCCGCCGAGGCCGAGCTGGCCCGCCGGCTCCCCGCGTGGCTGGCGCGCGATATCGTCCCCGACGAGGAGATCCCGGAGGTGAGCAACGACCCCCGGCCGCGCCTCTACGGCATGACCCGCTGGCGCGACCTCTTCGCCCCCCGCCAGCTCCTGGCGCTGGGCGCGACGGTCGAGGCCCTGCGCGCCCTGGAGCCGGAGCTGCGCGACGCGCTCCCGCCCGACCGCGCCCGGGCCGTGCTCACCTACCTGGCGCTCGCGGTCGACAAGCTGGCCGACTACAACTCGCGGATGGCGCGTTGGCACTCGCGACGTGGAGTAATCACGAACACCTTCGACCGCCACGACTTCAGCATGAAGTGGAGCTTCGCCGAGATGGCGGTGGTGGCGGCCGGCAAGGGGCTCGACTGGGCGGTCGACCAGGTCGTCGACGCCTACCGCGGCATCGCCCGGCTGGCCCAGCCGGCCCGGCTCCCGCTCTGGCAGCGGGCGGGCGCCTCGCCCGTCGAGCGCCTCCGCGTCACCCAGGGGGACGCCCGGCGGCTGGCCCACCTCGCCGACGGCAGCGTCCACCTAGTCTGCATCGACCCGCCCTACTACGACAACGTCCAGTACGGCGAGCTCTCCGACTTCTTCTACGTCTGGCTCAAGCGCACCGCTGGCCGCTGCTACCCGGAGTGGTTCGCCGCGCCGCTGGCCGACAAGGACAACGAGGCGGTAGCCAACCCGGCCCGCTTCGCCGGGCTCGGCCGCCGGTCGCGTGACCTGGCGCGCCAGGACTACGAGCGCAAGCTGGAGGCGATCTTCCAGGAATGCCACCGGGTGCTGCGGGCGGACGGCGTCCTCACCGTGATGTTTACCCACAAGCAGGTTGACGCCTGGGACGCCCTGGCCATGGCGCTCGTGCGCGCCGGCTTCCAGATCACCGCCTCCTGGCCGGTGCACACGGAGAGCGAGCACAGCCTGCACCAGGCGAAGAAGAACGCGGCCCAGAGCACCATCCTGCTCGCCTGCCGCAAGCGGCCAGCGGGCGACGGCCCCGTCTGGTGGGACGACCTGCGCGGGGAGCTGGCCCGGCGGGTGCGCGAGCGGGCGACCGAGCTGGCGGCGCTCGGCATCGGCGGGGTCGACCTGTTCCTGGCCGCCTACGGCCCGGCGCTCGCGGTCATCTCGGCCCGCTGGCCAGTGCTCCTGAGCGAGACCGACCCCCAGACCGGCCAGCCCCGGGAGCTCCGGCCGGAGACCGCGCTCGACCTGGCCCGGCGCGAGGTGCTGTCGCTGCGCCGCGAGCGCCTGCTCCACGGCCAGCGCGCCCGCTTCGACCACGAGACCGACTGGTACCTGCTGGCCTGGGACACCTTCAAGGCGGTCGAGTTCCCGGCCGACGAGGCACGCAAGCTGGCGCTGGCGGTGGGGCTCGACCTGGACGAGGACGTGATCCGCCGGGCCCGGCTGGTGCAGCGCAAGGGCAGCACGGTGGCGCTGCTCACCCCGGCCGAGCGCCGGCGCCGCGGGGTCGTCGACCCGGCGGCCAGCGCCTTCCCGCGCCTGGTCGACGCCGTCCACACGGCCATGCTGGTGTACGAGGAGGACGGGCCGGGGGCCTGCGGCGCCTTCCTGCGCCGGGCCGGGCTGCTCCAGCACGCGGACTTCCGCCAGTGCCTGCAGGCCCTGCTGGAGGCGGTACCCCGGGCCCGCCGGCCCGACGGCCGCTTCCTCCGCCCCGAGGCAGAGGGGCTGGAGCGGCTGCGCCAGGCGTTCTTCCCGGAGATCGAGCCGCCGGCCGAGCCGGAGCCGGTGGTCGCCCCGCGGCAGCTCGCCTTCCCGGGCGCGGAGGACGAGGCGGACGAGGACGAGACGGGCGAAGAGCAGGAGTAGTGAGCGGGTGGCCGGGCTGCGCGACTACCCCTTCCAGATCTCCTACGGCCCCGGTGACGACCGGCTGCACGCGTTCTACCTGCCGGCGCTGGAGCGGAGCGTCCGCTACGACCGCTCGGCGGGCTTCTTCTCCAGCTCGGCGCTGGCGGTGGCGGCGGCCGGCATCGCCCGGCTGATCCGCAACGGCGGGCGGATGCGGTTGCTGGTCGGCGCGCAGCTCGCGCCGGAGGACGTGCAGGCGGTGGTGGCGGGCCAGGAGCTGGCGGCGGTCGTGCGCCGCCGGCTGCTCGAGGGGCTGGCCACGCCCGAGGACGAGCTGATGCGTGACCGGCTGGCGGCGCTGGCCTGGATGGTCGCCGAGGGGACGCTCGAGATCCGGGTGGTGCTGCCGTGCGACCGCGCGGGCCACCCGCTGCCGGCCGACGAGGCGGCCGAGTACTTCCACGCCAAGGAGGGGGTCTTCACCGACGCCGCCGGCGACCGGGTGGCCTTCAGCGGCAGCGTCAACGAGTCGGCCCGCGGCTGGCAGCACAACTACGAGCAGTTCGCGGTCTACTTCTCGTGGGACAGCACCCGGCCGTACCTGGAGCAGGTCGTCCGGCGGTTCGAGCGGCTGTGGTACGGCGAGGAGCCGGGCTGGGTGGCGCTGCTGCTGCCCGAGGCGGTGCGCCAGCGGCTGGTGAGCTTGCGGCCGGAGCGGCCGCCGGAGCGCGACCCGCTGGAGCGCGCGGTGGCCGTGGCCGAAGGCCGGGGCGTCTACGTCGCCGAGCGGGCCGCGTCGCGCGCGGCGGCGGTGGCGCAGTACCTGCGCGACGCGCCCTACCTGGTAGGTTCCGAGGGGCTGGGATTGGCGACGGCGGCCGTGGTGCCCTGGCCCCACCAGGCGCGCGTGGCCCGGACGCTGGTCGAGCGGTTCCCCGAGCGGTTCCTCCTAGCCGACGAGGTGGGGCTGGGCAAGACGGTCGAGGCCGGGCTGGCGCTGCGGCAACTGGTGCTGAGCGGGCGGGCGCGGCGCGCGCTGCTGCTGGTGCCGCACAGCGTGCTGCGGCAGTGGCAGGAAGAGCTGTCCGAGAAGTTCTGCCTCGACGTGCCGCGCTACGAGGACGGCCGGCTCTGGTCGGCGCGCGGCGAGGCGCGGGAGCCTCGGGGGCCGAACCCGTTCGCCAGCGAGCCGCTGCTGCTCGTCTCCAGCCAGCTCGCCAAGCGGCGCGACCGGGCCAGCCAGGTGCTGGAGGCGGGCCCCTGGGATCTGGTGGTCGTCGACGAGGCGCACCACGCGCGCCGCCACGGGCCGGAGGGCGGGCCCGCGCGCCCCAACCGGCTGCTGGCGCTCCTGCGCGAGGTGAGCCGGCGCACCCGCGGGCTCTGGCTGCTCAGCGCCACTCCGATGCAGCTCCACCCGGTGGAGCTGTGGGATCTGCTGGCGCTGCTGGGGCTGGGCGGGAACTGGGGCGCCGGGCCGGAGCCGTTCCTGCGCTTCTTCGCTGAGCTGCGGCGCGGCCCGGCCGAGCTGGACTGGTCGGCGGTGCTGCCGCTCGTGCGGGAAGAGGTGGCGCGGAGCGGCCTCGACCCCTCGTTCTGCCGGCAGGCGGAGCGGGAGCTCGGGGCCGTCGGCTGGGAGCAGGTGCGGGCCGCGCTGGCCGGCCGCTCGTCGCTCTCACCCCAGCACCTGGCCGAGCGGCAGCGCGCCTGGCTGGTCGCGGGGCTGCGACGGCACACGCCGCTGGCCCGGCTGATGTTCCGCCATACCCGGCCGCTCCTGCGGCGCTACGCCGAGCGCGGGCTGCTGGACGCCCGGGTGCCGGAGCGCGAGCCCCGGCCGGTCTGGATCGAGATGACGCCGGCCGAGCGCGCGCTCTACGAGCGGATCGAGGAGTACATCGCCGAGTTCTACGCCCGCTACGAGGCGGAGCGCCGTGGCCTGGGCTTCGTGATGGCGGTGTACCGCCGGCGGCTGACCTCGAGCTTCCACGCCGTGCGCTGCAGCCTGGAACGCCGCCTGGAGTACCTGCGGCGCGCCCGCCCCGACCTGGGACTGACCGACGAAGACCTAGAACAGGTCGAGCTGGAGCAGGACGTCAGCGAGGAGCTGCCCGAGGCGCTGCGGCAGGCGTACGTCGAGGAGGCGCGCTATCTCGAGGACTTCGTCTGGGAGCTGGGGCTGCTCGGCGAGGACTCGAAGCTGGCGGCGCTGCTGCGCTGCCTGGACGAGCTGTTCCGCCGCCACGAGACGGTGGCGGTCTTCACCCAGTACACCGACACGCTGGACGCGCTGCGCGAGCGGCTGCGCCAAGTCTACGGCGGCCAGGTGGCCTGCTACTCCGGGCGGGGCGGTGAGGCCTGGCTCGACGGTGCCTGGCGGCCGGTGACCAAGGAGGCGGTCAAGAACGCCTTCCGCGCCGGGCAGGTGAAGATCCTGGTCTGCACCGACGCGGCCAGCGAGGGGCTGAACCTGCAGACCTGCGGCGCGCTGGTCAACTACGACCTGCCCTGGAACCCGATGCGCGTCGAGCAGCGGATCGGCCGCTTCGACCGGATCGGCCAGCGCTACCCGGTCGTGCAGGTGCTCAACCTGTTCTACGCCGGGACGATCGAGGCCGAGGTCTACCGCCGCCTGAGCGACCGCATCGACTGGTTCCGCGCGGTGGTCGGGGAGCTGCAGCCGATCCTCAGCCAGGTGGCGCAGGCGATCGAGCGGGTGGCGCTCCAGCCGCGGCGACAGCGCGAGCGGGAGCTGGAAGCGCAGGTGGCGGAGATCCAGCAGCGGCTGGCCAAGCAAGAGCAAGCGCTGCTCGAGCTCGACGCCGAGCTGTACGACGCCGAGTTCCAGCAGCACCTGGCCTCGCCGGTGAGCCTGGCCGACCTGGAGCGGGTCGTGCCCTCGCTGCCCGGCCTGGCCGAGCGCTTCCGCCCGCACCCGGAGATCCCCGGCGCCTGGCTCGTGCGCTGGCGCGGCGGCCTGCACGCTGTCACCTTCGACCGAGAGGTCTTCGACGCCCACAGCGAGACGGTGCGGCTGCTGACCTACGGCGAGCCGCTGCTGGCCGAGCTCTTGGACGCGGTCGAGCCGCTGGCGGGCGACGGCCCGGGGGCGGTAGTCCGGCTCGCGCGCGAGGGCGAGCCGCCGCTGCGCGGCTACTACCGGCTGGCGGGCGACCGCGCGGAGTGGCTGGGCTCGGTGGCCGCGCTCGAGCAGGCGCTGGAGGCCGAGGGGCCGGGGTGGAGCCTCGAGGCGGCCGAGGCAGCCCGGCGCGACTTCGAGCGGCGGTGCGCCGCGCTGCTGGAAGGCTGGCAGGCCTACGAGGAGCGCTCCCGCGAGCTCCACGGCTCGCAGCTCGCGGCGCGTGGCCGGCGGGTGCTGGTCGAGACGGCGCTGGTGGAGATCGCGCTGGGCCGGCGCCCCGAGCTGTTCCGCGACGAGTACCCGTTCAGCTTCGGGGCTGGAGCGGTAGCGGGCCTGCGGCGGCACGGCTTTCCCTTCACGGCGCTGATCCGGCTGGTCGGGCTGGATGGGGTGGAGGCGCGCGAGGACGACCCGCGGTGGGAGGAGCTGTCGCGCCTCTCGGTCGAGCAGCTCAAGGCGCGCTGGCGCCGGCTGCGCGAGGAGGCTCGCGAGCTCGTCCACGAGCTGGCTCCGGCGCCCCCCGCTCCTCCCGCACCTCCTGCCGACGAGCCCGGCGCTCGGTAGCGGGACGGTTGAGCGCGCCCGTGCCGGTGAGACGACGGTCAGAGGGCGAGGGACACCAGGACACGCTCGCAGGCGTCGCCGCGCCCTGGTAGCAGCGCCGGGACGCCGGCGACGCGATGTCGCCGGCGGCTCAGCGGAAGTCGCGCGAGGGTACGGCCGTGGCGGGGACGTCGACCGTGCTCGGCCGGCCCAGCGTCCGCACCTCTTCCGCCACCACGCTCACCAGCGCCCCCTCCCGCTGCACCCAGCCGTCGACCAGCAGCACCGGCGCCCGCAGCACCGCCCGGAACTGGGCCCGCACGGTCGGCCGCACGATCACGTTGACCAGCCCGCTCTCGTCCTCCAGCGTCAGGAAGAGCACCCCCTTGGCCGTCGGCGGCGCCTGCCGGCACACCACCAGCCCGGCCACCCGCACCCGCGTCCGGTGCGGCTGCCGCCCCAGCTCCCCGGCCGGCGTCACCTTCAGGAGCTGGCGCTGCCGGGCGTAGAGCGTCATGAGCTGGCGATCCAGGCACAGCCCCAGGAGCGCGTAGTCGATGAGCGCCTGCTCCCCCGCCTCCAGCGGCGGCAGCGCGACCGGCTCCTCGTCTCCCAGCGCCAGCTCGACCTGCTCGGCCAGCGCGTCCCGCTTCTCGCCCGCCGTGGCCAGCGGCAGCAGCCGCCACAGGAGCTGGCGCCGCTCGACCCCCGGCGCCAGCGCCGCGAACGCCCCCACCAGCACCAGCGCCCGCACCGCCTCCGGCCCCAGCCGCGCCCGGCGCACCACCTCCTCCGGCGTCCGGAACGGCCCCGCCGCCCGCGCCGCCACGATCCGGGCGGCGGCCGCCTCCCCCACCCCCTTGACCGCCCGCAGCCCTAGCCGGATCGGCCCGCGCACCGCGTCCCCCTCGAGCGTGTAGCCGGCCGCGCTCCGCGTCACGTCCGGCGGCAGGAAGCGCACCCCGTGCCGCACCGCGTCCCAGAGCACCACCTCCGGCGGGTAGAAGCCCATCGGCTGGTAGTCGAGCAGGGCGCAGTAGAAGGCCGCCGGGTAGTGAGCCCGCAGCCAGAGCGTCTCGTAGGCCGTCTGGGCCAGGGCCGCGGCGTGGCTCTTGCAGAAGCCGAACTCGGCGAAGGCCGCCATCTGGGCGAAGATCCGCTCCGCCGTCGCCCGCGGCACCCCCTGGCGCGCGGCCCCGGCCAGGAAGGCGCCCCGCAGCGCCTCCATCGCCGCCCGCGAGCGGCGACTCCCCATCGCCCGCCGGAAGGCGTCGGCCTCGCCGGCCGTCATCCCGGCGATCGCCATCGCCACCTCCAGCACCTGCTCCTGGTAGAGGATCACCCCTAGCGTCTCGGCCAGGATCGGCTCCAGCTTCGGGTGGAGGTAGCGCACCGGCTCGCGCCCCTGCCGCCGCCGGAGGTAGGGGTGCACCATCCCGCCCTGGATCGGCCCCGGCCGGATGATCGCCACCTGGGCGATCAGGTCGTCGAAGCAGGCTGGCGCGCTCCTGGGCAGGCTCTGCTGCTGGGCCCGGCTCTCCACCTGGTAGGCGCCGATGGTGTCGGCCGCCTGGAGCTGGCGGTAGACCGCCGGGTCGTCGCGCGGCAGCGCCTCGAGTTCCAGCCGCACCCCGCTGTGCCGCTCGACCAGCTCCACCGCCCGGTGCACCAGCGAGAGCGCCCGGATGCACAGGAGGTCGGTCTTGATCAGCCCGGCGTCCTCCACGTCGCGCTTGTCCCAGCCGACCACCACCCGCCCCGGCATGCGCGCCGGCTGCAGCGGCACCAGCTCCACCAGCGGTCGGCCGGTGATCAGCATGCCCCCCACGTGGATCGAGAGATGCCGCGGGATGCCCTCGAGCTGCGGGGCCAGCCGCACCAGCCAGCTTAGGCGGCGCCGCCCCTCGGCGTCGAGCCTGTCCGCCAGCCGCCGGGCCGCCAGGCCCAGCTCCTCCCCCAGCCGCCCCTGGGAGGCGGCCAGCTCGGCGACCAGCTCCGCGGGCAGGCCGAGCACCCGGCCGAGGTCGCGCACCGCGCTGCGCGCCTGGAAGGTCACGTAGTTGCACACCATCGCCGCGTGCTCGGCTCCGTAGGTCTGGTAGACGTAGGCGATGGCCCGCTCGCGGTCTTCGAGCCCGAAGTCGATGTCGATGTCCGGCATCGCCGGGCGCTCCTCGTTGAGGAAGCGCTCGAAGAGCAGCCGGTGCCGCAGCGGGTCGACCTGGGTGATCCCCAGGCAGTAGGCGACCAGCGAGTCGGCCGCCGAGCCGCGCCCCCGGCCCCGGAAGCGGGTGGCGAGGTCGGCGCAGATCAGGAAGAAGGGGGCCACCCCCAGCCGGGCGATCACCCCCAGCTCGTGCTCGAGCTGGCGCACCACCGGCTCGGTCAGCTCCCCGTAGCGGCGCCGGGCCCCCGCCTCGGCCAGCCGGCGCAGCGTCTGGTCGGCCGTCTCCCCGGGTGGCACCAGGTGGGGCAGCGGCGGGAAGCGGACGGCCCGGAAGTCGAGCGTCACCTGGCAGCGCTCGGCCAGCCGCAGCGTATTGACGACCGCCTGCGGGTAGCGCGCAAAGCGCCGGGCCATCGCCGCCGGCGGGCGGAGGGCGTAGGCACTCGAGCGCTTGCGCGCCGGATGCGGGGTGTCGAGCGTGCACTGCTCGCGGATGCAGACCAGCACGTCCTGCAGCCGCCAGCTCTCCGCGTCCAGGTAGTGGACGTTGTTGGTCGCCACCAGCGGCAGGCCCACCGCGTCGGCCAGCGCGGCCAGCTCGGCGCAGCGGCGCTGGTCGCCCGGCAGCCCGTGGTCTTGGAGCTCGACGGCGCAGCGCGCGGGGCCGAAGACCTGGCGCAGCCGCCGGGCCAGCGCGAGCGCCTCCGCCCGCCGCCCGGCCGCGAGCGCCCGCGCCAGCGGCCCCTGGCGGCAGCCGGTGAGCACGAGCAGCCCCTCGTGCTCCTCGAGCAGCCAGTCCCAGGGGAGCGGGGCGGCCCGGCGCATGGCCGTGTCCCCCGTCAGGGCCTCGGCCTCAGGGCGCACGACCGGCCGGCGCGGGGCCTCCCAGCCCAACTGCGCCGCCGAGAGCAGCCGGGCGAGCGTGGCGTAGCCGGCGTCGGTCTCGGCCAGCAGCGTCAGGTGGCTCCCGTCGTCCAGCGTGACCTCGGCCCCGATGACGGGGTGCAGCCCGGCCTCGGCGCAGGCGCGGGCGAACCGCACCACCCCGTGCAGCCCCTGGTGGTCGGTCAGCGCCAGGTGCTCGTACCCCAGCGCGGCCGCCCGCTGGGCGAGCGCCGCCGGCTGGCAGGGGGCATCGAGCAGCGAGAAGCAGGAGTGGACGTGCAGCTCGGCATAGGGGGCCGCCATCGTCTAACCTCCGCGCTCAGTCCAGCCGGCCCAGCAGCACCCACTGCCCCGGTGGCCGCTCCCAGCCCAGGAGCAGCCGCTGACCGTCGGCCAGCGCCACCCAGACCACCCGGCGGTGCCGCTCGCGCGGCCACCAGAGGTCGACCCGCTCGACCAGCCCCCCGGCCACCACCCGGTGCCAGCGCCCGTCGAGTTCTAGCGCGCGCACCCGGCCCCGCCGCCACAGTCGGACCGGCCGGCGCGGTGCCGCGCTGTCGAAACGCCAGCGCTCCTCCGGGAGCGGGGCCGCCGGGACGACCTCGAGCAGCCGCGGCACCTGGCCCGGGTAGCGGCGGCGCAGCTCCCCCCACACCCGCTCCCGGATCGCCCGCTCCTCTTCGGTCTCCTCCCCCAGCCCCGGCAGGTGCGCCTGGGCTACGGCCGGCGGCGCCAGCCCGGCCAGCCGCAGCCAGACCTCGCTGATCCCCTCGACCGCCGCGCGCGGCCCCAGCCCGGCACGGAGCGTCGCCTCGGCCAGGACCTCGAGGTGCGGCAGGAGCTCGGCCACCTCGGCCACCGGGGCGGGCAGGTGGCGGGACTGCGTGCCATGCCGGCCCCCGGCGCTCGCCAGTCCCAGCGCCACGGTGCGGGCCGCCTGCCCGCGCCGGCGCAGCTCCGCCAGGCCGTCCGCGGCCAGCCGGGCGAGCGTGCCCCGGAGCTGCCCCCGCTCGGTGAGCGGCGGCTCCGGCGCCGCCCGTACTAGCACCGCCGGCTCATCCGCCGCCCCCACGAGCGGGCGAGGGTCCTCCCCGCAGGCCAGCCGGTGCGCCGCCACTGCCTCTCGGCCGAAGCGCCGCCCGACCTGCTCGCGCGGCAGGTCGGCGAACTGCCCCATCGCTTGCAGGCCCAGCAGCCGCAGCGTCGCCAGCACCGCCCGCGGCAGCGGCAGCCACGCCAGCGGCAGCGGGCGGAGAAAGGCGCGCGCCTCGGCGTCGTCGACCACGGTGACCTCGCCGGGCGCGCTGAGCCGGGCCGCCACCGCGGCAATCCACTTGTTCGGCCCGATCCCCAGCCGGCCCTGCCCGCCGGCTGCCGCCACCGCTGCCAGCACCGCCCGGCCGTAGGCCGCCTCGGAGCCGACGGTGCGCTGCACCCCGCTAGCGTCGAACCAGGCGGCGCCTGGCTCGTCCGGCTCCACCACCGGGCTAGCGGAGGCGAGCAGCTCAGCGACCGGCACCGGCAACGGGTCGCTCAACCGGAGATAGCCCACGCGCACGGACTTCCTCCTCCACTCGCGCCCAGAGCGCAGGCTCCGCCTCCAGGCGGGCGAGCGCTGCGCTCCGCGAGCGCCCCAGCACCGTCCCCGCTCCCAGGAAGCCCAGCGGGTGCCGCACGACCACCCCCAGCCAGCAGGCCAGGTCGAACAGCTCGGCCGCCCGCCGCAGCCCGGCCCGCTCGTCCAGCTCCAGCGCCACCGGCACGGCGACCGGTTCCGCCTGCCCGCGCGCCTGCACCAGCGGCCGCACCCGCAGCCCGGCCCGCGCGCTGCCCAGCCACAGCTCCTCATCCGGCACCAGCCGGAGCCGGAGCGCCGCGCCCCCGAGCCCGGCGTCCGGCTCCGAGGGCAGCAGGTCGCGCACCACCAGGAGCGCGGTGGGCGCCCGCCGCGCGAGCGGCCGCAGCCGCCGCACCCCGCGGGCCAGCAGCCGCCCCGCCCAGCCCGGCCGCAGGTCGAGGACGATGAGGTCGAGCGCCCGCGTCCGCAGCAGGAGCTGGGCCATCGCCAGCGCCTCGGGGAGCGAGCGGGGCAGCGCCCACAGCAGGTCGGCCAGGTCGACCCCGAGGGCGCGCCAGCGGTCGGGGTCGAGGCTCTGGGCGCCGTCGAGGTAGGCGGCCCAGCCCCGTCCCCGCTGGGCCTGGGCGACCGCGTGGGCCGCGAGCGTCCGCTTGCCGGCGTAGGGGGGCCCGGCCAGCTCGCTGAGGCGCCCGCGGGGGAGGCCGCCGATCCCGCTGGCGAGGTCGAGGGCGAGCGAGCCGGTGGGCAGCGCGCGGGCCGCGCGCTGGGGCTGGGCCTGCTCCCAGCGCAGGAGGACGTGGGCGCCGAAGCGCGCGGCGAGCTCGCGGCGCAGAGCGTCGAGTGCGGCCTGGCGCTCGGCTAGGGTGCGCGGACGCATCGGCACACCTCCTCCCGTTCCTGTCCCCAGCATAGGAGAACATATGTTCGAAATCAAGAGTTGTCTCATAGGCACAAGGAAAACGGTGCAGTCCCTCGGCTGCCCACTGGTCACCCTGAGACGGCTCCCTGCTGCCGGGTACTACCGGCCTCGTCACTGTGGGCGTGTGCGGGCAATGGTGGCCTGAGGCTGGGGCAGCGGAAGGTATCCGCCCGACGTCGGATCGCGTGGAACTCCAGGGAGCCCTCCCCACGAAGCCGCGTCCAGTGCTGCCCCTCGACTGCCTTGGTACCGCACGCCCGCATCCTCAAAAGACTCACCCGGCAGGAATGCAATCGCACGCATGCCATACTGTGGCGACGGAGGTGCTCTCTAGCGCGGAGGCCGAAGCGGAGCTCGCCGCGCTGCCGGAGTCTGAGCAGCTCGCGCTGCTGGCCGCCGTTGAGAAGCTGCGGGTGCTGGGAGATCAGTTGCCGTATCCGCACTCGAGCGCGGTGCGAGGCAGCCAGAGCGGGCTTCGCGAGCTGTGCCCGAGGGGTGGACGCAGCCCTCGGCGCGCCTTCTACCGCCGGGTCGGAGACCGCCTCGTGATTGGCGCCATCGGCCCGGAGGCGAAGCGTGATCCCCGTGGGTTCGCTCGATCCGCCCGCCTGGCCGCCGAACGGATCGCTCGGGTCGAGCAAGGAGGGACGCCGTGAGCGAGAACGAGACGCCGGTCCTGATCCCGGCTGAGCAGGTGCCCGAGCGGGCGCTGGCGCGGAGCCCGGAGCTGCGGGCCCGGTGGGAAGCGACGGCGCTGGCGCGGGCAGTGGCGCTCTGGCTGGTGCAGCGCCGGGCCGAGCTCGGACTCTCCCAGGCGGCGCTGGCTCGCCGGCTCGGGGTGAGCCAGCCGACGGTGGCCCGCTGGGAGTCGGGCGAGCACGTGCCGGAGCTCACCACGCTACTCCGGCTGGCGGATCAGCTCGGGCTCCGGCTCCACCTCGACATCGAGGCCCCAGGCGAGCGCGTCGCCGAGCCGAGCACGGTCGAAAAGGTGACCACCGAGCACGGCAGTCGCCTGCGGGTGGCGCTCAGCACCGCCTGAGGGAGCAGTGGTCACTCCGTGGCCGACAGCGTGCAACGAGGTGCGCAGCTCGCCCGTGTCTGCCTCGCTCACCCCGACCGGTGCCTGGCAGCCGGTCGGGATAGGAGGCGGCAGGTCGGGGAGCCCGCGGCGCAGCCCAGCGACCCCCGCTGGGCACCCAGCCCGCTGACCCGCACCGTACGGTGTCTACTCGCCGCGCGAGCGCGGCATCCATGACGAACGGACGGTACGATCGTCTCCTTGACTGTGACGCTCCGTCTCCCTACGATGGCCTGAAAGTTCGCTCACCCGTCCCCGTAAGGCATGACGAGTCCGAAGCGCTGGGGTCGCCGGGGCTACGCCTGCCAAAAGCGGCGCAACCCGGGTAGGCAGGCGCCCCCGCCGCGCTTTGGCCCGTCGCCGTGGCAGCGGGCTGTTTTCGCTTGCAGATGGAGGTGAGCCATGAGCCGGTTCGTTCACCGCAGATCGGTACTGGCGAGCGAGCACGCCAATAGCACGCGGCGGCGTGCCGGGCCGCCCAGGGGGACTGCGCTCTGGCTGCTAGTGGTCCTGACGCTCCTGCTGGTCGCGTGCGGGCGTGGGAGCCCGGAGCCGGCACCGAGCCCCTCTCCCGACACGGGGACGCCGACGCGGGTGGCTGAGGCGCGACCGAGCCCGGTGAGCGCGGGGACGCCCGCGCCCACGCCGGCGCTGACGCCGACGCCGATGCCGGCCGGGCCGCCGGACGAGGCGGTGCTGGCGCTGAACGAGCTGCTCGACGAGGAGGGGCGGCTGCCGCTGGAGACGGCGCTGGAGATCTTCGCGGCGCACGTGGGCCCGCTGCCTGGAGTCACGCCCCGGCCGTTGCCGGGGGACAATGCGGGGCGGGTGGCAGAAGCGGCCATCGTCGTCGTGGCGGCGCAGCGCGAGAGCCTGCCACCGGAGGTCGCAGCGGCGGTCGAGGACGCGCTGTTCGGACGCGTCGACGAGTGGGTCGAAATTCCCCCGAGCGGGCAGGGGACTGCTCAGCCCGGTGCACGCGCTACGCTCGTAGATCGATTCGTGCCAGGGGCTCGCGCTGCTGGGCCTCTCGACGAACTGCGGCAGGTCATCGAGGAGGTGAGGGGACGGATCGAAGCGCGCGCTGGTGTGCGCTTGACCGTACCGGTGCGGCTCGGGGTAGTCCGGCGGATGAGTACCAGGGACATCCAGGCGTACGCGACTCCGGTCGAGAGCGGCGGAAGGATGACAGCTTGCCGGATCGTGTTTCGGGCCGACGTGGCCGACGAGCCGACTACGCGAGAGTATGTCGCGGCCCACGAGCTGTGGCACTGCTTCCAGTTCCAGCACACGCTGCGTAGCCATGGCGCATGGGTGGAGGAGGGGCAAGCGGAGTGGGTGGCGTCGGTCATCGCCAGCGATCCCTCGCCCGCTGCGTCGTTCTGGGATACGTGGCTCGCGACGCCACCGGAGTCGCTCTGGCGGCGCAGCTACGACGCGATCGGCCTGTACGCCGCCGCCGAGGCGGCCGGGCATGATCCGTTCCCTGTCATGCTCCGCATGTTCGATCTCGGGAACCGGGATGCCGTGTCCGCGCTGTTCGGGGGGATGGCGTTCGAGGAGGCCTTGCGGCTGGTCGCGCAGACGCTGGTGCGGGCGCCGGCCTACGGGCTGGAGTGGGAATCGACGGGTCTAGGTATTACGTACACCCGTGCGACGGAGCTGGTCGGCGTAAGCCCGCCGGGACAGCGGATCGAGGTCGATGCTGGCCCCTTTGGATCGCTCCCCCTCGAACTGACGATCGGCGAGTCCGGTGAGCATGAAGCAGTCAGGATCCGAGTGTACGACGCGGTGACCGCGGGTGCCGTGGAGTTCGAAGACGGGACGGTCTTCGACCTTCGTGGCGCCGAATCGCTCTTGTTCTGCCTCCCTGGGAGCGTCTGTACCTGCGAGGACGGGTCGCCGCCTGGCGGCCAGGAGCTCCCTCCGCTGCCGGCCTCGCGCGCGGTGCTGACCGTGGCGAGCCCGGTTGGGGGCACGATCGGGTTCGAGGTAGAGTATGCCGCTATCAAGGATCTGTGCAATCGCCTGGTCGGGGTCTGGATGGCGTCGGCGCGGGACATCCTCGCGGCGAATACCGCGCCGTATGGTGGCCTGCCCGCGGACTATCCGTGTGAGGGCACGGTCACGCTAACCTTCGCTGAGGATGGGACGTTCAGACACAGTAGCGAATTGCATTGCACATTCGGTGAAAGTTCGGGGAGCGGTGTCGTGTACTCCGAGGGCCGGTACGAAGTCCGTGGAGACTCGGTCGCTTTCCTGGATGTGCAGACGACTGGGTCACTTACGGTCGACGGTATCGATCTCGGGGCAATGGTCCAATATCTGACGCCGCGTGGCGAAGCACGTTACCAGATCGAGGGCGACCGGCTGACTATTGGCTTTACGATGCCTGACGGGGCGGCGGTCGAGAACCACTTTACCCGCTCGCGGTGACCGAGCGGATGTCGAGCCCATCGGGTTTCACAGGATCGTCGGTCTGGTGATACGTGAGGGGCAAGCCTTGAGCGGGGGCGGCAGCAGGGAAGCAGGCGCGATCCCGCCTGAGGCATTGTGGATGCCGTCTCGGTCCTCAGGCCACGAGGCGGAGTGCGGCGGAAGTAGCGGGTCGCTGCGAGGCCGTAGAGTACGGGGCTGGCGTGACTGTGGCTGTTCCGGTCGAGAAATGCGGTGCACAGGGTGTGTAAGGAAACTGGGGAGATGGGCGTCCTGAAGACGCCGCGTGCACCGGCTTTCCAATGGCCTGATGGGCAGAGCCGCACTCCGTCGTCGACCTCCCCACTGAGGCACCGCACGCCGGGGAGGCTTGCCACGCGTTCTGTGCCGGGCGTGGCGTGGGCGGACGCGACCGGCCGCGTGCACCGCTGGCTCGACAGAGGACTCCTGACTCTCGGCTCACGAGTGTTTGCTTCCGCATCGGTTCAATGACCGGGAGGCGACTGCGGCGCCGGCGTCGTGTCAGGTGGACTGTCAGCCGGCAGTCTCTATCAGAGGGGGAACCGGGCGAGACGTCGTCGTACCCGGAGACCGAGCGCGCTACATCCGCAGACGCCGAAGGAGTGGTCTACGCGGCGGAGCGCTCGCGATAGCGCGATCTGCTCTGCCGCAAATCTTTGAGGATCCGCGGGTTGTGGTAAACGGTCACCACGCACCCATCCTCGACCACCACGACTATGCCCTGCAGGCGCTCTACCATGGCCCCGAGCCGGGCCGCTTCTCGCCGCGCCTCACGGCGGCCGAAAAAGTAGTAGAGCGCGTCTCGGGCGTAGCACCGCCGGCCGTACGTGATCACCAGACTGACGTCCTGTTCCGGTATCCCGCGCTGTCGAGCGCGAACGCGCGCGTGCGCGGTCAGTACAGGGAGTCGATCGGTGAGTATGGCTCGCCTCCTTGTCTGACAGAGTCGCTAAACGCGCGCCCGGCGCCAGATACGGAGACTCGCCTCGCCCGGTACTCGGCATCCTACCTGATTCCAGGCTTCCTGTCAAGGATCTTCGGTTCCGGGCTGCCGTTCGCCTGTTCCCGCCTGGCTATGCGGCCTCAGCCGCGGTGAGGCCGCTCTGGTTAGTATGCCGAGGTAGCGAGCCTCGTGGACAGCAGCGCGCCCGCGACGCTGCGACTCGCGGTAGCCGGCTGCGGTCTCAGCTTGACGACCGGTGTCCGCGTGCCGTATACTCTGACCCGGCCAAACGCGTGGGGGCATAGCTCAGTTGGGAGAGCGCTACAATCGCACTGTAGAGGTCGGGGGTTCGAGTCCCCCTGCCTCCACCCTGCGTTAGCCTTCTCGTCATCATCTACCCGGCTACGCGCGCACCTCGCGCGGGCAGCCGGAGGGTAGCGGATACGCCGGTTCGAGCCCGGGAGCTCACTGCATCGTGCGGGCGCGCTGGCCCCAGAAGAGGGAGGGAACCGATGAAGACCCGCAACTTCCAGCTCATCGGTCGCCGGGGAGACTATCCGCAGAGCCTCCTCTTCCGGGATCAGGAAGGCCGGTATTACCTTCGACCGGGCTGTGGCGCCCGGCTGGTGCGTATCACGGCACGCGACGCCCGGGCGATCATGCGGCAGTACGACTATCGCGCGATCCTCGATGCCGGCTGGTACAGTTTCGATGAGGTAGCGGCCATCGACTGCTTCGTGCCGGTTCCACAGGACGCGATGGCCCTGACGCCGGAGGCTTGACCACGCTACAATGTGAATCAACAGGCGACCTCCACCGGCGCCGGTGGTGAAAGATGCCACTGGCGCCGGTGTTTCGGGACTCGTAGAATCCGACGTGGCCGGCCATCTCTGGCCGGCCACGCTTGTATCCGCTCGAGAAAGTGGCGTGGTTCAAGACGCCGGTTGCGGACGGATCTGCGGCGGCGGCGAGGGGCTGCTCGGCTGCTGCGGTGCCGGCGCCTCGCGGCTCCCCTGCCGCTGCTCGACCGAGATCACGGCTGCCGGGCGAGTGAGCGGTGGGCCGACCAGTTCGGGACGCGGCCGCGGCTCATCGAACAGTGCCTCGATCTCGCTCCCGTCGATCGTCTCGCGCTCGACCAGCAGCATGGCGATCTTCTCCAGCTTGTCCAGATGCTGGAGCAGGATATCCTTGGCACGCTGGTAGGCCTCTTCGATGAGCTGGCGCACCTCCTGGTCGATCTCGTAGGCGATCTGGTCGCTGTAATTGCGCTGCTCGCTGATCTCCCGGCCCAGGAAAACCAGCTCTTCCTTCTTGCCGAAGGCCAGTGGCCCGAGCCGCTTGCTCATCCCGTACTCGGTAACCATCCGCCGCGCCAGGTTGGTCGCGCGCTCGATGTCGTTCGCCGCGCCGGTCGAGACCTCCTGGAACACCAGTTCCTCAGCCACGTGGCCTCCCATGAAGACGGCGAGCTGGGCCTCGAACTGCTTCTTCGTCCAGAAGAACCGGTCCTCCTCCGGCAGCACCCGGGTGTACCCACCCATCATCCCTCGAGCGACGATCGACACCTTGTGCACCGGGTCAGCATGCGGCAACATCCGGGCAACCAGCGCGTGCCCGGCCTCGTGGTAGGCCGTCATCAGCTTCTCGCGCTCGCTGATGACCCGGCTCTTCCGCTCGGGACCCGCGACTACGCGGTCGATCGCTTCATAGAGCTCGCGCCGCCCGATCGTCTTCTTGTTGCGCCGGGCGGCCAGGATGGCGGCCTCGTTCACCAGGTTCTCCAGATCGGCACCCGAGAACCCAGGCGTCTGGCGTGCCAGTTCGTCCAGGCTGACGTCGCTCTCCAGCGGCTTGCCCCGGGTATGCACCTTCAGGATCTGCAGCCGGCCATTCAGATCAGGCCGATCGAGCACGACCTGGCGGTCGAAGCGGCCGGGGCGAAGCAGAGCGGGGTCGAGCACGTCGGGCCGGTTGGTCGCGGCGATCACGATCACGTTTGTGGTGCTGTCGAAACCGTCCATCTCGACCAGGATCTGGTTGAGCGTCTGCTCGCGCTCGTCGTGGCTGCCGCCCAGCCCGGCCCCGCGCTGGCGGCCTACCGCGTCGATCTCGTCGATAAAGACGATGCACGGGGCGTTGCGCTTCGCCTGGTCGAACAGGTCGCGCACCCGGCTGGCGCCGACGCCGACGAACATCTCGACGAACTCAGAGCCGCTGATGCTGAAGAAGGGCACGCCGGCCTCGCCGGCCACTGCGCGCGAGAGGAGCGTCTTGCCGGTTCCGGGCGGGCCGACGAGCAGCACGCCCCGCGGGATTCGCGCGCCGAGCGAGGCNCACTGCGCGCGAGAGGAGCGTCTTGCCGGTTCCGGGCGGGCCGACGAGCAGCACGCCCCGCGGGATTCGCGCGCCGAGCGAGGCGAACTTCTCGGGGTACTTGAGGAACTCGACGATCTCAGCCAGCTCCTCCTTCGCCTCTTCGACTCCGGCCACATCATCGAAGGTCACTGTCGGACGGTTGCTGGTAAAGACGCGCGCCCGGCTCTTCCCGAAGGACATAGCCTGGTTGTTCGTCCCCTGAGCCTGTCGCATCATGAAGACGAAGACGCCGATCAGGAAGAGCGTGGGCAGGATGAACGTGAGCGCGCTCAACCAGCTACCCCACTGGCTGGCCGGATTGACCCGGAGCTCGAAGTCTCCTGCCTGAACGCCGAATTCCTTGAGTACGTCATAGATGTTCGTGTTCGGCGGGAGCGTCGTCGTGCGAATCTCTTCCGATCCAACGTAGTGCACCTGCACCTCGTTGGAGTTCTCGGTCATGACGAGCTGCTCGACCTTACCCGCCTTGATGTCGGCGGCGACATCGGCCATGTTGATGCGCCGGCCGCTGCTTCCGCTGTTGACGAAAGTAAACCAAACGGCAACGACTGCGATGATCAAAATCATCCACACAAAGCCGTTGCGCAACCACTTGTTGTCGGACATAGAGCGACCTCCGCGTGCCACGTTCGCTCGTCCCCGCAATCCAGCCCGCAGAACGCGGCGATCACTGGGGCGCTTCGATTATAACAGACACATCCCGCTCACTATTGTCGGGTGCCGATCGGAGGCCAGCGACGCAAGAAGCCGCGCCACACCGGCCAATTCAGGCGTCCGCTAGAAGGCGCCTGAACCCTCAGGTCGCACGAAAACGTCTCTTCGCACGCGGGCGAGGGTTACAGAGAGCTACTGTCCGCGATAGACCGCGACAAACGGCAGGTTTCGGAACTTTCCTGCGACGTCCAGCCCATAGCCGACGACGAACTCGTCCGGGATGTCGAAGCCGACCCAATCGATCGGCACCTCGAGCGCGCCTGCCTTCTGCTTGCGCAGCAAGGCCACCACCTTGAAGCTCGCCGGATTGCGGCGCCGCAGAACGTCGCTCAGATACTTCAGCGTCAGGCCGCTGTCGACGATGTCTTCTACCAGCAGAATATGCTCACCTTCGATGGGGCGGTCGAGATCCTTGATGATCCGCACGACTCCGGAAGTGACGGTAGCCTGGCCGTAGCTGGAGACGGCCATGAAGTCGATGCTGAGCGGGATCGGCATGTGGCGGACCAGATCGGCCATGAAAACGAAGGCGCCCGTGAGCACGCCGATCAGGAGTGGCCGCTTTCCCTGGTAGTAGCCAGTGATCTCTTGCCCTAGCTCGCCAACACGCCGTTGCAGTGTCTCCTCATCGATGAGCACCCGCTCGAGGCCGAGCTTCTCGGCCAGCACGCGATCGTCCTGCACCGTGAACCCTCTCTCCCTCGTTGTGAGTCCCACTGGCTCCCGCACCAGCTCAACCTCGATCAGTCCTTGCGGGTGCGAGAACGACCTCCCCATCAGCCCGCCGATCCACCAGACGACGCGACCGTCGGCCAGCAACGGCAACCAGTCGCGCAGGTAGGCCGGCACCTTCCGGTTCACTAGCCAGTCCTGCAGGCGAACCGGCGGCCGATCCGGGCTCAGCAGCAGCCGGTCCCCAGGTCGCCGTGTTCGCAGGACCCAGCCCTCGACCGCGGTCCGATAACGGAGGCGCCAGCGGTTGCCCAGAGCGATCTCCGCACTCCCGACCAGATCGATGGACGTGCCCGGCTCGAGGAGAGGCACACCGGACTCCCGGCGGAGCGCCTCCTCTAGCCTCCCCGCCGGCCCGATCGTGGCGGCATTGTACTCGATGATCGCCTCCCAGCCGCGGCCGAGTTCGATTCTCGTTCCGACCCGACCTCGCTCCGCGCCTGTCCGCAGGGCCTCCAGCCGTTCGAAGGTGGGAACGAGCTGCTCGTCGCTGGCGCGCAGCACCGCCGCGATCAGCACTCGCCGCTGGATCGCGAGCGGCAGGCTCGCCAGACCTGCCCGGTCGACACGCGCCACGGTCCCCTCATGCCTGACCAGGATGGCCGCCTGCTGGGCCGCCTCCGCTTCCAGGCAGGCTGCATCGTCCTGCAGCACTTCGGCGACCCGCGCGATGACCTCGGTCGCGCCGGGAGAGATCTGCTCCAAGAGGGGCATAACTTGGTGCCGTAGCCGGTTGCGCCGGTACTCCAGTTGCCAGTTGGTTGGGTCTTCGACCGGCGTGAGTCCGAGCGCTGCCAGGCACGCCGTCACGGCTTCGCGCCGAAGCCCGAGCAGTGGGCGCAGGATGGTGAGCTCGATTACATCATGGCCGGTAGGATCCAACCGAACCCGTCGCCGGGTGATCGGTCGCATGCCCGCCAGTCCCTCGAGGCTGGCGCCGCGGAGCAGCCGGAGCAATACCGTCTCTGCCTGGTCATCGCGGGTGTGGGCGACCGCGACCCAGGACGTGCCGTGCCTCCGGGCCAGCCGGCCGAGCGCGGCGTAGCGTGCCGCGCGCGCGGCTGCCTCCGTCCCCTCGCTGGGATACTCGGGCCAGGCCGCCACGTCCACCTGCTCTACTTCGACCGAGACGCCGATGTCTGACCCGAGCGCCAGCGCGCGCTCTGCGTCGCGGGCGGAGTCCGGTCTCAACTGGTGATCGACGTGTAGAGCGACGACGTGAGGGCCGCGTCCCTGCCGTTCCAGCGTGGCCAGCCCCCAGAGCAGCGCCAGCGAGTCGGGTCCTGCGGAAAAGCCGGCCACGACCGTGTCTCCCGACGCCAGGCCCGCGTCTCGCAGCCGGTTCGCGATCTCTTCGAGAAGCGTGCTGGCAGCGGCCGGGGGATCAGTCATGAGGGCTGCTCCTGGCAGTGGTGATGCCGTGAGGCGCGCTTAGTCCTAAATGATAGATGGCCGGCAATGCCGGCCACTGGGATCGCTCGTCTTTCAGGTGCCGGTGGGCGGATTCGAACCACCAACCAAGGGCTTATGAGTCCCCTGCTCTGCCATTGAGCTACACCGGCCCAACCTCCAGCGGGATAGTGTAGCAATCACGGGCGTGGGACGTCAACTGCCGAGGATGACGCTGGCTTCGCCCCGGGGAGGGGTTTGACCGGTGAGCGCGTCCGTGGTAGTATACATCAAGTGCTTGATTGATATGTGGATCCTCTTGAACGGAGGTCAGGCGTGACGCGGGCCCAACAGCTCCTCCTCGCGACGCTGGCGGTGAGCTGGTATAACGTGGCGGTCATCTGGCTCATGCAAATTCTGATCTACCCGTCCTGGGCGTTCATCCCCAGTGCCGACTTCGGCCAGGCGCAGGGCGACCACTTCGTGCGTCTCTTCATCGTGGTCTTCCCGCAGGCCACCCTCGCGACACTGAGCGCGCTCGCGCTGCTGCGCTGGCGCCCGCCGGGAATTCGCAGAGCCGCGCTCCGGCTCGGGCTCGGTATCCAGCTCTCTCTCTGGCTCTTGACCGCGCTGCTCTGGGGCCGCTGGCAGGGACAGATCGCGCTGGGCGATGCCCCGCCCGGGAGTCTCGGGCCGGCCAACGTCGAGCTGTATCATCTCCTGGTGGCCACCCACTGGCTCCGGGTCGGGCTGATAACGGCCTATGGCATCCTGGTCTTCTGGATGGCCTATCGGAGCTTCAGCCGGCCTCGAACCGTAGAAGTCGACGCGCATGGAGGGGCCCTCGTTCCAGGAGAACCGCGACCGGTGGAAGGCTGAGGGGTGAACCGCCGTTCGATGGAGGGGCAACGATCGCGCGGCGCGAGGGCCGACCGGCGCCGGGAATTGATTCGCATCGCTTACCACCAGCTCGCGGAGCGCGGGTTCGAGGGCCTGCGCGTGCGCGACGTTGCCAACGCCGCCGGAGTGAACATCGCGACCCTCCACTACTATTTCCCGACGAAAGAAGCCCTGATCTACGCGGTGATCGGATATCTCGCGGAGCAGTTCCAGGTACCGGCAGCGGAGCCGGTTTCTGGCGAGAATGTCTCCGCGCTCGAGGAGCTGCGCTGGGAGTTCGCTGATCTGCGGGAGCGCATCCGCACCGCTCCGGAGCAGATCGCTGTCCTGGCCGAGCTGCACGCGCGGGCCCGGCGAGACCCGAATCTCGCCGCCGCGCTCCGTGGGCTCGACGCCGGCTGGCAGGGCTACCTGGCGAGCATCATCGAGCGGGGGATCCGGGAAGGGATCTTTCGCAGCGACGTGGAGCCCTTCCAGGCAGCCGAAGCGATTGTCGCCCAGATGAAAGGCATCGGCTACCAGCTCCTCTCCGATCCCGACCCTGTCCGCGCTGATCGGTTAGTGGCCGAGCTGGCCGAGCAGGTCGAGCGCTGGCTTCGCCACTGACGGCCGGACGGTTGCACTCGCCATCATCCTGTGGTGGACTGAATTACGGTAGCTATCACGCGTAGTGGTTCGAGCCCCGGGGTCTCGTTGACTCACACCGGTAACGGCGTCGGTAAGCCTGGTTGAGCGACTGGGTTCAGGGTGAACTGGCACCTCCGGCGACGCCCGAGGCACCGCCTCGCGTGCACTCTGAACTGCACGTCTACGATCTGGCTCGGCGCACCGAGCGCATCCTCTCGACGAACCTCCCAACTTACCCGGTCGTCTTCCGGTGGCCGTACCTGATCTGGTCCGAGCTACAGGCTCCTGGCCAGCGCGGGCAGCTCGTCATGGTGGACGCCCAAACCGGCGCACCCGTGCCGCTGCCGGCGCCGCTCGCCGCGCACCAGCGACACGTCGTCTGGCTGGCGACCAGTCCGGATCTGCTCGCATGGAGCGACGGCCGAACGCTGCGGGTCTGGCGGCCGGGACATCCTGAAGCTCAGGCGATCTTCCAAAAGCGGAGCAGAACCGATGACGATGCCATCCAGTTCCTGACGATCGCCGGGCCGCTGGTCTCCTGGCAGCCGCCGGCGCGCCCTCCGATCGTGGCCGACACGCGGAGCGGCAGCGTGACCGAGATGCCTGGCCACAGTGAGGGCTTCGGCGACCTGCTCCTCGTCCTCATCCCGAGCCGCCAGGGGCCGCCGGAGATGGATCCGGTTTTCGACCACCTCTTCGCGCCGCCCGACCTAGTGCGCCTCGTACCGGTCGCCGCCCTGCCTCCGCTGCCGGGCTGCGAAGGCGGCCCGTAGACCGGCTGTATCCCAGCCTCACCGGCTGCTCAGTGGCTTCCCCGCCTTTGGTGGCGCAGTAGAGCTCGCCGGATCCCGCGCATCGCAGCCGTGGAGGTGGTCGCGCGTCGCCGTCCTCGGCTGGCCTGGAGTGCCAGAACGCGCTCGCGGGACCGACCAATCCCTCGCTATACTGTCCGCAGCGTCAGTACGGGGAGATTGGAGGTCTGCTGGATGACCGCCCGACCGCCGACCTTCGTCCGCGAGCGCCCGCGCGGCCTGCTGCGGCTCTTCCTGGCCATGCCGCCGAAACTCTACCATGGCCCATTCGCGCGCCTGCTCGCCTGGCGCTGCGTGATGCTCCTGACCACTACCGGCCGGAAGACTGGGCTGCCCCGGACCACGGCCGTCAGCTTCATGCCGTTCGCGGATCGCTGGATCATCTTTAGCGGCTTCGGAATCCACTCGAACTGGTACCGGAATATCCTCGCCCACTCGGAGGTGACCGTCCGGATCGGCAACCGGCGCTGGCGCGCGACCGCCCACGTAGTGGAGGACCCGGCGCGCCGGCGCGAGCTGATGCTTCGCATGCGCGACTACTCGCGGCGCTGCGGGCCGCCGATCGCCCTGCGGCCGCTGCTGCGCGCGCTGCGTCTCTTCGACTACGACGCCGAGATTGCCCTGGCGGTCGCCCACGCAGAGGAGCTGCCCGTCGTCGAGATCGTTCCCCACACGCGGCTCTGAGCGCTGCGCCGTGGCACAAATCCTGACCTAGCCACTGGGGTATCATTGAAGGCCGGTTCCATCGTAACGGCCCTGAACCGTTGACAGCTGGTGCACCCACGTTGAACACGATCCGACAAACGACTTCGACTGGAGGATGACGATGTCCAACCCACTCAAGCAGCTCGGCGCGTACGGCCAGAGCTTCTGGCTCGATTTTCTGAGCCGCCCGATGATCACCTCGAGCGAGCTCGCACGGCTAATCGAGGATGACGGCCTTCGCGGCGTTACCTCGAACCCGACGATCTTCGACAAAGCGATCGGCAGCACTGACGAGTACGACGAGGAGATCGTCGAGCTGGCCGCGCGCGGGCTCTCGAGCGAAGCGATCTTCGAGGCGCTCGCAGTCCACGACGTTCAGAAGGCCTGCGATCTGCTCCGGCTGGTCTACGAGGCCGCCGATGGGCAGGATGGGTTCGTCTCGCTCGAGCTGCCACCCGATCTGGCCTACGACACCGAGGGGTCGATCCGCGAAGCGCGGCGGCTCTTCGCGTTGATCGATCGCCCCAACGCGATGATCAAAGTGCCCGGCACGCCCCAGGGGATCCCGGCCATCGAGCAGCTCATCGCCGATGGCGTCAACGTCAACATCACACTGCTCTTCTCGATCCAGAACTACGAGCAGGTGATGGAGGCCTATCTGCGCGGTGTGGAGCGGCGGGCCGAGCTCGGGCTGGCCGTCAACCGGATCGCCTCGGTGGCCAGCTTCTTCGTCAGCCGGGTCGATACGGAAGTCGACCGCCGGCTGGACGAGCTGATCGCGCAGACCGAGAGCCCTGAGCGGCGGGCACGGCTCGAGGCGCTCAAGGGCAAGGTCGCGATCGCCAACGCGAAGATCGCGTACCAGCGCTTCAAGCGCGTGTTCCTCGAGGGCGAGCGATTCAAGCGGCTACAGGAGCGTCACGGCGCCCGCATCCAGCGACCGCTCTGGGCTAGCACTAGCACCAAGAACCCGGCCTACAGCGACGTCATGTACGTCGAGCACCTGATCGGCCCCTACACGGTGCAGACGATGGCTCCGGTGACGGTCGAGGCGTACCGCGACCATGGCCAGCCGCGGCCGAACACGGTCGAGGAGGGCGTGGAGGAGGCCGAGCAGACGTTGGCTGCTCTCGCCGAGGTCGGCATCAACTACGACGAGGTGACCGAGCTCCTGCAGCGGCAGGGAGTAGACCTGTTCGCCGAGTCGTACCGGAGCCTTATGCGCCGGATCGACGAGAAGCGTCGGCAGCTCGCCGTCGCGATCGAAGGGAGGGCGAGCCAGCTCGGCCCTTTTGATCGTGACGTCCGGGCCACCGCCGAGCGGCTAGTCCGGCAGAGGGTCATCGAGCGGCTGTGGGCGCGCGACCCGAGCATCTGGAGCCAGGATCCAACCGTGCAGCGAGCAATCGCCGAGCGGCTGGGCTGGCTGGCGGTTCACGAGACAATGCTCGAGCGGGTAGGCGAGCTGGAGGCGCTGACCGAAGAGGTGCGCCAGGCCGGCTTCCGGCAGGCGGTGCTGCTCGGAATGGGTGGGAGCAGCCTGGCACCCGAGGTCTTCCAGCGGGTGTTCGGCAACGAGGCCCGATCACCTGAGCTAATCGTGCTGGACACCACCAATCCGGATACCATCGCTCGCCTCGAGCGGGAGCTTGATCTCGACCGCACGCTCTTCATCGTGAGCTCGAAGTCCGGCACCACCATCGAGACGACGAGCCTGTATCGCTACTGGTACAGCAGGCTGGCCGAGCGCAAGGGCGAGGCTGCCGCCCGGCACTTCATCGCCATTACCGATCCGGGCACACCGCTCGCGCGGGAGGCTCAGGAGCAGGGCTTCCGGCGTCTCTTCCTGAACCCGCCCGATATCGGCGGGCGCTACTCGGCGCTCTCCTATTTCGGCCTCGTGCCAGCTGCGGTGATCGGCCTGCCGGTGCGGGCACTGCTCGAGCCGGCACAGCAGATGGTCGAGCGCCTGCGGGCCGAGCGGATCGACAACCCAGGGCTCTGGTTCGGCGCAGCGCTCGCCCAGCTCGCCGAGGCCGGCCGCGACAAGGTCACCTTCATCACCGAGCCGGGGCTGGCCAGCCTGGGCGACTGGCTCGAGCAGCTTCTGGCCGAGAGTACGGGCAAGCAGGAGACGGGCCTGATACCGATCGTCGGCGAGCCGCACCTGGCTCCGGACGGGTACGGGGCTGACCGCGTCTTCGTCGGCATCGACCTGGCGCTACAGCCGCACCCGCAGACTGAGGCGCTGCTGGACGCGCTGGCCGCGGTCGGCCATCCGGTGCTGCGCTCGCGGCTCTGGAATACCTGGGAGCTGGGCGCCGAGTTCCTCCGCTGGGAGGTGGCGACAGCGGTCGCCGGGGCACTCCTCGGCATCAACCCGTTCGACGAGCCGAACGTGCAGGAGAGCAAGGATCGAACCGGCCGGCTGCTCGACGGGTTTGTCAAGACCCGCGAGCTGACGACGCCGCCGCCGACCGCGGCCAGCGAGCTCGTGCTGGCGAGTGGAGTCACGGCCACCAGCGTGCCCGAGGCGATCGAGCGCTTCCTGGGTGAGGTGCGGCACGGTGGTTACCTGGCGCTGCTAGCGTTCGCCGATCCGACGCAGGAAGTGGATCGACGGCTCCAAGAAGCGCGCCGGCTGCTGCTCGAGCGCCTGGGGGTCGCGACGACGCTCGGTTACGGGCCGCGCTACCTCCACTCTATCGGCCAGCTCTACAAGGGCGGGCCAGCGGGCGGGGCGTTCTTGCTGATCGTGGTGGAGCCGCGGGCAGATCTCCCGATTCCCGAAGTACCGTATACCTTCCGTACGCTCTTCCTGGCGCAGGCGTTCGGGGACTACCAGGCGCTGGCCGACCGTGGCAAGCCGGTCCTGCTCCTACGGATCAGCGGTGACCCCGTCCACGGGCTGGACTGGCTGCTCCAGCACCTGGTCACCGCAGCGGCGCGCTGAGCGGTCGTGACGCGAGCAGTGGGGAGTAGAGAGCAGATGGAGCTGGCAATCGTCGGCTTGGGTCGCATGGGCGGCAACATGGTAAAGCGGCTGCTGCGTGACGGCCATCGCGTGGTGGCCTATAACCGCAGCCCGGGACCGGTGCGCGAGGCCGAGGCGGCCGGCGCGATCGGCGCCTACAGCCTGGAAGAAGTCGTGGAACGGCTGAGCCCGCCACGGGTGGTTTGGTTAATGGTGCCGGCCGGGGAGCCGACCGAGCAGATGGTCGAGCGGTTCGCGGCGCTGCTGGGTTCCGGCGATATCCTGATCGATGGTGGCAACTCCTACTGGAAGGACTCGGTGCGGCGCGCCGAGTGGTTGCGCGAGCGCGGCATTCAGTTCCTCGACGTCGGGACCAGCGGTGGCATCTGGGGGTTGGAGCTCGGCTACTGCCTGATGATCGGCGGCGAGGAGGCGGCGTTCCGGATCGTGGAGCCAGCCTTCCGCACGCTGGCCCCCGAGAACGGCTATCGACACGTGGGGCCGAGCGGCGCCGGCCACTTCGCCAAGATGGTCCACAACGGTATCGAATACGGCCTGATGCAGGCCTACGCTGAGGGCTTCGAGATATTGCAGGCATCACCCTACAAGTATGACCTCTCTGGGCTGGCCAACCTCTGGAACCATGGCAGCGTCATTCGCTCCTGGCTGCTGGAGCTCGCCGAGCGGGCATTCCGTCGAGACCCCCGGCTGGAGTCGATTCGAGGCTATGTCGAAGATTCCGGTGAGGGCCGCTGGACGGTGCTGACCGCCATCGAGGAGGATGTTCCGGCCCCGGTAATCACGCTCTCGCTGCAGATGCGGTTCCGCTCGCGCCAGGCGGACTCGTTCGCCGCCAAGGTAGCGGCTGCGCTGCGCCGCGAGTTCGGTGGGCATGCCGTGGTGACAGCCGAGACGACGCATGACGAGGACACCTAGCCGGAGGTGCGCATGACGCGCTCGACGACGCTTCTCAATCCCCTCCGCGAGGGACTGCGCCTCGAACGAATCCCTGACCCCTGTGTCATGGTTATCTTCGGCGCCTCGGGCGATCTGACCCGGCGCAAGCTGATGCCAGCGCTGTACAACCTGGCCTATGATGGGCTGTTGCCGCCCGGTTTCTCGATCGTCGGGTACGCTCGCCGGCCCATGAGCGACGACGAGTTCCGGGCTTCCATGCGCAAGGCGGTCGAGCGCTTCTCCCGGCGCCAGCCGATCGACGAGGGTGTTTGGGAGGCGTTCGCGAGCGGCATCTTTTACTTCGAAGCCGATTTTGCCGATGAACACGCCTATCCGAAGCTGGGCGAGCTGCTGGAGCGCATCGACCGCGCGCGTGGGACCGGAGGCAACCGGATCTTTTACCTTGCGACGCCACCCGATGCGTACGAGCTTATCGCGGAGCGCCTCGGTGAGGCGGGCCTGGCCCAGCCAGCGGATCGCGATTCCTGGGTCCGTTTGATCGTGGAGAAACCGTTTGGCCGGGACCTCCAGAGTGCCATCGAGCTGAACGAGCACCTGCTCCGCTTTTTCCGCGAGGACCAGATCTACCGCATCGACCATTACCTCGGGAAAGAGACGGTGCAGAACATCCTGGCGCTCCGCTTCGCCAATACGATCTTCGAACCGATATGGAACCGCACCTACATCGACCACGTGCAGATCACCGTGGCAGAGAGCATCGGGATCGAGGATCGCGGTGGCTACTACGACCGGGCAGGCGCGCTGCGCGACATGGTGCAGAACCACATGCTGCAGCTTCTGAGCGTGATTGCGATGGAGCCGCCGATCGCCTTCGAAGCCGATCCGGTGCGTGATGAGAAGGTCAAGGCGCTGCGCGCGATCCGGCCGATCCGGCCGGATGAGGTCGACGAATACACGGTGCGCGGTCAGTACGGGCCAGGCTTCATCGGCGGCCAGCCGGTTCCCGGCTACCGCCAGGAGCCGAGGGTCGATCCGAACTCGCAGACCGAGACCTACGTGGCGCTCAAGCTGTTCATCGACAACTGGCGCTGGGCCGATGTTCCCTTCTACCTGCGCACCGGGAAGCGGCTCCCCCGCCGGGTCACCGAGATCGCGCTCCAGTTCAAGCAGGTGCCGCACCGGCTCTTCACTGGCCCCGCTGCGGCTGGGCTGGAGCCGAACGCACTAGTGATCCGGATCCAGCCGGATGAGGGAGTCTCGCTCAACATCGCGGCCAAGGCGCCCGGGCCGCGGGTGCGTCTGCGGACGGTGAGCATGGGGTTTCTCTACGGTACCTCGTTCCTGGTCCAGGCGCCGGATGCCTACGAGCGCTTGCTGCTGGACTGCATGCTCGGCGACTCGACGCTGTTCACCCGGCGCGACGAGACCGAGGCCGCCTGGTTGCCGATCACTCAGATCCTGCAGGGCTGGGCCGAGGAGCTACCGCCGCTCTTTCCGAATTACGATGCCGGCTCCTGGGGTCCGCCTGAGGCCGAGGAGTTCATCGCGCGCGATGGCCGGCGCTGGCGACGGCCCTAGCGGCGTGCTCACGGGCGATGGAGCCGCCACGAGGCACCCTCCGGCCAGCGAAGCAAGGGCGGTTGCCAGGAAGGACTCAATGGCATGGCTGAGCTGCAAACGAGCCGTCTAATCCCTCGCGGTGCGGGGATGACCATCGACGTCGACGCGATCGAGCGCGAGCTGGCCGATCTCTGGCGCAGTTCGGGCCGGTTCGACGCGCGCGGCGTCGAGGTTGCGCTCAGCCGTACCAGCGTCCTGACCCTCTTCGTCTATGCATCCGACGCGGCGAGGGCCGAGCAGGCGAGGGAGCTGATCGATCAACTCTCGAGCGAGCACCCGTCGCGGGTGGTGTTGCTGACCGGCCAGGATCCTGGCATTCCAGGACAGGACCAGTCGGCGACTGAAGTGAGTATCCAGTGCAAGCTCGGGGTCGCCGAGCGATACGCCCCATGTTACGAGCAGATCGCGATCACCCTGCCGGCCGACGGGCTGGACTTGTTGCCGAGCCTCTTGATCCCGCTGACCTTGCCGGACTTGCCTTCGTTCCTCTGGTGGTGCGGCCCGGCCCCGCTCCAGGACCGCCGCTTCGCCAGGATAGCCCGAGCCGTTGACCGTGTCATCCTGGACTCGCTCGACTTCGCCCGCCCGGTGCGCGACCTCGTGCATACCCGGCGACTGCACGACCAGCTCAAACCGGTCGACACCATCGTCTCCGATCTCAACTGGGCGCGCATCGCGCCGTGGCAGGAGATGACGGCGCGCGTTTTCGATCTGCCGCACTGCCGCTGGGCGCTAGACGCTATCACCGATGTCTGGGTGGTCTCGGGGCGCTACGAGCATCTGCCGCCCAACCCGTCACAGGCCCTTCTCTTTCTCGGGTGGATGGGCAGCCGGCTCGGCTGGGAGTTCGACGATGCCGTTTCCCGGCCGGATGGCTGCTGTATCTCGATGAGCGACGCGAACGGGCAGCGAATTGAGTGGAATCTCTGTTTCGAGCCGTACGCCGCGCGCCTCCACGGCCACATGCTCTCGGTCCAGTTCCAGGCACGCCGGGATAGCGAGCAGGCAACCTTCACCATTGCTCGCGGTGGTCTCGATCGAGCGACAGTGAAGCTGAGTGCTCACAACCGGCAGCAACAGCTCCTCGATTATGCTTTCCACCATGCGCTGTTCGACCTACGACGGCTTCTGGTGCGCGAGTTCCAGGCCCTGGCGGCCGATCCCCTCTACGAGGCTGCCCTGGCCGAGGCCGAGGGCCTGGCGCGCTCGGTCGAGCCATGGTTGATCTGACGGGCTATGCGATAGCCGGTTACCGACGGTCCGGTTCACTTAGCCGGGAGGCACCATGCGCGAACAGCGATTCCAGATCGTCGTCCTGCCAGATGCTGAGGCAGTGGCCGACTCGGCCACCCGTCGAACGGTGGAGGTCGCGCGCAAAGCGATCGCCGAGCGGGGCAGGTGCGTGATCGCGCTCTCCGGCGGCTCGACGCCCCGAGCGCTCTACCAGCGGCTCGCTGAGCCACCCACGCGCGACGAGATCGAGTGGAGCCGGATTCATCTCTTCTGGGGGGACGAGCGTGCTGTACCCCCTGACCACCCGGAGAGCAATTATCGGATGGCTAGGGAAGCGATGCTCGATCGCTTGCCGATCCCACCTGGCAACGTGCATCGTGTCCTCGCCGAACTCGGACCAGAAGAAGCTGCGGAACGGTACGAGGCTGATTTGCGACAGGTCTTCGGCGTTCGCGCTGGCGAGGTTCCGGAGTTCGACTTGATCCTCCTCGGGATCGGTGCTGATGGGCATACGGCCTCGCTCTTCCCGCACACCGCCGCACTAGCCGTGCGCGACCGGCTTGTGGTGGCGAATGCTGTGCCGCAGCTCGGCACGACCCGGATTACGCTCACCGCGCCAGTGCTCCAGGCAGCCCGGTGGGTACTGGTGCTGGCGACCGGACCGGACAAGGCTGAGGCGGTGGCTCGCGCGATCGAGGGCACCGAGGACGTCGACGAGACCCCAGCTCAGCTCCTGAGGCATGCCCGTGGCCAGGTCACCTGGCTGCTCGATGGGGCTGCCGCCGGGCGGCTGGCGAGCGCTCGATAGCCTCGGTAGGTGTGCCGCCGTGGAGGTGGACCCATGCCGGTTGTGAGGCACGAGCGTCTGGTTGCGTTCGCTGCCGCGGTCTACGAGGCCGCGGGCGCGTCGCCGGAGCACGCGGCGATCGTGGCGCGCCACCAGGTCGGCGCGAACCTGGCTGGCCACGACTCGCACGGGGTGCGCCTCCTGCCCAACTACGTCGCCGCGATCGAGCGTGGACACCTCGACCCAGCAGCCCGACCGGCCGTGATCAGCGAGACGGGCGCGACCCTCTTCGTCTCGGGCAACTGGGGCTTCGGCCAGGTAGTCTCCGAGTGGACGATGGAGCGTTGCATCGCGATGGCGCGCGAGACCCGAGTCGCGGCGGCCGTAGTGCGGGAGCAGGGACATGTCGGCCGGCTGGCCGACTACCCGATGATGGCGGCAAGGGACGGTCTGATCGGTATCATGCTCTGCGACTCCGGGCAGGCCCCCAAGCAAGTTGCCCCCTTTGGTGGTCGCGAGGCACGGCTCGGGACGAACCCGATTTCGATCGCTTTTCCGAGCGACCTGGAAGCCCCACTCGTGATCGACATGGCGACGAGCGCCGTCGCGCTGGGCAAACTCGACCTGGCCCGGGCTCGCCGCCACCGGATCCCTCTGGGCTGGATCCTCGACCGCGATGGGCGGCCGACGACTGACCCCGATGACTTCTACGCCGGTGGCGTCATGCTGCCGCTCGGGGGAGGGGAAGGTCACAAGGGGTACGGGCTGTCGGTCGCTGTCGAGATCCTCGCCGCCCTTCTGCCGGGGCTGGGCTTCGGTGTCGACCCGCTTGGCCGGCACAATGACGGGGCCTTCATGCTGGTCGTCGACCCGAGCGCGTTCCGGCCGCTCGACGACTTCAAGGCCGAGGTCGCCGCCTTTGCCCGCTATCTGAAGGCGACACCTCCGGCCGAGGGCTTCATCGAGGTGCTTTATCCAGGCGAACCTGAGTACCGGACGCAGCAACAGCGGCGCCAGAACGGCATTCCGATCGACGACGCGATCTGGAGCGAGCTCCAGGCCACCGGTTCGCGTTACGGCGTGCCGTTACCCGACGCGACGAGATGAGCCACCGCGCTTGGCTGTCGTCAGGGATTTCCTGACCGGATGGGGTCGCGCGCTGTTCTATGATCTCGATCGGAGTGGATAGCCCGGCGGGCCGTTCCGGCCTGCAAGCGAGAGCATGTGTAGGCGTGGAGACCTGGCTGCCCATCCTCAATACGACCTTGATCGCCATCAGCGGGCTGGCCGCAGCGACCGGCTACCTGTGCATTCGCCAGCGCAAAGTCGAGGCCCACAAGTGGGCCATGTTGACGGCGACGACCTTCGCCGCGCTCTTCCTCGTCGTGTATGTCGCGCGTTACCTGCTGCTCGGTAGCAAGCTCTATACCGGCGAGGGTGCAGTCCGCGTCGTCTACTTCGCTATCCTGATCTCGCATACGATCCTGGCGACGATCCTGGGGCCGATGGTGCTGGTGACGATTTACCGGGCGTTGACCCGGCAGTTTCGGCGCCACCGGCGGATCGCCCGTCTCACACTGCCCGTCTGGCTCTACGTGGCGGTCACTGGCTGGATCATCTACCTCATGCTCTACACGCTATGAAGGAACCGTGGGGATGCGGCGCAAGACCGTCCTGATCTGCCTCGACGGCCTCGACCCGGATTACCTCGAGACGGCGCGCACCCCGACGCTCGATGCGATCGCCCGTGCCGGCTTCTTCACTATAGGCCGGGCTGTCCTGCCTTCGGTGACCAATGTCAACAACGTCTCGATCCTCACCGGTTCCTTCCCGGAGACGCACGGTATCGCCAGCAACTATTGGTACGACCCGGTCACGGGCCAGGGGCAGTTCATCGAGACAGCAGAGTACCTGCGCGCTCCGACGGCGCTCGAGCGCGCTGCTCAGGCTGGACTGCGGACGGCGCTGCTGGTGACGAAGGAGAAGCTCCTGCGTCTGCTCGGCCGCGGGGCGACGGTCGCCTTCTCAGCCGAGCGCCTGCCAGCCGAGGCGATCGAGGCGGTCGGCGAGCCGGCTGGCATCTACTCGTCGGAGATCGACTACTGGCAGCTCCGCGCCCTGCACTGGGTGCTCCGGGCGTACGATCCCGACCTGACCTATTGCAGCACGACCGACTACGTGATGCACAGGCACGGCCCTGGATCGGCCGAGGCGATCCGCCACATCGAGACGCTCGACGCGCTGTTGGGCGACCTGCTGGCGGCGTTTCCGGAGCACCAGGTTTTGATCACCGCCGACCACGGCATGCGGGACAAGACAGTCGGGCTCGATCTGGTGGCGTTGCTGGGCGGGTATGGCATCCGCGCGGCTTTCGTCTCGCCGATCAAGGATCGCTACGTCGTCCATCACAGTAACATGGGCGGCGCCGGGTACCTCTACCTTGCTGCCGGACAGGTGGCTGATGCCATCGAGCTCCTGCGGGAGACCGCAGGGATCGAGGCCGTGTACAGTCGGGAAGAGGCGGTCGACCGCTTCCGGCTACCGGCAGACCGGATCGGAGACCTGTTCGTTCTGGCGACCACGGAGACAGTCCTCGTGGAGCCCGGTTCGACCGGCTCGACCAGGGCCTCCGTTCGCCTCCGCACGCACGGTGGATTGCACGAGACGCGCGTACCGATCTGGGGCTACCGCGCTGAGGCATCGAGGGAGCAGTTCGCCTGGAACCTGGATATTGTGCGGCTCCTCGACTTGCCTGGGTCACGGGAGTCGCGAGCAGCAACGCCGTCTTGACTGGACGTAACCTTCTGTCGGCCGGCTAAGAACGAGAGGCCAACCGTTGAACGAGATCGCGGGTACACGAGGCGTCCGATCGGTTCCCCAGCCGGATTTCGCGGCTCCGCGGGTAGCGGGGCAGGCGGAGGCGATCGTTGTCCGCGATCTCGTCAAGCGCTACGGTGAACGCGTCGCCGTGGACGGCCTGACCTTCACGATCGGCCGAGGGGAGATTTTCGCGCTCCTCGGTCCGAACGGAGCGGGCAAGACCACGACCATCGAAATCCTTGAGGGATACCGTACGGCCGACGAGGGCGAGGTACGCGTGTTGGGGCTCGATCCGCGTCGGGACGCCGCCGAGCTCCGGCGACGTATCGGGGTGATGCTCCAGAGCGGCGGCATCTACCCGACTGTGACGCCGATCGAATTCCTGGATCTATTGAGTCACTTCTACGACGAGGCCGAGGATCCTCGGGAGCTGATCCGGTTGGTGGGCCTGGAAGAGGTTGCGCGGGTGCGGTACCGGCAGCTCTCCGGCGGCCAGCAACGACGCCTAGCACTGGCGGCGGCGCTGGTTGGGAAGCCGGAATTGCTCTTTCTGGACGAGCCGACCACCGGCATGGATCCGCAGGCCCGCCGGCTGACCTGGTCTTTGGTATCCTCGCTGCGCGAGCGCGGAATCACGGTGCTCCTGACCACCCACTTCATGGAGGAGGCAGAGCGGCTGGCTGACCGAGTCGCCATCATCGACCACGGCCGGCTCGTCGCCCTCGCCACGCCGCAGGAGCTGACACATTCCGAAACCGACGAGGTGCAGTTCACCGGTCCGGCCGGTCTCGACGTTACCGCCCTGCGGTCGTTGCCCTCAGCGTTGGATGCGCGCGAGGCCCAGCCGGGACGGTACGTGATTCATACGAAGCGGCCGGCGGATCTCCTGTCCGAGCTGACGACCTGGGCGCGCGATGCCGGTGTGCTGCTGGTGGAGATCCGAGTCGGCCACGAGTCGCTGGAAGAGGTCTTCCTGCGGTTGACTGGCCATGAGCTACGAGAGTGAGGCGCGCTCATTGGCTGGCTGGCTTGGTTGTAACTCGGGTGGCCGGAAGCGGGGATAGGAGAGCGCACGAGTGGAGGCACTACTGGCGCAGGCCCGGATGGAGCTGCTGCTGACTATACGCCGCGCCGAGGGCGTGCTGATCACCCTGGTGGTGCCGGCGGTACTGCTCGTCTTCTTCGCCTCGCTCGGGATCGCGCCGCCGGAGTACGCTCGGCCAGTCGACTTCCTGCTGCCGGGCATGCTGGCACTGGCGGTGATGTCCACCGGGCTGGTGAGCCTGGGAATCCGTACCGCTTACGAGCGCAGCTACGGCGTGCTCAAGCGTTTGGGCAGCACGCCGCTGGGCCGAGGAAGGCTGCTGGGCGCGAAGGTGATCTCAGTCGTGGCCGTCGTAGCCGCGGAGATCGCTCTCTTACTCGCGATCGCCGCCATTGGCTACGACTGGCGACCGGGCGGGTCCCTCCTCTGGGCTCTCCTCGCGCTCGTCCTCGGCACGGCTACATTCTCCAGCATCGGGCTGCTTCTGGCGGGAACCCTGCGGGCGGAGACCACGCTCGCCGCTGCCAACGGTCTCTATCTTCTGCTGCTCCTGCTAGGCGGCATCGTCTGGCCGGTCGAGCGTCTGCCCGGCCCGCTAGGCCTCGTGGGCCTGTTGCTACCGTCCAACGCGTTGGCCGAGGCCTTGCGGCTCAGCCTCGGACCGCAGCCGGTGGCTCCGCTGCCCCAGCTCTTCGCCCTTCTCCTCTGGTGTGCGGGCGTCTTGGTGCTAGCCTCGCGGACCTTCCGGTGGGAGTGAGCGGTCCCGGGGTGGGACTCGCGATGCCGCCTCAGGTGGTGAGCAGGCCGATTCCGAGCGAGACGACGCCAACGGCCAGCGAGACCGCGCCGGCGTACACCAGGACGATGAGCCGGTTCGGCGCGTTGACGCCGCGACCGGCCGACGACAGGAAAAAGCCGGCGGACATGAGGATGGCCGCGACCCAGATTCCGTTGCGGGCGAAGATGGCGAGCCAGCCGCTCAGCTCGGCAGCGTCAGCGAGGATCTGACACACGAGCGCCAGGGTCACGAGCACGCCAGCGTGGGCATGTCCGGCCCGGGCGAACGCCTGTTGGAAAGCTGTCATCGGATGGCGGCCGCGCAGGACTCGCAACAAGAGCAGCCCACCGGACTCGATAGTGACGATCGTCAACAGGATCAGCCCGGCAGTTGCGCGTGTTTCCGCTGACAATGACAGTGGTGTGTCCACGGAGACCTCCTTCGCGTGCGCTGCACCTGCGACGGCACCATCCGATCTAGACAGTGACAAGATACCAGGGCGCGACGAACTTGTCAATGACAAGATCGATCTGTTATGCTGGGGACATGAGAAAGCGAGCAACAGCGCCTATTCGGGCCCATCCCTACCATCACGGCAACCTCCGGCGCGCGCTCCTCGACGCCGCGCTCGAGTCGATCGCCGCGGCTGGGCCAGCCGCCCTCAGCCTGCGCGAGCTGGCGCGTCGGGTCGGCGTATCGCACGCCGCGCCAGCCCACCACTTCGGCGATAAGGCGGGGCTGTTGACGGCGCTGGCGACCGAGGGCTACCGGCTGCTGGCCGCGACGCTCCGCGAAGCCTGGGAACGAACCGGGAACTTTCTCGACGTCGGCGTCGCCTACGTCCGCTTCTCGATCGAGCACCGTCCGTACGTGGCCGTCATGTTCCGCCCCGAGCTGTATCGCGCCGGTGACCCCGCGCTGGTGGAAGCGAGGCAGGCGGCGAGCGAGCTGCTCTACGGGCCACTGAGGCAGCTCGCTCGTGATGATCCGGCTCTCGACCCGCTACGAGCTGGCTTGGCTGCCTGGTCGCTCGCTCATGGGTTCGCCGAGCTGTGGACCACCGGTGCCCTGCCGCCCGAGCTGGGAGACGATCTGGAGCAAGCGGCGCGCGACGTGCTTGCCTACCTCTTCCGGCCCGTGCCGCCCAGCGGCTGAGCATGAGCACCCGCGCGTATTCCCGCTGCGCCGTACCGGGAGACGCCGACCGATCTCGTCAGTTCTCGATCGGCGCGAAGAGCTCGGTGATGGGGAGCGCGCGGATCGTGTCCAGATCCATTGCCGGGAGTGGACCCGGCGCTAGGGCGAGCCAGCGTTCCCCGTGTTCGAAGGCGATTCGCTTCGCTGGGTCGACGCGGAGACGACCCGATCCGAAGGTCGCCCCGGTCAGGGCTTGCAGCGTGTCGGCCAGGTGGGCGAGTTCCGGGGCGAGGCTGATGGTGACGATGAGCGCGTCATCCTTGGGGCGAATGCCCCACAGCTCGTGCAGATGTTGGATGAGCCGGGCGCCGGCGACGACCCATGGACAACACTCGCCGTGGAAGTTCGCGGCCTCCCGCTCGAACTCTGCCAGTCGCTCCGGGCCGGTGAGGTCGATCAGATAGCGATCTCGCGAGCTACGAGCCGAGAAGATGCAGTCCCAGCTCACCGAGTAGCGTTTGATATCCAGCACCGGTGTCCCGTCGATCAACTCCAACGGGTCGACGACGAGGCGATTCCGCTCGATGGCGAGGAGCCAGCAGGCGCTCAGCGAGAGCAGGTTGGGCCGCGCCACCGAGCGCAGGCCGAAGACTCCGCGCCGGCGCCGGGTTGGCTCGTACTCGGGGCGGACAAGTTGTAGCCGGTGGCGGTCCCCCTCGTGTAGCCAGCCTATCACCCAGATGTGCGAGTTTTCCTCGATTCGCAGTAGTCCGTCTTCGAATTCCGGGAAGATCTCGATTTCGGCCCGGATGCCTTGCGGCGGCATCAGCCGCCGGTCGGCGATACGCGAGCGCACGACGCCGATGGGATAGACGTCGAAGCGATCTTCCTGCAACACGGCAATCCTCTCCTGCCGTGCAATTTGCCAGCTCATCGGCAGGCCCGGCGCCCATAGCGGGCACGTAGGCGAATGGCAGGCACGGCGTGGCCGCTCCCGCCGCAGGCCCGGGAGTCCTCGGGCCGGCGACTCCTCGGGCATCCGTTCACCTTATGTGGTTAAGTGTACTCATGGACATCAGGAGCCATCGGGCGCTGGTGCAGCGCTCGAGTCGGCGAGCCGCCGGAGTGCCTCAGCGAGATCGAACTGGGCGTGATGGACACGATAAATCTCGCGCCCATCCAGTTCGATCACCACATACACGGTGCCTACTCGGACCTCGACGCCAGGGCGGTCGGGATGGGTCAAGATCGCGATCGCCGATGTCTCGTACGCGGTGCGGAATCCCCGGCTGCGGAGGGCTTCGACGATATCTTCATGCGTGCCGTCCATGGGCATTCCCCTCGTTTGGAGTCTCGCTGTACGGGTCTCCATCGATCTTCCGGGCCGTCGATAGGCAAAGGGAGCTGCTCGCGAGCCGTGCCTCGCAGTAGGTTGCAGCGTGCCGAGAGTCCGGCACATCGTGTAGGTCCAGGCTACAATGGTACGAGGGGCAAGCTGATCACGTGTGGCTCCGTTCTAGCGGTTGCATGAATTGGCTTGAGTGACAGGACGCCGAAGACTATTGGAGCCTCCATGACCGAGCAGGCAACGAGCGAGACAGCACCAGAGATCACCACCGAGTTTACCGAGATCGAGATGCGATGCGTGCCTTGTAATGCCTCGTGGAGCGCGCCGGTGGCGCGCCGGGTGAACGTGGCGACCCATCCCGATGCCCGGCTGGGGATCTTGTTGAAGACGATGCACCGCACCGCCTGTCCCCTCTGCAAGACCCCGAAGGAAATCGATACAATCTTCGACTACTACGACCCGGAGCGGAAGCTGGTTGTCCAGGTGCGCCCGTCCTGGGAAATTCACGCCGGGGGAGGGGAAGACTGGTACTGGGCGCGCTACGAGGATCTGGTCTTGAAGTACGCAAACTACGATGTGCGGGTCGATGTCGTCTTCGGCTTCGACGAGATGATCGAAAAGTACTTGGGAGGCCAGGAAGCGGTGAAGGTGGCGCAACGGGAGTGGCGGGCACGGCGCGAGCAGGCGGGTTCCGGTCAACCTCCCGAGGGGCCAGGGACGGACGATGTGCGGAACGCCTGAGTGCCGGTTGGTGACCGCAGACTCCTTGTGAATCGAGGAGGGGCGATGGTCGAGTCGCGACTTCCGGTACCACTCTCCCGGTCAGAGGTAGCAACCGATACCTGGCCGCCCCGGCTTCGTCGGTGGGAGTGGGCCCGCTACCCTGCAGCGCGGGCACTGGCCGGAATGAGTGCCGAGCTTGCGCCGGACCTGATTCGACTGGCCCGCCGCGCTCTGCGGAGCCGTTCACGAGCGTTGCGACGGCAAGAGGCGAGCGACACGCTGGCGAGTACGGAGCTGACCATTACCGAGGTACGGATCAAGGTGCTCGGTTCGGCACAAGAGCTCATGATGCATAAGACCAGCATCTGGACCACACCGCTCCGTGATGACACGTCCCACGCCCCAGCCGTACGCCGAATCGGACTGGGGTTGGTCGGGTTGGCGGGCGCCCTGGTTCTCCTCAGGCTGGCAAGCGGCCGCCGGCTGGCGCAGTTGCCTCTGCCGCGCCGCTTGCCACAGTGACATCGCTCGCACCGCGAACTGCGCTGCGACCTTACTCCTCCTCGACAGGTTCCGCGCCTTCCTCGACCGCGGCTGGGCGATCGCCGATCTCCTCTGCCAGCTCCGCCTCCGGCGCTGCTACCTCCTCGGCCTCGATCATGCCCGCCTCGACGACGGCAATGACATCATCAGGCGCCGTGACGAGCTCGACCCCTTCAGGGAGCGGAAGCTCACCGGCGTGGATCGCGAGCCGTTCAGGGCTGAACAGGCTCAGGTCGATTTCGATCTGGTGCGGGATCCGTTCTGGCAGCGCCCTGATCTCCACTTCTGGCTTCGCGTAGGTGACGACACCATCGACGCCCGCCGGGAGCGTGCCTACGCCGACGACCGGAACGAGCGCCACGATCGGCCGTCGCAGATCAGGCGCGTAGAACTCGACGTTCAGGAGCTGGCGAGTGACCGGGTGCCGCTCCGTCTCCCGGATGAAGACAGTGAATGTCCGGCCGTCGACGAGGAGATCGACCAGCGTCGTGGAGCCAGCGCGCTGGTACACCCGGTCGAATTCCTGCGCGTCGACGCTGATCGGAACGGGGCTATCAACGACCGGGCCATAGACGACTCCGGGAGCCAGTCCCTGGCGCCGTAGCCTCTTGACTTGCTTGCCAACGATTGTACGAGGCATTCCCTTCAGCTCCGGGTGTTCTGCCATCTTGTCCTCCCGTCGCGTTTCCCCGAGTGCGAGCGGTGGTGCGACCCCTGTACCTGCGCGATGCGCGTGTCGTGAGGCGGATACATCGCGCTCGCTATGCCATCCTGGTAGCCTAGCACGTTGCCCGCGCTTCAGGCAAACTGTGATGTCGGCGCGTGACATGAGGACGGCGAGGCGCCTGGCCCGGTGCTTGCGAGTGTGTTATGGTCAAAGTGTAGAACCGGCAAGGATCGCTCCTTGCCGCGTTGAATTGCAAGAAACGGTGACGGCAGGAGCAGGGGTCGGGTGAGGATGACGACGTAAACGACGAGTGCACTCGATGCTCATCCCGCCTGGTAGGACCAATTTGCCCCCTCGATTAGCCGCTTCGTACCAGACCCCTCTGCCGGAAACTCATATGCTTAGCGGCAATGGGGAGAGCCGTAGCGATGACGATAAGGGCAGACCAGGCAATGATCACTGGTCATCAAGCGGAAGCCACCGACCCGGCGACTCTGGCACATCTTGTTCTCCAACTGTGCACCTCGCTCCAATTACTGACGGTTGTGGCCCATCGTGGTGGGCCTGAGCTGCCGCCGCGCCAGCGGGTAACCTTGCAGTTGCTCGTTGCCAGTGGCCCGGCCCGGGTCTCCGATCTGGCCCAGCAAATCGGCGTCTCGAATCCCACGATGACCGGCATCCTGGACCGGCTCGAGGCGCGCGGGCTGATCGTCCGTGAGCGCGATCTACGCGACCGGCGGGTAACGATCGTTCGCGCGACGGCATCGGGGGCGGCGCTGATTACGCGTGAGGCTGCCCCGTTCCCGAACCTGCGCCGGGCGCTCGATCGCCTCGACGAGCCGGAGCGGGTCGAAGTGGCCCGGAGCTTACAGTTGCTTATCGGCGCCATCTCGACCGAGCTCCCTGGCCGGGCGCCGTCGGTGAAAGAAGCGGACGATCGGGCGCGCTAGCTCGCGTCGCGAGATCCGCCCAGCGTACCCAGCAGGATCACCGGCCCGGCTGTGGCACTCAGGAGGCCACTGATCAGGAACGGCAGTGGAGAAGCTATGCCGGCCCAACTCGCGAGGAGACCGCTGAGGGTGGCTCCGACGATGACGCCTATTGAGTAGAGCGCGTAGAAGAGCCCGAAGGCTGATCCTCGCTCTGGAGGCGCGCTCGATTCTACGACGAGTGCGCTAGCCGAGGGGAAGAGCAGGCCGAAGCCGAGCCCAAAGCTGGTCATCCCGAGCACGAGTGCGGGGCGCGCGAGCCCGAGTGCCAATGTGAGCAGGCCGAGACCGACGAGCAGCAGTCCGAGTCCCAGCGGCCTGCTGCGCCCTCGGCGGTCGCTGTAGCGGGTGAGCGGACTTGCCATTACCAGGGCGGCCACCAAGGCATAGATGCTGAAGGCCAATCCTCGTTGGGCTGCTGTTCCTCCACCCACCTCGATCGCCAGCGGCAGGTGTGTGACCAGGAAGCCCAGGCTGACCGTGAAGGTCAGAATTGTGGCATAGGCCAGTGCCAGTCGCGGCCGGCGCGCCAGCGTGAGGTAGCGGTCCACGCTGTGGGATCGTTCAGCCTTGGAAGGCGCAGCCGGCTCAGCGTGCACACGTCGCAACGCCAACCAGGTAACCGGCACTGCCAGGGCCATCAACGCGGCATCGGCCAGGAAGACTGGCTCGTAGCCGAGACGGTCCTGGAGCACTCCTGCCAGCGGGGGAGCCACCATTGCAGCGATCGCGATCAGGGCGCCATTGATCCCCATCGCGCGAGCGCGCTCATCCGGGGCGGTTAGGTCCCCGATGAGCGCAAATGCTCCGGGCGCCAGGGTAGCGACGGCGAGCCCGTGCAATAGCCGAACGATGATGAGCTGGTAGGCGTCGCGTACCATCGTGTAGGCGGCCAGGACGAGCGCGGTGCCGAGTAGCGCGAGTACGAGGGGTCTTGCCCGCCCGAACCGGTCGAGCAACATGCCCGCGCCGATGTTGCCGGCGAGGTTCGCGATCGAGTAGCTGGCGACAATGAAGCCAGTGAGCGCAGGCGCGGCCCCTAGCCATTCGGCGTAGGGTGCGGCCAGCGGATACTGTACGAAGAGATCGAAGAAAGCGACGAAGACGACGAGACGCGCTGCCCAGAGGGCCCGCGCTGCTGCGACTGGCGAGCGAGCGGCAATACTCGCTTGTGGCTCGCGCATACCGGCCGAGTCCCGATGGAACGCCTCCAGGTAGAGGCCGCAGGACGTTCCCTGCTGGTCCAGCTCGCCGAGTGGGAGCTGGCATCGTTAGCGTACGACAGGAAATCCCTCTTGTCCTCGCCAAACAAGCGTGCGGCGCGAAGTAGATTCGAAGAGTGCCGGCTATTGCAGTCGTGCTATCATAGACCAAACACTTAGTCGATCCATGGATGACGGCGGAATTGTGCGTGCAGAGCTAACGAACGAGGCAACGCGGGATATGCTAATGACCGGAACCGGCATTGAATATTGTGTGTTGCGTGACCAAACGGCCAGTTGACGTACGAGCAGACTTCCGCTATGATCATCATATAGGTGGGGAGACGTAGGGCAGGAGGGTAACCGTGGCTGTCATGCAGAGTCCAGCGCGTGAACGAGTCAACGCAGTCGCTGAGCGATTGTTCGCTGAGCGCGGCTACAAGGCGGTGACGCTGCGCGACATCGCCCAGGAGCTGGGCATTCGCCAGGCATCGCTCTACTACCACTTCCCTGGTGGGAAGGAGGAGCTGTACGTCACGGTGACCGAGCGTGGACTCAATGCCCACGCTGAGGGCTTGAAGCAGGCGATCCGCGATGCTGGTCCGCAGCTCGAGGCCCAGCTCCGAGCCGTCATGCAGTGGCTCGTGTCACACCCGCCGGTCGATCTCGCGCGTATGCTCCTGGCCGACTTCCCAGCGGTGTCGGAGGAGCATGCCAAGCGGCTGACCCAGCTTGCGGTCGAATCCCTGGTGCAGCCGATCGAGTCGATGATCGCGGCGGCACGCGAGCGCGGTGAGGCGCGCGTTGCGAACGAGCGGCTGGCGGCCGCGCTGGTGCTTTCTACCGCTGAAGGTATCATCGCGACATCGCGATTGACCAACCGTCAGCCCGACGAGCTGGTGGGCGAGGCGCTGGAGATCCTTTTGAGCGGGCTCCGGCGGTAGGGGTCTGGACCGGAGCGGGACGCTCGCTTCACCTGGCCGAGCTGCACCAAGCCCCGAACGTTGGCCCGCACTCCGGTACCAGGTGCGGTCTGCGGTAGAAAGCGGAACCTCCAGCGAGTCCAGCACCAGGCTCCGGTGATTGGCTTCGTTTAGGCCAGCCTGGTTATTAGACACGGCCTGCCTGCCCCGGCCTATCGGGACGGGCGGCCGTGTCTCGTCCCAGGAGGCGGGGATAAGCTATACTCCGTGGCAACGAGTGTGGTCACAACCGGAGCCTACTTATGATTAGGTTGAATACCCTCGCGGCGAGAGCCTCCATTGTTGGCCAGCGGTGCTTCGTGGCGCTCCGACTCCTCGGGTGGACACCCGTCGTCTCGCCCCGCGTCACGCCTTCATGCCCAGGCGCTTCCGCGCGATATGCCACAGTTATGCGAAACCACGCCCGAACCTTCTCGTTCGCCAGCGCGTTTCTCCCCGCTGCCGTTCGAGACGACATCGCCGTCCTCTACGCCTTCTTCGCACGCTCGATGATCTCGTCGACGAGACACCGGTGGCCCTCCACGCCGAGGTTCGACGCGAGCTCCTCGCCTGGCGCCGCTGGTTCCTGTGCTTGCAGCCCGGCGCGGCACCTAGAGAGCCCCTGGGAAGTGACCTCGCCACGCTTATCGCATCGTATCGGATCGACCGGGCTCACTTCTTGGACTTCCTGGAGGGCCTGTTCACCGACCTGGAGCATCGACCGGTGCCTGACACCATCGCGCTCTTGCGATACTGCTACTGCGTTGCCTCAACCGTCGGGCTCGCGATGGCACCCATTCTCGGGGCAACCTCCCGGCCTGCTCTCCGGGCTGCCCGCGACCTCGGCATCGCGATGCAGTTGACGAACATCGTTCGCGATGTCGGCGAAGATCTGCGGCGGGGCCGGCTCTACCTGCCGCTCGAGGATCTGCGCCGGTTCGATTGCTCTCCCGATCATCTCCTCAACTTGCTGCATGCCGGCCGCGGGCCTGACGACCGTTTCCGCGCGCTCATGCGCTTCGAAATCATCCGCGCCGACGCCTACTACGATCGCGCCCTCCAAGGCATCGGCTTGCTGCCGGTCGAGACGCAGATCGGCATTCGGACTGCCGCGCACGCCTACCGTCGCATTCTCAGGCAGGTCGAGCGGAACGATTACGATACCTTGCGGCTCCGGGCGGCAACAACGGTTGATCAAAAGATCATCGACCTGTGCCGCGCGTTCTGGACGTCGCTCGCGCTCGCCGCGTCCGATCATGGGGAGGAACGATGACGGCGCTCCCTGCGACGCACCTCTTCGCCGGACCAGAACACCAGGCATTCGCGCTGCCTGGTACCACTCCATTTGTGCTAGCGATACACGGGTTTATGGGCACGCCGGCAGAACTTCGTCCTCTGGCTCACTCGCTCGCAGACCTGGGGGCAGCCGTGACCGCGCCACTGCTTCCCGGGTTCGGCAATGAGGTGCAGCGGCTTTCCACCGTCACGGCCAAGGAGTGGCTCGATTGCGCGCTGCAGAGCTGGCAGCAGGTGCGCGCTCGCTCGAACGGCGCTGCAGTCCTGCTCGGTTTCTCAATGGGCGCAGCGATCGCCGTCCAGATCGCAGCGCTCGCGCCGCCGGAGCGGCTCGTGCTGATCGCGCCCTTTACACGACTCCTGCCTGGCGATTGGCGCGTTCCGTTCTTGCCTCTCGCCCGGCGCGTGGTCAAGGAGCTTCGGCCATTCGCCAACGCCGATTTTGGGAACCCGTCGACACGAAAGGTGTTCGAGGCCATGAATCCGGCTCTCGACCTCGACGATCCCACCGTCCAAGCGGCTCTCCGTGAGGTGCGCCTGCCTCTTTCCGCTCTGGATGAGCTGCGCAAGACCGGCCAGGGCGCCCTGCGGGCGGCCCGACACGTGCGATGCCCGGTGCTCGTGATTCAAGGGTTCGACGATCGGACGGTGCCGCCGTGGACGACACGGAGACTCGTCGAACGCTTCGCCGGTCGCGTCACGCTGATCGAGGTGCCTGGCGACCACCAGCTCGTCCGACTCGATCACCCCAGTGCTGAGCTGGCCTTCCGGCTCATCGGCCAGTACGTAACGGGAGGACTGGCATGATCCGGCACGCTTGGACGCTGCTCGCCTGGCTCCAGTGCGTAGCCCTGCTCGCGGTCGTCCGGCGACTCGCGTGGAGCGCTCTCAACCGACGGGCACTCGCCGACTGCCTGCATGCAGACATCGCCCAGAGGGTCACCGTCATCGTACCCGTGCTGAACGAGCAAGCGCGGCTCGCCCCGTGCCTGGAGGGACTCATCCAGAGCGGTGACGAAGTGGCCGAAATCGTGGTCGTGGATGGCGGCTCCGATGACCGCACCGCTCAGCTCGTGCTGGCATATGCGGCCCGCGACGGGCGGGTACGCCTGATCTCCGCTGCGCCGATACCGCACGGGTGGAATGGGAAATCCTGGGGGCTGGAGGCCGGCTGGCAAGCCCGTTCGCGCTCCGCGTCCTGGGTACTGACCGTCGACGCCGATGTCCGTCCGTCGCCGAACATGGTCCGCACTCTGCTGGCGACCGCGCGGCGTGACAACTTGCAGGCGGTTAGTCTCGCGCCCATGCAGGCGCTCGGGGGGGGATCGGCTGAGGTGGCTACTCCACCCAGCGATGCTCGCCTCGCTGGTCTACCGCTTCGGCATCCCGGGGACGACGGTGCACCGCCCTGCCGACGTGCTCGCCAACGGCCAGGTGATGCTACTCCATGAGCATCTTCTCGACGAGATCGGTGGCTTCGCAGCGGTCGCGACCGCGAACGCCGAGGACGTCGCCCTCGCGCGGCGAATCGTCGCCGACGGTCGGCCCTTCGGATTCTTCGAGGCCAGGGAAGCCGCTTCGGTCAAGATGTATCGCAGCGGCGTCGAAGTTTGGCGTGGCTGGCCGCGTTCTCTGGCGCTAGCGGATGGGCAGTCTCGGCTGCGCACGAATCTGCAGCTCTCGCTGATGTTGCTCGCGCAGGGACTGCCACTTCCGATCTGCCTGCTCAAGCTGTTCGGGCGGGCTCTGCCTCGCCCTCTGTTCGAAGTGAACCTGGCGCTGCTGGCCGTGCGGCTCGGCGTGCTGGCCGGCATGCGCAGGGCCTATCTGAATCGCCGGTGGTGGTACTGGCTCTCACCGCTCGCCGATCTGCCGGTGCTCATCGAGATCTGGCGACGCGCCGCAAGACGCCGCCATAGCTGGCGTGGCAGGACGATCCTGGTAGGAGGCATGCAATGAACCGGGTTGCGTGGTGGGCATTGGCTGCTCATCTCGCCACGATGGCGTTCGGCCTGGCCGGGCTGACGATCGCTATGCGGCGTCCAGATCTCTGGTCGCACAGCCAGGTGGCGGCCGACGTCTACGCGTTCGGCACACGCTACGCTGGTGCGGTGCAGATCATTCTGGCCGCGGTCGCCGTGCTCGCGTTCGGTATCGCGAAGCTGGGGCTGAGGCGAACGGCGATCTTCTTCGGCTGCGCGACCACGCTGTCCTTGGCGTCGGAGCTCATCGGCACCGGTACCGGATGGCCGTTCGGCAACTACAGCTATACCTCTGGTCTTGGCTACAAGATTCTCGATCGAGTTCCCTTTACGATCCCGCTCTCCTGGTTCTACATGGGTCTGGCGAGCTACCTGATCGGAATCGAGCTTTTTCGGGCTCTGAAGGGACGCCTCGGGGTGGCAGTCCGGCTGCTGGCGGGCGTCTGGCTACTCGTGGTCTGGGATCTCGTGCTCGACCCGGCGATGGCGCATGAGACGTTGTCGGCGCGCTTTTGGGTCTGGCACGAGACTGGCCCGTACCACGGGATGCCGCTCCAGAACTTCGCCGGTTGGGCCTTCACCGCGCTCGCCTTCATGGGACTCAGCCGGCTGCTGTGGCGAAGCGATCCGGCACTGACTGGGAGGCCGCTGTTCCCGGTCGTCGTCTATCAGGCAAACCTCGCGTTCGCCGTCGTCCTCTGCGCGAGCGTCGGGTTGTGGTCTGCGATCGCGCTCGGCCTCGCTGCTGGCGGCTTGCCCGCGTTGGTACCGCTCATCGGAGCGCGAGAACGGCGAACCAGCCGAGCACACAGGAATCCTCGCTCGCGCCGAGCCGTGGATCTCGCCTTGCGCCTCGGCGCCGGTGTCGTCTTGCGCGGGTGGCAGATCAGCGTTTCGAACGTGGATCGGCTGCTGCCCAGTGGCCCTGCCGTGCTGGCGGTGCGCCACGAACATCACCTCTATGACGCTTGTGCCCTGATTGTGGCCTCATCTCGCCCACTTCGCTTTGTCGTCGCGCTCGACTGGGTGGGAACGCGCTGGCAGCGGTTCGTGATGGAGCGACTCTGCGATTGGGCCCGCTGGCCGGTCATCCTCCGGCCGCAACGCTTTCAGCTTCCGGATCCCCCGGCGGTCTACATTAAGGAAGAAGTCCAGCGATATCTCGTCGGTGGACTGCGCGAGGCGTTGAACCGGCTCGCCGAAGGGGAGATCGTGGTCGTCTTCCCCGAGGGATTCCCGGTTGTCGATCCCCACACGCCGGGCGCGCGTGATCGACTCGGTCATGCCTTCCACCCCGGGGTCGTTTGGGTGGCCTGCCAGGCCGCAAGGAGATGCGGCGTCCCCATTCCGGTGGTGCCGGTGGGGCTACGCTACGACCCCTTTGGTAACAAGAAAGTCGAAGTGCAGTTCGGCCCGCCGATCTTCGTCAACGAGACGGCTGACCAGAAAGCCGCCCTGGCTGCCATCGAGGCGGAGGTGCGCGCGCTCTCGGCGCCTGCGCCAGAGCCGGCCTACACGTACGGCACCTACTCAGGGGAGGGCGGTCGATGAGGGATGTCATCGTGATCGGAGCTGGCCTCGGTGGACTGGCCTGCGCCGTACGCCTGCAGGCCGCCGGCCTGCGCGTCTGCATCGTCGAGGGGTGTGAGACGCCTGGAGGTCGGGCGGGGGTCTTCGAGCGGGATGGGTATCGGTTCGATACTGGCCCCACGCTGATCACGGCACCCAGTCTCTTGCGCGAGCTGTGGGCGTGTGCGGGTCGTTCGCTCGACGATGACCTCACGCTGGTACGGCTCGAGCCGTATTACCGGATCGTGTTCGCGGATGGCCGGTGGTTCGACTACTGGGGCGACAGCGAGCGCGACGAAGCCGAGATCGCGCGCTTCTCGGAACGCGATGTCCGCGGATACCGGGCCTTTCTGGCTGCTACCGAAGCGATTTACAAGCGAGCGTTCCTGGATCTGGCAGGACAGCCCTTCGACCGGTTCGGAGACTTCCTGCGCATTTTGCCCCAACTCCTAAGGCTGCGGGCGCACGAGAGCGTCTACCGGTTCGTCTCGCGCTACTTTACTCACCCGCAGCTCCGGATGGTCTTCTCCTTTCACCCGCTCTTCATCGGCGGAAATCCGCTGCGAGCCAGCGCTATCTACGGCATGATCCCGTACCTCGAGCGGCAGGGAGGAGTCTTCTTCGCCGTAGGTGGGATGGGTCGGGTGGTTGGTGCGCTGGCTGACCTGTTCCTCGACCTCGGCGGTGAGATCCGCTATGGAGCGCCGGTCGAGCGGCTACTGCTCTCGGCCCGACGCGTCGACGGCGTGCGTCTCGCGGGAGGCGAGGAACTCCGTGCTCGTGCGGTAGTCTCCAACGCCGACGTAGCGACGACCTACCTGCGCCTGCTCCCTGGCGAAGCGCAGGCAGGCCTGTGGCGACAGTGGTTGCGCCGGGCAAGATACTCGATGAGCTGTTATCTCCTGTACCTTGGCCTGCACAAGCGGCATCCACTGCTGCGACACCACACGATCTTCATGCCCTCTGACTACGAAGCCCATATCCGCGAGCTCTTCAACGGTGACGGCATCTTGTCCGAGCTCGCGTTCTACCTGCACGCGCCTGCGCGCACCGATCCGAGCTTTGCCCCGCCGGGGGCTGAGAGCCTCTACGTGTTGACGCCGGTTCCCCACCTGGGTAAGGCAGGCGGCTGGTCGCAAGAGAGGACCGCGCACCTCCGAGCACGCGTGCTGTCTACCTTGAGCTATCTGCATGGTCTCCAGGGAATCGACCGCGAGGCTGTCGTCTTCGAGGAGCGGACACCGCTCGACTTTGCCGAGCGTTTGGGCGCTCATCTCGGGGCGGCGTTCTCACTGGAGCCCGTGCTCGGGCAGTCAGCCTACTTTCGACCGCACAATCGCGGGGCAGTGCCGGGGCTTTACCTGGTCGGCGCTGGGACGCATCCGGGCGCCGGCATTCCTGGAGTGCTGCTCTCGGCACGGATTACCAGCCGGCTGGTGCTCGAGGACCTAGCTATGAGTCGTAAGGCCGTCGTCGCGCCCGTCGAACGACTGCTCGTCGAGCCGACCGGTGGGAGGGGACGACGGTGAACCACGTAGTCGGAAGGCGTGCTGCCATGGAGAAGGCATCAGGTCGGCGTCGCATCGTGCTCGCGGAGGTGATGGGGTTCTGCTGGGGCGTGCGCCGCGCGCTCGACATCGTGCGACAGGCGTCTCGCGAGGGCGGGTCGATCGCGGCGCTCGGCGACATCATCCATAATCCCCACGTCGTCCAGGAGTTGCGGAACGACGGTATCGAACCGGTTGAATCGATCGCCGATGCTCATGCGGCCAAGTTTCACCGCGTGGCGATCACCGCGCACGGTGCCGGGCCCAGCAAGCGGGCGCAGGCTGAGTCGCTGGGCCTGGAGGTGATCGATACGACCTGTCCCCTGGTGATGAAGGTACAGCGTCTCGCGACGCGGCTGGTGCGCGAGGGATACTTCCTGGTGATCTTCGGTGATTGTAACCATCCCGAGGTGCGTGGAGTCCTCGAGTGGGCTGACACGAGCCGTGCCGTCGTCGCTAAGCGCTCGTCCGATTTGCCCTGGACAGCGCCGCGTGGAAATGGTCAGGGCCCGTGCCCGCCGCGCAAGGTGGCGTTGATCTCGCAGACGACCAAGCAGACGGAGCCGTTTCTCTCCTTCGCTCAGGAACTTGCCAGCCTGATCCTGCCGCACGGCGGAGAACTGCGGGTGGTGAACACGATCTGTCAACCGACCTGGGAGCGACAGGAGGCGCTTCGCGAGCTTGCGCGGCAGGTCGATCTGGTTTTAGTGATCGGCGGGCGCAAGAGCTCGAACACCGCGCGCCTCGTCGAGGTCGGGCGCGCATGTAACGTGCCCAGCTACCAGATCGAAGGCCCCGCCGAGTTGCGTTCGGACTGGTTCGAGGGCGTGCAGACGGTCGGGCTCAGTGCCGGTGCCTCTACCCCAGATGTCGTCATTTTGGAGACGATCCAGGCGCTGGTCGAGCGCGGCTTCGACCCCCCGGCGCGACTGTGGCGCTTAGACGACCCGGATGTCGACGATTTCGCCGAGTAAGCGTGCTGCCGGGTCGCCGTCGATCGCTGAACCGGTGGTAGACTGGTTCCGAGACGGCAACCGGGTGTGCCTGCGATGGCGAGACGACCTGCGGTGGATCTGGGAGCGCCGGATTCCAGAGGGGAAGCGGGATGCGCGCGAGGCATCGTGAGCATGGAGCTGGGACTGATCCGGCTCTGAGGGAACTGGAGCAAGAGCTACGCTGGCGGCTCGAGGGGGAGGTGCGCTTCGACCTCTACAGCCGGATGCTCTACAGCACCGACGCCTCGAACTATCAGATCGAGCCACTCGGCGTCGTGATCCCGAAGACGTACGACGATGTCCGCTGGACGATCGAGCTCGCGGCGAAGCACCAGACGCCGATCCTGCCACGAGGCGGTGGGAGCAGTCTCGCCGGACAGGCCGTGGGCCGAGCCCTCGTCATCGACACGTCCAAGTATCTCAACCAGCTCCTGGAAGTGGATCCGGTGGCTCGGGTCGCCCGAGTCCAGCCGGGGATCGTGGTCAACCAGCTCAACGCCAAGCTGCGCAAGTACGGCCTGATGTTCGGCCCGGATCCCGCCAGCGCCGACCGTGCCACGATCGGAGGGGCGATCGGCAACAATGCCTCGGGTTCCCACTCCATCCTGTATGGCATGACCTCTGATCATGTCATCGCCGCACATACGATTCTCTCAGACGGGACAGAGATCATCTTTCAGGAGTTCAAGCCGGACGAGCTGGCAGCCCGTGCCCAGCTCTCGACACGCGAGGGCCAGCTCTACCGCGACTTGCTGGCTCTGCGGGATCGCTATGCCGACGCGATCGAGCGCGAGTACCCGCGCCACTGGCGGCGGGCCAGCGGCTACGGCCTCAAGGAGCTGCTGCGCGAGGACGTGAATTTCGCGCGGCTACTGGCCAGCTCCGAGGGCACGCTCGCGTTCGGCCTCGAGTACACGCTGAACCTGGTGCCACGCCCGACCCGCACCGCGCTCGTCCTGCTCCAGTTCGACGACCTGGTACTGTCGATGGAGGCGGTGCCGCTCATCCTCGAGTGTGAACCGTCCGCCGTCGAGCTGATGGACGGACTGCTCATCTCGCTGACCCGGAAGCAGCCGGGCTTCGCTTCCCAGATCGCCTTCATCCAGGGGGAGCCGCAGGCCATCCTGACGGTCGAGTTCTACGGCGAGAGTGAAGCTGAGCTCGCCGCGAAGGTCGAGCGACTGCAGCAACATCTGACCCGGCACGGGGTCGTGCAAGATCCCATCCCGGTCTTCGACCCCGCGCGCCAAGCCGACGTCTGGTCGGTGCGCAAAGCTGGGCAAGGCTTGCTCATGAGCATGCGCGGCGACGCGAAGCCGATCGCCTGCATCGAAGATGTGTCCGTGCCGGTCGAGCATCTGGCCGAGTACGTGCGCGAGATCTTGCGGCTGGTCGCCGAGAACGGCACCACCGCGGCATTCTACGCCCACGCTAGCGCCGGCTGCCTCCACGTGCGGCCGCTGGTCAACCTCAAGTCAGTCGATGGTGTCCGCACGATGCGGGCGCTGACCGAGGGGGCGCTGGAGCTCGCCATTCGCTTCGGCGGCGTGATGAGCGGCGAGCACGGCGACGGTCTGGCCCGGGGTGAGCTGAACGAGCGCCTCTTCGGGCCGACGCTGTATCGCTGCATGAAGGAGCTGAAGGCGATCTTCGATCCGGCCGGCTTGATGAACCCGGGCAAGATCGTCGATTGCCCGCCGATGGATCAGAACCTGCGCTACGGCCCGGACTACCGCACGGTGGACATCAAGACGTACCTGAGCTTCGAGCGCGATGGTGGCTTCGCGCGCGCGATCGAGATGTGCAACGGCGCTGGCGTCTGCCGCAAGCTCGGCGCCGGAACGATGTGCCCGTCCTACATTGCCACGCGCGACGAGAAGGACACGACCCGGGCGCGCGCTAATGCCTTGCGGGCGGCGCTGGCTGGCCGGGTGCTGAGCCCGCAGCATTTCACCGATCCCCGCACGTATGAGGTGCTCGACCTGTGTCTCGCCTGCAAGGCGTGCAAGACTGAGTGCCCGTCCAGCGTCGACATGGCGAAGATCAAGACCGAGTTCCTGGCGCACTACTACCGTGCCCACGGCACGCCGCTGCGCGCTCGGGCATTCGGCAATATTCATCTGATCAACAGGCTCGGCTCGCGGGTCGCTCCGTTTGCCAACCTAGCGGCTCGCAGCCCACTGGGTCGCCTGGGCAAGCGGGCGCTCGGCGTGCATCCCGAGCGCGAGCTCCCGCGCTTCGCCCGCGTGCCGTTCGACCGCTGGTTCCGCGAGCGGCCCGCGCCGGCTGGAGACGCAGTTCGTGGCCCGGTGGTGTACTTCCACGACACCTTCACCACGTACAACTACCCGGAGATCGGCCGCGCGGCGGTGCGGGTGCTCGAAGCCGCCGGATACAGCGTAACCATTGTCGAGCGGCGGGCCTGCTGCGGACGCCCGATGCTCTCCAAAGGCCTGGTCGAGGGCGCTCGCCGGCTAGCGCGCGCCAACGTCGAATCGCTGGCGCCGTACGCTCGGGCCGGCATCCCGATCGTCGGCACCGAGCCGAGCTGCATCCTGACCCTGCGCGACGAGTATCAAGACCTTCTGCCTGGCCACCCCGACGTCGAGGTCGTGGCCCGGAACAGTTTCATGATCGACGAGTTCCTGGCCCAGCAGCTCGAGCGAGGTGAGCTGTCGCTGCCCTGGCGCGAGGAGCCGGGGCCGAAGGTGTTGTTCCACGGGCACTGCCACCAGAAGGCACTCATCGGCGTCAAGCCGTCGCTCGCGGTATTGAGGGCGGCCGGCTGTACGGTCGAGGAGAGCGGCGCCGGCTGCTGCGGCATGGCCGGCTCCTTCGGGTACGAGGCGGAACACTACGAGATCTCGCGCAAGATCGGGGCGGAGCGACTCTTCCCGAAGGTAGAGGAGCAGCCGCCTGACGTGCTCATCGCGGTGGCCGGCGTGTCATGCCGCGAGCAGATCGGTCACTTTACCGGCCGCCGTCCGCTGCACTTGGTCGAAGTGCTGGCCGCGCGTCTCGCCCTCGCGGCACACCCAGCGGGAGTGGCAGTGAGGGCCGCGGCCGACTGAGATCGGCGGTGAACCATGCCGGTAGGATCGTCCCCGCAGTCAAGGCTGGCGTTGCCAGCGCAGCTTATCCAGGCGTTCCTGCGCCAGGCCGGCCTGCCGGAGCGCTCGGACGCGCGACTTGCGCGGCCGGATACTCTCATGGATCTACGGGCCGCGCTCGGTGCCCGGCGCGAGCTGGGGGAGGATTACGAAGAGCTGGTCGTCGAGCGTTTCTTGCAGCAGATCGAGCGCACGATCGACGCGCGCGTCGAGCAGCGGCTGGCCGAGTATGAGCGGCGCCGTCGGCGAGTCGCGTGGGTCACCATGCCGCGGCTGATCCTGCTGCTGGCATTCGCCATCCCACTGACCGCCATCGGCGGTGCGACCGCTGGCTTGCCCGGCATACTAGCAGCCTGGGCTGGGGTGCTGGCGCTGCACTTTCTGAGTTGGCGGCGCTGAGCGGGACTCAGCCCCCGTAGAGTCGCTCGCGGACGGCGAGCACTTCGCCGCGGAGCTGGCCATCGTTCTGGAGCTGCTGCTCGATCTTCTCGATCCCGTGCAGCACAGTCGTGTGGTCGCGCCCGCCCAGCCGCTGGCCGATCTCGACCAGTGACAGCCCGAGCTCCTCGCGCATGAGGTACATCGCCACTTGCCGGGGGACGACCACATCTCGCCGCCGGGCAGGCCCCACCAGCTCTGGCACAGTGACCCGGTACTGCTGGCTGACTGCATCGATGACCGCCTCGGGCGTGAGCTGCTGGCGGCGAGCCTCGGCATGGGAGTCGGTGAGCGCTTCCACTGCAAGATCCAGCGTGATCGACCGGTGGTAGAGCTGGGCCAATGCCACGATGCGGTTGAGCGCGCCCTCGAGCTCCCGGATGTTGCTCTCGATCTTGCGGGCCACGTACTCGAGAACGTCGTCCGGCACGCGCACGCCGAGTTCGCGGCCTTTCTCGGCTAGAATCGCTTGACGGGTCTCCAGGTCGGGCGCCTGGATATCGGCCAGCAGGCCACCCTCGAAGCGCGAGCGCAGGCGATCGGCGAGGTTGTGGATGGCCTTCGGCGGCCGATCGCTCGAGATCACGATCTGCTTGCCAGCCTGGTAGAGTGCATTGAAGGTGTGGAAGAACTCCTCCTGCGTGCTCTCCTTGCCAGCGATGAACTGGATGTCGTCGATCATGAGAATGTCGATCGTCCGATAGCGGTTGCGGAACTCATCCGTGCGCTGCTGGCGGATGGCATGGATCAGGTCGTTGGTAAAGGTCTCCGACGAGACATAACGAACCTTGAGCTGCGGGCGGCGCGCGAGTGCCCGGTGACCGATGGCATGCAACAGGTGAGTCTTTCCCAGGCCGACGCCACCATAGATGAAGAGCGGGTTGAACTTGTCGGCCGGGCGGTCGGCGACTGCCATGGCTGCCGCGTGGGCGAGGCGATTGTTTGCGCCCACCACGAACTTCTCGAACGTGTAGCGCGGGTTCAGGCCGTGTTCCGGAGTGACGGTGAGCTCGAGCTGGCGAGACGATGGTGTCGGTGGCGCCTCGAGTTCGGCCACGGCGGTTCGCCGAGCCTGGCGGCGCGGGGTGGGGTGAAGCGCCGGCCGGTCGCTGTTGAGTACCGCGAACTGAACGGCCACCGGACGGCCGGTAATGAGCGAGAGCGTCTCCTGAATGGGAGCGGCGAACTTGCTGCGCAATTGCTCGACGGCGAAGCTGTTAGGCGCTCCGATGGTCGCGCAGTCGTCCTCGAAGGAGATCAGTTCGGTATTCCTGAGCCAGGTCTCATAGTTAGCTCGGGAAACGCGCGTCTCGAGATCGCTGAGCGCAACTTGCCAGATCTGCTTCGCCTGCATTGCCGGTCCTCCGCGGCCGCCCGGCCTTCTTCCGGATGTGTACGTACATATCCGTACGGGTGATCGTAGCACGTGGCCCTCATGACGACAAGATGTGTCTCGCCGGCACGCCGAAAACGCAGAGCCGGGCCCAAATGACCCGGCTCGTGCGCGGGAAGGGGAGGGGTGGAGCGGTTCTCGCTCCTGCTGGAGGACTGGACGGAGTCCGGATCGACCGGTCTCCACTCATATATACGTCAGCGGGCCCGCAATGGTTCCCACCGGAAAGTGAACGTTGCTTCAAAGTCATAGCCGCCCAGCGAGGCTAGGGGTTGCCGCGAAGGCACGGAATGTCAACATGCGAACTGGTTCGGGTCATACAACTGGTCCGCTATCCGACCTCTGGCCGGGTTGGGCTCCTCGGCGCCAGACGCGGAGGGGATCGTGATCATTCCCAGAGCATTCCATGGAGAGGGGCACACCTTCGTTCGGGACGAGTGAATGATCGTCGTCAACGGGTCGTGCTACACTGCGCTGGTTGGAGGTGCAGTCGATGCGTGAGCAGCGCCAGAGGCTGACCGAACGGCTGTTGGAGAACCTGCGACTCGTGATCCAGGCGCTCCACGCAACCAGCTCGCGGCAATGGATGGAACTGGAGCTGACCACCGCGCAGTTGAGGATGCTCTTCACGCTTGCTACTGCACAGCCGGCAACCGTGGGCGAGTTGGCAGAGCGGCTCGACATCAGCGGCCCGACGGCGAGCCATCTGGTGGATCGGCTGGTGCAAGCCGGGCTGGTGAGCCGGGCGGAAGATCCCGCCGACCGCCGTCGCACGCTCGTGCGACTGACCGCAGCCGGGGATGACCTGACCCGCCGTCTGCGGCAAGGGAACCGCGAAGCCCTGCTGCCGCTTCTCGAGCGACTCGCTCTCGAAGACCTCGAATCCCTCGACCGCGGCCTGGCCGCGCTCGCGCAGGCGGCGAAGGACTCGGGCCTCGCCTCGCCGGAGCTGGAACGAGGCGTCAGGGACACAGGTACGCGATGACCGGGGAGCCCTCGGCGAGCGCTGGCCACGGTCAACTTTGCCCACCGGCTGTGCGTGATTCGGTCGCATCGGGGTTGCACTGGGGTTATCCTCGGGAAGGCGTTCGGCGCGCTCAGTGCCGCCACGCGGAGCTCCAGGCGACACTCGTGTTGCTCGCGCCCTCAGGTGCCGGGATGGAGCACGGCGGAGCTGACCGGAGCGCCTCGAAGCGCTCAGGATGAGCTAGGCCCGAGGCCTGGTGGGATCAGGACGCGACGAAACGCCACGACGCTGTGCCCGCGCTGAAGACCTCTCCGCTGAAGGTGCACAGAGGACAAAGAGATGGACCCTGCTCGACGATGGGAACGACGAGACGGCGCCGTCTGCAAAGGCACGCGATCGAGGTCTGGCGCGAGCGGGCGCGCAGGCTCAAGCTCGAGGCCTATCGACTGTACCTGGTGGGCCGGGATCCTCGGGTGCCGTGGTATGCCCGTGTCATGGCGCTCGGTATCGCCGCCTACGTGCTAAGCCCGATCGATCTGATCCCGGACTTCATCCCGGTGCTCGGACATCTGGACGACCTCGTCCTCGTGCCACTGCTGGTAGTGCTGGTGATCCGGATGATCCCCCGAGAGGTCCTCGCCGAGAGCCAGGTGAGCGCGGAGGCACGGCTGGCGCAGGGGCGGGGCGTGGGCTGGATCGGCGCAGGCCTGATAGTCGCGAGTTGGCTCGCGCTCGCCGCGCTCGTAGCTCTGCTCACCTTCAGGCTTTTCCGCTGAGGTCACCCGAACCGAGGGCCGGCAGCGCGAGTACCAGCACGCAGTTTTCTTAGCCGCTGGGAGAAACCGTCCGGCGTAGTGCCTCTGAGCCGGCGAGGATCACTCTCAGTCGACGACGAGTTCGCCGGCCATCCCCGCTTCCTTGTGGCCTGGAATCTCACACGTGACGTCATAGGTTCCGGGGGTGGCGATGGTAAGGCTGCCCTTCACTGTCTGCCCCGGGCCCGCGTGCAGGTGAAAATCCACACCGTGCACCTCGAACTCGTGCTCGACCGCGCCCTGGTTCTCGAGGATGACCGTGATCGGTCGACCCGCCTGAACCTGGATTGCTGCCGGTTCGAACGCGAACTCGCGTGCTACTACACGAACCTCGGTCGACTCGCCAGTTGGAGCAGCCCGGTTCGGGGCTATACATGCGGCAGTCACGACGACCAAGACCGCCGCCGTGGCCAGCATCGCGAGGACAGGGCGTGCGCGCATCGGGCACCTCCGCAACGCGATTCCTCTTCTCTCGTGACAAGGCTGGAGGAGCGACGACGTGCTCTGCCACGCCCTAATGGGTGGTCTCGGAACCACCCGACGGGGTAGTGCGCAGGCTCGCGCCGGCCGACCGGTAGGAAGCAGCCAGGCCAACCGGCAGGTCGAGCCTGTGGCTCTTGACACGAGGTCACACAGCATGCTAGTATGTACGTGCGGTCCCGATGAGATCGCTCTCGGGTCCGGCGCAACGGTCAGCCAACGCTGACCGGCCCTGGCCCAACCGGGAAGCCGGGAGGGCCCACGCCAGAGGTCGCGGCGCCTGGCTTATGCCAGCTCCGCGGGCCAATGGGACGCGACAGGGCGGCGCTGGGCACTGGGGTGGCTCGTCGGGATCGTCTTTTTTGGCGAGGCCGCTGGTGTTGGATTGCCCGGCCGCTCGGATGCTCGACGGGTCTTTGGGGGCTCCTCGCCAGTGGACCGATTGGTCCGGACCATGCTCTCGCGACCCGCTCGTGAGGCGCCAGCATCGGCGAGGCGACTGCTCCTTCCTCGACGGCGGTGCGGTATTCCTCAGGGGCTTCTCGGTGCCCCGCGAGCAGTCAAGTGCCGGGTTCGGTGAAGGGTGTCGATATCGGGTCGCCCCGAAGGGTTATCAGGAGCACCTATGCCGTCAGGTCACCCTTCGCCTTACCGCGCAGCCATCCGGTCCTACTACCTGCTTGCCGGCGGCGCCGCGTTTTGCTACGCCCTCGCCTTCACGGTCAGCAGCGTATACCGGATCGAGTGGGCACGACTCGATCCGCTTCAGCTCGTGCTGGTCGGCACGGCGCTCGAACTCACGATCTTTCTCGCCGAGGTGCCCACGGGCGCTCTCGCCGACCTGCGTGGCCGTCGGCTGTCGATCCTGGTCGGCCTCGTGTTCGTAGGCTTCGGCTTCCTGCTCGAAGGCGCAATGCCGGTCTTCGCGACCATCGTCCTGGCACAGGTGCTCTGGGGAATCGGCTACACCTTCACGAGTGGCGCTGACAGGGCCTGGATCGTGGATGAAGTGGGGGAGGATCTCGTTGCACCGGTCTTCTTGCGCGCAGCTCAAGCGGCCCAGGTCGGTGCCCTCACCGGGATCGTCCTCAGCGCGCTTCTCGCGAGTCTTCGCCTCAACCTGCCTATCCTGGCCTCCGGGGTGCTCTTCCTCGCGCTGGCCTCGGCGCTCCGGTGGCTGATGCCGGAGCGGCGGTTCCAGCCTGGCGCCCACGATGGAGGTGCCGCCTGGGCTGTGTTCCGAACCACGTTGACCAGGGGCTTGCAGGTGACGCGTCGTCATCCCGTCTTGCTCTTACTGCTCGGGGTTGGCGCTCTCTGGGGCCTGGCCAGCGAGGGGTTCGACCGGCTCTGGGCATTGCATCTCCTCCAGGAGGTTACCCTGCCCACCATCGGCCCGCTGGCTCCGGTCGCCTGGTTCGGCGTGATCCAGGCAGTGACGCTGGTGCTCAGCCTCGTGGTAACCGAGCTGACCCGGCGGCGGCTCGAAACCGGCTCCTACGCCGCGATCGCCCGGGCGCTCACGCTGCTAACGGGGCTGCAGTTCGTCGCCATGCTCACCTTTGCCGCCTCGGGCCAGCTCCCGCTGGCTCTCATGAGCTACTGGTCAGTCATGCTGCTTCGCCAGGTGACCGAGCCGCTGTACGCCGCCTTGATCAACCACGGCGTACCATCGACCGTCCGCGCGACGGTGCTCTCGATCAGTAGCCAGTCCGACGCGCTCGGCCAGATTGCTGGTGGGCCGCTGATCGGCCTCGTTGGACTGCACATCTCGGTTCGGGCAGCACTGGGCACCTCCGCTGCCGCGCTGGTTCCGGCTTTGGTCACGCTAGTGCTGGTCACGCGACGACAGAGGGCATTGTTGCCCGGCTCGACCGTCGAGTGCGTCGCAGAGACGGCGCGGGCCGCGGAGGATGCGGCCAGCTAAGAAGGGCTCGATTTGTGCACTGAGCACAAATTTCTCGCGTGATTTGGGATACCTGCCCATAGGTGCATCGTCAGAGCCGCCGTATGCTTCTTGCTTGGGGGTTCGACCCCACTCGGTGGTATCGATACGGTGTAGCAGGGTAAGGAGGTCACCTTGGTGGTCGACACGACGGTCATCGGCCGCCGGGCGCCCGCCCCATCGGCGGACGAGGTGCTGGCGCGAGCCGAAGAAGAGCGCGTCGAGTTCGTCAGCCTGCAATTTACGGACATCATGGGGATCGTCAAGAACGTGGTGATCCCCGTCGAAGTGTTCCCGCACGTCATCGAAGAGGGCCAGTGGTTCGACGGCTCGTCGATCGAAGGGTTCGCCCGCATCGCTGAGAGCGACATGTACTTGATGCCGGATCTGTCGACCTTTGCGGTCATCCCCTGGGAGCGTGGCACCGGCACGACAGCTCGGGTCATCTGCTGGGTCTACAATCCCAATGGTGATCTCTTCCCCGGTGATCCCCGCGTCGTTCTGCTGCGCCAGCTCGAGCGCGCCGCCAAGCTCGGCTTCGTCTACAACACGGGGCCCGAGCTGGAGTTCTTCCTCTTCCGTAGAGAGAATGGCCGCATTGCGCCCCTCCCGCACGACCAGGGGAGCTACTTCGATCTCACGACGGATCTCGCCGCATCCGTCCGCAAGGACATGATCAGGGCACTCGAGGCTTTCGGGATCAAGGTCGAGGCCGGTCACCACGAGGTCGCCGTCGGCCAACACGAGATCGACTTCGAATACGCTGACGCGCTCACGACCGCCGACAACGCGATTACGTTCAAGTACACCCTGAAGGCAGTGGCGCAGCAGCACGACCTGCACGCCACCTTTATGCCGAAGCCGATTCAGGGCATCAACGGCTCCGGCATGCACACGCACCAGAGCCTGGCCTGGCTCGAGAGCGGTGCCAATGCCTTCGTCGACACCAGCGACCCATACGGGCTCTCGGAGCTCGCCAAGCGGTTCATCGCTGGGCAGCTCTACCATGCGCGTGGTATGTGCGCGGTGCTGGCGCCGCTGGTGAACTCCTACAAGCGGCTGGTGCCAGGCTACGAGGCACCGGTCTACATTAGCTGGGCGCGGCAGAACCGGTCGGCGCTGATCCGGGTGCCGGCAGTGCGCGCCGGACGGCTTCAGGCAACCCGCATCGAGCTGCGCTGCCCCGATCCGTCGGCGAACCCGTATCTCGCCTATGCCGTCATGCTGGCTGCCGGGCTGGACGGCATCGAGCGCGAGCTGCCGCTGCCGGAGCCGATCGAGGAGAACGTCTACCACTTCACCGAGGAGGATCTCCGGCGGCGCAACGTCGGCGTGCTGCCGTCGACGCTGGGTGAGGCCATCGCCGAACTCGAGCGCGACGAGGTCGTTCGGGAGGCGCTAGGCGAGCACGTCTTCGAGCGCCTGGTCGAGGCGCAGAAGCGTGACTGGGATGCTTTCCGGCAGTACGTGACACCCTGGGAGCTGGATCGCTATCTCGAGATCTACTAGGCCACGCCTGAAGCACGGGCCAGAGACGGGGGCAGGCGATGCTGGCTGCCCCCGTCTCCGCTTGCTGGAGACGTCCTCTAGCGGGTCGCTGGCTTCACTCTGGAGAACGGGTCTCCTCGGCCGCCTGCTTGGCGAGCTTGCGCCGGAACTCGTGAACTTCGCGCTCGAAGCCTTCGTACTGGAACGTCACGCGGGATTGGTTATTCGCGTCAGCTCGAATGTCCAGCTCGACGAAGCCGCGGACGTCCTCGAACCGCAGCCGGCCGCCCTCATCGCTCATCAGGTTCATACCCAGACCACCCGGTCCGAAGAACTTGCGCGCTCGCTCGGCTATCTCTTCTGGGCGCAGTCGAAACGGATGTGTCTCTGCCATGGTCCCCTCCATCCCGCTGATCGAAAGCCCTCGAAGGCATTGCGGGGCCCTGATCGACACCGCGCTCGTAGCTGGTAGCCGCTGTTGTCAATGCAGTCAACGGGCTCACACCATCTTGCTACTCCGATCGAAGAGACCGGGCCGTTCGCAGCCCGGCGTCCACGTGGCCGGAGTGCGCGGGATGCTTCTCCCACAGCATGGTACTCGGAGCGGCGGCGCGAGGCGAGCTGACAACTTTCGGGCACGCGCGGCCCCGGCATCGATCTGCGCCGGACTGAGCATCTCAGCGAGAAAACCGCCTTTGGTTGCTCTCGTCTGGTGTGGCGTGTGGCACGCTTGGTTTCGAGCTCTTCACAGCTCTGGGATCCCGTCGCGCGTAGCCTGTCGAGCTTCCTGTCCACCGCACGTACAGGGGGTCCACGACCTCGTCGAGCGGATAGATCGGTCGCCGGAGACAACGGAAGGGGAAGCGGGAGAGGTCTACGCTCCCGAGTCCCGGCGTGTCCACGTCGATCGAGTGCTTCGTGATGGACGCATATCCCCCGCGCCAGCGCACGGCCGCCTTGACGACGATGATCTTCTGCTTCTCCGAATCGATTCCGACCGATTTGAGCTGCTGCAGGTCTCCTGGCGCTGTCTTGCGCGAGGTCAGTACCAGGTTGATCCCCTCCACCCGCACCACCGCCGTCGGCCCCATGCTGGCCGGTACGCCGGCGTTCTCCGGTCCCTCGTGCACGAACTCCCCGTCGCACAGCAGCCGTACCCGCCCGCGGATCGGCACTGGCCGGCCGTGCAGGTCGTCGGTTTTGCCACCGACCGTCGTCTCGACCATGCCCCCTACCCCGACGGCGAAGGCCGCGGCCACTGCCTCCGGGTCGGCGATGACGACGGTGGCCTCGCGGGCGCCCTGCGCCAGCAGCTCGGCCAGCAACACGGTGCCGTCGCCTGACGAACCGCCACCGATGTTGTCGCCGACGTCCACGAGCACCACCGGCCCCTCGGGATAGCCGATCGCCTCGGCTACGGCCTCTTTGGGCGGCACGTTCCGCACGCGAAACTCCTCGCGCAGCGACCATGCGAGAGCGGCGATCTCACTCGCGATACGCTCCGCCTCCGCAGGGTCGCCGTCGGTAATGGCTAGGACGCTCATCCCCGCGGTCGCAACGTCGGCGTAGGGGAAGCCCCCGGCGATCGTGATGGAGAGCGCTGCTCCTGTCCGCTCCAGCCCGAAGGCTCGCTCGAACAGCGTCTTCATCGGCGGGCGCTCGGTGTACATCGCTTGCGGCACCGGCAGGAGCGGCGTTTTGACGAGCATCATCGCAGGCTGGATTTGCCCTTCGATCGTTGCCACCAGGAGCGACACTGCCTCTCGAGCCCGCTCGGCGGCGTCCACGTGCGGGTAGGTGTCGTAGCCCACCACGACGGTCGAGCCCGCGACCATCTCCGGGCCGATATTGGCGTGGAGGTCGAGCGTCACCGCTACCGGCAGCTCAGGCCCGATGATGGCTCGCACTCGGCGGACGACCTCGGCCTCGGCATCCGGATAGCCGTCGGCCACCATCGCTCCGTGCAGGGTCAGGACGATTCCGTCAGCGGGCAACGCCGCCTCGATCCGCATCACGAGCTCGTCGAGCAGTGACTCGAACGCCTCTCGCTCGACGAGTCCACTGGGCGTAGCGTGGGCGAAGAGTGTCGGGACGAGGTCGATGCCGCGCTCGCGACAGGCGTCCAGCACGCCGCCGAGCGAGTGGTTGGTACCGGCGTACGCCCAGAGCTGGTCACCGCGCGCAACGGTGAACGAGTCGAGCGTCGTCGGGACGGAAGCGAAGGTGTGCGTCTCGTGCATGATCCCGCCAGTCACGAGGCGCATACGTTCAACCCTCCACCGGCTCGGGGATGCGCCCGCCGATCGCCTGGCTGACGGCGAGCGAGGCATCCTTGACCGCTGCTCGTATCTCATCCGCCCGGGGGCCTGCTAGCCGAACAGCGGGCCCGGAGATGCTGATCGCCGCGACGACGCGCCCCTGATGGTCGAAGACCGGCGCCCCGAAGCAGCAGGCACCCTCCTCGTTCTCCTCATGGTCTTCGGCCACGCCGCTCGCGCGCACGCGCTCGAGCTCGAGCCGCAGCGCCTCCGGGTCAGTGATCGTGTTCGGCGTCCGCTGTGGCAGGGGCCGCTGGAGGTGCCGGTCGAGCTCGGACTGGGGCAGGTAGGCCAGGATCGCCTTGCCCAGAGAGGTCGAGTGGGGGTAGTCGCGGGCACCGACCCGCGCGGCCATCCGCAGGCCATGGTCGCTCTCGATCATGTCGATGTAGACAATCTGACCGTTGTCGAGCACCGCGAGGTTGACGGTCTCGCGGAAGCGGCGGTGAAGTTCCTCGAGAGCCGGCCGGGCCACATGCCGAAGGTCGATGGCACCGGTCGAGCGCTCGCCCAGGTAGGCCAGCCGCGTGCCCAGCCGGTACTGTCCGGTGATCGGGTCACGAGCCACGTAGCCGCGCTCCTCCAGGGTCTTCAGGATGCGGAATGCCGCCGACGGAGTAGTGCCCACGCGGCGCGCCAGCTCGGTGGGCCCGAGTGGCCGTTTCCCGTCAGCCAGTGCCTCGAGGATGTCCAGGGTCCGAAGGACGACGGCGATGGTGTAGTCCCGCGTCTTCTGGCCCATCTACGCCTCCTACTGTCGCGCCAGCTCCCGGGCGACCGTCTCGATGACGTTCAGCGCGTGGTCGAGGCAGTCATCGTCATGGGCCAAGGAGAAGCCTGCGTGACCGGGTAGCCCCAGGTAGGCATGGAAGTAAAGCCCGCGTTTCAGACATCCCAGCACGAAGCGCCGGTGTAGCGCCTCATCGCTCGCGACTGCCTCCGCCCAGGTCACGACGGGCTCCCGCCGGCCGAAGTACAACCCGAAGCGGGCTCCCAGCCCTTGGATTCGGGCCGGTATGCCCGCCCGGTCGAAGATGCTCTGCGCCTCGTCGTAGAAACGCGCGGCCCGCCGGCCCAGTTCGACGTACACCCCTGGCGATTCGAGGGCTTCGAGCGTGGCCCGGGCCGCCAGCACACCTAGGAGCTGGCCAGTATATGTCCCGCTGTGGGCGACGGGGCCAGCAGGGGAGAGGTGTTCCATCAGGTCGGCTCGCCCGCAGATTGCTGCCAGCGGCAGTCCGCTGGCCAGCGCTTTGGCGAGCGTGCAGAGGTCGGGGGTCACCCCGTAGAACTCCTGTGCGCCGCCGAGCGCCATTCGGAACCCGGAGAGGACTTCGTCGAAGATCAGCACGATCCCCTCTTCCTGCGTGCGCTGCCGCAGGTGAGCCAGAAACCCGGGCAGCGGCGGGATGCAGCCAGCGTTGTAATGGACTGGCTCGCAGATGACCGCCGCCACTTCACCCCGGTGGCGGGCGAGCGCGCGATCGAAGGCATCAGGATCGTTCCAAGGCACGATCACCAAGTCCTGTCCGTAGGTGTCCGGCACACCTCCCGACGCCGGCACTGGTACGTCCGAGCCGGTTCCTTCGGCTGCGCGAAAGAGAAACGGCTCGGCCAGGCCGTGGAAGTGACCGGCGAACGTGAGGAGCTTGCGGCGTCCGGTCACGTGGCGGGCCAGGCGTACCGCGACCAGGTTGGCCTCGGTCCCGGTGACCGCGAAGCGCACCCGCTCGGCGCAGGGGATGACCCGGCAGAGCGTCGTGGCCAGGCTCACATGATGCTCGGTCTCGGAAGCGGTCAGGATCCCGGCCGCGAGTCCCAATTGCACGGCTCTGTTCACGGCTGGGTGGCCATGGCCGAGCAGAACAGCGCCGTTGGCCATGTTGAAATCGAGGTAACGCTTGCCCTCTAAGTCGTAGAGATACGGCCCCTCGGCGCGGGTGGCATAGAACGGGCGGCCCAGGTAAGGGTGCCAGCGTAGCCCGGCGGTAACGCCTCCCGCGAGCGATTGCCGCGCCTCGGCATAGAGCTGTCCAGCGGCCGTCGGGCTGACCTGGCCCACGAGCGCCCCCATCCCGTCGAGGTATTTCATTGAATGAAATATGTATCCACTAGCTGAACTCATTATACTGACCTAAAGGATCGTGTCAAGTCGCCGCGGGGCGTCGAACCGCACTCCATATACCAGTGCTCGTACTCGACGCGGGCATAGGGCTGAAGGCTGGCGCGTGGCGACCGGTGGATCGCTCAGACAAAGCTCCGTGGACAGCCGACCTCGGACGGGGCACGGCAGGCGGGGGCTACCTGTGAGCACCGGGCATCTCGGGCGACAGTGGCCTAGGGGCAGCCAGGTCACCGAGCGGTCGGACGCGCGCGGTCGATTTCAGGCACAATCGTCTGAGGCACTCGATAGAGGGTGCCCCGAGATGCTCGCGATTCCGTCGTCGGGGGCATCCGGCTCTGCAAGAAGCGAGGCAAGTCGTGTCTTCGTTGCCACTCGTCGCCATCGTCGGCCGACCCAACGTGGGGAAGTCGACGCTCTTTAACCGGATCATCGGGCAGCGCCGCGCGATAGTCGAAGACCTGCCAGGTACGACCCGCGACCGCCTCTACGGCGAGGCGGAATGGGGTGGCATACGCTTTGGACTGTTCGATACCGGTGGCCTCCTCTCCGAGGAGGAGATCCAAGCGTCCACGCAGCGAGAGATTTCCAAGGCCACGAGGGAGCAAGCCGAGCTTGCGCTTGAGCAAGCCGACCTCATCCTCTTCCTGGTAGACGCGTCAGCGGGATTAACCGCTGGCGACTGGGAAGTCGCCGAACTCCTGCGCCGGTCGACCAAGCCTGTGCTCCTGGTGGCGAACAAGGCGGAATCGCGCGAACGCCAGCTCGACGCGGTGCAGTTCTACGAACTGGGCCTAGGCGATCCGATCACCGTCTCGGCCGCGCACGGCGTGGGCGTCGGCGATCTGCTGGACGAAATCGTCCGGCGGCTCCCGCGCGTTGAGCCACCCCTCGAGGTCGATCAGCCCAAGATCGCGATCGTCGGCCGGCCGAATGTCGGCAAGTCAGCTCTGCTCAACGCGATCCTCGGTCAGCCGCGGCAGATCGTTTCGCCCGTGCCTGGCACGACCCGTGATGCGGTCGATACCCAGATCGTCTGGAAGGGGCAGCCGGTTACCCTGATCGACACCGCCGGCATCAGGAGACCGGGACGGATCGAGCGCGGAGTGGAGCGCTACAGCGTGATGCGGGCCCGGCGAGCGATCGAACGCTGCGATGCGGCGATCCTGGTCGTCGACGCGAGTGAGCCATACACCGCGCAGGATCAGCACGTGGCTGGAGCGATTTTGGACGCTCGCAAGGGCGTCGTCGTGGCAGTCAACAAGTGGGACCTCTTCCAGCATATGGAGGGGGCTGAGGAGGCCTATCGCGAGGAGGCACAAGAGACGTTCGACTTCATGCCCTGGGCTCCGCTGGTCTTTACCTCGGCGCTAACTGGCCTGAACATCGAACAAGTCATGGACTTGGCACTGCTGGTGGTGGCGGAGCGGTCTCGGCGCATCCCGACAGCCGAGTTGAATCGACTGCTCCGTGACGCCGTCCAGCGTCACCCGCCCCCGTCCAAGCCCGGAAAGTGGGTCAAGTTCTACTACGCGACTCAGGCTGGCGTGAACCCGCCGACCTTCGTCTTCTTCTGCCGCAATGCTGATGGCGTTCATTTCTCCTACAAGCGGTATCTGGAAAATACCATTCGCCGGGAATACGGCTTCATCGGCACTCCGATCGAGCTGATCTTCCGGGAGCGCTCCCGGCGCGAAGCGGAGGAGTCGAGACGGAGGAGATAGCCCGCTCCCCAGCGACGGACCTCGCGTGCCTGGCGCAGGCAGCGAGCGAGGGCTGGGGTGGGGGGCACGTTGTCGAGCGACACCCCTGCTGCGGCTGTGCTAGACTGCCGCACGAATACCTGTGCCCCAGGCGTGAAGCGATAGGAGGGTTGCACTGGATGGACAATATGCTGTGGGACTGGGACCCGGAGATCGCCGAAGCGATTGCGCGCGAGGAACGGCGCCAGCTCAGTACGATCGAGCTGATCGCGTCGGAGAACTTCACCAGCCCGGCGGTCATGGCAGCGGTAGGATCGATCCTTACGAACAAGTACGCGGAGGGATACCCCGGCAAGCGCTACTATGGGGGCTGCGAGTACGTCGACCGGGCGGAAGAGCTGGCGATCGAACGCGCGAAGCGACTCTTCGGAGCCCAGCATGTCAACGTGCAGCCGCACTCGGGGGCACAGGCGAATATGGCGGCCATGCTGGCGGTTCTACAGCCCGGCGATCGAATCATGGGCTTGAGCTTGCAGCAGGGTGGCCACTTGACCCACGGCATGCAGGTCAACTTCTCCGGTCGCCTGTTCGAGCCGCACTTCTATACCCTGCATCCGGAAAGCGAGTTGTTGGACTACGACCTCATCCGGCAACAGGTTCGCGAGGTGCGACCCAAGTTGATCATCGCCGGGTACAGCGCGTACTCGCGGACGATCGACTTCGCGCGTTTCCGTGAGATCGCGGACGAGGTGGGCGCGATCCTGATGGCCGACATCGCGCACATCGCCGGCATCGTCGCGGCAGGGCTTCACCCGAGCCCTGTCGGAGCCGCTCAGATCGTGACCACGACGACGCACAAGACGCTGCGCGGGCCGCGTGGCGGCATGATCCTCTGCGACGAGGAGTATGCGTCGGCCATCGACAAGACTGTATTCCCTGGCACCCAGGGTGGGCCACTCATGCATATCATCGCGGGCAAGGCCGTGGCCTTCGGCGAGGCACTCAAGCCGGCGTTTCGGGACTATATCGAGCGTGTCCTGGAGAATGCCCGGGTTCTGGCCGAGACGTTGCAAGCCGAGGGCTTCCGAATCGTGTCTGGGGGTACCGACAACCATCTGATGCTGGTTGATCTAACCCCGCTCGGCATCAGCGGGCGTAAGGCGGAGCGGGCGCTCGACGCCGTCGGCATCACCGTGAACAAGAACGCGATCCCGAACGATCCGCGGCCACCGGCACAGGCCAGTGGGATCCGGCTGGGCACTCCAGCTATGACCACGCGCGGCTTCGGGCCTGAGGAGATGCGGTTGACTGGCCGGCTGATCGCCAGGGTTCTGCGCAATCCGGACGACGAGGGGGTACGCGAGCGCGTCCGAGGCGAGGTGAGCGAGCTAGTGGGGCAGTTCCCGCTGCCCGGCGCGCCGAGACTGAGTGTGGTCGAGCAGGCGGCGCAGGACTAGCCTGCGACGGGTCAGGCGATGGAGCGGGCGCTGATCGCATTGGTGACCGGGATCGTCAGCGCGGGGGTGACGGCGTTGGCCGTGCCCCGGTTGATTCGCGTTGCCGAGCGCTACGACGCCCTCAGTTACCCGACCGAGGAGCGCTGGGTGCACCAGAGACCGGTGGCACGTATCGGCGGGGTCGCGATGTTCCTCGGTTTCACTGCGGGCATCGCTCTCACGTTTAGCCTACCCGTGGAGCGATTCCCGGTCGAGGTGGAGCGGATCGCGCTGCTGCTCGCCGGCGCGGCGATCGTCGTCGGCACCATCCTCTATGATGACCTGTTCGGGATGTCGCCATTTACGAAGCTGGGCTGCCAGCTCCTGGCCGCCGCCGTAGTCATCGTACCCCGCCTGCGGGGGCCAGAGCACGGGCTGGTCATCGAGCAGTTCAACAATCCGTTCGGTGGCGTTGTGGTGTTACCGATCGGGCTGGCGATCGCCTTCACGTTCTTCTGGATCGCCGGGATGATGAACACCCTGAACTGGGTGGATGGGTTGGATGGCCTGGCTGGGGTGGTCACCCTGGTTGCCTCCGCTGTCCTGTTCATCCACACGTTCTTCCGCCCGGCGGGCAACCCTCAGTTCACCATCTCCCTGCTAGCGGTCGCACTCGGCGCGGTAGTCATCGGCTTCCTGCCGTACAACTGGCATCCCTCCCGGATCATCATGGGGGACTGCGGCGCCATGTTTCTCGGATACACGCTGGCCGTGGTCGCGATCATCGGTGGGGCGAAGATCGCGACTGCTCTGCTGGCACTCTGGCTCCCGATCCTAGACGTCGCCTGGTTGATCCTCTATCGCATCCTCAATGGTCGCTCGCCCCTGGTCGCCGATCGGGGCCACCTGCACCACCGGCTGCTGGACCTCGGGTGGTCGCAGCAACGAATCGTCCTGCTCTTCGGTGCCATCTCTGCCGGATTCGGGGCGGCCGCGTTACTGATCCCGGCACCGGTTTATAAGCTAGTAACGCTCATCGTGGCCGGTCTGGTCGGGCTGGCGCTGCTGGCAGCGCTGGCACGCTATCGGCCTGAACAACCTGCGGGTTCGGTCGCTGAAGTGAGCCGGAGGCTCTAGGACGATGCCGATCTACGAGTACCGCTGCCTGGCGTGTCGTCGGCGCTTCAGCGTGTTCTATCGCTCGTTCAGCGCGGTCTCGGAGACCGCCATCTGCCCGCGCTGCGGCGCCACACGTGTGGAGCGGCTCATCTCCCGGGTGACCGTGCTGCGTGGCCAATCAGGCGATGGCGACTTCGAGGACGCGGACGACTCCTTCGACGAGGAACTGGCGGATGGGGACGAAGATTGGCCGCCGCTCGACGAGGAGGGTATCCCTGACACGGATGATCCGCGAGAGCTGGCGCAATGGACGCGGCGCATGAGCGCGGAACTCGGCGAGCCACTCGATCCCGCGCTCGACCAGGCACTAACCGATCTCGAGCGAGGAGCCGACCCCGACGAGGTCTTCGAGCGGCTAGAGTCCGAGCCCCCGCCCGAAGCGCCGAGCGAGACTGCGTGAGATAGCCCGGCTTACTGGAGCAACAGGTCGAACTTCGGCTGATGGGGCTCTCGGTGGGGCCAGACCCGATCGACCGCGTGCGTAAGATGATCACGCTGGCTGGCGACGACCAGCCCGAGCAGTAATCCGCCGACTCCGCCCATCGCGAGCCCGAGCACCAGCCAGCGCCATCCGCTTTTGACCGCGCGGTAGCTCACCGCCCTCTCGCACTTCTACTGGATGACCAGAACCCGCTGGGCATCGGCCCAGCGCTCTTCGAGCCGGTAGAAGGCGCGCTGCTCGGGGGTGAAGAGGTGGATCAGCACGCTCCCGTAATCGAGCACTACCCAGCCAGACTCCGCCTCGCCTTCCTTGCGGGCCGGCTCGACCCCGGCCTCGCTGAGCGCCTCGAGGATGCGGAAGTTCATGGCGCGGAGCTGACGCGTATTGTCGGCAGTGCAGATGACGAAAAGATCGAAGAATGGCGTCAGATGCTGAAGGTCGAGCACCTGGACGTCGGTTGCGAGTGCGTCGGCCGCGGTCTCGGCAGCGAGCTTGGCGATTTCGACGGCGCTCAGCGTTACCTCCTGCTGTACTCGAACCATGGACACCTCTCGAAATCACGAGTGCTCCACAGCGCAGATGCTGCGGGCTGGTGGGCCTGGTAGGATTCGAACCTACGACCTTGAGGTTATGAGCCCCTTGCTCTGCCGCTGAGCTACAGGCCCAAAACGCATCCGCTGCAATCACATTGTAGCTGGCTGAAGGTCGCTCGGCAAGAATCAGCGCGCTGCGCTCGGTCCGAGAAATGGGCGTACGAACGCACGCCGCGGTAAATCGAGAGCTGGCCTGCGAGGGACGACGTACCAGGGAGTGTTACCATTTGCGCGGGAATCCGGAGGTCGGGAGTGAGCCTCGAGGCGCAGCCATCTGTCGAGCGCCAGCAGCAGCGAGCAGGGCGGGAACAGGGGCCGGATAAGCGTAAACGATCTGGCCGGCGTATCGTCGTGCCCGGACTCGCACTGGTACTCCTGATCGGCCCGTCCGGTTCCGGTAAGAGCACCTTCGCTCGCCGCCACTTCAAGCTGACCGAAGTGCTCTCTTCGGATTTCTTCCGCGCGCTCGTCTCTGACGACGAGGCGGATCAGACGGCATCGCGCGATGCCTTCGAGGTGCTGTACCTGGTGGCGGAGAAACGGTTGCGTCGGGGTCGCCTAACTGTCGTCGATGCCACGAATACGACAGCCGAGGCCCGTTCCCGCTTGCTCGAGCTGGCGCAGCGCTATCATGTACCGGCAGTGGCGATCGTCTTCGATCTCCCACCGGAGATCTGCCTCCAGCGCGACGCGCAGCGACCGGGACGACGCGTCGGGCAGGACGTTATTGCCCGGCAGTTCGGCCAGCTCCAGACGAACCGCCAGCGGATCCGCGAGGAGCCATTCGTCTACCGGTACTGGCTGCGTAGCCCCGAGGACATCGACGAGGCGATCGTCGAGCGACGGCCACTGAGGTGCGACAAGCGCCTGTGGCGTGGCCCGCTCGATATCGTCGGCGATGTCCACGGTTGCTTCGCGGAGTTGTGCGACTTGCTCGGGAGCCTCGGCTATCGCGTCGAGCGGGTGGAGAAGACGACAGGCGAGCCGGGCTTCCGGGTGTCGCACCCTGAAGGGCGACGGCTCGTCTTCATCGGTGATCTGGTCGATCGTGGTCCAGATACCCCCTCGGTTCTAAGACTGGTGATGGATGCGGTCGGGCGTGGGCGAGCGCTCTGCGCGCTCGGCAATCACGACCGCAAGCTCATGCGCTATCTCGAGGGGCAAGAGGTCAAGATTGCGCACGGCTTCGAGAGGACACTGGAGCAGCTAGCAGGCGAGCCGGAGGCGTTTCGCCGCCGGGTACTGCGATTCCTCCAGCGATTGTCGAGCCACTATGTGCTAGATGGCGGCCGGCTGGTGGTCGCCCATGCCGGGCTACCGGAGGAGTATCACGGCCGCTGCTCGCCCACAGTGCGACGTGTCGCTCTCTTCGGCGTGACGACCGGCCAGCGCGATGAACGAGGGTTGCCGGTGCGAGTGAACTGGGCGCTGTCCTATCGCGGTCGCGCGCTGGTCGTCTATGGACATACCCCGGTGCAAGAGGCTATCTGGATCAACCGCACCATCAACATCGACACCGGCTGTGTCTTCGGTAACAAGCTGACCGCCCTGCGCTACCCGGAACTGGAGCTGGTCGCGGTGCCGGCACGGGAGGTCTACTACCCCGCGCCGCGCTCGCTGCTGACACCCGAGGACTTGCAGCGCCCGCTGCTGGTCCCGGCAGCCGATGAGATGCTCCCAGAGGAAGTGGCTGCCAACGGGCAATAGAAGAGCTCCTCGGTGACCTCATTCGCTGTTTCATCCGGGCGCACCTGAGAGACTTCTGGCTTCTCCGGGTAGTTGACCGGTGCGGGTCGTGATGTTCCAGCAGGCCAGACGCGGGTGTGGCGAACGTCGCCGCAGGAATAGTTGGCCGGGTATGGCGTTTTCAACACCAGCGGGTCGCTGGTAACCGAAGGTTCCGTTCCCGCCAGACCGGTGCGAGTGGCCGCGCGGTGACGTCCGGGCCCTCCAGGGGGTACCACTGTGCGGCTGAGAGAGGGGGATCAGATGGACTTCGTCGAGGTCGTCCGCAAGCGGCGCATGGTGCGGCACTTCAAGCCCGATCCGTTCGCGAGGGAATCGCTGGAGCGGATCCTCGACCTGGCACGGCGGGCACCGAGCGCTGGCTACACGCAGGGGCAGTCGTTCCTCGTGGTCACGGTTCCAGAGCGCCGCCGTGCGGTTGCCGAGGCCTGTGACGAGTCGTTCGAGGTCGAGCTGTATGGCTATCCCTGGATTTCGGAGGCCCCGGTGCAGATCCTCGCGTGCACCAGTGAGGCGGCGTACCGTTTTGGCCACCGTGATCCGGAGGAGCTACCGCAGGACGGAAGCGAGATCCAGTGGCCGGTACCGTACTGGTACTTCGACCTCGGATGCTCAGTGATGTTGATCCTTTTGGCTGCGGTAAACGAAGGCCTGGCCGCCGGATATGCCCGGGTGATCGACGTGCCGCGGCTGCGCGAGCTACTCGGTATTCCGGAAGACGTCATCCCAGTGGGCGTGATTCCCATCGGCTACCCGGATCGCGATGTTCCCTCGCCCTCGCTCCGGCGTGGTCGCAAGCCGGCGAGCGAGGTCATCCACTGGGAACGCTGGTGAAGTAGGGAAAGTAGCTAGGTGGCTGGTTGTCCAGGCGCCCGTTGTACTGCCAGCCGGGGATCGCGTTCATCCGCTGCGGTCGATCCAAGGCTGGTTCTTACTGCTACTGGCTGTGTGACGAGGCATGACGGTGGCGAGGGCGCATGGGAGTCGAACCCACCGGCGAGGCTCGTCACCCCGCCCAACGGTTTTGAAGACCGCGCAGGCCACCGGGCCCGATCCGCCCTCATGCCTCCTATACCAGTATGGCCACTCAGTACGCCGATGCGCAAGCTGCGGATGCTTCAGGCGGCTGCCCCCTGCAGCGCCATCCATTCCCGCGTGAGAAGGACGTCATGCCCAGGGGAACTAGTCTATTCTCGGGACAATACTTTTCCCCACGCGAGGATAGGGCACCCTTGGCAACGCTGCGCAGGCCACGTGCGACCCGCCGGTGATGCAGCCAACCGGCGTGGGTTGAGAGCGCCCGATATCCCGGGGGTAGGGAAGGAGAGCGCGCGGTCTCTCTAGACCAGTTCTCCCGCGCTCCCAGTAGCTGGAATTACGCGCATAAACCGCGCGACGCTGTGCACCAGGCCAGTGGACGCGCGATGCCGCAACTGCATCCGGCTCGGTCCGCGTTCGGGTTCCCCGTGGCACCACGAGAACCGAAGGCAAGACCTCTGTCCTCGATCTGCTTGGTTCGTCTTCTGTGCTGTGCAAGAGTTATGTCAGGTCTGGATGTCTGGTGGCAGGGCTTCGCTGGACATCAGGCAGGTCCGTCGGGTCGAGCAGCGTTGGATCTCGTAGCCTGGAGCCCCGCGCTAGCTCGGCACCTGTAGGCCGGAAACGCTCACAGGCCACGCCTGGATGAAAGGGGAGACTTGGACGATGGTACAGCTCGGCTACGCGCTCTCCAGCGAAGAGCATCCCCCGAACGACCTGGTACGCTACGCGCGCGCTGCAGAGGACGCTGGATTCTCCTTCGCGCTGATCTCCGATCACTACCATCCTTGGACTGACCGGCAGGGTCAGAGCCCGTTCGTTTGGTCCGTCATCGGCGGCATCGCACAAGCGACCGAGCGGCTGCGGCTCGGTACTGGCGTGACATGCCCGACCTTTCGGATGCATCCGGCGATCATCGCGCAGGCCGCCGCGACCTCCGCGGCGATGATGCCTGGTCGGTTCTTCCTCGGTGTGGGGTCCGGCGAGGCGCTCAACGAGCACATCGTCGGTCTGCGCTGGCCGTCCGCCGCGGTACGGCAAGACATGCTGGTGGAGGCGATCGAGATCATGTGCCTGCTCTGGCAAGGTAGTTTTCAGAGCTACGATGGCGAGTATTTCCTCGTCGAAGAAGCCCGCATCTACACGTTGCCGGAGACACCACCCGAGATCATGATCGCCGCTGCTGGCCCTCGTGCCGCGACGATCGCAGGGCAACTGGGCGACGGGCTAATAGTGACGGCGCCGAAGGCTGCACTGGTTCGACAATTCGAGCAGTCTGGCGGCACGGGCAGGCCCCGAATCGGCCAGGTGACCGTCTGCTGGGCCCAGGACGAAGCACAGGCTCGCCGCACCGCGCTCGAGTACTGGCCGAACGCTGCCCTCCCAGGACAGCTCGGTCAGGAACTCCCGCTGCCACGACACTTCGAGCAGGCGACTGAGCTCGTCAGCGAAGAACAGATCGCGAGCGCGATCGTCTGCGGACCGGATCCGGAGAAGCACGCGCAGGCCATTCAGGAGTACGTAGATGCTGGTTGCGACCACGTCTACGTCCATCAGGTGGGCCCGGATCAGGAGGGCTTTCTCGACTTCTACCGCAGGGAGATCCTCCCCCGCTTCGGCGCCTGAGCATCCGAGGAGGATCGCGAGAGGCAGCCCGCGCGGGAGCTCGCCGAGCTGCGGCGCCAGGTGATCCCAGGAGTCCGGACGATCGTGGTCCTGCACGCGAACGGGAGCGGCGACTTCGTCCTCGCGTTGCCGGCGCTCGAGGCGTTACCAGCGACGTATCCCGATCCCGAGATCGTGCTTCTGGGCAAGCCGTGCCATGCCGAGTCCCTGCGCGGCCGACCGGGCCCGGTCGATCGGGTCGTGGTCATGCCGCCATGCCCCGTGGTGACCGTGCCTCCGGACGCCCCCGACGACCCTGCCGAGCTCAGCCGGTTCGTCACGGCCCTTCAGACGGGGCGATTCGACCTGGCCATCCAGCGCCGCGGGGGCGGGCGAGACTCGAACCCGCTGAGTCACCGGCCCGGTGCCCGGCAGACCATTAGCCTGCGCGCATCGGACGCCTCGTCGATTGATTGCTGGATCCCATACGTTTACAACCAGTCGGAGATCTATCGCTATCTGGAGGTGGTCGCTTTGGCGGGTGCTCTTCCGGTCACGCTCGAGCCGCACGTGGTGGTCCTAGGCCGTGACCTAGCCGAGTCACTCGCGGTGCTCCCCAAGAGCGATGATCCGCTCGTTCCCCTCCACCCGGGCCCGGACGCTCCTGATCGCCGCTGGGCGCCGGAGACGTTCGCAGCCACTGGGGACGCGCTGGCCGATGCCGGTGCTCGCGTGGTGGTGATCGGCACCGAGCTGGAACGACCGCTGGTTGAGCGGGTCCTGAGCACGATGGGACCGACAGCCGAAGACCTTGGCGGCAAGCTCTCGCTCGGCGGGCTAGTCGGGTTGCTGCCATGCTGCGATCTGGTCGTGCCCAATGACTCGGGTTCGGCCCACCTGGCCGCGGCCGTTGGAACACCGACGGCCTGCATCTTCTGGTGCCTGACCATGATGACCGCTGGGATCCCTGGCCGGAGACGACACCGGCCGGTCATCTCGTGGCAGGTAACCTGCACATCGTGCGGCACCGATGTAGCCGAGGGTGGTGTCCCTGCGGGCGCTCGTTCGTGGCCAGCGTCCCGGTGGAGGATGTGGTTGAACCGGCGTTCGAGCTCTTGCGGAGCGCACGAGACAGTGGATGAAAAAGATGGGCTGCCTGTGGGGGCAGGCAGCCCACGGGGTCACAGGGGTAGCGGGGGAGGGTTGCGGAGGACGCGCTGGCTGATTACGCCAGCCGCTGTGACAGCGCCGAGCGAAGCAAGTCGACGTCTTCGCGCGCCCGCTGTTGAATATGATCGAGCAGCGTGAGCACGTCCTGGTCGCCTGCGTCCTCGGCGTCGATCTTGTATTCCTCGATAGCCGCGATCTCCTCGAGCTGGTTATAGAGCAGCGCGAGCAGGTCGTAGGCGACGTTGGAGACGCCGCTAATCAGCTCCGAGCGTCGCTTCGCCTGTTCTTGTGCCATGCGATGTCCTTTCCGAACCATAGCCGGATACTCGAGGGTCGGCGATGAGCTGATTATACTAGACATAAATCACGTGTCAAGTACCTCATTTCCCGGCGCTCTTCCTGCTGATGCGAGGGCGATCCCCGGTGAAGATGAGCGAGCTCAGTTGCAGGGATACGTTGGCCCGCTCGAGCGCAGCAGGAAGGTCCATTACGGCCAGCTCGGCTCACCCAATGGCGTGACGATCACCTCCTGTACCACGGAGCTAGCGGGTTGTGTCACGGCGAAGAGAATCACGCGAGCCACGTCGGCGGGGTCCTGAAGGTTTTGCTCGTCCGGTAGAGGGACTCCCTGATCCAGGAATCGGTCGAAGAATCTAGTCCGCATTCCTCCGGGGATGATCGTCGTCACGCGGACGTTGTATGGTCTCCCCTCGACACTGAGGCTGCGGCTAAAGCCGAGCAGCCCCCACTTGGAGGCATGATACGCGCTCGCGTTCGCCCAAGCGCGAGTTGCCGCAGTGGAGGCGATGTTGACGATATGGCCACCACCCTGGCGCTTCATCACCGGCAGAGCCGCCTTGGCGACCAGAAACGGGCCACGCAGGTTGACAGCGATCACCCGATCCCATTGCTCGACCGTCATCTGCTCTATGGGGAGGGTGTAGTCGATCCCCGCATTGTTGACGACTGCGTCCAGCCGGCCATAGTGCTGGACGATCATCTCGACGTTCTCCGCCACTGCGCGCGCGTCGCTGACGTCGCAGGGAAGTGCGATGCTCTCGGTGCCGGATGCCCGGAGTGTCTGGCTGACGCGTTTAGCGGAGTCTCCATCGAGGTCCAGGCACGCAACCGCCCAACCTTCCTGCGCGAAAACGTGGACTGTCGCCGCACCGAGACCGCTCCCGGCTCCGGTGATCAGGACGACCTTGTCTCGGCGACTCCTCGGGCTCATTGCGTGTCCTCCTGCTCTGGCCATCGATGAGACGCGCGCCAAGGCAGAGCCCCGGCAGTGCCAACAGGATTGGCTGACAGAAGCCGTAAGGGCTCGACTGCCCCTTCTGGGTGGACGTTGAACTCTTCGATGAGCTCTCTGAACAGTTCTGAGGCGTTCCGTTTCCGTTGCGGAACCGTCGTGGGCATTCCCAAATGATAGGTGCCGCTGGGCAGGATGCCGCAGCCGCCGTATTTGCGGATCAGCAGGAACTGTGCCACGACCTCCTCGCCGGCATGCTCAGGCGGCAATCGCTCCCACCAGGAAAAGCCGCCGACGCTCAGCAGCTTCGCCCGGTCATACAGGACGTTGGCCCCGCCGACCCAGGCCACCTTGTAACGTACGACTTGCCCACCCCGGCAGTAGAGGCGTTCCAGATGGAAGGGATTACCGGCGTTGTTCACTTTGTGACGATCCCAGGGAAGCAGATCGGGCGTGAACGGCTCCGGGCGGACCGGCCCTTCCCACAGTTCGAAGTGGCGTAGTTCATGAGGCCGGTAATCGTCAAGAAACCACAGGCCGATGGCTGGACAGCCCACGAACCCGCATCCTTCCGACCGGATGACGTCGAACATGCGCTCCATGACCGGCGGTTCGAGCAAGACGTCATCGTCGAGGAAGTGGACATAGGGAGCTCGACTCTGGTCCAGCAAGAACTGGCGGTGCTCGGCGAGGCCCCGGCGGGGTAGGTGCTGCAGGAGCGTCACTCGGTGACCGCGCAGTCGAAGCGCCTGCACCAGGGTCTGGATCTCGATATCGCCGAGGTAGTCCTGCTCCGGTTCGGTCTGGCTCGAGACGGTCACGTCGAAGTCGGTGAACGTCTGTCCGAGGAGGCTCGTCAGCACCACCGCCAGCCCGACTTTTCGACGGAAGGTGGGGATAAGGACGTCAACCAATGCCATGGGCAACCCTCCGGTGCAGACCATGTACCTTGGATAGTCGACGTGGGCGCTCGTCCACCCCTGGCGTGAGCGCCGGTGTCCCAGCCTCTGCCAGTACCTGCTCGTACACCAGGGCTGTTTGACGCGCAGCTCGTTCCCATGTGAACTCGCGCTCCACGCGCAGGCGAGCAGCGTCTCCCATTCGCGCGCGGAGGTTGGGTTCCACGAGCAGTTGCCCGAGGCGCCAGGCCAGAGCTTCAGGGTCGCGCGGAGGTACCAGAAATCCGGTTACTCCTGGCTGCACAGTGAACGCGATCCCGCCGACAGCGGAGCCGATGACGGGCCGACCGCATGCCATGGCTTCGAGCGGGGTCAGACCGAACGGCTCGTACCAGGGAGTGGTGACGGCTACATCCCCAGCCCCGTAATACCAGGCAAGCTCGGATCGAGGTCGCCGCCCGGTGAAGATCACGCGGTCGATGATGCCGAGCTCGGCAGCCAGGCGCTGTAGCGCGCCGAGCTCCGGGGTGGCTTGCGGGTCGGGTTCGGGCGTCTCGCCGCCGACCACCAGCATGCGTGCGGGCTGCCCGAGCCGTCGCACCAGCAGCGCGACGGCCCGCAGGACATTCCGCACATCCTTCCGGGGTAGGATCCTGCCGACGTAGACGACCACCGGCTCCGACGGGTCGAGGCCGAGCCTAAGCCTTGCCTGGGCCTGATCGACCGGGTGGAATAACTCGGTGTCGACGCCGGCGGGCAGCATGGTGATCTGCTTGCAGCTCGCGCCGTAGCCGTGTATAAGCTCTTGCCGCTCAGCCGGACACTGCGCGATGAGCCGGTCTGCCTGCTGGACGATGGCGTGCTCTACCGCGAGGCGAGCAGGTGGGCTGGTGTCGGCTTCGCCCTGATGGCGACGCTTGGTCTGGCCCAGGGCGTGAAAGGTCTGCACCACCGGGATACCGAGTCGCCGTTTGAGCTCGAGCGCGACCCAGCCGGACATCCAGAAGTGGGCGTGGATCAGGTCGTACCAGGCGTGCTTCTCGGCCAGGAAGCGCAAGAAGGCATCGCGGAGCTCCGGCATCCAGCACCAGAGCTGATCTTTGGCAACAGGACACGGCGGTCCGGCGTCTAGATGCACGATGCGCACACCTGGAGCCCAATCGAGGATTACCGGCTGATCCGGTGAAGTCCGGCGGGTGAAGATGTCCACCGCGTAACCGAGACGGCTGAGTTGGCGGCTGAGGTCGTCCACGTAGACGTTCTGGCCCCCAGCGTCCTCGCCCCCGAGCGAAGCGGCCGGGCTCGCGTGTTCGCTGATGAACGCGATCCTTCTTACGTACTCGTGCATGCTCTCGTCCTTTCAGGCCGGCACCGAGCTGCGCCCGGTGACCAACGCAACGGCTCGATTCCAGTCGCGGATGAAGCGGTCGAGGTTGAAGCGCTCGCGAGCGGTCGCCCGGGCGCTCTCGCCCAGGCGCTTGGCCTCGGCTGGATGCTCGAGCAAGAAGCGCATCCGGTCGACCAACGTGCTCAGGTCACAGCTCACGAACCCGTTGCGCCCGTCCTCGATCACTGTCGGCAACTCGGTCGTAGCCAGCGCTACCACCGGCATTCCGATCGTCATCGCCTCAATGACCGCGAGTGGCAGGCTCGTGTAGCGCATCGGGCTGAAGAGGAAGCGGTACCGGGCCACCAGCGCGTGCAGTTCGCGATAGGGGATGTCACCCAAGCCGCGGAATTCCTCGGTGCCCATGCCGATAGCGTCGAGTGGCACGGAGGAGCGCGCTTCCAGAAACAGGTCGTAGCCGGCGATGCGGGAGCGCCGCTGCATCCAGTTCGCGACCGTTACCCCCCGATGCAGCTCGCCTGAATAGCGGACAGCGGGGTCGATCGCCACAGCATGCTCGATGACGAGCGTCGAGCAGGGCCCGTTGTCCCACATCAGCCGGTTGTAGTGCGTCACGTGCACCAGCAGGACGTCGGGGTCATCGACCGGGTGGCGCGTGTGGACGGCATCCGGCTTCGGGGTGTTGTGCTCGAGGTAGATCTTCGGCAGGCGGCGCTGTCGCGGGCTCAGAATCTCGAACTGGTCCTCGAAGTAGTTTTTCGGTGTCTGGAAGATGATGAGATCGAGATCCAGCTCTTTCACCTGTTCCGCCGGGACCTCATGGACGTCGTCCGGCCAGTCGAACGTCGAACCGCGGCCGCCGTACCCCTCAGGCCGGTCGGGTTTTACTGGCAGGTACCATTCGTGCTCGGCCCTGACGAGGGCGTTGAGGTAACTCCCGTGCACATGCCAGGTAAGAATCCTCAGGCGATGCATCTTCTCTCTCCCATCTCCAGGAGTTGACCGGCCAGCTCGATCACGTGCTCGGCTTGAACGGATCGCAGGCAGCGGTGGTCGATCGGGCACACCCAGTGCGGGCAGGGGCTGCAAGGAACGGGTTCCCGGATAATCCGGTGTCGCTCCCGGTCGAGCGGCGCCCAACGCCGGTAATCAGCCGGGCCGAAGATCGTGATACTCGGGGTATCGGTAGCGACAGCGAGATGGGCTGGTCCGGTGTCGTTGCTGATGAACAGGTCGAGCCTCTCGATCACGGCCGCGAGCCCACCGAGCGAGGTCTTCCCGGCTGCCACCAGCGGTGGAGCCGTCATCATGCGGGCGACGGACTCGACGAGTGGCAGCTCGCTCCGCGAGCCGGTCAGCACGATCAATGCGCCGAAGCGGCGAGCGAGCGTGTCCCCCACGGCGGCAAACCGCTCCGCGGGCCAGCGCCGGGCTGGGGCCCGCGCTCCAGCGTGGAGTCCTATGCAAGGTCGTCCTGGCTGCTGAAATGGCTCGAGCAGTTGCGCTGCTTCGGCTCGATCGCTCTCGTGCAGCGGGAATTCGAGGGCCGTTCCGCAGTCCGGACAGCCTAGCGAGCGGGCAAGAGCCAGGTTGCGGGCGACTTCCGGCTGGTCTGAAGGGTAGGGGAACGCCAGGTCTAGTCCGTCGGGCGGGTCACCGACGTAGTAGCCGGCCGTATAACGGCCTCCCAGTGCGATGGCGCAGGGGTTGCTGGTCTGGCCGCTACCATGCATCTGGATCACCAGGTCGTAGCGGTACGCCCGCTGGTCGGCTAGGAACTGCGCGCTACGCTCCGCATCGAAGTCCACCTCCGGGATGCCTGGGTAACCAGCGAATTCGACGAAGCGGTCCAGGTAATGGGAGAAGCGACGCACGAAGTCGGATGCCCACGGTAGCCCGATCAAGGTGATCTCGGCCTCAGGAAAGCCAGCTCGGATCGAGCGCAATGCCGGCACCGCGAGGAGCAGATCTCCGAGGTGGAGGGCGCGGAGAATTCCGATCCGGCTGGCTGGCCGGGCGCGGACGCTCTGCACCGGCACAGTCACGCTCCCTATCGCTCCACGGCACTCTCTGAACAGGCCACGAGGCTCAGGGCCGCTTCGACGACCTCGCCCGGTGAGTAGTCCAGGCAGGGCTGGCCGAACGGGCAGTCGAAGCGGTAGCAGGGCGAGCAGGGCGTGGGCCGGCGTAGAAGCCGGTACCTCGTGAATCGCGGTTGCCACTGCTCCTCATAGTCGGTTCCAGCGTAGAGCCCCAGGATCGGTGTTCCGACCGCATCGGCCAGGTGCAGCGGCAAGGTATTGCCGCAGATGACCAGCGCTGCCCGCTCGATGAGCGCGGCGAACTCCGCCAGGCTGGTGCGACCGGCTAGGGCACCGACACCGGGTACGCCCGTGCCGGCAACGAACTCGACCAGCGCAGCTTCTCGCTGGCTTCCGGTCACCAGTACCTGCCAGCCCGCCCGGCTGAGCAGTCTGCAGACCTCCCGCATTCGCGACGCTGGGAAGCGGCGAGCCTGGCAGCTCGCCCCTGGATGGAGCAGGACGACGGGACGCGCCGAATCCAAGCCAGCAAGCGCGAGCAGCATGGTCGTAGCGCGTCTCGCGTCGGTGGAGATCTTGATGGCCAAGCGGCGGTCACAGGTGGTAAAGCCGAGTCGCTCGACCAGCCGCAGGTTTCGCTCGACCTGATGTAGCTCGTCTGGCCCGCTCCGCAGCTCTACGGTCAGCGTGCTTCCGCCGAACTCCTTCGACTCACCGGCTCGCAGTGGTATGCCCGCCAGGTAGCACGCGTAGCCCGCAACGTGCGGTGTCTGGCTGAAGGAGGTGAAGATCAACGCTGCATCGAAGGTGCGACGGGACAGCTCGTCGACGAGTCCGCGCTCGCGATGAGGGTCGAACGGCATCCTGCCGCCGACGTCTTGCCAGACAGCCCGCCAGACGATGACGTCATCGATCCAGGGCAGGAGCGGCGCTGCGGTCGCGCCGGCCGGACTCGCCAGGAGCGTCAAACGGGCCTGGGGCACCGTCTCTTTGACGGCTCGCAGAGCTGGCCCGAGCAGCACGACGTCGCCGATGTTGTCGAGCCGCACCGCCAGAATATTCCGAGCGGCAAGCCAGTCACTCAATTTCTGGCCCCCTCCGTACGAGCCAGGTGTAACCGGCAGTCGTCGCGCTGCCTGCGGGATGCAATGACCTCCAGCAGCAGCTCGCTCGCCTGATCGACGACCTGAACCGGCGACACGAGACGGAGACACTCGTGCCCATAGGGGCAGACGCGGCTGTAGCAGATGCGGCAAGGTACATCGTGGTAGAGCAAGCGGTGCGGGACGCGCCATGGCCCCCACTGTTCGGGCGGGTTCGTCAGGGCGAACAGCGCTACTACTGGAGTCTTGACCGCCGCGGCGACGTGCATCGGGCCGGTGTTGTTGGTGATCAGCAGGTCTGCGGCCTCCACTAACGCGCACAGCTCAGGGAAGGTGAGCTCGCCAGCAAATGAGTGAGTCGCTCCGCGGGCACTCGGTGAGAGTCGCTCGAGGATGCGGCCAGCGAGCCGGCGCTCGTCCGTAGAGCCTGTGAGCAGGACCTGGGCTCCGAGGCGCGCTGTCAGGATTTCCACCACCTCAGCGTAGAGCTCCCACGGGTAGGTGCGAGCCGGCATGCTGCACCCGGGGTGCATGACGACCAGCGGGCGCCCGTCCCTCAGCCCGCGCTCGGCCAGCAGGGCCGAGATAACGCTCCTGGCTTCGTCCGGCACCTGGAGGACGAGGTCGAGGTCGCTCGCCTGGATGCCGATGCTCCCGACGAGATCGAGCGCGCGCTCGACCTCGTGCATTAGCCGGTCGGGGGGCCTGTGACGGGTGGTCAGCAGCGAGCCTGGCCCGTCGATGGAGGCGGCGACGCGCAGCGGGATATCGGCGAGGTAACAGAGGTACGCGGCCGGGAGCGGACTCTGTCGGAACGAAGTAAAGATGATCGCTCCATCGAACCGGCACTCCCGTAGCGTCGCGATCATCCGTAGCTCCCGCGCGCTGTCGTGTGGCAGCCGGCACCACGGATCGACCCACGGTGCTTCATACACGAGCACCTCGTCGACGTCGGGGTTGAGTTGGCCGACCTGAGCACCGACCGGGCTGGTCAACAGCGTCAGCCTTGCCGCTGGCAGGGATCGGCGCACGGCACGGATCGCTGGGGTCATCAGCAGCACGTCACCCAGATTGTCCAGGCGCACGAGCAGGACTCGTCGTGCCTCGCGCCAGCGCTGGTCGATCACGCCTGCTCGCCTCTCTGCTCGATCCTGCCGTTGCCTATCGCTGGAGCCGTAGCGTGGTGGATGCGTTCCTTGCTGCTTGCCGACCCGCCAAGGGGCAAATAGACCAGTTCGCAACCGACCTCTCTGACCGCTGAGCTCTCCGGCAAGCCGGAGCTCGCGTGCTCCGCCCCCTTAACGTAGACATCTGGATGGATCGACTCGATCAGTGCAGCCGGAGTGTCCTCGTCGAACAGCACAGCATGGTCAACAGGGTCCAGCGCGGCCACCAGCGCGAGCCGATCGCGCTCGTGGTTGAGCAAGCCGCCCTGGCCTGCAAGCCGGCGCGCGCTCCTATCGCTGTTGATCCCAACGACGAGAACATCGCCGAGCGCTCTCGCCCGGCGAAGGAAGTCGACGTGGCCGGCGTGAAGGTTGTCGAAGACCCCGCAGGTGAGGACGATTCTGCGCCCGGCAAGGCGGTCCGTATACAGCCGGGACACCAGTGTTGGTAGGTCGAGAACACCGTGCCCAGGTCGGTGGTGGTTGCTGCTCAGGCTGACCCGCCGGAGCAGTTCCTGGTACTCGACGACCACCGTGCCGCGTCGGCGGACTGCAAGCCCGGCTGCCTCCACGGCGATGCGGGTCGCTGTCAGGCAGTCTCCGCCGGCCGCCAGCGCCAAAGCGAGAGCCGCCGCGAACGCATCGCCGGCCCCGATACTGCTCGCAGGGGCCACCTGATAGGCCGGGACGTGATGGGTACTGCCCTCCCGGCTCAGCAGCAACACCCCGTCCCCGGCCAGAGTAATGGCGACGTGCTCGGTCTCCAGCCGCCGTAACAGGCAGCGGCCGATCTCTTCGAGCGCCTCAGGCTGATGCGAGCCGTTCGCGACTGCCGGCGCATCGACAGCAGAGCACGCCTCTAGATGATTCGGCGTGACGACAGTTGCGGGCACTCTGTGGAACCGCAGAAGCTGTTTCGAATCCACTACGAGCGGCAAGACGCGCGAGTGTCGCAGGCTCGCGAGCCGGTCGATCAGCTCCTCGTCTATGACCCCATACGCGTAGTCGGATACCACTAGGACGTCTGCCGTTGAGAGCTGCTGCTCGAGATGCTCCACGAGTCGCTGTCGAGCGGCGACTGAACAGCAGCGGGCGTCTCCCTCATCGATACGGACGAGGAACTGGCCATCGGCAAGGACACGCATCTTGTGGAGCGTTTCGACCGCGGCGTCCTCGACGAGATACGCGTCCGCGATGTCACGCTGTTGAAGCGCCTCGCGCAGCCGCCAGCCTGCGTGGTCATGGCCGATGAGGCCAATCAGCGTGACCTCGGCGCCGAGGGCCCGCAAATTGGCGGCTGTATTCGCGGCTCCTCCGGGGACATGCTCCTCTGTCGACCTGCGGACGATCGGGACCGGGGCCTCGCGGCACAGGCGCTCCGCGGTACCGGCAAGGTAGGTGTCAAGCATGACATCGCCGAGCACGAGCGCGCGCAGCCCGTGGAACCTCTGGACGAGCTCGATACTCGCCGTCATCGAGCCTCCTCTCCTCGATGCCCGAGCTGGTTGAGACCGTATGACCTACTCCTCTCAGGAGGACACGCGGTCTCGCGATGGGTGGGCGCGAGCGGCCACCGACCGAGTGGTGGCTTGCTCGCAGGCGGTGAAGACTGTCTCTCCTGCTCAGGCGCGCTGCACCACCGTGGCGGCCAGTAGCAATCGTGGATGGGTGGGCCGCAACCTTCGATCGCTCGAATGAGCTGCAAGCCTGCGAGGGTGCTGGTGACGACGAAGTCCGGGAGTCGCACTGGACTACCAGGGGCCGGCTCGCTGCTGAGGTCGACCAGCACTGTGCGGCAACCAGCTCGTTTGCCGGCCTCGATGTCGTCGAGGATGTCACCGACCATCCAGGAACGAGAGAGATCGAGCCCGAGGTCGGCCGCAGCGGCGAGCAGCATGCCCGGCTCTGGCTTGCGGCACGCGCACTGGCACCTGAACTCCGGAACCGTTCCCTGAGGGTGGTGCGGGCAAAAGTAGATGCCGTCCAGATGCACATCGAACTTGGACAGCTCACGAGCCAGGTGGTGATGCATCTGCGCCAGCGCTTGCACGGTGAAGTAGCCGTGCGCAACGCCAGACTGGTTGGTCACCACCACCAGCCGGAAGCCCTGCTGCTGGAGCGCATGCAGTTCAGGGCCGATGCCCTCGTAGAGGGTCAGTTCCTCCGGAGTCGAGGGATACGCTCGCGGCCAGACGAGCGTGCCGTCCCGGTCCAGGAAGATTGCCCTACTCGCCACCGCGACTGGCCTCCAACTCGGACTCGACCAGCTCGCACAGGATGTGCGTCACGATGGTGTGGAGCTCCTGGATGAGTGTGGTGTCGCTCGCCGGAAGCCGCGCGGTCAAATCTGCCAATCGCTCGAGGCGGCTGCGGCGCTGACCGGTGAAGGCGATGACCGCGGCGCCGCGATTCCGACCAGCCTCGGCGGCGGCCAGCACGTTCCTGGACTCACCGCTGGTGCTGAAGAGCATCAACAGGTCCCCAGGTCCCGCCAGCGCGGTGACCTGGCGAGCGAAGACATGATCGTAGCCGTAGTCGTTCGAGACAGCCGTGAGGACTGCGGTATCGGTCGTGAGTGCCAGGACGGGGTAGGGTGCTCGCTCGCGCTTGAATCGCCCTACGAGTTCGGCGGCGAAATGCTGCGCTTCAGCGGCGCTGCCGCCGTTGCCAGCGATGAGCACCCTGTTGCCGCGCCGAAGCGTGTCGACAAGCCAGGCGGCGATCAGCGCCAGTACTCCTGGGCGCTCAGCAAGCTGAGCAAGTGCACGATCGAGCAGAGCACGCCTGGATTCGATCGCCTGTGCTACCGTCGCCGCATACGTACAACTGCCATTTTTCGAAGGAGTTGGAGAACCTGCGAACGAGTTCCGTTTCATCCGCATCCGCTGTCCTTTCAGGGTCGACGCGGGTTCAGCCGTCCCGCCGACGCGTCATTTCTGTATTATGTAAAACTACCCATGTCGAGGCGTGAAGTCATTAGGCAGATGCCTACCGCGTTGGCGGTCGCAGCTCGGTGACTTTGCGCGCTTGCACAGTCAGGTGGCATCCGTGTGGAGCTGCCGAACGAGTAGGGCCAGACGAATCTGAACCGCGTCGTCGAAGCGGCGCGGGTCCAGGCCGATGAGATTCGCGATCCGATCGAGGCGATAGGCCAGCGTATTGCGGTGAACTGTCAGACGACTCGCTACTCGTGAGGGGTGGCAATCTTCCTCGAAGTAGGTCGTGAGGGTCTCCAACAATTCCGGCGCGTGATCGAGGGGGCTGAGTAGCCGCAGGGCAAGGTCGACCTTGGTTCGCTCGTCCGGCACGCCGACGAAGGCGGCGATGCCCATTTCATCGAGCGAGTGGACACGGTTCGGCCCGAAGAGTCGCCGGCCGAGGTACAGCGCTGTCCTCGCGTCCTGGTATGAACGAGCCAGCCCGCGAATGCCCGGGTGGTACCGGCCGACGCCGATGCTGATCCCGGCATGTGTCTCGCGGTGCAACTTGTCCAGCAGAGCGCGTGTTGCCCGCTTCAGCGCCGTGAGGTCAGCCCAGGAGGGGCTGGTAGTACCGGCCGCCGGATCATCGGTCCAGTTGGAGAGGTCTTGAGAGCTGGTGGCCTTGAGCACGGCAATTTCGCCGTCGCCGATATATCCACAGATCGTGTCATCGGGCAAGTGGAAGAACTCGACGATGCTGCCGATGACGAGCTGTGCGTTCCGCCGCATCTGCGCTTCGGCCGCCTCAGGGGTCCTGGTGCGGGGAGCGAAGACGAAGTCCGAGGCGTCCACCAGGATGACCGCGCGAGGTCGCGTGAAATTCATGCCCAGAATGTGGCCGACGCGCAGTACCTCGTCCTCGTCGACGATCATGCCATTCAGGAGGTCGTGGATGAACTTGTTCTTGAGTTCACGCTGTACAGGCAGCTCGTCGATGAGGGAGACATGGTCGATCATCAACTCGACGAGCGAGCGGACGAGGAGGGGGGAGTTCATCCCCCGGGTTCGAGGGCGGCTAATGACGATCTCGCCGTCGAGCGAGGCGCAACGAACGGGGACTCTCAGCCAGCCATTGCCGGGAGAGAGAAAACCATCGTCAGACGTTCTGCTCGTGGTGCCGTGATAGACGACAACGAGATGACCTTGTTGATCGAGGACGGCAATGCTCGCCTGCAACAGCTCCGAGAGTCGCCGGGCAACCGTCCCGGCGACTCGGTGGAAGCGTGTGGCTGATGGACTGCCCTCGCTCACTCGTCCCTCCACCCCGTCAAAGTTGACAGAAGTTTGCACGGTGCGGAGAACCCGAGCAAGGGGAGCGAGGGCCGCTATGCTTGCGGCACGTTTTTGACGTAACGTACTGCAGGACTGGCTGGCGATTCAGCAGTTGAGGAGGGAAGCAAGATGGAACCGCTCAGGCGAGTTGGGGACCTCGAAATCGAGGAGGATCTCGAGTTCCAGCGCGCGATGTGGCGCGTGCAGAAGATCGGCTGGGTCGTTATCGGCATCATCGTGGTCGCGGCGCTCCTCGGGCTGTTCGGCAACGGGCCGCTGAGCCGCGCCGTTGCTGGCCAAGCTGGTCTCCGGTTCCGGGTGGAATACGAGCGCTTCGCGCGCTACAAGGCGCCGATGAGTATGACTATTCGCATCGAACCGGGAGTGGCCCAGCAGGGACGTGTTCGGGTTTGGGTTGCGCGGGAGTATCTAGAGGCCATCGCTATCCAGCAGATCGTGCCGGAACCCGTCGAGGTGCTCAGCCAGGAGGATGGCACGACGTACGTGATTCAGGTGGCAGACCCCTCAAAGCCCGCCAGCGTGACCTTCGATGCTCAGCCGGATCAGTTCGGGCTTCAGACGATCCGCATACAGGTTCAGGACGGGCAGCCGCTGCGCTTCCGCCAGCTCATCTATCCCTGAAGGGATTCCACCCGTGACTGCCCAGGGAAGACACACACGATTGAGAAAGGAGACGAGTCAGTGGACGCGATCCTGCGGGGCGCCGCTGTCTACATCTTTTTGTTGCTGATCCTGCGACTGGGAGGGAAGCGATCGCTGGCCCAGATTACGGCCTTCGACTTCGTCCTGCTGCTGATCATCTCCGAAGCGACCCAGCAAGCCCTTCTTGCGGACGACTACTCGGTCACCAATGGCTTCCTCGTGATCGTCACACTCGTCGGTATCGACATCGGTCTCTCGATCTGGAAGCAGCGCTCTCCCAGAACGGAGAAGTGGATCGACGATGCGCCGGTAGTGTTGATCGAGAACGGCAGGCTCCTCTGGGAGAGGATGGAGCGCGAGCGTGTGGACCTGGACGACATCCTGGCCGCCGCACGCGAGCTGCACGGGCTGGAGCGTCTGGAACAGATCAAGTACGCGGTGCTCGAACGGAGCGGCGGGATCTCGATCGTCCCGAAGCAGTAGCGGCCCGCTGCCTGGGAGGCAATCCCGATCTGTGCCGTTACGACCCGTCCAGTTCGGTCGGCGCGTTGAAGCTTCGATGACGGAAGGCCTCGCCGAGCAGCACGCCGATGTCCTCGACCGCGAGGAGTTCGCGAAACGGCACGCGACGCTTGCCATCGGCATCGGCGATTTCCTTTGTCCCCTCCACCTGGATGGCGTCGTCGAGTTCCGTGATAGTGACGGAGGCAGCGTGTAGCAGGTCTAGGCGTCGCCCGAGCGCTCGCAGAAAGTCTTCATATCCTGTGGGAAGGAGCGGAGTACCGAGCCGCATCCGGCGACGCTGACCTCGGGAGGCTATGGCTTGAGCAACGAGTCGCGGAAAGTCGCGATCAGGGAACACCAGGGTTCTCGGATCGCCAGATGCGCGTGACAGCGCGCGCACCACGAACCCACCAGGCACTTCCACTAGATGTAGGGATGCCAGGCGATGCAGGTCCATCTGCCGCCCGATGACGCGGAGCCGGTTCTGATAGGTCGGTTGAAGGAGTTGCGACGGTATTTCCGGGCCTGGGACCGGCAACGCGATTAGCTCCGCGCTGTGCCCCTCGGCGACTCTGTTCAGGAGCTGGGTGGTGTGCCGGGCAACGGTTTCGACGAGCTCGCGGTCATCCGGCACGGCGGCAGCCAGACCGGCGTGTTCGGGCTGGAGTTCCCCAACCATAACGATCGGCATGTCAGGACAGCGTAGCCGGATTCGCATGAGGGCCTCGATCCGGCCACGGTCGAGCACGCACAAATCGCAAGAGTTCGCCTCGAGCCACTCGATCGCCGCGTCGTCGTTGAGACGCACGAGCCTGCACCAGTGTAAGGCTTCGGACAGGTGCTGGGTTAGCTCGTCGTCCTCGGAAACGAGCAGGATCGTGGGAGGGGCTGAATGGCTTTCCTCTCTCATTGTTCGTTCGACTCTCGCGTGTTGCCCGATTCCCATGTGCTCGTCGCTCCAGCTCGGCCGCCTGAGTGTCGTCACCGGTTCCACTGGGAAGCCGGTTCAATTCTAGAGAGAGTGGTCTTGATGGCGCATGGCACGAAGGTCCTGACTTTGCACAGCAGCCGAGCTCGGCGGTAGACTCTCGCTACCGGCGTCTTCCGCAACTCCAGCCAACCCGGTGGAAGGGAAGCGCGGTGACCGAACCAACGTGTACTTATCGCGAGTTCCTGTCGTCCGTCATCTCGCCGATGGCGCTCTCGCTGCTCGAGCGCCTGACGCCGGTCATCGCCGAGATCTACCAGTTCGATACCTTGCTCGATGCTGAACTCCCACTCGAGCAGCGCGCGGCGCTCGCCGAGCGGTTCACTGACCGCCTGCGGCGCATCGTGGCGCTGCTGCCACCGCACGTGAGCCCCATGCCCAACGAGATCTTTACGGCAGTGGAGTTTTTGCTCTACGAGGTGCGCGGCGAGCCGATCCGAATCGGCTTGGCGATCGCGCGACTCGAAGAGCTGGCCGAGGAATTCCGGGCCGATCCTCTCTTGCACAGCTTGATCACTGGCCGGGCGAACTGAGCGAATCGTCTAGTCCTCCGGATAGCGCAGCGTCACCGTCCGGTGCGGTTGCCCGAGTTCAGCGTTGGGAAAGACCTCGCGCGCGAGCGGCAGCCACTTCTCGGGGTCTTGCAGCGCCGGGCTAAAGTGCGTCAACCAGAGGTTGCGGACACCGGCATCCGCTGCCAGCTTCGCCGCCTCGTGGAACACCATGTGGCCACGCTCGACCGCTCGCGGTAGCTCCGCCGGGTCACCGTACATCCCTTCGCAGACGAGCAGGTCGGCATCGCGGACAAACTCTGGCAGTTCGGGTGTCGGGCGCGTATCGGTAACGAAGGCGACTTTCACTCCCCGTCGCGGCGGCCCGAGCACAGCCTCGGGGTCGACCACGCGTCCACCGACCTCTACCGGCTCACCGCGCTGTAGCCGGCTCCAGAGTTCGACAGGGACACCGAGATCCTGTGCCCGCCTGGCCTCGAAGCGCGGGGCTCGCGGGCGCACGAAGGTGTAGGCGAGGCACGGTATGCGATGCTCTACTGGCAGCGCGCGCATCACCAGCCCGCCGGGCAGCCGGTGCTCCGATTTACCCTCGATCTCGATCACCTCCACGGCAAACGGCAGGGCCGGGACGACGACGCGTAACCCGTTCACCGCTGCTCTGGTGCCTGGCGGCCCGAAGATCGTAACCGGCTCTGTGCGATCGGCGAAGGCGAGGGAGAACAGGACGCCGGGCAGACCGGCCACGTGGTCTGCATGGAGATGAGTGAGGGCGATCGTGTCGAGATCGCGGAATCCCCAGTTCGTGTAGCGCCAGCTAATCTGAGTGCCCTCACCACAGTCGCAGAGAACGACGTGCCCCTCGCAGCGCAGGAGCAGGGCCGAGAGCCAGCGTTCCGGGAGCGGCATCATCCCACCCGTTCCCAGCAGGCAGACATCGATCATCGGTGATCCCCGCACTTCCGAGCAGGCCAGCTAGGAGTGCCGGCCGTTGAACTGGACTACTCCACCCGTGGTGACGGCGCGGCTGGCGCGACGGTGCCCGTCCGGGCGAAGGCGGCGGCACGGGCCTGTCCCTGCCCGATCAGTTCAGGCGGGATAGGCCGCGCACCACCGATCGCCTCTGCCAGGAGGGCCATCTGGGCGGCTTCCTCCACCGCGATGACCACGCGTAGAGCATGGCCTAGATCGCGACCGAAGGCCAGCAACCCGTGGTTGGCCAGCAGCACGGCCCAGGCGCCCTTCCCTGACTCAGCCAGGATGTTGCTCACCGCGGCCTCCGATCCCCGTGGCGCGTAGGCAGCGACCGGAACGGGGGTGGTCACGCCCATGCGGAGCGCTGCTTCGTAGCACGGCTCGATCGGACGGCCGGCCAAGGCGAAAGCGGTGGCATGTGGCGAGTGCGTGTGGATGATCGCTCCGACATCGGAGCGCTGGCGATAGACCGCGGTGTGCATCTCAACGATCTCGTGGGTCGCCGGGTCGAGGAAGCCCTCGATGAGCTGGCCGTCTAGGTCGAGCAGCGCCAGGTCGCGGAGCGTGACGCGGTCGAGCGAGCTGCGCGCCGTGAGCAGGATCTGGCCGGTGGCCGGCACTCTGGCGGAGATATTGCCGTGAAGGGATGTTGAGAGGATGCCCCGCTGGACAAGCTCACGGGCAGTCCTGACGAGTTGCTGTGCAGTCAGGCGCGCCGGGCCTGGTTCGAACCGTGTCCCTCGGCTCATCGTGGTACCCCCGTTCTGCAGCGAGTGGCGTCCGGTGTCCACGCTGATGCTACCACCTGGCGACGGGGGGCTCGTACGGTGGTAGGATGCTGAGTGGCTGGCCGAAGAGTGGTTCACGCTGGAGTGGAGGCGATGCGGTCGATAGGCGCGGAGCGAACGGGGCGCCCGACGACTCGGGCTACGGAGGGGATGGTCGCGACGCCGCACTACCTGGCGAGCGTTGCCGGACTGCGGGTGCTGCAGGAGGGCGGAAACGCTGTAGACGCTGCAGTCGCGGCGAACGCGGTGCTGAACGTGGTGTATCCGAACCAGTGCTCGCTGGGTGGTGACGCGTTCTTCCTCATCTGGGAGCCGAGCGAAGAGCGGCTGCTGGCGCTGAACGGAAGCGGCAGGGCCCCGGCTCAGGCCAGTCCGGAAGCGGTGCGTGCTGCCGGCTACACGACGATGCCGCAGCGTGGTGCGTGGGCCGTCACCGTTCCAGGGACTGTGGACGCCTGGGCAGCGGCGCTTGCGCGCTGCGGCAGCCGGCCGCTAGCGGAGCTCCTGAGGCCAGCCATCGAGTATGCCGAACGAGGCTTCGCGGTCACCCCGCTGCTCAGCGAGGCTATTGCGGACACCGCCGAACTCTTGCGGGCACAGGCGGCGGCGTATCGCCAGTTCTTGCCCCAGGGGCGCCCGCTCCGGCCGGGCGAGCGACTGGTGCAGCCAGACTTGGCGCGCTCGCTCCGCCTCTTGGCCGAGCATGGCCCGGACGCGTTCTACCGCGGCCCGATCGGCGAGGCCATCGTGGCGACTGTACAGTCGGCAGGGGGTGTACTGACTCTCGACGATCTGGCAGAGCACCGATCGACATGGGTGGAGCCGATCTCGACGACCTACCGCGGTCTGGAACTGGTGGAGCTTCCGCCGAACACCCATGGCGTGACCGCCCTCGAGATGGCGAACATCATCGAAGGCTATGAGGTCGCTGAGCTGGGCTGGGGCAGCGCCGAGTTGCTGCACCGCATGGTCGAAGCGAAGAAACTTGCCTTCTCCGATCGGGATCGATACGTCGGTGACCCTGACTTTGTCCAGGTCCCGCTCGATCGCTTGCTCGACAAGCGCTATGCCGAGGAGCTGCGCCGGCGGATCGATCCTGAGCGAGCCCTCTCCGTGCCGTCCGTGACCTGGGACAACGACACCGTCTACCTTTGTGTGGTCGACCGTGAAGGCCGAGCCGTCTCGCTGATCCAGAGCATCTTCCAGTCGTTCGGTAGTGGCCTGGTGGCCGAGGGAACCGGCATCGTGCTCCACAACCGCGGCGCCTGCTTCACCCTCGACCCGGCATCGCCCAACTGCCTGGCGCCGGGGAAGCGACCGCTGCACACGTTGATCCCGGCGATGTTGCTGCGCGACGGCCTGCCCTGGGTGGTCTTCGGAAGCATGGGCGGGCATGGCCAGCCGCAGATCCAACTACAGCTCCTGGCGAACCTCGTCGACTTCGAACTGGAGCCGCAAGCTGCGATCGAAGCGCCACGCTGGCTTAGCCGGTTGGAGCCAGGAGACGAAGTAGAAACGCTCTACCTGGAGCCTGGTTTCGACGCCTCGGCAGGCGAGGAGCTGGAGCGGCGGGGTCACAACGTCCGCTGGGTCCAGGGCTGGGACTCGCTCATGGGGCACGCGCAGATGATCAGGATCGACCGCGGACATGGCGTGCTCGAGGGAGCGGCCGATCCACGTGCGGAGGGATACGCGCTCGGCTGGTAGCCCGGTTGGGGCTGCTCAGCCCTCGATCCAGGGTAGATGGCCGTTGTCGTGCGGGCAGACGTGTCCCTCGGGGCCGATGACCGCGCCGCAGCGCGGGCAGCGCGGCCGGCCGGCGGCTACGACGGCTGCGATCTGCCGCGCGAGCGCTTTCGCTGCTGGTAGAGTGGCGCGGCCGGCGAACACCGGATCCTCGTCGTCTTCCTGTTCGATATCGTGCGCGAAGATAGCGATCTGCCGGCGCTCCTCGTCGTAACCGATCGCCATCTTGCTCACCAGGTACTCCGGGGCCGAAGGTGGAACCGGGCGCTCCAAGCGGGCCGGCTGCTCGGGTACGCGGCTGCGGATGAGGCCAGCGGAGCGGAGCTGCTCGATCAGTTGCTCGATCGCCAGCCCCAGCGCCTGGAGCTGCTCTTTCTCCATCCACAGGGAGATGACGTCACCTCCGGCGCCAGCGATCAACCTGAACCGGCGCTGCCCGGGTTGCCCGATAGCTTCAGCTTCCAGGACCGTCAACTGGTCGTACTCGTGGCGGTGCGCTGGCATGCCTCCGTGCCTTCGCGGCGCGAGGGTTCCTCCCACGTCCAACAATACTACAGCGTTCGCCGCGGGACGGCACGGTGCGCATGGCCTATTAGCCCGAGCGCGACCCTCGGGCCTCGATGGATCGGCGAGGCGCTAGCAACATCAAATGTGCGCAGGTGCCCTGGCGACTTGTGGGGCGGGCTCGGTGATCGGGTTCCGACGGGGGGAGGAGGGTCAACCATCGTTGCCGAAGTGGGCACCTGCGCGCTGTCGTGTGCGGTTCTGCAGCTTCTAGCAGGTTTGCTGCCATTCGACTAGTTCCCGAGCGCTGCCCGGGAGCTCCGCGCAATCTCCACCAGCCCTATGCAGGGCAACGAGTGACGGCTTTGATCACCAATACAGCGATCCAGCTCGTCTCGCGCAATCTCTCGAAACCTGGACGATGCACCTTCGAAACAGCCACCTCGGAGAGCGCGTTCGGTGCTGGTGGTCGTCGAGAGATTGCACATGAACTCTGCCCCAGAGTATACTGGAACCGGTTCCAAACAGCAAGGTGGCGTCGTGCACTCTTGCTGCTCGAGACGACCCGGAGTGACAGCGCGATGGCGCGAAAGCAGGAGGAGGCTGTGCAGCAAGAGCCGGCCACCCGTTGGCCCGTCTCAACAGCCAAACGAGCGACGATCCGAGACGTCGCCCGCGAGGCTGGCGTCGGTATCGGTACCGTCTCGCGCGTCCTGAGCGGCCACGCCCCGGTAGCCCCGGCGACCCGGGCACGCGTTGAGGCGGCGATGCGCAAGCTCGGCTATCGCCCCAGCCGCGCGGCGCAGGCACTCCCTCGCCGGCGCACGAACGCGATCGCCGTTGTCGTGCCGCTCTTCACGCGCTATTTCTATGTTGAGGTGCTGCGCGGGATCGAGCAGGCGCTGGCCGCGAGCGCGTACGCGCTCGTAATCTATTCCATCGAGCGGGCCGCGGATCGCGATCGCGCGTTCGAGGATCTAGTGGAGTCGCGGCGTGCCGATGGGGCACTGGTGGTCTCCCTCACTCCGGATTCGTCCCAGGTCGAGTCGCTCCAGTCGCTCAACCTGCCGGCCGTCCTCATCGACAGCGCTCACCCAGCTCTACCCAGCGTGCTCGTCGACCACGAGCGGGCCGCTGCTGACGCGACACGTCATCTCATCCGGCTCGGACATCGTCACATCGCGCTTATCGACCACCAGGAAGATCCCGTTCGCCTGGAGTCGACTTCTGGACGAGCTCCCGGTTACCGGCAGGCCTTGTCGGAAGCGGGGATACCGTGGCGCGCTGACTACGAGGTGATCGCGGATTTCACGCCCGAGGGAGGACAGACGGGGCTGCGCTCGCTCCTGGCGCTTCCCGAGCCTCCAACGGCGGTCTTCGTCGGGAGCGACACCCAGGCGCTCGGGGTATTGGAAGCAGCGCGGGAAGCCGGTCTGCGTATACCCGGCGACCTGGCAGTCGTCGGCTACAACGATGTCGAGGTCGCGCGCTACGTGGGCCTGACGACGATGCGCGTGCCGATGCGCGAGATGGGACGCCGCGGGGCGGAGCTGCTGCTGAACGCGCTGGAACAAGGCCAGTACGACCCAGCTCATATCTGTTTCCAGGCAGAGCTGGTTGTCCGCCGCACTTGCGGACCCGTCTCGAGGCGAAACGACAGCTCAGCTCGGCAAGATGGGTTACAATGACAGCGACACTACTTCTACGCCCTGAGATCACAGCGTCTGGGCTGCCGATGCGTGGGTTCGGACAACATCGCACAGCAGCATTCCTGGAGTGTATGCCCAAAAGGGGGCTACTCCGGGAAGCTTCCTTGCGGCGGTCCCTTCCGAACGCTGGGGTTGGTGCGACGCCGGATTCAGGGATACCTGAGGGGAACGGTCCCTACAGTCTGTTCTCTCGAAGTGGGTCTGCGCAGCGATCGGTGTAGAAGGGAGGGCATCGATGGCGAATGGTGATAACGTCGCCCGGACCGGAGCGATCGAGGCGTTGCTGGTCGAGCAGCGGCGATTTCCACCTCCACCCGAGTTCCGCGAGCAGGCGAGAGTGAAAGATCGGACTCCCTGGGAGGAGGCGGAACGAGATTTTCAGGCGTTCTGGGCAAAACATGCCGAGGCGGAGCTGCACTGGTTCCGCAAGTGGGATCAGGTGCTGGAGTGGAATGCCCCCTGGGCCAAGTGGTTCATCGGTGGGCAACTCAACGTCTGCTACAACTGCGTCGACCGACATGCCCAGAGCTGGCGACGAACCAAGGCTGCCATCGTTTGGGAAGGCGAGCCCGGGGACTCGCGCGTCCTGACGTACCAGGACCTGCACCGGGAGGTGCAGAGATTCGCCAATGTGCTGAAGAGCCTGGGCGTGCAGCGCGGTGATCGGGTCTCCATCTACATGGGTATGGTGCCCGAATTGCCGATCGCCATGCTGGCCTGTGCGCGAATCGGCGCGCCGCATAGCGTGGTCTTCGGTGGATTCAGCTCGGACGCGCTGCGCGACCGGATCCAGGATGCCGGCGCGAAGCTGTTGATCACGCAGGACGGCGCCTGGCGGCGCGGCAGTATCGTCCCGCTGAAGCAGCTTGCGGACCGCGCCCTCGCGGAATGTCCCACGGTCGAGAAAGTCGTCGTCCTGCGCCGCATCGGCGCCACCGCAGGGGCGCAGATGGTCGAGGGGAGAGACTTCTGGTGGGACGAGCTGATGGCCGACGCTGCTCCGACGTGCCCGGCCGAGGCGCTGGACAGCGAGCACCCGCTCTACATCCTGTACACCTCCGGGACGACCGGTAAGCCTAAGGGAATTCTCCATACTACCGGCGGCTACCTCCTCGGCGTTCACCTGACGAGCAAGTGGGTGTTCGACCTCAAGGACGAGGACTACTACTGGTGCACCGCCGACATCGGCTGGGTCACCGGCCACAGCTACATCGTCTACGGCCCGCTCTCCAACGGTGCGACCTCGGTCATGTACGAGGGAGCGCCGGACTGGCCGGAAAAGGATCGCTACTGGCAGATCGTCGAGAAGTACCGCATCAACGTGCTCTACACCTCGCCGACGTTTATCCGCACGGCGATGAAGTGGGGCACGGAGTGGCCGGCCAAGCACGATCTCTCTAGCCTGCGGCTGCTCGGCACTGTGGGCGAGCCCATCAACCCCGAAGCGTGGATGTGGTACCACGAGCACATCGGGCATGGGCGCTGCCCCATCGTCGACACCTGGTGGCAGACCGAGACCGGCATGATCATGATTACGCCGCTGCCAGGCGTGGTCACGACGAAGCCGGGCTCGGCCACCATTCCGTTCCCCGGCGTGCAGGCAGAGGTCGTGGACGAAGAGGGGAATCCCTGCCCGCCGAACGCTGGCGGCTTCCTGGTCCTGACCCGGCCCTGGCCGGCAATGCTCCGGACGTTCTGGGGAGACCCTGACCGGTACGTGCAGACCTACTGGTCGCGCTTCCCGGGCCGCTACTTCACCGGCGATGGCGCGCGCAAGGACGAGGACGGTTACTTCTGGATCACCGGGCGGGTCGACGACGTGGTCAACGTTGCCGGGCACCGGCTCTCGAACATCGAGATCGAGAGCACGCTGGTGGCGCACCCGGCCGTGGCGGAGGCTGCGGTCATCGGGCGGAGCGACCCGGTCAAGGGGCAGGCCATCTCGGCGTTCGTCGTGCTCAAGGCCGGCTTCAGGCCGAGCGAGCAGCTACGGGATGAGCTGCGGGAGTGGGTGGCCGACAAGATCAGCCCGATCGCGCGGCCGTCCGATATCTTCTTCACCGCCGACCTGCCCAAGACGCGCTCGGCGAAGATTATGCGACGGCTGCTGCGCGATATCGCTGAGGGCCGGGTGCTCGGCGACACCACGACGCTGACCGATCCGGCGGTCCTAGAAGAGATCAAGCGGCAGTACGAGGAGACTGAGCAAACCGGCTGAGTATCGCGACTGGCCGCACCGCCCCGGGCACCGTGCCTGGCTGGGCAGGGCTACCGGTAGCCCGCAGCGCCTAGCACGATGCCCGGGGTTTTGTGCGGGTCGTCGCGGTTTAGTCCCTGTGCTCGCCAGTGAGCCGGGTGCCGATTACCCGCAGTGATAGCCTGGCTTCGGTGCGCCGGCTAACCCGCGAAGGCGGTGGCGTGGGGCTCGCTCCTTCCGGTGTCGCTTTCACGCTCGACACTCGATATACCTGTTGGGGGAACGAACGTGAACTCGCATTCGCCACCCATCGTTGCCCCAGCGGTCTGTTACTCCAGCCTCGAACTCGTCCACCACGTCGGTACGTTGCGGGCGGCAAATCGTTTACTGAAGGCAACTGCCGGCGACCGCCCGCAGGCTGGCGCGTTTAATCTGAGTGTGGAAAGGAAGGGTGCCGTATCGTGAACCGAAGAGGATTGCTTGTCTGGTTCGGCTGTCTGATCCTGCTCCTCAGTGCCGCTGCCTGCCGGAGCTCGCCGGCGACGCCGTCCCCCCAGCCACAGTCCAGTCCCGCAGGCTCTCCGGCTGCGTCGGTTCCGTCTCCGACAGCAACTGCCGGCACGCCCGCCTCTGAAAACACGCCGGAAGGGGCTTCACCGGTGCCCGTGCAGGGGGAGTTCGCCTACGGGTTCAATGTCGCCTGGCGCGGTGACGACCAGGGGGACCCGTACAATCGGCAGGCAGCCGAGCTGGTGCAGCAGGCGGGCTTCGGCTGGGTGAGAATCCAGGTCGAGTGGAAAGCGCTCGAGCCGCAGCCGGGCCAATGGGACTACCGGCCGCTCGACCGCGTCGTCTCGGCCTATGCCCCGCTCGGCATCAAGATCCTGGCGACGATCGTCGAGCCGCCAGAGTGGGCTCGCGACCCCTCGGGCCAGGAACTGCTGAGCGACTACGGCACGTTCGAGGAGGCGATGCGCCGGCTGGCCAGGCGCTACCGTGGGCAGATTCAAGCCTGGGAGATCTGGAACGAGCAGAATCTCTCGTACGCCTACGGCGGGCAGGTGAAGTTGGAGCCATACTGCCGGCTGCTCCAAGCTGGTTACGAGGGGGTAAAGAAGGCTGATCCCGACATCCTGGTCGTCTTCGGTGGCCTCACGCCGACCGGCGTGAACGATCCCGCCATCGCGATCGACGACGTGAAGTACTTGGAGGACTTCTACGCTCTGGAAGATGGGAACTGCGCTAAGTACTTCGACGTGCTCGGCGTCCATGCGAACGCGACGCATAATCCGCCTGACACGATGTGGCCCGATAACCCCGGCCCGGGCCCTGGCTGGCAGGATCACCCCAGCTTCTACTTCCGGCGCGCGGAGCAACTGCGGGCCGTCATGGAGGCGCACGGCGATACCCGGCCAGTCTGGATCACTGAGTTCGGCTGGACGACTGCGAACCAGGCCCCTGGTTACGAGTACGGAGCGAACGTGAGCGAGGAGGAGCAGGCACAGTATCTGGTGCGGGCCTTCGAGATCGCTCGCACGCAGTGGCCCTGGGTCACTGGCATGTTCGTCTGGAACCTCAACTTCTCGACCATCGTCGGGCCGGAGGACGAGAAGGCGCCGTGGTCAGTGGTGAATGCCGACTGGAGCCCGCGTCCCGCCTACGAGGCGCTCAAGCAGATGCCGAAGTCCTAGTGCACAGCCCTTGGATCAGCTGGGGTAGCACCGACCGGTGCTACCCCAGGCGCGTCCGGATCAGCAGAGTCCCTCGGCGAAGAGGCGAGCCAGCTCGTCGACCGGGAAAGCCGGCAGCGGAGCCACGCCGGCATCGGTCACCAGATCGAGCCGAGCTGGGTCCGCTTCGACGCGGCCGATGGCGGCGGCCGGGATACCGGCCTGCTGCAGGAGCGCGAGCGCCTCGCCAGACGTGCCCGGGTCGACCGCGGCCAGCAGCGCACCCGAGGCGATCAAACCTAATGGGTCTAGCCCCAGCGCATCGCAGAGGGCTCGTGTCTCCGGATAGATCGGGATCGCCCGCGCGTCGACAGTGAGGCCGTAGCCGCTTGCCAATGCCAGTTCGCGCAACCCGGTGGCCAGCCCGCCTTCAGTCGGATCGTGCAGCGCATGCAGTCGCTCACCCAGGTGGTCGTGCAGGAGCCGCGCGGCTTGAACCACGCTGATCCCCGGCTGGTGGAGGAATGCGCGACAGCGATTCAAGAATCCCTCGTCGAAGTAGGCCGCCAGCCTGTCCTGGCACTCGCGAGCCAGGATCGCGGTGCCCTCGATCGCGATGCCGCGAGCTAGCAAGATCTCGTCACCCGGTTCAACGCGATCCGGCCGAATCAGCCGCTCCGGCTCGACCGTGCCGACCATTGTCCCAGCGATGATCGGGCGATCCAGCCCGGTCGTAATCTCGGTATGGCCGCCGATGAGGCTGATGCCGAGGTGGGCGCACGCGGCGCGCAGGCTCGCAGCGATGCGCCGTACCAGTTCCGGAGTCGTGCCGCTCTCAGGTAAGAGAAGAGTGGAGAGGAACCAGCGCGGAGTCGCTCCGAGACACGCGACATCGTTCGCGTTGACGTGGACCGCGTACCAGCCGATCTCGTCGGTAGCGAAGGTGATGGGATCGCTCTTGAGGACGACGAGCTGCTCGCCGAGCCGCACGGCTGCCGCGTCGCGGCCGATGCCGGGCCCGAGCACGACCGACTCGTCCGCCGGTAGCTCTCCCAGGAGTTCGGACAGCAGCTCCATCGGCAGCTTACCTACAGGAAGGTGCTTCCCCACGCTATGACCTCTCACTGATCGTGTTCGTTTAGTCTAGGCTCTCGCCCATGCTGATACCCAGCCGCCGGGCCGCATCCAGCAGCGGGTGGTCTGCCGGTACCAGGCGGGGCCCGCGCGCAGCCTCGGCGAGTGGCACCGTCACGACAGACGTCATGGCGCGGCCGTGAGGATCGCCGCGCACTGCCACCATCTGGCCGAAATGGCCGGCCGAGACGGCGTGGACAGCAGCGCTACCCAGGGTAGTGGCCAGCGTCCGGTCGCGAGCGGTGGGTGATCCACCGCGCTGGAGATAGGCCAGGGCCATGGAGCGCACCGCCAGTCGAACCCGGCTGGCTAGTTGCTCTTCGAGTACTCGGCAGATCCCGCCATACTTCCGCTGGTAGGGCTGGGGGCCGGTAATCTCGTAAACAGCCTGGCCCTCCCGCGACTGTGCCCCTTCGGCTACAGCAACGATCGTGAATGGCCGCCCGGCACGCTCCCGCCGCCCGATGACCTCCACGATCGCCTCCAGGCTATACGGGATCTCGGGTATCAGGATGGCATCAGCGCCGCCGGCTAACCCGGCGAAGAGCGCGATCCAGCCAGCCGTTCTGCCCATCAGTTCCACCAGCATTACCCTGTGGTGGCTCTCGGCCGTGGTGTGGAGCCGGTCGATCGCCTCCGTCGCGACTGCGACCGCGGTGTCGAACCCGATCGTCACTTCGGTGCCTCGAACGTCGTTGTCGATCGTCTTCGGGATACCGACGATCGGGACACCCAGTTGCCACAGCCGGTAGGCGATCGACAGGCTGCCATCGCCCCCGATCACGATGAGGGCATCGACCTCGTGGCGTTGGAGCGAGCGGATGAGCGTCTCGGTGTGGTCTCTCGGCTCCCGGTCGCCGAATTCGGGCACCGCGCACCAGAAAGGGTTTGTGCGGTTGGACGTGCCGAGCATGGTACCGCCAACGGGCAGTAGCCCGCGCACCGAGTCGAGCGTGAGCGGGCAGCTACGGCCGGTCAAAAGACCCTCGAAGCCGTCCTCGAACCCGATGACCGACCATCCGTGAGCGAGGATGGCAGCCTTCGTGACGGCTCGGACGGCGGCGTTGAGCCCGGGCGCATCGCCTCCCGCGGTCAGCACGCCGATGCGCCGGATCATCGTCCCCATCGGCACTCCGCTCTTCGCCGCGAGATCCGCGGAACCACGCAGGCACGGTATAATCGCACCGAGGCGCATCGCGCGATGGCTTCGGTTCCACTGCATTGTACACAGGCAATCGTCCCGTTTCGTTTCGCCCAGGCACAGTCAGCGCCGAGCGCGCAGCCACGGTAACGAGGTGGAGCTAGCGCGCAAACGGACCCTGGTGGGAGGACAAAGGCGATGACCACGGAACGGAAGTTCGTCGAGGAGCTGATCGAGCAGGAGGACGACTTCGATCGCTGGTACGTCGAAGTCGTTCGCAAAGCAGAGCTGGCTGACGATTCTCCGGTACGCGGCACCAAGGTCATCCGGCCCTACGGGTTCGCGCTCTGGGAGCACATGCAGGCGGAGCTCGATCGGCGGATCAAGGAGACCGGGGTCCAGAACGCCTATTTCCCGCTCTTCATCCCGAAGAGCATGTTCGAGCGTGAGGCGGAGCACATCGAAGGCTTCGCGCCGGAGGTTGCCTGGGTCACCCGCGGCGGGGACAAGGAGTTGGAGGAGCCGTGGGCGGTACGCCCGACGTCCGAAGCGATCATCTGCCCGATGTTCGCCCGCTGGGTGCAGTCGTATCGCGACCTTCCGATTTTGATCAACCAGTGGTGCAGCGTGGTGCGGTGGGAGGAGCGCCCGCGAGCGTTCCTGCGCACGCTCGAGTTCCTGTGGCAGGAAGGGCACACGGTTCACGCCACCCTGGAGGAGGCAGAAGAGCGCGCTCGCCTGATGCTCGAGGTGTATCGCGACTTCGTCGAAACCGAGCTGGCTCTGCCGGTGATCCCGGGTCAGAAGACTGAATCCGAAAAGTTCGCAGGCGCGCTCCGCACCTACACCATCGAGGCGATGATGGGCGGCAAGCACTGGGCGCTCCAATCGGCGACCTCGCACAATCTGGGAGACCACTTCGGGCGAGTCTTCGAGATCCAGTTCCTGGACGCCGAGGGCAAGCGGCGGTATGCCTTCAACACGAGCTGGGGGCTCTCACATCGAACAGTCGGAGCCATGGTCATGGTGCACGGCGACGACCGCGGATTGAAGCTGCCGCCACGGGTCGCGCCGATCCAGGTCGTCATCGTGCCGATCTGGCGGACCGACGAGGAGCGCGCGAAGGTCGAGGAGGCGGTCGAGCGCGTGCGCGGGCTGCTCCGCGATAGCGTGCGTGTTCATGCGGATCTGCGCGACGACAAGACGCCGGGGTGGAAGTTCAACGATTGGGATCTCAAGGGGGTGCCGGTACGATTGGAGATCGGCCCGCGGGACGTCGCGCAGGAGCAGGTGACGCTGGTACGGCGCGACGTGCTCGGCCAGCGCCAGGCAGTGCCTGTCAGCGGGGTGGGAGCTGCCATCGCCGAGACGCTCGAAGACGTGCAGCGCAGCCTGTTCGCCTCTGCTAAGCGAATGCTCGACGAGCATACTGAAGATGTGACCAGTTACGACCGTCTCAAGGAGCGCGTGGCAGCGAATGCCGGTTTCTCCCGCGCGTTCTGGTGCGGGAGTGCCGAGTGCGAGGCGCGGGTCAAGGCTGAGACACGGGCGACGATTCGCTGTATCCCGTTCGACCAGCCGGAGCGTATCGGTGCATGCTTGGTCTGCGGCGAGGCCGGGCGTTATCGAGTGATTTGGGCGCGGGCGTATTAAGTGGACGTTTTGAACCAGCAGCCGAATGATCAGGAGCGGACGCTCGCCGGGATCGCGCATCTTCTCATTCTCGCCTCGATCTACGGCGTTTTGCTCAGCCTAGTCATCTGGTGGCGCGAGCGAGAGCGCTCGCGCTACGTCGCGTTTCAAGCGGCCCAGGCGATGATCTACCAGTTCGCCGTATACGTCCTCAGCATCCTGCTCGCATTCGCGGCCATCGCCGTGGTCTGGCTCCCGTTCATGTGGGTCGGCCCGCCGGTGCCGGATGTCAGTCCTGAAGGCGAGGTCTTCACCGCGGTTCGGATCTTCACCTTCGTCTTCGTGCTTGTCATTACGATTGGCATCGTAATGATGGCGCTCCTCTTGTCTCTAGCGGCGATCGGATACGCCGTGTATGGGGCAGTGCGCTGCTTTCAGGGCCGGCCGTTTCGGTACCTGCTGATTGGCCCTGTGACCGAGCGCCTGGTACCACCAGTGCCACCCTCTGGTGGGTCCGAGCCCGCCGCTTTGTGAAGCCCGTCCGTGTGACCGGTCCTCGGGACTCGATCGCCGCGAGAGTTCGCCCGCATGCCGGCGCACGCCGGTCTTGGGGCGAAAGGCAGAGACGCGATCGATCTGTGCCGTCCAGACCCGCGTGGCACGAGGGTAGGGCGAAATCCCCAGGCGGCTCGTTTAGGCGCGACGCGGACGACGGGCCCACATCACCACCTGCTTCCGGGCGAATCACGCTGAAACGCGATATCTCAGCAGTCATCGGTACCGGCGAACGGGCTGTCATCTCGAGGTGAGCGGGAGACCGTCACAGTATCCAGTGATGGGCCGTTTAGAACTCGGTCTGCGAGATGGAAAAGGGGGATGGCAAAGTTCGCGGAAGTGTGTATACTTCTGTCAATCTCGCAGCAAGGCACCGTGCCGTGCGAGTGGTAGAGCGAAAGGACAAGGGCGATGAGTATTATCGGCTGGATCGTCATCGGGGCCTTGGCTGGCTGGATCGCCAGCATGATCATGGGCACGAACGCTCGGATGGGCTGGCTCGCCAACATCATCGTTGGCATTCTGGGCGCCATCGTGGGCGGGTTTATCTACGCGTTGCTCACCGGCGCTGACTGGGCTGCGGGGTTTAACCTGGGCACGTTGATCGTGGCGATCATCGGAGCCATCATCCTGCTGGCCATTTACCGCGCGGTGGCCGGCGGCGCCAGGGCCTAGCGCCTGGCACAACGTGCGATTGCCGACTGAACGAGCGGGTGGAGGGCTAGCCCTCCACCCGGATTTTTTCTGGCGACCGAGCTTTGACCACCCGGTCGAACCCGCATCGTTATCGCGATGGCCGCTGAGAGGGTATGCGCCTCTCCATGCCTAAAAAACCGTCACCAGTGGGTGACGGCAAGAGGCGATGCGCTGAAGCTTCTGGCGGAAGGGGTGGGATTCGAACCCACGAGGCGCTCATCACGCCCACGCGATTTCCAGTCGCGCGCACTCGGCCAACTATGCGACCCTTCCGTATTGCTGGCGGAGGGGGTGGGATTCGAACCCACGAGGGCTCATCGCCCTACCGCTTTTCGAGAGCGGCACCATAAACCACTCGGACACCCCTCCGCGCCTATTATAGCAATGCAGGGCGCTGGCCCTGCATCTGCCCGGTACGCCCGGAGGGACTCGAACCCCCGACCTTTTGGTCCGCAACCAAACGCTCTATCCTCTGAGCTACGGGCGCGCGTCCTTCATTGTCGCGCCGAATGGCGCGTGCTCCAGTGCAGGAGTATAACACGCGCCGTCGCTGCCGTGCAACAGCGACCTTGCCGCCGCCGGGCGAGGTCTACGCCGTGGTTCGGCCGGGCACAGTCCAGTCCCGCAGGTGCGGGATGCGCAGCGCCGGCGATCCCCCGCGGAGCGCGAGCGAGGGCGCGCCAGAAGAGCGATTGCAGGATACGCGTCTCACGCGCCTGAACGGCATGACGGCTCGACATCGCCGCTCGTCTCCAGTGACAGAGTGCCGTGAGCCGGATATGCCGGTGCAGGGCCGATCCCGCCGGGGCGTGGTTCCGGGGGAGCGAGACGCGGCTGGGGAGCAGCATGCGCGGCCGGGGGCCGGGAGATGGCTCAGCCCGGCCCCCGCGGGCACGACCGATCGTGGCTATGCGTGCCCACGACGGTCAGAGAACTACGGAGCGACCTCGCACGCGGCAAGCAAGAGGAACGGCTCGTTCAAGTCCCCTCCCGAGAAACCACAGTCGTCGCTCTGAGGCACTGCCCAGTCGCTCCTCAGTCCATCCCGCACGGTAGACCAGCGGGTGCTGCTCCGCGCGATGCCCTTCTCGACGATGTACAACGCCGCGGCACCGGCGCCATGCGGGCTCGCCATCGACGTCCCGCTGTAGACGGCGTACCCACCTGGAACTGTCGAACGGATACAGACTCCAGGAGCCGCGAGATCAACGACCGAGCCGTAGTTGCTGAAGGTGGCGAACGTGTCGTCCGCGCCGGCATCGCTCCGGCACGTCGGCGTTGCTTTTCCACCGGCCTTGCCATCGAAATCGGCCATCGCCGAGACCGTGATTACGCGCGGGTGGTTCGCCGGGCTGAACGTGCTCGCGTCCTTCGCGCTGTTACCGGCCGCGACGACGTACACAACGCCAGCGTCGGTCGAGCGGTTGAGCGCGGCGTCCAGGCTCTGGCTACTGCACTCGCAGCCGAGGCTCATGTTCGCAACCTCGATGGTGCTGGCGTTATTGGTCACCCAGTCGATACCCGCGATGATCCATGACAGATACCCGCTGCCGTTGTCACCCAGCACTTTCACTGCCCAGAGGCGGGCCCCAGGCGCCACGCCGACCACGCCCGAACCGTTGTCGCGCGCGGCCGCAATCCCTGCGACGTGCGTGCCGTGCCCATTCTTATCCGCGTATCCGCCCGACTTGCACCTCGGCCGCAGGATACCGCCAGAGGTGCAGTTGACCCCGCCGGCAATGTTCAAGTCAGGGTGAGAGGCGATCCCAGTATCGAGGATTGCGATATCCACATTGACCCGCTGGTCAGAGCCATCGATCTGGGCGGTGTTGTTCTGATCGGCCTCGATGCGGTCGACGCCGGTCGGCAGCTCGCCGAACGCGTAGACGACTTGATCCGGCTCGACGTAGGACACCCGCGAGTCGCGCGCGAGAACCGGCACCACCTGGGCTGGGAACTCGGCCGCGAAGCCCTTGAGCGCGTGCTCGTACACGAAGCTCACGGCGCCTCGATACTGCTGCGCTAGGCTCGCCGCCGATCGCTGTGGGTCGACGACATCGTCGCGCAAGACGACGATGACTCGTACTCGACCGGACGGCGCCGCGGCCGCTCCCGGGCTGAAAATCCCCTCGCGCACCAGCGAGAACGGGAAGATAACGACCAAGACAACAGCGACGAGCAACAGGATCTTCGACACCGGTGCCACAGTTGTCCTCCATCCATAACTGGTCGTGCTCGCTGGCACAACAGGCAGTGCCCGCACCGCATGAGGCCCGTCGCCCGGCGCGACAGCGACGACAACTCGCAATACCAGAAGGTGTACTGGCGGGTGTATACAGGAGTTCGGTGATGACGTCAAGAGCGCGTTACTCTTCGGGCTGCTCCGGCTCCTCGTAGTAATCGAGGCGACGCGCTGAGATCAGGGCCTGAATCTCCTGGATGCCCACTCCATAGCGGTGCAGCGTATGGCGAACCATCTCCAGGCCGGCCTCGAAGCTCGGATGGACGACTTCGGTCGCTCCTGCCTCTGCTAGGCGATGAACGTGCACGCGGCGGTCGGCCCGGGCGATGATGTCGAGCACGGGATTGAGCCGGCGCGCGACGCGAACCGCGGTCTCGGCGGCGAGCGGATCGGGGATGGCGATAGCAAATACGCGCGCCTGCGGGATCCCGGCAGCCTGGAGCACCCGCTCGTTGGCTGCGTCGCCATAGACTGCTGGGATACCCCGCCGCCTCAGAAGGCGGATGGTGTCGGGGTCGCGGTCGATCACGATGTAGCGGAAGCCTCGCCGCTCGAGGGCGCGGACGAGCTCGCGGCCGGTTCGCCCGTAGCCGGCGACCACTACGTGACCGCGCAGAGGGCTGTCGTCCGCAGGAGGATCCGGCAGCAGCTCGGGTTCAGCGGCGGCGGCCGTTCGGAGCGGCAGGGCCAGTACAGGCACCACTCTATTGGCTGCGCTGACGAGGCCGGAGTTGACGACGATCGACATCACTGCCGCTGCGATGATCGCATTGTAGAGGTCCGCGTCGATGACGGCGAAGGCGAGTCCCTGGAGGGCGAGGACGAACGATAGCTCACCGATCTGGCAAAGGTACAGCCCAGCATGAACACTGGCTTCGGGAGGGTAGCCGAGCCGGGTGAGCACGAGCGCGGTAGTGAACCCTTTGACGACCACGACAGCGAGCAGGATGGCCACCACAGCCGCCCAGTTGCGTGCGATCGCTTCCGGATCCAGTAGCAGCCCGAGCCCAGCGAAGAACATCACGCTGAAGACATCGCGCAGCGGGACAATCTCGCCCAGCACCTGATGCGCGAATTCAGACTCTGACACCACGACTCCTGCCAAGAATGCGCCGAGCGCGAACGAGAGCCCGGCTTCCTGCCCGGCAAGCGCAACACCGAAGGCAATGGCGACGATGCTGAGAAGAAACAATTCGCGAGATCCGAGCCGGGCTACCTGGTAGAGCACCCACGGAACCACCCGCGTGCCCAGGAGTGCGAGGGAGACCAGTACCGCACCGGCCAGTAGAAGGGACCGGGTCACCTCGAGCCCGATCTCCCCCGCGCTCTCTCCAGTCAGCGCCGGGACAATGGCCAAGAACGGGATGACGAGCAAATCCTGAGCCAGCGCAATGCCCACGATCAGCCGGGCATACGGCTCGTTGAACGCACCGCGCATCTGTAGCAGCGTCAGGGCGACGATGGAGCTGGAGATCGCAACGATCTCGGCCAGAAGTACCGCTTGACCGAACGCGAAGCCGATGGTGGTGAACAAGGTGCCAGCGAGCAGGGCGGTGATGAGAATCTGGCCGCCACCACCCCACAGCGCGATGCGACGCAGCTCCAGGAGCTCGCGAAAGGAGAAGTGGACGCCCAGCGAGAACATAAGAAAGGTGACCCCAAGATCCGCGAAGGACTGGATCGCCTCTCCTCCGACCGATACGAAAGGGTTAGCGCGTCCTAGCAGGAGACCGGCAGCAAGGTAGCCGATCACAACAGGCTGCCGTAGCCGCTGGGCTGTCGCCCCGCAGACCAGGGCAAGACCCAGGACCATGAGAAACTCGATGAAGACGCGCGTACTCTCCACGATCTCTCCGTATACCCGCGTGGCTGGCCACGCGACGTGTCTCTTCAGTCGCAGACGGCTCTGGGAACGGACAGGAACCGCCCACGTGGCCCATGGTCGAGCAGGTCAGTTCGCCGCAGGCGGGTTTACCGAAGCGCGTTCCGCTCGGGACGACGGCCAGATTCGGTTTCCTTGCTCAGATACTAATGGGAAAGGGCCCTGGCGTGCCAGGGCCGGACGGCGGGCGAACTGCCGCCCTAACGCGGACGACCAATGATCCGGGTGCGCCCGGGGCACAGCGGGACGCCGGCATGCCGCTGAGCGACCGGTGCCGCGTTGACACAACACCTGGCCTCTGCCATACTGTGTACGTACATGCTCTGGCAGCCCTGGTTCCGGCCCTGGCGTGCCGGTAGAATGGAGTTTGCCGCCCCGCATCGCTGAGTCGATGCGTTCGGCCACCAGGGCGGAGGGTCCACTGCGGGCAAGCCAGAGCGAGGAGCGCCAGGAGGCATGAAGAGTAGCGAGATCCGTCGCACGTTCATTGAATTCTTCGCCGAGCGCGGTCATGTGCAACTGCCGAGCTCGTCGCTCATCCCGAGCGACCCCACGGTCCTGCTGACTACCGCTGGGATGCAGCAGATGGTGCCGTTCTTCCTGGGTCTGGAGCGTCCGCCGGCGAACCGGCTCGTGTCCATCCAGAAATGCTTCCGTACGGTGGATATCGACGAGGTCGGCGACGAGAGCCACCTGACCTTCTTCGAGATGCTCGGCAACTTCTCCGTGGGAGATTACTTCAAGGCCGAGGCAATCTCCTGGGCCTGGGAGCTCCTGACCGAGCGTTTCGGCATCCCAGCCCAGCGGTGGTATCCCACTGTCCACCCCGACGACGACTTTTCCTATGCCTACTGGCGCGATGTGATCGGAGTTCCGGAGTCTCGCATTTACAAATTGGAAGACAACTGGTGGGGCCCGGTAGGCGCTACCGGTCCCAACGGCCCTGACTCCGAGATTCATTACGACCGGGGTGAGGAGTTCGGGTGCGGCCGGCCCGAGTGTGGGCCTGGGTGCGACTGCGGCCGGTTCCTCGAGACCTGGAACCTCGTGTTCATGGAGTTCTTCAAGGAGCCCGACGGCAGCCAGCGCCCGCTCCCGAAGAAGAATATCGACACCGGAATGGGCCTGGAGCGGATCGCGATGATCCTCCAGGGTGCCGGCTCTGTCTTCGAAACCGATCTCTTCTACCCTATTCTTGAGGAGGCGGCGCGGCTCGCCGGTGTGCGCTACAGGGAGAACCCGCGCACCGACCGCTCGCTGCGAGTCATCGCCGACCACGCGCGGGGCCTTACATTCCTCATCGGCGACGGTATTTTCCCTGGTAACGAGGGGCGTGGCTACGTCCTCCGCCGGGTGCTGCGTCGCGCCATACGACACGGCCGGTTGCTCGGCCTGCAGCAGCCTTTTCTCGGCACGCTGGCTGACGTCGTCATCGAGCTGTTCGGCCCGCACCATCCCGAGTTACTCCAGCAGCGCGACCGCATCAAGCGCGTCATAGCCCACGAGGAGGAGAGCTTTAGCCGGACGCTGGCGGCCGGAATGGCCCGCTTCGACGCGCTGGTCGACCAGCTCAAGCGTTCCGGCGAGTCGGTAATCCCAGGTGTGGAAGCGTTCCGGCTCTACGACACGTACGGCTTTCCGCTGGAACTGACCGAGGAGCTGGCCGGTGAGGAAGGACTCAAAGTCGATCGTGCGGGGTTCGAGTCAGCACTCGAGAAGCAGCGCGCGGTAAGCCGGGCCGGAGCCGCGAGCCGGTTCGCGGATACCGTGCGGGAGCGGGCCGATCTCTACGCGCGATACAGTGTCCAGCCCACGGAGTTCCTCGGCTATTCCCAGCTCGAGGCCGAGGCAACCGTCACTGGCCTGCTCGATCTGGCTCGGGTGGTGGACGAGGCCGAGGCCGGCCAGGAGATCGAGATTATTCTGGATCGCACGCCCTTCTACGGTGAGGCAGGTGGCCAAGTCGGTGATACCGGCCTCATCCGGACCGACACTGGTCTCGCCGAGGTCGTGGATACGCAGCGGCCGACGCCAGAGCTGATCGTGCATCGTTGCCTGGTACGCGAGGGCTTTCTCCAGGTCGGCCAGCGTGCCCAAGCTGTCGTTGACGGCGAGCGACGGGCGGCGATCAAGCGCAATCACACGGCGACGCATCTGCTCCACGCCGCCCTGCGGCTGGTTCTGGGAGAGCATGCCCAGCAAGCCGGCTCGCTGGTGGCGCCGGACCGCTTGCGCTTCGACTTCACCCATCTGGAGGCGCTCAAGCCGGAGCAGCTACGAGCGATCCAGGAACTCGTCAACGAGCACGTGCTGCGCGATGAGCCGGTGCTGGCGGAGTACAAGCCGTTCCGGGAGGCGATCGCCGAAGGAGCCATCGCGCTGTTCGGAGAGAAGTACGGCGAGCTAGTGCGGGTCGTCTCGATCCCTGGCTTCAGCAAGGAGCTGTGCGGCGGCACCCACGTCGACCGTACCGGGGAGATCGGGCTTTTCCTGATCACGGAGGAGTCGAGCGTTGCCAGCGGGGTGCGGCGGGTCGAAGCCATCACCGGCAAGCGTAGCGCCGAGTTCGCCTGGGAACTCCTGGGTGTCACGCGGACTCTCTCACAGGAGCTGCACGCGCCGATCGCACGGTTACCAGTGGAGGTCGAGCAACTCGTCGAGTCGCTTCGCCAGTCCCGGCGCGAGAACGAGCGATTGCGCGCCGAGCTCGCTGCCGAGCGGGCCGGCTCCCTGATCCAGCAAGCTATCGCCATCGACGGGATCAAGGTGCTGAGCGCGCGCGTCGAGGTGCCGAGCGTCGATGTGCTGCGCGCGATCGGCGATCGGCTGCGTGAACGCCTGGGATCAGGTGTGGTGATTCTGGGTACGTCGATCGAAGATCGGCCTACACTGCTGGCGATGGCGACGAATGACGCCGTTCGACGTGGCGTCGATGCCGGGAAAGTGATCCGGGCGATCGCCCCGATCGTCGGTGGTCGTGGCGGAGGGCGGGCCGAGCTGGCCCAAGGCGGCGGGAATGACCCGAGCAAGCTGGAAGAGGCGCTAGCAGCAGCCCGGGACGTCATCGAACAGCAGGTGCGTGGAGCGCACGAGGGCGGTTAAGCTGACCAGGATGCCGGGGGTGGAGCATGACAACGGGCAGCATCGGGCGGCTCACGTTAAGAGATGAGCGTGACGTAGACAAGCTGCTCGGGCGGCTCGCCTCCGGGAAGAGCGCCACGCTGGTCGTCGAGGTGCCGCGGGAGAGCACGGTTCTCCTGACGGCAAGCGAGTACCGTCGTATTCGCGCGGCGCTGAACGAGGCCGAGGCAGATTTTAGCCTCGAGCTCGACCCCGATGACCACTTTCGGCAAAACATGGCCCGAATGCTCGGCGTGCCGGTGATGAAGCGCTCGGACGGCTTTGACGACGGCTCGTATCGCAGACGCCCGGTGAAGCCGGAAAGCTCACCCCGCCCCGGGGCGCCGTCGTCCGGAGATCAAGTGACTGCTGATCTTGCGTCGTACGCTCCGAGCCCGCGCGCCCAGCGACCCGTTGTCCGCGGGCCGAGCCGGCGATCTCCAACCGGCACCATCGTCCTCGTCCGCGAAGATGTGCCGACCGGCACAGCGGATGGGGTGGAGAGGGGCCAGCGGCGGGAGAGTTGGTTCAGCGGCACGCTGGAGGAAGCGATCGCCACCGCCCGAGCCGCACGCTTGCGTCCGGGTGAGCGAGCTCGGAGCGAGCGCTCGTTGCTGCTGCGTGTGCTGCTCGTGACCTGCCTGCTCCTCTTCGCCGCTGCGACTGCTGCGACGCTGGTGCTGCTACTCGCGCCGCGTGCGACGGTCACGCTCGTGCCGGAGACGATGCCGCTACAGGTGGAGCTGACGTACGGTCTGGACTCGTCAGGCCAGACCCTGGATCTCGCCATCCCCGCGCGACCGATCGAGCGCACTATCAGCGTCGAGCTCTCGAAGCCGACGACCGGTGAGCGGTTCGAGCCAGATGGTACCGCGAGTGGTCAGGTAGTCCTGGTCAACCCATTTCCGCGTTCGGTCACGATCCCCGGTGGCACAACGCTCACCGGGAGCAACGGAGTTAGCTACACGACCCTCAGCGAGGTGACGGTGCCGGCGGCTGACCCCTTCGGATCTCTCTCCTTCGGCTCGGCTACCGTCGGTATTCAAGCCGCCATCGCAGGGCCAGACGGCAATGCTGACCCGGGTGTGGTCACGGGCCAGCTCGACAATGGCGTGTTCTACAACAACCAGCAACCGATCAGCGGGGGAACGCTCAAGCGAATCCCCCTGGTCGCGGAGGGCGACCTCAACGCGCTGCGCGAGCAGGCCAAGACGGAACTGCAGGGGAAGGTCGACCAGACGGTGCAAGAGGCACTCGAGCCGGGCGAGCGACTGCTGGAGGGCAGTATCGAGGTCGGAGAGCCGAACTACCAGTTCAGCCATCAGGTGGGAGACGCTGCGGATCAGGTCACCGTCCGCGCATCGCTTACGGTACGGGCGCGTGCGTACAATCCCGATGCGATTCACCAGGAGGCGCAGGACGAGGCCGGTCGCCGGTTGGCGAGGCTTGCCGGACCGCAGGTGGTATTGCTCGGGAACACGCTCGAGTTCACGGAACCGGAGGCGATCGGCTCGAGCGGAACCGCCTGGCGGATCGCGGCGGCGGGCCAGGCTCGGATAGTGCTCACCGAGGAGCAGCTCGCGGCTGCGCAAGAGGCGGTCGTCGGCAAGTCACTCGCGGAGGCTGAGGCGGCGCTGCGCCGGATCGATGGCGTCGCTGATGCGCACATCGCGCTGCAGCCCGACTGGGTGCCTCGGCGCATGCCGGAGTTCGCGTCGCAGATTCAGGTGGTCGTCCAGAGTGAGTAAGCAGCCGCACCGTCGCTATCTCGGACTCGACGTCGGGGGACGACGGATCGGTGTGGCGGTGAGCGATGAACTTGGGATGATCGCCAGCCCCATCGAGTCGCTCGATCGTACGCAACGCGGTCTGGAGCGATTGCTCGCGCTCGTCGAGCAGTACGATCCGCAGGCGATCGTCATCGGGTTGCCGACGGGTCTCTCTGGCCAGGAAGGGCAGCAGGCAGCCGAGGTGCGCGAGTTCGCGGAGCAACTCCGCCCTCGTCTCGACCGGCCGATCATCTTTTGGGACGAGCGGCTGACGACGGCGATAGCGGAGCGAGCGCTCATCGAATCTGGTAAGCGTCGAGCGCGACGGAAAGAGCTCGTGGACGCGGTCGCCGCGGCCGTGATGCTGCAGAGCTTCCTCGATTCCCAGCGGAAGTGACCCGACGCCGGGGCAGTAGCGGTCCTGCCGCGAACGAATGAACGTTGACGGCAGTATTCCTGGCGGTTATACTGCCGGCGACACCGGGGAGACGGGGATGAAGCTGGTTATCGCAGTGGTTCAGAACGACGATGCGGATGCGGTAGTCGATGCCCTGTTGGAGCACGACTTCCGGGCGACGCGGCTGGCGAGTACCGGAGGCTTCCTGAGACGCGGCAACACGACGTTATTGATCGGCGTCGATGACGCGCAAGTCGATACCGTGTTAGATCTCATACGCGAGCACGCAGTGACGCGCACGCGGCAGCAGGGGCCCACCGGGGAAGTCCAGCCGGCCGCAGCGACCGTCTTCGTGCTGAACCTGGAAGATTACCAGCGCCTGTAGACGTCTCCACTCTCTCCAGCGCTCAGATGGGTCGCACCTGACCCGATGGAGCTCTCCGACCATGAACTCCTTACTGACGCTTCAGGTGCGGCTCGGGTGGATCCGCCTCCGGATTCCACTGTTGCACTTGGTTGTCAGCGCCGCTGTGGCGGTTCTGATTTCCGCGCTCGGTCAGGAATTCCAGGGACAACCCCTGGTGTCGCCGTGGTGGCTTGGTGCTTGCTGGCTGGCTGCTTCCTGGGCAGTCGCGCTGGCTGTCCATGTGACCGGTCACGTCGCGGCCGCGCGCCTGGCCGGTGACGGTGCGTTCCGCAGCGCTCTCTGGATCTTCGGGGATATTCCAGACGGATATCGCTTGCCAGTCTCGCCGGTCCGGGAGGCAACACTCGCGCTCGGTGGGCCGGCGGCGAGCATCCTGTTCGGTGGGCTGGCGGCGATCCTCTGGTCGTGGGCCAGAGCTGGCTCGTTCTTGCCTGGCTTTGCTTTGCTCGGCCTGGCCGCTGCGTCGCTCATCCTCGGCCTCGTCAATCTACTGCCAGGGCACCCGCTGGACGGCGGGCGAATCCTCACTTCGCTCCTGTTCTACCTGCACGGTAGCTCCTCGGCAGCCTGGAAAGTGGCCCTGGCATTCGGGCGGCTCATGGCGCTCTTTCTGCTCGGTCTGGCCCTGATGCTGCTGCAGGCGCATCCGGCCACGGCAGTGGCCGGCCTCTGGCTGGGCTGGCTCGGCTGGTCGCTCGGCAGATCGCTCCGCTGGGAGCATCTTCGGCTGACGGCGGCCACGGTAGGCAGGACGAGGCCGGCGGCATCACTGATCGGCGTCCAAGCACGAGTACAGGCGGATCAATCGATCGGTGAGATCGCTGACACGCTGCTGGCGGCAGATCGGGCACCGCTGGCACTCGTGCTCGACGGCGACGCCGTGATCGGGGTCCTTGCGGCTGACCAGCTCGCGCCTGCACTCCGCCGCCGGGTCGATGAACCCGCGCGTCGCGCCATGGTTCCTATCGAGCGACTGCCACAGGTTGGCGGGCAGGAGCCGGCCGTCTGCGCTTTCGAGGCGCTTTTGGACTCCGGTGCCCCAGCCATCGTCGTGACCGAGGGGCAGAGGGTGATCGGTGCGCTCGCTCTGGGCTCGCTGAGTAGATTACTGAGGCTCCAGCAGAGCGCGCACTCGACGGCAGTGGCAGACAAGTCAGGCTAGCCCAGTTGTGGTGTTGAACCGCAATGCGACCCGACACGCCGGCTGTCCGTCCCGGCATCCGGCTGGCAGGGTGCCGATGGTGCGCCTTGCCTCGGGGTCGGGCAGAAGGCAGTTTGTGGTGCAAAATCGCCGGACCACGTCATGCCGTCCTGTTCGGTCTGAAGGGCCGGATCTCGTTCGGCAGCCCTCGTTGGGGGGGCTGTGCGCGTTACGGGACGGTCGGACAGCAACCCGTTCCCTGGCCATGTCAAGCAGGTGGCGTACCTGGATAGCAGCGTAGTCACGCTAGCCGGTTCGCCAGCAGGGGGTGCCCGCGCTCGGGTGGGGTCTGTGTCGGCCCAGCGTGATACCAGGCCGGGCTGATGTTCCCTAACTCCTGGCGCGGGGTGGCGAATCGGCGGTTCCCATCGTGGCGAGACCAGGGGCGCTAGGAGTAACGACCACGCTGGAGCTGGCGCATCCGCCGGCGAAAGCCGAGGAGCGTCAGAGTAGCCAGCAGGAAGCCGAAGACGAAGAGCACCTCGGGGTTGGGGCGATCGAAGAAGCGAGCGCTGATCAGGCCGAGCAGAGTCGGGTAGATGAGCAGTCCACCCAGCGCGAAGATGGTTGCCTCGATCACGGCCAGGCGCGCTGAAGATCCGGTGCGCCAGCAGAGCAGAAATGGGACGAGCGTGCCGGCCGGTAGCCAGAGGAGGAATGCGCGCAGCACTTCGTCCGACATCCAGGGGCTCCCCTGCATCCTGCCATCCTGAGGCAACCGCGATCGAGTCGCCCTGTCGAGTATGCCTCGCCGCGGGATCGCAGCGACGGGCCTGGCGAGGGGCGGCCAGCGGTTACCTGTTCGGGCCTAGCCTGCACGAAATCAGCGGGGCCGCGAGGCTCAGGACCGTTGCAGCTTCGCGAGAGTGAGCAAGTTGCGAGCGAGGATGGCATTCGTTACCGGGCCGGTGCCACCCGGCACCGGTGTGATCGCGCTCGCGACTTCCGCCACGGCTGGATCGACGTCACCGACGAGGTGTTCTCCGACGGCATTCACCCCGAAGTCGATGACCACCGTCCCGGGTCGAACCATGTCCGGCTTGATCAGTGCCGGTGAGCCCGCGGCCACGAAGAGCAGCTCAGCCGTCCGGGTGACATCCGCGAGGTCACTGGTCTTGCGGTGGCAGACCGTGACGGTGGCGTCCGCGGCGAGCAGGAGCGACACGAGTGGGCGTCCGACGACCGGGCTCCGGCCGACGATGACGGCGCGCCGGCCGCTTACGGGAATCCCGTAGTAGCGCAGTAGCTCCATGGCGCCGGCCGGGGTGCTCGGTGCGATGGCCGGGAGTCCGAGAAGGAGGCGCCCCGCATTGACAGGGGTAATCCCGTCGACATCCTTCTCTGGAGCGATTGACAGCGCCGGGAGCGAGCGGGGGAGGCCGGGCGGGAGCGGCTGCAGGGCTAGGATACCAGTGATGTCTGCTTGCCGGTTCAATTGCGTGACGATTTCTCTGAATCGCTCCTCGTGCATGGAATCATCAAGCGGAACGGTGCGAACCTCGATGCCCAGCGGCGCCATTGTCTTTCGTATCGCCCGGGCATAGGAGCGCGCCGCCGCGTCGTCTCCCAGTAACACGGCCACGGTCAACGGGGTTTGCGTGGCGCTTGTACGGATTTGTTCACGTACATCACGCAATATCTCCTCTGCGACCGGGTGACCTTCAAGCAGGCGGGCGGGCATCGCTCTCTCCCTGTTGCGCGTGGGCGAACGGCAGCGCGCGGGACAGCTCATCGGCCAGGACGACGGCTTCCTCTCGGGTCGACTGGATCTGCGCGGCGATGCGGTCGCGGGATTTTGGATCCAGCAGCGGCAAGTTGGCCTCGGCCATGAACAGAGCGGCGGCGATGGCGGCATGAGCAAGCTGACCGGAGGCGGCGAGATCGCTGGCGACGAAGGGGGAGCACAGCGGCGCGATGGACGCGAGCTGGCGGAGGAGATCGAGGCCCAGCCTGGCCGTGGTCAGCGGGCACTCGGCGGCAGCCAGAGCGGCCAGGCTCACCTCCTCCTCACTCGCACGGGACGTTTTCTTCCGCGCGGCGCGCATCGCCGCTAGGAGCCGGGCGAGGACGGCGCGGTCGTCCTCGGACTGCTGCAGGAACCGGGTGGAAAGCTGCGCGAGCGCGGTCTCCGCCGCAGCGAAGGTATGGGTACGGACGGAGTCTCTCGCGCTCCGCTTCTTCTCCACCGCGGCAACCATGCGCGCAGTCGAGCTGGCGCCGGCCAGCGTCACCGCGGCGAGCACGCCGCCGCCCGAGGGATCGCGCGGATCGGCGAGCCGCTCGATGAACGTCGTGAGCGTCCACTGCGAGGCCGTCTCCATCGTCCAGCCTACCGTTCACGATCCGGCTCGACGTCACGGCGGCCCTTGCGTACTGGGCCGCGCCACCGCGGGAGTATAGCACCGCACTGGTCCGCGGTGCGCTTCGCGCGATGTGCTGTCCTATTACTGGCATATTCTTGTCGCAGCCAGTAATTCGATTCCCTCTCGTGCCTGCTAGGCAATACTCTGTGGACAACTGGGAAAGGTATTGACACGGGGGCACGGGCTTGCTAGTATGGAGGTGACAGCGAGGCAGGGTATTCGCTGATAGCAAAGGAGGGTCCAGGAGATGGACGAGCGAGGCCTCGACGGGCAGCCGCGCGTGACTGCTTTCGCCGAGCTGCTGCGACGCTACCGGGAGTCGGCGCGGGTATCGCAGAGCCGGCTCGCGCAGCTCTCCGGCTTCGATCACAGCTACGTCAGCCGGCTGGAGAGCGGACGCCGGGCGCCGACCCGGGAGGCAGTGCTCCGCCTGGCTTCGGCCCTAGGGCTCGGCCCGGCCGAACGCGACAACCTTCTGGCTGCAGCCGGCTTTCTGCCGCAGCGAGCAGAGCACCTGTTCGGCGATGTGCCGGTGCTCACCGATGTGGTGCAGCTTCTTCAGAGCGAAGACGTGCCAGAAGCGGTCCGCCAGGATTTCCAGCAGATGCTCGAACTGCTCGTGCGCCAGGTCCGTCGATCCGCCTGGACTGGTCGGCGGACGCTCACGAGCGAGTTCGCGGGGGCAGATTGACTGGTACCATTAGAGTTGCGAGGCTCGGAGAGCGCTTCGGGTCAAGAGAACGCGGCGTCCGACCAACCACCGGACGCTGAGGAATAGGGTAAAGGCTGGGGTTGACATGGGTCGATCTCGCCCGTTTGCGCACCTCCACCTGCATACCGAGTTCTCCTTGCTCGATGGTCTGGGTAGGGTGCCCGAGTATATCGCGCGGGCAAAGCAGCTCGGCATGGAGCACGTCGCCATCACCGATCATGGGGTGATGTACGGCGTCATCGATTGGTATAAGGCGGCCAAGGCCGCCGAACTCCACCCGATCCTGGGCGTGGAGGCGTATCTCGCTCCGCGGACGATCGAAGATCGCGACAAGTCTTCGTACCATCTGCTGCTCCTGGCCGAGAACGAGCGCGGCTACCGCAACCTGCTCAAGCTCTCGAGCAAGGCGAGCCTGGACGGCTTCTATTACAAACCTCGCATCGATCTCGACCTCCTGGCCGAGCACGCAGAAGGGATTATCGCCACCTCGGCCTGTCTCAAGGGACCGGTCGCGGCCAATCTCCTGAACGGCAGCGAGGAGGAGGCGCGGCGCTTTGCATTGAAGCTGCGAGAGATCTTCGGTCCTGATCGCTTCTTTATCGAGCTACAGGACCACGGTCTGCCCGAGCAGCAGCAAGTCAACCGGAAGCTGATCCGTCTGGCACGGGAGCTGGGTCTGCCACTCGTCGCGACCAACGATGTCCACTACCTCGACCAGGCCGACGCGGCCGTGCAGGATCTCTTGGTCTGTATCCAGACGAACACCACGATCCACGATCCGAAGCGCATGCGGATGCAGTCGGATCAGCTCTACTTCAAGAGCGCCGAGGAGATGTGGCGCGTCTTCGAGGGCGTGCCGGAGGCGCTGGAGAATACCGTGCGCCTGGCCGAGCGCTGCCAGGTCGAGCTGGAGTTCGGCCGGCTGCACCTGCCGGATCCAGGCGTGCCGGAAGGGATGACCGCGGACGAGTATCTGGCTCAACTCTGCTGGGAGGGCATTCACCAGCGGTATCCCGAGATCACCGAGGAGGTCCGGCAGCGGCTGGAGTACGAACTGGATGTTATCAAGCAGACCGGTTTCTCTAGCTACATGTTGATCGTGCGGGACTTCGCCGACTTTGCCCGCCGAGAACGGATTCCATTCGGCGTGCGTGGTAGCGCGGCTGCCAGTATTGTCCTCTACGCGCTGGGCATCACCGATATCGATCCGCTCGCTAACCGGCTGGTCTTCGAGCGATTCCTCAACCTCGAGCGACGAGAGATGCCGGATATCGACATGGACTTCGCGGATAACCGGCGTGCCGAGGTCATCGACTATGTGGCGCGGAAATACGGGACGGAACGCGTAGCGCAGATCATCACCTTCGGGACGATGGGCGCCAAGGCGGCCATCCGGGATGTGGGTCGAGCGATGGGCTGGGCCTACTCGGATGTGGATCGCATCGCCCGGTTGATCCCGTCGACGCTGAATATGACGCTGGACCGCGCGCTGGCGGAGAGTCCGGAGTTGCGCCAGCTCTACGAGACCGATCCGCGATCGCGCGAGCTGATCGACAACGCGCGGAGGCTGGAGGGCATTGCCCGCCATGCCGGTACCCACGCGGCTGGCGTGGTCATCGCCGCCACGCCGCTGGTCGAGCACTTGCCGCTGCAGCGCCCGGCGCGAGCCGAGGAGGGCGCCCTGCCGACGACCCAGTTTCCGATGGAGACGGTCGCCGAGATCGGGCTGCTCAAGATGGACTTCCTCGGCCTGGCGAACCTGACGATCCTCGGTGAGGCGGTCGAAATCATCAAGAAACTTCACGGCGTCGAGCTGGATCCCAAGCAGTTCCCCGACGGCGACGAGAAGACCTATCGGATGCTGGGTCAGGGGGAGACCTTCGGGGTGTTCCAGCTCGAGAGCGCCGGCATGCGGCGCTACATCCGCGAGCTGCAACCGACGTCGATCGCGGAGCTCGCCGCGATGGTAGCGCTCTACCGCCCGGGCCCGATGCAGCACATCCCGACGTACTGCCGTGCGAAGCACGGGCTGGAGCCGATAAGCTATCCGCATCCCGACCTGGCCGAGATCCTGGACGAGACCTACGGTGTTATCGTGTACCAGGATCAAGTGTTGCTCATCGCCCGCAAGTTCGCCGGTTACACGCTGGGCGAAGCCGATATCATGCGCAAGGCGATGGGCAAGAAGATTCCCGAGAAGATGAAGGCGGAGCGCGAGCGCTTTATCGCGGGCGCGGTCGCCAAGGGATACAACGCCGAGGACGCCGAGCGGATCTTCAACCTGATCGAACCGTTCGCCGGCTACGCGTTCAACAAGGCCCACGCAGTCTGCTACGCAACGATCTCGTACCAGACAGCCTATCTCAAAGCGAACTACCCGGCAGAGTACATGACCGCCGTGCTCCGACTTGCGCCGAGCCATCCGGCGGGCACGGCTAAGCGGGTGGCTGCTGCACTGGCCGAGTGCCAGAAGCTCGGCATTCCGGTACTCCCGCCCGACATCAACCGCAGCGGCAAGACGTTCGAGGTTGAACCACAACCCGACGGTACGCTGGCCATTCGCTTCGGCCTGGCAATGGTGAAGAACGTGGGGGAGGGAGCGGTCGAGGCGATCTTGAGGGCGCGCGATGAGCGTCCGGAGCAGCGCTTCAACAGCTTCGAGGACTTCTGCGAAGCTATCGACTGGTCACAGGTGAACCGGCGAGTCGCCGAGAGCCTGATCAAGTGCGGAGCGCTCGATTGCCTCGGTGACCGCAAGATGCTGCTCGCGGTGCTGGACCAGGCGATCAGCGCGGCGCAAGCACGGCAGCGGGCCATCCGAAAGGGCCAGATCGACCTGTTCTCGGTTGCTGGGCAATCACCGGCGCTGGCGATCGTGCGGCCTGAGAAGGAGCCGCCCGATATCCCGCACGCCACCTTGCTGGCATGGGAGAAAGAACTGCTCGGCGTGTATCTCAGCTCGCACCCGCTGGATGACTATGTTGGGGTTATCCGCCGTGACGGTCTCGTGCAAATTGCTGAGATCGACGAAGAGTCGGCCGGCGAGACGGTCGAGGTGATTGCGATCGTCGCGCACCTGCGCAAACTGACGACTCGCTCGAACCGTGTGATGGCTGTGTGCCAGCTCGAGGATCGCTCCGGCAGCATCGAGCTTGTGATCTTCCCGGATCTGTACGAGGAGAGCCGGGAACTGCTCGCGGAGGACATGGTGCTGCGGGTGAACGCGCGAGTCGACGTGCGCAACGAGGATGTCCAGCTCATCGCGCAGCAGATTCGGCTGGCTCAGGTGGCCCCGCCCGCCGACGAGCCGGAGCCCGCAATCATTCACCTCCGGCTACCGGTGACGGGCGATCCCAACGACGATATTGCCGCCATGCACCGCTTGCGAGATCTGCTCGCGGAATTTCCGGGGGAGGACAGACTGATCCTGCACCTGCCTACCGGTGCGGGAGAGGTGTTGCTGCGCACCTCGCTGCGTGTCGACTGGTGTCCGGATCTTGCGCGCGTTCTCGAGGAGGCCGTGGGCTCGGGTCAGTTCTGGTGCGAGATTCCGGCTGGACGGCAAAATGCCGATCAGCGCCCGGAACTTGCGCTGTCGGCGTAGCGCTTCCCAGTAACGGGCTGTTGACGTAACAGGGTTGGCCTCCAGCACGATGTCCACGTGCTGGGGGCACCGTCTCTCTGGCTCTCCTACCGGCGAGCGAGCAATGACGGCGGTTCGATCGGCTCCATTCGTATCCGAGCATCGAGGACCAGTATCCCATGCTCATAGACCCGCACTGGGTTCAGGTCGAGCTCTACGGCGTGGGGCAGGTCGGTCGCCAGCGCGCTGGTTCTGAGCAGAACTTGCTCGAGGGCGGGAACGTCGGAGGCTGGGCCTCCTCGATACCCGGCGAGCAGGGGAAAGAGGCGCAGCTCGCGGAGCATCGTAGCGGCGTCGCGAGCGGTCAGCGGCGCCAGGCGGATCGAGACATCGCCGAGGAGCTCGGCCAGGACACCTCCGGCGCCGCAGGCAACCACCGGGCCAAAGCTGGGATCCTCGATCGCGCCGACGATGACCTCGACACCTGGTGGGGCCAATTTCTGCACCACGTAACCCTCCACCTGGTACCCAGCCTCGGCTAGCCGGTGAGCCATGCGAATGGCTTCCTCGATGACTGCTTCTCGTCCCCGCAGGCCGAGCGTGACCCCACCCACGTCGGTCTTGTGCACCAGGCCGGGGGCAATGGCTTTCAGGGCCACCTCTCCGCCCAGTTCCTGGGCGGCATCGCCCGCCGCATTTGCATGCGATACCACACGCTGTTCTACGAGCGGGATGCCGTAGCAGGTCAGGAGCCGCTGCACCTCCTCGGGGCGGAGCCATCCTCCACCGCGAGCCAGTACTTCAGCCGTCAGCGCTAGCGCGCCATCGCGGTCGATGCCGGCTGGTCGTGAAGGGGCCTCCAGGGGTATCGATCGCCACTCAGCGTATCGCACAGCTTGGCTCAGTGCCCGCGCCGCAGACTCCGGGAACGAGTACGACGGCAGTGTCAGGTCGGTGGCCCGCAGAAGCTCCGGCACTCCGCGCGCGGACATGAAGACGGTGAGGATCGGCTTCCGGTCTTGCGCCGCCCGGGCCGCGTCGAGCACGGCCCGGGCGACCTCTTCGGCCTGGACTGCGAGCGGTGGCACGAAGATGACGATCAGGGCGTCGATGTTCGGGTCGCTCGCGACTGCCTCGACGGCGAGCCGGTAGTGCTCAGCCGTCGCCGACGCGATGAGGTCGACCGGGTTCTGCACGCTGGCCTGCTGGGGCAGAAAGGCACGCAAGCGCTCTTGCGTGGTGGCGCTCAGAACCGGAACCTGGAGCCCTTCGGCCTCTGCCGCGTCGGCGCAGAGGATGCCAGGGCCACCGCCGTTCGTCACGATGCCCACCCGCGGGCCACGCGGGAGCGGCTGGCTCGCCAGCAGTGCGGCAACGTCGAACATCTCCTCGAGGGTGTCGGTGCGAATGACCCCAGCCTGGCGGAAGAGCGCGTCGATCGTCGTGTCGGAGGCGGCGAGCATCGCTCCGGTGTGCGAGGACGTGCCCCGCATTCCCGCGGGACTGCGCCCGCTCTTGACGGCGACGATCGGCTTCTTCCGCCCGACCCGGCGCGCGATCCGCGAGAACTTGCGCGGGTTGCCGAACGACTCGAGATAGAGAAGGATGACGTCGGTCGCCGGGTCGTCTTCCCAGTAATTCAAAAGGTCGTTGCCAGAGATATCGGCCTTGTTACCAACCGATACGAATGTCGACAGGCCGATTCCCAGCAGGTTCGCGTACTCGATGATGGCTAGGCCGAGAGCACCGCTCTGGGTCATGAAGCCGACGCGGCCAGGAGTGGGCGGCGAAGGCCCGAAGGTGGCGTTGAGTCGTATCGACGGGTCGGTATTGGCGATGCCCATGCAGTTCGGGCCGATGAGACGCATACCGGAAGCTCGGCAGACGCCGAGCAGCTCTTCCTGGCGCTGTCGCCCTGCCTCGCCCGCCTCGGCGAACCCGGCCGAGATGACGACGATCGCGCGGACACCCTTTTGCGCGCACTGCCTCGCCACCTCCACGACGTGCTCGGCCGGCACGGCGATCACGGCTAGATCGACCGGGCCGGGCACGTCCTCGATGGTCGGATAGCTGACGACACTCTGGACGACCGAGGTATTGGGGTTCACCGGATAGACAGGGCCACAGAATCCAAACTCCAGGAGATTGTGAAAGAGCTCGCCTCCGATAGTGCCACGCTGTCTCGAGGCGCCGATGACCGCGACGCCGCGCGGCTGGAGGAAGGGAAGCAGCGCAGCACGCGCGGCAATCTGCTCCCGCTGCTCGAAGCGCATCAATGCCTCTTCGGTCAGTTCGGTCGGGAAGACTACGCGCAGCTCGCCCGGAGCGGCGTGCACCTCGATCGGAAAGCCGGCCTCGCGGAACAGGTCGAGCATCCGCCGATTCTCGGGCAGCACGACCGCTTCGAACTGCCTTATCCCCTGCCGGCTCGCTACCTCTGCGAGCCATCCCAACATGAGGGTGCCGAGTCCTCTCCCCTGGAAATCGTCCGCTACGGCGAAGGCTACCTCTGCCCGGTCAGAGGTGAGCCGCTGGTACAGCGCATGGCCGACGATCCGGGGAGGGTCTCCGATGACGGCCACGACCCCGATCCCGCGTTCAGCGGGGGTCTCGAAGACGGAGCGCAGCCATCGCCGAAGAGCTGTTTCGTTGAGCGTAGCGAAGAAGCGGTAGAAGATCGAGTCGGGGGAGAGGCCCAGGTAAAACGCCAGTAGCCGGTCCTCGTCATCCGAGCGTAGGGGACGTAGCCGCACCGCGGCGCCGTCTCTCAGGACTACCTCGATCTCTCGGGCGAGAACCTTAACGCCGTGGCCGGGCAAGCCTGCCTGCGTCTCTGGCTGGTCCGCCTGCTCAGCAACGGCGTCTCGTCGCGTGATCATCTGGGACTGCGCCTCCTGCGAATCGGGAGAACGTTTGAATGGTGTCTCTTCCAGCATGTGCACCTGCCATTTCGTCGACCTTAGGGGGTGAGAAGCCACTTGACGACCGTTCCGGGATCGACCTTGGCGTGTGAGCCTATCGTATGGCGAGGTCCGGATCTCGCGAGCGTGCGTGCCAGGCCGGTGACCCTTCCGTTCGGACACTCGTTGACCCGAGTGCCCGAGGTGAGTGGAACGCTATCTCGGCGCTGCGTCTTCGAGCTCGGTGCGGATCCGGCCCACCCATCCCACAGGGGTTGCCCCATCAGACGCCGATTGCACCCGCGCGCTACGATGCCGACTGCCAGCGTGGTTGTCGCTTCTGGAGAAATGCGCACATCCCCTCTTGGGCATCGGCCGCCATTGCGTTCAGGGTCATCACCTCCTGGGCATAGGCATAGGCCAAGTGCTGCGGCAGCTCCAGTTGGCGGTAGAAGGCCTGCTTGCCGATGCCGATGATGTACGGGCTCGCCTGCCGGATTTTCTCGGCCAAGGCCCGCGTCTCGGCCTCGAGCCGCGCAGCCGGCACGACCTTGTTCACCAGGCCGAAAAGATAGGCCTCCTCGGCCGAGATCGGCTCGCCGGTGAGCAGCATCTCGAGCATCTTCTTGCGCGGCAAGTTGCGGCTGACGGCCACCATAGGCGTCGAGCAGAACAGACCGATTTTCACCCCGGGAGTGGCAAACCGGGCGTCTTCAGCCGCTACGACGAGGTCGCAGCTCGCCGCGAGCTGGCAGCCGGCTGCCGTGGCGATGCCATGCACCTGGGCGATCACCGGCTGCGGGATACTCTGGATCGTCTCCATCATCGTCGTGCAGACCTGGAAGGCGTGCCTGTAGAACTCCGGAGTCTGGCCGATCATCTCGTTCAGGTCGTGGCCAGCGCAGAACGCCGGGCCCTCGCCGCGCAGGATCACAACGGCGATAGCACGGCTTTCGCCGATGACCCGGAAGCAGTCGGTGAGCTCTTCCATATGCTGGATCGAGAGCGCGTTGCGCTTCTCGGGCCGGTTCATGGTGACTGTGGCGATGCCGTCCTCGACTGCGAGGAGGATGTTCTCATAGGCTCGCGTCTCTACAGCTGTCATGGAGCCCTCCTAGTGGATCCGCTTCTCGTAGCCGGCCCACTCCTGCTCACGGAGCACGAACTTCTGGATCTTCCCAGTAGAGGTCTTCGGTAGGACATCGACCAGCTCGACCGCCTTGGGGCACTTGAAGTGTGCCAGCCGCTCGCGGCAGAAGGCGATCAAGTCGGCTGGCGTCGCCTGCGCGCCGGGCTTCAGCACGACGAACGCCTTCGGCACCTCTCCCCACTTCTCGTCGGGGATTCCGATGACCGCGCACTCGAGCACCGCCGGGTGTTGGTAGAGAGCGCGCTCGACCTCTATTGTCGAGATGTTCTCGCCCCCGCTGATGATAATGTCCTTCTTGCGGTCGCGCAGTTCGATGTAGCCGTCCGGGTGCATCACGGCCAGGTCGCCCGAGTGGAACCAGCCGCCGGCGAAGGCGCGGGCGGTTGCCTCCTCATCGCGGTAGTAGCCCTTCATCACGTTGTTGCCGCGCATCACCACCTCGCCCAGCGTCTGGCCATCAGCCGGGACGTCGCGCATCTGATCGTCCACGACCCGCAATTCCGGCGCGTGGATGTAGCCGACGCCCTGCCGCGCCTTGATCCGGGCCCGCAGCTCCGGCTCCAGCGCATCCCACTCCCGGTGCCACTCGCAGACGGTGTGCGGGCCGTAAGTCTCGGTCAGCCCGTAGACGTGGACGATCTCGACCCCCATCTCCTCCATCTGCTGGATGACCGATGGCGGCGGTGGAGCGGCAGCGGTCAGGACAGTGAGTCGCCGCGGGAAGCGGTAGCCGGATGACGGCTTCGCACTCAGCAGCATAATGAGTACCGTCGGCGCGCCGCAGAAGTGAGTGACGCTCTCGGCCTCGATGAGCTGGTAGACGCGCACCGGGTCGACCTTGGGCAAGCACACGTGCGTCGCGCCGATCCCGATGACAGCCCAGGGAAAGCACCAGCCATTACAGTGAAACATCGGTAGGGTCCAGAGATAGACGCTGTCGGGCGTGAGCCGCGCGTGGACGATCTCGCCGAGGGCGTTCAGGTAACCGCCGCGATGAGTGTACATCACGCCCTTCGGCCGGCCGGTTGTCCCGCTCGTATAGTTGATGCTGATCGTCTGGTCTTCATCATTGACCGCGTACGCGAACGGCTCGGGGCTTCCCTCGAGCAGGAACTCCTCATAGCTCGGAATGTCCGGGAGCGCGTCCGTAGCCGGTTTCGGCTCGCTGTGGCGTTCCCAGAGGTCGATCCGGACCGCCAGCTCGAGCCCGGGGAGCTGGTGGCGGATCGGATCGAAGAGCGAGGCCAAGCTCGCTTCGATCAGCAGCGCCCTCGCACCGGAGTGGTCGAGGATGTAGCGGATCTCCTCGCTGGTGAGCCGGACGTTGATCGGCACCATGACTGCCCCGATCTGCGGGATCGCGAAATGGGCCTCCAAGACCTCCATGGAATTCCGGCAGAGGATTGCCACACGGTCGCCCTTCTGGATGCCTCTCCCACGAAGCGCGCTGGCGAGACGATAGATACGAGCGCCAAATTGGCCATAGGTGAAGCGTCGCTCTCCGTCGACGACCGCGAGCTTGTCCGGGAAGACGTGGAGCGAGCGTTCCAAGAACATGAGCGGGGTGAGATGCGAGCGGTATACAGGTAGGTCCTGCCACTGGTCGCGCGACCAGATTTGGTGGAAGAGCGGCGCTGGAGCCGTGCGCATCGGCAGCTCCTCCTTTCGTCGCCAGGCATTCTTCTTCAGAATCGCTTGTCCTCTCGTCTGCGCCAACGATAGCACAGGCGCTGTCTCAACGCGGGGGCGCGACGGCCAACCAGTTCCGTGCTCGATAGTTGAGAGTTGCTCGTGTCCTCTTCGGGTCGACGCAGTCTCCTCGCCAGGAACGGTATGCGCCCACCCGTTGCTCTCCAGCCATCGGCCCCTTGTCCATGCAGAAGAAGACGATCACCAGCGCTAGTGGCCGACGCTGCGGTAGCAACCCGCCACTGGCCGACCGTGATCGAGCCGCAGTGACCGGAGTTGACAGCGGCGAGAGAGGGCGGTAGCGTAGGTGCGAGCTATCCCGCAACGATGCGAGGCTCGGCGATCGAAGAACGCTCGCAAGAGCTCGCCGGAGGGCGAGCGTCACGGCGCCGGCGACGCCGCGAGGGCTGCACGCGCGAACCGCTCGCCTTAGCTGCGGGCGGGTGGTTTCCCTGCCCACGGAGGGAGTCCGGAATGGATCTCAGTTATACGCCGCAGGATCAGGCCTTCAGGCAGCGGGTCCGTGCCTGGCTGGCCGAGAACGTACCGCGGCAGAAGCTCACCACGATGGAGGAGAAGAAGGCCTGGCATCGCAAGCTCTACGATGCCGGCTTTATCGGCATGGGCCTACCTAGAGAGTACGGCGGGCGCGATGCCCGGCCGATGGAGCAGGCCATCGTCGGGGAAGAGATGGTGCGGGCCAAGGCACCGCCGCCTCTGAACGGCCTCGGGATCGCCATCGTGATCCCGACGCTGATCCACCACGGAACGGAGCAGCAGAAGCGGCGATTCATCCACAAGCTGCTGACAGCCGAGGAACTTTGGTGCCAGCTCTACTCGGAGCCGAACGCCGGCTCGGATCTGGCCAGCCTACAGTGTCGTGCCGATCTCGTCGGCGATGAGTTCGTGATCAATGGACAGAAGATCTGGAACAGCGGGGCACATGAGGCCGATTGGGGCCTACTGCTCGCGCGGACCGACCGCAATGCCCCGAAGCACCAGGGGATCTCCTGCATTCTCGTGGACATGCATACCCCAGGCGTCGAGGTGAGGACACTGAAGCAGATCAGCGGCAGCGAGGAGTTCTGCGAGGTGTTCTTCACCGATGTTCGGGTGCCGCGCGAGAACCTGGTCGGTGAGCTCAACGCGGGCTGGCAGATCGCGCAGACCACGCTCTCCTACGAGCGTGGGGGCAACACCTTGAGCCGCTACGCCCGAATGCTGCAACAGGTCACTCGGCTGCTCGACGTCTGCCGGGTGCTCCAGCGGAACGGCCGGCCAGCCATCGAAGACCCGGTCGTGCGCCAGAAGCTCGGGCAGGTCTATGCCGAGATGGAGGTGCTGCGCTACGCCTCGTTGCGGATTCTCAGTCGCCTGGAGCGCGGCCTGCGTCCCGGCCCGGAGTCATCGATCGCCAAGCTGCACTACTCGGAGCTGGACAAGCGAGTCCAGGAGCTGATCCTCGACGTCCTGGGACCGTACGGCCAGCAGGTCGGCGGCATCCCGGACGAGCTGGCGCTCGAGCCGGGCGTCGCCTATGGCGAGACCGGAAGCTGGATGTATGCCTTCTTGTGGTCGCGCGCCGGCACTATCTACGCGGGCTCGTCGGAGATACAGAAGAACATCATCGGCGAGCGCGTGCTCGGCCTACCCAAGGAAGTGCGTGCCGACCGGGTCGCGGCGCAGGTCGCCAGCGCGGCGAGCGGAGACGGAGCGGACTGATGGACTTCGAGTTCACTGAAGACCAGGTGATGCTGCGTGGGCTGATGCGGGAGTTTCTGAGCGAGCAGTGCCCGGTGAGCCACGTGCGCGCCATGATGGACGATCCGCGGGGCTACGATCGCGATCTCTATCGCCGCCTGGTGCAGCTCGGCGTCCTGCCCTTCCCCGAGGAGTACGGCGGCGGGGCGCTCGGGATGATCGAACAGGCGATCGTGCTCGAGGAGATGGGGCGCATCCCGTACCCTGGGCCGTACTTCTCCACCGTGATCCTGGCGGGCAGCGCGATCATGGCATCCGGCGACAGCCGTGCGCAGGCGCGGTACCTCCCGGATATCTGCAACGGCGATCTGACGATGACGCTTGCCTTCCTGGAGGATGGGATCTCCTGGGGCCCGGACGGGATCAGCCTCTCGATGGCGCGTGAGGGGGAGAACTACCGGCTCGACGGGGTGAAGCGGTTCGTTCCGTTCGGGCAGTCGGTCGATGTCATTTTGGTGGTCGCCCGCTTAGGCGGGGAGCGCGGAGCGGAGGGGATCTCGCTGGTCGCGGTTCCCACCGACGCTCCCGGGTTGGTGATCGAGCCCGAGGTGATGATGGATCTGACCTCGAAGACCGCGACCTTGCGTTTCGACGGCGTGCACGTTCCGGCAGAGAACGTCGTCGGTTCAGTGGGCGGCGGGTGGCCGGCGGTGGAGATAGCGCTTCGGCAAGCAGCCGTCGGTGCCAGCGCCGAGATGCTGGGTGCGGCGCGCAAGTCACTCGAAATGTCGGTCGATTACGCCAAGGTGCGGAAGCAGTTCGGCCAGTACATCGGGCAGTTCCAGGCCATCAAGCACAAGCTGGCTGAGATGCTCGAGCTCGTGGAGAACGCTCACGCGGCCGTGTACTACGCGGCGTGGGCGCTGGACGCGGGCGCACCCGACGCGGTGCTGGCAGCCTCTGTCGCCAAGTCGACCGTGAACGTGGCGGCGCGCCGCGTCTGCGGCGAGGCGATCCAGGTCCACGGCGGGATCGGCTTCACCTGGGAGTACGATCTCCACCTGTACTTCAAGCGAGCCAAGCATCTCGAGCCGCTCTACGGCGACACCGAGTACCACCGCGAGCGCGTGCTGCAGGAGGCACTCGCTGGCCGCGTCGCCGGGTCGGTGTGAGGTCGCCAGAGCGCGCGAAACGAGAGGAGGCAGTGGTGAGCGAGCCGCACGGGCCAGCCGAGCGCGTGGTCAGGACGGTCGAGGAGTTGAAGCAGCTCGTGGGAGAGGAGATCGGCGTCAGCGAGTGGGTGGAAATTACTCAAGAACGGGTGAACGCCTTCGCTGACGCCACCGGCGACCACCAGTACATCCACGTCGACCCCGAGCGCGCGAAGCAGACGTTCTTCGGCGGTACCATCGCCCACGGCTTCCTGACGCTCTCCTTAATCCCTTACCTCGGTAGCCTGAGCCGGGGGGTGAAGATCGACCTCGGCGGCAAGATGGCGGTCAACTACGGCTTGAACCGTGTTCGCTTCCCGGCTCCGGTCCGGGTCGGCAAGCGTATCCGGATGCGGACGAAGCTGCTCTCGGTCGAGGAGGTCGACGGTCGGGCCGTGCAGATGACTCACCTGCGCACCATCGAGGTCGAGGGAGAGGAGAAGCCGGCCTGCGTCGCCGAGACGATCGGACGCATCTACTTCTGATAGGCACGCCCCGGCTCACCGCTGCCAGACCTTCGGAAACGAGGCGCGGCACGAGGGGAGGAGGTGGCGATGGAGTCCGTACATTCGGCGCCCGGTAGCACGCCGGCGACTGTGCCGGCGAGCGGGCCACGGGCGGAATCGGAGACCGGGCTAGCGCTCGATGCCGCGTTTCACCGCACGATGCGGGCCCTGTTCTATCCCGAGCGGGTGGCGATCGTCGGCGCCACGCCGCAGGTGGGGTTCGCGTTCAACATCCACCGCAACATTCTCAATTTCGGGTTCCAGGGCGAAGTGTACGGGGTCAACCCGAAGTACCAGGAGGTGCTCGGCTCTGCCTGCTACCCGACGCTCGACGCGATACCTCATCGCATAGACCAGGCAATCATCGTCGTCCCCAGCCATGCGGTGCTCGGGGTCTTGGAGCAGGCCGAGCGGGCCGGTGTGACCGCAGTCAATATCATCACGAGTGGCTTCGGTGAGCAGGACGACGAGCAGGCACGCCAGCGCCAGGTCGCGATCCGGGAATTCGCCCGCCGCACGGGTATTCGAGTCGTTGGGCCGAATTGCCTCGGGCTGGTCAGTACCCCGGCGAGGCTCGTGGCCAAGTCGGGGCCGTACACGACCGTCGCGCGCGGGCCGATCTCGCTTGTCTTCCAGAGCGGGTTGCTCACCTATAGCATGATCATCCCACCGCAGGACCGCGAAATCGGCTTTACCTACGTGGTAACGACGGGCAATGAGGCGGATCTGGAGGCAGCCGACTTCATGCGCTTCTGCGTGGAGGACGAGCAGACCCGGGTCATCGGCTGCTTCATCGAGCAGTTCCGCGACCCGCAGAAGCTGCTCCAGGTCGCGGAGCAGGCGGCAGACGCCGGTAAGCCGATCGTGGTACTCAAAGTCGGTCGTTCCGAAGGTGGCCGTCGAGCCGCGCTGGCGCATACCGGCTCGTTGGTCGGCTCGGACGAGGTCATCGACGCGGTGATGCGGCAGTACGGCCTGATCCGCGTCAGCACGCTCGACGAGATGATCGAGACGCTGGCGGCCTTCCACTCGAAGCGGCTGCCGAAAGGGCCCGGTGTCGGGACGATCTTCGTCTCGGGCGGAGCCGGCGGGCTGATCTCTGACCTGTGCCAGGATCTCGGCGTCTCCCTGCCGGCGTTGGCGCCAGAGACGGTCGCCAGGCTCAAGCCCGTGATCCCGCCCTACGGCACCGTGGGGAACCCGCTCGACACGACCGGCCAGGCGGCCACGCAGCCCGAGATCACCGAGGGCTCCCTAGTGGCGATGGCGGAAGACCCGAGCATCCACACGGTCGTGTACGGGCAGGCCTACCCGAACAAGATCGATCTCGATTCGCCGGTCGGCCGGGTGATCAAATCGATGCCCGAGCGGTATCCCGACAAGGTATTCCTCGTCCTTTCGCTCGTGACGGGCAAGATGCACGACGGCTCTCGATGGGGACAGCCGCCGGTCGAGCCGGTGACCCACTGGGACGGGGTGCCATTCCTGCAGGGGGCAGAGAACGGGCTGCGGGCGATCGGCGCGCTCATCCGCTATGCGGACTTCCTGCGAGCGCGCCAGGCCGAACCGCGTCCGCACCCCGAGCCCAGCGCAGTCGCGGAGCAGGCACGAGCACTCGTGCGCGCGTCCGGTGGGCGGCCGCTGGTCGAGCGCGAAGCGAAGACGGTGCTCAGTCTCTACGGCATCCCGGTAACGCGCGAACGGCTGGCCACGAGTCCGGAAGAGGCCCTGGTTGCCGCGCGCGAGATCGGCTACCCGGTGGTACTCAAGGTCGAGTCGCCCGACATCGCGCACAAGACCGAAGCTGGTGGGGTGCTCCTCGGCGTTACCGGCGAGGACGCGGTGCGCCAGGGCTTCGCGCGTATCGTGGAGAACGCTCGACGGCACGCGCCCGGCGCGAAGGTCGCAGGCGTGCTGGTGCAAGAAATGGCGGCAGGCGGCCGCGAGCTGATCGTCGGTATGACGGTCGATCCAGCCTTTGGGCCGGCAATCGCGGTCGGTCTCGGCGGAATCTTCGTCGAGCTTCTCAGAGACGTGGCGCTCGGCGTTCCGCCGCTCACCAGGCGTGACTGCCGGGCTATGCTGGCGCGGCTGCGAGCCGCACCGGTATTGGAGACCGGCGCTCGGGGCACCGGGCCGGCCGACTTGGACGCCGTCGTCGACATCCTGATCCGCTTCTCGCAGCTCTGCATCGACCTTCAGGGCGAGGTGAGCGAGATCGATATCAACCCGCTGGTGGTCTTCGAACGAGGTCTGGGAGCGAAAGTCGTCGACTGCTTGATTGTCCCAGCGAAGGGTGCGCGATGAGCCTGGGCCAGGTAGTGGCGTTATTGGCGGACGTCCACGGCGAGCAGGAGCTGCTCCGCCGCGTGCTCGAACTCTGCCGAACAGAGGGCGTGGACACGATCGTGCTGCTCGGCGACTTGATTGATCGACCCGATCAGGCGGATCGCTGCGCGCTCTTGCTCGCGGGATGGCCAGTTATCGGCGTGTACGGCAACCACGAGCGAGAGCTCGCCCTGGCAGCGCGTCAGCGCGATCTCGGCCTGCGACAGCAGACCATTACACTGCTCCAGGCGCTCCGCGACCGGATCGTCATCGAGGGCGTGTGCCTGACCCATGACGTCACCGGGGAGGACTGGGGAGTGGGGGAGGCCTTGGGCCGGGTGGCGTCGGGGTTGAACGGATCTCACCCTAGCAGGCATCCACGGCTCACGTTCGCCGGGCATACCCACTACCGGCAGGCGCGCGACGACCGCGGGCCGCTCGATCTCTCGCGGGGGCGCGTGGAACTCGATCCGCGGCGGCGCTACCTGATCAACCCCGGCCCCGTCGTGGCCGGACAGTTCGCCATCTGGTACCGCCCGGCCGATGTCGTCGTCTTCCGAGAGGTCGACCCTATCGCGTCCCTCAAAGTGCCGGAAGGGTGGCGAGCCTAGGCGGCCTGGTAGTCGGCGATTCGATTGACACCGGACGAAGAGAGCGGGTGGAGACGAGGAGAGAGCGCATGGGGAAGCTCGACGGCAAAGTCGCGCTGGTAACGGGGGCTGGGCGGGGGATCGGCCGGGGGATCGCGCTGCTGCTGGCCCGGGAG
>NZ_JAMSLR010000010.1 GCF_023806485.1 Thermalbibacter longus
TCCACCAACATCATGGAAAAGCGGGAGCGCGCCGCTTGAGCCGGCGATATCACCCGGGTCTTACTCGCTTCTTGGCGACGCGAGAAGAATACTGCGCTGTATGGCCTGAAGTGTTGATAGGTTAGCGCCTTTGGGCAGCGCAGCCATAGAGGACTACGAGGGGAAGCAAACGAGCTGGCGACGTTTCCCCTGCCAGCCCGCCAAGCACGATTGCCCATGGTACCGCGGGGACCGCATTGCGGTGATCGAGGAGGTCCCGGGCGGTTCGTGGTACACGTTCTGGTATTCTTGCCTTTTGAGCAGTGAGCGACCCCAGGCTCGCTCGTATGGCTCGAGGGTTAGCGCAGCGGATTTGGCACGGTAATCGGCAGGGTGGTGTGGCCCAACTTCCGAGCGTAATACCTCACCCGTATTGTCGGACACTTTCCACGGCGGTCCGGGACGAGACTGAGACGGGGTGTCAAGTGGGCGGGTGGTAGTTCCGGATGGATCCTCAGCCACGGGCGACAAACTGATGCATTCGCAGTCTTTTCAGCCGCATCTCGTTCCAGTTCCCCAGGTGTGTGCCAGAAGTCCGGCGAGCGCCGGTATCGCTAGGCTGGCGCCCTGCGCGATTAGAAGGACGATCAATCCGCCGTGACACGCTGGTTCACTGGATGTAGATCCGGGAGTGTCCCTGCCGAGGTCCTTCGGCTGGATATTTAGTCCTCGCGACACTGGTGCTTTTATCTCGTCTGCGCATACTTATTCATCGACGAGCGGGGCAAGGTGTCCTCAACTCGCTGTCGAGCTCCACGCCGTGGGGAGCTTTACCGTGCTATGGCCGAAGTCGCCTCCTGCGCCTGTATTGCCGGAGTGCGCACTCGACTGGTGGAGCTCACGCCGCTTCATTTCCAGGAGTGGTGCGCGGAAATCCTTGGACGAAGCCGAGTCCGTGGACGGTGGAATTCTATTATGGCGTATTGCCACGAGCGCTTGACCAGGCGGTGAAATGGGGGCCAGCCGGGCTGTCAACCTGGGTTGGCGCCACCTAGAACCCGTCCTTGCGGCGGTAGATCGAGCCCACAAACCCCCTCCCAGCACTGTACCGGTCTTGTACCGGCGCTATTGAGGCGTCTCGGGGGCTCTTGAAGAGACCGAGGGGCAGGTTTTGGCTTTTCGACGGTGCGGAAAGTGGGACTCGAACCCACACGGGGGTTACCCCCAGCGGTTTTTAAGACCGCCGCGTCTGCCGTTCCGCCATTTCCGCTCAGAATCGCGCTCGCGCAACGTTGGCTGGCTCCTGCTTCGCCGGCCGTGTGAGCGACCATCTACCAGAGCGGGGTGCCAGCAGGGCGAAACGGTGCCAGCCTGGCTATCTCGCGTCTATTCTACCGCGGATGCGCACCAGAACAAAGAAAAACGGCCTCGGGTGAGGCCGCTCGTCAGACTCTCGCGGAGCGGAAGACGGGACTCGAACCCGCGACCTTCTCCTTGGCAAGGAGATGCTCTACCAATCTGAGCTACTTCCGCCTGCCCGGCGGTCTTCCTTCCGCCGCACAGAGAAGTGTACTCACCATCGCATCGGCTGTCAAGCATGTCTCGCCAGGTCACCCGCTCGGCTGGTCGTCTGCCTAGTCGCACCTGGCCCGCAGACAGGCCAGACTGGCCAGTACCTCTCCGGCTCTGTGGCATACCTCGAAGACTGACCGGTTCCACCTGTGGCCGATTGGAGGTACACGGTTCCGGCCATCGGAGCGGGCATGGCCGCGTTGAGATCTCAGCCCCACCTCGGTGTCCCGCCCCGGAAGCACTCCCACCTGACCAAACGCACCCCAAGCAAATACGGCAACAGGGCTCGTGGCGTTGCGACAGTAGGTCTAGATGGCCGTTCTTCCAGTGTAGTTATGGTCCGTGAGCTTCTGCTGTGCGTCGAAATAAACCGTCTGAGCCAATTCTCAGGGATCGAGCCTGCATGTTGAAATAGTTCTCTACGGCAACTAACCAGATAAGTTCCACAACCTCCTCGTCAGAGAAGTGCTGACGGCATAGTTCGAAGGTCGATTCGCTCAAATCATGATTTCTGGTAACCTCGTCCGCCAGCGCTAGCGCCGCTCGTTCTCGTTCGTTGAACGCTTCGCTCTCTGGCCAGCGATCGAGACCCAGGAACCGCGCATACCCAATCTGTTCCTGAACAGCTCGTGCCAGGTTCAGATCGTGGCAAAATGCGCAGCCGTTGAGCTGGCTCACCCTCGTGGTCACGAGCATGCGCACCGCAGGACCCACCGCGAGCTTCTTTTCTCGCATCCAATCAATGTAGGCCGTCAGTGGGATCAATTCTGTCTTTCTGGCATAGATAACCTTGAGGGGAGAAATCACGCGTCCGAAGCGCCTACGCGAGAGCCAGTAGGCCAACCGTAGCGCGAGGGATCGCGGCCTTTCGATGGGTGCCAGTCTCGCTACTTCCGTTAGAGGCCTCTGACCAGCTTGATCCATTGGTCCGCACTCTCTAGCCGAGCGCGGGGAGTTACGGCGCCCACGAGAGTCCCGACGGCGCGTCGATCGCCTCGGCTTCGAATAGCCGCTTGGGCTCCCCAGCGCGCGGCCTGCCGCCAGGCTCCACGGTGAACTCGACGTACTGAGCCTCGAACGTGCCTCCATCGAGCTGCAAGAAGGCTATCATCGTCCCATCCGGTGACCAGGTCGGCGAGGCTACGGCGCCGCTGGTGGTAAGCTGCACTGGCTCTCCGCCGCCGGCCGGCACCACGTAAAGGTTGTTCGCTTCACCCTGTCGTCCAACGTAGGCGATCCAGTTTCCATCGGGTGACCAGGCCGGCGCGTAGCTGCCATCTCCTCCCTGCACGAGCGGCACCACTTCGCCGGTTGTCAGGTTCAGTATCCACAGGTCCGTGCGGCGGCGCAGTCCGTCGTCAGACGTCGCGCGGTGCGCGAAGGCGATGCGCGTTCCATCCGGCGAGACGGTCGGTGATTCCACGTTGTCGCCCGGAACCGTTGAAGCCGGTATCTGTTGTGGCGCCCCACCAGTACTCGGAATGAGCCAGAGGTAGTTCTTGACCGAGTTAAGGTCGCTCGCGTAGACGATCCGCTGGCCGTCCGGCATCCATGCCGGATCGAGCGCCCAGACGCTGTTCGCGACGTACGCTTGCGTCCCCGGTTGCAGGGGCGGCTCGTTCTGGGTGAGCTGCTGCATGCCCTGGCCGTCGGCTCCGGCGACGTAGAGGTCCGAGAAGGCATCTCCGAAGCGCACGAACGCGAACCGGCTGCCATCGGGTGACCAGCTCGGCGAGGCTGCGTTCCCAAGCTCGAGTAGGCGCCGAATCTTGCCGTCTTGCCAGAGATAGATATCGCCATGCTGGACGAAGAGGATCCGACCCTTCGGCGCTGCACCAGCGACCCACTCCGGATTGGCGATCGGATCCGGCTCTCCGCAGGCGGCCGCCAGCAACGCGGTTGCCATCAAAACGCTCAGGAGTAGCCTGGCTACCGCCCCTCGTTGTCTACGGTTCGGCTCTCGCTTCATTCACCCTCGTTTCGGTAGCCGAGTTCAGCTAGCGCCGAGAGCGCCTCGGCCGACTCGTCCCAGGGACGACGCTCTGAGCCGTAGATAATACATCGCTCGTGGCCCTTGCCGAGTAGCAGGACGGCGTCGCCCGGCGTGGCCCGCCGCAGCGCCTCGCGGATCGCCTGCGAACGGTCTTCGATGCAGAGAAAGTCGCGGCCCTCTATGGCACCTGCGCCTCGCGCGCCCTCGGCGATCTCGTCGATGATCCGCTCCGGATCCTCGAAACGAGGATCCTCCGACGTGAAGACGGAGAAGTCTGCGAGGCGGGCCGCGATAGCGCCTTGCAGAGGCCGCTTGGCACGGTCACGCTCGCCCGCGCTGCCGAACACGGTGATCAGGCGGCCCGGAACTAGTTCCCGGACAAGCTCGAGGACACGTTGCAGCGCCTCAGGCGTGTGCGCGTAGTCGACGATCACCGTGAAGGGCTGGCCGGCATCGATCCGGCGCAGACGACCGGGTACATGGTCCAAGCTTTCCAGGCCGCCCGCGATCTGCTCCGCCGTCAGGCCGAGCAGATACCCGGCGGCTGCCGCCGCCAACGCGTTCTCCACGTTGAACCGTCCGAGCAACTTCAGCCTGACCAGTGCCGAACCGGTTGGGGTGACTAGCTCGAAGTCGGTCCCAGCGTTATGAGGGTGGATGTTCCGCGCCGTGATCTCGGCCTCGGTCGCGTCCACCCCGAACCAGATCACCGGCGCTGATCCGGCATAGGCAGCGATCGAGCGCGCGCCCTCGTCGCCGGCATTGAGGACGACACCGCGGGGATAGGGCCGAAGGTCATCGCGCTGGGCGACGAACTCGAGCAAGCGCGCCTTCGCTCTCCGGTAGGCTTCGATCGTGCCGTGGAAATCGAGGTGCTCGTGCGTGATGTTGGTCACCACGGCGAGGTCGAACGCGCAACAGTCTAGCCGGTGCATCGCGAGCCCGTGAGAGGTCGCCTCGAGTACGGCCCACTGCACACCCTCGCGTCGCATGTTCGCCAGCAGCCGCTGAAGATCCAGGGATTCAGGGGTGGTCTGGCGCGTATCGTGCTCGACCACGCGATCACCGACCCTGACAGCTACGGTGCCCACTAGCCCGGTGTGATAGCCCGCCGCGCGCAGCAGGGCGTCGATCAGGAACGTTGTGGTGCTCTTGCCATCGGTTCCGGTCACACCGATCACGCCGAGGTCGTTCGATGGATTTTGGAAGAACGCGGCAGCGACACGAGCGAGGGCCGCGCGGGTATCGACCACCTGGACCGCCGCCGGGTAGTCATCGAGCGCGTTGCTCCACTCTTCAACCAGGGCGGCGACCGCGCCCCGGCGACGGGCATCCTCGAGGTAGCGATGACCATCGGTATAGCTTCCGCGCAGGGCAACGAACAGCGCTCCCGGCAGTGCCTGGCGTGAGTCGTAGCACACCTCGGTGATCGGTATATCGAGGTCGCCGGCCGCGCGTTCGATCGCCAGTGCATGCAGGAGCGACCTCAGGGGGAGCATCAGTCAGCCCTCCATCGGACGCAGCCGGCGCCAGAGCCACACCAGTGGCCGGGAATAGACGCGCTCGTAGACACCGGGGTACGAGTACACCTCACCGCCGAAACCAGCTTTGAAGCGGTAGACACCCCACAGGCCCTGGCGTACGTTGAGCTGATCATCGGGAACATCGTCGGGCGGCTCATCGGTTGGCGGAATCCCCCACAGGTCATAGAACCGGCAGCCACGGTCCCTAGCCCAGCGCATGGCTGCGAACTGCACCAGATAGGATGCCATGTGACGCTGGTGACGTGCCGCAGAGGCGCCGTACAGGTACACAGCCTCGGCACCGAAGCGAACGACCAGAGCTCCGGCTGCCGGCTCTCTGTCCTTCTCGGCCAGGATCAGCGCTGCATCTTCTCCGAAGGTATCCAGAATATCGCGGAAGTATTCTATCCGGTGAATCCCGAACCCATCTCGCTCACTGGTCTCGCGCAGCAGGTCGTAGAACACCGCCAGGTCAGCGCGGCTGCCCAAGCGAACTTCAACTCCCCTCCGCTCTGCGAGCCGAATGTTGTACCGGGTCTTCGGCTTCATCCGCGCGAGAAGCGTCTCGTCGTCGACATCGATCGCCACGCGGACTGTGCGCTGGGGCTGGATCACCGTGTGGCTGCGCCGCCAGCCGCTCGCGCGCGTAAGTACCACGCACGCGCCTTCGTTCTCGGGCTCGGCGAGGACGCAGATCGCCCGCTCACGACGGGCAACCCAATCGATGACGTGAGTGTAGGCCCGGTCGTCGGCACTGGACGCGGTTCCCACGGCGACGAGTGGGCCCCGGGGAACGTACCCCAGGCTCAGAGGGCCGACCCGGCGAAAGAGAAGCTGCGCGGCGATGACCGGATGCCCTTCCGGGTCGAACCAGGCGATCCGGACCGGCTTCCACCCGTGCCGACTCTTCAGTTCTCCCCAGCGCCAGCCCTGCAGCAGCCGTCCGCCTAGCTGCTCGATCAACGCGTCCCAAACGCGCGCGTCGTCGATACGGTGACAAGTGGGTGAGCTCACGTCTACGGCCAGAGTCCGGAATGAAGCGGGTCCTCCTCGTAAACCGCCTGCGTTAATGCCTCCTCAGCGGCCTCGCGCACAACCGGGTCAGCCGACCGAGCGAGCCGCCGCAGGACGTTGATCGCGACCGGGCCACCGATCTGACCCAGCGCGCCGATTGCCGCGGCCTGCACCTCTCGATCAGGGTCGTCAACCAGTGCGATCAGGGGGTCGACCGCTTCCGGCACGCCGAACTCGCCGCATGCCCGCGCGGCCTCGTAGCGGAGCTCCGGCTCTTCGCTCTCGAGTTCAGCCAGCACGTGCGGTAGCCAGCGACGGTCTAGGCTCTTCCCCATCGCGTAGATGGCGCTGACCCTCAGCTCGTGCTCCGGAGCGTCGTACGCCTCTGTGATCAGCTCGACGATGTCTGGGTCGTCTCCGAAATAGCCGATGGCTTCAAGAGCGCGGCGGCGCACCGCGATTGCCGCGTCGTCGCGCGCCAGCGCGAGGAGGGCCTGGCGCAGGCGACGCGTGCGAGGCTCGTCGAGCTGTCCGACCGAGGCGAGATAGCTGAAGCGGCCGAGCAGAACGGCGATCGCCTCGCGGACGGGTTCTTCCTCCTCAGCGGGCAGGAGGTCGAGCAGCCGATCGAGAAGCTGCGGATCGTCTTCCTCCCAGAGACCAGACACCGCCCGGGCCCGGACTTCGGGATCGGGGTCGCGGAGTGCGATCTCGAGCACGCGGCGGAAGTTCAACTCGACATTGGTCTCCGCCATCTCCTCCATCAGTGTCACCAGATACCGCCGGGTCGAGACCGGGGAAGAGGCCCAGAGATCTTGAAGCGCTGGCACCAGCGCGCGGCTGAGGTCAGAGAGCTGCGCCACGTCGCTCGCCGCGGGCCGCGGCGAGCTGTTGAAGCGCTGGAAGAGCTCGCCGAGCGCTCGCTGCTCTTCCGGTGAAGCCGGCCTGTCTAGGCTGGTGTTGAGCCAGTTGTGCTCACGGCGATGGGGCATAGTACAGCACATCCTCGGCGTCTGGGTCGATGCTGAACTGCGGGTAGTCGGGCGATTCGGCGATCTGCCGGATCAGCTCTGGCGTCATCGGTCGCTCGACGTTCGCTGCAGCGACCAGATCGTCGAGGAGCGCCATGTATCGCGGCGCGTCCGATGTGCCGATCTGCTCGCCGACGCGCTCGAACGTGGCGGCGAGGACCAGGTCCGGGTAGCGACGGGTCCGGTCGTCGAGCGGCTCCTGCCCGGCGAAGCGGGGGAAGCGATTCTCAGTGAGGAGCATATTCTCCTGTACCGCGCAGTAGTAGGTCGTCGGGCGGAAGATGTACCGGCGGTTCTTCTCGTCCAGATCGAGCAGCCGGCGCTCCTGGCCCGACACGCGCAGATAGTCGATAGTGTAGTGACCAGGCGTGTCTGTCCGCTCGATCGTAATTAGCGCGCCCGGCACCAGGCTATCGCGGAAGAAGGCGTCGAAACCGGCGAGATAGCCGCCCCGGTTGCCGGACGGGTAGCGCAGCTCGACGAGGAACGTCTCGTACGTTTGTGGCGACTCGAACGTCAGCACCGCGACACGCTGATCGGCCAGCACCTGAGGCGGAAGCACGCTCGCCAGAATCGCGTTGTACGGCAAGACGCCGAGGTAGTGCTCGTAGAAGGTCAAGACGTGATCTGCGACCTGCTCGCTCAAGGGGATCGCCGCCAGGGCTTCCTCGATGAGGAAGCGGTAGTCCTGGCCGATATCGGCCGCACGGCGCTTCGTGGTACCGATCGCTGGCAGTCCCTTGGTGGACCAGAGATAGTTGCCTGGAACGCCGACGAATTCGAAGTCCTCCTCCTGTGAGAGGCGGACATTGAGCGCGAATCGCTGGACCTCGTAGTCAGGAGCCGAGCGTCGGACTCCGAGCACGACCTCGACCAGCTCCGTGTCCGGCAAAGGTTGCCCGCGCTCCAGGATGTACTCGCGCAGACGCCGGAGGTTTCCTCGGCTCAGCCGCGGGACGTCTTCATCCAGCATCCAGCGGTCGGCGAAGCCGGCAACCTCCGGCATGGTCGCGAGTTCAGCAGCGACCAGTGCCTGCAGCACGTCGTCACCGATCTGGGACAGATCGACGACCTGGATCTCCGACGGAGCTGGGATGATCTCAACTGGTGCTGCGGCAGCTTCCGCTGGCTCAGGCGCTGCCGAGGCAACCGCCTCGGCAGCGAGTTCCTCATCGGCAGCGGGACGAGCGACTGCTACCGGCCGCCGGCGCGCAACAGGCGGTGCGACAGTCGGTGGCTCCTGGAAACGCCGGGGCAACATGTGCGCCGCGTCGACCTCTTCGACTGGCCGCGGTGGCCTCCCCTCGCGGGTGGTGGCGACATACAGGACCCCATCGCGCTCTTCCAGGCTGAAGACCGCGTCGTTCGCCTCGACAGCCAGCTTCAGCGCGGCGGCCCAGCCTTCTGCATCCCGCTGCTGGTCGAGTCGGGCCAGGTGTTCGGCCAGAGCCTGTAGCGGCATGCGGATCGGAGCCGTCAGCGCGAAGAAGCGTCCGGCCGTCCGCATGATCGCGAAGACCCGGGCCGCGAGCTCGCGCTCTTCTGGGCTGCCGTTGAATTCGATCTCCAGCCTGGGCTCGATGGTCTGCATGCTCTCTCGTCTCCTTCGCGATCTTCACGGCGCGTATCGTCATCGCGACACCGCGCGTGCTGGTACTGGAGAGCCGTCTATCCGGCTCGCTGCTGAGCTGCCTCCCTCAGGGCCGCCGCCAGTTCCTCTGTCGTCAGCGGACGCTTCGCTTCACGCAGCAGAGCAAGGAGCACGGCACGGTGTTGCTCGCTCAAACGCAGTTCGGTGCTCATCCAGACCCTCCTCCCGCAATGCCGGGGAGTAAGTCTACCGTTTTTGCCATCCCGACGGCAATCGAAACGATCACGCTCTGTTCTCGTCCGCCTCACGTGGGGAGAGATCGCAGGCTGCACGTGAAGTGACGGTGGGCTGGGACGAACCGCAACGCCGCGCTCAGACGCGACCGCTGTAGGCGAGCGCTAGCGCGACCGCTCCCAGGATGATGGCATCGCCGCCGAGCTCCGCTGTGGTGAGCCGGACGCTTCGGAGCGAGGCCGGGTAGGCATATTGCCGCACGCGAGCCTGCAACGGCTCCATGAGCAGTGGGCCGACCTCGGCTACCGGGCCGCCTAAAATGACCGCCTCGGGGTTCAGCACGGTGATCAGGTTCGCGATCGCCAGGCCGAGTGTCTGCACTGTCTCCCGAACGATCTGGTCAGCGACTGAGCTGAACGCGGCCGCCTGGAAGATCTGTCTCAGGGTCGGCTGTCGGCGGCCGAGCGGCACCCGAGCCGGATCATCGGGGGACTCGGCGAGCCGCTCACGCAGGCGGGCCTGAATTGCCGGAGCGGCGGCGAAGGCCTCGAGGTGCCCGGGCTTGCCACAGGAACAAAGCGGGCCGCCGGTCGAGACGACCATGTGCCCGATCTCTCCCGCGGTGCTACTGGCGCCGTAGAGGAGCCGGCCGTCGACGATGATGCCCCCGCCCACCCCCGTAGCGAGATGCACATACACCAGGTTCTGGCAGCCGCGGCCGGCCCCGAACGCCGCTTCGCCGAGCGCCGCTGTCCTTGCATCGTTATCGAGCACCGCAGACAGCCCGAGCCGCTCTTCGATGAGGGCGACGAGCGGGAACTGTTCAAAGCCAGGTGCCCGGTGAGAGAGCAGCGTCAAACCACGATGGGGATCGACCGGTCCACCGAAGGCGATCCCCGCTGTTTCGATTCGACCGAGCGGCACGCCGGCCTGTTCACATGCCTGTTCGGCGAGGTGGTGCACCGTGAGGACGACGGTGAGCGCATCGGCCTTGCCGTCGAACGCCTGGGCCTGCCCGCGGATGCGCCCGCTGCCATCGGCCACGACGACACGCTGGCCATGCCCGCCGATCTCGATGCCGATCACGAGATGATCGACCGCTGGCGGCCGTCGCCAGAAGCTGCTGACGTTGACATCTACCACAGCCACCCCATCCAGCGATCCATGCCACGGCCCGCTACCAGGTCAGACCCGAACGAGCTACGCATTGTAGCACGACGTCTCGGGCGCCTCGCCTGTTTGCGGTACGGAGACGCGATGGGATGGTAGTCTACGTGATGGAGTCGAGCGCGAGGGGGACAGGCGCCACGATGACGGATGGCGGGACCGCATCGGTGATCCGGCCAGTTGCGCCAGAGCGCATCAGCCTGGCCGGAGTGGTGCTCGCGCTGGTGGCCGTACTGAGCGTGTCGACCAGCGCGGTCTTCATTCGATTGGCTGGACAGGTCAGCCCCTACGAGATCGCGTTCTGGCGACTGGTCGTGGCGTCGGCGGTGCTGGCTCCAGCCGTGTGGCTGACGGGAGCCTGGCCGGCTGTCCGCGCTGTCGGCCTGCGGCGCTTCGCGCTCTACGGAGCTATCCTCTCGGCCCACTTCATCACCTATAACCTGGGACTCCGCTACGCGCCGGTCGCCCACGTTCTGCCGCTGATCTACATGTCGACCATCTTCATCGCGATTCTCTCGGCCGTCGTCCTTCGAGAGCCGTTACGCCGGGCACAGCTCGCCGGGATCGGAGTCGTGATCGCTGGCGCGGGGATCCTGGCCGGGTTCGAGCCGCGGTTCGACCCGCGGGTTCTGCTCGGCGATGGGTTTGCCGTGCTCTCGGCCATCACGTTCGCGCTGTATTCGATGGTGGGCCGGCAACAGCGGCAGCGCGTGCCGCTCTTCGGTTATGCCGTGGGCGTCTACGCGATGGCCGCGCTGTGGACGGCGCCACTCGCGGCTCTGGCGGCCTGGTCTGCCAGCGACGCGGGAGCCGCGAGCTCTCGCTACTCCCTGCAGGTCGTGCTCTCCCTGCTGGCGCTCGGCCTGGTCCCGAACGCGATCGGCCACACGCTGTACAACGCTAGCGTGCGCCGGTTGAACGCGGCGGTCGCCAACGTCCTGTTCACCCAGGAGGTCACCGGTGCCATCGTGCTCGCCTGGCTCATCCTCGGTGAGACACCGACGACCAACGCGCTCGTGGGTGCGGCAGTGATGCTCGCCGGCATCCTGGTGGTGCTGTTGCGCTGAGGGGCAGTGTCTTCACGGTACGCACCAGGGATCGAGAAGCTGGACGTCGACGATGGCGCCTGCTGGTGCCTCGTTCCACTGCTCCGGGATAACGGCTAGCCCGTTGGCCTGGGCTACGGAGCTGAGGATGCCGGAGCCCTGCTCGCCGACCGGCCGCGCAACGTACTCGTCCCCTTGGCGCTCCAAGCGTACCCGGACAAAGTGGCGTCGTTGCCCGCGGTTCTCGCACGGTGCCAGTAGCCTCGCGCGCACGGTGGGGAGCGCCCAGTCCTCGTAGCCGAGCATTTTCAGGATCGCTGGCCGGCCGAACTGCAGGAAGGCCACGTAGGCCGCTACCGGGTTCCCCGGTAGTCCGAGCATCGGGACTCCGCCGATCCACCCGAAGGCCATAGGTTTGCCTGGCTTGATGCGAACCTGCCACAGCTCGACCCGTCCCTCGGCCTGCAGGACATGCTTGACGAGGTCATAGTCCCCGATCGAGACCCCGCCTGACGTCAGGATCAGATCGGCGCCGCGCGCGCTCCGGAGCCTCGATCGGATCTCATCCGGGTCGTCGCGCACGACGCCGAGCAAGATCGGCTCGCCGCCGCACTGTTTCACCAGGGCCGCCAGCGTGTAGTTGTTACTGTTGCGGATCTGGCCGGGCAGGAGCTCCGGTCCCAGGTCGATGACCTCGTTGCCAGTGGCAAGAATGGCAACCCGCGGTCTCCGGTGAACCGTCACCCACCGCTGGTTGAGCGATGCGAGCACGCCGATGCAGGCCGGTCGCAGCACGGTTCCGGCCGGCAGGACCTCCTGCCCGGCTGCGACGTCCTCACCGGCGAGCCGAACGTTCTCCCCGGGCTTGGCTGGGCGGAAGACCCGGATCTCAGCCCGCCCGCGTCTGTGCCCGGAAACGGTGCCAGGTTCCCACTCATCCGTCTCTTCGAAACGGACGACCGCGTCTGCGCCCTCGGGCAGCACAGCCCCGGTCATGATGCGCGCCGCCTGCCGAGGGCCGATTGAGACGGCACAGCGCGAGCCTGCGGGTACCTCGCACACGACCGTTAGGGCCACTGGGTGATCGTAGCTCGCGCCGGCCGTGTCGGACGCTCGCACCGCATAGCCGTCCATGGCGGAGTTGGTGAAGGGTGGGACATCATGCCCCGCGACGACCGGCTGTGCCAGCACCAGTCCCAGCGCATCGAGTAACGGCACGCGGACTGCCGGCAACGGGCCCACTGCCGCTAGGACTCGCTCGCGTGCCTCGTCGACGCTCAAGAGCGACTCGACGTCTTCCCAGAGGCGATCGGTTCGAACTCGCGCGGATGACGGGCCTCGGGAGGTCGTCATGTCGATCTCCGGCTAAAGCTGTCTCATCGCCTCCACGAGCTCGCGCACCGCGCCCGCCGAGCGGTGCAAGGCGGCTCGCTCCTCGTCGGTGAGCTCGATCTCGATGACCTGCTTAATGCCACCGGCACCGAGCTTGACCGGCACTCCGACATACAGGCCGTCGATGCCGTACTGGCCTTGCAGGTAGGCGCTGCAGGGCAAGATCCGGTTCTGGTCGAGCAAAATCGCCTCGACCATCTCCGCAACCGAGGCGGCCGGCGCGTAGTAAGCGCTCGTCCCCAGCAGGCGCACGATCTCCCCGCCCCCGTCACGTGTCCGCTCGACGATTGCGTCGATGCGCTCCTTGGACAGGAGGTGCGTGATCGGGATGCCGGCCATGGTCGAGTAGCGCGGCAGCGGCACCATCGTGTCGCCGTGCCCACCGAGCACGAACGCGGTGACGTCGCGAGGGGAGACGTCGAGTTCCATGGCGATGAACGTCCGGAACCGGGCCGAATCGAGCACGCCGGCCTGGCCGACGACGCGCGATGCGGGGAAGCCGGAGGTCTCGAGGGCGACATGGCACATGGCGTCGAGCGGGTTCGTCACCACGACGATGACCGCGTCGGGCGAGCGAGGGGCTGCCTGCTCGGTGACGCTCTTCACGATGTTCATGTTCACGCGGAGGAGATCGTCGCGGCTCATCCCTGGCTTGCGCGGTGAGCCGGAGGTAATGACGATCACGTCCGAGTTCGCGGTGGCGTCGTAGTCGTTCGCGCCCACGACCGCGCAGTCGTATCCGAGGACGGGCCCCGCCTCCAGCAGATCGAGAGCCTTCCCTTGCGGCAAGTTCTCGACGATATCGACCAGGACGATGTCGGCGATGTTGCGCTGGGCCAGATACTGCGCCGTCGTCGAGCCGACCATCCCGGCACCGATGATGGTGACTTTGGGCCGCATTCGCTCCCCTCCGCTCGTCAATCGGTCTCCCCACTGTACCCAGCGCATCATAGCACATGCCAGCCGAGAACGATCCGGTGTTCACAGCGTGGATCTGGCCAGTAGAATGCTGGTCGTAGCGTATGCGAGGGGTTACCCGCGCACGCGAAGCGAGAGACGACCAGTGATCGACACGGTACCACGTCGCGTTATCCTGATCGGGTTGAGCGGGACCGGCAAGACCAGCCTGGCTCCGCTGGTGGCGGAGCGACTGGGCTTCGATCCGGTCGACACCGACGCGCAGGTGGAAGCACGCTTCGGTTGCTCGATCCCGGAGATCTTCGAGCGTTACGGCGAGCCGGTGTTCCGTGCCGCCGAGCGACAGGCACTCCTCTCGGCATGCGCTCGGGAGCGCGTGGTCGTGGCCACCGGCGGCGGGGTGGTTCTTGACGAGGCGAACTGGGTCGCGATGCGCCCGGCCAGCGTCATCGTCCACTTCCAGGCCAGCCCGGACACGATCGTCGAGCGGTTGCGCCGGCAATGGGGGCACGATCCCCGTTCGGTGAGGCCACTGCTTCGCGGTGATGATCCGGAAAGACGCATCGAGACGCTCTGGTCGGAACGCGCCACGCTCTATGCCCGGGCGGACCTCACGGTGCAGACGGACGGGAAGTCGCTCGAGGAGATCGCCCGCGAGGTGGAGGCGGGCGTGCGGGCGCACGCGCAACGGGGGCTCGTACCGGTCGCTTCGATCGGTGGAGCGACGGGCCGGTCGGATGTGTTCGTCGCGCCGGGCCTCCTCGCCGAACTGGGACGTTTGGCCCGCTCGCGCTGGCCGATGGCGCGTACCGCCTTCGTCATCGGCGACGCAGCGGTGTGGCAACACTGGGGCAAGGAGGTGAGCCAGGCGCTGTCCGAGGCTGGCTTCCAGGTGCGGTCAGCGACCGTGCCTCCGGGCGAAGAGAGCAAGTCGCTCGCTGAGGTCGAGCGGCTACTGGGCTGGCTGCTCGAGCACCGGATCGATCGGGGGGATATTGTCGTCGCGGTCGGTGGCGGCGTGGTGGGTGACCTCGGTGGGCTGGTGGCCTCGCTGATCCTCCGGGGCGTCGGGCTGGTGCAGGTGCCGACCAGCCTGCTGGCCATGGTCGACGCGAGCGTCGGCGGGAAGACGGCCGTCAACCACCCGCGCGGGAAGAACTTGATCGGCACCTTCTACCAGCCCCACCTGGTCGTGGCCGACCCGCGGGTGCTCGACACCCTCCCCGCGGCCGAGCTGCGCTCCGGCTGGGCCGAGGTCGTGAAACACGCGATGATCGAGGTGACCGCGACCCGGCAGTATCCGGGCGTCTTGCTGCCCCTGCTCGAGGCGGCGCCGTTAGAGCGGGATACGCTGGATCCAGCCTGGCTCACGCAGGTGATCCGGCGGAACATCGAGATCAAGGCGGCGGTCGTGCAGGCCGACGAGCGGGAGGCTGGACTGCGGCGGATCCTGAACTATGGCCACACCCTCGGGCACGCCATTGAGGCCGCTGAATACCGTTACCGGCATGGCGAAGCGGTGGCGCTGGGCATGCGGGCAGTGGCCTGGATGGCAGTTGCGCTCGGCCTGGCAGAGCAGGAGCTGTCGGAGCGCCAAAACCAGCTGCTCGATCGGCTGTGCTTGCCCAGGCACTTCGAGGGGAACGCCGATCTGGTCTTCGAGCGCCTGGCCTACGATAAGAAGGCGGTGCGTGGAGAGCTCACTTGGATCCTACCAGTCAAGCCAGGCGAGGTCGTGGTCACGCGTGAGGTGCCGCGTGATCTAGTTCTGGCTGCGCTCCATGCTTTGCAGGCGGGAGCACCACGCTGATTGTCCCCGGCCAAACGGTATGGTATATTCGCGCAAAAGCGAATAGGGCTCCTCTTATCCAGAGTGGTGGAGGGAACGGCCCGAGGAAGCCCGGCAACCGGCAGCCAGCCTGCACGGTGCCAATTCCGCCGACGGCGCTCGTGAGACGCTTCGAGCGAGGCGTGGGTCTTGCCAGAGGAGCCGCGCCGCGACCCGTCGGGAGATGAGAGGGAGCCGCAGTATACGGCTTCTCTCGGGGGAGAAGCTATTTTTGCGTGAAGAGCGGGGGCATGACAGAGTGGTTCGAGTCGATTAAGTGGGATGGCGAGGCGCTGGTTCTTCTCGACCAGACACGGTTGCCCCACGAAGAGTGCTGGGTGCGTTGCGCCACCGTCGACGAAGTGGCTGGCGCGATCAGCGAGATGAAGGTTCGGGGGGCACCGGCCATCGGGCTGGCGGCCGCGGCCGGGATGGCACTGGCGGCGAAGGAAGCGGTGCGATCTGGTCGAGAGCTCGAAGCGGCGCTAGAGCAGGCCTGTGCCACGCTCGCCCGGACTCGACCCACAGCGGTCAATCTCTTCTGGGCACTCGATCGCGCGCGGGAGACCGCTCGCTCGGCCCCGAGTGCCGAGGAGGCTGTGGTTCGTTTGAGCCGGCTGGTCGACGTGCTCCTCGAGGAGCAGCGGGAAAGTGACCGAGCCATCGGGGACTACGGCGCCGCGCTCCTGCCTGACGGTGCGCGGGTGCTCACGCACTGCAATACCGGCGCGCTGGCAACCGGTGCCTACGGCACGGCGCTTGGCGTCGTCCGGAGGGCTCATGAGCTCGGTAAGCTCGCGCTGGTCTACGTCGACGAGAGCCGGCCACGTCTCCAGGGCGCTCGATTGACGGCGTGGGAACTGCTCCGCGCCGGTGTCCCGTTCCGGCTGGTCGTCGACGCGGCGGCCGCGAGCCTTATCGCCCGGGGGCTGGTCGACGCGGTGATCGTCGGAGCCGACCGGATCGCGGCCAATGGCGACGTGGCCAACAAGATCGGCACGCTGGGCCTGGCGGTGGCGGCACGGCACTTCGGCGTCCCCTTCTATGTGGCCGCGCCGCTCAGCACATTCGATCCCGGTACGCCCGACGGCGCGTCGATCCGCATCGAGGAGCGGAACGCTGAAGAGGTGCTGCTGGTTGGGCAGGAACGCGTCGCGCCGGAGGGTACGGTTGTGCTCAACCCGGCCTTCGATGTCACTCCGGCCGAACTCGTCACTGCGATCATTACCGACGTCGGAGTCGTCGCCTCACCGGTCAAGGAGCATATCGACGCGTTGCTCGGCGAGCTGGCGCGACGGGAGGGCGGCAGGCTGGGCGCTGTGCAGGGTGCCGGGATACTGCCGCGCTGAGCCGGGTGCGGCGAGTTCATGGCCGTGGAGGGAAGGTGATGACAGGGACGGCGGAGGCACGCTACGACATCCGTGACATCGGCCTGGCGGAGCTGGGACGTCAGCGCATCGCCTGGGCGGCGCGTGAGATGCCTGTCCTGCGGCTGATCCGGGAGCGCTTCCAGGGCGAGCGCCCCCTCGAGGGGGTGCGCATCGTGGCCTGCGTCCACGTGACGACCGAGACGGCGAATCTGGCCTATACCCTTCGCGCGGGAGGCGCTGAGACGGCCATCTGTGCTAGTAATCCGCTCTCGACGCAGGACGATGTGGCGGCCGCGCTGGTGGCAGACGGCTTCTCGGTATACGCAGTCAAGGGAGAAGACCACGACACGTACTACCGGCACATCCACCAGGCGCTCGATCACCGGCCGCACATCGTGATCGACGATGGCGCCGATGTGGTCAGCACCCTTCACCGCGACCGGCGGGAGTTACTCGAGCAGGTGCTGGGCTCGACAGAGGAGACCACCACCGGCGTGATCAGGCTCCGCGCGATGGCCCAGGACGACGTCCTCGCTTTTCCGGTGATCGCGGTCAACGACGCCGACACCAAGCATCTTTTCGACAACCGCTACGGGACGGGCCAGAGCACGATCGACGCAATCCTGCGGGCGACGAACATTCTGCTTGCGGGGAAGACGGTCGTCGTGGCCGGGTACGGCTGGTGCGGGCGCGGGATCGCGATGCGGGCGCGCGGGATGGGCGCACGCGTCATCGTCACTGAGGTGAACCCGATCCGCGCGCTGGAGGCGCTCATGGACGGGTACCTCGTGATGAGCATGCGCGAGGCTGCCCCGCTGGGCGATCTGTTCATCACGGCGACCGGCAACCTGCACGTCATCGATCGAGAGCATTTCCCGCTCATGAAGGACGGCGCCATCCTGTGCAATGCTGGCCACTTCAACGTCGAGATCAACCTCGAGGCGCTGGCCGAACTGGCGGCCGGTGGGCGCCGCCAGCTCCGGCCCCTGGTCGAGGAGTACCGGCTCGCTCCAGATCGCGCGATCGTGGTGCTGGCCGATGGGCGGCTGGTGAACCTCGCAGCGGCTGAGGGCCATCCGGCGAGCGTGATGGACATGAGCTTCGCGAACCAGGCGCTGGCATGCGCTTACCTCGTAGCGAACCACCGCAAGCTGGAGGCCACAGTCTATCCGGTGCCGGAAGAGATCGATCGGGAGGTCGCTCGACTGAAGCTGGCGAGCATGGGCATCGCGATCGATGAGTTGACCGAGGAGCAGGAGACCTACCTGCGGTCGTGGCAACATGGAACCTGAGTGGCGCGGGGCAGCGGAGCACTGGGGGCGAGTGATCCGCCCGCCGGCTAGGACCCGGTCGAGGCACGCGCCGGAGTGAGAGGACGACCGTGACGACGAGCATGATGCGCGCAGCGCAGACCTTCTTCACCTCCGAGTCGGTGACCGAAGGGCATCCGGACAAGCTGTGCGACCAGGTCTCGGATGCCGTGCTCGATGCCATCCTGGCTGAGGATCCGGACGGCCGCGTCGCATGTGAGACGGCGACGACGACCGGGCTCATGATCGTGATCGGCGAGATCACGACCTCGGCATGGGTCGACATCCCACAGATTGCCCGGCGCGTGGTGCTCGAGGCCGGCTACACCGATTCGGCGTACGGCCTGGACGGCCACACGATGGGGGTGATTACCTCCATTAAGGAGCAAGCGCACGAGATCGCGAGCGGGGTCGACCAAGCGCTCGAAGTGCGGAGCGGTCTCGCTACCGACGCATTCGACCGCATCGGCGCTGGCGACCAGGGCATGATGATCGGCTTTGCCTGCACCGAGACGCCGGAGCTGATGCCGATGCCGATCGCACTGGCGCACGGCTTGACGCGGCGACTGGCGCAGGCGCGCAAGGCTGGGATCCTTCCGTACCTCCGACCGGACGGTAAGAGCCAGGTCACGGTCGAATACCGGCGCGGCGTGCCGGCCCGTGTCGATACCGTCGTGCTCTCGGCCCAGCACGACCCTGACGTCGACCCGGATCGCCTGCGCGAGGACTTGCTGGAAGTCGTTGTCCGGGAGGTCATCCCTGGCGGGTTGCTCGATAGCAACACGCGTATCCTGATCAACCCGAGCGGAAGCTTCGCAGTCGGTGGTCCGATGGCCGACGCCGGCATGACCGGACGCAAGATCATGGTGGATACCTACGGGGGCATGGCTCGCCACGGCGGCGGGGCCTTCTCCGGCAAGGATCCGACCAAGGTCGACCGCTCCGGCGCCTATGCCGCGCGCTACGTCGCCAAGAACGTGGTGGCGGCCGGTCTTGCCGATCGCTTCGAGCTCCAGATCTCGTACGCCATCGGCGTGGCCCGTCCCCTAGCGATCCACATCGAGACCTTCGGTACGGCTCACGTCGAGGAGGAGCGCATCCTGGAGCTCGTGAATCGCCACTTCGACCTCCGCCCCGCGGCCATCATCCACGAACTCGACCTGCTACGCCCGATCTACCGCCAGGTGGCAGCCTATGGTCATTTCGGGCGACCCGATCTCGATCTCCCGTGGGAGCGGGTTGACAAAGCCGAGCTCCTGCGCTACGAAGCGGGGTTGGCGCAGACCCGGGCGTGAGAACGGGAGACTGGCGCTGACCGGAGGTCGATGGGGTGAAACGCGCTCTGATAACCGGGGCCTCTGGCTTCGCCGGCCGGCACCTGGCCCGAAGGTTGACGGAGTCCGGTACCTGGGAGGTCATCGGGCTCTCGGCGCGCCCACATACCCCAGGGTCCGAACTGCATCACCATCTGGTCTGTGACTTGCTCAATGCAGAGCTCACGCGCCGGACGCTGTCCCACTGGCGTCCCGACGTCATCTTTCACCTGGCTGCGGCGAGCTATGTGCCCCGATCTTTCGCCGACCCAGCAGGCACACTGGTGAACAACGCTGTGGGGCAGATCAACCTCTTGGAGGCTGCCAGGCTGCTCGACCCGATGCCGACAGTGTTGATCGTGAGCTCGTCGGACGTCTACGGCCTGGTTCACCCTGACGAGCTGCCGGTGACCGAAGCCCAGCCCTTCCGCCCCCTCAGCCCGTACGCCGTGAGCAAGGTCGCGCAGGACATGCTCGGGTTGCAGTATCACCTGAGCTACGGGATGCCGGTGGTTCGCGTGCGGCCGTTCAGCCATATCGGCCCGGAACAGAGCGACCGCTTCGCCATTGCGAGCTTCGCTCGCCAGATCGCCGAGGCGGAGGCTGGGCTTGCTCCACCGGTCCTCCTGGTGGGCAACCTCGACGTCGAGCGGGATTTGCTCGACGTGCGCGATGTGGTGCGGGCCTACGAAATGGTGGCCACGCCCGGACTTGCGGGCCAGGTCTTCAACATCGCTGGAGGTAGATCCTGGCGCCTCCGTGACGTCCTGGAGCGTCTCCTTTCGCTATCTTCGATCTCGATCGAGGTTCGCCAGGACCCATCCCGCCTGCGGCCAGCGGATATCCCCATGCTTCGCGGCGATGCGACCGCACTGCGGCAAGCCACAGGTTGGGTGCCGGAGATCCCCCTGGAACAGACGCTGGCTGATACGCTCGAGTACTGGCGGAGGTCCGTCCGCGGATGCCGCGGGGGCCGCTCCCGCCGCTGAGGCTCGACAGGCAGCCGGCCGGACCCTCCGGGGTTCCGGGTGAGATGGCCCTAGTTGGGTGGCAGCTCGACCTCTGCCACGAGCACGCCATCGCGCAATGGCAACAAGGATCCTCGCAGCACAAGCGCGTGCTCACCTGCTTCGCGAGCGGTGCGACACCAGCGGAGCAGCCGGCGCACGGCGACCAGGTCTCCGTCCGGAGAGCGGTAGACAGGCTGGTAGCCCAGCGGCAGGACCCCGTTCAGGAAGTGAACGGCGCGCCACGCCGGCCAGTCCGGTCCAATCTCCAGGTCTTCCGCACGCGGCCAGGAGAAGTAGCTCGCCTGCTTCTCTGGTTGAGAAAACGGCCTCGCCCGGCCCTCGGACAGGGCATGGATCGCAGTGACCAGCAGGCTGCCCCCGATCCGGGCAGCTTCGCGTTCGAGCCAGTCGCCTGGTAAACCGAGCGGCAGGTCGAAGACGGACTGCTCGACGATCGGTCCGGCGTCGAGCTCGGCTGTAAGCTGGTGAATTGTCACCCCAACGCGCAGTCGTCCATGGCGATAGATCCAGAACAGCGGGTCGGGGCCCCGGTATGCCGGCAGCGCCGACGGGTGCAGGTTGAGCCCGCCTAGGGGCGCGAGCGCGACGAGCTCGTCGGGGACACGCCAGGGAAAGCAGGAGACGACCAGCATGTCCGGCTCGAGCTGTCTCAACCTCTCCAGCACCTGGGTGTGCCGGAGCGTGCTGGCTTCGAGGATCGGAATCCGACGGTGACTGGCGATCTGCTCCAGCGCCGGCTCGCGGTCGGCCAGAACTACGGGGAGCGAGAGCGACCTGAGGCGGACAGCAGCCGCGCCGTCCCTGCGCCGCGCGGGGACGACGACCGCCACGACCGGAATGCCTGACTCGATCAATGCTTGGAGCGGGAGAGCGCTCAGCCGGCAGGGTCGCCCGAAGAAGAGCACTCTGGGTCGCTCTCTCGCCGTCGGGCATGAGATGCGGTTTGACACGTGATCGCCGCTCCTTTAGGCTTGCAACGGTTGCCGGAATGTGAGCTTGCGAGGTGACATCGATGCCCCGCATGGTTCAGTGTGCCAAGCTCGGTCGCCTGTTGCCCGGCCTGGAAAAGCCACCGTTCCCGGGCCCGCTCGGGGAGCGGATCTATAACGAGATCTCCCAGCAGGCCTGGGAGATGTGGCGCGAGTACCAGACAATCGTCATCAACCACTATGGCTTGAACCCGGCCGACCCCGACGACCGCAAGGTCCTCCGTGCCGAGATGGAGGAATTCTTCTTCGGAGAAGGGGCCGCGATGCCCGAGGGCTGGGTACCCGAAGGCACGCGGGGCGGCGCGCCAGCTAAGGGCGCTCCTGCCAGGAAGAAGTAGGCTGCCGGCGAACGTTACGGCCTCATCGCCGTTACCGGTTGCAGGCGGATCTCAGGCGTGATCCGGAACACGAGCTGGCGATGGGCAGCGCGTAGCGCCTCTTCCACCTCGGCAGGCGTCCGGGCACGGGCGAAAATGAATCCGAGATAGCTGGCTCCTTCCGGCAGCGGCACGAGCGGATGGTTCAACTTGGCGGTGATCTCGATTCCGAGAATACCGGGCACTGTTCGGGCCTCTTCGATCCCCTCGACCCGCCGAAGAATCCCAGAACGGGGTATCGGGATCATCATGACTCCCACGGCCTCGCCGCGCCGCTCGAAGGAGGTGATCGGCTCACCGATGGCGTGCGTCAGGATCAGCTCCTCGAGCGTCATGCCGGTACCGAACTCGAGGATGGTCGAGCAGAGCCCGCCGATCGAACGGCCGGCGACCTCGATCAGCCACGGCCCCTGATCGTTGACCCGCAGCTCAGCGTGGATGGGGCCGGTACGCAGCCCCAGCGCCGCGGCAGCGCGGCCAGCGCACTCCGCGACCGCCTTCTGTGTCGTCTCGGTGAGGCGAGACGGGGTAACGTAGATCGTCTCCTCGAAGAAGGGGCCATCCAGCGGGTCGGGCTTGTCGAAGAGCGCCAGCACCTGGAGCTGTCCCTCAGTCAGAAGCCCTTCGAGCGCCACCTCGAATCCGGGAACGAAGCGCTCGACCAGGATCACCGCCCTTTCCAGGTCGCCCCCGTCGCTCGCGATGATCCGCCGCACGCGCTCGAAAGCCGCGACGAACTCGCTCGGATGGTCGGCACGGATCACCCCGCGACTCCCGGACAGCAGCGTTGGCTTGACCACGCAGGGATACTCGATCTCCTGGGCGATCGAGCGCGGGTCGATCGCTGCCGGGTAGGGCCTGAACCTCGGGACTGGAACACCGTGCGCGTGAAGTCGCTCCCGCATGCGCAGCTTGTCGCGTGCGGCCAGGGCTGCATCCGGATCGTTATGCGGCAGCCCGAGCCGCGAGGCGACCAGCGCCGCCAGCAGCGTGGCGCTGTCGTCTACGGGCACGACCGCGTCTACCGGTCGCTCGCGTACCAGTTCGACGATGCGCGCAGCGGCTGCCTCAGACTGGCTGAAGTCGATCGCCTCGGGTCGGCGCCACTCGCGCGCAAGAGCCTCTGGCGTGTCCACGATGTGGATCACTTCGAGCTTCAGTCGCTCGGCAGCGGCGAGAAATGCCGGTGTCCGGTAGCTGGTAGGGGAGGAGAGCAGCGCGATGCGGCGGTGTCGCATTCCTTCGCTCCGTGATTCGATCATGCCTGGTATGTTGCTCCGTCCAGCCTGTTGCGATGCTCCAGGCGCGCCGCGCTAAGTCTATCGCGGAAGCGGGGCGCGGAGCCGCCCGCCTCTTGTTCGTGGTCCGCTGGACGTGGGCCTGCTGGACAGCCGGAGGCACGCCGGCTGCTCGGGATCGCGGCTATAGCCGGATCCGGGAGAGGAAAGGTGGTCGTCCCTGGATCCCGGGACGCAACCGGAAGAGAGCGCCGGCACCAGGCCCTTCGACCGGTTTGTTGTCTCCACCAGCGGTGGTGACGTAGACATCGCGGTAGTCCGGTCCCCCGAAGACCACGCTGGAGACTTTCCGCGCCGGGAACTCGATGCGCTGGTCGACCTCTCCGCTGGGAGTGTAGCGGTAGAGCGCGCCGTCGTCCCAGCGGGCCGACCACACGTACCCTTCGCTGTCCACGGTGAGCCCGTCGGGAACCCCTCGATCGCGCGGAGTCTCGATCCATACGCGCTGGTTCGAGAGCGCGCCGGTCGCCTGGTCGTAGTCGAAGAGATGGATCGCCCGGCTAGCCGAGTCGGTAAAGTACATCCGGGTCAGATCGAGCGTGAAATCCATACCGTTGGGGATGCCGACCGCGTCGAGCATCACGGTCAGCGAGCCGTCGAGGTCGACCCGGTAGAGGCGGCCCGGGCGATCGGCAGTGGCCATCGTCCCACCGTACACGCGGCCGGCCGGGTCGGCTACCACGTCGTTGAAGCGGGTGTGACGCTCTTCCGGAATCTCGTCGATGATCGTGGTCACCTGGCCGGCACGCCAAGTCTTGATCGCGCCGCGAGCCATGAACAGGAGGAGAGACCCGTCGGCCTGTACCGTGAACCCGCCGATTGCCTCGCCGGCCTCGTAGACGTGCTCGTGCTTGCCGGATGCGGGGTCGAAGCGAAAGAGCTTGCCCATCGGGATATCGAGCCAGTAAAGACACTGCTCGAGCGGATGCCACATCGGCCCCTCGCCGACCACGCAGCCGTAATCCGCAATGAGCTCGATCTCCGGCACGCTTCCAGTCCTTCCACTCTTCTCGCTCGGTCGTCCCACGCGACGCTCTCGGGAAGCTGTGCTATTATCGCGCGCTAGTATCGGCTTGCCTAGCATGCACGAGACGCGGACGCCCTTGCGGAGGTGGCGATGCACGAACCGGGGATCTATCACCTGGACGAGCAGTACGCGGCGGCCTTGCTGCGGCCCCTGCTCTCGACGCTGCGCGAGCTCGAACATCGAGTAGCGCATTACTGGGTTCACCTTCGGTTGCCGGCCGAAGATCGTGCAGCGATCGAGTCAGCGGGCCAGGTGCTCGCGACAGCTCGCAGCGAGCTGGAGCGACTCTGGCAGGAGCAGGTCGAGGCCGGTCGGTGGAAGCAGGCAGCGGGGTAACGGCCATGGCGGAGCGCAAGAAGCGTGTCCTGATCACCGGAGCGGCTGGCAGGATCGGCAGCGAGCTCGCTCAGCGGCTGCGCGACCGATACGAGCTGCGCCTGCACTTCCATCGCACGATCCCGGAGGCTCTGCGAGACTTTGACCACGTCGTCGCTGACATCGCAGATTTCGGCGCTATCGCGCCGGCGTTGAGAGATGTGGACGCGGTCGTGCACCTGGCGGCCGACCCGAGCCCGTATGCGACCTGGCAGAGCGTCCTGCACTCGAACATCATCGGGACATACAACGTCTTCGAGGCCGCGCGCCTGGGTGGCGCGCGGAAGATCGTCTTCGCGTCGACCAACCACGTCATGGGCATGTATGACCGCGACCAGCAGTGGCCGGTCTACTCCCACCAGCCGGTGCGGCCTGACTCGCTGTACGGCGTGTCCAAGGCGTTCGGGGAGACGCTGGGTCGATACTACGCTGACCGGTATGGAATCTCGGTCATCTGCCTGCGCATCGGCTGGTTCCTGCCCGAGCCGCGTGACGAGATCAGCCGGTGGATGTGGCTGAGCCCACGGGACTGTGCCCAGGTGGTGTGGCGCGCGATCGAGAGCGAGCTCGATTTCGGCATCTTCTATGCCATCTCGGCGAACTCGCGCCGTCACTGGGATATCACCGACACGATCGAGAAGCTCGGTTACCGGCCAGAGGACGACGCCGAGCGCTACTTCGGGCCGGAGTGACGTTGGCATCTGCGCCCGCTGGCGGGTGCATGGGCCGAGCGTCTCTGTGTCCAACAGCGGGCATGGAACGACGGCCAGCAGGGGCGACTACTGGTTCGTCCCTGCGCGCCGATGGATTCGCCCTTCGGCATCTCCGCCGATCAGCTCGAACAGGATCGCCAGCCGGCTAGGTCGTCGCTTCGCCGCGGGCGAGCGCCCGTACCCCCTCCTGCAAGCCGCGCATGTAGCCGATCGCGTAGAGCCGGCCTACCATCTGGTATCCGGGCTGGTCGTTCGGCTCCCCTTCCATGGTCGGCACGTGGTCGGGGCGCATCACGCCGGTGAAGCCCACCTCGTAGTAGGTGCGCATAGCTTCGAACATATCGGTCTGGCCATCGTCGTGGAAGGTTTCGACGAACTTCTCCGGCCGGCCACGGACATCGCGGAAGTGGACGAAGTGGATGGCTCCACGCCGGCCGAAGTGCCGGATCCAGGTGGGGATGTCGACGCCCATCGTCGAGAACGTGCCTTGACAGAAAGTTATCCCGTTGCACTGGCTGGGCACCAGGTCGATGGCGCGTTGCATCGCCTCCGGCGTGGTCAAGATCCGGGCGATGCCACGGAGCGAGGGGACTGGTGGGTCATCCGGGTGGAGCGCAAGCTTCACACCAGCCTCCTCGGCTACCGGCACCACCGCCTCGAGGAAATAGGCGAGCGTGTCCCAGAGCTGCTCAGCGCTCACCTCGCCAGCCTCGGTCAGCCCGGCGCGCTGCATCAATTCGTGGTCATAGCTGGTCACGAGCGCGCCGCCCCGGGTGGGTGTGGTCGTCGATGTGCGTGCCCAGTTGATGACGGCCATCCAGTTCCAGCAGAGGACCGGGATGCCGAGGCGGCCCATATTCCGGATCAGTGCCTGGAACCACTCGATCTCCTCGTCGCGGCCGGGCAGCCCGAGCCGGGCCCGGTGGAGAGGCGGCGACGACTCGATCACGCTGACCGTCAGACCTGCGTCGGCGAAGCGCTGCAGCATGTGCAGGAGCGGTAGATAGTCCCAGGGGCGCTGCTCGGGTGGCGGGACATCGCGCGGCACGATCGGCTGTGGCGCGCCGGGTTGCGACCAGGCCATGTGGGCACCGGTGACCGGGAACGGCAGCGTCGTGACGACGTGGGTGACCCCGAGCTGCAGCGCCAAGCGCCAGCGCTCGTTGGGATACGGCTGAAGGATCAACGCGAGCTCCATCGTGCAGTGCTCCAGTTCTCCCTCAGGACATGCTCTCCCCGAAGAACGTCGAGCCTGGCTTGAGGTGGGCGCGGGCCACATCCTCGTTCAGCTCCAGCCCGTGCCCGGGCTTATCGGTGAGATGGATGAATCCGTCCTTGATCACGGGCCCGCCGGTGACCAGATCGTCCCACCAGGGGACATCCATGGCGTGGAACTCGAGGACGAGGAAGTTCGGGATCGCCGCGCAGACGTGCGCTGCCGCGACTGTTCCGATCGGGCTGGAGACATTGTGCGGCGCGATCGGCATGTAGTAGGTGTCTGCATGGTCGGCGACCTTGCGGGCCTCGAGGAGCCCACCCATCTTCGGGATATCGGGCGAGACGATGTCGGCCGCCTGCTTCTCGATCAACTCACGGTAGCCGTGCTTGCGGTAGAGGTTCTCACCCGTGCAGATGGGAGTGCTGGTACTCGCGGCGACCTTGGCCAGCGCGTCGATATTCTCGGGCGGAACCGGGTCTTCGAGCCAGAGCAGGTCGTAGGGCTCGAGCGCGCGAGCGAGCTGGATGGCATCGCTGACGTTGTACTTCCAGTGACAGTCGACTGCCAGCATGATGTCGGGGCCGACCGCTTCCCGTATGGCAGCGACCCGTTCCTCCATGAACCGGCGTTCGGCCGTGGAGATCGTCCGGTTGTAGGGCTCGTACCACCAGCGCCGAGGATCAGGGTCGTCGGAGACATCGCGCGTAAAAGGATTGGGGATGTCGAGGTCGAACTTGAGCGCAGTGAAGCCAGCAGCGACCACGCGGCGCGCCTTCTCGGCGTCAGATTCAGGCGTGCCCTCGTCACCGCAGTGGCAGTCTGCATAGATGCGGATCTTGTCGCGAAACTGGCCGCCGAAGAGATTGTAGATGGGCGTCTCGAGCGCGCGGCTGACCAGATCCCAGAGCGCGATCTCGATCCCGCTGATCGCGGTGACAGTCGCGCCAGCCAGCGAGCCAGCGCCGGAGAGCCCGCGGATCATCTTCTCGTAGAGCCGCGCAATGTTGAAGGGGTTCTCGCCGACGATCAGGCGCTTGGCCGCATGGATCAGCTCCTCGACTCCGGCGCCCCAGTAGGCCTCTCCCAGTCCCGTGAGGCCCTCGTCGGTATAAACACGGACGAGGATCCAATCGAAATTGCCCTCGATCACGGCCGTCCTGACATCGGTAATCTTCAACGGTCACTCCCTTCCGCTCAGCACCCTTCGACATTCCTTGCCCTTACGATCGCGAGGCTCCGTCCCGCGCCCTCGGACAGGGACACCGGAGACGCTGTGGTCTTCCGAGCGCGGGTTCGGTCAGCTTCTGCTTGCCTCCCGAGCTGCGTCGGGCCGGTGTCTCTCCGGTCAGGGACGACGATGGTAGCAAGCCTGGCCTAGTTCCGCCGAGATGAGCTCTCATCACCTAGACCGTCCGGCGAGTCCTCGGGTTCGCCAGTTCATCCAGACCGGCCGATATCGAGAACAGGCCGACGAAGACCATGATGATGATCACGACAGGTGGCATGAACCACCACCACATGCCGTGGAGGAGTGCGGCATAGTAGGTCACCCAGTAGATCGTCATGCCGAGGGTATTGGCCTCGATCGGGCCGAGACCGATGACCTCCAGACCGATGGATGCCAGGATAGCCGCTCCAACTGCTCCAACGAAGGTAGCCGCCAGATACGGTAAGAGGTTCGGCATGATCTCGAAGAAGATGATCTGCCGGTTGCTCGCACCGGACAGCCTGGCCACCTGGATGTAGGCGCGCTCTTTGATCGACAGAACCTGTGACCTGATCGTGCGGGTGGGCCAGAGCCAGGACAGCGAGGCCACCACCAGCGCCATCTGGCTCACCGAGAGGCTGGAACGCACGGAGACTGCCAGTAGGATGAGGACGAGGAGCGTCGGGATCGTCAGACCGACGTCGACCACGCCTCGGATGAGACTATCGACGACTCCACCGTAGTAGGCACCAGTCAGGGCGAGCACTGTGCCGATCGCCACGCCGATGAAGCCGGCCAGGAGTCCGATGTACAGCGTAAGCGGCGTGCCGACGATCATCACGGCTAGCAGATCACGGCCCTGCCGGTCGGTACCCAGCGGATGCTCCCATGACGGCGGGCGATTCGGCGGTGCCGACAGCGGTGCTGCCAACGACGTGTCCCAGAGCAGCCGGCCGAGACCGGCGAAGAGCAAGATCAGCAGGATGAGGCACAGCCCGACGACGAGGCTCCGATTGCGGCGCATGTAGCTCAGCATCGCTCGGTCTCCGTCTCACGCGCGGTGATACGTAATGCGCGGATCGAGCAGTGGATAGATGAGATCCAGTATCAAAGTTGCGATGGTCACTCCGAGCACGATGGTAAAGACGATTCCCTGGATCAGGAAATAGTCGAATTGTCGGATCGCATGGTAGAGTGTCGTGCCGATCCCCGGGTAGGAGAAGATCACTTCGACCAGCAGTGCTCCGGAGAGGATATGGCCGAGCGCCAGACCGAGCGAGGTGGTCTGGGGTAGCAGCGCGTTCCGAATGGCGTAGGTGAAGAAGAGCGTGCTACTCTTCAAACCCGCCGCCTCGGCGAAAGTCATGTAGTCCTCTCCCTCGACGGTGACCATCATTCCCCGCATGCCCAGCGCCCAGAACCCCAGCGAAGCGAGCAGAATGGACAGGGCGGGAAGGAACGAGTGTTTGAGCACGTCCAGCGCGAAGCCCAGGTTCAGCGCTGGGAAGGTTCCCGGCGTGTAGCCTCCGAAGAGGGGGAACCACTTCAGCCGGAACGCGAACAGGTAGATCAGGCACAGACCGAGCAGGAAATAGGGAATCGCCGATAGGGTCAGCAGTGGTGGGAAAAGGTACTGGACGAAGCGCGGCGATTTGCGCCAGGCGAGGAGCGCGCCGAGGATCGAGCCGATAGCGAATGCCAGGAGGGTGGTTGTGAGCAGCAACCCGACGGTCCAAGGGAGCGAGTCGGCCATGATGCCCATGACTGTCCGTGGATAGTTGGCAATCGAGTATCCGAAGTCCAGCCGCGCGACATCGCCGAGATAGGTCAGGTATTGTTGCCAAAGCGGCTTATCGAGCCCGAATTTCCGCTCGTACTCCTCGACCATCTGCTGGATACCGGTGTGGACGTACCCACCGGCGGCGGCCTGCTGCAGCAGCTTGTCGCGGATCGGGTCTTTGCCCGAAAGCCTGGGTAGGAAGAAGTTGAGCGTCGCCGCGGCCCACACGACGATGACGAAGAGCACGAGACGCCTAACGATGTAGTCGAGCCGCATGGTTCCTGCCTGCCCCCGAAGCTGTCACGCTCACCGGATGCACAGCCTGTGGCCGCCCATCCGGATCGGGAGACGACGGCGGCGAGGGCCCGGGTCTTTGCTGGGCCCGCCGCCGAGCGTCGTCCTGCTTGCCCTGATCTGCTTCACCGCCGCGCTTGCGCCCTACTGAGTCGGCTCGAGCTCGTTGAGGATAAGCTGGAACGTCAGGTGCCAGAAGGCACCATTCACGTACGGGTTATCGCGGGTCGGCCAATTCTGCCAGTAGGTCGTGTTCATCGGGATACGGTGGAACCACTTCTGGATCGGGATATCCGGCAGCTCCGGCAGCCAGATCTCCATGGCGCGGCGCCACTGATCCATGATCCGATCGGTCTCCTCTGGTGGCGTCACGGCCATCTCGTCGACGATCTTGTCGAACTGATCATTGCGCCAGCGCGAGAAGTTGACCTGGTGGCCGCCGGGCACCGCTTCGGTCACCGACTGGTAGAGCCGCAAGGTGAAGTACGGGTCGACTCCGATACTGCCGCCGTGGCCGAAGAGCGATGCGTTGTAGTTTCCCTGGCCGAATCGGTCGAAGAAGTCCGGCGGCATCGCGTACGACGACTGGACACCCTGTCGCCGCAGCATCTCGGCGACCACCGGCCCGATATCGGCCATCACGGTGAAGCTCTCGATCGGGACGTCGAGTACCTGGCCGTCCTTCTCCCAGAAGCCGTTGGCGTTCTTCTGCCAGCCCTTGCTCTGGAGCAGCGCGGCTCCCTTCGCCGGGTTGAACTCGTTCGTCGGGTACTGTTGCAGGAGATCCTGCACCGCATCGAAGTACGGCAACAGACCGGGATAGGTTGGCATCGGCAAGACGGCCGGCTCGCCGGCGCCGCCGAGCGCCACCTCGATGAGCTGCTGGCGGTCGATAAAGTAGCTGAGGGCCCAGCGGACGTCCTTGTCGGTGTACGGCTCGCGCTCGCAGTTCACGTACAGGGACGTGGGCCACCAGTCCTCGTACCCGTACGGGGGATCCTTGAACGTGTGGGTGATGATAGCAGGGTTCTGAACGAGGATCGTCTCCATCGTCAGGGGACGCAGGTCGAGCGAACAGTCAATCTCGTTGGCGATCAACTGCTGCGCCACCTGGGTCTCCTGAGTGAACGGGAGATAGATGACGCGCTCGACGCGGGGCTTCTGCCGAACCAGCCCCTGCTTGACCGCCCACCATTCCTCCTCGCGGAGATCGATCACTTTCTGCTCGGGGGACGAAAAGACCACTCGCCAGGGTCCGGTCGTGACCGGCCAGCCCTTGTTCAGGTCATACGCGGTGAACGTCGTCCAGTCCTGGCCCTCGAAGATGTGCTTAGGGACGATATAGACGCCGATATCGTACTTGTATGTCATGAAGTAGAAGAAGCGTGGAGCCGGAACTTTGAATTTCACGCGCACCACGTTGTCGTTCTCGGCGACGGCCTCGTCGACGAACTGCTGCACGTCGACACCCCACCGCACTTCTGGGCCGAGGTCGCGCAGCGAATTGAGCGTGAACGCGACGTCTTCCGCCGAGAACGGAGTGCCATCGCTCCAGGTAATCCCCGAACGCGTCGTGATGGTTAGTTCGGTGTAGTCCTGGTTGTACTCCCAGCTCTCCGCCAGCCAGGGGTACCACTTGTCGGCGAAGGCGGAGTAATAGGCGAGCGGCTCGTAGAGGATACCCAGCCCGTTTTGGTGGTTGGCGCCGATGGCGTAACCGTTCCACAGCTCCCAGTCGATGTGCCGGCCTTCCTGGCCGCCCCAGCGCAGAATCAGCGTGCGGTTACGGGGTACTTCCCGGAGTTGCCCCGTTGGGGCCGGGGTCGTCACGACCGTTGGCGTGGCCACCGCTGCAGGAGTCCCTGCGCTGGGAGCCGGTGTCTGGCCGCTCGGAGCCGGCGTTGCCGCTTGGCGTCGGCAGGCTGCCAGCAGAGCTGAGGCTCCCGCGAACGAGATGCTCACTCGCAGGAAGTCACGCCGGGACAGTCTGCGCGAAGTGTTGTCAAGCACCGTGGCTCCTCCTCACCGTGTGATCCATCCGCACGATCCATCCTGATGCCCCAACCGCCCTCACTCCAGTTCCGGTCATGCGGCGGCACGCTACACCAGAAACTCATCGTGTTGTATGATGACCTTGTGACTTCGTAGCTTCAGTCTAACGTCTTGCTCGGCGACGTGTCAAGCAGGTGACGCCAGGCGAACCGCCTTCTACGGGGGAGAGCTACCTGATGGCCGAAGTGCTCCGTGTCGAGGACTTGCGGGTCTACTATCACACCGAAGCTGGTCCAGTGAAGGCCGTCAACGGTGTGTCCTTCGCTCTCAAGCCCGGTGAGCGCTTCGGCCTGGTCGGGGAATCCGGGAGCGGGAAGTCCACCATCGCGCTGGCTCTCCTCCGCTTGATTCGTCCACCAGGGCGGATCGAGGGGGGAGCGATTTATCTCGATGGGGTCAATCTGGTCACGCTCGACGAAGAGGAGATGCGCCGGCTACGCCTGGCCCGGATCTCACTGGTGGCCCAGGGGGCTATGAATTCCCTCAATCCTGTCAAGCGGATCGGTGAGCAGATCGAGCTCGCGCTGCGAGACCACGGCGTCCAGATGTCGCGCATCGAATTCGATCGCTACGTGGCGGAGCTGCTGCAGCGGGTCGGCCTGCGGCCCGAGGTTGCCAAGATGTTCCCCCACGAGTTGAGTGGCGGCATGAAGCAGCGGGTCTGTACTGCTATTGCGATTAGCCTGGAGCCGCAGGTCATCGTGGCGGACGAGCCGACCAGCGCGCTCGATGTCGTAGTCCAATGGCAGGTCATCGATACCTTGCGACGGGTGCAGGAGGAACTGGGAGCTGCCGTCATCCTGATCGGGCACGACATGGGCCTGATGGCGCAGACGGTGGATCGGATCGGCGTGATGTATGCTGGGAAGCTCGTGGAGATCGCTCCGACCAGAGAGCTCTTTCGAGAGCCTTTGCACCCATACACCCAGCTTCTCATCGCCAGTTTGCCCTCGCTCGACGGAAAGGGGGAGCTGCGCGGCATCCCGGGTCTCCCACCGTCTCTCTTGAATCCGCCGCCAGGGTGCCCGTTCCACCCGCGCTGCCCGTTCGTGATGGAGCGTTGCCGCGTCGAGGAGCCGGTACTACGCGAGGTCCTGCCCGGACATTGGGTGGCCTGTCACTTGCACTAGGATGGTGCTATGACTGCATTGCTCGAGGCCAGGCACGTCACGAAGGTCTTCGGTGGTGGGCTGCTGCGCAAGACACAGACGGTGGCGCTGGAGGATTTCTCCTTCCAAGTGAGTGGAGACACTCCGCGCATTACGGCCATCGTAGGCGAAAGCGGCAGCGGCAAGACGACGCTGGCTCGCCTGCTGCTCGGCCTGGTCAGCCCGACCAGAGGACAGATCCTCTATCGGGGGAAAGATCTCCAAAAGCTCTCGGGCGAAGATAGGAGGGCCTTCCTGCACGATGTGCAAGCCGTTTTTCAGGATCCCTTCGAGGTCTACAACCCCTTCTACAAGGTCGATCATGTCCTTCGATTGCCGATCAAGAACTTCGGGCTCGCGCGCAGCCGGCAAGAGGCGCGGGCGATGATGGAGGAGGCGCTACACGCAGTCGGGCTGCGCCCGGAGGAGACGCTCGGCCGCTATCCGCATCAGCTCAGCGGTGGGCAACGCCAGCGAATCATGGTTGCCCGGGCTCTGTTGCTTCGCCCACGCCTGATCATCGCTGACGAGCCGGTCTCGATGGTCGATGCCTCTCTGCGCGCGACCATTCTGGGGAGCTTGCTCAAGCTCAACCAGGAGTTCGGGATCTCCCTGATCTATATCACGCATGATCTCACCACAGCGTACCAGGTGAGCCAGGACATCATCGTTCTCTACCGGGGCTCGGTCGTCGAAGCTGGTGACGTCGAGCAGGTAGTGCGTGATCCGCAGCACCCATACACCAGACTGCTCGTTGGATCGATCCCGTTGCCGAACCCGGACCGCGTTTGGCAGGGCGAACGGGTGCTCGGCCGGCCGGCTGGAGATCTGAACCCGGTCGGATCCTCGTACTGCAAGTTCCACGAGCGTTGTCCCTTCGCGATGCCGATGTGTGTCGAGCAGGCACCACCACTGTTCCAGACTGATCCGCGCCGGGTGACGGCGTGCTACCTGTACCGGGACGCGCCCGCTATCGGACCGGAGGAGCTCGTCCACGTCTTCGCGAACGGTTACCAACCGCAAGCGGCGAGGCAGCCAGAGGTTCACCGGGAAAGCGGAGCCGGCGAGTCCGGTTCGTGAGGGCTCTCCCGGGTCGACTGGCCAGCCGCTCGACCCCGCTTCATCGTCGCCGCTTGAGCGAAGACGGCAGCACTGGTCTCGCCCATGGCGCCGGAAGCCCTCGTGGAGTGGTGCGGAGGCGGTGATCAATGAAGGCACTGAGGCCATGAAGGGAGGAGGTATGTCGTTGGCAGCACCCGGACCGACACCGTTGTCGCCGACAGCACCGCCGTGGGAGCCAACCGGCGGAATGCCTCGCATCGTCATTACCGATGTGCGCGCGATCTGCACTGCGCCTGACGGCATCCGGCTGGTAGTCGTCAAAGTGGAGACGAGCGAGCCAGGACTCTACGGACTCGGCTGCGCTACCTTCACCCAGCGGCCGCTGGCCGTCGTCGCCGCGATCGAGCAGTACCTCAAGCCGTTCGTGGTCGGCCGCGATCCCAACGACATCGAGGACATTTGGCAGGCAGCCTATGTCAGCTCCTACTGGCGCAACGGGCCGGTGCTCCACAACGCGCTCTCCGGCATCGACATGGCGCTCTGGGACATCAAGGGGAAACTGGCCAATATGCCGCTCTACCAGCTCTTCGGTGGGAAGTGCAGGCAGGCGGCGGCGCTCTATGCCCACGCGAGCGGGAGAGACTTTCAAGAAGTCGAAGAGGATGCTCGTCGGTACATGGAGATGGGATACCGCTACGTTAGGTGCCAGGTAGCCGTGCCGGGCCAGTCGACCTACGGCGCGCGCGGCGACGACACGGGGCGCGAGATCTGGGAGCCGAGCGTCTACTGCCGGCTCGTCCCTCGCCTGTTCGATTACCTGCGTAGCCGTCTCGGTGAGGAGGTGGAGCTCTTGCACGACGTGCACGAGCGCGTCCCACCGATTCAGGCGGTCCAGCTCGCGAAAGACCTCGAGCCGTACCGCCTCTTTTTCCTCGAAGACCCGTTTGCGCCCGAGGACATCGAATACTTCCGGATCCTGCGGCAGCAGGCAGCCACACCGATCGCGATGGGCGAGCTCTTCGTGAACCCGTCGGAGTACGTGCCCTTGATCCGCGACCGGTTGATCGACTTCATCCGGGTTCACATCTCGGCGATCGGCGGCCTGAGCATGGCTCGGAAGTTGGCGGCATTCTGCGAGTTCTTCGGGGTGCGGACGGCATGGCACGGCCCGGGTGACGTTTCGCCAGTCGGACACGCGGCCAACCTGCACCTCGATCTGGCCTGCTACAACTTCGGCATTCAGGAGCAGCACGTGTTCGGGGAACGAACGCGCGAGGTCTTCCCCGGTTGCCCCGAAATCCGCGATGGGATGCTCTGGCCGAACGACAAGCCCGGCTTGGGAGTCGACATCGACGAGAAGCTCGCGGCGAGATACCCGTTTCCTGAGCACCCCTTGAACGGCGGCTGGGCTCCTGTTCGGCGCCTGGACGGTACCGTCATCCGGCCGTGATTCGGCCGGCGATGCGGCGTCCTGAAGCGCACGAGGTGCGCCTGGCCGGCCACCGGTAGACGCGCACGGGTTTTTTATACCTCGGGAAGGCGCCTGGTCCACTCGCTCGTCGCGGATTTCACCACCCTCGGTCAATCGAAACTCGCCAGCTAGCGACGCTGTTCGACTATTCTGAATCTCGCTCTTGCGGGAACCCGGCACTTGTCGCGATAATGCTCTTCAAGTTTCGGCCACGCGTATTCGGCACAGTATTGCGGTAGTCGAGATGTCTTCGCGGGGCAGCTCGCCTACGGGGGAAGTGCGCGGCGGAAAAAGTATTCATGCCTCTTGCGTGGGGCGCGTCGACGACATGTTCATCGTCCAGGGCGTGAACGTCTTCCCGAGCGCGGTCGCCGACGTCATCGCATCGTTCAAGCCCCGCACGACGGGTGAGTTCCAGATTCGCTTACCGGCCAGCGGCACGCGAGTCGATCCGCCGGTGCCGATCCTCGTGGAGTGTGGCCCACAGGCTGGGGATCTCGACGAGCTGAAGCGGGCGCTTCAAGAGGCCATCCGGATGAAACTCATCTTCCGAGCCGATGTGGCCCTCGTGCCACAAGGGGAACTCGCCCCTACGGGAGCAATGAAGCGCAAGGTAGTGGTGCGTGCGGATGGTTAAGCCTTGCCGGGTCGAAAGGCTTCATACTGCTGAAATAGGGAGGGAGACAAAGTGATCGAATTTATCGACGCGCACGTGCATATCCGCACGGGCGACAAGGCTCGGCTGAGTTCGGATCCGTACGTGATCGCGAACCCTGAGGGCATGAGCGACCATCCAGATGCCATGGCCGAGATGTACCGCGAGCTCAAAGGCATGGCGGTGGTGTTCGACATCGACGACGAAACGCGCACCGGCCTCAAGGCGTCGAACGAGGAGCTCGCTGGATGGGTGCGCAAGCATCCGGACGTCTTCATCGGCTTCGGCACGGTGGACCCGTGGAAAGGACGAGCGGCCATCCGGGAGGTCGAGCTGTGTCATGATCTCGGATTGCGCGGGGTCAAGTTTCATCCTGCAGTGCAGGATTTCGCCCCGAATGACCCGCGCTTCTTCCCGCTCTGGGAAACCTGCGCTCGCCTCGGGCTGGCTGTCCTGTTTCACACGGGCACAACGATGGCTGCCGCTGGCCAGCCGGGCGGGGGAGGCATCCGGCTAGAATACGGGCGGCCGATCCCCTACATTGACGACATTGCCGCGCGGTTCCCCGACCTGCGCATCATCATGGCCCATCCGGCGTGGCCCTGGCACGAGGAGCAGCTCGCCGTATTGCGCCACAAGCCCAATGTGGCGATGGATCTGTCCGGCTGGGCTCCGAAATATATCCCGCAGAGCGTCATCCACTACGCGAACACGCTCGTGCAAGACAAAGTCTTCTTCGGCTCGGACTTCCCGATGCTCACACCACAGCGCTGGCTCCGCGAGTTCGCCGAGTTGCCGATCAAAGATGCTGTTCGGCCGAAGATCCTGCGCGACAACGTCGTGCGCTTCCTGGGCCTCAGCGATCTGGTCAGGGGGTGAGGGCTCCGCGCGGCTCCGCGGCGCGAGCATAGCGAGGTAGCTCTCACCGAACCGAGATCGAGCGGCGCAACGAAAGGGGAACTCAGGGCGGTTCACCAGTTGGTAACGGAGCCGTCGCGCCGGAACCAGTGCGGGGCCTCCCAGAACTCGAAGGCATGGGCCGTCGCTGCCTCCTCATCGAAGCTCACTCCGAGGCCGGGAGCATCCGGCAAGGGGAAACTGTCTCCCGAAATGGTCGGGAAGGACGGGAACAGGTCGCGCGGGTACTGCTCCGCTACCTGGCTCAGGTATTCGAGCTGGGCGAAGTTGCTGATCGACGCGCAGAGGTGCAGGCATGCCGCGGTGGAGACTGGGCCGAGCGGGTTGTGGGGCATCACATCGATGTAGTGCGCCTCGCACCAGCCAGCGATCTTCTTGGCCTCGGTCAGGCCGCCGACGTTGCAGACGTCGATGCGCGCGAAGTTGAGGAGCCCCTCCTCGATGAAGGGGAGAAACTCCCATTTGTTCGAGAACTCCTCGCCGATCGCGAAGGGGATGCGGGTCATCTCGCGGAGCTGCCGGTACGCCTTGGGGTTCTGCGCGCGGATCGGCTCTTCGAGGAACATCAGGCCCACATCCTCGATTTTCTGGCAGAAGAGGGCGGCTTCGGCGACCGAGAGGCGGTGATGGAAGTCGATTCCCAGCGCGATCCCTGGCCCAACGGCCTTGCGCACCTCCCGGATCCAGTGGGCCGCCAGCTCGATCGACTCCATCGGCTCGTACACCGAACCGTGCCCGCCGGTCCAGCCAGGCTCGGCCATACCGGTGGTGAACCGGAGCGAGCGCCAGCCCTGGGCAACGGCCGCTTTCGCTCGTTCGAGACAGTCGGGGCCGGTGAGCGCGGCGGGAGTCGCGAAGCACTGGATGCGTTCGCGACAGGCGCCGCCCAGGAGCTGGTAGACGGGCACGCCGAGTGACTGGCCGAGGATATCCCACAGTGCGATGTCGATGGCGGAGATCACGGCGCCGAAGATCTTGCCACCCTCGAAATACTGGCTGCGATACAACCGCTGCCAGATGTGTTCGATGCGGCGAGGATCCATTCCGACCAGCACGCGGGCGTAGTGTTCGAGCGCGCCCTGCATAGCGAGCTCGCGGCCAGACATGCCCCCTTCGCCGAGGCCAGCGATGCCGGCGTCAGTTTCGACCTTGACGATGAAGACGTTCCGGTGCCCGCAGCGCACAGGGAATCCCTTGACTGCCGTGATCTTCACGCTGCCACCTCCCTCGCCGTCGTGGGACAGCGACTACTTGGCTGGTCGGCGTGAGCTCGCTGTGATGTCAACCGTACTCCGGTCGCGCTGTTCGTGGCGCGTTATTGCCCGGTCGACGGAGACAGCCCCATGACAGAAGAGCAAGGCGCCGTCGAATAGCGCACCGGGATGCGTCACTCGGCTCTCACCCAGCTTAGCCAACTTAGGCGAAATCTGGAAGTGAGAGTTGTCGCTTGCCAGAGTAAGCGCTGATCAGCCGGGATGAGATCGTTCGGTTTTACACCACGGTTCCTTCTACAGCGCTGCACCCTGCCGGCGTTCGGCTCTCATCTCATGCCATCAGCGGCGGTCGTCTTGCCTCCGGCGGGAACCAGGCGAAAGATGATCGCGCGTCGTAGACGTCCCTCACGATCGGGAACATTCTCCTGCATCTCAAAACCGTCGAGCGTCATCTCCCCGACATACCGGTACCAGCCGGGACGTACCCACTCGAAGAGATGGAGGGCTTTCCCCGTACGCTGGTGATCACGAATTGCCTTGTTGCCACGCACGAACTCCATGTTGCCCGTCTGTCCCTCGCCCGTGAAGAGGTAGTGGGACCGATCCGAAGACCAGCCGTCGCGATACCCATAGAGCGAGCCATTTGGTGATGAGAACAGCAAGATGAAGCTCTGACCGTGCGGAGTGCTGATCCCGCCCTGTGGCTGCCCGCCGTATTTGAGATGAATCTCGGCGCGCCGGTACTCTGTGCCGGGACTGAACATCTGCACCTCCCCGTGAGAGCATAAGCTTCCGATATGGTCGCGGTCGATCCTCCCCAGTCGAGTCTCCTTGCTCGCCCTAGACGACAGGCAGTTCGCCGAGCACGATCAGATGCGAGCGCGCTCGCGACAGGCCGACGTAGAGAAGTTGCTCAGCGCTCGCTGGATGGACTCTGTCCAGTTCGGTGAGGATGACGACAGGCTTCTCCAGTCCCTTGAACGCGTGGATGGTGGAGACCTGCACGCGATCCGGTTGACTGCCCATCCGATCCCACGAGAGTCGCCACTTTCCGACCTGTCGGAGCGCGTTGAGCCCGCTCTCCCTCCGCACTGGCGTCAACACCACGACGTCGGTGATGGGAATCCTCTCTTCGTCGAAGAGATAGTCGAGCTTCAGGCGTAGCGCGGTGGGCAGGTCGGTGTCGCCGAGCGGGACATGCTCGACCTCCGGCCCGTCTGGCCCGAGACAAACCGGGGGTTCCGATCCGTGGTAGTACGGGCGGAAACGCTCGAAGATCTGGCGGGTGTTGCGGATATTCTCGTTGAGGACGTAGGGCTCGCCTTCGATCGGAATACGGACTTCCTGCTGGTAGATGCGCTGGTTGTCGTCGTAGAAGGCATAGAGGATACCCTGGTCGGGGTCGGCCAGCATGGCGTGGAGGCTTACCCACCATTCCTCACAGAAGTCCTGCGCCTCGTCTACGATAACCGCGTCGAAACGGTCGGGGACGCGATCCAGCGCCTGCAGCATGAGTTCGGGCGCCTCTTCGCGGTAGAAGCGGGTTGTCTCGGCCGGCGACTCGGAGTCATCAGGTTCGTGAAATGGGATTCCCCCTCTCGCGCAGAGTTGCCGAGCCAGCTCGTGATAGTGCAGCACCACCAAGTGGTAATCGCTGTCGTCAGAAGGCCACCCGTACCCTTCGCGGGGCGAGAAGTTCTGCTGCATCCAGCTCGCTAGGCTGGCATTGAAGCAGGTCAACAGTACCCGCAGGCCCTGTTCGGTCAGCCGCCGCGCTTTCTCCATCGCAAGCATCGTCTTACCGGAGCCAGCGCAACCGGCGATCTTAGCCCGGCGCTGGCGCCCGAGGAACTTCAGGATCCGGTACTGGGCCTCGGTCAACTGCAGGATTGAGCTCTCGGTCTGGCGCAGGGCGAAGCCGAGGCTGGGGCGTCGGATCTCTATGCCGGGACTCAGTGCGTGGACGAGGGCCTCGAGGGCCAGCGGCCCGATGCGCGAGTCATGGGCAGGCGGGCCCAGGGCGCGTTCGATCGCTCTGGGCAAGTTCTGCATGGCGGGGCCGTCGATCACGAGGTCAGGGTCGCACCCTGGTCCAAGATACTGCTTGCCTACTGTACAATCGGGAAAGGCCACCGCGTGCCGGACCTGGTAGTGGAAGGCTCTGGTGCGCGGCGTCTCGTTCAGCTTCTCCACCAGTGCAAAACGGTTCCGTTGGGCCTGGCGTAGCGGATCGTCGATCTCGTGCTTCTGCTCGTCGGCATCGATCGAGTACCACCTGCCACTGCGCGAGTCCCGCAACACGCCACCACCCTTGACCTCGAGGACGAGCACGCCTCGATCCGGATCGATGACGATGAAGTCGATCTCGCAGTTGATCTCCTTCCGTTCGCCCGGGCGCAGCAGGATCGGGACGCTGTGCATCACGACCACGCTATCGGGCAGTTGGCGCTTCAGCTCATGGTAGAGCGTTCGCTCTGCGTCGCTCTCGAAACTGCAATAGGCAGGGTGCTCCGGATACATCTTTGCCATCGTCGACCTCCAAGCGTGGGGTCAACTGTGACGTAGTTCGCGACCGTACTCGAGCTGCCGGCGACCGTATGTCATACAGGACGTTGCCCTCCGGCGCAACTGGCGCATGCCTGCTGGCGAAGCCGTCGACGCGCGCGGATCAGAGACGTAGCTGGCTCCGGAGGAGTATCCTCGCAGACGTCGCTTTCCGTCCGCCGGCTAGGCCTGCCGACCGCACGGCATGCTGACCCGGGTTCCTCTCCCGTGGCTCAAGCTCATCGGGTGTATCCCGGAGCGTCGATCAGCCTGTGTCAGGCAGACCGTAGTGGCAGCGAAGGCGGTCGACCCAGCCGCGGACGGTGGTCTCTGGCTGCCGACCGAGCCAGTCGATGGTCTCCTGGGGCATCGATAGCCACCCGGCCACCTCGACGACCGTCGAGGCTGGCACGACGAGCGAGTCCGCCACGCCCGCGCGCAGCGCCGCGCCGACGAGTGCGGGCGCGAACATCGCCAGATCCATCTCCACGAGCAGGGCTGCAGGCTCGACCCGCTCCATGAGTCGCCGTACCCGCTCGACCCACCCGAGCAGGGTAGTGGCTTTCTGCCTGTGAAGATGTTCGCGGATCTCCTCCGGGAGTCGAGCCAGCCGCGCAGCTCGGGTCGCGACTTCCGTAGACACCTGCACCGACGTCGCTTGTTGCTGCACGACCACCGCGGCGAGGCCGAGCCAGAAGTTGTGGAGTTGTGCGCGGTAGAGGCCGTGGCGAATCTGCTCTTCGTCGAGTTTGGGAAATCGAAACAGCCCGGCTGACGCTTCGTGCAGTAACTCGTCGAGCGTGAGGGGCTGAGGGTCGTTTAGCGACGAAGCTTGCGAAGTCCGATCGCTGGGCGCGGTAGTAGATTGTGTGCGGTTCCCGCTCTGCTCCTGAGGTGGATCGTCCATAAGCGCGCGTTGGACGACCACGTCGAACGGTGAGATGAACCAGGGAAGTGGCCACTTGTCCTGTGAAGAACCGTGAGACATGCGGAGCTCCTTTCGTAACCGATCGCCCGAACCAGAGGTCGACCACGTAGGGAGCGGCAACGTGGACAGCGTACGACCTCGCGGGGAACCATGGGGTTCCCGGCCTCGCGGGCGTTCGGGAGACGAGCGAATAGGGGAGATTCCGGATCGATCTCGTTGGCAAGAGGAGTGGTGGGGCGTCGAGCCGGCGGGAGGATCGGATGCGAGCGCTCGAGCGGGCGCGCAATGCGGCAGAGCGAGGCAGCGGATGTGCCCACTCTGCAGCACCGCTGGGCGGGGAACAGGGCGGGTCGCGACTGGCGAGGGCGAGAAACGAACCAGCGCTCCATGCGGAGCGCTGGTAGACCATCTTTAGGCGGAAGCGACGGGATTCGAACCCGCGATCTCGGCCTTGACAGGGCCGCGTGTTAGGCCTCTACACCACGCCTCCATTGTCACGAGCCATAGGATGCCACAGAATTGCCCGCTGTGTCAAGAATCCCAGAACAGCGCCCAACGCCCGAGCAAGATCGATGGTTAACGTACATATCCGGGCGGACCGTGCTGTCGCCCGCGATCACAACGCTCTTGCCAGAGCGCGATCTCGCCGTTTGCGCATCTCGAAATCCAGTCACCCGATGTGCTAGGCCTGGTCCCGAGCCAGGACGGCGAACTGCGGTAGAGCTGGGCAGGCCCGGGCATTGCCGCGTTGCGGGCGGCGAGCCTCAGTCGATCCCGAGGAGGCTGGGTAGGCCTGTTAGATCGGAAATTTCGTCATACGGTCCGAAAGCGGGATCGCCGGCTCTCCCCTGGCGATTGACCCACACCCGTGCCCATCCCAGATAGTGCGCAGGCCAGATGTCGTACTCGAACCCCTGAGCCACGTGAAGCACGTCGTCCGCCTGGCAGCCCAGATCCCGGAGCGTATGCTGAAAGATCGCGATATTGGGCTTGTACGAGCGTGCCTGCTGGGCCGTGACGACGCGGTCGAACGGCACGCCGATGCGCTCCAGGTTGCCGGCGATGAGGTCATCGTCGGTGTTGGAGATGATGGCGATCTTGCAGTGCTTTCGCACACGTTCGAGCACGGCGGGAACCTCTGGGAACGGGCCGAAGGTCGGCACCGCGTCGACGATGGCGTCACCGTCCTCGTCTCTACAGGCCAGTCCGAACTGCTGCATGACTCGAGCGAGGCTGCGGCGTAGCAATTCGCGGTAGGGCCGGTATTCGCCGAGCACCGCCTCCTGATATCTGATCTTGGTCGCAGTCTGCAAGAAGCGATCGAGGTCGACCTGCTCGGCTCGTGTCCCGAGTGTTCGAACGATCACGGAGTCGATATCGAAGTCGACAAGCGTGCCGTAGCAGTCAAAAGTGATCCACTGCGGACGGTTCATGGACCGTACTCCTCAGGATCGTCTCGATGGCCCGCAGCTCGCCGTGGGGCACTTCCGCCCTGTCGCCGAGCGGGTTATGCGCGACCCGATCTTAGGGTCTCGATCGCCTGGTCGACCGTACGGGTGATCACCAGGCAGAGATCACCCTCCCGGAGGAGCTGGAGCGCGTGCTGGATCGCCGTCGACTCGTCCGGCTGGGTCACGATCAACGGCGGCATGACGTTTCGAATCAACCCAGCCTTCAAGAGATCGAGGTGCCCGTCGGCGACGACACCGTGGATGATGACCACGCCTCCCAGCCGGCCGAGCAGCTTCCCCACCTCCACGGTCTGATCGGGGCTCAGATCCTCGAAGCCATGGGAGACAATGATCGTGCGCCGGTGCGGCTGCTGGCGTATGCCGCGGATGAGCTGGCGGAGTGTCCACGGGTGGTGCGACGTGTCGAGAATGATAGTCGCACCGCGTCGATCGATAAGGTTGCACGCGCCAGGGAGCAGGTGCGGGTCGGGCAAAAAGCGCCGCACCGCTCGCTGGATAATTCCGTGCGGTACGCCCAGGCAGAGCGCCAGGGCAGTCGCGCACAGCACATTCTGTACCTGGAAGGTGAGCGAGCCGCCGAGCGTAAAGGCGATATCCTGCACGCGCAGGATCGGTACGGCCGAGTCCGCGTTCCCGCCTACGACCACGCCGTCGTCCAGCCAAACGCCCCGACCGCCGGTAGAGAGATGCCGGCGCAGCGCCGGGTTCTCCGGGTGCAGCGCGAACAGCACGACCTCGGCTGTCGTCTCTTCAGCGACACCGAGGACCTCGAGATCGTCGGCGTTGAGCACGAGCTGCCCCGTTGGGTGGACGGCCCGAGCGACGATCCTCTGCGCCCGGGCAGCGTGTTGCGCCTCCGGGCTAATCAGGCAGGCTTCGTTGTTGCCGCAGATCGTGGTCACGGCCGCCAGGCGATATGCCTGCGGCGGTAGCCCGACGCTGGCAACCACCGGTGCCTCCAATTCTTGGATCGCGATCGCGAGCTCGCCTCCCTGTAGCGCGTGTAGCACTTCAGTCCACGGTTGGAGCTCACCGGGCTGCCGCCGGCCGTTGACGAAGACCCCGGCCGAGCACCATAAGCCGAGCGGCCAGCCGAGATCGCTCAGAATATCGTGGAGCAACCACGAGGTCGTCGACTTGCCGCGTGTCCCAGTGATCGCGACAACCGGTACCGGATCAGCGAGCGGCTCGGGTGAGCCTACTGCGTCATACAATCGGGCCATCGAAGGAACGGCGTCTGTCTCGCTCGCGCTCATCTTCCTTTTCCTCAATCATTTCGATCACAGCTCCACGGCCCCACGAAGGAGGCAATCGGTGCCGCTCGGCATGGCCGGCTACGGGATGCCACCATCGTCTTTGTCACGTCCATCGGGCTCTCCAGCCGAAGCTGCCCGTTCACTCGACTCCTCCCGGTCCAGCCACGCGTGCAGTGCTTCGATCACCTGTCGCAGCGCCTGCGCGCGATGGCTCACGCGGTTCTTCTCCTCGAGAGTCATTTCGGCAACCGTGCGATTCTCGCCTAGGGGCTGAAAGACCGGATCGTAGCCGAACCCTCCTTGCCCGCGCGGCGCGTGCACGATCTGTCCCTCGAGGACTCCCTCTCCCAGAAACTCGCTACCGTCAGGGACCACCAGCGCTACCACCGCTCGGAAGCGCGCGGTACGGCGTCCCTCCGGCACCCCGTCGAGCCGATTCAATAGCAGCGCGATGTTGGCGGCATCGCTGGCACGCGGGCCAGCGTAGCGTGCCGAGCGCACGCCCGGCTCGCCGCCGAGCGCGTCGACCTCGAGCCCGGAGTCGTCCGCGATGGCGATCAACCCCGATTGCTGGGCAGCGGCCCGCGCCTTCAGCAGGGCATTCTCGGCGAAAGTCGAGCCCGTCTCGGGAGGCAGCGTCACGCCCGCCTCCGCGGCTGATACGACCTCGACCTCCGGTGGTAGGAGGCTCTGGAGCTCGCGGAGCTTCCCGGGGTTGGAGCTCGCCAGCACGATGCGACGCTTCGTCATAGCTCGCCGACCTCTATCGACCGGGCCGTTATCTCTACGCCAGTTCCCTCGCCGAGATCGAAGGGGAGGCCGAATAGCCTCACGGCGTTCTCCGTGGTGACGCGAGCGACCTCCTCGCGGGAAACGCCGCGGAGCATGGCCAATTTGTCCGCGACAATCGGCAGGTAAGCCGGCTCGTTGCGCTGCCCACGATACGGCACGGGCGGCAGATATGGCGAGTCGGTCTCGAGCACCAGGCGGTCGAGCGGAGCCCAGCGCAGGGCCTCCCGCACGTCGTCGGCCCGCTTGTACGTCACCACCCCACCGACACCGAGGTACATGCCCAGGTCCAGGCAGGCGCGAGCATACGCCAGGTCGCCGGTGAAGCAGTGCATGACACCGCGATGCGGCGGCCCCGCCTCGCGCAGTACGGCGATCACGTCCCCGGCAGCGTCGCGCTGGTGGACGATGAACGGAAAGCCCAGTCGCTTCGCGAGCAGAACCTGCCGCAGGAAGACCTCGCGCTGAACTTCTCGCGGGGCTGTATCCCAGTAATAGTCGAGGCCGATCTCTCCGATCGCGCGTACCCGAGGGTTCCCGGCTGCCTGGAGCAGCGCGCGCTCGAGCTCGTCGTCGTAGCGGGCAGCCTCGGTTGGGTGCAATCCGACGGTGGCGAAGACGCCAGGCGTCGACTCCGCGAGTGCCGTGGCCGTGCGCCAGCGCTCGGGCGCGAAGCCGATCACGAGGAAGGCACCAACGCCGGCTGATCGCGCACGGGCGATGACCGCCTGCCGGTCTGCGTCGAAGACCTCCAGGTCGAGGTGGCAATGCGTATCGATCAGGATCGGCTCGTCCACGCTACTTCACCGTCACGCTCTTGGCCAGATTTCTCGGCTTGTCCGGGTCCAGCCCCTTGCGCACCGCCAGGTAATAGCCGAGGAGCTGCGCCGGGATCACGTTGACCAGCGGCGACGCATCCCCGACTTCGGCTACTGGCAGGTGCACATCGAACACTGCCTCGTCCTCTGGCGAAACGCCGATGATCCAGCCACCCCGGCTCTGCAGCTCCATGGCGCCAGACAGGATATCCGCGCGCGTCTCGTCGAGCGGGGAGAAAACAAAACACGGTACGCCAGGCTCTACGAGCGCGATCACACCGTGCTTCAGCTCACCGCCGGGGAAGCCTTCGGCGTGCAGGTAGCTCACCTCTTTGATCTTCAATGCCGCCTCTAGCGCCGTCGGGTAGGAGAGGCCACGACCGATGACGAAACAGTGCTGGTGGTCGGCGAGGCGATCGGCCACAGCCTTGACGCGATCCTGAAAGTCCGGCGTCAGTGCCCTCACCATCCCGTCCACCGCGCGCCAGAGCAGATCGAGGCCGACGTGCTCGCTGCCGTTGAGGATGTGTGCCGTCAACAGCAGCAGAGCGAGCTTGGCGGTGTACGCCTTGGTCGAGAGCACGCTCTGCTCGGGCCCCGCGAGCAGCGGCAGGGTGAAGTCGGCCAGCCGGTCGAGCGTGGAGCCGGTCACGTTCACCAGCGCGGCGACTCGCGCGCCCCGGCGCTTGGCCGCCAGCACGGCCTCGATGACGTCCACGGTCTCGCCGCTCTGCGAGAGCGCGATGACTAGGCTGCGCTCGGTGAGGAAATGCTCCTGGTACTTGAACTCGGAAGCGACCACCGAGTTCACGTGGCGCCGCGCGATGCGCGAGAAGAGGTACGATCCGGCCAGCGCCGCGTAGCCAGCGGTGCCGCAGCCGACCAGGAAGGTGCCGTAGGAGCGGCTGATCAACTCGGCGAGTTCGCGGGCCTGCGCCGGGTGCTCGCGGATGATGCGCTCGAGAACCCGCGGCTGCTCGTGGATCTCCTTGATTAGATAATGTGGGAATCCGTCCAACGACGTGTCGGCTGACTTGAGTGCTAGCGCTTGCCAGCGTGGTTCGCGCGCCGCTCGGCGCGATCGGTCATAGAGGTGCAGCCCGTCGGCGCGGATAGCGGCGACCTCGTCGTCCCCGAGGTAGTGCACCTGTTCGGCCAGGCCGACAAGGGCTACGGCATCCGAAGCGACGTATGTTCCCGTCGAGCCGATCCCGATCACCAGGGGAGAGATCGACTTGACCGCGATCAACTGCTGTGTCGGGTAGTGCAGTACGATGAAGGCGTTGAGCCCCTCGATCCGCTCGAAGGCTGCCTGCACGGCGCGTACGACCGTTTCAGGATCCTGGGCCTCCGACGCAGCGAGGATCTGCTCGACGAGGTGGGCGAAGACCTCACTATCGGTGTCACTGCGGAAGCGGTGACCGTCGGCCTCCAGCTCGCAGCGCAGCTTGCGGAAATTCTCGATGATGCCGTTGTGGATGACGGCAAGCTGGCCAGTACAGTCGAGGTGCGGATGGGCATTGACATCGGTCACGCCCCCGTGCGTGGCCCAGCGGGTGTGGCCGAAAGCAATCGAGCTGGCAGGGAGGTCGGGCGTCGTCGCGGGGATGCGCCCCGCCCGCTTGACGACGCTGATGTGACCGTTGATGCCGATGCCGACGCCCCAGGAGTCATACCCACGGTACTCGAGCTTGCGCAGCGCGTCCACTACAGTCCCGGCGCACACCGCGCGTGTCGTCACGTACCCGAAGATGCCGCACATTGCACAGCGTCCCCCTATGCGACCGCCTGGCCCTTCGAGGCCATGCCGGCCGCTCCCTTCGTGCACTCGCCTCTACCTGTGGCCTGTGCCGAGCTGAACGCTGGAGTGCTTAACGCTCTCCGTCCGGGGGAGCTGTCCTCGCACGCCGGCCAGCCTTTGTCTCGCCGATCGCTCGACGCCTTTGCTCTGGCCGTCACGACCGTGCCAGCCGGGAGGCCATCCGCCGAATCTTTCGACCAGCCTCCACCTCGTCGGCTTGCCGCCTCCCTCGACAAGCCCAGGCGCTACTCAGCTCGCTCCTCTTTTCGCCCCCTTCTCAGCTACGAGCACCGGCCAGGCACACTATACCCTGCTGGCTCACTTACTGACAACTCGGTGCAGGCCAGCGTGTCGTTAAAACCGGTAATTTCAAGGATCGCTGGGGAATCGACCCGCCTGGCATCGATAGGCGTGCTGCGCCTCTCCGCGCGATCGCGAATGCGTATATAATCACCAGGGAGACACCGGGTGGGCGCGGGCGAGCAGACAGCAAAACGCATCGACCTTGCACGCGGGCTGCGGGAGCAGGGCAGTGCCTTGCCCCTCGTTATGCCAATGCCCCAGCGGTTCAGCCTCCCTGCGTGTGACTCGTTCCTCTGCCGGCTTCCTATCGTAGCTTCTGGGGCCTGCCCCGCCTCAGGAGGAGGGGAGCGGTGATCCCTCGCTATACCAGGCCCGAGATGGGACGCATCTGGAGTGAAGAGCACAAGATCTCGCTCTGGCTTCGTGTCGAAATCGCGGTCGCCGAAGCCTGGGCGACGCGCGGCGTCATCCCGCCCGGCGCGATGGAGCGCATCCGCGGCGCGAAGTGTGACCTCGAGCGGATGCGCCAGATCGAAAAAGAAGTCGACCACGATGTTATCGCTTTCCTCCGGGCGACGGGTGAGTCGGTCGGGGAAGCGGCCCGCTTCATCCACCTGGGGCTGACCAGCTCCGACGTCATCGACACCGCGCTGGCGCTCCAGCTCGTCGAAGCAGCCGACCTTCTGGTGGCTGATTTGGACCGGCTGATCGAGGTGGTAGGCCGGCGGGCGATCGAGCATCGACGCACGGTGATGATCGGCCGGACGCACGGGGTGCACGCCGAGCCGATCACCTTCGGCTTCAAGCTCGCTGGATGGTACGCCGAATTGAAGCGGGCGCGCGAGCGGCTGCTAGCGGCACGCGAGGAAGTCCGCGTCGGCAAGATATCCGGGGCCGTCGGTACCCATGCGAATGTGCCTCCAGATCTCGAGGAAGAGGTCTGTCAGCGGTTGGGCCTGCGCGCCGACCCGGCTTCGACCCAGGTTGTCTCGCGTGACCGCCACGCTTTCTTCGTCGCCGCACTGGCGATCCTCGGCTCGACGCTCGACCGGTTCGCGACAGAGATCCGTCACCTCCAGCGAACCGAGGTGCGCGAGCTCGAGGAGCCGTTCGACCCGAGCAACATGGGCTCTTCCGCCATGCCGCACAAGCGTAACCCGCACGAGAGCGAACGGATCAGCGGGCTCGCCAGGCTGCTCAGGAGCTACGTGGGGCCGGCGCTCGAGGACATCGCCCTCTGGCACGAGCGGGACATCAGCCACAGCTCGGTCGAGCGGGTCGTGCTGCCGGATGCGTGCATCCTGGCAGACTACCTGCTGGCACTCATGACCGAGATCGTCGAAGGCTGGGTCGTGTACCCCGAGCGGATGCGGCAGAACCTGGATGCGACGGCCGGAGCGATTTTCTCGCAGCAGGCTATGTTGCGGCTCGTCGAAGCAGGCCTGGATCGGCAGGACGCCTACCGCATCGTCCAGCGCCTCGCTCGCCAGGCCTGGGAGACCGGTACTCACCTGCGCGAGCTCCTGCTCGCGGACCAGCGGGTCCGCGCGCATCTTTCCCCTGAACAGATCGACGCGATCTTCGACCTCGAGCCGCACCTGCGCTACGTCGACGAGACGTTCCGCCGGGTGGGACTGCCGGTTAGCGCGCCGGAGGCTCTGAGCGCATGACCGCGAGAGCCGTGCTCGAGGTGGAGATCCCGGAGCTGCCGCGCTTCCGGCGAGGCAAAGTGAGGGAAACGTTCGACCTGGGCGATCGCTTGCTGATGGTGGCGACCGATCGCCTCTCGGCGTTCGACGTGGTACTTCCGACCGGTATCCCTGGCAAAGGGGTGGTATTGACCCAGCTCTCGCGCTTCTGGTTCGAGTGGTTCGGTCACCGCATTCGCTCGCATTACGTGACCACCGATCTGAGCAACCTGCCGCCAGCAGTGCAGCGTCACCGCGTGGTGCTGGAGGGACGATCGATGATCGTTCGCCGCGCTGAGCGGATCGACGTCGAGTGCGTGGCGCGCGGCTACCTGAGCGGCTCGGCCTGGGCCGAGTACCGCGAGAGCGGCACGGTTGCGGGCCAGCGGCTGCCGGCGGGGCTGGTCGAGAGCGACCGGCTTCCCGAGCCGCTCTTCACGCCAGCGGTCAAGGCTGAGAGCGGCCACGACCGCAACATCAGCTTCCCTGAGCTGGTCGATCTGGTGGGCGAGGAACTAGCCACCAGATTGCGAGAAGAGACGCTGGCAATCTACCGGGCGGCCGAGCGCTACGCGCTCGACCGGGGCGTCATCATCGCGGATACGAAGCTGGAGTTCGGCTGGATCGACGGGAAGCTGGCGGTGATCGACGAGCTGTTGACGCCAGACAGCTCACGGTTCTGGGACGCGGAGCGCTACAGCCCGGGTAGAGCACAGCCCTCGTTCGACAAGCAGTTCGTGCGAGACTGGCTGCTCTCCTCGAGCTGGAACCGAGAACCACCGGGGCCGGCCCTCCCCGACGACGTCGTAGAGGCTACCCGGCGTCGCTACTTCGAGGCGTACGAGCGGCTGACCGGACAGGTGCTCCGGTTGCCCGACGATGAGTAGGCGGGCGAGATGACCAGCGAAAAAGCGTGGCGAGCCGACGTGTACGTGGCGCTCAAGGCGGGCGTGAACGACCCCCAGGGCTTGGCTGTGCGGGATGGCCTGCACCGGTTGGGTTACGATGAGGTGTCACAGGTGCGGGTGGGGCGGTACATCCAGGTCTGGTTGGAGGCGCCGGACGAGGAAGCGGCAGCGGCGCGCGTTCGCGAGATGTGCGAGCGGTTGCTGGCGAACCCAGTGATCGAGGAATACCGGTTTCATGTGGTTCGAGCGTGACGCCCAGCGCTGGGCGGGGTGTGGACGGAACCAGGCATGCGTTTCGCAGTGATCACGTTTCCTGGCAGCAACGGTGACCACGACGCGCTGATGGCGATCCAGATGGGACTGGGGCAGCCCGTGGAGCTCGTCTGGCATACGGAGACCGATCTCTCCCGCTTTGACTGCCTGATCATCCCGGGTGGGTTCTCCTACGGCGACTATCTTCGCGCGGGCGCCATCGCGCGCTTCGCGCCGGTCATGGAGTCCGTTCGGGCGTTCGCTGAGGCAGGTGGCCCGGTACTCGGCATCTGCAACGGGTTCCAGATCCTTACCGAAGCTGGCCTGCTGCCGGGCGCGCTGCTGCGCAACGCCTCGCTCTCGTTCGAGTGCGCCTGGGTACACGTACGGGTGGACAACGACCGGACGCCCTGGACACGCGCGCTCGCCCCGGGGACGATCCTGCGGCTGCCGATCGCCCACGGCGAGGGGCGCTACTACGCGGACGACGCGACGCTCGAGCGGCTCGAGCGCGAAGGCCGGGTCGTGTTCCGCTACGTCGACGCCGACGGCCGGGTCACCCCGGAGGCGAACCCGAATGGCTCGCTGAACAACATCGCTGGGGTGTGCAACGAGCGCGGCAACGTGGTGGGCCTAATGCCGCACCCCGAGCGAGCCTACGACCGGCTCATCGGTGGAGATGACGGTCTGCGCGTGCTGTCCGCCGTGCTGCGGGCTGGGGTCGCGGCTGCGAGCCGCTCATAGGGAACCCCAGCCGGAGATGAAGATCGGATTCTGGTAGGAAACGGGCGGTGGGAAACGCCGAAGAGGCAGGGGCGCATGCAGGTTACGCCTGAGATCCTGGCTGAAGTCGCCCTGACCGAGGACGAGTACCGGCTGATCGTGGAGCGGCTGGGCCGCGAGCCCAACCCGGTCGAGCTGGGTATGTTCGGGGCGATGTGGAGCGAGCACTGCGGCTACAAGAACTCGCGGCCGCTCCTCAAGCGGCTGCCGACGAGCGGCCCGCGGGTCGTGCAGGGGCCCGGCGAGAACGCCGGCGCGGTGGACATCGGTGAAGGGCTGGTCGCGGTGCTCAAGATCGAGTCCCACAACCATCCCAGCGCGGTCGAGCCCTTCCAGGGCGCCGCTACCGGCGTCGGAGGCATCGTGCGCGACATCTTCACCATGGGCGCGCGGCCGGTGGCCATCCTCGATTCGCTCCGCTTCGGGCCCCTAGAGGAGCCGCGCAACCGCTACTTGTTCCACGGTGTCGTTGGTGGGATCGGCTGGTACGGTAACTGCCTAGGTATCCCCACGGTGGCGGGGGACGTCTTCTTCGACCCTGGCTACAGCGCGAACCCGCTAGTCAACGCGATGTGCGTCGGCGTGGCCCGCCGGGACGCGCTGGTGCGCGCGAGGGCGACCGGGCCGGGGAATCTCGTGCTCCTGGTGGGCGCCGACACGGGACGGGACGGGATCCACGGCGCGACGTTCGCTTCCGTCGAGGATCCGGAGAAGTCTCATCGCGGCGTGGTGCAGGTGGGGAACCCGTTCTTGGAGAAGCTGCTGCTGGAAGCCTGTCTCGAAGCGCTCGAGAGCGGTTGCGTCGTGGCGATGCAGGATCTCGGCGCAGCCGGGCTGACCAGCTCGACGGCGGAGACCGCGGCCCGCGGCGGGGTCGGCATCGAGATCGACGTCGCCAAGGTACCACGCCGCGAGGCAGGCATGACGCCGTACGAGGTGATGCTCTCGGAGAGCCAGGAGCGCATGCTGGTGATCGTCGAGCCATCGAAGCTGGAGGTGGTCGAGGCGATCTTCCGGCGCTGGGAGCTGCACGCGGCGGTCATCGGCCGGGTGACCGGCGATGGGATGCTCCGGGTGCTCGAGGACGGCCGGCCGGTGGCCGAGGTGCCGGTACGCCTGCTGACCGATGCACCCACCTACGTGCGCCAGGGCCGTGAAGACCCCGAGATCGCCGCGCTGCGGAATCGCGACCTCTCGGCAGTGCCTGACCTGGGCCGCTCGCCGGAGGAAGGATTGACCGCGGGGCAGGCCCTGCTCGCGCTGCTCCGCTCGCCGAACATCGCCAGCCGGCGTCCGGTGTACAGGACGTACGACCACACGATCCTGACCAACACCGTCCTGCCGCCGGGCGAAGGGGATGCCGCGGTGTTGCGCATCAAAGGCACCCGGCTCGGACTGGCAGTGAAGACCGACTGCAACCCGCGCTATTGCCTGCTCGATCCGTATCTGGGTGCCCAGCACGCGGTGGCGGAGGCGGCGCGCAACGTCTCCTGCGTCGGCGCCGAGCCCGCCGCGATCACCGATTGTCTCAACTTCGGCAACCCGGAGCGTCCCGGGGTCTATTACCAGCTCTCGCAAGCCATCGAAGGGATGGCAGTGGCCTGCGAGGCGCTCGGCATCCCGATCGTGAGCGGCAACGCCAGCCTGTACAACGAATCCGGCGGCCGGGCCATCCCGCCGACCCCGACGATCGGTATCGTCGGGGTCTTGGACGACGTTACCCGCCATGCCGGGCTGGCCTTCGCCAGCCAAGGAGTGGTCTATCTCATCGGGCCGGCACAGGCCACGCTGGGGGCCAGCGAGTACTTGGCGCTGCTCCACGGGCTGACTGCTGGCTCGCCGCCGTCGTTGGATCTGGAATTAGAGCTGCAGGTGCAGCGGGCCGTACGAGAGGGCATCGCCCGGGGCGTGGTGCGCGCGGCGCACGACTGCAGCGAAGGCGGCCTCGCTGTGGCGCTGGCCGAGAGCTGCATCGCTGGCCAGGTCGGTGGCCGCTTCGAGATCGAGCCGCTCATCGAGGCCAACGCCGGACGACTCGACCGGGCGCTGTTCGGAGAAGCGGGCTCCCGCGTTCTGGTTCAGGTCGCTCCCGGTGACGAGGCCAACCTTATCGCCCTGCTCAATGGCTATCGGCTCCCGTACCTGCGGCTGGGAGAGACCGGCGGGGACTCGCTCGTCCTCGGGGATGCGCTCGCGATTTCGCTCGGCGAGCTGCGAGCAGCCTGGTCCAGCGGGCTGGGCTAGATGCTCTCCGTTTTTTGAAGCGCGTGTACGTTCGGCCCTGTGTGTTACACTCGGGCTGAGTATGGGCACCGGTCAGGAGCGGGCCGTGCAGTGGGAGAGTCCGCGTGAGGAGTGCGGCGTCTTCGGGATCTATGCTCCCGGCGAGGACGTCGCCAGGCTGACCTTCTTCGGCCTCTACGCGTTGCAGCACCGGGGACAGGAGAGCGCTGGCATCGCGACCAGCGACGGGCAACGGCTCTATCTGCATACGCGGATGGGTCTGGTCAACACAGCCTTCACCGAGGAGGACCTACGGCGTCTCCCCGGTCACATCGCAATCGGCCATACCCGGTATTCGACCACCGGGAGTAGCGTGGTAGTGAATGCAGGGCCGTTCCTGGTACAGGAGGGGATCGAGCCGGTTGCGGTGGCCCACAACGGCAACCTCGTCAACTCTGAGCAACTCCGCCAGGAGTTGCTCGCTCAGGGGATTCGGCTGGCCGGTACCACGGATACCGAAGCGCTCACCTGGGTGCTGGCGCTCACCCCTGGCTCCGACCTCGCCACTCGGATTCGTCGAGCGATGGCTCGCTTTCTCGGCGCGTACAGCCTCGCGATCTTGACGCCAGGGGCGCTAGCAGCGGTGCGTGACCCGCTCGGCATCAGGCCGCTGTGCCTGGGGCGACTGGGAGCGGGCTGGGTGGTCGCGTCGGAGACCTGCGCGCTGGCGACCATCGGGGCCACCTTCGAGCGCGAAGTCGAACCCGGAGAGATCGTGGTGATCGATTCGGAGGGTCTCCGCAGCTATCCTGCTCCTGAACTGGCCGAGCGACAGGCGACCTGCATCTTCGAGTTCATCTACTTCGCCCGGCCGGACAGCCAGATGATGGGGCGCCGGCTGCACATCGTTCGCCAGCGCATGGGCATGGAGCTCTGGCGAGAGCACCCGGCCGACGCCGACGTCGTCGTCCCGTTGCCCGATTCGGCAGTGCCGGCCGCGATCGGCTACTCGAGGGCCTCAGGTATCCCCTACGCCGAGGCGCTCATCAAGAATCGCTATATCGGTCGCACCTTCATCCAGCCCGACCAGCGGCTGCGAGAGCAAGGAGTCAAGCTCAAGTTCAACGCGCTCCCGGAAGTATTGGAAGGCAAGCGCGTGGTGCTGGTCGACGACACGATCGTCCGGGGCACGACGAGCCGGCCGATCGTCGAGTTACTACGCCAGAACGGCGCCAGAGAAGTGCACATGCGGGTGCACGCGCCGCCGATCATGTGGCCGTGCTACCTGGGCGTCGACATGGCTACGCGCGAGGAGCTGATCGCGGCGCGCCTCTCGGTCGAGGAGATCGGCCGGGCTATCGGCGCCGACTCCATTGGCTATCTGAGCCTCGAAGGGTTGCTCCGCGCCATCGGATTGCCACACGATCGGTTTTGTACCGCATGCCTGACCGGGCAGTACCCAGTACCCGTGCCGACAGTCGCGGCGGTCGTGGCGAACCGGTAGGCAATGCCCCGTGCCCGAAGGAGCCGAGGTCGCGTCCGATGCCAGCAGAACGTCCGGCTGCTCCGCCGGGCATCAGCCGCACGTCTGGGATCTCGCTGACAGAGTAGCGATGTCGATCAGGTCTCCTGGATTCGATCCAAGCGGGCGATATCGCTTCAGCACGTCGCCGTCGGTCAGGCGGCGGGCGTGGTTCGGCGCGTATCCCGAGTCACAGGTGGCACTCGTCGGCGCTGCCTGCACGCTGTGCATCCTGCTCGTGCTCCTGCTCACGACGGCACGCGCTGATGCCGCGATGTACACATTCAAGTCCCTGCGAGAGATGGTCCGCAATTCTCGCCTCTTCCACGAGGTGATCCCGACCGCCGTCGTGCTCCCTTCGATCGCCTATGCCGTGCTGGCGTGGGGCTGTGTCGCGCTGCTCTGGATGGTCTACGTCCCGCTCAACCTCCGCTTGGTAGGGCATCGGCTCGACTTTCGACTGATCGCTCGGTGGACGATGGCCCTCGCGCTCGTCGCACTGGCCATCCCGCCGATCTTCTCGACGGATGTATTCTCGTACTCGCTGTTCGGTCGCCTCGGTGCGGTCTACGGTTTGAACCCGTACATGGCCACCGGCCGCGACCTTTCCGGGAACGATCCGCTGCTGCCGTATCTCTACTGGCGCGACATTCCTTCTCCGTACGGTCCCGTGTGGACGATCATCTCGATCATCGTCGCGGCCGGGCCGGACGCGTCACCGCTCGAGCTGGCGCTTCGTTTCAAGCTGCTGTGCCTGGGCGCGTTCGTGATCAGCGGGTGGCTGATCTACCGGTTCGTGCAGGAGCGCTGGCCCGAGCACGCCGCCTGGGCCTATCTCGCGTTCACATGGAATCCGCTGGTGATCGTGGAGGGCCTCATCGCCGGGCATAACGACACGGTGGTGCTGGCCCTGCTGCTCACCGGCGCCTGGCTGCTGCTGAGCGGGCAGCCGGCGCTCGGCGCTCTCGGCTTGACCGCCTCCGCGCTCATCAAGTACTCGACGCTGCCAATCCTCGGGCTGGCCGGTTTGGCTGCGCTCGCAAAGGCTCCTCCGTCCCAGCGTACTGGCACGGCAGTGCGCCTAGGTGGCGCGATCCTCGGGTCGATCGTGGTCGCCTTTGCGCCGTTCTGGGTCGGCATCGAGGTGCTCACCAGCACGCTCAACGAGCCCGGGCGAGGGATAAACAATCTCCTGATTCGCGGATTGGGCTGGCTCGTCACCGAGGCGACGGGAGGGCGGGTCGACGCGCTGGCGCCGGCCGGAGCCGTGGGGCTAGCGGTGGTGCTTTTCCTGCTGTGGCTGCTCGTCGGTTTCCGACGCCGATTGAGCGCCCTACCGGACTGGACGGTCCATGATCAGCTTGCGGCGTGGAGCCAGATTCTCCTCGCGTTTCTGGTGGTCTGGCCGCGGATCCATACCTGGTACTTCCTCTTGCCGCTCGGGCTCGCGCTCGCTGCCGGACCCGATCACCGCCGCTCGTTCTGGGCAGCGCTGATCGCAGCCATGGCCTCCTATACGTCGTACCTGCTTTGAACCTGCCTTTGCGAAGGCTGACCGCTCCAAGGGATTGCCCGTTCAGGAATGTTGACCGCTTCCGATCGGCATGGCTAGAATCGGCTGATCGAGCAATGGTGGCGGAAGGGGGCTCGATTGACGGAACTGAAGCGGACCCCGCTTGCGGAGCGGCACCAGCAGCTCGGTGCCCGCATGATCGAATTCGCCGGCTGGTACATGCCCGTCCAGTACAAGGGCATCATCGTCGAGCACCAGACCGTCCGCACGATCGCCGGGCTGTTCGATCTAGGTCACATGGGTCAGGTTGAGGTGGGCGGGCCCGACGCGCTGGAGTTCCTGCAGTACGTCTCCCCGAACGATGTGGCCCGGTTACGGCCGGGAGAGGCGCAGTACTCGATGCTCCTCTACCCGAACGGAGGCGTGGTCGACGATATCTTAATCTACAATCGCCCGGCGGGCGATGGCTACTTCGTGGTCGTCAACGCCGCCAACACCGAGAAGGACGTCGCCTGGCTCAACGAGCAGCGGACGCAACGCTCAGACCTCAAGGTTGACGTGATCGATGTCTCCGACCGGACCGGGATGCTCGCGATCCAAGGCCCGCAGGCGGAGGCGATCCTGCAACGCCTCACGCGCGCCGATCTCTCGGAGGTGGAGTACTTTCACGCCATCGAGACCGACGTGGCCGGGGTGCCGGCAATGGTGGCCCGGACGGGATATACCGGGGAGGACGGCTTCGAGCTGTACTTTCCGATCGAGCATGCGGTCGCCCTCTGGGATCGACTGCTCGAGGCCGGCACGCCGGACGGCATGCTGCCGATCGGGCTCGGCGCGCGCGATACGCTGCGGCTCGAGGCCTGCCTGCCCCTGTACGGCAATGAGCTGTCGGCAGAGATTACGCCACTGGAGGCCGGCCTGAGCTGGGTGGTGAAATTCGACAAGGGCGACTTCATCGGGCGGGAGGCGTTGCTCCGGCAGAGGAGCGAAGGAATTCCCCGCAAGCTCGTGGGGTTCAAGATGGTGGAGCGCGGTGGAGTGCCACGCTCGCACTGCGAGGTGCAGGTCGATGGCAAGACGGTCGGGTTCGTGACCAGTGGCACGTCGTCTCCGACGCTGCGTGAGAACATCGGGCTCGCCTTGGTCGCTCGAGAGTATGCTGGAGTCGGCCGGCCGCTGGACATCGTGATACGTGGCCGTCCAGTGCGGGCCGAGCAGGTAAAGACGCCGTTTTACAAGCGGGCACGATAGTCGACATAAAAGGAGGTCGTGAGCAGCATGGTACAGGTCGAGCAGGGGCTGCGGTATTCGCGCACGCACGAGTGGGCCAGGATCGAGGGCGATGTTGCCACCGTCGGCGTTACTGACTACGCCCAGTCCGAGTTGGGCGATATCACCTACCTCGAGTTGCCGCAACCGGGCACGCAGGTCAAGCAGGGTGAGCCGATGGGCGTCATCGAGTCGGTCAAGGCCGCGTCTGATATCTATTCACCGGTCAGCGGTGAAGTGATCGAGGCGAACCAGGGAGTGGTCGATGCGCCGGAGAAGGTGAACCAGTCACCGTACGGGGAGGCCTGGCTGGTCAAGATCCGGCTCAGTGACCCATCCGAGGTAGAGAACCTGATGGATGCCACTGCCTACGAGCAGTTCCTGGCTGAAGAGGCAGCCGCGCGATGACGGCCGGTTAGGCAGTGCTGGGTTGATCAGGTGCGGAAAGGCGATCCTGGCAATAAACCCGCCCGGCCGCAGGTACTGCCGCTGGCGTAGAGGACGTAGTGCCTGAGCGCGTCCAGAGGTAGGACACGGTTGAATACTCTGGACGTGCTCATGAGAACTAGCACGAGCGGGAGAGCGAGCGATGACGTTCAGCCCACATACGCCTGAAGACCGCAAGGCGATGCTCGAGGCGATCGGAGTCAGTAGCGTCGCTGAACTCTTCGAGGTGGTGCCCGAGGAGCACCGTTTCCCGTCGCTCGACCTTCCGCCGCGCCTCTCCGAGGCCGATGCGTACCGCGAGCTGGTCCGTCTCGCCGAACGCAACGTGAACGCCAGCACGGCGGCCACCTTCCTCGGTGCAGGTTCGTACAATCACTACGTGCCGGCAACAGTGCAGCAGATTCTCTGGCGTGGCGAGTTCTACACGGCTTATACGCCTTACCAGCCCGAGGTTGCCCAGGGTACCTTACAGGCGATCTACGAGTTCCAGTCGTCAATCTGCCTCCTGACGGGCATGGAGGTCTCGAACGCGTCCCTGTACGACGGTGCCACCGCGCTGGCGGAGGGGGCGCTCCTTTCGGTTTCGCTCCCTCGCCAGCGCACGAAGATCGTGGTCGCCGGCACAGTCCACCCGTATTACCGATCCGTGCTGCAGACCTACACCCGTGGGCTGCTCGTCACGGTCGAAGAGCTGCCGCTGCCGCACGAGACGCTGCTCACGACGCCGGAGATGGTCGCACCCTATCTCGACGAGCGTACCGCCTGCCTGGTCGTGCAGTATCCGAACTTCTTCGGGCGCATCGAGGACATCGCGGCGTTCGCCGAGATGGCTCACCAGGCCGGCTCACGCTTGCTGGTGTCCGTCTATCCGATCGCGCTCGGGCTGCTCAAAGCTCCGGGGGAACTCGGGGCCGACATCGTTACGGGAGAGGGCCAGAGTCTCGGCATACCCCAGTCGTTCGGTGGCCCGGTGCTGGGATTGTTAGCGACCAAGCGCGAACTCGTGCGGCAATTGCCGGGTCGCCTGATCGGGATGACGCAGGACAGCGAGGGCAAGCGCGGCTTCGTGATGGTGCTGCAGACCCGCGAGCAACACATCCGGCGCGAGAAGGCAACGAGCAACATCTGCACCAATCAAGGGTTGATGTCGCTTGCGGCGACGGTTTATCTCTCGTCGCTCGGGAAGCAGGGACTTCGCCGCGTCGCGGAGCTGTGCTATCACAAGGCCCACTATCTCGCCGAGCGGATCGCGGCGCTCGATAGGTGGGAGGTCGTCGGCGCAGGCCCGTTCTTCAACGAGTTCGCAGTGCGGACGCCGATTGCGCCCGAGGAGGTCAACCGCCGGTTGCTCGACGAGGGCATTATCGGCGGTTACCCGCTCAACCAGGTCGACCCGCGGCTGAGCGACCTCATGCTAGTCTGCGCGACCGAGCAGAACACCCGGGAACAGATCGACCACTTCGTCTCGGCCCTGGCATCCATGGCGTAGGGCGTTCAGGTCTTTCTCGCCGTCCCTCTCCGTTGGCCCGGCGCCTTCGACACTCGGGGTGGGGAGCCGAGCACGAGGTGCGCGCCTTGCCGGCCCGGCGTCTCGACCTGCCCCGGCCGGCAGGATAGCGCTGCGCAGGGCTGTGTGGAGATTCGGGTCTGTTCAGCAGGTGCCGTGCCGCAACGCCTCAGATTTCCCGGGCTTGCCACCGGGCGAGTAGCCTGCTATCTTTGATCGATATGTGCGTTGGAGATAGTCGCATCGGAGGTAATTCGGTGACACAACAGAAGAGCGGCGCGAACCGGCGATGCAGCAGAGTGGACGCGCTCATGTACGGTAGGTCCGAGCGCATCGAGCACTGCGCATGAGTGGCGACCGGAATCGATCACTGTCCGATAACGGCTATGCCCTGCTCGGCCTGCTGGCCGTGCTCGGAGAACGTAGCGGCTACGAGCTGAAGAAGGTCGCGGATCAGAGCCTGCGCTACTTCTACTGGAGCCCATCGCGCAGCCAGGTGTACCGAGCCCTGCGCAGGCTGGAGCAGCTCGGTTACGTGACCGCTCGCGAGGTGGAGCAGGAGTCGCTGCCAGACAAGCGTCTGTACCGCATAACCCCATCCGGCGAGTCGGCCCTCAGAGCCTGGCTGACCCGCCGGCCGCTGCCGCCGGACGATATCCGTAGCCCAGCGACCCTGGTCATCTTTTTCGGCGACCTCGTGCCACGGGAGATCCTGCTCGAGCAGCTCCAGGAGCTCCGCCAGCGCGCGCAGGCCGACCTCGCTCGGTTCGACGAGATCGAGGCCAGGATCGGGTCTGACCCACGAGCGCTGTTCCGCCGCCTAGTCTTGCGCCGCGGCATCGCTGACGCGCGGGAGACGATCGCCTGGGTCGACGAGGTGCTCGCCACTCTCGTCCGGACCGAGCTGGAGACGGACGCCGGGTGTAGCGTCGTGACGGCGGACGAGGAGTTATGAGGCGCGATCGGCGGAAGCGGTGTCAACAGCAACGTCATCGGCTGAACGGAAAGGAGCGAGATGGTGAGAGAGCCATCTGACCGCCTTCAGAACGAGCCATTTCGTCGGCTGGGCAGAAGGAGAGAGGCAGCGGGGACTGCTGGTGAGCAGCGGTCCTCGACGTCGCTACTCGAGGCCACGGAGCACGACCTGATCATCCAGGCCGTCGGAGTCGTGAAGACGTACGACACGGGCAAGATTCGGGTGCCAGCGTTGCGCGGCATCGATCTGCAGGTGCGGCGCGGCGAGATGGTCGCGGTGATGGGGCCCTCGGGCAGCGGCAAGACGACGTTGCTCAACTGTCTCTCCGGGCTCGATACGGTCGACGCTGGAACAATTCTGATCGCTGGCCGAGAGCTGGCCAGGCTCTCGGACAACGAGCGCAGCGAGTTTCGTTCTCGGCACATGGGATTCATCTTCCAGCTCTTCAACCTGATCCCCGTCCTGACCGCGGTCGAGAACGTCGAGCTACCGTTGCTGATAGCCGGGGTCAAACCGGCTGAGGCGCGCCGGCGGGCGATGGAGGCACTGGACCAGGTAGGGCTGACCGATCGAGCCGGGCACAAGCCGGCCGAGCTCTCCGGCGGCCAGCAACAGCGCGTCGCCATCGCGCGGGCCCTAGCGAACCAGCCGGAAATCGTGTGGGCCGACGAACCGACGGGCAACCTCGACACGCAAAACGCCGAAGAGGTGCTGGCCTTGATGCGCGAGCTCAATCATCGCAACCGCCAGACATTCGTGATCGTCACGCACGATCCGCGGATCGGAGCCGCCTGCGACCGGGTGATTCGAATGCAGGATGGGCTGATCGTCGACGATGGCCACGCGCTAGCAGAGTAGGCCAGGAGGGACAGTCACCGTGAACGAGGTCTTCGGCATACCGATGTCCAGCCTGGCGACTGTGCTGGCTGTCGCCTTTTTCTTCTGCCTCGCAATCTCGGGAGCAATATGGGTGCGCCGGCCGATTCTGGCCCGCATCGGCATGCGTAACATCCCGCGCCGGCGAGTGCAGACTGCGCTCGTGATCGTTGGTTTGATGCTGAGCACGCTCATCTTTGCCGCCGCTCTGACCACTGGCACCACCCTGAACCGCAGCATCACTTCGGACGTCTATCGCCTGAGCGGCGACGTGGATGAGCTGGTGGTGCCCTCTGGCGGCGAGAGTGAGTTCGCTGGTCCATCCCCCGGCGTGACGTTCCCAGAGGACGTCACAGCTACGATCCGCCAGGTGGCCGACGAAGAGCCGCTGATCGACGCGGTCATACCAGCCCTGTGGCAGCCGGTGCCAGCGCTCAACCCGCGAACCGGGCTGAGCGAGCCGGTCGTCAACCTGATCGGGCTCGATCCAACGTCGATCGAGTCTATCGGCAGCCTCCGCGACGTCGATGGACAGCCGATCGACCTAGCGGGACTACCGCAGGACGGGGTCGTGCTCGGCGAGAGCACGGCGCAGCAACTGGATGCCCAGGTGGGTGACCGGTTGACTCTCTACGTCGAGAGCGCGACGGTCGACGTCAACGTGGCTGCCATCGCCCCGGACTGGGTGTTGACCGGCACGCTGTCGACCGGCGGTGAGAGTGGACTCGCTATGCCGCTCGCGCGGGCGCAGGAGTTACTGGGGCGTCCAGGCGAGGTCAGCTTCATCGCCGTCAGCAACCGGGGCGACGCGCGGGGAGGGCTTCAGCACTCCGACGACGTGACCGCGCGGCTGAACCGGGCGCTCGAGGGCACGCCGTACCGCGCTATCCCGGTTAAGCAGCGATCGGTCGAGCAGGCGGAGCAGGCCGGCGAGTCGTTCGCCAGCTTCTTCTTGATCTTCGGGCTGTTCTCGGTCGCGGCTGGACTGCTCCTCATCTTCCTGATCTTTGCCCTGCTGGCCGCTGAGCGCAAGCCAGAGATGGGCACGCTGCGGGCGTTGGGAATGAAGCGCCGTCACCTGGTCGCCGTCTTTCTGCTGGAGGGGTTAGGCTACAACCTGATCGCAGCCCTGGTCGGAGCGGTGCTAGGCGTCCTGGTGGCCTTCGGCATTGCTGGCATCATGGCGCAGCTCATCGGCGAGTTCCTGGCCATCGAGCCGGCCTGGCGCCCCCGTGACCTCGTCGTGGCCTACACGCTCGGCGTCGTCGTGACGTTCCTGACCGTGGCCGTGGCGGCCTGGCGGGTCAGCCGGCTGAACATCGTATCGGCCGTGCGGGATCTGCCCGAGCCATCGCTGCCCCGTGCCGGGCGACGCTGGCTGGTCTTCGGAGTACTGGGCCTGCTGTTGGGCGGCCTCATGCTCTGGGGCGGCAAAACGGCCGATCAACTCTTCCTGTTCGCCTTCGGAATGTCGCTGTTGCCGTTGAGCCTGGCAGCGATCTTGCGCCGCTTCGGTGTCCCACCCCGGCCCCTCTACAGCCTGGCCTCAGCGCTCGTACTCGCCTACTGGCTCTTGCCCGACTCGCTCCATAACCGCCTCTTCGGCCGCATGGAGGGGGACATCGAGATGTTCTTCCTCTCCGGCGTTATGATGGTTGCGGCCTCGACCGTGTTGATCGTCTGGAACGCCGATGTGCTCACGCTGCTGGTGGGTGCCTTCGGCCGTTCCTTCCGGAGCTGGTTACCGGCGGTCAAGATCGCGGTCGCGTACCCGCTCGCCAGCCGTGGCCGCACGGGCCTCACCATCGCGATGTTCAGCCTGATCATCTTCTCGCTGGTGGTGATGTCGACCATCAATGCCAACTTCATGGCGCTCTTCGCGAGCGACCGGGCCGGAGCCGGCTGGGAGATCGCCGCCAGCAAGCCTCCGACGAATCCGATCCCCGACTTTCGCCAGGCGCTCGCGGATGCCGGGATCGACACCGGTGGCATCACGGCGGTGGGCCGAGTGCTCCAGATGGGGCCGTTCCAGGCGCAGGCTCGCCAGCCCGGCGACAGCGAGTGGTCGAACTACCCGGTGAGCGGGATCGACCGCGCGTTTGCCCAGGCGAGCGACGCGCCGCTCCAGCTTCGGGCAAGCGGCTACGACAGCGACAGGGCTGTGTGGGAGGCCGTGAGCGACGATCCGACCCTCGCTATCGTGGACGCCAACACGCTCCAGTCCGGGGGCTTCGGCGGCGGGCCGGTGCGATTCACCATCGAGGGAGTCGAGCGCCAGGGATCGACGATGCAACCTGTTCAAATCGAGATCCGGAGCCCGCTCGACAACCGGGTCAGGCAGCTTACGGTCATCGGGGTGATCGATCCGCAGGCATCGATGCTCTTCGGCATCTATGTGAGCGAGCGGGCGTTCCAGGAACTGTTCCCCGAGCCGGCCAGCATCACGTACTACATCGATGTCGCTCCCGGTGCCGACGCGCAAGCGCTGAGCCGGCAGATCGAGGCCGGGCTGATCCCCTACGGGGTGCAGGGGACCGTCATTGCCGATGAGATCGCCGAGCAGACGAGCATCGCCCGCGGCTTCATCCGGCTGATCCAGGGCTTCATGGCGCTGGGGCTGGTGGTCGGTATCGCGGCGCTCGGGGTCGTGTCGTTCCGGGCGGTGGTCGAGCGGAGGCACCAAATCGGTACGCTGCGAGCCATCGGCTATCGCCAGTCGATGGTCGCGGCCAGCTTCCTGCTGGAATCGACGATCGTCACCGCGCTCGGCGTGCTCTCGGGGCTGGTGCTCGGGCTACTGCTCTCGCGCCTCGTCCTCTTCAGCGAGGACTTCAACGAGTCGTTCCAATTCGAATCGCTGATCATCCCCTGGGGCCAGATCGCGTTCTTCGCCGGGCTGGCGCTCGCTGTGGCCCTGCTGATGGCGTACGTGCCGGCACGCCAGGCCTCGCGCGTCTCGATCGTCGAGGCATTGCGCTACGAGTAGGTGCTACAGGCTGAAGTCGGGTGCGCGACCCTGGCTGCGGGCCTCCAGGAACTCGAGTAGCACGGTGTCGACCTGACCGTCGGTGCGGAAGCGGGCTTCCAGGTTCTCAACGCTGGCGAATCTCTCCAGCGCCGCTAATGTGGCCTGAGTGCCCGCTTGCGAGCCGGCCAGGTAACCGAGCCGGTGAAGTTGCTCTCCGATACGGCGCAGCAGCGGTGGGTCGAGCGGCACGAGATCGGCCTCGTCGAGCTGGAAGTAGACCCGGTGCAGCATGACCAGCCGGCGCAGTTCGGCGATGGGCTGCGGATGGTCGTCGACGCGCAGATCGATATAGCGGTCGTTCCCGCCGCCGTAGCCCCCACCTTCCCGCACGATCAGGATAGCGGCCGACTGCTGACCTCGCGAGTCGCCGCCGGCGGCCTGGCCGGCTTCCAGCGCAGTCACCAGCCGGTGGGCGAAGGTGCCGGTCGTCGAGCGGTAAGCATCCGCCATCGCCTGTACTACCTCCGGCCCGACCAGGATATTGCCTTGGCAGCAGAACCCTTCGCCCACGACACTGCCGGCCCAGGGGATACATCGCTCTCCGGTGAAGGTTGCCGCCCGGCCCTGGCTATCTACGATCCCGACCTGGCGCTCGGCTCGCCCGGGGTCCTCGCCGGTGAGCCGGGCCACCACCTCGTCGGCCGAATACCCAGCCGCAAGGAACTCCAGCCCGCGGGGGCCGTAGGTCACGTTGGCCCACGCTTGGGTTGCCACGGCGCCGACGCCGGCTCGCGCCCAAGGCACGACCGCGCCGACCGCCAGGAACTTCGATTGGACTGCGACCCCTAGATCGCCGGTGACCGGGTCACGGGCGACGATCGAGAAGGTGCTGACAGGCGGCCAACACCGGCGAACGTGAATCATCGCACACCCTCCCGCTGCCTTCGTGGACGGTTCGCTCCGCTGGGACTCTAGCATACCGGACGATACCCGCGCTCAGATGCCTTCCTGGTATGGTGAGAGATGGCGTGGCGCGGTGGGCTGCAGTCAGTGCGGAGGGAGCAGGGTGGCTCGCGGGGTAGAGATGTGGACGGTGATCCTGACGATCGTGCTCGTGATCGTGGCCTGGGCGCTCGCGGCGCCGCAGGCCCTCGCTCAGGCGGAACAGCCAGTCCAGGGGACGGCCAGCTATGAGACCGGTGAGGTGGTCGCCATCCTCGAGGAGGGCATGACGACGGTCGGGCCAGTGACGCAGCCGTTCCAGCGCTTGCTGGTGCGGGTCACCAGCGGCGAGCGTGCGGGCGCTGAGGTCGAGGTCTCGGTCGGGGTGCGGGATCTGAACACCGCCGGGGTGCGCTACGAGCCGGGCGACCGGGTCTACCTATCGCGCACGGTCGGCCCTGACGGCCAGGAAGTCTTCTTCATCATCGACCGTGACCGCAGCACGCCGCTACTGGTACTGGCGTTCCTCTTCGTGGTCGCGATCCTGCTATTGGGCCGGTGGAAGGGGCTGCGCGCGCTGGCGAGCCTGGCCATGACATTCATCGTGCTCATCTGGGTTCTGGTGCCGCGCATTCTGGCAGGGGCCAACCCGGTTGCGACGGCGATCGTCGCCTCGTTCGCCATCTTCACCGTCACCATGCTGCTGACGCATGGGGTGGGCAAGTTGACCGCTGCGGCCGTAGCTGGCACTTCAGTCAGCTTGATCCTGACTGGGCTACTAGCGGCGCTCTTCGTGCAGGCGGCGTCGTTGACCGGACTCGCGTCGGAGGAAGCCGCGTTTCTCCAGGTTGTCGTCGGGGGTCAAGCGATCAACCCGCAGGGACTGCTGCTGGCCGGGATGATCATCGGCGCGCTGGGCGTGCTCGACGACATCACCGTGAGCCAGAGCTCGCTGGTCTTCGAGCTACGGCGGGCCAATCCGCTGCTGACCGGCTGGGAGCTGTTCGCCAGCGGCGTGCGTGTGGGCCGGGATCACATCGCCGCGACGGTCAACACTCTCGTACTCGCCTACGCTGGGGCGGCGCTGCCGCTTCTGCTGCTCTTCACCCAGCTCGACCAGCCACTGCTCCAAGTTGTGAATCGCGAAGTCGTGACCGAGGAGGTCGTGCGCACGCTCGTCGGCAGCCTGGGACTGATCAGTGCGGTGCCGCTGACCACCGGATTCGCGAGCTGGCTGGCCGTCCGCACGGCCCCGGAGCACCTGCCGCACGACCACCACGGCCACCATCACCACTGAGCGTCTCCCGGGCCGTCCCCTCGCTCGTGCCCAGGAGACGGAGCGACAGACATCTACCCGCGCTCGACGGGCTTGCTGGCCTCCTGCCAGCCACGGATCCCTGCCCGCATGACGAACACGCTGGCGTAGCCCATCTGCTGGGCGCGCCGGGCGGCGAATCGACTGGCGCCGCAGCGCGGATCGGAGCAGTAGAAGACCAGCGTGGCGGTCCGGTCCTCGGGCAGGTCGGCGATCGTGAAGTCGGCAGGGTCGAGGTTCAGGGCTCCGGGGACGTGTCCCCTGGCCCACCGCTCCCGCGGGTTGACGTCGAACACGTACAGGTCGCCCTGCCCGAGCCGGCCGGCAACCTCGTCGACCGAGATCTCCGGAACCTGGCCGCGGCCGAACGCAGCGCGGATAATGGAGCTTAGCTCGGACACTGGTGTCTCCTCTCTGAGCTGCCGGGATGCGGCGTGACGAGCAACAAATTACACACATTGTATAACGAGACGAGTGGCCATGTCAAACCGTACGGCATGCGAGACCGAGCGCGCCAGGGCAGTGGCACGGCGCCGGGAGCTCCTGGTCGAGGCAGCACACGAGCTGCTGGTCAGCCGGGGCTTCCACGGGCTTAGCCTCGAGGAGGTAGCACGCAAGGCCGGTGTGACGCGCAAGACGGTCTATAATCACTTCGGGTCCAAGCTCGGCTTGCTCGAGGCGATCTTCGACGCCGTGGCGACCAAGGGCGAGGTCTGGCGACTCATGGAGGCGGCCGAGTTCCCCGACCTGCGCGAGGCTATCGCCCGAGCGGTCGAGGCGAGCTGTCGCCTCTGGTCGTCGGACCGCGAGCTGCTGCGCCGACTGGTGGGGCTGGCCGCAGTTGACCCCGAGACGGCCTCGGTGGTCATGGAGCGGGAGCAGCGCCGGGAGGCGACCTGGGCACGTCTGGTCCAGCGCCTGGCGGCGGCAGGTATGCTGCGCCCCGGGGTCTCTCCCGATCAGGCGGTGCGCGCCTCGATGGCGCTGACGTCGTTCGCGACCTTCGACGCGCTGGCACCGCCGGATGCGCCTCCCGCGGCAACCGTCGAGCTGCTGCTCCGACTACTGAGCGGAATCGTGGATTTGTCCGGGTCAGGCTAGGCGCGGACCAGCGTCCGGCCGCTGCCGGTGAGCTCTGAGGAGCCTCACGGCGAGCGTGGTGCGGAGGCGGTGGAAGAGCGAGGGAGCGCGACCCGATGCGAGGCACCATATCGTCACGAACGTCCGAGGGACAAGGCGATGCCGGGCCGGCGGCTCAGCGGGGCGAGGGCGGCGGCGAGGTCGTCGTGGCGCGTGGCGCACTCCGAACGCCGATTGGTACCCTCTGGCTCTACAGTGCGCCGCGCGGTCTGCTCGCGATCACGTTGCCAGGCGAGCCCCTGGGGGACGCGGAGGGCCAGCTCCGGCGCCGGCTGGCCCGCTTGAGTGCGTGCGTCGTCACCTTCGTCGACGACCCCGGCCCGCTACGCGAGGCGATGGCGCAACTGGAGGAGTACTTCGCCGGCCAGCGCCGGGAGTTCGTGCTCGCGCTCGATCCGGTCGGCACGCCGTTCCAGCTACAGGTCTGGCAGGCGGTCGCGGCGATCCCCTTCGGTGAGACCCGGACGTATGCCGGGATCGCCCGGGCCATCGGGCGGCCGGCGGCCACACGAGCCGTCAGTGCCGCCAACGGCGCGAACCCGCTGCCGCTGGTGATCCCCTGCCACCGGGTCATCGGCTCGGACGGTGGCCTCACCGGCTACGGCGGCGGTATCGCGCTCAAGGCCCGGCTGCTGGCGTGGGAGCGCGGCGAGCTCGGTGCCTGGGGAGCGGCCGGCCGGTATCTGGAATATGGCACCCCGGCTCACCAGCGAGAAGCGGCGCGCTGGAAGGCTCGATGGGCGCGGCGCGCAGCCCGCTGGCGTTCGACTCGCTCGGGGTTACGGAAGAACCAAACCAGAAGCATCCCGGCGATGAATCCGCCGATATGCGCCCAGTAAGCGACGCCGCCGGTCGGGGCGGTCTCGACGCCGAGCGAGGCGATGCCGGCGAAGAACTGGAAGACAAACCAGAGGCCGATCAGGATCAGCGCTGGGAGATAGAAGATCAGCGGGATCCAGCCCAGGAAGGCGAGTGTTCGCACCTGGCCGCCGGGAAAGAGCACGAGGTAGGCGCCCATGACTGCCGAGATCGCCCCGCTGGCGCCGACCATCGGTATTTCGCTCGACGGGGCCGTCACTGTCTGCGCGACGGCGGCGGCGATCCCACCGAGAAGGTAGAAGATCAGGTACCGGAAGTGACCCATCGTATCCTCGACGTTGTCGCCGAAGATCCAGAGGTACCACATGTTGCCGAGGATGTGAAGAAAGCCGCCGTGAAGAAACATCGAGGTGAAGATGGTCAGATAGACCGGGATACCGATCTGCGGTGGGAGGTCGGTTCCCGTGGTCAGCTCGGCGGGGACAGCGCCGTATGCTGCGACGAAGCGCTCGAGGGCCTGCGGTGAGGTCGCGAGCAGTGAGAGCTGGTACACGAAGGCCACGATGTTGATCAGGATCAGCACGATATTGACGAACGGAAATGATTGACGACCGCTGTTGTCGTCACCGATCGGGATCATTCCGTATGCCTTTCGTCGTTAACCGGTTGCCCCGGCTCTCGCTGACGGGTCCTCCACGTTGCGGACCCGCCGGTACCGGGAGGTACCAGCCTCCCGTTCACCGGCGGGAGCAATACAACTGGTTCGATCGGTGACGCCTATCGCTGGATCGATGTGCCGCCCTCCGTGACGTGGAGGACGCGGCCGAATGTCGTCTCCAGTCGACGTGTCACCCAGTGTACGACCCGGCGCCTCGTCTCCGAGCCGCTCCTCGGTGCGAAGAGCAGACCGAGCAGTAGGCCCCAGGCGAGAAACTTGAACGCGGTGCGGATGCGGCTGAGCATCGTTCCCAGCTCTCCAGTCCCTTGACAGCGAGCCTGCCTCGGCAGACAGTGTCTCACGCCAGGCAGGGTGTCAGTTACGATGCCGCTGCGGTACCGGAGCTACCTGAGCACCCTTCCTGGCGTTGAGCGTAGCGCAAAGCTCGGAGGGTTCCTGTCTCAGTGACCAGGTGCGCTCGCCGAGGGCTGATCCGAAGTCGGGAGCGTCATTGCCGGCTGCGGTGGTTCCGCTGCCGGCTGACCCGGGCGGGCGCGACTCCCGAGTTCCTGGACACGCTGACCGGCTGCCTCAGCGGCGCTCTCGATCAGTTCCTTGCCCCGGGTGAGGACGTCTTGAGAGCGGACTCGGACTTCTCCAGCTACAGTCTGTGCCTGCTCTTGCAGCGCCTTGCTCCGCTCTCGCAGTTGCTGGCGCACCTCGTGACCCGAGCGCGGAGTCAGGAGAAGGGCACTCGCGGCTCCGACCAGCGCACCTCCGACGAACCCCGCGAGAAAGCTCTGTACTTGCCGCCCCATAGTTACACTCCTTTCCTCCACCTCCCTGCATCTGCGATCGACACGGTCGCCAGGCGACCCGAGGAGCGCGTTATGTTTCTGTATACCACGGTATAGTACCAGAAGTGCAGAACCGATCTGGGGCCAATCTCGTCGAGAGCCGGGCCGGGCGAGCTCCAGGAGACGAAACGAGGGCAGCATGCCGCCGAGGGATCGACCAACGGGTGATAGCGAGACCAGCACTTCAGGCGTTGTCCTGGTCGATGGGGCAACGCTCCGCCTGGAGGATGTCGAGAGGGTAGCGCGGCACGGTGCCCTTGCTCGCCTCGCTGAGACTGCTCGGCAACAGGTCGAGGCCTCGCGTGCGGCTGTTGTCCACATAGCCCAGTCGGGCAGGCCCGAGTACGGCGTGACGACCGGCGTAGGCTCTCTCTCGGATCGTCTGATCGCGCCGGAGCAGACGCGTGCGCTCCAACTCAACGTGCTGCGCAGCCACGCCGCTGGCGCGGGCGAGCCGTTGGCGACGGAAGTCGTGCGGGCTGCTCTCCTGCTACGCGCCAATGCTCTGGCTTCCGGGTATTCCGGGGTACGTCCGGTCGTTATCGAAACGCTGCTGGCGCTGCTCAATGCCCGTATCCATCCCGTGGTGCCGAGCCAGGGCTCGCTCGGCGCAAGCGGGGATCTGGCACCTCTCGCCCACCTGGCTCTGCCACTGGTCGGCCTCGGGCGGGTGGAAATGGATGGAACGATCGTCGAGGCAGGTGAAGCGTTGGAGGCGAGGGGGATTCCGCCTCTGCAACTGGAACCGAAGGAAGCGGTCGCGCTCATCAACGGAACTCAGATCATGGCTGCGTTGGCCACACTGGCGCTCCTCGATGCCGAGCGCCTGCTCGAGTCCGCCATCGGCGTGGCGGGCCTCTCAGCCTGTGCCCTCGGTGCCCGGCGCTCGCCTTTCGACCCTCGGCTGCACCGGGTGCGCCCGTATCCCGGTCAGCGCGCCGTTGCGGCCCGCATCCGCGCGCTCCTCGACCAGGTGCCCGAGCCCGAACGAGCGAGCGGGCGAGTCCAGGATCCCTATTCGATCCGGTGCATCCCACAGGTCTATGGTGCTGTCATGGACGCGCTGAGACCGCTACGGGGTACCCTCGAGACCGAACTGAACGCCGCGACCGACAACCCCCTGATCTTCATCGAGGACGGCGTCGAATCTGCCGAGATCGTTTCTGGCGGCAACTTCCACGGTCATCCGCTGGCACTGGGCTGTGACGCCGCGAAGATCGCGGTGGCATCGCTCGGTGCCATGATCGAGCGTCGAGTCGCGCTCCTCGTCGATGGACAGGACTACGGACTGCCGCCCTTCCTGGTCGCCGAGCCCGGACTGAATAGCGGGGTAATGATCGCGCACTACCTCACCGCTTCACTGGTGGCCGAGAACCGGGTGCTGGCTCACCCGAGCAGCGTCGACTCGATCCCAACGTCGGCGAACGTGGAGGACTACAACAGCATGGGAGCGACGGCGGCGCGGACATTCCGGCAGGTTGTGACGAACGTCGAAACCATCGTAGCCGTCGAGGCGCTCTGTGCTGCCCAGGCGTGCGACCTCGCCGGACGCGTACCACCTGCCGGCAGTGAGCTCCGGACGCTGTACGACCGTATCCGCGATCAGGTGCCTTTCCGCCCGCGCGATGAGCATATCGTCGCCGACGATATCTCCGCCTTGCTCGGCTTGCTTCGAACCGGTGGGCTGGCCCTGTGATCGCTCCGGGTACCTGCCTGGAGCGTCTAAACACTCGCCACAAGTCAGAGGCGTGGGGATGCGGCCGGTCCTCCAGGCGGGCGACGAGGCTTGCTCCGGAGCTTGGGCAGAAGCTGTGCTATGATCGGGCGCGGTGTTCGGTGCGGCGATCGAGCGAATGGGGCGCCGGATGAACATCCATGAATATCAGGCAGCCGAGATCTTCAGCCGCTATGGAATCCCGGTGAATCGCGGCATAGTCTGCGCAAGTCCGGAGGAGGCCCGAGCGGCGGCTCAGGACTTTGGCAGCCGAGTCGTGATCAAAGCCCAGGTCCATGTGGGCGGGCGTGGCAAAGCCGGAGGTATCCGGCTGGCTGCTGGTCCGGACGAGGCCGAGGTAGCAGCCAGGCAGATCCTGGGGATGACGATCCGCGGGGTCCCTGTCCATCGAGTCCTAGTCGCGCCAGCGATCGATATCGCGCGCGAGTACTACCTGGGCGTCGTGCTCGATCGTGCCAGCCGGCGGGTCGTGGTCATGGCCAGCGCTGCCGGCGGTATCGACATCGAGGAGGTCGCGCGCGAGACCCCCGAGAAGATCGTCCGGGAGTATGCCGATCCGCTGCTCGGCCTGCACGACTACCAGGCTCGGAGGTTGGGCTTCGCGCTAGGGTTGGAGCAAGATCTGGTCCGGCCGTTCGCGAAACTGGCACGCCAGCTCTTCACCGCCTACATGGCGGTCGACGCGTCGCTGGCTGAGATCAACCCGCTGGCGCTCACGACTGACCGGTCATGGCTGGCGCTAGACTCCAAGATCGTGCTCGACGACAACGCGCTCTTTCGTCATCCCGAGCACGAGGCATTGCGCGACCCGCAGGCGGAGGACCCGCTGGAGCAGGAAGCGCGTGCGGCCGGTATCAGCTTCGTCAGGCTGGACGGTACGATCGGCTGCGTGGTCAACGGCGCTGGCCTCTCGATGGCGACCATGGATGCGGTGAAACTGTACGGGGGCGCACCAGCGAACTTCCTCGACGTCGGTGGCGGGGCCAGCAGCCAGCAGGTAGCTACCGCTCTGCGGCTCGTCCTATCCGATCCGAACGTGAAGGCGGTTCTGATCAACATCTTCGGCGGAATCACCCGCGGGGACGTGGTCGCGGAGGGGTTGCTGGAAGCGCTTAAGACGGTCGACGTGCGCGTACCGCTCGTCATCCGGCTGGTGGGAACCAGGCAGGAGGAAGGCCGGCGCATGCTGGCCGAAGCCGGGCTGACCGTGGTCGACACGATGGAGGAGGCGGCCCAGCGAGCGGTTCAGGCCGCGGAGGGCCGGGAGACACGAGCATGAGTGTATTGGTAAACCGGGAGACTCGTCTGCTGGTCCAGGGAATCACCGGCCGCGAAGGCTCGTTCCACACCGCGCAGATGCTGGAGTACGGGACGAACGTCGTGGCTGGGGTGACTCCAGGCGCAGCCGGCCGGGAGGTCCACGGCGTGCCGGTCTTCAACACGGTGGCCGACGCAGTGGCAGCGACCCGACCGAACGTCTCGATCATCTACGTGCCCGCGCCATTCGCCCCCGACGCCATCTACGAGGCCGTCGATGCCGGCATCCCCCTGGTTGTCTGCATTACCGAGGGCATCCCGACGCTCGAGATGGTCAGAGTCTATCAGTACGTGAAATCGCGCGGCTGCCGGTTGATCGGCCCGAATTGCCCGGGACTGATCACGCCGGGACAGGCCAAAGTGGGCATCATGCCCGGGTATATCCACCAGCCCGGACCGGTGGGTGTCGTCTCGCGCAGCGGCACGCTGACGTACGAGGTCGTCTGGGCACTGACGCAGGCGGGCATCGGGCAGTCGACTGCCGTCGGCATCGGTGGCGACCCGATCATCGGCACCTCGTTCATCGATGTACTGGCGATGTTTCAGGAAGACCCGGAGACTGAAGCGATCGTGCTGATCGGCGAGATCGGTGGGACCGACGAAGAGGCGGCGGCTGGCTACATCCGGGAGCACGTGACCAAGCCAGTCGTCGGCTTTATCGCCGGGCGAACGGCGCCACCGGGCAAGCGCATGGGTCATGCCGGCGCGATCATATCGGGCGGGCAGGGGACAGCGGCCGAGAAGATCGCGGCGCTGGAAGCGGCAGGCGTACCGGTGGCCGAGCGGCCGGCTCAGGTGGCTGAACTTATTCGCAAGGCGCTCGGGTAAGGCACAGGTACTGCACGACCAGCTTCTGAGCTCGTCTCGCGGCCTGTAGGGTGGACTTCGGCTATGCCGCTCGATCTGGCACCACGTGAAGATCTTATCGCGCTCGGTCGCCTTGCGGGGCGGCGTGGATTCCTGTGGGGCACGGCCGGGAACGTCAGTGTCCGGCGGAGCGAAGCGCATTTCCTGATCACCGAGCGTGGCACGACGCTCGACCAGCTCGACGCGCAGAATCTCGTGCTCTGCCCACTCCGTGGAGGACCGGGTGAGCCGCCAGAAGCGTCGAGCGAGATCCAGCTTCATCGCCACATCTACCAGCGTCGACCAGACGTGCGGTGCGTCATTCACCTCTCGCCTCTCTACACCACGATGGTGGCGTGTTCCGATCTAGAGCTGCCCACAGACCTGGTCCCAGAGACCGTTCTCTATCTCGGTGAAATCGCGCGCGTTCCGTACATCCAGCCGGGCACCGACGAGCTCGGCCGGGCCGTGGCCGAGGCGCTGGGCGAAGACCGGTACGTCGTGATCATGACCAACCACGGGGCGGTAACGGTTGGTGACTCGTCTCTGACGGCCTTCCGCCGGATGGAAACGCTCGAGTTTCTTTGCCGGATGGTCGTGATGGCGCAGGCGGCAGGTCTTACGCTGCGCGGGATCGGGCCGGAGGCAGCCGAGGCGCTCCGGCGGAGCGTCTATGGCTCAGGAAACTCATTCGCCAGCGGCTGAACTCGGATCACGGCCGCGTCTCGGATTCCCGATCCCGGTTGCCAGCGGATCGCTCGTGCCCTAACTCCAGCAATCGCCGGTAAAATCCGACGCCCGGTGCCGGAGCGCCTGGGCGATCGCCGCCGGCAGCGGGCGAGCCGCGCTCGGGATGAAGCAGCCGCTCGCCGATCTCGCGCACTGCCGGGTGCGGACTCCGGGCCGCTGCCTGAGCGGCCAGCGGGTGGCGGTGCAGGCGCCAGAGCAGGTCGGCCGCGTCCTCGGCCAGTCCTGGCTCAGGGTGTGCCACGAGCAAAGCCAGCAGCGGTGCGATTTGCTCAGTCGGTAGTGCCTGGCCGAGTGCCAGGAGCGCGCTCCGGCGGACGGCCAGCGGGGCGTCCTCGTCCCCGACCAGCCCGGCCGCTCGCTCAGTAGCAGATTCAGGGTCGATCGAGAAGGCCACTGCCCAGGCACTGGCGCGCACGCGCTCGCTCTCGTCCCGAAGACAGGAATCCAGATCAGCCAGGAGCAGATCAGGGCACATCTCCGCGGCCAGCTCTGCTGCCACACCCCGAACCTCCGGGTCGGGGTCTCGTAGTGCGACGGCAAGGATCAGGTCCTTGTCCTCAGCCGAGAGGTCGCGGGCAAGCTCGGAGGAGACGAAGAGGAGGTACAGCATGGTCTCCCGGGCGAGAGGTGTGCCCTCGCGCAGCACCCGGAGCGCCGCTTCTCGGAGCGTCGCACGACCGTCGGCCGCCAGCCGTTCCCAGAGAACCGCGGCAGCGTTCGAGCCGGCTAGCCAGGGGAGCGCGGTGGTAAGCGCTTCGTCGGCGAGCGCCTGCACCACTTGGCCAGTCGAGGGGTCACGGTGAGCCGGGTCGAAATCCTCAGACCACGCGAGCATCCGCTCGGCGAGCTCGGCGCGCTCTGACGGTTCCAAGACGGCCAGTAGCCGCGCGCGCAGCCACCGTCGCCCGGACGGAAATGCCAGGAGCCGCTCGATCCAGTCTCGTCTTCGCTCGCCGGGCCAGCCGGAGACACGAGCGATCGCGTCGGGTTCGAGCTCGTCTCCGGCGAGAATGCGCTGGGTGAGCGACTGGATCGTCTCGTCGTTCATGGAACTCATTGTACCGAGTGGAGTACGGATTCAGCTTTCGGGGGTTGTCAGCATGCACTGAGGATGCTATACAGCAAGCATCAGGTAACTGGTGATAGCCCGTCGGGCGGAAGAGTGCCCTCTCGCCGGTGCACGGCAGGCATCGCCCTACGGGATGACCGGTACAGGCAGACTGACATGGAGGTCGAGGCCAGACCATGAAGCGCCAGCGAGGACACCGGCTGGACGTCATGTTCGAAGAAGAGGAGGACTTCGAGCCGGTTCGCACGCGGAGGAACCGTACCCGTAACGAGAGCATGGATGACGCTCGCGCTGCCTGGGAGCCGGTCGTCTGTTCCCAGTGTGGTGAAGATCACCCTGATACGAGCCGGGTTCGACTGAGGCGGACGACGCACGGGATCGAGGCCCGCTGCTCGGTCTGCGGCGCTGTCGCCGCGCGTTACGCGGCCGGCGTGTGGACCTCGTAGGCACGAGATTGAATCTGCAGCCCTGCTGCTGATCACGATTGTCTCTGTACCTGCTCTCGCCCGGTCGTGTCCACCGGGACGCGGGTAGGTCTTGCCACCATTCGAGCCTCATTTCCGGTGGCTGCTCACGGCTCCCGAGCCATTGGTCGCTGTACGGAGCCTGGGCACTCGTGCCCTCCCGGGGCCCTTAGGTGTTTTGAATCTCAAGATCTATCCCAACGCACTCCGATCAAATGAGCCTTTTAACCAGAGCCTACTGTAGCGCCGATGACGATCCACACGCGGCGACGGTAAGGCACGAGGTATCAGGATCTGCTCAGTCTCGTCGGGATTGTCGGTTCCGACGGACCCGCACGTGGATGGCCGCTCGGTCGGTTTTCGCAGGACAGTGATTTGCTCGTCAACGTGCCCAGCGACCCCGGCCGGATTCCTGCGAGCCATGCTCAAGCGAGTCGCAAGACGATGGTGCTGTTACAATGACGATCTACCGGCGCTGGCGAAGTTTTCCGTGTGGAGAGCCCCGATGACGCTGACGCGAGAGCTTGCCGAGTTCGTGGTCGACTTCCGGAACCGGCCACTCCTCGACGACGTCCGTCGTGCTGCCGAGCGGGCAATGCTGGATTGGTTAGGCTCGGCTATTCGTGGGGGCGAAGCATTCCCGGCCCGAGCCGTTCTGGAGGTGGCCCGGCACGCGATGGCCGGCGAGGACGCGACTGTCCTGGCGACTGGCGAGCGGCTGTCGGCTCTGGGGGCGGCCTTGGCCAACGGAGCAGCCTCGCACGTCCTCGAGCTGGATGACCTGCACCAGGAATCCACCTTTCACCCCGCCGCACCGATCATCCCGGCGGCACTGGCTGCCGCTGAGCGAACTGGGTCGAATGGCCAATCGTTACTCCAGGCGGTGGTGGCCGGCTACGAGGTCGGGATCCGCCTGGCCGAAGCGGTGAACCCGTCGCACTATCGCTACTGGCACCCAACGGCGACCTGCGGCGTGTTCGGCGCGGCCGCCGCGGCCGGCGTGGTGCTCGGTCTGTCGTGTACAGAGTTGATCGATGCGCTCGGCAGTGCCGGCACGATGGCCGGCGGGCTGTGGCAGTTCCTCGACGATGGGGCGATGTCCAAGCCGCTGCATGCAGGTAAGGCGGCGCATGATGGTCTGCTCGCTGCCGAGCTCGCCAGAGCAGGGTTAAGTGGCGCGAGCGCCATCCTCGAGGGATCGCGCGGCTTCTTCGCCGCTACTGCTGGCGAGGTCGACCCGTCGCGGATCACCGATGGCCTCGGTCACCGCTTCAAGATCCTGGAGATCGGTTTCAAGCGCCATGCCTGTTGCGGCCATACCCACACCGCAGTCGACGCGGCCCTCGCCCTGCGCCGGCGTATCGCTGGCCGCACGATCCTGCAGGTCGAGGTCGGCACGTATCGTGTGGCGCTCGATATCACCGACAACCCGGCACCGGAGACGGAGAGGGCTGCCAAGTTCAGCCTCCAGCACTCGGTGGCCGTGGCGCTCCTCGACGGAGCGGCTGGTCTCGAGCAGTTTCGGTCCGAGCGGCTGGTCGACCCCGAGCTGGCCGCGCTGCGTGCCAAGGTCGTCGTTGAGGCCGTTCCGGAATTCACCGACGTCTACCCGCGGTTATGGCCTGCGGTGGTTCGGGTGCGGCTGGCGGACGGCGAGGTCTTGGAGGAGACAGTTACTGTCCCCCACGGCATGCCGGGTAGCCCGATGAGCGACCAGGAGCTGCGAGGGAAGTTCCTGGGCCTGGTGACGCCGGTACTCGGTCGCGAGCGGGCGGACTTACTGGCCCAGGCGGTGGCCCGCCTCGGCGACGGCCTACCGGCGCGCGAGCTCCTCCGCTCGTGCTGGCCCGAGCGCGACCCACTGCCTAGCGCTTGAGGGAGGCCATCAGCGCGTCGGCCTGCGCGAAGAGAGCGGGAGCGCCGCCGGTGTGGATAAAGACCACCGTCTCTTCGCGCCCGATCTCCCCGTTCCGGATGTGGTCGATCATCCCTGCGAGCGTCTTCCCGGTATACACCGGATCGAGCAGTAGCCCTTCGGTCTGCGCTGCCAGCTTGATCGCTTCCAGGCACTCCGCGGTCGGTATACCGTATCCTGGCCCGACGTACCGGTCATCGATACGGAGATCGTCAGGCCCTAGCCGGGCGTCGACTCCGAGGAACTCGGCGGTCGCGTTCGCCAGGGGCAAGACGACATCCCGGATCGCCGCGGCGTCTGCCTCGATCCCGATGCCGACCACCTGGAAGGGATCCCCACAGAGCCTGGCGCCGAGTGCCAAGCCGGCGTGCGTGCCGCCTGACGTGCTGCTCGTCACGTAGACGCGGGAGACGTCCCAGCTATTCGCGATGAGCTGTTGAGTCAGCTCGAAGGCGGCAGCGACATACGCTGATGCTCCGAGCGGCGTCGAGCCGCCGGTAGGGATGATATAGGGTCGTTCCCCCTGCCGGCGAAGCTCTTCGGCGATGCGCTCCATCTCCGGCTGGCGCTCGCTCCGATCGCGCACGAAGTGAACCTCGGCCCCGAGCAGGTAATCGAGCAGCAGATTGCCCTGAGCTGGCGGGTCAGCGTCCGCGCTGCTGAGCACCAGAACGCAGCGCATGCCCGCGACCCGCGCCGCCGCGGCTGCCTGTCTACAGTGGTTCGACTGTGCCGCGCCGGTAGTGATGATGACGGTGGCACCCTGTTCCCATGCATCAGCGATCAGGTACTCGAGCTTGCGGGTCTTGTTGCCTCCCAGGGCCAGACCGGTGAGATCGTCTCGTTTGATGAGGATGCGCGGGCCGTCGAGCGCGGCGCTCAGGTTGCGGGCGTCCTCCAAGGGGGTGGGCAGGTGAGCCAGCGGCCAGCGGGGCAGTGAGGGCAGGCGCATCGTTTGCCTCTCCTCCGCAGAGTCGGCACCCAACGCCCCACTCGTATCACCCTGGCTCGTCCCTGTCAACGGCCATCCGGCGCTCAGGATTGCCGTTGCGTAACGACTCGAGCGTGAGATCGAGCGTCCCGATTCCGGTCACCATGGCGGCGGCCAGAAAGAGCACCTCGTACCAGGACCGGGTCGATCGCCGCCGGCGTGCGGAGCCCTGGGCGACCGGCACGTCGCCCTCGCGGAGCTTCCAGCGATAGCGAGATCGGTCCCGTCAGACGCGGGCCGTGAGTCGCCGGTTCCGGTAGCGAAGGCTGGTCGGGGCGGCCGATCCCTTGCCGTCAGATTCGCCGGCTGCTACCTGCCACGCGCCGAGGCCGGGTACGGTGAGCTCACTAGACCCGAAGAGAGTGAAGGTCAGCTCGGATATGCGGCTCACCGACAGCGCCCATGGCTCCGTGGCGAGTTCCCGAGCTTCCTGGTCTGAGAGCGCGAGCACCGAGCGCTTCAAGTTGCTTCCGCTCGCCATCTCTCGCACACCCAGCCGGGCCGGGAGCCAGCGACGGCGCAGCGCTCGGTGGTGGGTTACCGCGTGGAGCCGGAACTCGGTCGCCGTCATGCGTCCCCCCGTAAGAATGAACTCGACATCGCATGGTCTCGCGTCCCTGCGATGTCGAGTTCGTCCATGGCTCATCCCCTATAGGCAACGGTTCAACCGGTTATCCCATCCTCGATGAGTGCCGCTGGTAGATTACGGTCGACTCCTCATCGCGCCGTGCTGCTGCGCGCGGGGCCGTCTTGCGCCGCCCGCGCGTTCCCGCTCGTCACCTCGCCGAAGCGTGGTCCGCTGGGTCATCAGAGGTCATTCCTCTTGCCAGTCGTCCTCATCGACCTCGGCGACTACTGCGGCGGCGAGGTAGAGCAGCTCGTGCCAGGCCTGGAGCGGGCTGATCGGTCTCAGCTCGCAACGGGCCAGGAGCGTGCCGTGTTCCCACAGTTGCCAGGACGAGCACAGCCCATCCGTGTAGACTCGAGCCGTAAACTCCCGGCCCGCATGCTCGAGCGTCGTGATCCGCCACAACCGCTCCTGCCCGGGATGGTCGCCGTTTGGGCTCAGGAGCCACGTTCCATCGCTCCTCACGACGAGCAAGTCACCGTTGACAGCCTCGTAGGTTCCGGGGCGAAGCGCGCACACGCCGAATGCCCAGCCTTCGCCGCAGAGCCCCACGACCTCCTCTGGCGTAAGCGGGAGGATCGAGCAAGAGAAGCACTCGTCGCCCGGGCGCCGTGCCAGAACCAGCGCCTGCCACCGGGCCGGCACCTGTCCGAGATGTCGGACCTCATAGAGATTAGACTCTACCTTCGTCATCTGCTCTTCGCGCGGCATCATCTGAACCATCGATCCAGCCCTCCAGCGTACTCGTACATCAACTCATTGCCCCTGGCCGAGGCTCCCGGCCGTGTCCGGCGTCTCTAGCCACCCAGCACTGGCGTGACCAGTGCGTGTTGCTCACACGCGCGTACAGTGCTTGCCCACTCCAGCGCCCTTCCCCTCTGTGCCCCAGGTCTGCACACTGATCAGCCATGCCGCCGGCATCCTCGTACCGGACCGCAGACTACCGCTCCGACTCGAGCGACGTGCGTTTGCCTCCAGGTTCCGGAGCGGTAATCCGCACTCACGATACGCGGGTTCGAGGCGGCTAGCGTCCTCCATTTGGCTGTACGTACATTCCCCGAACGGCAGAATTTTGGCCAGGCGAAGTGTCCTAACTGGATGGGGAATTCGTGGATTGTTACCCGGCATGTGGTGCGCCTGTCGAACGCGCCCTGGCCGGGTCGGCTGGGCCTTGAGATGCCGGCGGAAACCGGCACTCGCATCCGGTGACGTGGCTATCAGGATCGGCCGTCCGATTTGGGCCGTGGATAGAGCCACCCACGGTGGCTAAGCCGCGAACGGCGGGTGACGAATTACTCGAGCGGCGAGACGAGGAGACCGAGTTCGAGCGCGCGGACAACGGCCTGCGTGCGGTTCGCGACGCCGAGCTTGCCGATGATACTCTCGACATGCGCCTTGACCGTGCCCTGGCTCACGTGCAGCGTGTCTGCGATCTCCCGGTTGGTTAATCCCTGTGCCAGGTAGCGCAACACCTCGCGCTCGCGCTTACTGAGCGGCTCGGGGATGACGGCCGCGTGGCGCTCGCCGGAGGTGGATGCAAACGAGCCGAGGACCCGGCGCTCTCGCTGCATGATCCTCTCGTAGAGCCGGGCATTGGCGATCGCCAGCGCCGCGCGGTCGGCCAGTTCCTGAAGCAGGAGTTGATCGTCCATCGTGTAGGGGCGCCGTGGGTCGTTTCGGGCCAGGCAGACGGCTCCGATGACCTGCCCCTGCTCGCGCAGCGGCGCTGCCAGGAGGCTCCGCGCGTCGAAGTACTCGCGAACCAGCTCATAGCTCGGCATAAGCGAGCGACGCTTCTCTGGAGGCAGCGCTGTCAAGTCCGGGATCAGCAGAGCCTCGCCACTCTGCACGACCTTGCCCGAGATCCCCTGATCGGCGCGCAGTGGGGTCATCGCCACAACGTCGCGAAGAGCGCGCTGAACAGCGGAGTCGGGATGGTACACCATTGCCGGCTCCAGCCAGCGCCCATCGTCCGAGAGCAGGCGAATGATGCAGAGTTCGCCGATTCGTTCGCCAATGAAACGGCCAACAGCGTGCAGAACTGCACGGAAGTCGAGACTCGCCTCCGCAAAGATGCGTGAAGCCTCGGCGAGTATCTGGACGCGGGCTGCCTGGCGCCGCGCCTCCTCGGCAGCGCGCCGCGCCTCCCGGTAGAGGCGAGCGTTCTCGACTGCTTGGGCGATCTTCCGAGCCAGTTCCTCGATCACGGCAAGATCTGCTTGTGTGTACCGCCGGCATGCTGTTGCCGAGATCAGCGTGATTGCGCCGACAACGCGTTCCCGGCGAATGAGCGGGGCGGCGATGATCGAGAGCGGGCCGACGTCGTCCCAGAACGCGACCATATTCCTGGCGTGCTTGCGTCCGATCAACCGCTCGCCAGGAATTTCCGTGTAGAGCTCAGACTGGCCAGTGCGCAGTACGTTCGCTATAAAATCGGGACTCCCCGATTCGCTCGAGAGCTGGGCCTCGAGATCCGCCGTCCACGATCCAGGGTCGGCGTGGACGGCCACAACTCGAGCGACTCCGCCGTCTTCGGTGACCAGATCTATCGCGCACCAGTCCGCCATGCGCGAGGTCACCAGTTCCGCTACCTGCGAGATGGTCGACTCGTACTCGAGAGCCGAGCCGAGGATGGCGCCGGCTTCGACGAGGAGCCGCAGCCCTTCCTCCGCCCGGCGAAGCCGCGTGATGTCGTGGAAACTCTTGACGACGAAACGTACGTTCCCGTGGTCATCCGGAACCGGCCGGGCTCTGACCACGACCCACCGGTCTTCGCTGCTGCCCAGCGGCTGGAAGCAGTACGTGGCCTCGGTGGCTGGAACTCCCTGGAAAACCTGCCAGACCGGCATGGCCTCGGGCGAGAGCGGGCCGCCGTTCTCGTCCCGCATCTGCAGGCGCTCGTACACCGCCAGCAGCTCCAACCCGATCATTTCGCCGGCCGAAGGATAGCCAAAGAGCTGTGCCAGGGCCTCGTTGGCGTACCGGATTCGCCCATCGGGCATGAGCATCGCTACCCCATCGGCAATATTCGCGAGGATAACTTGGAGCTGGTCGCGCGCGCTCCGGAGTTTCTCTTCCGCCCGCTTGCGGTCGTCGATCGACAGCAGCGTGAGACAGATAGCCTGGACGGTGCCAGCGGCATTACGCAGCGGCGTAAAATGGATCTCAACCCAAATCTGGCCTTCACCATGGGGCAGCTTACGCTCGGTGACAACCATCGCGCCGTCGAGTGCCCTTTGGATATAGGACACGATATCGTCACGATCTTCAGGCCGCAGGGTCTCATCGTAGAGGTGGCCAGTGGCCAGCGGCTGGTAGTACGACTCAGCAAATTGCTGGGCCAACCGGTTAAACCCGAGAACACGGCGATCGGGGTCGAGGACGACCATCGCCTGCTGGCCAGCATCGGCGATAGCCTGGAGCAGGCTGACCCACTGGCGAACGTCCGCTATGGTATCGCGTACTTCGGCCTCCACACGAGCCTCCACGCTCAGGGTAGCCGACTGACAAGTACTCCCCGCTTACCGGTGCAACTCGCGCTTGCCTCCTCCCGCCGCGAGGCGGCGCGAACCATCTGGGGTCGCTCATGCTGCGAAGGATATGGGTACATGGCTGGATACCGGGTCGGGGCGAGGGGCTATCCTCACTCCGCCGCGGTTAGGAGCTCTTGCATCATTGTAGTAGCGAACCCGACAGAAGGAAATAGCGAGGTGCCGTGAAATGGTGACAATTCGTCTTCTCAAAAACTCCGGCGTCGCCTAAAATATCCAGTACAGGATGCATTCCCAGACCTCGGGAGAAGCCTTAACCCAAGCCGGTCGTCTCCGACCTCTCGAACTCCAGGGTGGGGTTGCGACCTTCGTCGCGCAGTCACCAGGAGCAAGCGTCCCGGAAGTCTCGAGGAGCATGGACATGACGCTCGATAGCAGGGTCACCCTGGTTCGCCGCTGGTCCGAGGAGGTCTGGAACCAGACTCGGTTCGAGATCCTCGACGAGATCGCCACACCGGACATCACCTACCTGAGCATGCTCGGTGCCCCGGTGGAGGGACTCGAAAGCCTCAGGTTATATACGTCGATCACGCGACTAGCCTATCCTGACCTTCAGGTCACGATCCAATCAATCGAGCTCCTGGGTGATCGCGCGGTTGCATCAGTGAGCGTCGACGGGTGGATTACTCGGGTTCCCGAAGGCTTCCCGCCTGCCAGTGAAGAGGTGCATGGGCACTTCCTCGTGTCCTTCTCGTTCAGAGAAGGTAGGATCGCGCAGGTGCGGATGATGCCAGAGGCCGGCATCACGCCGAACTGGTCTTCCGATCAGCCCATAGTGCCACCTCGCTTTGGCTATTGACGACCTTGTCATACCGATCGCTACCGCATACGACCCGAGACAGTCCGGGCAACGACCGGGACGAGATTCCGGCGGTCCTGCCTGAGATGGTCGCGGCGTAGACGTGCGCTGGGAACATGGTCGATAATTCCGAGCGGCCGGCTGATGGCTGATCCTTGTTATTTCTAAGGAGGGACGCTCGATGGCCCGGCAGCGAACGTCGACGATCGAGCAGGAATTCGTCGAGAGGCATCCATCTTCGCGCGCGCAGTACGAGCGGGCGTTGAAGGATTTCCCGAGCGGCGTAACGCACGATGTCCGGTATCTCAAGCCGTTTCCTATCTACGTCGAGCGAGCCGCTGGTTGCAAAAAGTGGGATCTCGACGGCAACGAGTTGATCGACTACACGATGGGACATGGCGCGCTCTTGCTCGGCCATGCCCATCCGCAGATCGTCGAGGCAGTGGCTGCTCAGGTGCGTCGTGGCACACACTACGGGGCCGGCCACGAGCTCGAGCTGGAGTGGGCCGAGCGGATCCGCGAATTGAAGCCGTCCTGCGAGCGGGTCAAGTTCACCGCCTCCGGCACGGAGGCGACACTCATGGCGATGCGCCTGGCGCGTGCCTACACCGGTCGAGAGAAGATCCTCAAGTTTGCTGGGCATTTCCACGGCTGGCACGACTACGCGATCCCGGGGGAGAAGCTGCCGTTCACTCAGGAGGAGTCGCCGGGGATCCCGAGGGCGGTCTTCGAGACGGTGGTGGTAGCGCCGGTCAATGACCTGGACTTCGTCGACCGGCGTCTGGCCCAGGGTGATGTGGCCGCGGTGATTCTCGAGCCGAGCGGTGCCTCCTGGGCCTCGATCCCGCTGCCGGAAGGCTTCTTGCAGCGGCTGCGCGAGATCACGCAGCGTCACCAGACCCTGCTGATCTTCGACGAGGTCATTACGGGTTTCCGCTGGTCGCCGGGGGGAGTACAGCGGTTGGCGGGCGTGACGCCCGACCTTACCACGATGGCGAAGATCGTTGCCGGCGGCTTGCCGGGCGGCGCGCTGGGTGGGCGAGCCGACATCATGGCCCTGCTCGAGTTCCGCGAGGACGCAGATTGGAACTCTCGACGCCGGGTGAGCCATCCGGGGACGTTCAACGCCAACCCGCTCTCAGCGGCTGCCGGTTGTGCCTGCCTTCAGCTCATCGCCGACCCGGGCGTGCAGCAGCACGCCGACGCGATGGCCGCGCGGCTGCGCCGTGGCTTCAACCAGGTGCTCGTCCAGCAGGGTGTCCCAGGCTTCGTCTGGGGCGAGAGTTCGGTATTCCACATCGCGCTCGGGCACACCTGCGCGAATCAGGAGGGCCGCGATATTCGCGTACCGGAGGGTGTGGCCCCGGAGGTGCTCAAAGCTGGGATGAGCCCCCGGCTGGCGCTCGCCCTCCAGCAAGCGATGATCAACGAGGGTGTCGATCTCTTCCATGGCGGCGGGCTGCTCAGCGTCGCTCACACGCCTGAGGACATCGATCGGACGATCGACGCGTTCGATCGGTCAATCCGCCGCATGAAGGATGAAGGGTTGCTCGAGCCAGCATAGCGCGAGCGCGCTATTCGGAGAGGCCACCGCAGGGTGCGGTAAGCGGCTCTGCGGTGGCTCTCGGTTTCGATGGGCCGAGTTCCATTGGTCGCAACCGCCGAGCCCAGGGACTTCACGTCGACCTGATGGCGTGATTGCAAAAGCAGAACGGCGGTGACGGGTGCCCGGCTTGCCAATCCTCCCGAGTGATGGGAAGATCGGGCCCGCGAGGCAACGGCAGGGGGAGGGTGAATGAGTAACCGGCCGGACGATGAGATTCGCGCAACCGAGGCGTACTACCACCTTGTGCTCGAGCGGATGCCGCCCCGAGCGGAGCCCGCGTTCGAGACACCGGAGATGCAACGCCGGGTGTGGGGGCGAAGCTGGGGAGTCCACAACGATGTGGGCCGCCTGCGGCTTTGCGTGCTACACCGCCCGGGCGAGGAGATGCTGGCTATCGATCCCAGCGGGAAGTACGACGCCACCATCGGCGCCTACATCGACGAAGACGAGCAGTGGTACTGGCGCGACTCGACGCCGCCCGACCTGCGGCGGATGCAGGAAGAGCACGACGCCCTGGCGGCTGCGCTTCGCGCCGAGGACGTCGAGGTCGTCTACGTCGATTGCCCGCCGCGCGATCCCCACGCGGTGTTCACCCGCGATGTCGCGGTCGCGGTAAAGGGCGGCGCCGTGATCGGGCGGATGGGACTAGTTGGCACCCATCCCCAAGCCGGCCGGCGTGGCGAAGAGGCGTACGTGGCCCGGTTGCTCGCCCAGCTCGGGATGCCGATTCTCCACACGATCCACGGTACCGGCTTGCTGGAAGGCGGGTCGGTCTGCTGGCTCAACGAATCGACAGTGGCGATCGGAATGTCACAACGACAAAACGAGGCCGGAGCGCGCCAGCTCGAGGCCGTGCTGGCTGAGCAGGGAGTGCGGCTTATCCGGGTACCGCTGCCGGGCTACGCGTTGCACCTCGACGGTGCCTGCGTCATGGTCGACTACGATAAGGCGCTCGTGAACGTCACCCGGCTCCCCTACTGGTTCCTGGAAACGCTCGCTGAACTCGGCATCCAGGCGATCCATGTCTGGCCGACGGAAGTCAAGGCGGTCAACTGCCTCGCAGTACGACCTGGGCGAGTCATCATGCCAGCGGGGTGCCCGCGGACGCGCGAGCGTCTCGAGCAGGCCGGTGTGGAGGCGATCGAGGTACCGTACGACGAGATCCTCAAGAACGGTGGCGGTATCCATTGCTCGACCCTGCCGTTGATCCGCGACCCATAGCTTCCGGTCCGGCACAGGATGGTGCTCCGCGATGACTGTTGGCCTCGTCTTCAGCGATCGCTACTTGCAGCACGATGTCGGCCCGTACCGTTTGCCTGGATCTGGCCGGCCACTCCCCTTCGTCGAGCTGGTCGATCACCCCTCGAACTGGCGACTCGTCGCGCGAACCAAGAAACTGCTCGATCTCACCGGGCTCAGCCGGTCACTGGTCCCGATCCCGCCCTACCTGGCCGGCGAAAGCGATCTGGGACGCGTGCACGCGGCCGACTACATCGCCCGCGTCGAAGCGATCGCCGGGAGCGGCGGCGGAGATGCCGGGCAGGGTGCGCCAGTAGGCCCGGACTCGTACGAGATCGCCCGCCTGGCTGCCGGCGGGGCGATGGCCGCGGTCGACGCCGTCATGACCGGCACCGTGCGCCACTGCTATGCGCTGATCCGGCCACCAGGCCATCATGCGGTGCGCGATATCGGCATGGGGTACTGCATCTTCAACAACGTGGCTGTCGCGGCCCGGCACGCCCAGCAGGCATACGGCGTGGAGCGCGTGTTGATCGTGGACTGGGACGTGCACCACGGAAACGGAACTCAGGATGCCTTCTGGGACGATCCGAGCGTGCTCTTCATCTCGCTCCATCAGGAGGGACTCTACCCGCCCGATAGCGGCCAGATTCAGGACGTAGGCGCCGGAGCGGGCGAGGGGTTCACGGTCAATATCCCCTTACCGGCGGGTTCGGGAGACGCTGCGTACCGTTCCGCGTTCCAGCGCCTGATCTTACCCATCGCGCGCAGGTATCGCCCCGAGCTGGTTCTGGTTTCGGTTGGCCAGGATGCGAGCACGGCCGATCCGTTGGGGAGGATGTGCCTGACGACCGAGGCTTATCGCTGGATGATGCACCAGATCCTGACGCTGGCTGAGGAGGTTGCCGATGGCAGGCTGGTGGTCGTTCAGGAAGGTGGATATAGCGAGATCTATGGCCCGTATTGCACGCTCGCCGTGTTCGAAGGGCTGACCGGCCAGCGGACAGGAATCGAAGAGCCGCTGGATCCGGCCCGCCTGGCACGCCGGCCCACCTCCCAAGTTGTCTCGGGAGACCAGGCCGAGGCCATCGCCCAGGTTGTCGCTGTTCAGAACCAGTACTGGGGTCCACTAGAATAAACCCACCCGGCGTCGTAGAGTGTGAGACGGAAGGTTGTCCAGGACGGTTTTCGCGCTCGGTTCGAGAGCCTGGAAGAGGCATCCCGTATGGAACGCGATGCGCAGTCCGCTTCGCTCAGCCAGTCGTGCCAATGGTGCCGGGCACCGCTCGCGGATGGCCTGGAGCGGTGCCCAGCGTGCGGCGCAATGGTCCCCAGGCCGGGTAGCAACTTGACCACCGATGGGGATGATCCCACGCTGCTTGCGCTCATCGAACCACCGGAGCTGCCGGCCGTCGATCCTACCTCAGCCGATCAGGCCGGTGTCGAAGCTGACCCGCTGCTTACCAGCCTGCTGACAGTCGCCATCGCCGCCGTCGCTGGTGGCGTGATTGGCTGGTTCCTCCTGCCGGCGCCGCTAGCAAGGGCATTTCAGGCCTTCCTGGCCCTGCCCACCCAGCCGTCTGATGTCACCCGGCTGGGCTTGTTTCTGGGCCTGCTCGCTGGCCTGTTCATAGGCACGCTCTACCGGCTGGTTGCGCGCAGATGATCCTGAGTGGGACGCGCCGTGGGGAGGTTCAGACCTGGCCGTACCCAGTCGACCACGCGCTGAAGAGCTACGGCGCATCGGTGAGCAGCAGCACAATGGCTGTGCCGCCCTCCTGCTGGTTGACTTGAACAGTAAGGGCCGCTTCACCGCGCTCGGCCACCACGGTGTTCGCGTCGGCGCGGCGTTCCTCCCATCCCAACGCGCGGAGTGCTCCGCGGTAGAACGCGACTACTTGCTCAGGTGAATCGTCCGTGCGGAATACCATCATGCCGGCGTTCTCAACCTGCGACGGAAAGGGTTCGAACCGTACCCGGCTCGATTCCGGATACGCCGGGATCTGGCTGTTTTGCCACTCTTCGATCATCTGGAGATCATTGATCGTGACCTTCGCGGGATCGGGCGCCGGCCCGGCGACGCGAGTCGGAGTGCCGGCTTGCTCCGTGGAGTTTGACTGGCCCGTCTCCGTTGCCTGGTTGTCGCTCGCTCCGCCGCGACTGCATCCCGCGATGACGGCGCTGATCAGTAACAGCGTTGCCACCAGTCGAGACAGGTTCCAGAGGCCGCGCATCTAGCCGATCCCTTCCCGCTGCGACTCCCCTCCGAACGCCAGCCGGTCGGCAATTCTACCAGCCTCGGCGGACGGCGGGCGCAGTGGAAGCAAGCGGGCCAGTCGAAGAGTTCTCGTCAAAGTAGGGCGCAGCGTTGGATAACGAAGAGATCAGATGTTGCTGGCCACCGTGGGCGGCTGCGGCGGCTCGGCGAGCAAGCTCTCGATCGCAGCCAGCAGTGCTCGTGGTGGATCTGTGGTAACGAGGAGCAAGCTGGACATCAACCAGAGCGTGCGGAGATACTCGCGTGCCTGGTCATCGGGTGGGACGAGGCGGTTGCGACAGTCAGTGAGCAGATCGGCCGCCGCTGCGGCAAGCCTGGGCAGTGGCCCGGGGTGACCATCCACCATGTCGAGGATAGAATGCGCGCAAACGTGCAGGGCGTCTAAGAGCTCGAGCCGGCTGGGCATGGCGGCTAGCGCCGTCAGCAGCATATCGGCCGTCGAGAGAATCTCACCGATCGTTGCCTGCAGGTTCGGCTGGTGATTCACCGGGGACTCTTTTGAGCCGTCACGGCCACTTCCGTTGCCGCTCAGCCACCCGCTGGCCGCGTGGCTCGTGCCGGCTCCAGCCGATAGGCGGCCGGTAATCTTGAGCACCGGACTCCCTCGGTGCGCCTCGAGGGCACCGGTCGTAACGGATTGCTCGTAGCTATCGAGCGCGATCAGGCGGTCCGGCTGCCAGCGTTCGATCAACTGGCTGAGGCCGCGCGCATGTTCCAGCATAGGAGCTACCGGCGAGCCGGTGACAAACGACGCTACCGCGCGTTCGAGGTCGAGCACGAGCGCCTGGACGTACGGCGCCAGCAAGACTCGTCCCTCGCTCCCTCGGACCAGGTCGATCGCGCTTTCCACCATCTGGATCATCTCGGCGAGCTGCAGCGCGTTGGTCAGCCCACCGGCTTCGACGATCTGCTGCAGTGCCTGGTCAGCCGCATCGAGGAGCTGTGGATCAGGGCGGGGCAGGGCCAGCTCGGCGACCCCCTGCTTGACCGTTGCGAGCGCGGTGCCCAGCGAGTGCTCATCCACCGTCCCGATGAGATGGGACATCAATCGCTGCACCGTTCCGCACCTCCCCGATCTCGCCCTTGATCATCCCACCTCGAGAAGGACGGTAGGCAATCGCTTCCCTTTGCAGATAGTCGACAGGTCGAGAGATCCGGCCATAGGAGATTGGTACGTACCGCGCCTGGCTAGTAGTCAGCCTGCGATCGGGCCGTCGAGGGGACGTCACCGCAGCGTGTGCGCGGCACCAGTCTGGTCCGCGATGCGCGAACCGGTGGAGGCATGCCTTGCCCGGCACCCGGACCGAGCCTATACTGCGGCCAGCGGCGCGGCTCGTGGGCCGGGCTTGCATGACTGTGCGGTTCGGAAAGCCGGGAGGACCGGAATGGACTTCGAACTGACCCCTGAGCAGATCCAGGTGCGCGACATGGTGCGCGAATTCGCCCAGCGTGAGGTGGCTCCGCATATCCGCGATTGGGATGCCAAGGGCGAGTACCACCCCGAAGTCTTCCGCAAGATGGGCGAACTCGGCATTCTGGGCCTGCCAATCCCCGAGCGTTATGGTGGGGGCGGTTTCGACTACGTCAGCCTGGCGCTGGCCTGCGAAGAACTGGAGGCGGTCGACACCTTCCTCCGGGTGGTCATCAGCGTTCACGTCGGGCTGAACAGCCTCACACTGCTCCAGTGGGGTACCGAGGAGCAGAAGCAGCGCTGGCTGGTGCCCCAGGCCAGAGGAGAGAAGCTCGCCACCTTCGCCCTGACCGAACCAGGGGCAGGTTCCGATGCCGGAAACATCCAGACCCGGGCCGTGAGGGACGGCGATTCGTACGTTCTGAACGGCGAGAAGATGTGGATTTCGCTCGCGAACACGGCTGATCACTTCCTGGTCTTCGCTACCCTCGATCCCTCACAGAAGCATCGTGGCTTGGCTGCCTTCATGCTCGAAAGGGGCATGGAAGGGCTTACGACCGGCTCGATCCACGGCAAGCTCGGCATCCGGGCTGGCGATACCGGTTGGATCTCGATGCAGAACGTGCGGGTACCGGCCGAGAACATGATCGGGGAGCCTGGCGAGGGCTTCAAGATCGCTATGAGCGCGATCGATCAGGGGCGCTTCACCGTGGCGGCCGGTGCCTGTGGCCTGATCCGGGCCTGCCTAGAGGCCAGCATCAAGTACTGCCACGAGCGGCAGGCGTTCGGACAGGAGATCGGACGGTTCCAGCTCGTGCAGCAGATGATCGCGAAGATGGTGAAGGGGTACGAGACGTCCCGGCTGCTCGTCTTCCGCGCGGCCGAGCTGAAGAACCGCGGCATCCGCAACACGCGCGAGACCTCGCTAGCCAAGTGGGTTGCCTGCGACGCCGCGTTCGAGGCGGCGAACGATGCGGTCCAGATCCACGGGGCCTATGGCTTCTCCAACGAGTACCCGGTGGAGCGCTATTTGCGGAATTCTCGCGGCGCGGTGATCTACGAAGGCACGCGGGAGATTCACCAGGTCCTGCAGGCCGAGTACGCGCTCGGCTATCGCGTGGACCGGCCGTTGCGCTGCCCGCAGCCGCCGGCTCAAGCCTTCGAGGAGCAGGAGGCACGGGCCTGAGTTGCTTGCAAGAATCGCGTTCTGCTCTGCTGGCAGGCGAGGGAAGGTGCCTGGGCGGTACGCTGAACGCCGCCAGTTTCGCTCCTCGTCTTACGCTGTTGAATCGTGCTGGACCGGAGATCCGCCGCGGAGCACATGAAAGGGGAGGCCGATGCCGATCCAGGTGGCGCAGGAAGACAGGGTTGCCCTGGTTACGGTCGACCGCCCAGAGCGGCTGAACGCGCTGAACACCCAGTCGCTTCAGGAGTTGCTCGCTACCTTCGAGCGGCTGGCAAGCGACTCGTCGGTGCGGGCGATCATTGTAACCGGTGCTGGCGATCGTGCGTTCATCGCCGGGGCCGACATCGCGGAGATGAAGGACAAGAGCCCGTCAGAGGCCCTGGCCTTCGCGAGGCTGGGCCAGGCCGTCTGCTCGGCCATCGAGGCTGCGCCTCAGCCGGTCATCGCCGCGATCAACGGCTACGCGCTGGGCGGAGGCTGCGAGATCGCGCTCGCTTGCGACATCCGGCTGGCCAGCGAGACAGCCGTGCTAGGCCAGCCCGAGGTCGCGCTAGGGGTTCCGCCCGGCTGGGGTGGGACCCAAAGGTTGCCACGCGTGATCGGCCCAGGTCTGGCTCGTGAGCTCATCTACACCGGACGGCGGGTCAGGGCCGAGGAAGCGCTGCGCATCGGGCTCGTGAACGCTGTCTACCCGCCGGCCGAGCTGCTGGAGCGCGCTCGGGCATTGGCAGCGGAAATCGCGCGCAACGCGCCGTTGGCGGTCCGGTTGAGCAAGGAGGCGATCCGGAGGGGTCTGGATGTCGACCTCGCGGCGGGCCTCGCGCTCGAGGCGCAGGCGTTCGCCCTCGCCTTCAGCACCGCCGACCAGCGCGAAGGAATGAGCGCCTTTCTCGAGAAGCGCTCGCCGGAGTTCCGCGGTGCATGACAGCGTGGGTAACCTGGTTCGGCGCCGGGGTCTCCTCTTTTCGATCGGTGTCCCCGGCATTCGGCAGTGGTGCTCTGCCACACTTACTGGAGATGAACGCTGAGCGTGGGTAGGAGTGGAGCGTTGAGGTGAAGATCGCGGTGCTGGTGAAACAGGTACCGGACCCGAACGCGATCCGGTACGACCGGCGACTGGGTGACCTGGTCCCGGGCACGCCGCAGGCGACCAATGAGTACGATCTGTACGCCGTGGAAGCAGCCCTGCGGCTCAAGGAGCAGCTCGGCACGGGCGAGGTGGTCGTCGCGAGCGTCGGCCCCGCGCGAGAGACACTCAACCGCTGTCTGGCGATGGGAGCTGACCGCGCGGTGGCAATCGAGGGCCCGAGCTTGCCAGGCGACAGCCTGGTCACCGCCACTGTGCTAGCGGCCTGGCTGCGGCGGGAGGCACCGGATCTGATCTGGGCGGGGCAGGAAACGAGCGATGCCGGCACCGGTAACGTCGGCCCGCAAGTAGCAGCCTTGCTCGACATCCCTCTCGTGAGCAATGTGGTCGGCTGGGAGTATCGCGACGGCGTTCTCACGCTGGAGCGCGAGATCGAGGACGGGCACCAGTTCCAGCAGGTGCGCCCACCCGCACTCCTCTGCGCCCTCTCGGCGCTCGATGAGCCACGGCTGCCAACGCTGCGCGGAATCATGGAGGCGCGCCGGAAGCCCAGCGACCGCATCTCGCCCGCCGATCTGGGTGTCTCTGACGACGAGCTAGCCCCCGTCGTTTCCTGGGAGGGTCTCTTCGTGGAGGAGGAGTCGGCGACCGGTGTGGTATTGCAGGACGTGGATCCAGACCAGGCGGTCGAGCAGTTGATCGCGTTTCTGCAGGAGCGCCGGCTGATCTAGCTCAGTAGTGCACGATCGGAAGGATACAGGCGGTGAGCCAAGCGCGCGTGCTGGTAGTGGTAGAAACGGTTGCGGGCGAGGCCAGACCGGCGGCGCTCGAGCTGTTCGGGGCCGGCAGGCCACTGGCCGACCGGCTAGGCGGCGACCTGGTCGCGCTGGTCGCCGGCAGCGGCGTCCAGGCGGTTGCCGGGCTGGCGGGCGAGCTGGGAGCTGATCGAGTCCTGGTCGCTGATGACCCAGCGCTGGCGGAGCCGGTGGTGGCGCGGGTTGCTCGGGCGGTGGAGACCGCGCTCGCAGCCGCCGATCCCGAACTCGTCCTGCTTCCAGCAACCACACTCGGTCGCGATCTAGCGCCGCTGCTGGCCGGCCGATTCCGGGCCGCGCACCTTGTCAACTGTACCCGGATCGAGCTCGAGGACCAGGCTGTTGTCGCCACTCGACCCGTCTACCAGGACAAGCTCCTGACGACGGTTCGCGCGCCACGCGGGCGGAGGATCTTCATCACCGCGCGCTCCGGTGCCTTCCCGGTGCCGGAGCCACAGCCGGGTCGCCAGGTTTCTATCGAGCCGCTCGCGGTCAGCTTCACTGAAGCTGACCAGGCAGTGACCGTGACACGCCTGGTTGAGAAGCCGAAGGGACAGACCAACCTGGAGAGTGCTCCGGTCGTCGTCGTCGGTGGACGTGGAGTTGGGTCGGCGGAAAACTTCCGTCTCGTCGAGGAGTTGGCCGCAGCGATCGACGGTGCCGTGGGGTGCACCCGGGCGGTGAGTGATCTCGGCTGGCGCCCGCACTACGAGCAAATCGGCCAGACTGGCAAGAATGTCCGTCCCAAGCTCTACCTGGGCGTGGGGGTCTCTGGTGCTGTGCAGCACACCGTCGGGATGCGCGGGTCGGACACCATTGTCGTCATCAACCGGGATCCCAACGCGCCGCTGGTGAAAATGGCCGACTTCGCGATCATCGGCGACCTGTTCGACATCGTGCCCAGGCTGACGAAGCGGCTGCGCGAGGTACGGGGAAAGGCGTGATCGGCCCGGCTCGATAGGGAGGGCGAATGAGCCTGGAGCGAGTTGACGTCATCATCGTCGGAGCCGGTCCGGCTGGGGTTGCGGCGGGGCTGCCCCTCGCGCAGTCCGGGTTGGAGGTGGTGATTCTCGAGCGCGGCGGCTATCCCGGGTCCAAGAACGTCATGGGCGGCATCCTCTACCGGCAGCCGACGGAGGCGCTAGTCCCTGGCTTCTGGCGTGAGGCTCCCCTCGAACGGGCGATTATCGAGCAGCGTTACGTGGTGCTGACCGAGGACAGCGCGATCGGGTTGAGCTACCGCACGCAGGCGTTCGCTCAGGAGCCGTATAACGCGTTCAGCGTCATGCGCGCCGAGTGGGATCGCTGGTTCGCCCAGCAGGCGGAAGCGGCTGGCGCCTTCATCGCGACGGGCATGACCGTCGAAGACCTGGTCTGGCGCGATGGCGCGATCGCCGGGGTGAAGGCTGGTGAGGCGGGGGACGAGCTGTATGCCGATGTCGTGGTGCTAGCCGACGGCGCCAACTCGCTGCTGGCACAGAAGGCTGGACTCCATCGGGAGTGGCACCCGTCCGAGCAGGCGCTCGTGGCTAAGGAACTGATCCGCCTGTCCGAGGAGGTCATCAACGAGCGATTCAACGTGCCGCCCGGCCTGGGCGTGGCGATGGAGGTCTTCGGCCAGTCGACCGCTGGGCTGCTCGGCTACGGTTTCATCTACACGAACCGGGAGACGCTTTCGATCGGCACCGGGGCGCTGCTGTCCGACCTGATCGAGAGCGGGCTGAACGTCAGCGACATGCTCGACCAATTCAAGCGCCATCCGGCCATTGCCCCGCTGCTGGAGGGTGGCGAGCTCGTCGAGTACTCGGCGCACCTCATTCCGGAGGGTGGTTGGCATGCAATGCCGACTCTCTTCACCGACGGCGCCGTCGTGGTCGGGGATGCGGCCGGCTTCGTGAACCCGATCAGCCGGGAGGGGTCGAACTTTGCCATGATCTCGGGCAAGCTGGCTGCCGAGGCGATCATCGAGGCCAAGCAGAGCGGCGACTTCTCCGCAGCGAGCTTGAGCCGCTACCAGGAGTTACTCGAGGAGAGCTTCATCCTGCAAGATCTGTATACCATCCGAAACGTAACGCCATTCGTGCACCAGCGCCCCTACCTCTTGCGCGATGTTCCCGCGGCGCTGGCCGCGGCGCTGCGCGACTATCTCACGGTGGACGGGACGCCGAAGACGGTCAAGTACGGCAAGATAGCTCGCCGGTTGCAAGCCGCATTTCCGCCGGGAAGAACGCTGCGCGATCTGCTGTCCGGAGCCAGGATGCTGCGGTAGTAGCATGGTACGCTTGGCCCGGTGTCCGTGATCGCCGCGTGGCCCCGACAACCGGGAGGAGCCTCGTGAACCCGTATCTCCTGCTCGATGTCTTGCTCCTGATCCTGCTCGCACTCTTCGTTCCGATCGGCTTCTGGCGCGGGGCCCAGCGCGAAGTCTTGGTCACGCTGGGCGTGCTGCTCGGCGTTGTGCTCGGCGAGTTCTGGGCCGGCCCCTGGGGGCAAGACCTGGCGACCAGGAGCGGGCTGAGCGAGAATGGCGGCGTGTTCCTGGTCGCGATGCTCTTCCTGGTAGGCAGCACGTTCCTCGTCGGGTACGGCCTAGGAGCGGCGCTCATCATGCCGGCTCCTGGGTTGGCCGGCCGTCTCGCCGGGGCGCTCGTCGCGGCCGGGAACGGCGCGCTGCTCCTCGGGTTCTCGCTGCGCGACATTCGGATCTTCCTTCTGCAGAACGACGTGGGCTTGTTCGACCGCGCCATCGTGGCCCGGCTGCTCAGCGAGAGTCTGGGCTGGCTGCTCCTGGGCGGTGCCATTGCTTTTCTCCCGGTCATCGTGTACCTAGCGCTCTTCGGCCAAGGACCCGTTGCAGTCGAGTACGAGCCGATGGATGAGGAGTTCGAGCGTCAGCAGACACCGACCCGGCGCTACCCGCCGCGCGCTCCCGCCAGTGCCGGTCGTCCGCCAGTGGCCTACAAGACCGAACCTCCGCGCCCGGCAGCAGAAGAGACCCGGCCGATCCGCGTCGTCGAGGAACGTCAAACCCATCCACCGAAGTCGTCTACGGACATCTCGTCTATGGATACGGCAGTCCTCGCGCGCCGGCCAGAGCGCCATCCGGCTGGCCAGTCTGCCGAACCGCTCGCAGGTAGGTGTCCACACTGCCATGCGCAGGTCCGGCAGGACGATGTCTTTTGCCCACGGTGCGGTCGAATTCTCTAGCTGCGGTGCCGGCTTTACGCTGCCGAGCAGGTTGAAGCTCAGGGGTTCGTGAGGCTCCTGGCGTAGTGGCGAGAGCCTGCGGGGAGGGGGAAGCGGGCGTAGAGCTGAGGAGTGAGACCGTGGCAATTCGAGAACGAGCGCTCGTTGTGAGCCCGCCGCGCGTGAGGCTGCGCGGCGATGTGCACACGCTTGTCATGCTCATTCAGGCGATCTTCGTCGCAGTGGCCGTGCGCCTCTATTTCGTTCTCAGGAGCGACTTCCCCCTCAACGACGGTGGCCTCTTCTACAGCATGGTACGAGACCTCCAGATCGCACATTATCGCCTGCCAGTGAACACATCCTACAACCTGGACGGCATTCCGTTCGCCTACCCACCGCTGGCGTTCTACGTCGTCGGGCTCATCGACAGCGTTGGACCTTGGAGCCTGCTCGGTGTCATGCGTTTCTTTCCAGTCATCGTCAGCGTGCTCGGGCTCGGGGCGTTTGTGTTGCTCTGCCAGACGATGCTTCGCCCGAAGGCCGCGATTGTCCCAGCCGCCTTCGTCTTTGCCCTACTGCCGATGGCGTTCGTCTGGCAGATCATGGGTGGGGGAATTACGCGCTCGCTCGGGCAGCTCTTCTCGATCCTGGCTCTGTGGCAAGCCTACCTGCTGTACACGCGAGCGGATCGGCGGCACGTCTTGTGGCTGGCAATCCTGGCCGGGTGTACCGTCTTGAGTCACCCCGAGGCTGCCTGGTTCACGGCGTACAGCATCCCGCTCCTGTATCTGTTTCTCGCCCGCGATCGGCGGGGGCTCATCAATTCGGTCCTCGTTGGCCTGGGCGTGCTGATCGTGACGGCGCCCTGGTGGGCGACTGTCTTGATCCGGCACGGGATCTCAGCTCTCAAGCCGGCCAGCGACCCCGGTTGGCCGTTTTACCATGGGATCGTTCAGCTTCTTCATCTGGACATTACTCGCGAACCGACGTTCACCATGCTCGGCGGGCTCGCTCTGCTCGGGGCATTCGTGTGCCTGGGTCGACGGGAATACCTGCTTCCCGCCTGGGTGCTGGCAATCCACGCGCTTCAGCCACGGGCCGCTGATCAGCGCGCGGTCATCCCGCTTGCGATGCTCGCCGGCATTGGAATCATCGAGGTCGTGCTGCCGTTGCTCGCGAGGGTTGTCCGGGCGACGACGCTGCTCCGATCGTCCAGTAATGGCCTCGCCAGGGGAGTGGCTCATTTCCTGCTCGATCGCACTTGGCTGCTCCAGGTGACCCTGCTTGCGTTGACGGTGCAATCCGCGGCGTCGACCGCCTATGCCTTCAATCCGCTGTTGACCGGTCTATCGCCGGATGAGCGCGCGGCGATGGAGTGGGCTGCGACGAGTACCCTGCGATCCAGCCCGTTCATCGTGATTACCGGTGAGCCCTGGTTCGGCCAGGACAAGACCTCGGAGTGGTTTCCGGCGCTCACGCAGCGAGTGAGCGTGGATGTCGTTCAGGGCTACGAGTGGGTGGGCGGGTTCGCCCAGCGCATCGCCCGGCATGAACAGCTCCAGGCGTGCGCGACCCAGAACAGCGGTTGCCTCGAAAACTGGGCTCTGGAGCACAACATCATGTTCAGTTACGTGTACGTCACTAGAAGGCCAGCCAACATCGAGGGCGTGCTGATCGATCGCACGGCAGCGATTCAGGCTTCCCTACGGAGCGATCCACGGTACGTCGTGGTCTACGATGGACCGGGAGCGGTGATATTCCGCCGGGTCGGAAACCCGTAACTGCTTGCGATCGATCAGTGGGGTCACGCGCCAGCGCGCGCGGAGAACACGTCCCGATGGCCCTCGAAACAGGACCACTAGCAGCGCGGGGAGGTAGGTACAGGCGACCACCCACGGAGCAGCGGTCTCGGGGGAGGTACCGAGACGCAGGTCGCCGTCGGGTAACAGGCGCCATCCCCAATATCCGACCCAACTCGCCGCGCTCAGCAGCATGCTTTCGCGCGCCGAGCGAGCGAGTAGCCAGAGCGAAAGCTGATCGTAGAACCAGAGCCGCTGTGGGATGAGTGAGAACAGGAGAAGGAGGCGAGCCGCAGGTCGTTGCCAGCGCACCAGTGCCAGCAATAGGAGCGGCCCTGGCAACACAGTGAGAGGAATGCGGTACTGGTGATGGCTTGAGGTGACATTCTCGAGCCATTCGAGCGGCCAGCGTGGCATGATCAGCAGGCTGAGGCCCAGGACAAAAGCGGAGAGAATCAGGCCACGGCGGTGAGGGAAGGACAGGACAATCGGGATTCCCACGTTGGGTTTCGCGAACGCGAACGGGAGAAGCGCGGGAAGGAAGGCGGCCGCGGTAATCAAGGGCGACCACTGGGCCACGACGGCCGCGACGTAGAATGGCGCGCTCAGGAAGAGGGGGAGATGGTGTAACCCGCTCCGGCTGATCCCGTAGGCTAGCAGCCCAGACGATATGCCGAAGAAGAGTGCTCCTGCCAGTTCTGCGGGCAGAGCCGTGAACGGCAGAGCAACGAGCAGAGCCGGCATGGGATAGTAGAGAGGAGCGTCGAACGGGTACGGAAACAGCGGCGATAGCTGGGGGTCGTCGTACGGGTTCTGGCCATTCAGGAGGCGCATGGCCCCGCGCCAGGGCCAGGTGAAGTCGCTGGCGAGTTGATCCCGCTGAACCAGGTTATAGTAGCAGAGGACAGTGCTGGCGAGCCCGATGACGAGCGCAAGCAGGATACGCTGGCGAATCGATAGCCTCGGAGTTCCGCCGATCATCTCTCCCTGTCGATAGCGTCATAACTCTTCTCGAAGATGGTTCCGCGCTGTGGCGAGACGGAGGCGGCTCTCGCTCCCGCCACACCCCGATGCGAGGGGGTACCGATGGCTGCCGGTCGATCGGCAGCGGGTTCAAGAATAGCACCTGGGACTCTTGCAGACGCGCGAGAGATCGACCTGGCAGGCATTCCCAGCCGCGCAACTACAGCCTGTGTAGGTCCGGCTCCCAGTCGGGCGACCTCTCTGTGGCGCACCAGCCGCGAGCTGTCGTCCCGCGCCGCGCAGTCCAGAGACGAACGAAAGTTCTCGCGGAGCCTGCCGGCGGATCTCGTAGGATGATTCGGGCTCTCTGCGGCGAGATGTGTTGGAGTGAGCATTCATGGTCGTGGTGCACGGCAGGCTGGTGGACGAGCAGACGCGCTGCATCCACTACCGGAGCCCGCTCGATATCGTCGCGATCAAGTTCAAGTGCTGCGACCGCTACTATGCGTGCTACTTCTGCCATCAAGACCTCGAGTCGCATCCGCCGTTACGTTGGGCTCGAGAGGAGTTCGACCGGCCCGCTATCCTCTGCGGCGCCTGCCGGGCCGAGCTACGTATCGAGCAGTATCTCTCGTGTGGCTTCGTCTGCCCTTCGTGCGGCGCGCCGTTCAATCCCGGCTGCGCAAACCACTACCATCTCTACTTCGATCTATTCTCGTAGGGCCGCGTGCGACTCCGGCTGCGCCGGCTGTTCAGCGGGCCTCGGCGGGCTGCGAGGGCACTCTGAAGGCGTCGCTCTGGATGAAGGCCAGGACGCGCTCCACGGCGCGGCGCATCACCTCGGCCCCCTTCTCCGCCGTGCCTTTGGTGGCGTCGCCCAGTACCCCGGTCGCGGTCTGTGCCTGGTAGCTCCGAGGACGGAGGAAGTCCGGGAAGTCGTCGCGCGTTGCGGGCTCGGTGCGTACCGCCCGGTCCATGCGCACGTGCTCGGGTACCAAATGCAGCATCACACTGGTGCCGAACTCGCTCGCGTGTCCATGTGGCAGCAGGTCGCTTTCGACCAGGTCCTCGACCAGCGGCTGGATGAACCGCCACCAGTCGACCTGGGCGCAGCGCACCGGGTGGTTCGATTCGAGCTCCTGCGCCAGCTCGCTGAGGTAGGGCACGTTGCCGGCGTGGCCGTTGACGAAGAGGATGCGTCGGCAACCCCAGCGGATGAAGCTCTCGGCCACGTCTCGCGTGTAGGCGAGCAGCGACTGAGGGCGGACCGAGAGGGTGCCGGGGAACTCGGCCAGCGCCTGCGAGAAGCCGACCGGGATCAACGGCGCGACGAAGGCGGGCACGCGCTCGGCGACGCGCTGGGCGAGGGCCAGGGTGGCGATGCCGTCGGCGCCCATCGGAAGATGGGGGCCGTAGACCTCGACCGCGCCGAGCGGGATGAGCACGAGATCAGTTTCCTGGCGCATGCGGTCGAAGTCGACCCACGTCATGTATTGAACGAGCGTCATGAGCTTCCCGTCCTTTCTGTGTGATCTCCAACCGCGGCGGGCGAAGATATCGCGGTGTCTCACTCGCGCAGGCGGGGATCGAGCGCATCCCGCAAGCCGTCGCCCAGCATATTGCAGCACAGGATCGTGATCGAGATAGCCAGGGCAGGCCAGAAGACGTACCAGCCGTTCTGCTGCATGAAGCCTCTACCTACCCCGATCATGTTCCCCCACGTCGGCTCGGGGGGCGGCGTACCGAGACCGAGAAAACTCAAGCCAGACTCCAGGAGTATTGCGAACCCCAAACTTAGAGAGATCTGAACGAAAATGGGTGCCAAGATGTTTGGCAAGATCGCGGTGAGAATAATGTGGGGAGTGCGAGCGCCAATCACCCTCGCTGCCTCAAGGAATTCGCGCTGTTTAACCTGAACGACTGAAGCGAAGCTAAGGCGAGCGAATCGGGTCATATACAGGAAGCCGATTACCAGAACGAGGTTGATCCGGCTGGGTCCAAGAAAGGCTACGACAGCGATTGCGAGAAGAATCGGCGGGATGGTCAGCAGGACATCCACCGTGCGCATTGTCACAAATTCCCAGAATCCCCCGAAATAACCCCCGACGATCCCGAATCCTACGCCCACTACAGACGCGAGCGCCACCGACGAGAGTGCGATGATCAGAGACGATCGGCTGCCTCGCATAACCCGAGCCATCAGATCGCGGCCGTATTCGTCTGTTCCGAATGGGTGCTCCCAGCTCGGGCCCTGAAGCTGCATGGCCGTGTTCATCTGGAATGGATCCTGGGGAGAAATCCAGGGTGCGAGCAATGCCATGACGCCAATGAGAAGCAGGATCGTCCCCGATACGACCACCCGTGGATTGGTCCGTATGCGCTGCCAGGTTCTTCTCGGTGGCCGTTCAGCTAGCCCGTTCTGGGATGGTTCCGCCATCGCGACGCCAAGCGAAGCTCGCCCTCGCTCCACACCGCTCTCCGTCCCATCACGCGTACTTGATCCGTGGGTCGATCACTGCATAAATCAGGTCGGTCAGAAGGTTAAGAAGAACGAAGATGGTAGCGATGACAAGAACAACTGCCTGCACAACAGGATAGTCACGCTGATTGATGGCAGCGATCAGGTAACTGCTAACACCCGGCCAATTGAAGATGAACTCAATCAACACAGTTCCACCGAGGAGAGTTCCTGCCTGCAAACCGACTATCGTGACTACAGGAATGAGCGCGTTCCTGAGCGCGTGCCGGAATAGTACAGAAGGCTCGGCGAGTCCCTTGGCACGTGCAGTACGGACGTAGTCTTCTCCAAGTACCTCCAGTAAGGACGAACGGGTCATGCGCAGAATGACCGCCATGTCGAGAAGAGCCAGGCTTGTCGCTGGCAGAATGAGTCGCTTCAAGTGCTCTACCGGATCATCAGCGAAGCTTACATACCCTGTGGCCGGGAGAAGTCTCAGCTTTACTCCGAAGACCAAGAGCAAAAGCGTACCGGAGACGAACACTGGAGTAGAGATCCATATGACTGAGAACAGTGAAACAAGGACGTCCGGGGCACGATTGCGATATCTTGCTGCGAGAATTCCGGCCGGAATCCCAAGGAGCACCGCGAGTGTCATTGAAGCAGTTATCAGTTCAAACGTCCGTGGCAGACGTTTCGCTAAATCCGGACCGATTGGGCGCTTGCTGGTTAGCGACTGGCCGAGGTCCCCACGCACGACACCTGACAGCCAGTCCGCATACTGAATGAGGAGCGGGCGATCTAGACCCAGTTCCCGCCGAACCGCCGCGACGCGTTCAGGGGTGGCATTCGTCTCACCCAGAATGATATATGCCGGGTCTCCGGGAAGAAGCTGAATGAAGATTGAGACCAGGCTAGCGATGACGAAGATCAGCAAAGCAGACTGCACAAGCCTGCGTATGATGTATGCACTCATGATTACCTCGAGGATCTTGGCTGATCCGACGAAGCACCTTCGTCGGATCAGCCAGATGCCCTTACTTCTGTAGCCACGTTTCCTGGAGCATGATCCCGGAGAAGAAGCCTAGCGCGCCAGGTAGATGCTGGTAACCCTGCACTTCCTTCCGAAGAGCCTCCCCATCCTGCCGGTAGACGAGGAACGTCCAAGGAGCTAACTCCAGTATGCGCTGCTCTAATCGCTTATAGATGTCCTTGCGCTGTTCCTGACCTTGTGTAGCTCGGCCCTCCTGAAGCAGCCGATCGATCTCTTCATCGGAGAATCCGGTCGACTTGCTATGTGGGGAGCCGGTCGCAAAGAAGTTGGTCAGGAAATCCGGATCGAGGACTTCCGGCGCCAGGCCATGGATGCGAAACTGATACTCGCCCTTCGTGTGCTTCTGGACGACCGTCTGCCAATCATAGAGCTCGAGCTTGCAGTCGATTCCGATTGCCTGGAGGTTGTTTTGAACCACCTGAGCGGTACTTTGATGCATTCCGTACTGAGAAGTCGACATGAGAGTCACCGAGAAGCCATTTGCGTATCCGGCCTCTGCGAGTAATTGCTTCGCCTTATCTGGGTCATATGTATAGGTTCCTTCGAGTTCCTTGTTATAGGCCCAGCTTTGAGGCGGGATGACCCCTCCGGTAATCTCGACAGCTCGCCCGAAGAAAGCCGCGTCGATGATCGCCTTCCGGTCGTACGCGTAGCTCAGCGCAACTCGCACCTTAGGATCATCGAAAGGCTTAACCCGAACGTTGTACTGCACGCACATGAATGCCGAATTCTCGCCAGTCGCGAGCTGCAGACTCGGATCGCTCTCGATCGATTGCATGTCCTTCCAGGGGACGTAATCCGCGATATGGGCATCCCCACCCTTCACCGCCGACACGCGGGTGTTTTCGTCTTGGTAGGGAATGAAAACGATCCGGTCGAGGTAGGGTCGTCCCTCGTGATGGTACGACTGGTTTCGCTCCACCTCGATACGGACTCCCGGTTCTCGAGAGATCAATTTGAAGGGGCCGGTTCCTACTGCGGTCGTGTTGGGATCACCGCCACTCTCGAGGAATTTCTTCGAGAGAATAGCCGTTTCGGGATGGGCGAAATATTCGAGGAGCGCCGCATGCGGCTGTGCGAGCCTGAACACAATCGTCTGCTCATCCTCAACGGTGATCTCGGAGATAGTTGACATCTCGACCTTGCGTGTTGCGCCGGTCGCCTCATCCTGAATGCGCTCGATGGACACCTTCACGTCCTCGGCGGTCACCGGCGTCCCGTCATGGAAGGTAACACCCTCCCGAAGAACGACGGTGTACTGTAGGCCATCATCTGAGATCTCCCACTCCGCGGCCAAATCCGGTAGTAGTTCGCCATCAACGCCGTATCGCAGGAGTCCGTTGTACAACTGTAACTTCACGCACCGGGCTGCCGTACCTGTCGAGATATGCGGGTCGAGATTAGGGGGGTCCGACGAGAGGGCGTAGATCAGCTCACCCCCATGGGCCGGCTCGCCTGTCGCTGGACTTGATGCCGGTGTTGCGGCCATACCCGCAGTTGGCGAAACCTGCGTGCCGGGTGCTGAAGTGGATGTAGGCGCTGAGTCCCTCGGCGTCTCTGGCTCACCGCCGCATGCGGATAAGAGCGCTCCAGCTGCCAGTGATCCAACTGCTCCGGCGCCGAGTCGCAGCACGGTTCGTCGGTTCAGAGGGCGCGAGGTCAACGCCAGCAAACGCGCCTGCACCGGTGCTTGCTCCGTCATCTCTCTCTCCTTCACTGTGGGATGACCCCGCTAACGGTAACTTGCTCCTCGCCTCTCACACATTTCCTCGTTATCTCCGTTTATCTCTCCTCCTCTGCGCTCAGTCGCTCATACTGATGATCCGCGCACTCTTAGCGTGGCACCAACCTAGGCTCGTAGGCCTCTGGCCGCCGGTTGGCCAGC
>NZ_JAMSLR010000011.1 GCF_023806485.1 Thermalbibacter longus
GTCCACCGTCGGCACCTCGATCTCGGCCCCTAGCGCCGCCTGCACGATGTTGACCGGCAGGTCGAGGTAGATCTGCGTGCCCTGGCGACGGAAGAACTCGTGAGGCCGCACCCGTACCCGCACGTACAGGTTGCCGGCCACGCCGCCCAGCGCGTGCTCGCCCTCGCCGGTCAGCCGCAGGGTGACGTCGTCCTCGACGCCAGGCGGGATGGTGACGCTGAGCGTGCGCTTGCGCACCGTCCGCCCGCGCCCGCGGCAAGTGGGGCAGGGGTCGGTCACCACGCGCCCCTCGCCGCCGCAGTGGCTGCAGGTGGTGGCGGTGATCATCTGGCCCAGGATGGTGTTCTGGTAGCGCCGCACCTGGCCGGTGCCGCCGCAGACCGGGCAGACGCTCGGCTGCGCGCCGTAGCGCATGCGCGTGCCGCGGCAGTCCGGGCACAGCTCCAGGCGCTCGATCTCGATCTCCTTCTCGGCCCCGAAGACCGCTTCCTCGAAGTCGAGCGTCACCTCGGCCTCGAGATCGGCGCCCCGGCTGGGCCGGCGCCGCGTGCCCACGGTCATGCCGCCGAAGAAGGTCTCGAAGAGGTCGCTGAAGGGCGAGCCGAAGCCGAAGGGGTCGCCGCCCATGCCGGTCTCGAAGCCGCCGGCGCCCACGCCAGCGCCGGCGCCGGCGTGGCCGAAGCGGTCGTAGGCCGCGCGGCGCTGCTCGTCGCTGAGCACCTCGTAGGCCTCGTTGATCTCCTTGAAGCGCTCTTCAGCCTCGGGATCCTTGTTGACGTCCGGGTGGTACTGGCGCGCCAGCCGCCGGTAGGCGCGGCGGATCTCCTCCGCCGAGGCGTTGCGGCTCACGCCCAGGACTTCGTAGTAGTCGCGCTTGACCGCCATGCCTGCTCTTCCCTGCCGCCGGTGCGGTCGCTCGCCGCCTGGGGCAACGGTGAGACGGCAGCGCCGGGAACCCGCGCGCTGCCGCTGCCTCGTCGCCTCTGCTACGGATTATAGCAAGGTGAGGGGTGTCCCTCACTCCTTCCCCCCTCTCCCCGAGGGGAGACGGGTATACGGCCTCTCCACGGGTGGGTCACCGCTCGCGGCGCCAGGGGTCGAACGCGTCCCGTAGCCCGTCGCCGACGAGGTTGAAGGCCAGCACCGTGACGAAGATGGCCATGCCGGGGAAGACCGCCACCCACCAGCCCATCCGCATGTCGACTCGCCCGTCGGCCAGCATGTTGCCCCAGGAGGGCGTCGGCGGCTGCACGCCCAGGCCGAGGAACGAGAGGCTCGACTCGAGCAGGATGGCGTAGGAGAGCCAGAGGGTCGCCTGGACGATGATGGCAGGGAGCGCGTTCGGCAGCAGGTGCCGCGCCATGATCCGCGGGGTCGAGGCCCCCAGCGCGCGTGCCGCGAGCACGTAGTCGAGCGCCTTCAGCCGCAGGAACTCGCCGCGCACCAGCCTGGCCGTCGTCATCCACGACGTGAAGCCGATCACGATCACCGTCGTCCGGATCCCCGGCGTGAAGAGGGCCGCCGCGGCGATCAGCAGGAAGAGCAGCGGGATCGCCAGCATGATGTCGGTCAAGCGCATGATCACGTTGTCGACGATGCCCCCGAGGTAGCCGGCGACGGCGCCGAGCGTGATCCCGATCAGCATGATCAGCGACACCGCGGCGAAGCCGACCGCGAGCGACACCCGCGAGCCGACCAGTACCCGGCTGAAGACGTCGCGCGTCTGCCGGTCTGTCCCCATCCAGTGCTGCGCGCTCGGCGGCTTCAGCGGCTGGCCGGGGTTGAAGGCCCGGTAATCGTACGGGGCGAGCACCGGGGCGAACAGCGCGACCACGTACAGCAGCAGGAGCACGACGCCGCCGGCGACCGCGAGCCGGTTGCGCCGGAAGCTCCGCCAGGCCAGCCGGAGCTGCGATTCCGGCGGCCGGCTGAGCCGGTCGATCCCGAGGGCAGGCGTCGCAGCGGTCTCGGCCATAATCTTCTCGTGCCTCCAGCCCGCGACCCGCGCTCCGGCGCCTAGTCGAACGAGATGCGCGGGTCGATCAGCGCGTAGACGATATCGACCAGCACGTTCACGATCAGGATGAAGCTACCCGCCAGCAGGGTGAGCGCGAGGATGACCGGGTAGTCGCGGCGCAGGATCGACTCGTAGGCGAGCGAGCCCAGCCCCGGCCATCCGAAGATGTACTCGACGATCACCGAGCCGCTGAGCAGGCCGGCGAGCTGGTTGCCGACGACGGTGACCATCGGGATCAGCGCGTTGCGCAGCGCGTGCCCGTAGATCACCGCGCGTTCGGGCAACCCCTTCGCCCGCGCGGTGCGGACGTAGTCCTGCGAGATCACGTCGAGCATGCTCGAGCGCATGAAGCGCACGAAGATGGGGAGCACCGTCGTCGCCAGCACGGTGACCGGCATCACGTAGTGGGCGACCTTCTGGAGCCCGTGGGCGTCGGCCCCGGAACCGAACGCGGGGAGCCAGCCGAGCTTGACGGCGAACAGGAGCTGCAGCAGCAGGGCGATCCAGAAGTTGGGCAGCGCCAGGCCGAGCAGCACGCCGACCGTCGTCGTGTGGTCGAAGAGCGAGTAGCGCCGCTGCGCGGAGATCACCCCGATCGGGATCGCCAGCGCCAGCGCGACCAGCAGGGCCAGCCCCTGGAGCTGCACGGTCACCCCCAGGCGCTCGCGGACGAGGTCGATCACCGGTGTCCGGTTGAACGTGTAGGCGGTGCCGAAGTCCAAGCGGATCACGTGGGAGGCCCACACGGCGTACTGGACGGGGAGCGGCTTGTCGAGCCCCAGGTTCCTGCGCACCTGCTCGACGAGCTCGGGATCCATCGCCTGCTCGGAGATGAAGGCGAGCGCGGGGTCGCCGGGAGCGAGGTGGATCAAGGCGAAGACGACGATGCTCAAGCCGACTAACAAGAACGGCAAGAGCACGATACGGCGCACGATGTAGGCACGGCTCGCCGGCGTCACGACGCCGCCACCTCCGCTCCCGGATCGGCCTCCGCGGCGCGGAGCGGGGCCTCAGGCCGGCTCGCCGCACCCCGCGCCGCGCTCGATGGTCGAACGGCTAGCTGCTGACCCGGTGCCACTCCTCCAGCCGCTCGAAGAAGGAGAGCACGGTGTTGACGTAGCCCTGGAAGTCCTTGGTGACCACGTTGATGAACGGGCGATCCCAGGCGTAGAACACCGGCACGTCTCGCTGGATCAGCTCCTGCACCTGCGCGTAGATCTGCTTGCGCTTCTCGACGTCGAGCGTGCGGCGGCCCTCCTCCAGCAGCTTGTCCATCTCCGGGTTCGAGTAGCCGGAGACGTTGCGGGGCGACTGGGAGTGGAACCACAGGTACAGCTCGTCCGGATCGACGGTCATGCTCGCGAAGGTGGGGCAGATCAGCTCGAAGGTGCCGTTGGTGCCCTCCTGCACTACCTGTGTCCACTCCTTTAGGTCGGGCACGCCTTCGAGGCCGATCTCGGCGAGCGCCTGCTGCGTGAAGGTCACCCAGTCCTCGCGGAACTTGTTCCCCGCGTTGGCGGTGAGGCGCACGCGCAGGCCGGTCGCCCCGGCCTCCTGGATCAGTTGCTTAGCGGCCTGCGGGTCGTAGGGGATCCGCTGCAGGTCTTGCTTGAAGGCCCAGTGCCCCGGCGGCACCGGCCCGATCGCCGGCTTGCCCAGGCCGAGCAGGAAGTCGCTGGCGAACCGATCCACGTCGATCGCCATCGCGATCGCGCGCCGCACCCGGGGATCGGCCAGCGCCTCGATGTTCTTCTCGCCGAAGTTCCAACCGTTGATGTCGACTCCCGGCGGCCGCACCAGCACGACCAGGTTCTCACGCGCCTTCAACTGGTCGGCGAGCGTCGGCTGGGCGTACATCGAGGCCTCGATCTCTCCGGTCTCGAGGGCGATGACCAGCGACTGGGAGTCGGCGATGGTGCGGTGGGTGAAGCCGTCCAGGTACGGCAGGCCCTGTTGCCAGTAGTGCGGGTTGCGCTCGGCGACGAAGTCGCCGCCGATGTTCCAGCTCTTGAAGACGAACGGGCCGGCGCCGACCGGCTGCTGGAAGAACGGGTCATCGGTCAGGTTCTTGCCCTCGAGCAGGTGCTTGGGCAGCGGTCTCAGCCAGCGCAGGTTGGCCAGGAAGGCGGCGTTCGGCTCCTTGAGCGTGATCTTGATGGTCTGCTCGTCGACGACTTCGACGCCCTTGATCGTGTCGGCCTCGCCCTTGTTGTACTCCTCGGCCCCCTCGATGCCGATGAAGCGCGGCACGAACGGGCTCGCGGTCTCCTTCTTGAGGATCGCGTGGAGCGTGAAGGCGATATCGTCGGCGGTCAGCGGCGTGCCATCACTGAACGTGACGCCCTCCTGGAGGGTGAAGGTATAGGTCGTCTCGCCGTCGATCGTCCACTCTTTGGCGATGTTCGGCACGGGCTCGAGCGTCTCGAGGTCGAGCTTGAGGAACTCGTCGAAGAGCATGCGGGCGCGCCACTGGCCCTCGGTCTCGTTGGTCAGCAGCGGGTTGATGGTCTGCGCCTCGCCGAGCGTGCCGATGACGATCGTGCCGCCCCGCTGCGGCCCACCGGCCGCGGTGGGGGAAGCCCCGGCGGCCGGGGTAGGCGCAGCGCCGGTCGCGGGGGTCTGAGCCCCCGTCGGGGCCGGGGTGGTCGCTTCCGTCGCCTCTCGCTCGCTGACCTCGCCGCAGGCCACCAGCACTGGCAGCACGGTCGCGGCGGCGCTACCCGCGGCGATGAGGCGAAGGAACTGGCGCCGGTCGATGCCCTGCTCGGCGAAGTGCTGCTCATAGCGCCGGAACTGCCGGACGATCGTCTCCGCTCGCTCGCGTGAGATTCGCTCTCCCATCGTTCTCCTCCTCCGCTTCAAGCTAGACCACGGTCAGGCGCGTGACAGTTCGGCGACCTCCGGGCGCTGGAGTCAGACCGGGATGACCAGGCTCGCGAGGTCGCGCGGGTAGTATGTGATCATCTCGACGCCGTCCGGCGTCACCGCGACGGTGTCCGAGTGGCGGAACCCGCCCAGCTCCGGGACGTAGATGCCCGGCTCGACGGTGAAGACCATGCCGACCTCGATGGTTTGCTGGTCGCCGACGTCGAGGAAGGGGGCCTCGTGGACGAGCGTGGACTTGGCGTGCCCGGTGTGGTGTCGCCAGTACTGCTCCAGCCCGTTCTCCTTGAAGAAGTCGCGCACCGCCTTGTCCACCGCCGAGCAGGGGATGCCGGGCTTGATGGTCTGGATGGCCAGGGTCTGTACCTCCAGCATCAGGTTGAAGAAGCGCTCCTGCTCCGGGCTGGGCTCGCCCATGATCATGGTGCGCTCCAGCTCGCAGCTATAGCCCCAGATGTACGCCGTCGCGCCGGTGACCAGGATGTCGCCGGGCTTGAGGCGGGCGTTGCTGGTCATGGCATGCGGCAGGGCCGAGTCCTTGCCGATTTGGCCGCGGAAGCCGGCCGAGGCCAACCCGCGGCCTAGCGGGCGGTATTCCGGGCCCAGGGTGCGGATCATCGCCTGCGAGGCCTCGTAGGAGGCGCGCATCGAGATCTCGGTCTCGGTGGCGCCGACGCGGCAGTACTCCTGGAGGTAGGCGTGGGCCAGGTTGGCCCAGCGGGCGCTCTCGCGCAGGAGCTCCAGCTCCTCCTCCGAGTTGATCATCTGCATGTACTCGATGTCGTCGGCCACGTTGACGATCTCGGCCTCGGGCAAGAGCTCGCTGACCTTCGGGCCGCGATAGCCGTAGAGCTGGCCGTAGCCGTCGGAGTCGACGCCGATCTTCGCCCGGCTCAGCCGGAGGTCGACCAGGATGTCCTTGAGGAACTCCATCGGGTGGCGCAGATCGGGGTACTCCGGATACGAGACGATCCGGTCGGTGAGCGCGAACTCCTGGGCGTGCTCCAGCTCGAGGCGCGGCACCAGGAGGGCCGACGTGTCTCGCGTGAGCACGAAGGCGATGGGGCGCTCGGTCGGGATGAAGCCGAAGCGGCTGAAGTAGGAGACGTTGTTGGGGCCGAAAACCACCACTGCCGTGATGTCGCGCTCGCCCAGACGCTGGAGGATCGTGGCGCGACGCCGCAGGTACTCAGCGTCGCTCAGGCGCAAGCGGGGCATCGTCGCGGTCTCCTTCCGTCGCCAGAACGGTCACCCGGATGAACCAGGACGGCTGGCCGGGTCGACAGCAGCCACCTTATAGCAGAGTGTGCCGGAGGCTGACAAGAGCTGGTTATGATGGGCAAAACATGGCTAGGCGCGCAGCCGGGCGACTACCCGCACGCGGCCGGAACGGCGGGCCAGCGCGGCGGCCAGCGAGACCGGCGTCGCTGCCACGGTGAGCGGCAGGTGCAGCCGGCCCAGGAGGCGCTCGAGCGCGTCGCCGTCGTGCCCGCGCTGGCGCAGCGCCAGCCGCAGGCCCCACGACCACTCGATGCCCACCCACTCGTGGCGCACGGCGGCCACGCCGAAGCCGTGCCGATCCAGCAGGACGCGGAGCGTCTCCAGGTCGAACGTGTAGAGGTGCCGCGGGGCGTCGTAGCCCATCCAGGCGGGGCCCCAGACCCGCGCTGCCCAGGAGCCGGCGTTGGGTAGCCAGAGGACGAGCGTGCCCCCGGGGCGCAGCACCCGGGCGAGCTCGGCGAGCGTGGCGGAAGGCGAGGGCAGGTGCTCGAGCACGTGCTGCGCCAGCGCGACATCGAAACTCCCGCTGGTCAGCCGAGCCTCTTCGAGCGTGCCGCGCACCACCTCCAGCCCCCAGCGCTGGCGGGCGAGGTCGGCGGCGGACGCGCTCGGCTCGATCCCCATCACGTTCGGGTTGCCGAGCTCGCGGACGATCTGGAGCAGGTCGCCCGAGCCGCAGCCGAGCTCCAGCACGCGGCGCGGCGGCGCCAGCAGGGGCCAGAGGGCGCGGAGCTCCCGGCGCAGGAGCCAGCGTCGGGCGGCGGCGGCCAGCCTGCCGCGCCGGTGGGGCGCGTAGTCCACTGGGTAGAAGCGGTCGAGCTGTGCCAGGATCGGCCGCGGGTTCAGGTAGCGCAGGCCGCAGCGACGGCACCGCACCAGCGTGAAGGGCAGGCCGGTCGTGCGGTGGATCAGGTCGCGCAGAGAGAGGATTGGCTCAGTGTCGTCGGCGCCGCAGAGGTCGCAGGCCACCGGTTCCAGCACTATCGGTGCGGTCGGGGCCCGCTGGGTACGGCTCGCGGTAGCGCCCGGCTGGCCGAAGGGAGACTCCTCCGTCGGCTTACTGGTCATGCGGGAGGCTCCCATCTCCCGGCACGCGCTGGGTGATGTCCTCGCCCGCTGACCCGTCGTGGCGCAGGTGCTGGCGGACGCTGTAGTCCCGGCGCGGCGCGGCGTGGGCGATCAGCTCGGCCAGCAGGCCGGTGAGGAAGAACTGCGCGCCGATGGTCATCAGGAGCACGCCGAGGGTCAGCAGGGGCCGGTGGCCGATCGGCTGGCCGAGGAACCACAGCGCGCTCAGGTAGGCGTTGATCAGGGTGCCGAGGCCGAGCGAGAGCAGGCCGAACCAGCCGAAGAGGTGGAGCGGCCGCCGGGTGTACTGGGTCAGGAAGAGCACGGTCAGCAGATCGAAGAAGCCGCTGGCGAAGCGACCGGCGCCGAACTTGGAGCGGCCGAAGCGCCGGGGCCGGTGCTCGACTGGCAGCTCGGCGACCCGGAAGCCGCGGGCGTAGGCCAGCACTGGGATGTAGCGGTGCAGCTCGCCGTAGAGCGGCAGCTCCCGCAGCACCTCCGCGCGGTAGGCCTTGAGACCGCTGTTGAAGTCGTGCAGGGGCACGCCGGTGAGCAGCCGGACGACCAGGTTGAACCAGAGGGAGGGCAAGCGCTTGGAGAGCGGGTCGCGCCGGGGCCGCTTCCAGCCGCTCACCAGGTCGACGTGCTCGAGCGTCGCGAGCAGCCGGGGGATCTCGGCCGGCACGTCCTGAAGGTCGGCGTCGAGCGTGACGATGCGCTCGCCGCGAGCGGCCGCGAATCCGGCCTGGAGGGCGGCGGCCTTGCCGAAGTTGCGCCGCAGCTCGATCACCTGCACGCGCTGGTCGCGCTCGAAGAGCTGGCGCAGGACGGCGGTCGAGCCGTCCCGGCTGCCGTCGTCGACGAAGATGATCTCGGCCGGCCAGGGCAGCGTGCTGAGCGTCTCCCGCAGCTCCTCGTAGAGGAGCGGCAGGCTCTCGGCTTCGTCGTAGACCGGAACCACGACCGAGAGCCCCGGCGCCTCCAGGGAGCCGCTGGTGACGACCCGATCCGCCTGTACTACCGGCCGGGGCGGCGCTGTCGATCCGGCGAGCAACACCCTTCCCCTCCCGAGGCGACCTGCTCCCCCGAACATCTTAACAGGATCGTCGCCCGGCGGATCGGCTAGGCCGGTCACCCGGTGGGGCATAATCGGACGCGGCGACCGCCGGATTCCGGCGCACAGGCTGCCGCATCGCGGCACGGCGATCCCCGCGGCGGGAGGTGATGGGTGCTTGCCGAGCAGTTCGATGCCTTTCTCCTCGATCTGGACGGTGTGGTCTACATCGGAGCCGAGCTGCTGCCCGGTGCCGCTGAGGCGCTCGGCCGGCTCCGCGAGGCCGGCAAGGCGATCCGCTTCCTGACGAACGATCCGCGGCCGACCCGGAGCGAGCTCGCGGAGCGGCTGGCCGGTCTCGGCGTGGAGGCCCGCGCCGACGAGGTCATCACCTGTGGGTGGGCGACGGCTGAGTTCCTCCGGCGAGAGGGTGTGCGCTCGGTCTTCGTCGTCGGCAGCGCTGGGCTGCGGGCGGAGCTGGAGCAGGCCGGGATCGCGGTCGTCGACCGGGAGCGGCCGGAGGCGGTCGTGGTCGGTGCCGACGAGCACCTCGGCTATCTCGATATCCTGCGGGCCAGCCGGCTGATCCACCAGGGCGCGCGGTTCGTCGCAGTCAACGTCGACGGGGCGTTCCCCGTCCCCGGTGGCCTGGCCCCGGCGACCGGCGCCGTGGTCAGCGCGGTGCAGGCGGCCACCGGGCGGCGTCCGATCGTCGTCGGCAAGCCGTCTCTGCCGATGTTCGAGCTGGCGCTGGCGAGCCTCCCGGGTCGCCAGCGGGTCGTGATGGTCGGCGATACCCCTGAGTCCGACGTGCTCGGCGCGCACCAGGCCGGGATCCCCGCTATCCTGGTGGCCGAGGAACCGCCCCGCTATCCCACGGCCGGAGACTTCCGCAACCCGGACGCATGCATCCGCACCCTGCTCGACCTCTTCGAGCCGGGACGCTCGATCCGGCAGTGGACGAGACCCTCCCATCCCTGGCCCGAGCGAGTGGCCCCGGGCGTCGCTGCGGTCGTGCTGGACGGCGACGGACGCGTGCTCCTGGTGAAGCGGGCCGACAACGGCCGGTGGGGCCTGCCGATGGGGCAGGTGGAGCGCGGTGAGACGGTAGCCGAGGCGGTGGCGCGCGAGCTGCGCGAAGAGGTCGGGCTGGAGGTACGCGTCCTGCGGCTGGTCGGCGTCTACTCTGAGCCGGCCTCGCAGGTGTTCGTCTACCCTTCCGGAGAGGCCGTCCAGTTCGTGACCTGCTGCCTGCTCTGCGAGATCTCCGGTGGCGCTCTGCGCGCGGACGACGCCGAGATCCTCGATGCCGCCTTCTTCCCGCCGGACGCCCTGCCGGACGATCTGCTGTCGATGCACCCTCGGTGGCTGGCCGACGCGCTGGCAGGTCAGACGGCGGCGTTCGTGCGATAGCAGTTCGGTCTCGACGCTCCGCAACGTGACATCAGGAAGGCGGCGTCGGCTCGCTCGCGGTCGGCCGGCGGGCGACCAGTACCTGGTTGGCCAGGTCGCCCTCGATTGGCAGGCGCTGGGACTCGGCGAAGCCCGCCGTCGCCAGCCAGGACTCGATCGTCGCGACGCCCGGCACGCGGCCGCGCTCGGTCGAGAGGAGCATGTGGAGGTCTCGCAGCGCCTGGCGGAGGCGCGCTTCCGGGTTGTCCGGCGCATGCGCCGTGATCGCGATCCAGCCTCCCGGCGCGAGTGCCTCGCGCACCTTGCCGAGCAGGCGGAGGGCCGAGGGCTCGTCCTCGCTCACCAGCACGCCGAAGAGCAGCGCCAGGTCGTAGCCGGAGCCGAGCGAGTCCTGGTGGAAGTCGCCGGTCACCGCCCGCACCCGATCCTGCAACCCGGCCCTGGCGATGAGCTCCCTGGTGACGGCGATCACCGGCGGCAGGTCGAAGACGACCGCCTCCAGCCCGGGCACCTGCCGGGCTAGCTCCATCGCGTACTCCCCGTGCCCGCCGCCGACGTCGATGATCGTGGGTGGCCGCGGCAGCTCGGCGAGGAGCGGGGTCAGGGCCGTGGCGACCAGCGGCGCCTGCACGCGGGCGATGTCGTAGAGCATCAGGGTAAAGCTGCGAACCCAGTCCCCGGCGGCTTCGTCCTGCCGGTTCTCCTCGGGCCGGCGCCCGGTGCGCACCGCCTCGGCTAGCCGGCTCCAGCGACGGTAGAAGGCACCCTGGTGTCGCAGGAAGTTGACGAGCGAGCGCGGCGAGTCGCTGACGAGCGTCTCCTCCGAGAGCGGCGTATTCTGCCAGCGGTCTCCGCTCCGCGCCGCCAGCCCGAGCGCCTCAGCGGCCGCCAGCAGGCGCGCGACCGCCGCCGGGTCTGCTCCTACCGCCTGGGCGACCTCCGCGGCCGAGCGCGGGCCGCCCGCGAGCTGGTCGGCGATACCCAGCTCGGCGTAGGCGATCAGCAGCGCGGCGGTCTGATAGCCCTGGGCCAGGGCGACGATCTGCCGGTGGCCTGCGGACGCATGGGACATCGTCCACCTCCGGTTCTCCGGGGGCTGGCGCCGAGGGCAAGGGCCCAGCGTGTGTCGAAGGGCCGGGCACTGCTGCGCGGCCCACAGAAGAGCCACGTTGTCTCCCAGCCGACGGTTGCAGGCAATTCCCCATTCGCCGTCTCATCGCACTGGCCGCGGGAGTCCGGACCCTTTCGAGCGCAGGCCCGTGCCTCCGCGCACCAGCGAGGGTAGCGTGAGCGCCACCACGCTCCGGCATCGTCCCCGCGGAGGAGTGCAGGATGGGACAGGGTTGCCTCCAGGGCAGCCGAGAGCTGCTCAGGCTCAGTCCTCGGCGAGCCCGCACCACCCGGCGATGAGCACCGCGAACGTCTGGGCTGCCGCCACGAGCTCGGTGACCGAGATGTGCTCGTCGGCCTGGTGGGCGACCGCCACGTCGCCAGGGCCGTACATCACGCAGGGCATCCCGCCGAAGAGGATAAACAGCCGCATGTCGGCCCCGTAGGTCACCCCCTCGACGGACGGCGCCGAGCCGTGCGCGGCCTCGTGTGCCCGGACGATGGCCCGGCAGATCTCGGCGTCGGCCGGTACCTCCGCTGGAGCGAACTGGCCGCTGAACCACTCCAGGCGCGGGGGATGCTGACGGAGCCACTCGTCGCGCTCGGCAGCCTCGGCGACCCTGCGCTCCACCTCACGCTTGAACGAGGCCATATCCTCTCCCGGCGCCAGGCCGACGCGCCCTTCGGCTACCAGCGTCTCCGGCACGGTCGAGGGCCAGACTCCGGCTCGGACGATGCCGATATTGATCGGCACCTTGTTCTCGATGCGCTCATAGAGCGGGTGTCGCAGCCGGCGGTTGCGCTCCGCCTCGAAGGCCATCAGGTCCTGGTAGAGCGGCAGGAACTTCTCGAACGCCGACACGCCCTCGTCGCGCATGGCCGCGTGGGCGGCCTTGCCGGTGACCGTCAGGCGGAAGACGAGCGAGCCTCCCTGCGCGGGTACCAGCGCGAGACGCGTCGGCTCGGAGATTACGACGGCATCGGCCCGGTAGCCGCGCAGCACCGTCGAGAGCGCGCCGAGTCCTCCGTCCTCCTCGCCGACCGTGGTGTTCAGCAACAGATCGCCCCGCGGCCGGACGCCGAGCGAGCGGAGCGCCTCGAGCGCGCCGAGGAAGGCGACCAGGCCGCCCTTCATGTCGCAGCTCCCGCGCCCGTAGACCAGATCGCCGGCGACCTCACCAGCCGGGTCATGGCTCCAGGCGGAGCGATCGCCCACCTCAACGGTGTCGATGTGGGCATTGAGCAACAGCGAGCGGCCGCCTCCGCTGCCCGGCCAGCGGGCGACGAGGTTGGGCCGGCCCTCGTACCGTGCCTGCTCGCCGACGTGTTCGACATACGGAGCGATTTCCTCTGGTCGGGCTTCCCAGCGGTCGACCGCCAGACCCCGGGACCGGAATTCCTGTTCGATGACGTCCTGTACTGGCCCCTCATGGCCGGTTACCGAGGGCGTGCCGACCAGCCGGAGCAGCAGCGCGACCAGATCCTCGCGCCTGGCCTCGACGGCCTCGCGGATAGCGCGGACGAGCTGCGGGTCGATGTCTCCAGCCATCAGTCGTCTACTCCTCACTGCGTAGTAACGGCCTGGTGAGGCACGTCGGCCCACCTGACCGGTTGTGGGAGATCTCGTGACCCGTATAGGTCAGTACCTCGCAGCCGGCCGCTTCCAGCCGGCGGATGGTCTCCCGGTTCTCCTCCAGGATCAGGCAACGGCGCGGCGCCAGCGCCAGCACGTTGGGGCCCTGGGTCGGGAATTCCTCGTCCGGTACCGCGATCAGCTCGACGCCGCGCTGCCGGAGGAGGCGAACCATCTCGGCGGCCAGCAGCGGCAGGTAGACGACGGCGAGGTCGTCGTCGACCAGGCTGATCAGCGAGAGCAGGTGGAGACACTCCTCCGGGCCGTGCCAGTGCGGCAGATCGACGCTGAGCACGGTCACGCCGAGCGGCGAGAGGATCTCGGAGAGCTGCCGGATCCCCTCGCTGTTGGTGCGGTAGCCGCGCCCGACGACGAGCGTGCGCTCGTCGAGCCAGAGGCAGTCGCCGCCCTCCAGCGTGCCGGGCTCCTGGATGCGACCGATGACTGGGATACCGAGGTCGGCCATCGTCTGCTCGGCTAGCTCGACCTCGCGGGCACGCAGAGGCTTGCCCATCCGGCAGAGCACCGCGCCGTGGTCGGTGATGAGCACCGGGTCGAAGGGGAAGATCGCGTCTTGAAGCGCAGGGTCGTCGATCTCTCCGACGACGAGTTCCACGCCGGCTCTAGCTAGGAGCTGCCGGAAGGCGGCGTGCTCGGCGACGGCACGCGCGTGGTCGATCGGGCGGAAATAGCCGAAGTCCTCCCAGGAGACCGATGCATCTGGAGGGACAGGAGGAAAGACCAGCACCCGCTTCAGCGGGCGTACCATCGACTGTCCTCCCCAGAGACGAGCAGAGGCCTGCGCGCTCACCCGATCCTCCTTCCCCGCGCACGCGCGTACCACGCCGTCGCCACGATACCCGAGCGTGACGCTCGCGGCAAGCCTGGAAACGAGGCAGGGGGCACAGGCAGCCGCCTGTGCCCCCTGCCGGATCCGCTCCTAGTCTGTCCCCTACGTGGCCTCGCGCCACATGTGCCAGAAGGGGAAGGAGTTGATGTAGATCCCGTTCGGCGTGAAGCCGCGGATATCGGCCTGCAGCACCGTCGCCTTCTTGATCTGGGCGTAGAAGATCGCCGCCGGGTCGTCCCAGGTCAGGATCTTCACGATCTGGCCGGTTAGCTCTCGGATCTCCTCTTCGCTTTCGGCCACCTGGAGCTGATCCATCAGCCGGTCGAACTCCGCGTTCTGGTAGAACATGGCGTTCGACCCTTTCGAACCGACCGAATCAGAGTGGAAGTTCGGGTACATCTGGTTCCAGGAGTCGTTGTAGTCCGGCCACCAGCCGGCGGACATGAAGTGCGGGCGCTCTTCGGGAGGGGAGTCGCCGTAAGCCAGCTCGAGTAAGGCGGCGCGGTCGACCTGCTGGAGCTCGAGGGTAATCCCAATCTGCGCCAGGTTGGCTTGGAAGAGCTGCGCCATCGCCGAGTCGGTCGCGTCGCCGGTAGCGAACATGTAGGTGAAGGTGTCGCCCTCCCGGATGCCGGCCTCGGTCAGAAGCTGCTTGGCCTTCTCCAGGTCAGTCGTGTAGGTCGGGATGCTCGGATCGTAGCCGATCACCGTGTCGGCGATCGGCCCGTTGATCGGCTTCCCGTAGCCACGCAAGACCTGCTCGATCACCTCCTGGTACGGCCAGGCATAGGCAAAGCCCTGACGCGCCTTGGCGTTCAGCTTGGCGTAGTTCATCCGGATCCAGTCCACCTCGGTCGTGTCGTACTCGACCACCTGGAGGGCCGGGTTGTCCCTCATTACGAGCAAGTCTTCAGGGTTGATGTAGGCGCAGCCGTGGACCTCGCCGCTCTCCATGAGCTGGCGCCGGGTGGCGTCCTCCACCACCACCCGGGCGATGATCCGGTCGAAGAAGGGTGGCTCGCTGTGGTAGTCGGCGAATCGCTCGAAGACGAACCGCTCCTGCGGCAGGATCTCCACCGCCTTGTACGGCCCCGTCCCCACGATGTTCTGGGCGAACCACTCGTGGGCGTAGGGGTCGTCCGCCGTCTTGTGCTGCTCCATCGCTGCCGGCGACACCACCAGAGGCCCGTACTCCGAGGCCATCGCCGCCAGGAATAGCGGCTCTGGCTTGGTCATCTTGAACACCAGCGTGGTCGCATCGACGACCTCGATCTGCTCCTCCGGGTTGTCGACGAAGCGGCTGATCACGTTGTATGGTCCCCGCTCCATCCGCCGGAAGCGGACGAAGGAGGCCTTCACCGCCTCGGCGTCGCAGGGGGTACCGTCATGGAACTTGGCGTTGGGGGCCAGCTTGAAGGTGAACTCGGTCAGGTCGTCGTTCTGCGACCACTCGCGAGCTAGCATCGGCTCGTACTCGAAGGTGCTTTCCCCCTTGAGCGCGATCAGCATCTCGTAGCAGGCCAGGAACAGGGCGCTGGCCTGGTTGTCGTAGGCCGACTGCGGGTCGAGGTCGGGCACCCCGCCGCTGAAGGCCACCACGAAGTCGCGGTTGTCCGACAGCCGCCGCTCGCCCGTCGCGGTCGCCCCCGGCGCCGGCGTCTGGCCGGCCGCTGGGGCGCTGGTCGGTGCGGGCGCGGCGCCGCCTTCCTCCTGCTGTCCGCAGGCTGCCAGCAGCGACAGGATAGCTGGGGTGGAGAGCCCCAGCCGCAGCCCGCGAGTCAGCACCTGCCGGCGCGTCAGTCGGCCGGCGCGGGCGCCCAGCAGCAGGTCGAGGTAGTGCTCCGGATGTCGGCGTTCCATCGTGCCCCTCCTCACTCGTCTGCCACGCTCAGCGCACACTCCTCGCCAGGGATGGATCGAGGCTGTGTGGTCCTCCTTTCGCCGTGCCCGCTCACCAGGCCCGGCGCCGGGTGCGGGGGTCGATGTAGTCGCGCAACCCATCCCCTAACAGGTTGAATCCGACGACGGTGAGCGTCAGCGCCAGCCCGGGGAAGCTGATATACCACCAGGCCTCGCGGAAGACCGTGCGCGCCCCGGCGATCATGCTCCCCCATTCCGGCGTCGGCGGCTGTGCTCCCAGCCCCAGGAACGACAACCCGGCGGTCGCGAGCACCGCGTAGCCGACGTCGATCGTGAGCTGGACGATCACCGGCGCCGTGGTGTTGGGCAGGATGTGCCGCAGCAGCACCCGCCCCGGGCTCGCGCCCAGCGCCCGGGCCGCCTCCACGAACTCCCGCTCCTTGAGCGCGAGCACCTGCCCCCGCACCAGCCGGGCATACCAGGGCCAGTAGACGGCGGTCAGCGCGATTGCCGCGGTCTGCAAGCTGCGCCCGAGTGCCGCCGCGATCGCCATGGCCAGGATCAGGGCCGGAAACGCCAGGAAGAGGTCGGTGAGCCGCATCAGCACCTCGTCGGCCAGCCCGCCGAGATACCCCGCCAGCGCGCCGACGACGACGCCGATCACCAGCGCGATCGAGAGGATGATCACGGCGACCCCGAGCGAGTACTTGGCCCCGCTCATCACCCGGCTCAGGACATCCCGTCCCAGCTCGTCGGTGCCGAACCAGTAGGTGGACGACGGTGCGTGAAGCTTGAGCTGGATGTTGGGCTTGATTGGGTCGTGGGGCGCCAGCGTGCCGCCGAACACAACCAGGAAGACGAACAGGGCGATCAGCCCGAGGGCCAGCAGGTTGAGCGGGCTCTGGCGGGCGAAGTCGACGAGGGTCACCAGCGGTCCCCGCCGCCGGGCTGCGCGTTCAGTCAGCCCGAGTGGCAGGATCTGTGGTTCTGGCGTGACTCTCGGCTCGGCCGTCATGTTACCCGTATCCTCGGATCGAGCAGTACATACGCGATGTCCACCAGCAGGTTCACGGTGACGTAGGCGAAGCCGATGATCAGCGTCACCGAGATGACGGCATTGTAGTCGAAGTTCTGGATGGCGGTGAACGCATAGCGGCCGATCCCCGGCCAGGAGAAGATGATCTCGACCAGCACCGCGCCGCCGAGTAGCAGGCCGATCTGCAGGCCGATCACGGTCACCGCAGGCAGCAGAGCGTTCTTAAGCGCGTGCCGGATCACGACCGTCTTCTGTTCCAGTCCCTTCGCGCGCGCCGTCCGGATGTAGTCCTGTCCCAACACCTCGAGCATCCCGGAACGCACCATCCGGGTGACGATAGCGAGCGAGCCGAAGCCGAGGACGAACGCTGGCATGGCCAGGTGCTTGAGTGCGGTCAGGAACAAACCGAACTGCCCGCTGAGCAGCGCGTCCACGGTGTAGAGCGTGGTAATCGTGGGCGGCTCCTTCACCCCGATCGGCAGGCGCTGCCCATCGGGCAAGAGCCCGAGCTGGGCGAAGAGCACGAACTGGAGCATGAGCGCCAGCCAGAACGACGGGATCGAGAGGCCGAGCACCGAGATCGTCCGGGTGATGCCGTCGAGCAGCGAGTTCCGCTTGACCGCGGAGAGCACCCCCAGTGGGATGCCTGCCACCACCGCAAAGAGCATGGCGTAGAGCGTCAGCTCGACCGTCGCCGGGAGGTAACGCTTGAGATCCTGGTTCACTGGGCGTCGCGACGAGAGCGACTCGCCGAAGTCCAGCCGGATCACGCCAGCCATGTAGCGGATGTACTGCTCGTGCAGCGGCCGGTCGAGCCCATAGTCCTTGCGGATCTTCTCGACCGCCTCGGGACTGGCGCGCGGGCCGGCGATCATCCTGGCCGGGTCGCTCGGAACAACGTGCGAGAGCGTGAACGTGATCAGGGAGAGGCCGAGCAGGACGAAGACGAGGAAGAAGAGCCTTCTGATGATCAAGTGCAGCACCATACTCTATCTCCTCCGCCCTGCAGCGGTAGCATGCCGCCTCGCAAAGAGATCGAACGATGGCTGTTCACAGGAAGCCCGGCGCAGCAACCCCTCGTGAACTCTGCAGCGCGGTGTGCGGAAGCAGCGACCGAGCATCTCGCGTCTCTGTCTCCTCAGTTCACCGGGACAGCGTCAGCGACGAGGGTTTCTTCACCTCTGGCGAGGTACCAGAGCGGATTGGCTCCGCACGATTTCCGGATAACGAGCTCCGCCGGAAGGACGATCTGTCGTGGGTCCCCACAATAGCCTCCGATGCGGTCGAGGAGCAGGCGCATGGCTGCCTCCGCCATTGCAGTGACAGGCTGGCGGACCGTCGTCAACCCGATGGGACGGTACGATGCTTCTTGCACATCGTCGAACCCGATCACAGCGACCGCGTCCGGCACCCGGAGGCCTCGATCATAAAGTGCGTCGATGAAACCGATTGCAGTCAGGTCGTCGGCGCACAGCATCGCCGTCGGTCTATGGCGAAGTCTGAGAAACCGCAGGCCAGCGTTGTAGCCACCTTGCCAGGAATAGTGACCGTCGAAGATCCAGCCGCGACGGACGGGAATGCCTGCCTGGTTGAGGGCCTCACGATAACCTCGTTCGCGATCCCGGTTAGTCGAGGTGTTCCGGACGCCTCGCACGTACCCGACAGTCGCGTGCCCGAGCCGGATGAAATGTCGCGTCGCCTCGTAGGCTCCAGAGTAGTTGTCGATCACCACGCTGTCTGCTGGAACTCCAGGCAGGTACCGGTTGACCAGAACGACGGGAAATCCATTGGGGACGAGCGTCCTGATATAGCTGTCATCGAGCATGACTGAGGTCATGATGATCCCTTGGACGCGGTGCTCGATGAGCATGCGCACGTGCTGCCGCTGGAGCCGGTGATCCTGAGAGGTGCTACAGAGGATGATATTCATGCCCTGTGACGCCGCTATGTTCGTGATCGATTCGACGATCTCGGCAAAGAAGGGATTCTTGATGTTGGCGACGACCAATCCGATCGTATTCGTTTTGCGAGTGGCGAGGCTCCTCGCCAGCACGTTCGGCGTGTAATTGAGCGCCTCGATGACCTGAAGAACCCGCTCGCGCGTCTGCGGACTCACGTTCGTCCGGTTGTTGAGCACGCGTGACACGGTCGCCTGCGAGACCCCGGCAAGTTGCGCGATTACGCGACTGTTCACATGGCCGCCCTGGTCACCAAGGCGCATCATTGCCTTGAACTCCAGCTCGCTCCGCGACCGGTGCGATGTGTGTTTCGACTCCGTGCGGGTTCAGTACGGTAAGGTGGCAGGAAGGTGTATACGTATCCAGCACGCTCCCACTCTAGCTGTTATCCGCCCGGAAGTCAATACCCCCATGCGAGCGTGGAAATTCTCGCAGTACCGTGCTTGGAGCATATCGATCCTGAGCCTCGAACGATGGCGTGCTCGCTGCCTGAAAGAGACGGTCGCTGTTCGGAGGGCAGACGAGGACGCTCGGTGGAGCCAGGCACGTTTGTGGAAAGTGATCCTGCGAAGGCACAGCGCATTCTCTACCGCAGTTAAACTTACAGTCCTGCACTGATCACCAGGCGGTAGAGCGCCTGCTGGCGGGCGAGCATCGCCTCGTAGGCCGGGGCATGGTCTGGGTCGGGCGTGATCTGGTGAGCGCCCTCCAGCGACGGGCGCGCCAGTGCCTCCAGGCTTCCGAGTCCCAGTCGTTCCAGCGTGACCAGCGCCGCCCCGCGCAGCGACGCCTCTGGCTCGGGTGAGAGGGCAAGCGGCTGCCCGAGCGCATCGGCCATGATCTGTGCCCAGACCGGATTGTTGACGAGCCCGTTGCCACTGCCGACGATCAGTCGCTCGCCGGGCACGGCCGCCAGGATCAGGCGGTAGACGAGGACGAAGCGGCAGGCCACTGCCTCGAGCGCGGCTCGCAGGACTTCGAGGGCGGTCGTGTCCAGGTGCAAGCCGGAGAGAGTCGCCCGGGCGTGCCCGGCCCAGCCAGGGCTGCGCTCGCCCGCGAGGAACGGTAGCCAGACCAGCCCATGAGCGCCGGGCTGGCAGGCGGCCAGTGCCTCTTGCAGCTCGTCCAGCGACGGGAGGCGGAACTCGCGGCACACCCAGTCGATGAAGTTGCCGCCCTCGCTCAACGCGCCGCCGAGCACCGGCCGGCGGCGGTCGAGCCGGTACAGCCACAGCCCCTGCGGCGGTTCGGGCGGCATACCTTCCCAGAGCAGGCGCATGGCGCCGGAGGTGCCTACCATCAGGGCGAGCCGATCGGTACCCACTGCGCCGCTTCCCACGTTGCTGCACGCGCCATCGCCCCAGGCGGGAAGCCAGGCGGCGCGAGTCAGTGCTGGCCAGCGCCGGGCATAGGTGGCGCGTAGGCCGCTCGCCGGCTCGTCGCCGATGGCGGACAACTGGCTGGGCTGGAGACCGACCGCCTCGAGCGTGGGGAGATCCCAGCCGAGCGTCTCGTGGTGGAAGAGCCCGGTGCCGGACGCCATCGAGATGGAACAGGTCGCCTGGCCGAACCAGCGAAGGAAGAGATATTCGGCGAAGGATACCCAGCGTGTCGTCCGTTCCCAGATGCTGCGGTACTCGGCGCGTAGCCAGGCAAGCCGGGCAACCGGATAGCTCGGGTGCAGGTAGGCCCCGGTGCGCCGGTGGTGCGCCTCCGGGTCGAGCCGCTCGCGCAGCATCGGCACGACGCGAGCGGCCCGCGTGTCGGCCCAGGTCAGGACTGCGGTCGTCGGCCTCCCGCTGGCGTCGAGGCCGAGGAGGCTGTGCCAGAAGGTCGCCATCCCCACCGCCAGGATCGGCCGCGTTCCTGCCACGGAGATGACCTGGTCGATCAGCCCCTCGACCGCCTCTGCCAGCTCCTCAGGGTCGAGCTCGGCGCCACCGTCCTCGCTCGTGCGTAGGCGACAGGCGGCGCGTGCCAAGGTGCCGGGCAGCAGTGTGCCCCGCGAGTCGAAAATCGCCGCTCGAGCCGACGACGTGCCGATGTCGAGTGCTAGGACGAGACCCTGATCACCGCAATGCTCGTGGTCGCTCGGTTGCACGCTGCTCCTCCCTGCTGAGGCTGCGAAATACCGCCCGAGGGTGGGAAAGCCTGCGGATCGCGCCTGCCGTGCGAATCCTACCAGGAGGGTCGGCTACGCTGTCCTTCTGGAGGTTATCTCGCCGGTCCGTGCTGGCGGTTATCATCGCGAGGACGAGGTTGGTCTCAACTCTCCCCTGAAGCCCACTCGGACCCGGCGATCTGGAGGAGCTGGGCGCTGACGTCACCGAGCGCGGCGAGCAGCTCGCGGACCGGCTTGTGCAGCGTCGGGTGCCGGAGGTTCGGCGCGATCTCGAACAGTGGCACCAGCACGAAAGCCCGCTCGTGCAGACGCGGATGGGGGATCGTCAGCTCGGGCCGGTTGAGCACGAGGTCATCGTAGAACAGGAGGTCGAGGTCGAGCGTGCGCGGCGCGTTGGGGAACGGCCGCTCCCTCCCCGCGGCCTCCTCGAGCCCTAGCAAGTGCCGGTGGAGTTCCTCAGGCGATGCTCCGGTTTCGAGCGCGACCACCGCGTTCAGGAACCAGGGCTGGTCGAGGTAGCCGACCGGCGTAGTCTCGTAGAGCGAGGAGACGGCGACGATCTTGCCTATCTCGGCTAACCCGCGCACGGCGCCGCGCAGGTAGCCGAGCCGGTCTCCCAGGTTGCTGCCGAGGCCGATGTAAGCCCTCACCATCGCCCGCGCACGACCGCGTCGGTCATCCGCACGACCCGGACGATCTGCGGCACGTCGTGGACCCGCACGATATCGGCGCCGTTCGCGATCGCGAGCGCTACCGTGGCTGCCGTCCCCTCGAGCCGGTCCTCCGGCGGTGTCCCGAGCACCTGCCCGATCATGCTCTTGCGTGAGGTCCCAACCAGGATCGGCCGCCCGAGCACGGTCAGCTCACGGAGCCGCCGCAGGAGGAGCAGGTTGAGGTCCGGGGTCTTGCCGAAGCCGAAGCCGGGGTCGATGACGATCCGCTCCCAGGCGATGCCGGCCGACAGCGCGTGCTCGATCCGCCGTGCCAGCTCGCGCACGATGTCGGGAATCAGCCGATCAGCGGACTCGATCTTCCGGTCGTGCATGATAATCACCGGCACGCCGGCTCGCGCGGCGAGAGGCGCCATGTCTGGATCGCCCTGAAGCCCGCGCACGTCGTTGATGATCGAGGCGCCGGCCTCGAGGGCAGCCTCGGCCACGATCGCCTTCGAGGTGTCGATCGAGATCGGCACCGGAATGGCCTGGGCCAGTGCCTGGATAGCCGGAATGACCCGACGGAGTTCTTCCTCCGCCGGAACCGGCGTGTGCCCGGGCCGGGTGGATTCGCCGCCGACGTCGATCAAGTCTGCGCCGGCCTCGACCATGGCCCGTGCCTTCTCGACCACCGCGTCGAGCTGCTCAGCCAGACCATCGCCGCTGAACGAGTCGGGCGTGACGTTGATGATTCCCATGACGTAGGTCCGGCGACCCCACTCCCACGTCTCCAGAGCGGTCGCGGACCGTGCTGGCGTCGCCGCCATCGCTCCCCTCCATCATTGACGTAAGTAGTCTACCGCATGCGCCTTCACCAGGAGGCGAGCAGAGCGCGGAGCGACGGGTCATCGTCGAAGGCGCCGTGGTAGACGGCGGTCAAGACCCGGCTCTCTCGGGCCTGGACGCCGCGGATCGTCATGCACATCTGCTCCAGCTCGAGCTGGACCGCCACTCCCTGCGGGCGCAGCGCTTGCTCGATCGCCTCGGCGATCTGCCGTGTCAGGCGCTCCTGAAGCTGCGGGCGGCGAGCCAGCGCGTCTACCAGCTTGATAATGCGGTCCGAGCCGACGATGCGCCCGTCAGGCAGATAGGCCACATGAGCTCGGCCGACCATCGGCACCAGGTGGTGCTCGCAGACCGAGCGCACCGGGATGTCGCGGATGACGACCAGACCCTCGTGTTGCTCGGCCAGCGGCTCGGCCAGAAAACTGGCCGGGTCGATCTCCAGCCCGCCGAGTAGTTCTCGCAGCATCTCGGCTGCACGGCGTGGCGTCTCCCGGAGCTCCGGTCGATCCAAGTCCTCGCCGGCTGCCTCCAGGATCATCCGGACAGCCGTCTCCAAGCGCGCTCGGTCGATCTCCCTCATGACGCCCTGCCCCGCTCTCGGGTGATCTGCACGCCGACTCGCTCCAACACGCTACCGGCAATGGGCGCTCCAGGCTTCCACACAGTGACGGTGACCGATTCGACGAGCGGGAACCGCGCGAGCACGCCTGCCGCGATCTCCTCGGCTAGCGTCTCGACAAGCTGGCGTGGTCGACCCTCCACAATCTCGCGGGCCACCCGGTAGAGGTCGCTGTAGTTCACTGTCTGTGCCGGCTCGTCGCTGGTACCAGCCGGACGCAGGTCACAGCGCGCCTCCAGGTCCACCAGGAAGCGCTGGCCCAGCCGTTGCTCCTCGGGATGGACGCCGTGATACCCATAGAAAACCATCCCGCGCAGAATGATGACATCAGCGGCCATCGAGGGCCCCTACCGCTCTTTTCGATCTTCTTCGGCCTCCGGTCGGCCGGCTGGTGGTGATGCAGGTTGCTCCCCGATCGGGCGCGTGTCCTCGGGCGGCTGGCCCGCGGGCGATTCGGGCGAGGCTGGCTGCTGGCGCTCAGGCGTGGGCGCGCTGGTCTGCGCCGGCTCAGTCATGGCTGGGCCGGCTGCCGGCTCGGCCTCGCTCGGGGTAGCTGGCCGCTCGGGTGCCGGGCGCTGCGACGTGATCGCTGGCTCGGTGATCGGCCGTTCTTCTCGTATCTGGGCGCTGCGTTCGGGTCCGAGTCCAGGCGTCCCTGGAAGTGGACCAGTCACTGGCCTGAGCTCGGTCTCCTCGGCCGGCGGCGGAGGCGCAGCGGCCGGCGCGAGCGCCGGCACCGGCTTGCCCCAGCCGGTCAGATCGGTCCAGATCGCCCCGAGGGCGAGGACGGCAATGAGAAAGCTCAGGATCGCTGTCCACCAGGTGGCGATACCGAAGGGTAGCGGCAGTAACCTGATCAGCACGACCAAGCTGGTGCCGATCAGCATTGCCAGCCAGAGCGGCAAGCGCCTGGTGGTGCGCCACGAGAGAGGCACCGCTCCTCGGACCAGCGAGAGCCCCAGGAGCACCTGGCTCAGGTAGAGGGCGGCAAGGTAGAAGCCGAGCAGGAGAAGCCCAGCCGGGACGCCGACCACCGTGATCAAGAGGATGAACGCGAGGATCGGGACGGCAATCAACAGGGCGATGCCCCAGAGTAGACTTGCCACCGGAGCTTGCCGCAATGTGTCGGCGATCGTGGCACTGCGCCGGGGCAGGAGCATCACCAGTAGCGTGCCGGCGACAAGTGCCCACGCCAGCCGCAAGAGCAGGCTGCCGAGCCAGGCTAGTGCCCGCTCCGTGAACGACCGCTCGCTGCCGGTCGCCGCCCCTGTCGGAGTAAAGCGTGTTTGACCCTGGATGCGCGCTCCGGGGTCGATATTCGCTGCCTGCGGCGCGCGGTAGCTCAAGTCCCCGCCGATGACCGCCTGCGGCCCGAGCGAGAGCTGGTTATCGATGTCGAGCAGCACGTCTCCGCGTACCTCGCCCAGCAGGCGCGCCTGGGTGGCACTTCCGCGGAGGTCGCCGTCGATGCGACCAGCCACTGTCACCGTTCCCGCTCCCAGGACGAGATCGTTGGCGATCCTGCTCCCGGAGCCGACGGTCACGTCGCCACCAGCGGCTACGACATCCCAGCCAACAGGACCGTTGATCGTCACGGTTCCCCCGGCGACCCGAACCGTGCCTCCTACAGGGCCGTTGAGCGTTATCGTCCCGCCGGCCACTGTCACGTCGCCATCGACCTGGCCGTTGACCGTCACCGTTCCCCCGGCGACCACCAGGCTACGCGTGACACGCCCATCGATAGTGATCGTCCCGCTGAACGCGTACACGTCGTCATCGATGGTCTGACCCTGTGCGACGACCACCTGGCCATCGGCCAGGAACGTTGCCGCACGGGCTGGTCTCGGCAGCGCCAGGGCGGCCAGTGCGAGCAGGAGAGCAGCGATCGTGCGAGCGATCGCGATACTGCTTCGCATGCTTCCGCTCCTCTCGACAAACGCCGTCCACGCCGAAGTCGACCCACGTTTCTGCTCTCGATCGACACACACAATACCATGCTTGCCTGGCGGCTGTTGGAGAGAGTGGACGAATGGATGCCAAAGGGATCCGGCGCAGAACTCCACCCGGCGGGTCGAACCCCTCTCTGGGAGACGCGGCTTGCGTCGCCGGCCCTCGTGGAGCGCTAGCGATAGACGGGTCATCAGCCACGGGGGCGCGAGTCTCCAGGTCTCTTTCAGGTGCGAAGAGCTGACTTCCAGCCCTCAGCGAGGATCGGCCAGCTCCGCTTGCATCGTGGAAGAGAATCGCGGTAGGGTTCTGTGGACTTCGGGACCCTCAGACCGCGTACCGGCAACGAGGTGGAGCGCGAGCATGGCGATCGATTACGACGACGAGGCGCGGCAGCACGTCGCCCGCCTGCTGGCCGATCTCAGCCGGCCCGAGGCCTATCCCTTCGCGGTGGATGCCGTCGACATCGAAGAGACCCACATCTCGATCGTCTTTCTGGCTGGCGATCTGGTCTTCAAGGTGAAGAAGCCGGTCGATTTCGGCTTTCTCGACTTCACCACGCTCGAGCGGCGGCACCAATTCTGCCAGGAGGAGGTGCGCCTCAACCGCCGGCTCACGCGCGATGTCTACCTAGGCGTGGTGCCGGTCGTGGAGGTTGGTGGCCAGCTCCAGTTCTATGGCGATGGCCCGGTCGTCGAGTACGCGGTGAAGATGCGCCGGCTGCCAGACGACCGGATGCTGCTGCGGATGCTCGGACGGGGCGAGGTGGACGAGCGCGTGCTCGTAGCGCTCGCCGACCGTTTGACGCGTTTCTACCGCGAGGAGGCGGCTACCGGGCCTGGAGTGGACGAGTGGGGAACGCCGGAGGCGGTCTGGCACAACATCCGCGAGAACTTGGATCAGACTGCTCCCTATGCCGGCGAGATCATCGCGCCGGTACAGCTTCGCTGGATCGAGGACGCCTCATCCAACTTCCTCTGGAGCCAGGCCGACCTCTTCGGCCGCCGGGTGGCTGGCGGCCAGATCCGGGAGGGGCACGGCGACCTGCACCTGGCGCACGTGTTCGTCGAGCGGCCGGAGCCGGATGGGCTCCAGATCGTCGACTGCATCGAGTTCAACCCCCGGCTGCGGTGCGGCGACATCGCGGTGGATATCGCATTTCTCTCGATGGATCTCGATCACCACGGTCGCTCGGACCTGGCCGCGCGCTTCGTCGCGCTGCTCGCCGAGCGGCTGGCGGACGACGATCTTGCCCGGCTGGTCCACTTCTTCTCCATCTACCGGGCGCACGTGCGGGCGAAGGTTAACTGCTTCCGCACCGACGAGCTCGCGCCGGAACTGCCCGAGTACCTCGCGGTGCGCACCCAGGCCGAGCGCTACATCGACCTGGCGACCTCGTACATCGTCGAGCCGATGCGCCCGACGCTCTTGCTGGTCGGGGGGCTCGCTGGTACGGGCAAGAGCGTGCTCTCGCGGCGGCTGGCGCGTGTGCTGGGGGCGCGGCTGGCCTCCTCCGACGTGATCCGTAAGGAGTTAGCCGGCCGGCCGCTCGAGAGCCGCAACCCGGTTCCGTTCGGCGAGGGGATCTATGGCCCCGAGCTGACGAGGGCAACCTACGAGACCCTGCTCGCCCGGGCCGGCGAGTCGCTGGGGACAGGACACTCGGTCGTGCTGGACGCAACCTTCCTGGACACGAGCTGGCGGGAACGGGCACGCGACCTGGCGCGGTCGCGCGGCGCTGATCTGCTGCTGATCGAGTGCCGTTGCCCGCCGGAGGTGGTTCATCACCGGCTGCTGTACCGTGCTCACGAGCCTGGACAGGTCAGCGAGGCCACCTGGGCGATCTACCAGGAGCAGCGCGCACACTACGGCGAGACGTTCACTCAGGTAACCGGCTTGCCGCACATCGTCGTCGATACCGACCGGCCCTCGGCCGAAGTGCTCGAGGACGTGCTCTGCCGGCTTTCCCTCCGCCGGCGGCTCTGATGCCAGGCCTCAGGTCGTATCGGGACTTGACTCCCCGAGCAGCGGCGGCGCGGCGAGCTTGAGATAGCGCCGAACGCTCATCCGGTTGCGGGCGTCGTCGGCCAGGCCCAGCAGTTCCAGCAGCTCGTCCTCGGTGGCCCCCCGCCGGGCCTGCTCCACAGCAAAGGTGTGCCGGAGCGTCTGCGGCGTGACCTGCTTCTGGATGCCGGCTGCCTGTGCCACTCGCTCGACGAGCTTGTTCAGCGACTGCGGGAGAATCGGCACCAGGTAGTCGACCGGCTCGTCACTGTCCTGGAGCAGCCGGTGGTAGATTTCGGTCAATTCGGCGCTCGCGGCCAGCTTGCGCTCGCGCAGCCGGCGTCTCAGCCCCTCGTAGAAGATGTACACGACCGGCCGCTCGGGGTCGGACCAGTCGATGTGCGAGGCCCGCAACCCCAATACCTCCGAGCGGGTGAGTCCGAGCTTGAGCATCAGCCAGATGGCCAGGTGCGCTCTCGGGCCGTCCTCGGCGGCGGCCGCCAGCAGCCGCTCCTGCTCTTCGGCGAAGAGCGGCTGGGGCGTCTTGAGCGGGATGTGCTCCGGGTAGAACGCCGCCGTGGGGTCGCTGTCGAGCACCTTGGCCTTGTTGATGAGGAACTTGAAGAACCCGGAGACAGTAGTCAGCCGCCGCTTCCTAGTAGAGCGGCCCCGGCTCTCGTTGAGGAACGTGGCGATATCCCGCCGGGTAATCGCTCGGATCGGCTTGGGGCCGATCAGCGACTCGAACACGGCGAGGTCGTAGCTGTACGACTTGACGGTGTTCGGCGGATGGCCAGATTGCTCCAGGTACCGCCGGTACCAGTAACGCGCGACGTCGAGGCTCGAATCTGCGGTCAGGTCGGGGAGCAAGCCGACATGGCCGCGGAGCCGGCCATCGGCGCCCAGTTCGAAGAGTGGTGGCTGAAGGGCGCGAGGCTTCCGCTCGGGCTCATCGGTCTGGAGTGGCTTGCTCACCGCCGCAGCCTCCGGCACCGTCGATCCTTCGGCACAAATGTTCTATTTGTCTCATAGCCTATCCAGCGCCTGGCATCCTGTCAAGCCATGATCAGTCCTTTCAGTGTTGACACCACTCTCCGTGGAGTCCTAGACTACTTTGCGTCGTTTGTTCGCGAGGAATGACCGATGGGCGAGCCGGAACCGGACAGCGTCATTGCCGTCGTCGGTGGCCCATGTGCCCCGAGAAGAGCGCTGGCATGCTGAGCCGACTCGACGCCCACCGAGACCGGTGGGCGTACCTGCTTCGCGGCCGCGCTCCAGCTCACGGCATTGCCCGTAGCCCGCCCCGGGGCAGGGCGAGGTGCTGCTCGGCTCGTGCGCGGTCGAGCCGAGGGAAGGGACGGGGGTGTCTCGCAAGCGCGGCGTGAAGAGGGGGAAGACCATGGTGCTGCAGTTGACCTGGCGTGAGAAGACCGGCGGCGTGATCGCCCCGGATGAGCGGCTCCCCTGGGGGCAGACGGTAGCGCTCGGCCTCCAGCATGTGCTGGCGATGTTCGGCGCGACGGTGGTAGCGCCGCTGGTGATGGGCTTCGATCCGAATCTGGCGATTTTCTTCTCGGGTATCGGAACGCTCATCTTTTTCGTCTTCGTCGGCGGGCGAGTGCCCAGCTACCTCGGCTCGAGTTTCTCCTTCATCGGGCCGATCGCCGCTGCCATCGGCTCGCCGGCAGCCGGCAACTTCAACCCGGCCGATATCCCGAAGGCACTCGGCGGGATCATCGCGGCCGGGCTGCTCTATACCATTATCGGCCTGATCGTGCACATCTCGGGGACCGCCTGGATCGATCGGCTGATGCCGCCCGTCGTCACCGGTTCGGTGGTGATGATTATCGGCCTGAACCTGGCTCCGGCAGCCTGGGGATTGGTGCAGCAGGGGCCATTCCTAGCCATCGTCACGCTCTTCGCGGTGTTGATCGTCGGGCTCTACACCCGTGGCATTTGGGCGCGGCTCCCCGTATTGCTCGGTACAGTGATCGGCTACGTGGTGGCGCTGATCCTCGGCGGGACATCACCGGAGGGGCGGCAGATCTGGTTCTTCCAGGTTCAAGGTGTCGATCTCTCGGCTGTGCGCGACGCGGCCTGGTTCGGCCTGCCGGACTTCGTCGGCCCAGCGTTCGATACGCGCGCGGTCACGCTGATCGCCCCGGTCGCGATCGTCCTTGTGGCTGAGAACTTCGGCCACATCAAGGCCGTCGAGGCGATGACCTCGCGCAACATGACCCAGTACCTCGGCCGGGCGTTCATGGGCGACGGGGTAGCGACCATGGTCGCCGGTACCGGTGGTGGGACAGGCGTCACCACCTACGCGGAGAATATCGGCGTGATGGCCATGACGCGGGTCTACTCCACCATCATTTTCCCGATCGCCGCGCTGGTTGCGATCCTGCTCGGGCTGTCACCCAAGTTCGGCGCGCTGGTGCAGTCCATCCCGGCGGGCGTGCTCGGAGGGATCACCACGGTGCTCTTCGGCCTGATCGCTGTCACCGGAGGCCGGATCTGGGTCGAGGGCGGCGTGGACTTCACCAAGGGAATCAATCTGTTCATCGCCGCCGTGGCCCTGATCCTCGGCGCGGCCGACTACAAGCTTCGGCTCGGTGACTTCGAGTTCGCCGGCATCGCGCTGGGCACGTTCGGCGCGATCATTCTCTACCAGCTCTTCAAGGGCGCGCCGCAGGCGTTCGGCGAGTTCGAAGCGGCCCCGGCCGAGGCGGGGGCAGTGGAACCGCCGCCGGGAGTCGAGCCCGAGCCGGGTCGACAGTCCGGATCTGGTGGGCGATGAGCCCGGCCGAGCTGGGGTCCGAGTCCTCGCCGCGCGGCGAGGAGACTGCTCGTCCGGGCGGACGAGGCCACGATGCGCACCCTGCGAGAGAGGTGGACCGCCGTTGCGCCGGTGCGCGGGCTTGAGCCAAGATAACGACGGGCCGCGAGAGGGAGTGGCAGCCGGTGAAGCCGCCGCGTTTCCAGTATCACGTCCCGGAGTCGCTCGATGAGGCGCTCGGGCTCCTAGCCGAGCTCGGGGCCGATGCGAAGCCACTGGCTGGGGGGCAGAGCCTCGTCCCGCTGCTCAACATGCGCCTGGCCCGGCCTGGGCACCTTCTCGATCTCAACCGGGTCGCTGAGCTCGATTACCTGACCGAGCGCGACGGTGGCCTGGCGCTCGGGGCTATGACTCGCCAGCGCGCCGTCGAGCGCTCGGCGCTGATCCGGGATCGCTGCCCGCTGCTTGCGCAAGCCATTCGTTACGTCGGCCACCTGCCGATCCGAACCCGCGGAACCATCGGCGGTAGCGTGGCGCACGCCGACCCGGCCGCCGAGCTGCCGGGCGTGCTGGCGGCGCTCGATGGCCGGATCACGCTGCAGAGCCGCTCGAGCACGCGCGTGCTCGACCCGGCCGACTTCTTCCTCGGAGTGCTGGCATCGGCTGCCACGCCGGAGGAGCTCGTGACGGAGATCTGGTTGCCTGCGGTCCCCGAGCGGACAGGGCAGGTCTGGTTGGAGGTCGCCCGGCGACATGGCGACTACGCGCTGGTGGGGCTCGGAGCGTCGGTAACGCTCGACGGCGATGGAACCATCAGCGAGGCGCGTCTGGCGCTCATCGGCGTCGGGCCGGTGCCGGTGCGGGCGCGGCGGGCCGAGGAGCGGCTGCGCGGTGAGTGGCCCGCCACCTCGCTCTTCCGCGAGGCGGGCCGGCTGGTGAGCGCCGAGATCCAGCCTGAGACCGATGTCCACGCGACGAGCGAGTACCGCCGCCGGGTCGCTGCGGTGCTGACCGAGCGGGCGCTGGCAGAAGCGACCCGGCAGATCACCAGGGAGACGGTGGAGTGAGCGCAGAGGTGGGTGCCGGCAGCGCGCAGCGGCGGGCGATCAGGGTGACCGTCAACGGGGTCGTGTACGAGCGCGTCGTGGAGCCACGGCTGCTGCTCTCGGACTTCCTGCGGCACGAGCTGGGGTTGACCGGCACGCACGTGGGGTGCGAGCACGGCGTCTGCGGCGCCTGCACCGTGCTGGTGAACGGGGAGCCGGCTCGCTCTTGCCTGATGCTGGCGGTGCAGGCCGACGGGCTGGCGATCGAGACCGTCGAGAGCCTGGCCCCCGACGAAGAGCGCCTGCACCCGCTGCAGCAGGCGTTCTGGGACAGGCACGGGTTACAGTGTGGCTTCTGCACCCCTGGGCTGCTGATGCTGCTCAAGAGCTTCCTAGCGGAGAACCCGAGCCCGTCCGAGGAGGAAGTGCGGGAAGCCATCTCCGGCAACCTCTGTCGCTGCACTGGCTATCAGAACATCGTGGCTGCTGCGCTGGAGGCGGCACGGCTCCTGCGTGAGCCGGTTGCCGGATGATCTCGGGACAGGCGGGGAGGAGGCGTCTCGTGCCGACGCGGATGCTGGGCGAGCCGGTCAAGCGGCGGGAAGACCCGAGGCTCTTGACCGGCCACGGTCGTTACGTGGACGACATCGATCTCCCCGGCATGCTCCACGCCGCGGTGCTGCGCAGTCCCTACGCCCATGCCCAGATCGAGCGCATCGACGCGAGCACAGCTCGAGCCCTCGAGGGAGTGGTCGCCGTCTTCACCTACGACGACCTCGGCCCGGCCCGGCAGCGGATGCCCCTCCTGATCCCCAACCCGGCGCTCACTCATCCCTACACTCGTTATGCACTCGCGCGCGACGAGGTGAATCACGTCGGCGAGGGGGTGGCGCTGGTCGTTGCCGAGAGCCGCTACGTGGCCGAGGACGCGCTGGAAGCGATCCGGGTCGAGTACCAGGAGCTGCCGCCGGTGGTCGACATCGAGCGGGCGGTCGAGCCTGGAGCGTGGCTGGTGCACGAGGAGCTCGGGACGAACGTGGCTGCGCACTACGTCGGGGTGGTCGGCGACCCCGAGCGCGCCTTCGCCCAGGCGGCGCACGTGTTCCGGGAGCGGCTGGTCATCGAGCGCAGCGCCGCCATGCCGATCGAGACGCGGGGGATCGTGGCGGCCTGGGATCCGTACCGGGAGGTGCTTCGGGTCTGGGATTCGACTCAGGGGCCGATCGTGATCCGCAACGCGCTCGCCGCTCTCTTCGGTTTGGCCCCGCACCAGGTGGAGGTGATCGCGCCGGACGTCGGCGGCGGCTTCGGCTGCAAGATCATGTTCTACCCGGAGGAGGTCCTGATCCCCTACGCCGCGCTGGTGCTGGGCCGGCCGGTGAAATGGACCGAGGATCGGATCGAGCACTTCATCGCTACGAACCACGAGCGCCTGCAGATCCACGACGCCGAGATCGCGGTCGACGCTGAGGGCCGCATCCTGGGGGTGCGCGACATCTTCCTGCACGATGCCGGAGCCTACACGCCCTACGGCATCATCGTGCCCCAGATCACGGCCTGCCAGCTCCCCGGCCCGTACAAGGTGCCGAACTATCACGTCGAGTTCCGCGCCGTCTACTCGAATACCGTGCCGGTGAGCCCGTACCGTGGCGCCGGGCGGCCGCACGCCTGCTTCGTGATGGAGCGGCTGATCGACCGGGTGGCCGATGAGCTGGGGCTGGATCGGGCCGAGGTGCGCCGCCGCAACTTCGTCCAGCCTGACGAGTTCCCCTACGACGTCGGGCTGGTCTTTCAGGACGGCGCTCCCACGCGCTACGACAGCGGCGACTACCCGGCCATGCTGGCCCGGGTGCTGGAGATGGTCGACTACGAGCGCTTCGTGCGCGAGGAGCAACCGCGCCTGCGTGCCGAGGGGCGCTACGTCGGTATCGGACTGGCCTGCTACGTCGAGGGTACCGGGATCGGCCCGTACGAGGGCGCGCACGTCCGCATCGAGCCGACCGGGCATGTCTATGTCGCCACCGGGATGCCGCAGCAGGGCCAGGCGCACAAGACGATCTTGGCCCAGGTGGCGGCCGAAGAGCTCCAGGTGCCGATCGAGCGCATCGTGGTGATCGAGGGGGATACCGCGCACTTCGGCTTCGGCTCGGGCACCTACGCCAGCCGCAGCGCGGTGGTAGCCGGCAGCGCGGTGGCGCTGGCCGCTCGGCGGGTGCGCGAGCAGGCGCTAGAGCTGGCCGCGCGTGAGCTGGAGGTCGACCCGGCGGACTTGGTCGTCGAGGATGGGCGCATCTTCGTGCGGGGCGCGCCCGAGCGCGGGCTCAGCTACTGGGAGGCGGCCCAGCTCGCCAACCCGCTGCGCTATGCCTACGGCACGGAGGCGAGCGAGTTGCTGAGCAAGCCGCGGCCGTGGAACGGCCCGGCGCTGCCGCCAGGCCGGCAGCCGGCGCTGGAGGCGACCGAGTACTACAGCCCGCCGCACGCGACCTGGGCGAGCGGCGCCCTCGCCTGCATCCTAGAGGTCGATCCGGGTACCGGCATGATCAGGTTCCACCGGCTCTGCGTCGTCCACGACTGCGGGCGGGTGATCAACCCGATGGTAGTCGAAGGGCAGATCCACGGCGGTATCGCCCAGGGGATCGGAGGAGCCTTCTACGAGCGGATCGTCTACGACGAGAACGGCCAGCCGGTCAACGCCAGCTTCATGGACTTCCTGATCCCGACGGCGGTCGAGGTGCCGCCGATCGAGATCGCCCACCTGGAGACCCCCTCACCGCTCAACCCGCTGGGTGTCAAGGGGGTGGGGGAGGCGGGAGCCATCCCGGTGCCGGCGCTGGTGGCCTCAGCGATCGACGACGCGCTGCGCCCGCTGGGGGTGCGGGTGACGCGGATGCCGCTCGGCCCCAGCGAGTTGCTCGAGCTGATCGCGCGGTCGACGGAATGAAGCAGAGGAGGGGCAGGCAGGTGAGCGTACCGCTGGACAGGATGCGGGTTCTCGATCTCTCGCAGGACTGGGACATCCACACGCCAGGGTTCGCCCTGTACGAGGGGCCGACGGTGACCTGGGTCAAGCGACTGGCCTTCGACAAGGCGGGTGGGCAGCGGATCACCTCCACGCTCCACGTCGGGACGCACCTCGACGCGCCGCTCCACTTCCAGACCAATGGTCTGGATATCGCCTCGATCCCGCTGTCGAAGCTGGTGGGCTGGGCCTGCGTGGTGGACCTGACTCGCTACGGAATCGGCGACTACGACATCTACGGCCCGGAGCACTTCGAGCAATGGGAGCGGGACACCGGGATCCGGATCCAGCCCGGTGACATCCTGGTGATCCACACGGGTTACCATCGCCACTACCCGAGCGACTGGGCCGCGGCATGCGCCGAGTCGGACCCCGACGATACCCGTTACTTCATCAAGCATCCCGGCCCGACGCGCGCATTCGCCGAGTGGGTGCTCGAACGGGGCATCTCCTGGCTGGCTGTCGACGCCGGCTCGGCCGACCACCCGATGAACACCGTCATCCGCCGCGTGCGGCCGGATCTGGCCGCCGAGGCCGAGCGCAAGCTCGGGCGGCCGCTGAGCGAGGTCTTCCCCGACGAGGACTACCAGATCATGCACATCCTGCTCTTCCCGCGCGGGGTCATCCACATCGAGAATGCCGGTGGGGAGATCGATCAGGTGCTCGACCGGCGGGTGATGGTCGGCTGCTTCCCTTGGCGCTTCAAGGGCGGCGAGGCGGCCTTCTGCCGGTTCGTGGCCTTCGTGCCGGAGGAGTAGGCGGTCCGAACGAGCGTTCGGGCCGGGCGGCTGCGGTCTGGAGCTGTCACGATGCGGGCGATGGTGTTGACCGAGCCTGGCCGACCGCTCGAGCTCCGGGAGGTGCCCACCCCCGAGCCTGGGCCGGGGCAGGTACAGCTCCGCGTGCGGGCCTGCGGTGTTTGCCGGACCGATCTGCACGTCTTCGATGGCGAGCTGCCGGAGCCGAAGCTGCCGCTAGTGCTCGGCCACCAGATCGTCGGCGTGGTCATGAAGGTGGGCGAGGGCGTCGGGCGGTTCGCTGTCGGCGACCGGGTGGGCGTGCCCTGGCTAGGATGGACTTGCGGGCGCTGCCGGTATTGCTTGGGTGGCCGGGAGAACCTCTGCGACCAAGCGCGCTTTACCGGCTACCAGCGCGACGGCGGCTACGCCGAGTACGCGGTAGCCGACGCTCGCTACTGCTTCCCGATCCCCGAGGACTATCCGGACTTGCAGGCTGCCCCGCTGCTCTGCGCTGGCCTGATCGGCTACCGGGCCCTGCGATTGGCTGGTGAGGCCGAGCGGCTCGGCCTCTACGGTTTCGGCGCGTCAGCGCACATCGTGGCGCAGGTCGCGCGCTACCGCGGCCAGCGGGTGTACGCCTTCACCCGGCCGTGCGACCTCGAGGGGCAGCGGTTCGCCCGCGAGCTGGGCGCCGTCTGGGCTGGCGGCTCCGACCAGCTCCCGCCCGAGCCGCTCGACGCCGCGGTCATCTTCGCTCCAGCCGGTGGGCTGGTGCCCCAGGCGCTGCGCGCGGTGGCCAAGGGTGGCGTCGTCGTCTGCGCTGGGATCCACATGAGCGATATCCCCTCATTCCCCTACGAGATCCTCTGGGGCGAGCGGGTGCTCCGCTCGGTGGCCAACCTGACCCGGCAGGACGGCGAGGAGTTTCTAGCGCTGGCGCCGCGAGTGCCGGTCCGGACCACGATCCAACCCTACGCACTGGAGGAGGCGAACCGGGCGCTGGAAGACCTGCGCGCCGGCCGCGTCCACGGTGCCGCCGTGCTGGTGGTGGCATCGTAGGGGGAACATTGTCGGGGCGAATGACCATTCGCCCCGACAGTCTATTGTGTTGGTCTTCGCGGGTTGTCCTTACAGTGCCCAGAGGCCGAGGACGAGCGTGATGAGCCCGGCGAGCGCCAGCGCGCCGACCCAGATCAGGTCCAGGTTGATCCAGGCTCGGCGCAGCACCTCCACGCCCACCTCCTGGTAGACCACCACGGCGATAAGGCCCATCACCAGGAACATGGCCAGCGTGTGCAGCGCCACGGCCGCAAGCCCCGATCCGATCGAGCTCCCGGCTGCCATCGCATGGCCCGCGTGCCCAGCGGTCGCCAGCGCTGGCACGGCACTGGCTGGCCGCAGGTGGGCGAGCACAGGGACGAGCATGAGCCCGGCGCCGTGCGCGGTCGCCATCAGGAACGACCAGAGCGCCAGCTCGTGCGGCTTGACGCGCATGCCGACCCAGCGCGGGTGACGGAAGCGGGTCGCGACCTTGTAGGCCGCGAACGCCAGCAGCAGTGCCCCACCGAGGAGCAGCAGGAGCTCGCGGGAGACCGCGAGCTGCAAGAGGCCGATGGCGATGGCCACCAAGCCGGTCGAGGCGGCATGGCCGATCGCGATCGGCAGAAGCGCCTCGACGACCGCGCGCAGGCGCCCTTCCTGCAAGCCCAGCGCAACCGCGAAGAGCCAGCCCATCGCCGGGTTCAGCCCGTGAAACGCCCCGAGCAGGATCAGTGAGAGCCAGGGCCAGGCAGTGCCCAGATCAGCCATCAACGAGCACCAGCATGGCTGCCCTCCCCTCCCGGTCGCCGGGAGGGGTGGGTCGAGAATCGACGACGACCTGCACTACGGGAAGCAGTACGAGTCGGTCGAGGCATCGCCGCCCTGGAGCCGGATCTGGTGGGCCCGCTGGTCGCCGAAGTCGAGGAAGAAGTTCGGGTCGAAGCTGATGCCTCCCTCCGGGTTGACGTCGAGCTTGACCATCCAGCCCCGGATGCCGTCCGGGTAGAACTGGGCGTCCCAGGGCAGGTAGAGCGAGTTGGTGAAGTAGACTCGCCGCCCGTCGCGGCTGACCTCGACCATCTGCGGCCCGCCGTTGAGCGGCCCGGGAGCGGCCGGGTGGCCGGCCCGCCGGACGATGCCGCCGATGTGCACCGAGCCGGTGAGCTTCGGGTTGAACGGGTCGGAGACGTCGTACTGCCGCAGCTCGCCGGTGCCCCAGCACGAGACGTAGAGGAACCGGTCGTCGACGCTCAAGTCGATGTCGGTGACCAGCGGCGGAACCGCCTTGAACGGCTTCAGGATGTCCGGGAGCTGGTCCTCCTCCGCCGGCTCGGCTGGGATGTCGATAACCTTGCGGACATCCCAGGAGCCGTTCTTGCGATACCAGACCCAGATCGAGGAGGAGAGATCGTTCAGGCTGACGACGGTATTGACGAAGCCGTAGGACTTGGTCGGGTCGTGGGCCGGGCGCAGCTCGAGCGCGATCTGGTGCTCCTTGCCCAGATCGATAGTCTGCACGTGCCGCCGCCGGCGCAGATCCCAGAAGTGCAGCCGGTGGCCGTACTGTCCCTCGAGCAGCAGGTCGCCCTGGACACCGTTCTCGACCATCTTCGGCGTGCCCCACTCGCTGGTGACCATAGTGTCATAGCCGAGGTGCCACCAGAAGTCGTAGTGGAGGTACTGGTCACCGCGGTCGATCTCCCAGCGGCCGAGCACGTCGAAGCTGTCGTGGTCGAGGATGAAGATCCCGCCTGGACCATCACCGTCGGGCGCGCCGAGGGCGCTGATGTAGATGCCGTCCGGGCCGCAGTGCACCGTGTGGCCCTTGGCGTAGCCGGCCCGGTCGGCGACCTCCTCCGGCTCGATGACTTTGACGATCTTCGGCCGGGTCGGATCGGGCTTGGTGTCGACGATGTAGATCCGCGAGGAGCCGAGCGCGGGCACGACGAGATAGCGCCGTTCGACGTGCGGGTGCGGCGCGTTGGGGCAGAGCATCGAGCTGCAGGCGTTCCAGCCGAAGTGGTGCAGCTCGTCCCCAGCGTGGGTCATCTCGACCTCGCCGACGACCTGGCCGTAGGTGCTCGACTGGGGGTTGACGTCCACGACGCAGATGGCGTCGGGCCGGCTGTCGCCGTTGGGATTGATCCGCACCACGAAGGCTAGCTCTTCCGGGGGAGCCTTCATTGCCGAGCGAGGAGAGGGGTAGAACGTCGGGTCGGGCCGCCAGACTGCCATGGTGCCTCCCTCCGTAGATCGCCGCGCGCAGCGCGCGGGTAAGTGTCACCGGGCTGCTGGCTTACGCCAGTTTCGAACCACGAGACACAACTGTCAAGTGACGTATGTCAAGCGACGCAGACTCTCCGCCTCGCTCCCGCTGCAAGACGTGCCCTAAGAGAGCCGTCGAGGGCACAGCGATCAACTCGCGCGGGATGAACCGTGAGCGGCGGATCACCGCGACGGTATCGCTTCCTCCTCGAGTGACCAGGACGCGCCTGTGGCGTCCACCCCAGGCCCGAGAGCCGGGGCGGGACGCCCGAGTGGAGCTCGGCGTCCCGCCTCTCTCCGTCGGTCTAGCGCTCGATGGGGAGCCCGACCGCGTTGCCCCACTCGGTCCAGGAACCGTCGTAGTTACGGACCTGCGGGTACCCGAGCAGCTCGTGCAGGACGAACCACGTGTGCGACGAGCGCTCACCGATCCGGCAGTACACGACGATGTCCTTGTCCGGGAGGATGCCCTTGCTGCCGTAGAGCTGCTTGAGCTCCTCGGCGCTCTTGAAGGTGCCCTCCTCGGTGACGGCTTGGCCCCACGGGATGTTCACCGCTCCCGGGATGTGCCCACCGCGCAGCGCGCCCTCCTGGGGATAGTCGGGCATGTGCAGCAGCTCGCCGGTGTACTCGCCCGGGCTGCGCACGTCGACGAGTGGCTTGCCCTCGGCAACCTTCTGCCGATCGCGGTAGCCGATATGCGCCAGCACCTGATCGCGGAAGGCGCGTAGCTCGGGGTGGGGCGTCGGCACCGGGTACTCGGCGGGTGGGTACTGCGGCACCTCGCGGGTCATCGGCCGTCCTTCGGCCTCCCACTTCTTGCGGCCGCCGTCCATGATCGAGAGCGGGCCGTGGCCCATGTAGCGGAAGAACCAGTAGGCATAGGCTGCCCACCAGTTGTTCTTGTCGCCGTAGAAGATCACCCTGGTCTGCGGGCTGATCCCCAGTCGGGAGCAGAGCTGGGCGAACTGCTCCGGGCCGATGAAGTCCCGCACCAGTGGATCCTGAAGATCGGTGTGCCAGTCGATCTTGACAGCTCCGGGGACATGCCCGAGTTCGTAGAGCAGCACATCTTCGTCCGACTCGACGATGCGGATATTCGGATCGTCGAGGTGCTCGGCCACCCACTCAGTGGTCACCAGCGCTTCGGGGTGGGCATAGCCCCGGTCGAGCACTCGCGGATCGACTTCCAGGGTCGCGCGCTCTGCCATGACGATTCCTCCTTTCCTCTCCCTCCGGAATCCTGCCCCCACGTCCTAGGCCGCTGAGGTCTGAGCAGGACGCTCGATCGCGAGCGTCGTCGTGATCGGTACCGGGTTGGTCAGCATGTCCTGAGCCGGGCAGAACCGTTCGACCAGATCAGCCAGCTCGCGTAGCCGGGACTCCGGCTCTGGACTGACAAGCCGGACCCGAGCCTCGATCTGGCGGAAGCCGGGGCGCACCGATGGGTCGAGGCCGAGAAAGCCACGCAGATCCAGCATTCCGGTCAGCTCGATCTCGATCGCGTCGAGCTGGATACCGAGCTGCTCAGCATAGGCAGCGTAGACGATCTCCTGGCAGGAGCCCAGCGCGAGCAACAGCAGCTCGACCGGTGTCGGCCCCTGATCCTCGCCACCGAGCCCTGGCGGCTCGTCGATCGTGATCGGATCGAACTCGCGAACCTTGCCGGTAACCCTCGTCCCACCCGTCCAGCGAGTCCGCGCCTGGACGATACCCTCCGCCATTGCCGGGTTCGCCAGGATCGCCGAGCTCAACGTGCGGATCGCGTCGATAACGTGCCCGTTTCTGCTCATCGTTTCCCTCTTTGCGCCTTCCTGACCGTGATAACGAAGCGCCGGTCGTGCAGCCCCGCCAGGTTTCCAGCGCATGGTAAGGACGCGAGATGCTGGCGCTGGCGGGCCGAATGGTTACAGGGTTCACCGGTCGCGATGTGGACCGCGACCAGTTCACGTTCAATCAACTGGGCTTGTCGAGCACAAAGGGGGCTGACCAGGTCGCTCGATGGAGCGGCCGGTCAGCGGCAGGTACAGCAGCAGATCCGGGGCCAGAAGGAGAAGACGCCGATCATCGGCGGGCACGGTGGCACCGGCGAGTGGGAGATGCCATAGCGATCGAGTGGCGGTCGCTCGGTCATGCCGGACGCAGGCCCTTCCTGGTCGAGCGCTACGCTGCGACGTGCCGCCGCTCAGACGTGCACAATACCACAGTATATGGGGATGCTCGATCGGTGTCAATTGCGGAATGGGCTCGCCGGGTGCCGAAGAGGCTGGTGAGATGGCCTAACTTGACACTACTGGGGGGACCATGATAGGCTCGAGGCGTTGATCGGTAGCCTGCTACACCGTGCAGGGTGGAAGGAGGTGATGCCCGGATATGAGTAGTGGTACATTGACGGGCGTCACCGTGGAGGTCACCAGCTAGCTCGCCTAGCCACAGGCGCGGTGAGCGCAATCTGGGACTTCTCGGTGAGCGCCCGAGAGAACCGGGAGCCGGCCATCTCCATGGGCCGGCTTTCCGTTTGCCCCGCAGGCCGTTCACCTGCGGTATCCTAGCTTGCGGGTCTGGTCGTGGCGGCCCGCTGAGCTGAAGACGGATGGAGTAGCCCCATGAGCCGCTTGGAGGACTTTCGTCGGCGCCGCGACGAATTCTTTCGCAATCATGCCAACTCACCGCTTCTGCCGGAGCAGAAGGAGCGCTTTGCGGGATTGAGTTATTATCCGGAGAATCCGCAGCTTCGCTTCGTGGTGGAACTCGATCGGGACGCCGTGTCTCACGATCCGGTCTTGCTGGCGACGACGACGGGCGAGCCGAAGGAATTCATCCCGGCTGGTAAGGTCACCGTGACGATCGAGGACAAGCCAGTCAGCTTCGTCGTCTATCGGGAGGTGGGGCGAGGGCGCTACTTCCTGCCCTTCCGCGATGCCAGTGCCGGGAAGGAGACCTACCCGGTCGGTCGCTACCTCGATCCACAGGAGACGCCCGACGGTAAGCTGGTCATCGACTTCAACTACGCCTACAACCCGTACTGCGCCTATAACGATCGCTGGACCTGCCCGATTCCGCCAGCCGAAAACGTGGTCGACGTGCCGATCCGGGCCGGCGAGAAGAGCTATCCGGACTACGTGTCGGTTCATTCGTTCAGCTTCACGATCGAGGGCTCGGAGGAGTAGGCACGATGACCATCCGCTTCACCGCCGAGCGGCGCTCCCCAGCCGAGCTCACGGACACCCTGCTGGTTCCTGTCGAGGCCGGCGGTTCCATCGATGCCTCGATCCAGGAATTGGATCGGATACTTGACGGAAAGCTATGCCAGAGCGTAGGGGATCTCGGGCTCACCGGGCGGGTAGGCCAGGTGACCGTGTTGCCGACCTGGGGACAGCTCCCGGCCCAACGGCTGGTGATCGCTGGCATCGGGTCACCCGAAGCGCGTACGGCCGACGATATTCGACGGGCTTGGGGCGCGGCCGCGCAGGCGGCTGCCGAGGCAGGGGCACGCACGCTCTACTCGCCGCTGCCAGCGGTACCTGGGCTCGATCCGGAAAGGGTCTGCCAGGCGGCAGTGGAAGGCGCTGGCCTGGGGACGTACCGGTTTCTGGAATACCGCACCAGAGTGGAGACGACCCTATCGCTCGAACAGGTCATCTTCCTGGCCACCGCCGGGCAAGTCGAGCGGGGGATCGAGCGCGGGCGGACGGCGGTAGAGGCGGTGTGCCTCGCTCGCGATCTGGTGAACCGGCCGGGCAACGAGCTGCCGCCTGAGCGACTGGCCGGGATAGCCTGGGAGATCGCCGAGCGGGCCGGGTTGGAGTGCAGGGTCTACGATCGCGGCGCGCTCGAGGAGCTCGGTGCCGGCGCCATCCTGGCTGTGGGCCAGGGGAGCCGGCACGAGCCACACCTGATCCACCTCGTCTACCGTCCCGCCGGGCAGCCGCTCGCGAGCGTAGGGCTGGTGGGCAAGGGGGTAACCTTCGACACCGGCGGCATCAGCATCAAGCCGGCCGAGGGCATGGAGCGGATGAAGGGCGACATGGCCGGAGCGGCGGCGGTGATCGGCGTGATGCAGGCTGTGGCGACGCTGGGACTGCCGATTGCCGTGCACGGCGTCGTCGCCGCAGCCGAGAACATGCCTGATGGAGCGGCGTTCCGCCCCGGCGACATCCTCCGGGCGCTCAACGGCAAGACGATCGAGGTGATCAGCACTGATGCCGAGGGCCGGCTGCTGCTGGCTGATGCCCTGACCTACACCGCCCAGCAGGGCGTGGACGTGATGATCGACCTGGCGACGCTGACCGGAGCCTGCGTCGTGGCGCTGGGCAAGCAGGGCACTGGACTCTTCGGGACCGACCAGGACCTGGTCGATGCGCTGGTACGCGCTGGTCAGCGTGCCGGCGAGAAGCTCTGGCCAATGCCCTTGTGGGACGAATACCGAGAGCTGCTCAAGAGCGAGCACGCGGATATCAAGAATACCGGCGGGCGCTGGGGAGGGGCGATCAACGCCGCGCTCTTCCTCCGCGAGTTCACCGAAGGGGTGAGCTGGGCGCATCTGGATATCGCCGGGCCGGCTTGGGCCGAACGGGGAGGACCGCTCGGGCCTGCTGGCGGGACTGGGCACGGCGTGCGGACACTGCTCTACTTCCTCGAAGAGTACGCTGCCCGCTCCTAGCGAGTAGCGGGCCGTCGCTCGATGCGTCCCGCTCCAGTCGCCTGCTCGGTCGGTAGCCAGTCGACGCGGTAGGCGCTGCGAGGGGGGAAACGCGAGCTAGAGGACGACAGGGGAGAAGAGACCACGAGCGCAGAAGGTTCGGAGAGGGGCGCGGCGGTTCCCGATCGTCTAGCCAACCAGAGCGCAGCGTGCAGCCAGGGCTGCGGCGCAGTCGATGACCTGCTGCAGGTTTCGCCCGCGAGCAGTCCGTGGAGAAGTGGAATGGATGTCGGGTATGTGCAGGGTCTACTCGGCGCGCGCTCAGGTGCCGACGCAGGGGAACGATCAGATGATCGACCTAACACCGATCGCTCGCGAGGCGATCGTCGAGAGCGGGCTCCAGCTCGGCATCGTAACCGTCTTCGTTGCTCACTCGACCGCCGGTGTCACGATCAGTGAGTACGAGCCTGGACTGATCGAGGACGTGAAGCAGGTAGGAGAGCGAATCGCCCCAGCCGGTTGCGACTATCTCCACGACCGGCTCAACTACGACGACAATGCGCACAGTCACCTGCGGGCTCTGGTCTTCGGACCGTCGGTCACGGTCCCGTTCGAGAACGGCGAGATGTTGCTCGGGACCTGGCAGCGGGTGGTCTTGATCGACTTCGATACTCATCCCCGAACCCGCAACGTCGTTATCCAGGTGCTGGGCCAGTGAGCGTGCGAGGGGATTCGACCGGTGATCCGGCTGCGGGAGCGGAGTATCGGGCAGCGCTGTCGCGAGCGCTCTCGGGGTTGCGACACGGTCACGGGTGGTCGCTACGCGAGCTCAGCGAGCGGTCTGGTCTCTCGGTTCCCTACCTGAGCGAGCTGGAGCGCGGGTTGAAGGCCCCCTCACCGGAAGCGCTGGAGAGCCTGGCTGGTGCGTATGGTCTCTCGCTGGCCGGCCTGCTCCGGGCCATCGCTGACCAGCTCGAGCCGGCTCCAGCCGAGGAGGTTCCCGCGGCTGCTCCGCCAGATGTCCTCACCGGCCTGACCCAGGAAGATCTGGCCGAGTTGTTGCGCTATGCGGCCTATCTCCGCTGGCGGCGAGAGCGATTACGTTCTGAGCCAGGGAACCCGCAGTCCACATCGTGAATGCCCTGGCGTCCTCGTATACTCATTTGGCGATTCGGGCTCGTGATCGGAGATCGGGTATGCCTCTGGAGCTTCGCCGAGAAGATGTCCTGGTCAGCACCGAATGGCTGGCCGAGCGTCTTGGTGACCCGAGCCTGCGTATCCTCGATTGCCGCTACTACTTCGATGGCCGAGATCCCTACCACGAGTATCGCCAGGGGCATATCCCGGGGGCCATCTACTTCGACTGGGACGCCGCGCTCAGCGACCCGAACCACCCGGTCGAATTCATGATGGCCCCACCAGAGCGCGTCGCTGCCGAGTTGGGTCGGCACGGGGTGGGCGATGAGCACCTGATCGTCACGTACGATGACGAAGGCGGGCATTTCGGTGCCAGGGTCTGGCTCGTCCTCACCCGCTACGGCCGCGGGCACCAGGTACGGATCCTCGAGGGCGGCTGGACGAAGTGGCTTGCCGAAGGGCGTCCGGTCAGTACCGAAGAGGCCCCGGTGGTGCCTGCCCGCTTCACGCTCACCGCTGACGCGCATCCCGAGCTGATCGCGACACTCGACGATGTCCTCCAGGCGATGAACACCGCTGAGGCTGTGATCCTCGACGTTCGCCGGTTGAGCGAGTACACCGGCGAGGAGGTGCGGTCGCGGCGCGGCGGGCATGTGCCCGGCGCCATTCATCGCTTCTGGCAGGAGAATCTCGACTGGGACGGGGACCGCACTTTTAAGTCGCCCGAGGAGATCCGGGCCCGGCACGAGGCAGTCGGCGTCACCCCCGACACGCCGGTGATCACCTACTGCCAGGGAGGCGTGCGCGCTGCCCACGCGGCGCTGGCGTTGCTGCTGGCCGGCTACCGGAATGTGCGGGTCTACGAGGGGAGCTGGGCGGAGTGGGGCAACCGCGACGACGTGCCGGTCGAGACCGGTCCCCCTGACCGCACCTGAAGCCCGGTTATTCCGGCTTGCGCGCCACCAGCCGCTCGACCAGTCCGAGCCGGGAGCGCTCGAGCTGCTCCACCACGAGCCCGGCCGCCTCGACATACTCGAGCGGCTCCCGCAGCAGGTGGTCATGCTCCAGCCGCACGGTGATCGGTTCCAGCAGCCGCTGGATCACCCGGACCGGCAACAGCGGGCTCCGCACGTGCTCCAGTAGGATGAGCCGCCCGCCGGGCCTGAGCACGCGCGCGGCTTCCCGGACGGCCTGTGCTGGGTCAGGAATGGTGCAGAGCGAGAGCGTCGAGACTACTGTATCGAATGAGGCAGCGGGGAAGTCGAGTGCCTGGGCGTCGCCGGCGCGCAGCTCGACCGGGCGGTTCAGTTGCCGCGCCCGCTCGCGAGCCAGTTCGAGCATGGCCGGGCTGACATCGATACCGGTCAGGCGGACTTCGGCTGGGTAGTACGGCAGGTTGCGCCCCGTACCGATGCCGATCTCCAGCGTCTCGCCGCGGGCTTGCGCGGCGGCCCAGCGGCGACCCTCTTTGAAGAGGACCCACTCACCCAGCCTGATTCCCCGGTCGTAGCGCGTCGCTATCCGGTCGTAGAAGCGCCGCACCTGTTCAGTCTCCTCAGCCGGCGTCACTGGTGATCGCTGGCTGGCCAGCCTCCAGAGGGTGAGGGCCCCGAGCAGCCCGAGAGCCGAGAGAAACAGTCGCCTCCCGCGCAAGGCAAGCCTCCTTCTCGAAGCACGAGGAGTACCGCTGGTAACGACTCGTCACCGAGTATCGCCGCTTCGGAAGCCCCTGTGAAGCTAGCCACTACTCGCCGGAAGGATCGGTTGCCAGTGCCGGTTCGTGTGCCGGGACTCGCCGAGGACCCTCGATGCGCAGATCCGGGAGCCACCGCAGCCAGGCGGGCAGGTACCAGTTGAAGCGGCCAAGGACCGCCATCGTCGCCGGCACCAGCACGGTGCGGATGACGGTGGCATCGAGCAGGACGGCGACCGCGAGCCCGAAGCCGAGCTGCTGGAACACGATGAGCCGGCCGGAGGCGAAGCCCGCGAAGACGACAATCATGATGAGCGCCGCTCCGGAGATCAGTCGCCCGGTTGCGGTGAGCCCAGCGGCGACCGCCTCGCGGTTCGAGCCGGTCAACAGGTAGTGCTCCTGGATGCGGCTGAGCAGGAAGACATGGTAGTCCATGCTGAGTCCGAAGAGCACGCAGAAGAGAAAGATCGGCACCCAAGCTTCGATCACCGGCGTGTGCGTGAATCCGAGGAGCTCGTTCCCGATGCCCTTCTGAAAGACGATGGTCAATGTGCCGTACGCTGCGCCGACCGAGAGCAGGTTGAGCAAGATGGCCTTCGCCGGGATCACGATCGAGCGGAAGGCAATCAGCAACAGGATGAAGCTCAGGCTCAGGACGAAGGCAAAGATCCAGGGGGTGAAGCGGTCCATCAGGTCGAGGAAGTCAGTGTTGAAGGCTGAACTCCCGGTAACGTAGACCCGTGCTGGCACTCCGTTGAAGGCGGTGGGGATCAGCTCACCGCGCAGGGTCTTGACCGCCTGAATCGCCTCGGGGCTCGAGGGGTCTACCGCAAGCGGTACCCTGATCACGGCCAGGTTGCCGGCAGTCGTCCACTCGACCTCGGCCGCTGGGGTAAACGGCGGGGTTCGACGCATGCGCTCGACGAGCCTGGCGATGGCGGCCTCGGACTCAGGCGTGCGCTGCCCATCGACCGCGATCTCGATGGGGTCCAGCAATCCGGTGGGGAAGTCTCTCGCCAGTGCCTGGTAGGCGTGCTTGACCTCGCCGTCGGGCAAGGTGGAAAGGTTGTCCGCGCTCCCTCGCCGGAGATCGAGCGAGGGGAGCGCCAGCGCGACCAGCACTAGTCCGGCAGCGGCGGCGCTCAGGAGCGGCCGTGCCATGATCAGGTGCGTGATGCGCCACCAGAAGCCAATCCTACCGGCGGAGCCGGCGCCCTGATTGGATACCATGCTCGGCGTCATTACCCGGGTGCGACGCCGTCGTGGCCAGTCGATCCTGTCTCCCAGGAGCCCCAGCAACGCTGGCACCAGCGTGAGCATAGCGAGCATGGCTACCAGCACGACCACCACGGCCCCTGCCCCCAGGCTGCGGAAGATGTTCGTGGGGAGGAACACAAGACCGGCGAGCGTCAGCACGACGGTCATCCCGGAGAAGAGCACCGCTTTGCCGGCCGTGGCGCCGGCATTCCCCACCGCGTCCACGACCGCGAGGCCCTTGCTGCGCTCCTCGCGGTAGCGCGAGATGATGAACAGCGCGTAGTCGATGCCGATCGCCAGCCCGATCATCGTGATCATGTTGACGACGTAGAGGGAAAGATCGACGAAGCGGCCGACGAAGGTGGTCAGCCCCAGCGCGATGATGATCGAGACGATCGACAGAATCACCGGGACGCCCGCCGCGACCAGCGCGCCGAAGACGGCGATGAGAACCAGCAACGCGATCGGCAGCCCGATCGCCTCGCCGCGGCGAAGATCCGACTCGGCGACCTGATTGAACTCGTGGTGGACAGTGATCGATCCCAGGGAGAGCACCTCGAAGCCGGGCCGGTTAAGCTCGCGAACCAGTGCTTCGTACTCTTCGGCGCGCCCGGAGATCTGCTCGACCGTTCCGGCCATCTGAACCCGCATCAGCAAGGCGTGGCGATCAGGGGAGACCATCGACCCGGCGGCGGGATGGCCGAGCGCCTCGAGATGATAGTAGGTCACGACGGCGTCGATAAGGTGCGAGCGCTCGGTGAGCCGGCGAACGATGTCCTGGACGGTGGCCTGGAATACCGGGTCATCGACCGTGGAGATGTCCGAGCGGACGATGAGCGTTTCGATGGCAGGGTTATCGGAGTGGAAGCCTTGCAGCAGAAGCTCGCGCCCGCGCACGGATTCGGGCTTGTTCGTGAAGCGTGCGGTGGTGTCGAGTTGCAGGTGGGTCGCCGCCATGGCGGCGAGGACGAGCGCGAGGAGCCAGAAGCCGATCACTGGCTGAGGGTAGCGCGCGCTGGTCCTGGCGATCGAGCGCGTCGATGGGATACCGGTCATCGATCGCTCCCTTCCCTTCCCACTTCCCGTTGGTTTACCTATATACTCGTATACTACAAGACCTCAGAGGGGTACGCCCTCCGGCGGCCCCAAGGCTACCAAAGCGCGGCCGCCGGCGACGGCCACTGCGGCAGATTCACCCGCGATCGCGTGACCGTTTTCCCTGAACTCTCACCGGTTTATCCGCACCACCACGCGGGCCTGCCAACGCCATGTCATTCGCCGCGCCGCGGTCTCCGCATACCACTACCCTCGACCGGCCAATTCGACCCGGTCGCTAGGGACCCGGTGACGAGAGTGGGGGAACGCTGGCGCGTTCGCGAGGATTCCGGTACGCTTGAGCCGGAGGTCGGTTCTGAGCAGAGGCTGCGTGCAACTGTGTGGCTTATCGTTCCGCTCGTCTTTCTCCTTTCATGGAAGACATGCCACCGCTTCGGCCAGGCGGTGAACGAGACCGCTGCCTGGATCATCGGCTACCTGTTGACGGCAGGGGTGATCTGGGTCACGGATGTCGGAGGGATCGACATCATCTCGGCCAACCCGGTCGGCCCTGGAGCGGCCGTCGCCTACTCCGGCGGCTTTGCCGGGATGATCGTCAGCCGGTATCGCTGGAAGCGCCGTGGGGGCCATCTCCAGCCGGCTGATGACCGGCTTTCTCGGGCGCTTCGCGCTATGCGCACCAAGCCCGCTACCCCCGCTCGTCCGGCCAATTCGCCGCCTTCGCCCTCCCCATCGGCTGCCCGCGCATCGTCGCGACCTCGCACCCAGCCCGCTGCGCAGGCACGACCGGTGGCTGAGCAGTCGATCGGCCGAGCGCTCGGCACGGCCGTGCGGATGGCGAGCACGCGGCAAGGCGGCAAACCGAACCGCTGGGTACGCGCGTTGAACGCGATGCTCGATGGAGACTCCAACCGCAAGCGCCGGTGAGCGGTCGGGCAGGGTATTAGGGCACGCCCTTACGGCTTAATGGCCGTGAGGTGCAGCCCGGAGGCGAGCATCCGTCCGCGGGCAATCCGGTCTTCCAGGTAGGCAAGGCGCCAGGTCACGGCGAAGATGGCTCGGGTTACCCAGCGCACCGCTGGCAGCGGGAGCCAGCCAGGCCCGCCGGCCTGGCGCTCGCGCTGCCAGTAGTCCACCAGGTCGTGAAATTGGCCGACGGGGTGGAAGCTGTACGCAAGATGGCGAATCTCCAGGCCCGCTTCCCAGACGAGCCGCGACACCTGCTCGTCGTCGAACCGGTTGATGTGGCCGACGTGGTCGCGCTTCCAACGGTGGATCGGGATGCGCTGGCTGTGCTCCAGCAGCCGGTAGACCGTCGCTGGCTGCGCCTCGAGCGGCACATAGGCGTGCAGGATGCCGCCGGGCCGGAGCACGCGCGCAATCTCTGCCAACATGCCCCGATAGTCCGGCACATGCTCTAGGAGATCGAAGAAGACGACTGCTGAGAAGGTGCAGTCACCGAAGGGCAACCTGGCAGCGTCGAGCGCCAGATAGCGGCCGCCCGCGTGGCGCTGGCACGCCTCCCTCACGGCCGTCAGGCTCAGGTCGCCGCCGATGAGCTCCAGATCTGGCCGAGCCTGGGCGATTGCCCGCACATAGCGTCCTGCCCCGCAGCCGGGTATTAGGACGCGCCCTCGAGCCTCGGCCAGCGCCTGCAAGGCGTAGCGCAACCGCAAACCGCCCGGGTTACGGTCTGAGGGCCGGAGGTCATCCCGCCCCTGGATCTTGGCCGGATCTTCGACGTGGTAGCGGCCGACCTGCCTCACGAACGCTCCTCGCGGAAGTAGTCGACGAGCGGCTCCAGATTCGGCAGCACGAGGTCGGGGCGCACATGGCTGTCGTCCACGTCGCTCAGCGTGGCGACGCCGGTCAGAACCAGCGCGGTTCGGAAGCCAGCGCGCTGCCCGGCGAGCACATCCGTATCGAGCCGGTCGCCGATCGCAAGCACCTGCGCTGGCTCGACGCCGAGCAGCGCGGCGGCCTGGAGCATGATCGCCGGCTCCGGCTTGCCGATCACGACCGGCGTGACGTCGGTCGCGGCGACCAGCGCCGCGATGATTGCCCCAGCCCCCGGGATCAGGCCTTCCTCCGAGGGAAACGTCTTGTCCGGGTTGGTCGCCACGTAGTGCGCTCCCCGGCGGATGGCCAGCGTCGCGATTCGAAGCTTATCGTAGGTAAGGCTGAAGTCGGCTCCGCTCACCACCACCTCGGCATCGGACTCTGCTGGCGCGAAGTGGCCATCGCCGAGGATGGCCTGCTGCAGCGAGGCCATCCCGACGATGTAGATGCGAGTGCCGGGTGGGTACTGCTGCTCCAGCCAGGCTCGGGTCACCAGGCTCGAGGTCAAGATGCGATCTGGCGGGGTGGAGATCCCCATCCCGGCGAGCTTCTCGGCGTACTGGGCGGGCGTGCGGGTCGAGTTGTTGGTGACCATCGCGTAGGGGAGTCCTCGACGGTCGAGCTCCGCAAGCAGCTCACGCACGTGCGGCAGCCGGGTGTTGCCCCGATACAGCACCCCGTCCATGTCGAAAACGAGCGCGCGGACGTCGCGCAGCACCTGCTCGATCTCCACCTTTCCGCTCAGGACAGCCGTCACCTGGCCTCCTCCTTGCTTCGATCACTCGACTCGCTCGCCGATTCCGGCTGCTCGATCGCGGCTCTGGCCGCTAGCATCGTAGTGCCGGATCGCGTCTCGAACACCGCAAGCCTGCCGGGCATCGCGTCGTCCTTGACGCTCTGCACACCATCGGCGAGCATAGCATAGCCCCGGCCGCCGCTCTGGGCAGCACGGCCCGGGTATGTCGTCCCAGCGATCGAGTGGCGGCAGCGCCCAAGATGAGGAGGTCTCGGTCGATGAGCGCCGACCCCCGGCTCGATGCGACGCTTGCAGAGCGCGTGCTGGCAGAGATCCGCGAGGATGAGGTGATCGCGTTCCTGCGCGATCTGGTCAGGATCCCGACCGTCAACCCACCAGGCGATGTCCGCGACGCGGCCGAGTACTGCCGGCGCACGCTCGCCGCCGAGGGCTTCGAGACCGAGTTCGAGACCGCCGAACCTAGCAAGCCGAACTTGATCGCTTGGCTGCGCGCCGGGGACGGGCCCACTCTCCTCTTCAACTCTCACCTCGATGTCGTCCCGGTCGGCGAGGAGGCGAGCTGGACACACCCGCCGTTCGCGGCCGAGATCTCCGAAGGCAGGGTCTACGGCCGGGGCGCCAACGACGACAAGGCCAGTGTCACCGCCCAGGTGATGGGGGCGATCGCGTTGAAGCGCTCGGGCGTTCCCATCCGCGGCACATTGATCGTCAACGAGGTGGCCGACGAGGAGGTGGGCGGGCGGCTCGGAGCGCACCTGATCGCCGAGCGGCCCGACATCCAGCCGGACTACGTGATCGTCGGCGAGCCCACCCTGAATCGCATCTGTGTGGGTGAGCGCGGCGGAGTCGGCATCAGCGTGGTGGTCTACGGCCGCACGGCGCATGGCGCGCTCCCGTGGGAGGGAGTCAACGCGATCGAGGGGATGGCCAGGGTCATCACCGCGCTGCAACAGGAGCTGTGGCCGAGGCTCGAGCGGAAGACCCACCCCTATTTCGCCCATGCCTCCGCCACGATTAGCCTGATCGAGGGTGGAGTCAAGACGAACGTGGTTCCCGACCGCTGCTCCATCTTTATCGATCGCCGGCTGATCCCGGGCGAGATGCCGGAGGAGGCGATCGCCGAGGTGCGCGAGGTGGCCGAGCGAGCAGTGGCCGGCGTGCCTGGCTTGCGAGTCGAGGTCGGCCCGGCGCGGGAGTGGGGTGGTCGACCGGCAGTTATGAGCCCCCCAGAGAGCCCGGTGGTCCAGGGCATGCTCGCGGTCAACCGCTTCCTGGGGCTCGACACCGAGCTGACCGGGTTCAGCATGGGCACCGATGGGCGCTTCTTCGCCGCCAAGGGGTACCCGACGATCATCTACGGCCCGGGAGACCCCTCGCTGGCGCACAAGCCGGACGAGTGGGTCGGCATCGACGAGGTGATGGCCGCGACCAGGGCGTATGCGCTGGCCGCGCTGGCGTTCCTCGGCGCTCGAGGCTAGCGAGGAGGATCCCCCGGATCGCCTCCGCTCCGCGACGCCTCGTACTCGGCGAGCGTCGCCTCGTCTGGCGGGTAGACGCCGAGGATGCTGCTGCCCGCTGCCACTTTCTGGAAGATGAACGCCTCGAGCCGCTCCTGCTCGTAGGCGGCGCGCGCTACCTCCTCGACGACCGAGCGCGGGACGACGATCACGCCCTCCGCATCCCCCACGATCACGTCACCCGGCAAGACGGCGACGCCTCCGCAGGCGATGGGGACGTTGATGTCCGCCGGGTGGTGGATGCTGATCGAGAGGTTCGCGTTCTGGCTACGGGCGTAGGCCGGGATTCCCAGCTCACGGATCTCCGGCGTGTCGCGGAAGGCGCCGTCGGTGACGATGCCTGCCGCGCCGCGGGCCTTGATCCGGGCGGCCAGAATGTTGCCCAGCACGCCGGCCCGCGTGTCGCCCCGCGCGTCGATCACGAGCACGTCACCTGGGCCGACCGACTCGACCGCGATGCGCTGCTTGTTCGTCCGGTTGTCGAACTCGCCGGTACGCTCCAGGTCTTCCCGCAACGGGATGTAGCGCAGGGTGAATGCCTGGCCGACCAGTCGCAGGTCGGGACGCAGTGGCTGAACGTCGTGCATGAACAGGTTGCGAAAGCCTCGGCGGTAGAGTTGGGTGCTCAACGTCGCCGTGCTGACCGCGCGCAGCAGCTCCAGTACTCCCGGATCGATAGGCTGCGCCTGCCGGGTCTCCGACACCACGATCCTCCCTTCGGGATTCGGATTCTCGAACGGGCCGCTGGGTATCGTATCACGGGTTGGTCGTGCCCGGCGCTTGTCGGCGGCTGCGCCAGCGCAGCGCGAGCAGGGCGAGTGCTGCTAGCACCGGCCACAGCCACCAGAAGAACACGAGGACCATCACCGTGATCTCGGCGACACCGCCGATGAACCGCAGCGACGCCTGCCAGGCGCGCTCGACGGCGCGCGCGAGGTCGAACGCTGGGCCTGTCGCGCTCTGGGCCGACGGTACCGGGACCAGGGTAATGGTCGCCTGCGCGTACGCGATGTGCCGCTCGAGGTACTGCTTGCGCCCGGTCACCTGCTCGATCTCGTAGCGAACCCGGCTCAGCTCCTGCTCGACACGCAGGATCTCCTCGATAGTGCTGGCCCGGTCGAGGAGGGCCAGGTAGCGCTGCTCGGTCGCCTGGAGGTTGCGCAGCCGGGCATCGAGATCGAGGTACTCCTCGGTCACGTCCTGGCTCTGGAGCTGCTCCCGCTCGACCTCTACCACGAGCGGGCTCGTGCGCACCTGGTTGAGGAACTGGTCGAAGCGGTCGGACGGCACCTGGATGGTCAGCGTGGCCGTCTGCCGCTTCTCTTCCTCTCCCTGCGCGTAAGTGGAGGAGCTGAGCACGAAGCCCCCAGCATCGATTGCTAACTGCCGGATGGCCACCAGCGCTTGCCCGACGTCGCTCACCTGGAGTTCGAGCTCGCCAGTTCGGATAACGAACCGGTCGAACGTCCCGCCGATCGTCGTTCCGCTCGAGGCTGGGGCGGGCACCTCGAGCGTCCCGCTCGCCGGCGCCGTTCGTGCCTGGTCGGGGGCAACAGCGGTGGATGCCACTACAGGTTCAGCCGATTGCCCTTCGGGGCGCTCGCCGCGGCTGCAGGCCGTCACCACAGCCAGCGTGAGCAGCAGCGAGAGGAGCAACATGGAGTACGGCCGTGCGGTTCGGGTCGATCCCATCTCCTGCCTCCTCGTCGTGGACGACTCTGCTGTCACCGTTGAAGACGACGGCGGCGAGGAGAGGGTTCCCTCGCGAGGACTGGATCGCAGGGAACCGGAGATAACTTCCAGGTCATCGACGACCGCGACGACGGGCTGTTAGGGACCCAGCGGTGCTGGTGCGCCCGTGCCGATCTCCACAGGTCGTCAGCGCCGGAAGAAGAGGTTGAGCGCGATAGTGAGGAGGATGCTCAGGAGGAGCATGGTCGCCAGCGGGATGTAGATCGTCACGTTATCGCGCCGGTAAATGATGTCACCAGGCAGCCGGCCGAGGTAGGGCACGCGTCCGGCCAGCAAGAGCAGCAGGCCGATGACGACTAGTGCCACGCCCATTAGGATGATCGCCTTGGCCAGTGTGTCGATCCCGCTCATCGCTGATCCGCTTTCCCCTGCGACCGGGCCGAGAGATGCGATTCAACGCTTGGCTGCTCTCCAGGCGTCGCCGCGAGTTCACGCTGCCTACCGCTCGCCGAAGAGCTCCCCGAGGTGTGCCGCGATATCGAAGATGAGCATGACCAGCAAGGGCACCAGCAGCAGGACGATCGGGATCAGCAGGAACTTGATCAGCTCGGCAAAGATGGTACCGAACTCCATCGTGCGTCCCTCCGGAGTGCCGCGCTGCCCGTCTCCGTTCCAGGGTACGGCGCGCCGTCACCCGCGGCAACCTCGCGTCGCTCTACAGCTCTGCTCGACTTCGGATGCAACCGTGACCGTGCCCGCCTCAGCCCCTTACCGGCGAGCTGAGCGCGGAGGGGGAGGCATCTCGTGCCCCGACCCCTCCGCGAGCCCATGCCACCGGTCAGGCGACCACCTCGGCCTCGGTCAGCACGCCACGGATGCTCAAATTGCCGTCTGGCCCCACGTCCACCAGCACTGTCTCGCCGTCGCGGATCTCGCCGCGGAGCAGCTTCGTGGCCAGCGGGTCGAGCAGCTCACGCTGGATCACGCGCTTGAGCGGTCGTGCGCCGAACACCGGGTCGTAGCCCCGCTCGGCGAGCAGTTCCTTGGCCCGTGGCGTCACCTGCAAGGTCAGGTTACGGTCTTGCAGCCGGCTGCGCACCTGGCGGAGCTGGATCTCGACGATCTCCGCGAGCTGCTCGCGGGTGAGCGGCTTGAAGATGATGATCTCGTCGATCCGGTTCAAGAACTCCGGCCGGAAGTGGGCGCGCACCGCCTCCATGACCCGTCGCCGGATCTCCTGCTCGCCCTGCGGGCCGCTGGACTGGATGTACGACGAGCCGAGGTTGCTGGTCATGATGATGACCGTGTTGCGGAAGTCGACCGTATGTCCCTGCCCGTCGGTCAGCCGGCCATCGTCCAGCACCTGGAGCAGGACATTGAACACCTCGGGGTGTGCCTTCTCGATCTCATCGAAGAGCACCACCGAGTAGGGCCGCCGCCGTACGGCCTCGGTGAGCTGGCCGCCCTCCTCGTACCCCACGTAGCCCGGCGGCGCGCCGATCAACCGGGACACCGTGTGCCGCTCCTGGTACTCCGACATGTCGATGCGCACCATGGCCCGCTCGTCGTCGAAGAGGAACTCGGCCAGGGCGCGGGCCAGCTCGGTCTTCCCGACGCCAGTCGGGCCCAGGAAGATGAAGCTGCCCAATGGCCGGTTCGGGTCTTGCAGCCCAGCCCGAGCGCGGCGGATGGCGTTGGACACTGCGGTGACCGCCTCGTCCTGGTCGACGACCCGCTCGTGGAGTCGCTCCTCCATGTGGACGAGCTTCTCCATCTCGCTCTCCATCAGCTTCGCCACCGGGATGCCAGTCCAGGCGCTCACGACCTCGGCGATGTCGTCAGCGTCGACCTCCTCCTTGAGCAGCCGGCCGTGCGTCTGCACCTCGCTCAGCCGTCGCTCCTCCTCGCGGAGCTGCCGCTCGAGCTCCACCAGCCGGCCGTACTGGAGCTCCGAGGCGCGCGCGTAATCGGCCTGGCGCTGCGCCTGCTCGATCTCGTGGCGCGTCTGCTCGATCTGCTGCTTCAGCTCGCTGATACGCTGGAGCGCCTGGCGTTCCTGCTCCCACTGAGAGCGCAGCACCTGTTCCTGCTCGCGAAGATTAGCCAGCTCGCGCTCCAGCTCCTGCAGCCGCTGGCGCGAGGCTTCGTCCCGCTCCTTGCGCAGGGCCTCGCGCTCGATCTCGAGCTGGGTGATCCGGCGCAGCAGCTCGTCCAGCTCGGCCGGCATGCTGGTGATCTCCATCCGGAGCCGCGCTGCCGCCTCGTCGACCAGGTCGATAGCCTTGTCCGGCAGGAAGCGGTTGGTGATGTAGCGGTGAGAGAGCACCGCCGCCGCCACGAGCGCCGAGTCGAGGATCCGAACCTGGTGGTGCAGCTCGTACCGCTCGCGCAGTCCCCGCAGGATGCTGATCGTCTCCTCGACGGACGGCTCGTCGACGTAGACTGGCTGGAAGCGCCGCTCCAGCGCCGGATCCTTCTCGATATGCTTGCGGTACTCGTCGAGGGTCGTGGCGCCGATCGCGTGCAGTTCGCCGCGCGCGAGCATCGGCTTGAGCATGTTCGAGGCATCCAGCGCGCCCTCGGCTGCGCCGGCGCCGACGACGGTGTGCAGCTCGTCGATGAAGACGATGATCTCGCCTTCCGCCTGTTGGATCTCGTTGAGGACGGCCTTCAGCCGCTCCTCGAACTCGCCGCGGAACTTCGCCCCGGCGACCATCGCCGCCAGGTCGAGCTGCACGATCCGCTTGTCCTTGAGGCCCTCGGGCACGTCCCCGCGGACGATCCGCTGGGCGAGCCCCTCGACGATCGCCGTCTTGCCCACGCCAGGGTCTCCGATCAGCACCGGGTTGTTCTTCGTCCGGCGGAGCAACACCTGGATCACCCGGCGGATCTCCTCGTCCCGCCCGATTACCGGGTCGAGCTTTCCTTGCCGGGCCAAGGCGGTCAGGTCACGCCCGTAGCGCTCGAGTGCCTGATACGTGCTCTCGGGCGTCGGCGTGGTGACCCGCTGGGCGCCGCGGATCTGGCTCAGCGCCGAGAGGACGCGCTCGCGCGTCACGCCGAGTCGTGCCAGCGCCTGGACCGCGGGCGACCGCGGCGCCGCGTCCAGCGCCGCCAGCAACAGGTGCTCAGTACTGATGTACTCATCGCCGAACGACTGGGCCTCAGCGTCGGCTCGCTCCAGTACCCGTCGCAGGGCCGGCGCTACCGTCGGCTGGGCGGCGTACTGGAGCCGCGGCAGGCGCTCGACGAGGCGTTCCAGCTCGGCCGTTACCGCTCGTGGATCGAGCTGCAGGCGCAGCAAGACCTGCGGCACAACCCCATCGGGCTGCGCCGCGAGCGCGTGCAGCAGATGTTCGACATCGAGCTGAGCGTGCTGATGGCTTTCAGCCGCCCTTTGGGCGGCGAGCAACGCCTCCTGCGCCTTTTCGGTGAATCGCTGCGTGCTCATGACAGAAAACGACCCCTCCTGTCGTCTCGCATCTTCGTAGGTTCAGTGTGCGACCGGTATGGTGAAGCGCGGGGCGTTACGACTCCACGCTGGCGCCGATCTCCTGTAGCATCGTGTCGATCTCCGCCACGACGCTGTCGAAGATCCGGTCATACTGCTCGGAGATCGCCAGGCACCGCTCCCGAAGCTGTCGCAGGCGCGATGTCAACCCGAGCGCGAGCTGAACGCCAGCGAGATTCACCCCACGCTCCTCGACCAGGTGCTTCACCTGGCGCAGCCTCTCCAGGTCTTCGGCTGAATAGAGCCGCAAGTTACCCGGCGTCCGCGATGGCGCGACGAACCCCTCGCGCTCGTACTTGCGCAATGTCTGCGGGTGCAACTCCAGCAGTCGCGCCGCCACACTGATCACATAGAGCGGTTCCGATCGTCGCATAGCCTCTCCCCGGCTACTTCACCATCTTGACACAGACGGATTATAGCACACCTGACACGGAGTGTATCAAACCAATGCCGTAGTCAGCGCGGTGCAGCGATCGAGGTCGTGCTGCGGTGTGTACACACCCGCTTCGGTAGCGAGCTCCGGCCGGCGCCCCTCACACGTCACGCGTGCCACTCATCGCTGGCCGTCGAGAACGCGCCCGGGGCAGGGCGGTGTTGCGAGGGTCGATACCTCCGTGTGAGCAGCCAGAGGGCCTACCGGCGCACGCGCCCGGCGCGCGGGATGCGGGCGCGACCGTGCAGATCCACGCCCAGCAGAGGACTACCCCGGCTGTCCACTGCGCGCCAGTGGCCGGTTGGCCATCTTGTACACGGGTGACTCCAACGGCTCGACGATGGCGGCAGCCTGGTCGAGCTCCGCCTCGAGCAGCGGGGTGCTGCCGAAGCTCAGCCGCACGACGGTCAGCAACGTCCTGGCGTCCCGGCCACGGCGGACGGCGCGGTAGGCGCGGGCCGCCATGACATAGCCGGCTGGAGGCATGCTCCAGAACCCTGGGCAACGGGTGAAGTCGTAGCTGGCATCGACCCTGAGCGCGTGCCGGAACTCGCTCTCGGCGGCATGGTAGTCGCCACGGCGAGCCAGCTTGATCGCGCGGGCGGTGATCGCCTCGGCGGCGTTGAACGCGACGACGCGTGGCTGGTCGCCGGAGCCGCTCGCTGGAGCAGAGATCGGCCGCTCCAGGCCGGCTGGTCGTGTGCGGGTGGGCCTCGGCCCCCGTGCCAGCGGGTCCCTTGCTATGCCATGCCTGGCTGTGCCGCGGTAACGGCTCCGCCGCTCATCACGCGTGTCCCAGCGCCTGGCTACCGGTTGCCTGAGCAACCGGCGCTCGGCGGCGCGTCGCCGGGCGCGTTCCCGGCGCTGCCAGAGCAGGCTGCCGAGCCCCAGTACAGTCGGATAGGTGGTCACCAGCGCGAGGGCCGCTCCCATCGCCAGCAGCGCCGACACCGGCCAGCGCCAGGTCTCAGGCGGTTCCTCGGTGTTCGCCGCCGGGCGGATCACCGCGACGTCCGGTGCCTCCCGGCGCACCGTCAGCCCGGTTGCCGGCTGCTGCGACGGTGCAGCGGCGGTCGAAGCCGGTGCCGTCCCTGTCGAGGTGGCAGCCTGGGTGAGCGCTGCATCCCCAGTCACCGCAGCGTCCGTCGTCTCGAGCGGAGCTGCCTGGGCGGCTGTCGACGCCGGCTGCATTGCGCTTCCGCGGGCGAGCTGCGCGAACCCGTAGTCCAGCAGGGTCTCGGCATCCTGGTACCAGGACTCAGCGGTGCTTCCCAGTAACACCGCGATAATCGTATGGCCGTCCCGCTCGGCCGCCTGCATCAGGCAGTAGCCACAACCGTCCGTGATGCCTGTCTTGCCACCGATGAGCCCGGGGTACGAGCCGAGCAGCCGGTTCGATTGCTGCAGGGCATAGTGCTCGTCCTGATAGATCGGGCTCCCGATGATCTGGCGAAAGGTCGGATTCCGCAGCGCCTCCCGGGTGAGCAGTGCGAGGTCGCGGGCGGTTGAGCGATGCCCGGGTTGATCCAGTCCGTGGGGGTTGAGAAAATGCGTATCGTGGAGGCCCATCCGTTCGAGCATCAGGTTGGTGCGCCGCATGAAGCGGTCGACCGACTCCTGCGGCGAGTCCCCGGGCAAGGAGCCGAGGTTGCGAGCAATGGTCATGGCGGCATCGTTGCCCGACGGCAATAGCAGCCCGTAGAGCGCTGTCTCCAGTGTCAGCTCGTCACCGGCTGCCAGCCCCATCGAGGCCTCTCCGACGAGGTCGTACTGGTCGACCGTCAGAACCTCGTCGAGCGGAGCGCTCTCGAGGGCGACCAGCGCGACCGCGATCTTGGTCAGGCTCGCTGGGGCCCAGGGCTGGTCGGGACTCTTCGCGTAGAGGACGGTGCCAGTGTCGGCGTCGATGACGATGGCGGATTGTGCCGCGATAGCCAGGTCTGCTGCCCGAAGAGGCATCGGTTCGAGTCCGGCTGCGACCGTAGCCAGTGTGATGACCGCGATCAGCGCGAGTGCCCGACGATATGCCCCCCCACCAGTCACATCGTCCATCCTCACTAGGCAGCCAGGAGGCGACCCCTGGCTGCGCAGGCTACACGAACCGGTGCCGTCGAGTCACCATCCTAGCAGGTCAACGGCGTACGTACAATAGAACATATGACTCGTCGCGGTCGCGTGGCTAGCGCGTAGCGCCGGTGGTAGCATCGAGACGCGGCCGCGCGCTCCTGGAGGTCGGCGTGTCGAGCGGTCGCTACCCCTGCCACAGTGAATGGAGGCTAGCAATGAGCATCGATTTCCCCGGCAAGGGAAAGGTCGCGGTCCTGAGGACGACGCCGGAGACGGTGCTGGGCGATATCGGCCGGGTGATGCAGATGGCCGGCTACGAGGCGGCGCTCCCCAAAGATCGCGACACGATCTTGAAGGTCAACATCACCTGGGACACCTGGTATCCCGGCTGCTCGACGACGCCTTGGCAGCTCGAAGGCGTGATCCGCCGCCTCAAGGCAGACGGATACGGCCGTCTCATCGCTGCCCACAATCGCACGGTCGTCGTGGATGCGTACCGGGGCGAGCGCAACAACAAGCACAAGTATGTAGTGGACAAGTACGGGGTGGAGAACATCCATCTCTACGAACCGGATGTCGAGTGGGTCGTCTACGAGCCGAAGCGCGAGTTGATGGTGCTGCCGCAGATCTTCCCCGAGGGGATCAAGATCCCTAAGCTCTTCCTCGGCCGCAACATCATCCACCTGCCGACCGTCAAGACGCATGTCTTCACCACCATCACCGGCGCGATGAAGAACGCGTTCGGCGGGCTCTTGAACGAGCGGCGGCACTGGACGCATGCGGTCATCCACGAGACGCTGGTCGACTTGCTGACTATCCAGCAGGAGATTCACCCGGGCATCTTCGCGGTGATGGATGGCACCTTCGCTGGCGACGGCCCGGGGCCGCGCGCCATGCGCCCGCACGAGAAGGACATCATCCTCGCCAGCGCCGATCAGGTGGCGATCGATGCCATCAGCGCGAAGCTCCAGGGGTTCGATCCGCTCTCGATCCCCTTCATCCGCCTGGCGCACGAGCGCGGGCTCGGCATCGGCGACCCGCGGGAGATCGAGGTAGTCGGCATCGATATCTCGAACGAGAACTGGGGGTTCGTCGCCGGAGACACATTTGCTAGTAAGGGCCAAAAGCTGATCTACCACGGACCGCTGAAGCCGTTCGAGAACCTGTTGCTGCGCTCGCCGCTCGTGCCCTGGTCGTATTTCGCCTCGAACTTCTATCACAACGTGTACTGGTATCCGGTGCACGGCCGCCGGCGGGTAAAGCAGGCGCTGGAGAGCAAGTGGGGGCAGCTTTTCCTGAGCTACGACGATGGCAAAGTGGTCCTGCCAGGGCCGGAACCGAAAGCGACTGTGCTGGCCGTCGCTGGCCTGGCCGGACTGCTCCTCTCCGCCGTGGCGCTGGGGCGGCGGCTCCGTAGCGCCTGAGCCTTTGGCCGGCGGGCTCGGGCCGCCGGCGAGGTCGCTGGACCTCGCGGCCGGGGCGGACCTCCCGCTGAGCCCATCCAGCGCTGTGCTATAATGGCACGTGGGGAGTGTACGGACACTGAAGGGAGCAGGCGGCTGTGCAGGTCACCTGTCAACAGGGTGAACTCCATCGGGCGCTCGCGCACGTTTCGCGGGCCGTGGCACGCAAGTCCACGCTGCCCGTGCTCAGCAACGTGCTCCTCTCGGCCCAGGAGGGCCAACTGCGCCTGGCCGCGACCAATCTGGAGATCGCGATCGCCGCTTCGCTCCCGGCCCGCGTGGCCGAGGCCGGCCAGCTCACCGTCCGGGCGGACTTGCTGACTGAATTCATCAGTAGCTTGCCCAGTGACGAGGTGACCCTGCGGATCGAGCCAGGCTCGCTCACCCTGGCGGTGAGTTGTAGCTACTCGAAAGCGAACATCAAGGGCATCCCGGCTGAGGACTTCCCGACGCTCCCCGAGATCGGCGAGCAGACGCCCACTGCTCGGATCGAGAGTGGACTGCTCCGCGAGATGATCGGCCAGGTCGCCTTCGCCGCAGCCACGGACGATAGCCGGCCGGTGCTGGCCGGAGTACTGGTCGAGTTCCAGGGCTCGACGCTCACGATGGCAGCCGCCGACGGTTTTCGGCTGTCGGTGCGCTCAGCGGAGCTCGACGAGCCGGTCGCTGAGGATCTCTCGATCATCGTGCCCGCGAGAGCATTGCAGGAGCTCGCCCGCAGCATGGCCGACGCGGAGGGGACGATCGACCTGCTGGTCACGCCCACTCGTAGCCAGCTTCTGGCCCGCTCGGGGCCAGTCGAATTCCTCAGCCGGTTGATCGATGGCCACTTCCCGGAGTTCCGCCAGATCATCCCCAAGACCTACAACACGCGTGTGGTCGTCTCTCGGGAGGCGTTCCTGGCCGCGGCCCGGCGCGCCAAGATCTTCGCGCAGTCCAACAACGAGGTCGTGCGTCTCCAGCTCCTGCCCGGCGATAGCGAGCTGGATCCCGGGGCGGTCATCGTCTCGGCCCAGGCGGCCGAGGCGGGCGACAATGAGGATCTCCTCTCGGCGCGAGTAGAGGGCCCCAAGGCGCAGATCGCTTTCAATGGCCGGTACTTGTCCGATGTGCTCTCGGTCATGAAGTCGGCTGAGGTGGCCCTGGAGATGACCAGCCCCAACGCAGCCGGCGTGTTCCGGCCCGTCGGCGACACAACGTTCACGCATGTGATCATGCCGATGGTGATCGGCAACATCTAGCTCGCCTCAGCGCGCCCGGCCCGTCGGCAGGCGGCTGAACGGCCCGTCATGCCTGACGCATCCCTGAAGGCACTCTGCCACCCGCTCGAGTACGGCCCTCGCGTCCTGGACGAGGCTGCCTGCGCCTCCTGTCTCTCTGTTCACGCTCGTGCGCGGCCTGGGTGCGGGCGACGCCAAGCACTGAAGTGCCGGGCTCAGCGAGGCTGCTCTACGGTATCGCCGTGAGCGGGGCAGCCGTGCAGGCGAGCTGTCTGTGAGCCGGGTTTCTGCGGCGAGCGCGGGCCTCAGCCCGTCACTCTGAGACCACACGTGACTGTCCCGCAGCAGCCTGCCTCGGCAGGCCATTACCCGGCAGAAGGGACTACGACGGATGGCTGCACGGCCGGAGTCCCGCCCGGCGCGATACCATTGCTCTCTGAAGACGCCGCGCTCGCGAGCCGTAGGAGAGCGACTGCGCGATGTATCTCCGTAGGATCGAGCTCGAGGAGTTCCGTTGCTTTCATCACCTCGATCTGCCGTTGCCCCCCTCGGGGCTCCGGCTCGTCGGCTCGAACGCCGCTGGCAAGACCTCGCTCCTCGAGGCGATCTACCTCCTCGCGACGACTCGCTCCTTCCGCACCGCTACGGAGCGGCAACTCATCCATCGCGACAGCGGGCGCGACTACGGGCTGCCTCCCTACGCGCGGCTGGTCGGTGAAGTCCTCTACGATCACCTCCACACCACGATCGAGATGACGATCACGGTCGAGCCGGAGCGGAACAGTGCCCGCAAGCGGATCAGGCAGGACGGTCTACCACGCCGGGCGATCGATGTCGTGGGTACCCTCCGGGTCGTGCTTTTTTCCCCCGAAGACCTCGAGCTGATACTGGGCTCTCCGAGTGTCCGCCGTCGCTACCTCGATATCTCGCTCTCGCAGATCGACCAGGCCTACCTCCGGTCGCTCAGCCGGTACGTCCGGCTGCTGGAGCAGCGCAATAGCCTCCTCAAGCAGATCGCGGCCGAGCCGTCGCGGGATCGTCGCGCGATCGAGGAGCAGCTCGCGTACTGGGATGAACAGCTCGTGATCCACGGCTCTTACGTGCTGGTCGCCAGGCTGCGCTACGTCCACCGCCTGGCGGGCGCCCTCAACGGGCACTTCCGGAGTCTGGCGGTCAGCGACCTGCCGCTGTCGCTCGAGTACCAGAGCACGGTGCCCTTGCCCGATCCGCTTCGGGACCGGGTCGTCCTCGACAGCCTGCCCGATGCCCAGGCCAGGATAAACCAGCGCTTCCAGTCCGCGCTGCACGGCATACGCGACGACGAGCTCCGGCGGGGCATGACGCTGATCGGCCCTCACCGCGACGACCTGGTCTACACGCTGGCTGGCGAGGAGCTCGCCGCCTTCGGCTCGCGTGGCATGCAGCGGCTGGCCGTCGTCGCCACGAAGCTGGCCGAGATCGATGCGTTCTGCGGCGCGACCGGCGAGTTGCCGGTACTCCTGCTCGACGACGTGCTCTCCGAGCTCGACCAGGAGCACCAGGATCGCCTGCTCCAGTCCCTCAGCGGCGTGCCGGCCCAGCGGTTCGTGACCGCGACCGACCGGCGGCTGCTCGAACATCCGGCGCTGGCCGAGTTGCCGATGTCGGAACTTCGCGACGGCCAGGTGTGCCTGCTGGTCGAGCCCTGACAGCCGCGCGGGCAGTCTTCGGAGCGGCGAGACGACCTGCGGTAGGCGGCGACGCCGCACGCTCTTGACGCGCCGGCGCAAGAGTGGTACCCGACAGCGAGTCGAATGGCCCGTGGGAAGGGAGCAGGGATGTCCAGCCCGAGCAGCTACGTCGTGTCGACTGTCCGAAGCGCTTTGCCGATCCTCGAGGAGGTCACCTACCTCAACACCGGCACCGTGGGCATCATGGCTGAACCCGTCCTGGCGGCGCACGTCGCGGCGGTGACGCAGTACGAACGGGGCGGCCACGCGGCAGAGGGCGCGGCGCGCCAAGGGTACGAGCGGGCGCGGGCCACTGTTGCCCGTCTGATCGGAGCCCAGCCAGACGAGATCGCGCTCACGCGCAACGCCACCGACGGCGTGGCGCTCATCGCCGCGAGCTTGCCGCTCGGGCCAGACGACCCTGTACTGACGACCGACCAGGAGCATCCGGCGGTGCTCCTGCCCTGGGCGCTAGCCCAGCGCCGTGGACGTGGTCGCCTCGCGTTCTTCCCGGTCTCGCCCGACCCCGAAGAGACGCTCAGCCGGTTCCTGCAGGCCCTGCGCCCCGCTACGAAGCTGGTCGTGGTCAGTCACGTCTCGTGCGAGACCGGAGCGCGCCTGCCGGTCGAGGCGATCTGTGCCTGCTGCCGCGAGCGAGGCATCCTGACCCTGATCGACTGCGCGCAGTCGGTAGGCCAGTTCCCGGTCGATGTCCAGCGGATCGGCAGCGACTTCGCCACGGGCAACGGCCACAAGTGGCTCTGCGGGCCGAAGGGTACCGGCTTCCTCTACGTCCGTCGCGACCGTCTCGACCTCGTCGAGCCGCCGCTGATCGGCGAGGGGGCGGCATCCCCGCCCTTCGACCGCCGGTTCCTCGGTGAGGAACCGGCTTCGGCGCCGTGGTCCTTCGTCGCCAGCGCAAGGCGCTTCGAGTACGGCACGCGCAACTTTCACGACTACGTTGCTCTGAGTGCGGCCGTCGAGTATCTGGACGCGCTCGGCTGGGAGGCGATCGAGCGACACATGGCGGCCATGAGCGGGATCTTCAAAGAAGCGCTGGCCGCGGAGCCGGGAGTCACCCTCTACTCGCCTCGGCCCTGGGAGGACAGCTCCGGCCTGGTCACCTTTGGCGTCGAGGGATGGACAGGCGAGGAGCTGAGCCGGAGACTGTGGGAGGACTATCGCATCATCCAGCGGCGCGTCCAGGTGCCTGACGCAGTGCGTGTCTCCTGTGCCTATTTCACCGGCCCGGAGGATCTCGACCGCCTGCTGGCGGCGCTGCGTGCTCTCCGCCGGTGACAAGTACTCCGGCCCGAACCCCTGCCCGCGGGCGTGCTACGGCCGTGGCCCTGCCTCGACGATCTCGCGGTCGACCGACCCAGCGAAACGAGCGAAATTCTCCTGAAACATCGCCGCGAGCTTCCGCGCCTGGGCGTCGTAGGCGTCGGGATCCTGCCAGGTGGCGCGGGGCTGGAGCACCCGGTCAGGTACTTCCGGGCAGCGCTCGGGTACGAGCACGCCGAAGATCGGGTCTGGCGACATCGGCACCTCGTCGAGCGAGCCATCGAGCGCGGCGTGTACCATGGCCCGGGTATAGCCGATCGGGATGCGGTGGCCGACCCCGTACGGGCCACCAGTCCAGCCGGTGTTGACCAGCCAGACGCGCGCGCCGTGCGCGCGGATGCGCTGGCCGAGCTGCTCGGCGTACACCGAGGGAGGCAGGGCCAGGAACGGGGCGCCGAAACAGGTGCTGAACGTCGCCTGCGGCGCGGTCAGCCCGACCTCGGTACCGGCAACCTTGGCGGTGTAGCCAGAGAGGAAGTAGTGCATCGCTTGCTCGACACTGAGCTGGCTGATCGGCGGCAGCACACCGAAGGCGTCAGCGGTCAGGAAGAAGATCGTCTTCGGGTGACCGGCGACGCCCGACTCGACGTGCGGGTGCACGAAGTCGATCGGATACGCCGCGCGCGTGTTCTCGGTCAGCGAGTCGTCGTCGAAATCGATCTCGCGGGTCACCGGATCGATGACGACGTTCTCGAGCACAGTCCCGAAGCGCTTCGATGCGGCGTAGATGACTGGCTCGTGCTCGGCGGAGATGCGGATAGTCTTCGCGTAGCAACCGCCTTCGAGATTGAAGATACCTTGATCAGTCCAGGCGTGCTCGTCGTCTCCGACCAGTGGGCGCTCGGGGTCGGTGGAGAGCGTCGTCTTGCCAGTGCCGGAGAGACCGAAGAACAGCGCGGTGTCCTCTCGGGAACCGACGTTGGCTGAGCAATGCATCGTGAGGATTCCCTGGCGAGGCAGGTAGAAGTTAAGCGCGGTGAAGACCGACTTCTTGATCTCGCCCGCGTAGCCGGTTCCGCCGATCAGCACCATCCGGCGGGCGAAATTGAGAATGATGAAGGTCTCGGATCTGGTGCCGTCGATCTCCGGAACGGCCCGGAAGCCAGGCACGCAGATTACCGTGAGATCCGGGGCCGGGAGTCGCGTTCCCGGTTTGGGCCGGATGAACAGGTTTCGCGCGAAGAGGCTATGCCAGGCCATTTCGGTGACCACGCGGACGACCCGCCGATAACGCGGGTCGGCACAGACAAAGAGATCCTGTACGTAGAGGTCGCGTCCCTGGAGGTAGGCGGCAACGCGATGCAGCAACTGCTCGAACCGACCGGGATCGAACGGCTGGTTACCCTCCCACCAGACCTCGTCGACCGAGGAGTGCTCGTGCACGATGAACTTGTCCTTCGGAGAACGGCCCGTTCGCTTGCCGGTGAGGCATACCAGCGGCCCGTCGGCCGAGAGCGTTGCCTCGCCGCGGCGCAGGGCATGCTCGTAGAGGACGGCGGTGGAGAGATTACGGTGCAGCTCTCCGAGGTCTCGAAACGCGGAGTCGATGAGCTTCGAAGGTGCGGTCTTCTCCGTTATGGTCGCCATGCGCTGTATCCCCTCCTGTCCCGGGTTTCGCTTGCGCTCTCGACGCGTCGTCGTTGACGCCGTGAGGATGGCCGTCGACGCTGACGACCGAAAGAACCAGCCCTGGAGGCGAGGTGGGCCGGCGTGGGCTGCTCGCTGCACAGCCTACCCGAACCTGGACTTCTTCGCTAGACGTCTTTTCCTAGAGAATGAGCATAGCGTCGCCGAAGCTGTAGAAGCGATAGCCTCGCTCGACTGCTTCCCGGTAGGCCCGGAAGATCAGCTCGCGACCCGCGAAGCTGGAGACGAGTAGCAGTAGCGTGCTGCGTGGCAGATGGAAGTTCGTGATCAAGGCGTCGACGACTCGCCAGCGGTGGCCAGGCACGATATAGAGGTCTGTCCAGCCGGTGAGCTCTCCGCTCTCGTCCAGCCGGTCGGGGATCGATTCCAGCGTGCGCGCTGAGGTCGTCCCGACGGCGACGACCCGGCGCCCCTGTTCTCTGGTCGAGCGGATCGCGGCAAGCGTCTCAGCCGGGACGTGGTACCACTCCGCGTGCATCCGGTGCTGGCGCGCATCCTCCACCTGTACCGGCTTGAACGTTCCCAGGCCGACGTGGAGCGTCACGCGTGCTAGACCCACTCCCGAGCGCTGGAGGCGTTCGAGCAGCTCCGGGGTGAAGTGCAATCCGGCAGTGGGGGCAGCGACCGAGCCGAGCTCGCGGGCATAGACGGTCTGGTACCGCTCGGGATCGCGCAGCGCGCGGCGGATATACGGCGGCAGCGGCATGTGCCCGTAGCGGTCGAGCGCGTCGAGCACCTCAGGCGGGAGCTGTACCAGGACGCGGCCCTCCTCCAGCCGCTCGACGATTGTGGCCGGGGCGGGCTGGGCGTGCTCGCTTTCCCGGGGCAAGATTGCGATGACCTCGCCAGGCCGGAGGCGACGTGCTGGCCGGGCCAGCGCCTCCCAGTGCCCGTCGCTGCGGGCTTGGAGGAGCAGGAGTTCGACCTGCCCTCCGGTAGCGCGACGCCCGAAGAGCCGGGCCGGCAGCACGCGGGAGTCGTTGACGACGAGCAGATCACCGGGCTGGAGGTAGTCCCCGATCTCGCGGAAGATACGGTGCTCGATGCGGCCGGTGTGGCGATCGAGCACCAGAAGCCGGGCCGCATCGCGCGGCTCGATCGGCTCCTGGGCGATCAGCTCGGGGGGAAGCTCGTAGTCGTACTCGGAGAGGCGAAGCGGTTCTTCCATCGCGGTCATGTCGGCGCTCAGAGCTCGCTGTCCTCCTCTTCGGCCAGGAACGATGCCTGGATCGGCACCCGCTCGACCGGGAAGGGGATGCCGAGGTGCTCGTACGCTCGACGGGTGGCGACGCGGCCGCGTGGCGTCCGCTGCAGGAAGCCGAGCTGGAGCAGATACGGCTCGTAAACGCTCTCGATCGTATCGACCTCCTCGCTGGTTGCCGCCGCGAGCGTCTGGACGCCGACCGGCCCACCGTCGAACTTCTCGATGATAGCGCGAAGGATGAGCCGGTCTACCTCGTCGAGGCCCAGCTCGTCGATGGCCAGCATGGCGAGCGCCGTCTGCGCGACCTCGCCGGTGATCACCCCGTCAGCGCGCACCTGGGCGAAGTCGCGCACACGCTTGAGGAGACGCAAGCCGACTCGTGGAGTCCCGCGAGAGCGTCGGGCGATCTCCTCAGCCCCTTCCGGCAGGAGCGCGATGTCGAGGATTCTGGCGGCGCGGTTCAAGATCTGGATCATGGCTGCCTGGTCGTAGAAGTCCAGCCGGTACGTGGAACCGAAGCGGTCGCGCAGCGGTGAGGTGAGCAGCGCCAGCCGGGTCGTCGCGCCGACCAAGGTGAAGCGCGGCAGGCTCAGCCGCATGCTCCGGGCGGCCGGCCCCTTCCCGATCACGATGTCGACGACGAAGTCCTCCATGGCCGGGTAGAGGACTTCTTCGACCAGCCGGTTGAGCCGGTGGATCTCGTCGATGAACAGCACGTCGCCTGGACTCAGGTTGGTGAGGATCGACACCAGATCACCGGCACGCTCGATCGCTGGCCCGGTCGTGACCCGGAGACTCACGCCCATCTCGGCCGCGATGATGCCGGCCAGCGTCGTCTTGCCGAGACCGGGCGGGCCGTAGAAGAGCAGGTGATCCAGCGGCTCGCCGCGCTCCTGGGCGGCGCGGATGGCGATGGCCAGGCTCTCCTTCACCTTGTCCTGGCCGATGTACTCGCTGAGCCGGCGCGGCCGCAGCGTTGCCTCGATCGGTTGGTCATCTTCCCGGCGCCAGCCGGATACCATCCGCGCTCCCATCAGCTCTCCCCCGTCACCATCGAGGGTGGATGCCTGGACAAGTATACGCGATGGCGAACAGGTGTTCGATGATTGCCGAGCCTTCAGCCGGCTGAACCGGAGGGGTCCGGTAGTTCTGCCTCGTCGATAAGCATGATCGGGATGCCGTCTTCGATCCGGTAGCGCCGCCCGCAGCCCTGGCAGACGAGTCGATCCCCCTTCAGCTCGACGGGCGACTTGCAGGCAGGGCAGGCGAGGATTTCCAACAGTTCCAGGCTGATCGGCGAGGGATCACCCGGGTGTGACATCCTGTCGTCCTCTCGGTCGCCGCGATCCACGACACCCAGCGGTGTCCATCTTACCAGCCTGCCGCCGCTCACTGGAGGGCATCGAGTCGCTGGCGCGCTAGCCGTCCATAGGGGGAATCCGGGGCTATCTCGACGACCTGCTCGTACATCGCGCGGGCCTGCTGGGTATCCGGGGGCGAGCGGGACTCGTAGACCTGTCCCAGGAAGTACAGCGCGGCGGGGTCGCTCGCGTCGAGCTCGTGGGCCCGCTGGAGCTGGATCTCGGCATCGGCGTAATAGCCGTAGTTGAGGAGCGTGCGGCCCAGGGCGACGCGCAGCGTGGCATCGTCCGGTCGAAGCTGGATCGCCTGCTCGTAGAGCTCGACAGCCTCGATACCGCGACCGGTATTGCTCAGCAGGTCGGCCAGAGCGATCATCGCGCCGACATCCTCGGGGTTCTCCGCGAGACGCTGGCGTAGCCGCGCCTCCTCGGCGCCGGGTGTAACCGTGATCTCGATGGCCAGGGGCTCCTCAGTCGAGGAGGAAGGCGAGCCGCACTGCGACACGGCTCCCGCCAGGAGACCGAGCAACAAGAGTGCCGAGACGCTGAGCGCGGCGGCCCGAGCCAACCAGGGCTGCCGCTCGGCGTCGTGCTGCCTCGGCGTCCGCCTCGCCATCCGTCTCGCTCCCTCCAGACCAGTTTCCGGTAAGTGTGGCCCGCCGGGTGCGCGCATGGCCAGAGGGCGCGGCGGCGGCCGCCACGCGCTGCTCCTCCGGTGGCCAACTGGGGCCAGAGCACTCGGGTGCGGGCCGAGAGTCGTGGAGTGCCGCGGAGGCAATACGATGACTGCCTAGGTGATCGTCGATGGGGCGTGCCGGCTGGCGTCGAGGCGGCTCAGCGCGGCGGAGGATCGTTCCCGGTGACACCCTGCGGGAGAGCAGACACCCCGGCCTGTGCCGGGGTGTTGCCGGGGTGCCTCACGGGATTCGAACCCGCAACCACTGGTTCCACAGACCAGCGCTCTGCCATTGAGCTAGAGGCACCGCACAAAAATAGGTGACGTTGGGCGAGTAAGCCGAGTTCTGTTCGCGGCGGTCATCTCTCTCGCCCGCGGTCTCCCGCGGACGGCCGCTTCGTCACCTCCGCGGCTGCTCTCATCCTCGGGCCTCGGCGAGCCACCTGCGAGCGGCCCGATCGGAGATTGCTGCGGGGAGGATTGCCCTTTTCACCCCGGACCACTCGGGTCCGGTCATCGTCTCTGTTGCTCTCACGCCGGCCGAAGCCGACGTGCCGATCTGGACTGTCAGCGCCACCGGTCTGCGCTGCCCTGGCTTGCGCCAGGCACCCTCGCTCTGTGCAGCTCGGACTTTCCTCTGGCCATCAGGCCAGCGACCGCCCTGCCCAACATCACCTCACGGGAGCGCCATGGCGCTCCCGGACCGGTGGTGCCGAAGGGGAGATTTGAACTCCCACGGGCTCACGCCCACTACGCCCTGAACGTAGCGCGTCTGCCAGTTCCGCCACTTCGGCCTATTATGCCGGTCGCTCTCGCCCGGCTTGTCCGCGAGTGACAGTATAGCACGCCACGGTGAGGAGCGACAAGAGGAGCGATCTCTCCGCCGCGCGGTTCGGCTCGCGGGGGCACAGGTTCCGGACGGACGGCACGACCTGTCTTCGGGCTATCGAGCGCGGCGCGGTTTGCCCAGTGCCGCCACGGAGTCCAGTTGCGCCGCCGGAGCTGCGGGAGCGATCAGCGAATCGCGCGCGACCTGGCCGTCGCGCAGCTCGACCGTGCGCCCGGCCCACGAGGCGATGACCGGATCGTGGGTCACGAGGATCACAGTGTGGCCAGCTTGCCACAGCTCGTGGAAGAGCCGCATCACCTGCTGGCCAGACTCGGAGTCGAGGTTGCCGGTTGGCTCGTCGGCGAGCAGCAGCGCAGGGTCGTTGGCTAGCGCCCGGGCGATCGCCACCCGCTGCTGCTCCCCGCCGGAGAGCTCGCTCGGGAGATGGTTCGCGAGGTGAGCGATCCCGAGTCGCTCCAGCAGCTCCATGGCCCGCTTCCTACCCTGAGGACGCCGGGCCAGCACCAGCGGGAGCTCGACGTTCTCGACCGCGGTGAGCGTCGGCATGAGCTGGAAGAACTGGAAGACGATCCCGACGTTGTAGCGTCTCCAGCGGGCCAGCGCCTCTTCGCCGAGCGCACTGATCTCCTGTCCGGCGACCTGGACGGAGCCGGACGTCGGCCGGTCGATCCCAGCGATCAGGTTGAGCAGCGTCGACTTGCCGCACCCGGACGGCCCGACGATCGCCACCCACTCGCCTCGGGCGATGTCGAGCGAGAGACCGCGCAGCGCCGGGACTTCTCGCCGGCCCTGCCGGTAGATCTTGACCAGGTCTCTAACGATGACGAGCGCTTCTCGCGCTGTGTTGCTCATCCGTCCCGTGTCCGGTATCGGTTCGCTCACCCTGGGATGCCCCCGCGCACCCGAATCAGTCCTACCGCGGCCGCGCCACGAGATTGAGCACGACCAAGAGCGCGGCGGCGCCGACACAGGCGATCACGACGCTCCCGATGAACCCGGTGGGGCCGCGGACGCCGAGCAAGGTGAACAGGTAACCGCCGACGACAGCTCCGAGCAACCCGACAGCGATGTTTCCCAGACAGCCGAAGCCTCGGCCGCGCGTCAACAGGCCGGCTAGCCAGCCCGCCAGCAGGCCCACCAGCAGCCAGCTCAGCAGTGAGCCTGGATTCATCGGCAGCGGCGACACCATCTTCTCCTTTCAACTGTTCTCCCTCGAACATTTTCGCGTGCTCTGACGACTGCTCTAAGTACTCGCCGGCTCTTCCGGCGGTGTCCACGGCGCGAACGGGTCTGGTGGGCAGCCCTCGAGCAAGCGACGGTCTTTCTCCGTTAGCTGCGCCCTGGCGAGCAGGTCGGGCCGCCGCGCCCGGGTTCGGCAGAGCGCCTGCTGGCGACGCCACTCGGCGATGCGGGCGTGGTTGCCGCTGAGCAGGATGTCGGGCACGCCCAGGCCCCGAAACACCGGCGGCCGCGTGTACTGGGGGTACTCGAGCAGGCCCGAGGTGTGCGACTCCTCGGCCAACGACTCCGGGTCGATCACTCCGGGTACCAGGCGGGACACGACGTCGATGATCACCGCCGCCGCCAGCTCTCCGCCCGTCAGCACGTAGTCGCCGATCGACAGCTCGCGCGCCCGGAGGATGACGCGTACCCGGTCGTCGATCCCTTCGTAGCGGCCGCAGATCAGGGCCAGCCGGGGGTACTGGGCCAGCTCGCGGGCGATGTCCTGGTTGAACACCTCGCCCGAAGGCGTGAGCAGGATGACTGGCGTCTGCTCGAGCTCCGGCCCGAGGATCGCCTCTACTGCGTGCACGATCGGCGGGGCCATCATGACCATGCCCGGGCCGCCGCCGTATGGCTCGTCGTCCACCGAGCGATGGCGGTCAGTCGCCCAGTCGCGGATATTGTGGAGATGGATCGAGACCAGCCCCTGCTCCTGCGCGCGCTTGAGGATGCTCTCGTTGAGCGGGCCGGCGAAGATGCCTGGGAAGATCGTGAAGACATCGAACCGCACCGGCTTCACCTCCGCTCTAGAGCCTACCAGAAGCTGCTCCGATGCTGTGTGGTTCTGCGAGGCGCGGAATCGGCGAGACGAGTCTGGTCAGACCGGCCAGGAGCGATACCTCCTGAACGCCCGCTCGCTTGACAGCCGGGCAGACATTCTGCTAGATTCCTGCATGAAGGCGCCGAAGGGAAGCAGTAGCGCGCCTGGCCGGTCAGCGAGCCGGGGTGTGGTGAGAGCCCGGTCTGGTTCCAGCGCGCGAACTCGTCCCAGAGCCGCGCCGGTGAAGTGGTCGAGTAGCCGGCGCCGGGTTGTGCCCGTTATCGCGCAGAGAGTGGGCGTCGGACCGTATCCGGTGCGACGCCAAGTAGGGTGGTACCACGGCACGGCCCGTCCCTTCGTGGACGGGCCGTCTCGATTCTCGAGGCGAACATGTGGGCGACGCGGCCAACCAATCGCCGATGGGCAACCGGCCAGCGGCTCGGTGGCTCGCTTAGTCGGCCCCGGAGAGGGGCTGCAGCGAGCAGCGGGAGGCCGTGTCTCGGGTAGCCGCTGAGGAGGAAACGTTGTGGTCGGCCTCCCGCTGCTGGGAGGCCGATCCCTTGTGGAAGCACCTCCATCGGTGCGCGACACGGAATAGCCGTCTTGACTGTATCGAGGCATGGGAGAGCGACGGAGGTTCGTCATGGCGACGACAGCGAAGAGGCGCCGAACCGAGAGCTACCGGCCGCAGGTGATCGAGCCGAAGTGGCAGCGCGCTTGGGAGGAGACCGGGATCTACCGGAACGTGACCGAAGACCCCACCCGCCCCAAGTGGTATCACCTGGTGATGTTCCCGTATCCCTCCGGCAACCTGCACATCGGCCACTGGTTCTCCTACGCGCCGGCCGACGCGGCGGCCCGCTACCGCCGGATGCGCGGCTACAACGTGCTGTTCCCCTTCGGGTTCGACGCGTTCGGTCTGCCCGCGGAGAACGCGGCTATCCGGCACGGCATCCATCCGTATACCTGGACGATGCAGAACATCGCGCGGATGAAGGAGCAACTGCGCTCGATGGGCGCGATGTTCGACTGGAGCAAGGAGATCATCACCTGCCTGCCGGAGTACTACCGCTGGAACCAGTGGTTCTTCCTGCAGTTCTACAAGCGTGGCCTGGCCTACCGGGCCCTGGCGCCGGTCTGGTGGTGCCCGAACGACCAGACGGTGCTGGCCAACGAGCAGGTGATCGACGGCCGATGCGAGCGCTGTGGCGCCGAGGTCTATCGTCGTGATCTGGAACAGTGGTTCCTGCGGATCACGGCCTATGCCGAGGAGTTGCTGAACTTCGAGGGCATCGAGTGGCCCGAGCAGGTCGTGACCATGCAGCGCAACTGGATCGGCCGCTCGGAGGGTGCCCGCGTCGTCTTCCGGGCCGAGTCCGGCGATCCGATCGAGGTATTCACCACCCGTCCCGACACGCTGTGGGGCGCGACCTTCATGGTGCTGGCGCCGGAGCACCCGCTGGTCGAGAAGCTGACAACGCCCGAGCGCCGGGCCGAGGTGGAGGCCTACGTGCAGCAGGCGCGCCGCGAGAGCGATATCGAGCGGACGTCGACCGAGCGCGAGAAGACCGGCGTGTTCATCGGCGCCTACGCGTTCAACCCGGTCAACGGCGAGCGGATCCCGATCTGGATCGCCGACTACGTGCTGATGGGCTACGGCACCGGCGCGATCATGGCCGTACCAGCGCACGACGAGCGCGACTTCGAGTTCGCGCTGAAGTTCGGCCTACCGGTCATCCCGGTGATCGCGGGGCCGGGCGAGCAGGCTCGGAGTCTGGTACGGCGCGGCAGCTACCGTGACACCCTGCCGGCGGCGCTGCGGGAAGCCGGGTTCGCCTTCGAGGAGCGCGAGGGCAGCCTGTACGTGACGCTGGACGACCGCGACCGGGAGCGCTACGTCGCCCTGGCGCAGGCGCACCTGCTGCCTGGCTCCTGGACCTCGGTCGTCGGCGGCAGTGGCTGGCAGATCGTCATCGGCGGCGGCGAGGTGATCGAGGTCGGCACGCTGGCGGACGAGCGACGGGCACTGGCCCGTTGCCAGGCACTGGACCCAGGCGTCCGACCGGCGCGGACGGTCGCCGAGATGCTGTGGGATGTCGACTTCTACCGCGAGGTGCTGTTCTACGACACCTACGGGCGGATGATCAACTCCGGCCCGCTGACCGGCACGCCGGGCGAGGAGGCGATCGCCCGCACCGTCCGCTGGCTGGAGGAGCAGGGCCTGGGCAAGAGGGAGGTGACCTACCGGCTGCGAGACTGGCTGATCTCGCGCCAGCGCTACTGGGGCACGCCGATTCCGATCATCTACTGCGACCGCTGCGGGATGGTGCCGGTGCCGGAAGACCAGTTGCCGGTGGTGCTGCCCGAGGACGCCGAGTTCATGCCGACCGGCCAGTCGCCGTTGGTCACCCACGAGGCGTTCGTCAGCGCTACGTGTCCGCAGTGCGGCGGGCCAGCCCGGCGCGAGACCGATACGATGGACACCTTCGTCGACTCCTCTTGGTACTGGTATCGCTATCTGAGCCCGCACGACCAGGAGCAGCCGTTCGACCGGGCCAAGGTCGAGTACTGGACGCCGGTCGACCAGTACACCGGCGGGATCGAGCACGCCATCCTGCATCTCCTGTACTCCCGCTTCTGGACGAAGGCCCTGGCTGACCTAGGCTTGGTCAACCACCGCGAGCCGTTCGCTCGGCTGTTCAACCACGGCGTGATCCTGGGTGAGGACGGGGAGAAGATGTCCAAGAGCCGAGGGAACGTCGTGGACCCGGACGAGCTGGTCGCGCAGATGGGCGCCGACACGGTGCGACTGTACCTGATGTTCGTCGGTCCCTGGGAACAGGGCGGTCCGTGGAGCTCGCGCGGCGTCACCGGCATCCAGCGCTTCCTGAACCGGGTCTGGACGGTCGTCATCGACACCGCGGAGATATCACCGGATCGTCCGGACGACGAGGAGGCGGTCAGGCTGCGCCGGTTCATGCACCGGACGATCAAGGCCGTCACCGAGGACTTCGAGCACTTCGGCTTCAACACCGCTATTGCCCGGATGATGGAGTTCGTCAACGAGCTGTTCCGGCTGAAGGATTCAGCCACAGCCCGGACGCCGGCCTGGCGGGAAGCGATCGAGACGCTCGTGTTGCTGCTGGCGCCGGGCGCGCCGCACATCGCAGAGGAGCTTTGGGAGCGCCTGGGCAAGCCGTATAGCGTCCACCAGCAGGCCTGGCCGGCCTTCGACCCTGAGCTGGCGGCCGAGGAGATGATCGAGCTGGTGGTCCAGGTCAACGGCCGCGTGCGCGACCGTATCCTGGTTCCTGCTGATATCAGCGAGGAGGCGGCCATCGAGTTGGCCAAGTCGAGCGAGCGAGTCCAGCCGTACCTTGACGGCAAGCCGGTGCGGCGCGCGGTGTACGTCCCCGGCAAACTGGTTAACCTGGTAGTCGGGTAGGCGGGCGAGTGCCCGGGCCGGTAGCTGCCCGGGCACTCGTGTGCCTGAGAGAGGACCCGTCGCGTGCGCGTTACGGTCTGCGAGCTCCCTGACGGCGCTGAGGGCTTCGCCCGGGCCTGGAGTCAGCTCGTCCAGCATGTCCGGGAGGAGCAGAGCGATCTGGTGCTGCTCCCGGAGATGCCAGCCGTAGCCTGGTTCTGTGGGATACCACAGTTCCGGCCAGAGGTCTGGCAAGCTGCGGTGGTCGCGCACCAGGAATTGCTGGGGCGGCTCGGCGAACTGGGCGCTGCGATTGTCCTGGGCTCTCGACCGGTGGAGCGCGGCGGCGCGCGGCTCAATCAGGCCTTCGCCTGGACGACAGGCGAGGGTTACCAGCCGGTGCACGAGAAGCGCTTCCTGCCGGATCACGAGGGCTTTTTCGAGGCTCGCTGGTTCGACCCGGGGCCGGATGCGTTCGCCGTGGCGAGCGTCGAGGGGGTGGCTATCGGGTTCCTCGTCTGCAGCGACGCGATGTTCCCCGAGCGGGCGCGGCACTACGGCCGGCAGGGAGCGCAGCTCATCGCCGTCCCCCGCGCCACTGGGGGACACGACCGCTGGTTGGTGGCGGCGCGCATGGCGGCTATCGTGTCCGGCGCCTACGTGCTCTCCTCCAACCGTGCTGGAGATGCAGCGCTCGACCCGGCGTTTCGCTTCGGGGGCCGGGGCTGGGTCATCGACCCTGAAGGCGAAGTCCTGGCCGAGACGAGCACCGTGCAACCGTTCGCAACCGTTGAGATCGATCTGGAAGCCACCGCAGTAGCGCGACGCACCTACCCGCGCTATCTCTCGTAGCCGCGGGCGAGCTGCAGGCGTCTGGATTGGGACTGAGCCAGCAGGATGGAGCGCGAGCACGGTCGCAACTGTCGTGGGCGGCCGGAGAGGAGAAGCCAGGTGGAGATCCAACCGTTCGCCCTCGAGCGCTGGATGACGACTTGGGAGACCCGGGTGCGGTACGACCTGGCCGAGAGCGGCATACAGCCGCAGGCGGTCGAGGAGCTGCTCGCCCTCGAGCCTGACCCCGAAGCGGCGCTGCGGGGAATGCTCGCCACCAGGCTGGGCTACAGCGAGGCGCGTGGAACGGCTGAGCTGCGCGAGCTGATCGCCGGTCTCTACCGCGAGGCGAGCCCGGATGACGTGTTGGTCACTACCGGCGCCATCGAGGCGAACTTTCTACTCTGTAATGTGCTGCTCCGGCCGGGCGACCACGTGGTCGCCGTCTATCCCGCCTACCAGCAGCTCTACAGCGTGCCCGAAGCCGTCGGCGCGGAGGTCAGTCTCTGGCAGCTCCGCCGCGAGAACGGCTTCCGCTTCGATCTGGACGAGCTGAGACGGCTGGTCACCCCTCGTACTCGGCTGATCGTGGTCAATACTCCTCACAACCCGACCGGCGCGACGCTGAGCCAGGCTGAGCTGGAGCAGATCTACGCGATCGCCGAGCAGGCCGGCGCGTGGCTGTTGAGCGACGAGGCCTACCGCTGGCTGGAGTTGCCGGGACGCGAGCCGCTGGCCGGCCCGGCCCGCGACCTGGGGCCACGCGCCATCAGCGTTGGCACGCTCTCGAAGCCGTTCGGGCTGCCTGGTCTGCGGATCGGCTGGCTCGTGGCTCCGGTCGAGATCGCGACCGCCTGCTGGGGCCTGCGAGACTACATCACGCTCAGCCCCGGCAAATTGAGCGACTTCCTTGCGACGGTCGCGTTGCGCCACCGAGATCGGCTGATCGCCCGGGCCCACGCGATCGCTGCGCGAAATCTCGCTACTCTGGAGCGGTGGATCGAGGAGCGCGAGGGGCTCATCGACTGGGTGCCACCGCGCGGCGGGTTGCTCGGGCTGCTGCGTTACCACCTGGACGTGCCGTCGCGTGAGCTGGCGGACCGCCTTGCGGCCGAGGCGAGCGTCATGCTTGCGCCCGGTTCGGCGTTCGGCTTCGAAGGGCATCTGCGGATCGGGCTCGGAGCTGAACCAGGTCACTTTGCCGAAGGGCTGCGGGTGGCCGCAACCTTCCTGGAAGACCTCGCCACTCAGCGGAGGCCGGCCAGATAAGCCAGGTAGGCCACCAGCTCCCGGATCATATAGGTAAGCTCGAGTGGGCTGCCGGGGCGGATCGGGCTGTTCGGCGCTGGTGAGCCGAGAGCCTGGAAGCCCAGGTCTTCGACCATGCGCTTGGCGCGGAACAGGTGAAAGCCGTCGCTCACCACGAGAAGCTGGCGGAGCCCGGCCTGCTCCATTGCCGGTCGCGCTGCTTCCAGGCTGTGCCAGGTGTCGCGACCCTCCGGGACGACGATCAGCGACGACCGGGGGATGCCCCGCTCTGCCAGGTAGGCCGCGCCGACTTCAGCTTCGGTCGGCTCGAGCGGGCTCGCTGTCCCGCCGACCAGCACGACAGCAGGCGCGTATCCCTGTTGGTAGAGCTCGAAGGCGTGATCCAATCGGGCTCGGAAGGCTCGAGTCGGGCGGCCGTTGATCTGCGCGGCTCCGAGTACCAGGATGCCGTCGGATGGAGTGCGCTCATCCGTGCGCGCATCGTGGTAGATCGCGACGGCGACGGTCGTGAGCGCCAGTGCGCCGGCAAGACCTCCGAGCGTGAACGAGATCGTAACGAGCCTGACGAACTGCTGGCCGAGTGTCCGTGCCTGCCTCCGTCGCGCTGTTGGAGCGAGCGTCATCCTGCTCTCGCCTCCCCCTGCAGCGCACTAACTATGCCAGCGAGGGGTGACCAGGTGCATACTTCTGTAAGAAGCGGGTGGGGTGTTATGTCTTCTGGCGGCACCATCACGGCCCTTGAAGACCAGGCACGCGATCCCGAGCGGGTCTCCGTTTACCTCGATGGTGAGTTCGCGTTCGGGCTGAGCCGTGTGCTGGCTGCGCGCTACAACCTGTATGTGGGGCGGAGCCTCAGCGTCGACGAGGTCGCCGCGCTGCGCGCTGCCGACGAGGTCGAGCGGGCGGTACAGGCGGGCCTCCGGCTCCTCGCGGTTCGACCCAGGTCGGAGCGCGAGACCCGCGACCGGCTGAAGCGCAAGGGCTTCGGCGAGCCGGCGATCGAGGCTGCGATCGAGCGACTGCGCGGCTGGCGTTACCTCGACGATGCGGAGTTCGCCCGCCTGTGGGTGGAGCATCGGCAGGTGACGGGCCCTCGGGGCCGGCGGCTGCTGGAGTTCGAGCTCCGTTCGAAGGGGATCGACCCGGAGACCGTGCTCGAAACGGTCGAGGCAGCCGATCTCGACGAGGAGGCGGCTGCGCGAGCGGTCGCGTCGAAACACCTCTCTCGCCTGGCCGGGCTGGATCCGGTGACCCGCCGCCGCCGGCTCACCGGCGCGCTCCAGCGGCGCGGGTTCGACTGGGACGTCATCCGCCGTGTCCTGGACACGCTCGATCGTGGTGAGGATCTGGGTGAGGGCGAGGGTTGAGCTAGGACACGGCGCGCTCCTGTCGCCGGTGCCGCCTGCGCCGGGCCGTGAATGGCTCTGCGGTGCACTAGAACGGTTGCACGGGTGAACGGACACGGGTATACTCAGGCAGGCCGCTGGAAGTCCTCACTTCCCGACGCCCATCTGACAGGCCATAAGCCAATCGCCGAATAGGAACCGGAGCGATGGCGGAGATCAAGTGGTTCGGCCACGCGTGTGTGCGAGTGCGAGGCCGCGATGTCACCGTGCTCATGGACCCGGTGCCGCCCTCCAGTGGGTACACGATGGGGCGCCAGCGGGCAGATATCGTCACCATCAGCCATCCCCATCCGGGTCACAACGCGCTCGATCTGGTGCGACCGGGGTTTCGCGCGATCACCGGGCCTGGCGAGTACGAGATCAAGGACACGTTCATCACCGGTATCCGGACATATCATGACGACGAGGGTGGCCGGCGATTGGGTAAGAACACTAGCTACCTGCTCGAGGTCGAGGATCTCGTGATCTGCCACCTCGGCGATATCGGCCATGTCCTGACCGACGAGCAGGCGGAGCAGCTCAGCATGGTCGATATCCTGCTCGTCCCGGTCGGGGGCGGCCCGACGATCGACGCCGAGCGCGCGGTCGAAATCATCGGCCAGGTGGAGCCGAGCATCGTTATCCCGCTCCAGTACCGCACTGAGCGTGGAGACCACGAGCGCGATCCGCTGGATCGCTTCTTGCGCCAGATGGGGGTGAGCGACGTAACGCCACAGGATTCGCTGTCGATCAGGAAGGCTGATTTGGGAGAGACGGTGAGCGTGATCGTGCTGACGCCCGGCTCGTAGCGGGGTGCGAGTGGGGGTCGACCGGGAGGTGCGGGTCATGCCCAAGTACATCTTCGTCACCGGTGGCGTGGTGTCGTCCGTGGGGAAGGGGATCGCGACCGCTGCCATCGGCCGGCTGCTGAAGAGCCGCGGGCTACGGGTCGCCCTGATGAAGCTGGATCCGTATCTCAACGTCGATCCGGGCACCATGTCGCCCTACCAGCACGGCGAGGTCTTCGTGACCGAAGACGGGGCCGAGACCGACCTCGACCTCGGGCACTACGAGCGCTTCACCGATGAGAACCTGAGCCGCGCCTCCAACGTGACCACCGGGCAGGTCTATTCGGCCGTCATTGCGAAAGAACGCCGGGGAGACTACCTGGGGGGCACTGTCCAGGTCATCCCGCATATCACCAACGAGATCAAGGAGCGCATCCGGCTGGTGGCACAACAACACCAGCCGGACGTCGTTGTCGTGGAGGTCGGTGGCACCGTCGGCGACATCGAGGGCCAGCCGTTCCTGGAGGCGATCCGGCAGATGCGCCGGGAGGAGGGTCGGCGGAACGTCCTCTACATCCACGTGACGCTCCTCCCCTATATCCGAAGCACCGGCGAGGTGAAGACCAAGCCCACCCAGCACAGTGTCAAGGAGCTCCGCGCGATCGGCATCCAGCCCGACGTGATCATCTGTCGCACGGATTATCCGGTGGGGGACGACGTGCGGGCCAAGGTGGCGCTGTTCGGCGACGTCGACGAAGATGCCGTCATCCTGCTGCCCACGGCAGAGACGATCTACGAGGTGCCACTGGTGCTCGAGGAGGCAGGCCTGGGCCGCTACATCATGGAACAGTTCAAGTGGCCCGAGACTGAGCCTGACCTCGAAGAGTGGCGATGCCTGGTCGCGCGGCTGAAGGAGCCGCGCCGCCGGGTGCGGATCGCGCTGGTCGGCAAGTACGTCGAGCTGCACGATGCCTACCTGAGCGTCAGCGAGGCGCTCGCCCATGCTGGCCTGGCCCATGGGGTGCAGGTCGAGATCGTCTGGGTCAACTCGGCGACGGCATCGCGGCGGGAGCTCGAGGAGGCTTTGCGGCAGGTGTCCGGCATCGTCGTACCGGGCGGGTTCGGGCCGCGTGGCGTCGAAGGGAAGATCTTGGCGGCTAACTACGCTCGCGAGCGCGAGATCCCGTACCTCGGGCTCTGCTACGGGCTGCATATGGCCGTCATCGAGTTCGCCCGCAACGTGCTGGGGCTGTCCGGTGCCAACAGCACCGAGATCGATCCAGAGAGCCCGCACCCGGTGATCGACCTGATGCCCGACCAGCGCGGCGTCGACATGGGTGGCACGATGCGGCTCGGCCGCTACCCGTGTGCCCTGGTGCCGGGAACCAGGGCAGCGGAGGCGTACGGTACTCCACTCGTCTACGAGCGACACCGCCACCGCTGGGAGGTGAACAACGCCTACCGCGAGCGGTTCGAGGCCGCCGGCTTCGTCGTCAGTGGCCAGTCCCCGGACGGCCGCTTGGTGGAGATTATGGAGCTGCGCGACCACCCCTGGTTCATCGGTGTGCAGTTTCATCCTGAGTTCAAATCCCGCCCCAACCGGCCGCACCCGCTGTTCCACGGGTTCATCGGCGTCGCGAAGGACGTGCTGCGAGAGGGAGACCAGCGACCACTGCCGCTGACCGCGCTGGCCGTAGCCGAACCCGCCCGCGACTAGGTACGGCTCTGGGCAACGCGTTGCGCGGTCTTTCAGTTTGTGATAGGATGCGCAATCGTGAGTGGGTCGGGCAAGCGCCCACTCGGCACGCGGCGGGACTGGCAGACCGTCGGGGCCGCAACAGGTCTCGGATGTTCGGTCGTGACCAGTCTCATCCTGTGTATTGGTGGGGGTGTACTGCTCGACCAGTGGCTCGGTACCGAGCCGGTGCTGACGCTGATCGGCGTGGTGCTGGGCTTGGCCTCGGCTGGGTATCTGCTCTACGAGCTGGCGGTCATCAACCAGCCGGAGAAGGGTCTCCTGAGACGGCGCCGGCCAGCGTCCCGGGAGGATCGTGAGGCCCGCTGACCGGTCGCGAGGAGCGTGTAGCGAGTAGGAGAGCCCGTGGAGCTTCACATCGAAGTCGCTCCGGAGACGTTGTGGCACCTGGAGATCCCTGGTACAGGGATCGCTCTCAATATCACGAACTCGTTCATCACCATGCTGCTCGTCATGGCGTTTCTGGTCATCGCTGGCGCCTTGATCGCGCGCTCGGCCACGCTCGTTCCCGGTCGTATCCAGTCAGTGTTCGAGATCGTCGTCGAGTTCATCCTCAACCTGGTCGAGAGCACCGCCGGCAAGCGGTTCGGCCGCAGCATCTTCCCCCTGATCGGCGGGTTGTTCATCTTCATCATCGTGTCGAACTACTCCGGCCTGCTGCCGGGAGTGGGCACCATCGGGATCTGGCACGAGGAAGCGGCAGAGAGCGCGAAGCTGGCGGCTGCCGCGGGAGCCAGCGGGGAGAGCGCGTCCGAGGCGCATCGCGTCCTGGTGCCGCTGTTCCGCTCGCCGAGCGCTGACCTGAACATGACCCTGGCGATGGCCCTGCTCAGCTATGTGACGTTCCAGTTCCTCGGTATCCGGGCGCACGGCGTGTGGGGACGCCTCAAGCACATGGCGAACCCGCCGTTCCTCTTCCCCATCGAGGTGATCAGCGAATTCTCGCGCATCGTCTCGCTGTCGTTCCGACTCTTCGGCAACATCTTCGCCGGCGAGGCCCTGCTCACGGTGATGTACGGGATCGCCAACGCCATCAAGTTCTCGGTGGTGGGATTGCTCATCCCGGTCGTATTTCTGTACCTGGAAGTGCTCTTCGGCTTCATCCAGGCTCTGGTTTTCGCGCTGCTCACGCTGATCTACATCACGCTCGCGGCCGCGGACAGCCATGCGGGACACGGCGAGCAGCATGACCTCGCGCAGGCGCCTGCAAGGGCGAAGGCATCGGGCGACTAGTGGTCGTTCCTTGGCGTGTGGACGGTTGCCCGGGAGGGCATCGGGTTCGGTCGGTAGAGGGCTGGGCCGAAGCGAGCGGAGTGCCCAGCGAAGGGAGGTAAAGGGCGTGTTCTCCAATGTCACGAATCCGGCGGTGGTCGTTCCCCTGGCGGCTGCGCTGGCCATCGGCCTGGGCGCGCTGGGGCCGGGTATCGGTATCGGGCTGGCGGTCCGAGGCGCGATGGACGCAATCGGACGCAATCCGGAGGCGGAGGGCGCTGTCCGGCTGACGATGATCATCGGTGCCGCTCTGGCCGAGGCGGTCGCGATTTACGCCTTCGTGGTGGCGCTGATCATCGCGTTCGTCTTGTAGGAGAGCGCCTGGCGCTCTCTCGCTTGCCACGGCTCTGGAGAGCGTGCGAGACCCGGCCCGGCAGCGCCCCGGATGCCCGTGGGCGCTGCCGAATCTGCTGGGTCGGGTTATGCTATGTGGTAACGGTGCCGCTCCGGACCAGCTCGGGTGGGACTGGCCGGGCGGGTGCCGGCTCGATACAGTACAGCAACTGTAAGGCGCAGACGGCAGTAAGGGAGCAGCCATGGGCGCGCTGGGAGTCACCTGGACGAACCTTCTTATCCAGCTCATCGCGTTCATCGTCTTTATCGTGATCTTCTGGAAGCTGGCGCTCGGCCCGATCACCAGGATGATCGACCAGCGCCAGGAGCGCATCCGGGAGGGGATCGAGGCCGCCGACCGGATGAAGCGTGAGCTGGCAGAGACGCAGGCACGCAACGAGGAGATCATCGCCGAAGCCCGGCGCGAGGCGCAGAGGATCTTGGCCAGCGCGCGGGAAAGTGCCGACCAGTTCCTAGCGCGCGCCCGCGAGCAGGCACAGGAGCAGGCGGAACAGATCATCGCTCAGGCCCGTGAGGCGATCGAGACAGAGCGGCAGCGGGCCTGGGACGAGCTGCGCCGCGATGTCGCCGATCTCGCGATCACGGCCGCGACCAAGATCATCCGGCAGGAACTCGACCGGAAGCGCCATCTGGCTCTGATCGAAGAGACGCTGGCCGAGGTCGGGAACGGCCGCTTGCCGAAGGCGCAGTAGCCAGTGGAGGGTGAGGCAGCGATGGCTGTCGCGGGCGTTGCCAAGCGCTATGCCCAGGCCGCGTTCGAGATCGCCAAGGCACACAATGCGCTCGAGCACTGGGAGCGCGATCTCCAGGCCTTCCGGTCTGCGCTGCAGGAAGACACGCTCCTGGAGTTCTTCGACAATCCAGCGATTCCCTTCGAAGCGAAGGCCCAGGTCCTGAGCGAGCTGTTTCCCGCGGAGGGCGAGCAGCGGTACATTCGCAACCTGATCACACTGTTGCTGGAGCGGGGGCGCCTGCACCAGTTGCCGGATGTCGTCGAAGCGTTCCACGAGTTCGTCCTGCAGGAGCGGGGCGTGGTGCGGGCGGAGGCGATCACGGCCGTCGAGCTGGCACCCGAGGAGATTGAGCGGCTCCAGCAGCGCCTGCGGCAGGCTCTGGGACGCGAGGTGCAGCTCAGCGTGCGAGTGGACCCGGACGTGATCGGAGGGATTATCATTCGAATCGGCGATGAGGTGATCGACGCCAGCGTCCGGACTCAGCTCCAGGCGCTGCGCCGCCAGCTTACCGGCACGGCGGCGGCGTGAGCGGGATGGTCAGCGAGGCATCGGGCAACGATCAGGAGGAGCCATGTCCGTCCGACCGACCGAGATAACCGAAATCCTCAAGCAGCAGATCGAGCAGTACGGAACGCGCATGGTCGTCACCAACGTCGGCCACGTCGTCCAGGTCGGCGATGGGATCGCGACTGTGCACGGTCTCCGCGATGTCATGTCGAGCGAGCTGGTCGAGTTCGAGAACGGCGTGATGGGGATCGCCTTCAACCTCCTCGAAGACTCGGTCGGCGTCATCATCATGGGTGACTATACCGGCATCGAGGAGGGCGACGAGGTGCGAGCGACGGGCCGCATCGCCTCGGTGCCCGTCGGCCCGGCCCTCATCGGGCGTGTCGTCAACGCGCTGGGCGAACCGATCGACGGCAAGGGGCCGATCCAGGCCGACAAGTTCCGGCCGATCGAGCGGATCGCGCCCGGCGTGGTGAAGCGCCAGAACGTCGATACCGCGCTACAGACCGGCCTGAAGGCGATCGACAGCATGATCCCGATCGGCCGGGGGCAGCGCGAGCTGATCATCGGTGACCGCCAGACGGGAAAGACGGCGATCGCGCTCGACACCATCATCAACCAGAAGGGCACCGGCGTCATCTGCATCTACGTCGCCATCGGGCAGAAGCGAGCCCAGGTGGCGCAGACGGTGGCTGTGCTCGAGCGCGAGGGTGCCATGGATCACACCATCGTGGTCGCGGCGACAGCGTCCGACCCGGCGCCGCTCCAGTACATTGCACCCTATGCCGGCTGCGCGATGGGTGAAGAGATCATGGAGAGCGGCGGGGACGCGCTGATCGTGTACGACGACTTGAGCAAGCACGCGTGGGCGTATCGGCAGGTTTCCCTGTTGATGCGGCGCCCGCCCGGCCGCGAGGCGTACCCAGGCGATATCTTCTACCTGCACTCCCGCTTGCTCGAGCGGGCGGCGCGGCTTCACAATGACCTCGGGGGCGGCAGCCTGACCGCGCTGCCGATCGTCGAGACCCAGGCCAATGACGTCTCGGCGTACATTCCGACCAACGTGATCTCGATCACCGACGGCCAGATCTATCTGGAGCCGGATCTCTTCTACGCCGGTATCCGGCCCGCCATCAACGTCGGCCTGTCCGTCTCGCGAGTGGGAGGCGCGGCCCAGATTCGCGCCATGCGCCAGGTGGCTGGTCGGCTGCGCCTGGAGCTGGCCCAGTTCCGGGCACTGGCCGCGTTTGCCCAGTTCGGATCTGACCTCGACCCGGCCACGAAGCGACAGATCGACCGCGGCCTCCGGCTGACCGAGGTGCTCAAGCAGCCCCAGTACCAGCCGATGCCGGTCGAGGAGCAGGTGGCGATTATCTGGGTGGCGACCAACGGCTACCTCGACGATGTCCTGGTGGAGCACGTGCGCGAGTTCGAGCGCCAGTATCTCGACTACCTGCGGACCAGCCACCCGGAGGTTCTGCGCCGGATCGCCGAGGAGCGCGAGCTGAAGGACGATCTGGTGGAGCAGATGCGCTCGATCGTGCAGGAGTTCAAGCGAGCGATCTGGACTCCGCCGGCAGAGCGGGTGCTGGTGTAGGCGTGCGGATAAGGGGAGTTGAACGGTGCCGCAAGCGGTAACGCCCCGTGAAATCCGGCGGCGCATTCGCAGCATTCGCAACACGGCCCAGATTACCCGGGCCATGGAGATGGTCGCCGCATCGAAGATGCGGCGCGCCCAGCAGCAGGTCGTCTCGGCCCGGCCGTATGCCGAACGTATCCGGCTGATGATCGGCGACCTGGCGGCGATGACCAGCCCGGCCGAGGAGATCCGTACCTTTCCCCTGCTGGCCAAGCGGCCGATCCGGCGCGTGCAGGTCATCCTGATCACCTCCGATCGCGGGTTGGCCGGCGCGCTCAACACCAACCTGATCCGCCGGGCCGTCGAGTTCATGACGCACGAGCGCCCAGAGCCGCTGGAGAACTTCGACATCGTGGCGGTCGGGCGCAAGGGTCGTGACTGGCTCGTGCGGTACGGCTGGCCGATGGTGGCCGAGTTCACGAGGCTCTCCGACAACCCGACGATCGAGGCGATCCGGCCGATCGCGGAGATTGCCACCACAGACTTCATCAACGGGAAGGTCGACGCGGTCTTCGTCATCTATATGCACTTCATCAACACGTTGCGCCAGGAGCCGCGGGTACTCCAGCTCCTGCCGATCGAGCCTCCCGAGGAAGTTGGGGAGATCGCCGACTACATCTTCGAGCCTAGCCCCGCTGCAGTGCTTCAGGCGCTGCTCCCGCGGTTCATCGAGGTGCAGCTCTACCGGGCCCTGCTGGAGGCGGTGGCGAGCGAGCACAGCGCCCGCATGGTGGCGATGCGCAACGCGACGCAGAACGCGCTCGACCTGGTCGATGAGCTTACCCTGACCTACAACAAGGCGCGCCAGGCGCAGATTACGCGCGAGGTCAGCGAGATCGCCGCGGGTGCGAACGCGCTGGGTTCGGTCCAGGCCTGAGTTCGCGGAACGTCGAAGGATTCGTGACCGTTCGGAGAGGCAGCGAGCCAATGACAGTCGCAGTCGCAACCGGGAAGATCGTCCAGATTCAGGGCGTCGTGGTCGACGTGGAGTTCCCGCCCGATCAGCTCCCGGAGATCTACAACGCCCTGATCGTCGAGCGGGAGGGCCAGGAGCCTCTGGTCCTCGAGGTGCAGCAGCACCTGGGCAACGATTGGGTGCGCGCCGTCGCCATGTCGACGACGGACGGCTTGCGGCGAGGCATGCCGGTCATCGACACCGGCGAGCCGATCAAGGTGCCGGTGGGGCCACCGACGCTGGGTCGCATCTTCAACGTCGTCGGACAGCCGATCGACGAGCAGGGCCCGGTGCCCGAAGACGCCGAGCGCTACCCGATCCACCGGCCAGCCCCGTCCTTCGAGGAGCAATCCACCCAGGTCGAGGTCTTCGAGACCGGGTTGAAGGTGATCGACCTGGTCGCGCCCTTCACCAAGGGTGGGAAGACCGGCGTATTCGGCGGCGCTGGCGTGGGCAAGACCGTCATCATCATGGAGCTGATCCGCAACATCGCGGCCGAGCACGGTGGCTACTCGGTCTTCTGCGGCGTCGGTGAGCGGACGCGCGAGGGCACCCAGCTCTGGGGCGAGATGCACGAGTCGGGCGTCATCGACAAAACGGTGCTGGTCTTCGGGCAGATGAACGAGCCGCCCGGAGCCCGGCTCCGCGTCGGGCTGACCGGCCTGACCATGGCCGAGTACTTCCGTGACGAGGGCCGCGACGTCCTTCTCTTCATCGATAACATCTTCCGCTTCGTGCAGGCCGGCTCCGAGGTGTCGGTGCTCCTGGGCCGCATGCCGAGCGCGGTGGGTTACCAGCCGACGCTGGGCACTGACATGGGCCAGCTTCAGGAGCGCATCACCTCGACCAAGCGGGGCTCGATCACCTCGGTGCAGGCCATCTACGTCCCCGCCGACGACTACACCGATCCGGCTCCGGCAACCACGTTCGCGCACCTCGACGCCACCATCGCGCTGGAGCGCTCGATCGCGGAGCAGGGGCTCTATCCGGCGGTCGACCCGCTGGCTTCGACCTCGCGCATCCTCGACCCGAACATCGTCGGCCAGGAGCACTACGAGGTGGCTCGGGAGGTGCAGCGCGTGCTCCAGCGCTACCGTGACCTGCAAGACATCATCGCCATCCTCGGCGTCGAGGAGCTGAGCGAAGAAGACAAGCTGACGGTGGCGCGAGCCCGCAAGATCCAGCGCTTCCTCTCCCAGCCGATGTTCGTAGCCGAGGCGTTTACCGGGCGTCCGGGGCGGTATGTCCCGCGGCACGAGACAGTGCGCGGCTTCAAGGAGATCCTGGAGGGCAAGCACGACTCGCTGCCCGAGCAGGCGTTCTACATGGTGGGGACGATCGACGAGGCGGTCGAGCGCGCCGAGGAGATGGCCCGGCAGGCTTGACGCCGGTCCGGAGTAGACTGCATGGCAAAGTTGAAAGTGGAAGTCATCACCGGCGAGCGCGTCGTCTACGAGGCCGACGACGTCGATATGGTCATTGCGCCCGGTGCTGAGGGGGCGCTCGGCATCCTGCCCCGGCATGCGCCGCTGATCTCGCTGCTGTCGATGGGCGAGATGCGCATCCGCAAAGGCAACGACGAGCAGTCGCTGGCGGTGTTCGGTGGCTTCATCGAAGTCGCCAATAACGTGGTGCGCGTGCTGGCCGACACGGCCGAGCGGGCCGAGGAGATCGACCTCGCGCGCGCGGAGGAGGCGCGCCAGCGGGCACAGGCACGCCTGCAGCAGCGGACAGCCGAGATCGACCGGGCCCGGGCCGAGGCGGCCTTCCGCCGGTCGCTGATCCGGCTCCAGGTGGCGCGCAAGCGCCGGGCACGGCAGGGTATGGGTTCCGGCGCCTCCGGGCCGATCGAAGGCCAGGGGTAGGCTGGCCTGGCTGAGCTCCGCCGGCTGAGAGAGGAGCGAGCCGTGGTCGTGACGACCGCAGCCCAGACGATCGTCGTCCGGGGAGGCAACCGGCTCGTCGGGCGAGTCTCCATCGACGGCGCCAAGAACGCGGCGTTGCCGGCGATGGCGGCCGCGCTCCTCACCGAGGAAGAGTGCATCCTCGAGAACGTGCCGGTGCTCGAGGACGTCCTAGTCATGGTCGAGCTCCTCCGGTGGCTGGGGGCCGACGTGGAGTTCGACCAGCAGAACCACCGCGTCCGCATCTGCGCTGCCGGCATCCGCGAATTCGAGGCCCCCGAGCACCTGGTCGCGCGGATGCGCGCGTCCTTCCTCGTGACCGGGCCGCTGCTCGCGCGCTTCGGGCGCGCGCGCTCTTCTCCGCCTGGGGGGTGCCAGCTCGGGACGCGGCCCGTCGATGTCGACCTGCGCGGGTTCCGCAAGATGGGAGCGACCATCGAGGAGCGAGACGACGGCTACGATATGCGAGCTAGCCGCCTGCGCGGGGCTGAGATCTACATGGACTATCCGAGCAACACCGGTACCTACAACGTCTTGATGGCGGCGACCCTGGCCCAGGGTTCTACGACCATCGTCAACGCTGCGGCGGAGCCCGAAATCGTCAATCTCGGCGCGATCCTGTCCGATATGGGAGCGCGCATCTCCGGCGTGGGGACACCGAAGATCCGGGTGCAAGGGGTCGATCGGCTGCGCGGCTACCGGGCCTCGATCCTCCCGGATCGCCTCGAGGCGGGGACGCTCGCCATCGGCGCGGCGATCACTCGTGGGGAGGTCGTGCTCGATCACGTCTCCGAGCCAGATATGCTTCCGCTCACGTACAAGCTGCGCGAGGCGGGCGCCGAGGTATGGTGGAGCGAGCACTCGATGCTGGTGCGCGGGCCGGAGCGGCTGGTCGCGACCGAGATCCAGGCGCTACCGTTCCCCGGCTTCCCGACCGATCTCCAGGCGGCCTTCGCCGTGCTGATGACGCAGGCGCACGGCCGCAGCCGCATCTTCGAGCGCGTGTTCAGCGATCGCTTGCGCTATGCGGACGAACTCCGGAAGATGGGCGCCCAGATCACCGTCGTGGGCAAGCAGGAGGCCCTCATCGACGGCCCTTCGCGGCTGCGCGGCGCTGAAGTTCGGGCCCTGGACATCCGCAGCGGTGCCTGCCTCGTGCTCGCGGGGCTGGTTGCGGAGGGAGAGACGCGCATCGTCGACGCGCACCACCTGCGCCGGGGCTACGAGGACATCGTGGGGAAGTTCCGAGCCCTGGGAGCAGACATCGCATACGAGGGCTAAAGACCGGGCGCAGGGCGCGTCTCGGCGTGGTGATTTTCCTGACTTTGCGGGCGTGGCCTGGTGATGAATACTTGGAAAGCCACGCACAGGCCGCGTGGCTGAGCCGGCGATGGGAGGAGCGAGCGTGGAGTCGCTGGCGACGCCAGGCGTGCGCAGCCGGATACTCCCCCTCATCGTGAGCGCCGCGGTGCTGGCCCTCCTGGGGATTCTCACCTATGCCGTCGCCTCTCCGCGGGCCTCTTCCGAGCTGGGGGTCGGCGGGCGGGTCAATACCGCTGGCAAGCTGATCCGCTTCGAGCCGCGGCCGGCCACCGGCTTCACGCTCGCGACGTTCGATGGCCAATCGATGTCTCTCGCTCAGTACCGGGGCAAGACGGTGGTCATCAACTTCTGGGCGTCCTGGTGTCCCCCGTGCCGGGAGGAAGCGCCGATCCTCCAGCAGTTCGCCGCGCGTCATGCCGGAGGCGACGTCGTCTTGCTCGGAATCGATGTCTGGGACAAGGAACCCGACGCGCGTGCCTTTCTCGCAGAGTTTGGCCTGACCTACCCCAACGCCCTGGATGTCGACGGGCGTGTCTCCATCGAGTACGGGGTGTCCGGGGTGCCGGAGACCTACGTCGTCGGGCCCGATGGCCGGCTGCTGGGCAAGTACACCGGCCCGGTCCAGTCGGTGGACCATCTGGAGTCGATCGTCCGCGCGCTCGGGGGCGGCTCGTGAGCCCCGCCGCCGGACGAGCAGGCAGCGCGTACCTGCGGTGCTCGAACGCTGGCTACCCTCGCGGGGTGCCACGACAGGAGCTGAGTGGACGGTGTTGGTGAGAGCGGTGCGAGCGAACGGTGGAGGTTGCGGCTATCGCGCGGATCGTCCTGCGGGTGGTGCACGCCCTCGCGGCGGTGATCTGGCTGGGCGGTGGGCTGTACTACATGCTCGCGGTGCGACCGTTGCGCCGGGGATCAGGACCGCAGGCGCTGGAGGTGGCCCAACGAGCGCAGGAAGGGTTCCGCCGGTGGTCGATGGCGGCGACGGCGTTGCTGGTAGGCTCAGGCGTGGCGCTCATGTTCGACCGGCTGTCGGATGGGCAGGGTACGCTCAGCTACGTGGCGCTGCTGGCGACGAAAGTGGTAGCCGGTGGGCTGGCGTTGTGGCTCGCCTGGTCGGTTCGCCCGCGGCGCGCTGGCACGGCTCGCTCGGTCCGCTGGGCATTCGGCTCCGGTTGGGCGATCCTGGTCCTCGGCACGGTTGCCTACGTGCTCGGGGTGCTGCTCTCAGTGCTGTATCCGCCTGATCCGGGCGCCGGTTTCCGCTGAGGTGCACGGCATGAGAGGGGAGACGAGTTGAGCGGGACAGCCTTGGCACAGCCGGTGGAGAAGAGCCGGCGGCGCTGGTTCGACTTGCGGCTTCTGGTGGCAGCGCTGGCGATCGCCGGCGCGGTCGGCTATCTGATGTACACCGGGCTCCAGAGTACCGCTGCCTCCTACTTCGTCACGGTGAGCGAGCTCCAGCAGCGGGCCGCAGAGGTCGAGGGCAAGCGAGTACGGGTCGGAGGCGACGTGGTGCCTGGCTCGATCAGGATGGGCGGCCCCGGCGAGCCGATCCACTTCGAGATCACCGACGGCACGAGCCGGCTCGCCGTCGTCTACGAGGGCGTGTTGCCGGACATCTTCGCCGATGGGCGTCATGTGATCGTCGAAGGGACGTTTCGCTCGAGCCAGCCGATCCACGCTGACACCTTGTTGACGCAGTGCCCCTCTCGCTTCGAGTCGACACCGGGGCAGTAGCTCGAGGGAGAGAGCCAGTGTCAGAACTGGGCTCGGGCGCTCTAATCATCGCGCTCATGCTCGCCGTGTACGGGCTTGCGGCCAGCCTCCTCGGAGCGCGGCGCCATGTCCCGGAACTGGTGACCAGCGCGGTACGCGCCACCTGGGGCGTAACGCTCCTCGTCGCGACCGCCGTTATCGCTCTGGTGAGCGCGTTTCTCACGCATGACTTCCGGCTGGCGTACGTTGCTGGCCGTTCGAGCCGCGACATGCCGACCCACTACGTGCTGGCGGCCTTCTACGGCGGGCAGGAGGGTAGCCTGCTGTACTGGGTGATGATCGTCGGCATCCTCGGGTCGCTGGCGCTCTACATCCATCGCCGGAGCGACCGGGCGCTGATCCCGTACGTGACCGCGACCATCCTCTCGGTGATGGCGCTACTCCTGTTCATCCTCACCTTCGTCGCGAATCCGTTCGAGCTGTTGCCGGTCACGCCGATCGACGGCGCGGGACTGAACCCGCTCCTGCGCGATCCTGGCATGATGGTACACCCGCCACTTCTGCTGGCCGGCTACGCGAGCTTCACCGTGCCCTTCGCTTTCGCGATGGCCGCGCTGATCACGGGCCGGCTAGGCGCTGAGTGGCTGCGGTCTATTCGCCGCTGGACGCTGGTGGCCTGGGGCGTGCTCGGCTGCGGCCTGCTGGCCGGCGCGTGGTGGGCCTACCACGTCCTCGGCTGGGGCGGGTACTGGGGCTGGGATCCGGTCGAAAACGTGGCGCTCTTGCCCTGGCTGACCTCGACCGCCTTTCTCCATTCAGTCATCGTGCAAGAGCGCCGGGGCATGCTCAAGGTCTGGAACCTCTCGCTCCTCCTGGCCTCGTTTATCCTCTCCGTCTTCGGGACGTTCGTGGTGCGCAGCGGGCTCCTGTCCTCGGTTCACGCCTTCGCAGTGTCCAAGGTCGGCCCGTGGTTCCTGCTCTACCTGGCAGCGGTGGCCGTCGTTGGCATCGGCCTGCTGATCTACCGGCTGCCGGCGCTGCAGAGCGACCGGGTCATCGAGTCGATGACCTCGCGCGAGTCGGGGTTCCTGCTCAACAACCTGCTCTTCGCCGCGCTGGCCTTCGCGACCTTCTGGGGCACCGTCTTCCCGCTGTTCAGCGAGCTGTTCTGGAGCACCAAGCTGACGGTCGGCCCGCCGTTCTACAACCAGGTGAACGGCCCGCTGCTGCTCGTCCTCCTGGTGCTGATGGGGGTCGGGCCGATGCTGGCGTGGCGCCGCACCGATCCTCGCCTCTTGCTGCGAAACCTGCGCTGGCCCCTGCTCGCCGGGCTAGTGACCGCCAGCGGGCTGCTCGTCTGGCTCGGGAGGCCGCTGGCCGCGGCCGCGTTCGCCGCGGTGGCCTTCACCACGCTGGTCACGCTTCTAGAGTATCTCCGGGCCGCTCGGGCACGGCGTCGCGCGAACCGGGAGAGCTACCTGGCGGCCCTCGGCCAGCTCCTGCGCCGGAACAACCGCCGGTACGGCGGCTACCTGGTGCACCTCGCGGTGCTCGTCATGGCCATCGGGGTGATTGCCTCGAACTTCTTCCAGGTTGAACGACAGTTCCTGGTCCGACCTGGAGAGACCGGAACGATCGGGCCCTACACGATCGTCTATCGTGGGCTCGACGATCGGCAGACCGCCGATGCCGAGGTGGTCGCGGCGAAGGTCGACATCTACCGCGGCGGTGTGCTCCGAGACTCGGTCGAGAGCTACCGGTACTTCTATCGGAACTACGAAGATCAGCCCACCGCGCGCATGGGCATCGCCACGATCGGCCTGGACGATGTCTACGTGGTGCTGGACCGGTGGGAGGATGACGGCACCGCGAGCCTGCGCGTCTACATCAACCCGCTGGTCATCTGGATCTGGATCGGCGGGGCTGTCTACATTCTCGCTACACTGACGTTGTTCTGGCCGCAGCCGGCTCTGGCCCGCCAGCGCGCCGGCAGGCTCGTCCGGGGGGTGGTTCCGAGTGAGGCGTGAGCTGTGGCCGACCGCGCCAGGCCAGCGTATGCCGGTCCTCGATCGACGGGGGCCTAGCCGACACGCCGTCTGGGCGCGACCGGCTGCGCGAGGCAGAGGCATCGCGGTTCTGGTCCTCGCGCTCGCCGTGCTATTCGCCGTGTCGATACCGCTCCCGGTCTGGGCGGAAGAGCCGCTCTCGCCTGAGGCGCTGGCGATCGCCAACGAGCTGAACTGCCCGGTGTGCGAGGGGCAGAGCGTCCGGGATTCGAACTCGCAGCTCGCCCGGCAGATGCGGCAAGTGATCCAGCAGAAGCTCGATGCTGGCGAATCTCCGGACCAGATCAAGGCCTACTTCGTCGAGCGCTACGGGATCGGGATCTTGAGGGAGCCGCCGAAGCAGGGGTTCACCTGGGCGCTCTGGTGGGGGCCAGTCGTCGGGCTCGTCTTCGGCGCGGCCGTGCTCTATGCCTATCTGTCGCGACGAGCTGCCGCAGCCCAACGTCAGGATTCCGACCTCGACACCGAGGATCTGCGCAGGCTCGAAGAGCGGCTGCTCTCGGAGGCGGAGTGACGGAGCGACCATGATCGCAAGCTATCTCGTCCTCGCACTTCTCGCAGTCATCGTTTTCGCCCTGGTGCTCCAGCCGCTGCTTGCTGCCAGGCGCCGGCGAGATACCAGCGGAATCCCCGCTGTGTTCCTCGATTTGCTGGCACAGCGCGATGCGCTGCTACAGGCGTTGCGCGATCTCCAGATCGATCGCGAGACCGGGAAGCTCAGCGAAGAAGACTACCAGATGGCGCGGCTCGTTTTTCTCCGCGAAGCGGCGGTCGTCTTGAGCCAGCTCGAAGCGCTCGAGGAACAGCTCGACCTGGAGGTGGAGCACGAGATCGCTCACCTGCGCGAGCTGGCGCGGGAAGTTCGCCCGCTCCCAGGATCGGTGAGCACATCCTCATGATGGCCGTAGCCGGTCCCGATGTAGCCCGGACAGAGACTCCCCCAGGTCCCACGGCCGCCGCCCTGGCTGCCCCAGCGGTCGAGGCCACTGGCTTGACCAAGCGGTACGGAAATCGCCTGGCGCTGCACGACGTCTCGCTGCGAGTCGACCCTAGCGAGTGCGTCGGTATCTTCGGGCCGAACGGGGCCGGAAAGTCGACGCTCCTCCGGGTGCTTTCGACACTGGCGCGCCCCACAGCCGGGCGGGTACGCTGCTGCGGCCTCGAGATGCCCGCTCAGGCGAGCGAGATGCGACGGCTCGTCGGTGTCGTCGGGCACCAGACGTATCTGTACGACGACCTGACCGTCTGGGAGAACCTGGACTTCTACGCGCGGCTGTACGGGCTGCGCGACGCGGGAGACCGGATCCGGCAGGTGCTCGACCTGCTCGGGCTCGGCGACCGGACGGAGGAGCGTGTCCGCGCGCTCTCGCGTGGCCTGCAGCAACGGCTCGCGATTGCCCGAGCGATCCTGCACCGGCCGCGGGTACTTCTTCTCGATGAGCCGGATACCGGTCTGGACCGCGAAGGACGCGATCGACTCGCCAGCATCATCGGCGAGCAGGTGAGACTCGGTGGCGCGGTCGTGTTGACGACCCACGCCGTCGAGTTCGGCTGCCAGGTGGCCTCACGCGTGCTGTTCCTCGACCGCGGGCGGCTGCTCTGGGAGCGACCGGCCAGCGGGGATCTGGTCGACGAGCTCGAACGACAGCTCCGGAGGCGAGCGTGACCGCCGCGCGGCAGATCTACGCCATCGTTAGGAAAGATCTCTTGCTGGAGCTGCGGGCGCGCGAGCAGGTTACCGGGATGGCCGTCTTCGCCTTGCTGACGCTGGTTACCTTCAACTTCGCCTTCGACCTGACCGGCGCGGATCGAGCCGCCAGCGGCTCGGGCGCGCTCTGGGTCGCGATCATCTTCGCCGGCCTGCTCGGGATGGGGCGCGCAGCGGCGATCGACCGCCAGCAGGGAGCCTGGGAAGGCGTGCTGCTGAGCCCGGTTGACCGCGGTACGATCTTCCTCGGCAAGCTGGCGAGCGCGCTGCTGTTCATCGGGATCGTCGAGGCCCTGGCGCTGGCCGTCTTCGCCGCGCTCTTCTCCCTGCCGGTGCTGCACCCGATGGTCTTGCTCGTCGTCTGCCTGGGCACGGTGGGGTTCGGCACGCTGGGCACGCTGTTCTCGGTGATGGCGGCCACGACGCGGGCGCGCGAGGTGATGCTCCCGGTGTTGCTCTTCCCCCTCTCGCTCCCGATCGTTATCAGCGCGGTGCGCGCCACCACGCTGCTGCTGACCGATCGCCAGGCCGAGGTGGGACCCTGGATCAGCCTGCTGCTGGGATTCGACGTGCTGTTTCTCGGGATCTCGTATGTCGTCTTCGGGCATGCCGTGGAGGAATAGCATCGCTCATCGACGGAGCGGGAAGGAGTAGCGGTACATGGCCAGCGTCGCCACTCGACGGTCAGCCGAAACATGGAGCCGTGCCCTCGGCTGGCTCTCGGTCGTCCTGGTCGCGATCTCGGTCGGGATGATCTTCCTGTACGCGCCGAGCGACCGGGTGCAGGGAGCCGCGCAGCGGATCTTCTACATCCATCTGCCGGCGGCATGGCTGGCATACCTCTCGTTCTTCATCATCTTCGTCAGTAGTATCGCCTACCTCGCCCGGCGCCACCCGCGCTGGGATCGTTTGGCCCGCTCAGCGGCCGAGCTCGGTTTCGTGTTCACGACCATCGTACTGTTGACGGGCTCGATCTGGGGCCGCCCGATATGGGGCACCTGGTGGACCTGGGACGCGCGCTTGACGACCACGTTGATCCTCTGGTTCATCTATTTGGCCTACTTCATGCTGCGTGCCTACGTCAGCGACCCGGAACGCGGCGCGCGCTACGCCGCGGTGCTCGGGATCGTCGGGTTCGTCGATGTGCCGATCATCCACATGTCCGTGCGCTGGTGGCGGACGCTCCACCCGGAGCCGATCGTGGTGCGCGCCGAGGGGCCGGCGATGCCTGATACGATGCTCTATACGCTGATCGTTGCCCTGGTGGCCTTCATGGCCCTGTATGTCTTCCTGCTGATCGAGAAGTACCGCGTAGAGCGGATGAAGGACGAGCTCGCGGAAGTGCGGCTCCAGCACGGCGTTTGACCGAGCGGGAGGATCATCGAGATGCAGGACAACCTGGTGTATCTCTTCGCGGCATTCTTCGTCACCTGGCTGATCATGGGTGGCTACTTGCTGTCGCTTCGGCGACAGGTAGAGAATGTGCGGGAGGAGGTCGAGGCGCTGCGGCGTGAGCAGCGGGAGTCTGTCGCGGCGAGCGGCTTGGCACCGGGAGCGCCCGACTCCTCGCGGGTAGCCGCCTCCGAAGAACCTTCCTGATCGACCGCCTGCTGATCGGATCGAAGTGCGCAGCGCCGGTCACGGCTTACCCGTAACGTGATCCGGCGACCCTCACTTCTACGGCTCGGCCCGATCAGGCGACAGTCCGTCGGGACAGGCCTCCGTGCTCGCCCCTCGCCGGGCCGCTCCCGGCCATCGGGCAATCACCGGGCGACCACATGGGGGCGCCCCGCCCAAGCAACCACCCGTAGGGGCAGGCCCCCGTGCCTGCCCTCGTACGGGGCAACGACGGGCATCGGGCAACCACGGGGGGTGCCCCGACCGACCCGAGCCCCGCCTCCGCGAACGGACGCCCCTCCCCTCTGGCCACCCAGCCTGCCTCTCGGTAGCATAGACCTGTCGCGGCGCGCTCCCTTCCGCCCGCCCCCCGCCTCCGCCTCCGAAGGCAGCCGCCAGCGACGCGCCGGCCCCGGCACACCGGTCGGGCCGGCGCCTGCGGCCGGTCGCGGTGGGACGAGAGGAGGCACACCGGTGCGCGCGCGACGACTCGCCTGGCTGCTCTCGCTGGGCCTGGTGGCCGGGGCGCTGGCGGGCGCCGTCGTCCCGGCCGGGGCG
>NZ_JAMSLR010000012.1 GCF_023806485.1 Thermalbibacter longus
GCCCGTCGCCGCCTCCACGATCAGCACATCCGCCCGCGACAAGATCCCTCCAGCCCGCCAGAACCCCGTTCCCCAGCGGCCGATCGGCCTATCGTAGCACCAGCAGGCGCTCTGTAGTGACCCCCTCTCTGCCGGTGCTGGGCGGACTCCGTGCTGCTCGGGCGTCCCGCGCTCCGGCTGCGCTCGATCGAACGGTGCCCGCGCACTGGCCTGTCTCGCGCGATAGCCTCCGGCCGGGATGGGGCCTATACTGAGCCGTGCCCTCGATCCGGAGGGTGCCTCCCTCACTCCCGACCGGGGAAGGTCGAGCGCGAACACAGTCGAGAGGGACAATGGGACGTCCACCACGCGCACCGGAGATGTCGATCCGCGAGGAACTACCGCGCGAGCTCAGTCGCGGCGGGCAGATCGCTGTCGTCACCGGCGTGCTGTTCGGCACGTTCCTGGCAGCACTGGACACCAGCATCGTCGGCACGGCGATGCCCACGATCGTCGGCCAGCTCGGGGGGCTGCCGCTCTACCCGTGGGTCTTCTCTGGCTACCTGCTGACATCGACCACTACTGTGCCGCTCTACGGCCGCCTGGCCGACCTGTACGGGAGGAAACGGCTGTTCGTCGCCTCAACGCTGCTCTTCCTGCTCGGCTCGATCCTCTGCGGCATCGCCCAGTCGATGCCGCAGCTCGTGCTCTTCCGCATGCTGCAGGGCCTGGGCGCCGGCGGGATCATCCCGGTCACGCTCACCATCCTCGGCGACCTCTTCTCGATCGAGCAGCGAGCTCGCTTGCAGGGTCTGACCAGCGCGGTTTGGGGTACATCGGCAGTGGCCGGGCCGACTGTGGGCGGCTTCATCACCGACACACTGAGCTGGCGCTGGGTATTTTACGTCAATATCCCCTTCGGGATCGCCTCCCTGCTGCTGATCGGCCTGGCCCTGCGCGAGCGTGTGGCGCGGCGGCCGCATCGCATCGACTATGCCGGCGCGGCCGCTCTGACTGCCGGGCTGACGCTGCTCCTGCTCGGCCTGCTGCGAGCGGGACAGGGGCGTAGCTGGTCGGCGCCCGACGTGGCCGGGAGCCTGGTGGGGGGCGCGCTGCTGCTCGGGGTCTTCCTGCTCGTCGAATCCCGCGCGGTCGAACCCGTGCTTCCGCTGCGCCTGTTCCGGCGGCGTCTGATCAGCGTGGTATTCGCCGGTGGCGTCCTGATCGGCGCTGGGATGTTCGGTGTCACCTCGTACTTGCCGCTCTTCGTCCAGGGCGTGCTCGGCGGCACTGCCATCACCGCCGGTACGGTCGTGATGCCGTTCGCGCTCGGCTGGTCGCTGGCCTCGACAGCCTCGGGCCGGATCATCCTGCGCTTCGGCTTCCGAAGCTCGGTCGTGGCTGGGATGACCGCGATGCTGGTCGCCGGGCTGATCCTCCAGCTCGTGCCGGGCCGCGCGGAGTTGCTCTGGCCGGTCGTGGCAGCGGCGCTCTTCGGAATCGGGATGGGCTTCAGCTCGACGGCGTTCATCATCGCGGTGCAGAACGCGGTCGGCTGGGAGGAGCGCGGCATCGTCACCGCGCTGGTGGGGTTCTCTCGCACGATCGGCGGGGCGGTCGGGGTAGCCGCGCTGGGAACAGTGCTCAGCGCAATCATGCGCTCGCGTCTCGGTGTGGCTGCCTCGGAAACATCGAGCAACGCGCTGCTCAACCCCGAGCTGCGGGCGGCGCTCGACCCTGCCCAGCTCGCCGCCCTGCGCGCGGCCCTGGCCGATGCGCTCGGCGCGGTCTATCTCGGCGTCCTGATCGCGGTCGCGCTGGCGTTCGCGCTGGTCGTGCTGAGCTTCCCCCGCCAGCCGGTTCAGGTCCAGACTCCGCACGTCCCCGCGCCCGAACACAGTGAGAAGTGGCGAGCCGGTGCTGAAGAGGCGGAGTGACGACCCGAACGGTACCAGAGGCCGCGCGCTCATCCGGCATCCTGAGAGCCGGAGCGAAGTCAGACAGATGAAGCCCGGAGCGTGCGCGCCGTCGCTGAGCGCTGGCGGTGGGCGCGACCCGCCGGCGACCGCCCAGCGACGGGCTATGGCCGCCAGACCAGGCAGGGGACGAGCTGCTCCTCGGCTTCCAGACCGGCGTGGGCGCCGAACGACGGGCGCGGGGTGACGCCGGGCGGGTCATAGGGGAAGCTGGCGCCGCCGCGAGCGATCAGGACCAGATCCCCTACCCGCCAGGCCGCCTCCGGGTGGTGCGGCGGCGGGCCGAGCAGCCCCTCGCTCAGCAGCGCCTCGCCGCTGGCGAGCCAGCCGTCCTCGCCGGCCAGCTCCAGCAGCTCCTGCCGGAGCGCCTCCCGCTCCTCGGATCGGGCATACCAGTACACCGCTCGCCGCTCGCCACCTGGAGGGACTACGACCCGCTCGAGGAGCGGCAGCCCGTTCAGCCGGTGCTCGCGCGCGGGGTCGAGCGGCACCATGCCGTGGTCAGCGGTGAGGACAACCAGCACGTCGCGGCGGGGCAAACGGGCCAGTAACTCCTCGACCAGCAGCCGGTCGAGCTGGCGCAGCTCGGTCAGCGTCGCCGGGTGGTCCGGTCCGGAGAAGTGTCCCAGGTTATCGATCGTGTCCCAATAGGCGGTGACCAGGCGCCGCCCGGGCTCGGCTAGCGCCCGGTGAACCAGCGCGACGAACTCGCCGGCTGTCCGGTAGCCGAGGTAGCGAGCCGCCGCGGAGTGCATCCGCGTCAGCGGCGTTTCCCGGAAGGCCTCCGGGGCGACCACGACGCAGTCGATTCCCAGCCCGGCAGCCAGCTCGGCGATGGTGGGCACCGGGAGGAAGGCCCGCGGATCGAGGCCCTGGCTGGCGTAGCTGGGGAATCGGCCGAGGGGAGTCCAGAAGAGCAGGTTGCTGAGCATTCCGAACTCGCGCAGGTAGCAGGTAAAGCCCACCAATCCGTGCCGCGCCGGCGGCTGGCCGGTGGCCAGCGTGGTCAGGCCAGCCGCGGTGGTCGAGGGGAAGATCGAGGTGAGGGGAAACCAGGCGGCCTGCTCGCGCAGCCGGGCCAGCGACGGGGCAACCCCTTCAGCCATCGCTTGCTGGAGCCGGCGGTAACCCAGCCCGTCGATGACCAGTAGCAGGACGGCCTCGACACCCCCGGCGAGCTGTTGCGGCCAGACCTCGGCGGAGACCGTCGGCCCCTCAGGCTCGCCACCGAGCGCGGCGAGGAGCGACCAGGGGAGGTTGACGATGCCGAAGCCATCGTAGCTCGGCCGGATCCAGGTCGGCTGCTCGTCGCCGAAGCGAACGGCGCGCAGGACGCGCTGCTCGGCGCTCTCGTGTGGCCGCACGGTGATCCTCCTATCCAGGCACCGGCTCAGATCGCTCGGCCGGCCAACGCGTCGTGCCGATCCAGGAGCTATAGTCAGGCCGGCAGCCCAGTATAGCCCGCTCTGCCCCACCCGGTTCGTGATCCACTTGGCACGCGTCTCCGAAGCGCATACTATCGGCGCGCGGCACGCCGGGGAGGATCGGGGAGCGAAGGGCGGGAGCGAAGCATGGCGCTGGCGTTCGCGGACCGGCTGGCGGCGGCGCAGGCCGGCACCCACGCGCTGATCGACCTCGACGCGCTGGCCGGCAACGTCCAGGCCGTGCGGGCGCGGTTACCTGAAGACGTCGTCCTGATGGGCGTGGTGAAGGCGAACGCTTACGGGCATGGGCTGATCCCCTGTGCCCGGGCGCTGCTCGCCGCCGGGGCACGCTGGCTGGGAGTGGCGCGGATCGAGGAGGGGCTGGCGCTCCGCGGCGCTGGCATCACCGCGCCAGTGCTGGTGCTCGGCCCGCCGAACTACGCCCTGCTTCAGCCGGCGCTCGACGCCGACCTGACGCTGGCGGTCGGCTCAGCGGCCGACGTCGCGGCTATCGCCCGAGCTGCCAGCGGGGACTTCGGCCCGGCGCGGCTGCACCTCAAGGTCGATACCGGGATGCGCCGGTTCGGCGTGGAGATGGATGAAGCTTTGGAGCTCGTGCAGGCGATCGTCGCCGACCCGCGGCTGGAGCTGGAGGGCCTCTTCACCCACTTCGCCACCGCCGACGAGCCCGACCCCGGCTTTCTCCGGGAACAGGCGCGCCGCTTTCGCCAGGTACGGCACCTCCTGGCCCGGCACGGCATCGCCCCGCGCGTCGTCCACCAGGCGAACAGCGCGGCTGCGCTCCGGGGCGTCGTCGGCGACGCCGACCTGCCCGGCGAGCGGCTGGTCCGCGCCGGGATCGTCCTCTACGGGCTGCCGCCCTCGGCCGCGGTGCCAGCCCCGCCGGACGCCCGGCCAGCCCTGCAGCTGGAGACCCGGCTGGCTCGGGTCTTCACTGTGGCGGCCGGCGAGGGGATCTCCTACGGGCACACCTACGTGGCCGGACGGGAGATCCGCTGCGGCCTTGCGCCGATCGGCTACGGCGATGGCCTCTCCCGGCTGCTCTCGAACTGCGGCTGGTTCGTCGTCCGGAGCACGCGCTGCCCGATCCGGGGGCGGGTGTGCATGGACCAGACGGTCATCGAGGTCAGCCGGGTGAGCGGGGTCGAGGCGGGCGAGCCGGCGCTCGTGCTCGGCGACGGGCGGAGCGGGGAGATGACGGCGGTCGACATCGCCGAGCTGTGCGGGACGATCCCCTACGAGGTCGTGACGGCGCTGGCGGCGCGGGTGCCGCGCATCTTCCTGCGCGGCGGCCAGCCGGTAGCCGTCAGCGACCTCGCCGGCCTGGTCGAAGAGCGCCCGTAGCCAGGACACCGGCGCAGCGAGCCACCGCCGCGGGAGCCAGCCTGCCGCGCTCGCTAGAATCGAGCGGGTTGACCCAGGAAAGGGCACGAGGCCGAGCATCCGGGCTATGATAGAGTCACATATCGTCTATAGATGTTGTGCACTGCGGTGAGAGCGAGCCGGAAAAACGAGCAGGGAACCGACGATGTCGCTTGAGCGCACCCTAAAAGAGAAGCGCGAGGAAATTTTGCGGATTGCTGCGAGATACGGCGCGCGGAACGTGCGGGTCTTCGGCTCTTTGGCGCGGGGTGAGGCGGACGAGCAGAGCGACATCGATCTGCTGGTCGAATTAGAGCCTGGGAGGAGCCTCTTCGATCTCGGAGGGCTCCAGTTCGAGCTGGAACGCCTGCTGGGCTGCCGCGTCGATGTGGTCACGGAGCGTGGTCTGAAAGCGCGCATCCGGCAACGCGTGCTCCGAGAGGCCGTGCCGCTGCGAGGATCGGCGCTACTACCGACCACCGAACAGTGACGTGCTGCCTGCATGTCTGAGCTCTAGTTACCCCAGCTCCCTGATATGTCCCTCGTGGAGCGCTCCGGGACACAGCCGGTACGATCGGGCCTTGACAAGCATTCCGGGGACAACCTACTCTATGTCTCAGCAAGGGGGAGATCTCAGCTACATCCCACAGTGGGTCGATGATTGCGTCCGGATATGGACAACGCGGGTTATCCAGTCCCCAGCCTGCCAATAGCTGGGACAGCGGCGCTATCGTCCACCGTGCCGCCCATCGACGCGTCATCCTTGCCTGCTCTGTGCGAGGCGTGCATGTGCACATGAGCCGAACCCACCGGCAGGCGGGTCAACGCCGACGCCGGCCACGTCTCTGTGAAAAGGATCGGACTCGAGTTCCCGAACCCGCCATGCACGGGACGAGAGCCGCGCCCGCACGTTGAGACAGTACAGTGAGAATTCTAGCGGGGAGGTTCGGCAGATGCCTCGCCGGTCGAACCAGGCGGTGCGAGACGCGAGCGGCGCTCTCATTGGGTATGAGGCCCAGCTCTGGCAGGCGGCGAACGCGCTACGCGGCTCGATGGACGCTGCCGAGTACAAGCACGTCGTCCTGGGGCTGATTTTCCTCAAGTACATCTCCGACGCCTTCGAAGAGCACCGCCGGAAGCTCGAGGCCGAGCGCGCCCAGGGAGCGGATCCTGACGATCCAGACGAGTACCGCGCCGTGAACGTCTTCTGGGTGCCACCGGAGGCCCGCTGGACTCGCCTGCAGGAGAACGCTCGCCAGCCGACGATCGGCCAGATCGTGGACGAGGCGATGGAGGCGATCGAGCGCGAGAACGAGTCGCTCCGGGGAGTCCTACCGAAAGAGTACGCCCGCCCCTCCCTGGACAAGCAGCGCCTCGGCCAGCTCATCGACCTCATCAGCAACATCGAGGTCGGCAACGGCGATGCTAGAGCCAAGGACGTGCTGGGGAGGGTCTACGAGTACTTCCTGGGCCAGTTCGCCAGCGCCGAGGGCAAGAAGGGCGGGGAGTTCTACACGCCCCGGTGCGTAGTTCGCCTGCTAGTCGAGATGCTCGAACCCTTCAAGGGCCGCGTCTACGACCCGTGCTGCGGCTCGTCGGGCATGTTTGTCCAATCAGTGGAGTTCATCGAGGCGCACGCGACCGGCAACGGGAACGGGGGCCGGGCCCGCTCCCAGATCAGCATCTATGGCCAGGAGCTGAACTACACCACCTGGCGGCTGGCCAGGATGAACCTCGCCATCCGGGGTATCGAGGGCAGGATCGAGCAAGGCGACACGTTCCACAACGACCGCTTCCCCGACCTCAAAGCCGACTACATCCTGGCCAATCCCCCCTTCAACATGCGGGAGTGGGGCGGTGAGCGCCTGCGGCACGACAAGCGGTGGAAGTTCGGCGCTCCGCCGGTGCGCAACGCCAACTTCGCCTGGGTGCAGCACATCATCTACCATCTCGCGCCCACCGGCTACGCCGGCTTCGTGCTGGCCAACGGCTCGATGTCGTCCAACCAGTCCGGGGAGGGCGAGATCCGCAGGAACATCATCGAGGCCGATCTGGTGGACTGCATGGTGGCCCTACCGGACAAGCTCTTCTATTCCACCCAGATTCCGGCCTGCCTCTGGTTCATCACACGCGACAAGAGCGGCCGCCCTCCGACCGGACAAACGAAGCCTCTGCGCGACCGCCGCGGCGAGGTGCTCTTCATCGACGCTCGGAAGATGGGGCGGATGGTAGACCGCACGCACCGGGAGCTGACAGACGAAGAGATCCAGCAGATCACCCGGACCTACCATGCCTGGCGCGGGGAGGCCGACGCCGGCGAGTACCAGGACATCCCTGGGTTCTGCAAGGGCGCCACGCTGGAGGAGATCCGCCAGCACGGCTATGTGCTCACGCCCGGCCGCTACGTGGGGACTGAGGAGTCGGTGGAGGAAGAGGAGGCGTTCGAGCAGAAGATGCACGCCCTCACAACCGAACTCCGCGAGCAGATGGCCGAAGCACGTCGTCTTGACGAGGCGATCTGGAGCAATCTACGCGAACTCGGGTTTGACAAGGCCAGAGAGATACACGGCGGGGAAGAACAGACATTACTGGATGTTGCCGTCACCGACCTGCTACGCCGGTTGCGAATCGCCGATCTTCGATCACAGGCATCGCCAGATATCCTGGAGCTCTTAATCGAACGCATTAAGGAGGTGCGTATCGAAATTTATCCAAAGGATCACAATCCGCCGCATTTCCATGCTCGACTGAACGATGGCGATAAGAGCGCAAGCTACCGTATCGATACGCTCCAACGTCTGGCGGGCAAGTTACCAGACTACCTAGAAACGGTAGTTATCCAGTGGGCGAGAGAACACCAGTCACTGCTATGGCAGTGCTGGTATGAGACGAGACCGACCATTGCAGCCGCAAGAGGAAACGTGAGCTAGGCCACAGTTGATCTGGAGACCTGAATCAATCTGGTATTGGCAGCCCAGTTATCAACGTCGTATAGCAAGTAGGCCTACGAGCTGTTGCTTACAAGGGACAATGAATCAAGCACAGTCCGTGAGCCTCGTACCGTGCTCATCACGTAAGCAAGGAGGGGTGGCATGAGCCTACCAAGATGCTCATGTAATCAAAATAAGGATAATGGATGGATAAGCTTTTCTTTGCGTGATCTTGCTGAATATATTAACGGTCGTGTTACTAGATCTTCAGAGCTGAGATCAGATGGTGTACCAGTGATCAAAATTGCTGAATTGAACCACGGCATAACCGAGACAACCGATCGAGTTCCTGCGGAGGTCGTGCAAGACGTTCACCGAGTTACACAAGGGGATGTTCTCTTTTCGTGGTCAGGTTCGGTGGGTATTTATCGGTACAGCGGTCCTCTTGGGGCGCTAAATCAGCACATCTTTCGTGTTGTGGCGAAACCGGGTGTCGATCAGGTATTTCTTTATTATCTATTGCTCTCGCAGATAGATACCTTTCGGTCATATGTCGAAGCCAAGAGAACAACCATGGGACATGTCACCTTGCGAGATCTTGAGAGGATTCACGTCGAGGTTCCTCCCCTCCCCGAGCAGCGCGCCATCGCCCACATCCTGGGCACGCTGGACGACAAGATCGAGCTGAACCGCCGGATGAGCGAGACGCTTGAAGCCATGGCGCGGGCCATTTTCAAGGCGTGGTTCGTCGACTTCGAGCCCGTCCGCGCCAAGATGGAGGGTCGCTGGCGCCGTGGTGAGTCCCTACCCGGTTTTCCCGCCCACCTCTACGACCTCTTCCCCGACCGCCTGGTCGACTCTGAACTGGGGGAGATTCCGGAGGGGTGGCGGGTGGGAACACTCGGCGACATAGCCGAGAATCCGCGCCGGAGTGTTCAACCACACGAAATTGACCCAACTACTCCTTACATCGCCCTTGAGCACATGCCCAGAGGCCGCTTCGCACTCTGGGAATGGAGTACGGCAGACGAGCTAGAAAGTAACAAGTTCGAGTTCAAACGGGGCGAAATCCTGTTCGGGAAACTCCGCCCGTACTTCCACAAGGTCGGGGTCGCTCCGGTGGACGGCGTGTGCTCAACCGACATCGTGGTTGTGAAGCCGAAGAAAGGGGCGTGGTTCGGTTTCGTACTGGGTCACATCTCAAGCACAGCGTTTGTTGATTACACGAGCGCGGGCTCGACAGGAACCCGGATGCCACGCACAAGCTGGAATGACATGGCGCGTTATCAAGTGGCCCTTCCTCCAGAAAAAACTGCAGAGAGTTTTACTGCGGCGATTCGGGCTCCTATTGACCGAATGATCGGAGCTATTCATGAATCCCGCACTCTCGCCGCCCTGCGGGATGCACTGCTGCCCAAGCTCATCCGCGGCGAGATTCGGGTGCACGATGCAGAGCGATTCCTCGCGGAGCGGGGACTATGACCTTTGATCCAGAACGTCACCATCGCCGATCGATCCGCCTGAAAGGACACGATTACGCGCAGGCAGGGGCCTACTTCATCACTATCTCCACGCACGATCGCGCATGTCTCTTCGGGCAGGTGGTCGATGACACGATGGAGATGAGCGACTACGGGCGCATCGTCGAGGAGGAATGGCTGCGGTCGTCCGAGGTGCGCCGGGAGATCCTGCTGCATGCCGGCGAATTCGTCGTCATGCCGAATCATGTCCACGGCATCGTCTGGATCGTCGATACCGGTAGGGGCGACCGGCCGGTCGCCCCTACCGAATTCATTACCCAAACCAGGCCGGGCACCGCTGCGCGCGCCAACGGGCCTGCGCCCCGTTCGCTCGGCGCGTTCGTTGCCGGGTTCAAGGCCGCCACCACGAAACGGATCAACCAGCGGCGCAACACGCCCGGCGTGCGGGTGTGGCAGCGCAACTACTACGAGCATGTCATCTGCGATGAAGCATCGCTCGACCGTATCCGTCGCTACATCGCCGAAAACCCGATGCGCTGGGCGTGCGACCCGGAAGACCCGCAGGCTATCGAGACCGAGCTAGAGGAGCTCTGGAATCCCTCATGCGGCATGAACCACCGCGTGAGTGTGCCTGGTCAGGCAGCACGCGGCCGCTCGGGATCATCCATAGGCAGAGCTCTGCGAGACGAGTTTCAGGAGCGCGGACCATGATCTCTAGCGACGTGACCCATGTTGGCTTCAGCGATGAGTCTAGCTGGAATACAGGTAGATTCGGGAGCGTTGCCCTCATTACTGGGTCAATCGCGCCGATTACACAGGTAGAGCAAAAGTTAGCAGAATCCCTTCAGCAATTACGTGCGCGGGAACTTAAGTGGAGCGAGCTGCGCAGAACACACGAGAGAAGCATTGCGGAGGAGGTTTGCAAACTAGTTATTGATATGATCTGCTGCGACCAACTGCGAGTAGACGTTCTTGTTTTTGATAAGACAGATAGCCGCCATAACGTCCCCGGTAGAGACGATTCCGCAAATCTTGAGCGTCTGTATTATCACCTGTTTCATAATGTACTGAGATTACGATGGCCCAGTGGCGCTATCTGGACGCTATATGCAGATGAACAGTCAACCATTGCTTGGGACAAGCTTGAGGAGATCCTTCAGACCGTCTCTCGTCGCCAGTCCCCCCAGGGTCAGCTGCTCGCGGAAAGCCACAGCTCGCAACAGCGCGACGTGGCATTTCAGGTTGCGGAGATCCACCCCAGTTCATCAAGAGAGCACCCCCTTCTGCAGATGGCAGACCTATTCGCAGGCATGGCGGTATTCGCGGCGGAGCACTGCACCGAGTTTTGCAACTGGAAGAGGAAAGAAACAGGTCAGATCTCCTTTTGGGATGAGTTAAGTACAGGTAAATCCCTTCCAAAGGCATCGCTGCAGAGATTTCACTTTCTGCATTACTTCTGCCGTCTATGCAGTGAGCACAGGCTGGGAATCACTTTAGAGTCGCCACGCGGCCTTCGAACGCGTGACCCGCGCAACCCTCTCAACTTCTGGTGGTACGAGCCGCAGCACCCGGCAGATAAAGCACCGACGAAGAAGCAGGGGTGAGTATGCAATTCACTGAATCACTTGTCGAATCGGCAGCCCTTGCCTGGCTCGAGGCGCTGAGATGGGAGATCAAGCACGGCCCGGAGATCGCCCCGGGAGAGCCGTTCGCCGAGCGCGACGACTACCGCGAGGTCGTTCTCAAGCAGCGCCTGCAGGATGCCCTGATCCGGCTCAACCCGGACCTTCCCCTCGAGGCTGTGGAGGTCGCCCTGCGAACGCTCACTAATCCTCAGGGCTCGACGCTCGAGGCGAGGAACCGGGCCTTCCACCGTATGCTCGTCGATGGTGTCACCGTCGAATACCGGACGTCATCTGGCCAGATGCGGGGCATCCAGGCCCGCGTGCTCGACTTCGATACCCCGGAGAACAACGACTGGCTCGCGGTCAACCAATTCACCGTCACGGAGCGGAGCGGGCGAGGGCTTGCGCCTACCCGCCGGCCCGATATCGTGCTCTTCGTCAACGGCCTGCCGCTGGCCATCATCGAGCTGAAGAATCCAGCCGACGAGGAAGCAACCATCTGGACCGCCTTCCAGCAGCTCCAGACCTACAAGGCGGATTTGCCCACCCTCTTCACATTCAACGAGCTGCTCGTCATCTCCGATGGGCTAGAGGCGCGCCTGGGCACGCTCACGGCCGGGCGTGAGTGGTTCAAGCCCTGGCGAACGATCTCGGGGGAGCAGGTCGAAGACATGGGCGCACCGCAGCTCGAGGTGCTGCTGAAGGGCGTATTCGATCACGCGCGCTTCCTCGAACTGATTCGGGATTTCATCGTCTTCGACGACGACGGGAGCGGCAGGCTGGAGAAGAAAGTCGCGGGCTATCACCAGTTCCACGCCGTGCGGACTGCGGTGAGAGAGACGCTGCGCGCTGCCGAAATCCACGCGGCCGCGGTCGCTGAAGGGCGGGGCCACTACGAGGCGGGCATCAAGCGCGGCGGCGAGCCGGGCGACCGGAGGATCGGGGTCGTCTGGCACACGCAAGGCTCGGGGAAGAGCCTGACCATGGTGTTCTATGCCGGGCGGATCATCCGCGAGCCCGCGATGGCGAACCCGACCGTCGTCGTGCTCACCGACCGCAACGACCTCGACGACCAGCTCTTCAGCGTCTTCGCTCGCTGCCAGGACCTGTTGCGCCAGCCGCCGGTGCAGGTGGAGAGCCGCGCCGACCTGCGGCGAAATCTCGCGGTGCAGTCCGGCGGCATCGTCTTCACCACTATCCAGAAGTTCTTCCCCGAGGAGCAGGGCGACCGCATGCCGGTCCTCTCCGAGCGGCGCAATATCGTCGTTATCGCCGACGAAGCGCATCGCAGCCAGTACGACTTCATCGACGGCTTCGCCCGGCACATGCGCGATGCGCTGCCGAATGCCTCTTTCATCGCCTTCACCGGTACTCCGCTGGAGCTGGCAGATCGCAACACGCGCAACGTCTTCGGCGAGTACATCTCGATCTACGACATCCAGCGCGCTGTCGAGGATGGCGCCACCGTGCCGATCTACTACGAGAGCCGGCTGGCCAAGCTCGATCTGCCCGACACGCTTAAGCCGAAACTGGACGAGGAGTTCGAAGAGGTCACCGAGGGCGAGGAAGCCGAGCGCAAGGAGCGGCTGAAGTCGAAGTGGGCCCAGCTCGAGGCGATCGTCGGCGCGGAGCAGCGGCTCAAGCTCATTGCCCGCGACATCGTGGAGCATTTCGAGCGCCGGCTGGAGGCACTCGACGGGAAGGCGATGATCGTGTGTATGAGCCGGCGCATCTGCGTGGACCTCTACAACGAGATCATCCGGCTCCGCCCAGACTGGCACCACGACGACGATGACAAAGGCCAGATCAAAGTCGTCATGACCGGTTCGGCCTCGGATCCTCCAGAGTGGCAGCCTCACATCCGCAGCAAGCAGCGGCGGGAACTCCTGGCCCGGCGCTTCCGTGACCCGGACGACCCCCTCAAGATTGTGATCGTCCGCGACATGTGGCTCACCGGGTTCGACTGCCCGAGCCTCCACACTATGTATCTCGACAAGCCGATGCGGGCGCACGGGCTGATGCAGGCGATCGCGCGCGTCAACCGGGTTTTCCGCGACAAGCCGGGCGGTCTCGTGGTCGACTACCTGGGGCTAGCCCACGAGCTGAAAGCCGCCCTCGAGGCCTACACCGAGAGCGGTGGGAAAGGGCGAGCGACGATCTCGCAAGATGAGGCCGTCAAGGTGATGCTGGAGAAGTACGAGGTATGTCGCGACCTCTTCTATGGATTCGACTGGTCAAGCTGGTATACCGCAACGCCGCAGGAGCGATTGCGCCTCGTACCCGCTGCCCAGGAGCACATCCTAGCACTCGAAGACGGGAAGAACCGGTTCCTCGCAGCAATGCAGGAACTGGCCAAGGCATTTGCGCTGGCGGTCCCGCACGAGGAGGCCCTCCGTATCCGCGACGACGTGCACTTCTTCCAGGTAGTGCGGGCGGCGCTGGTGAAACGATCACCTGGAGAATCGAGAACCGAAGAAGAACTCGATTACGCCATTCGCCAGCTCGTCTCTCGCGCGGTCGTTCCGGAGGGTGTCGTAGACCTCTTCGCGGCCGCTGGGTTGAAGAAGCCGGATATCTCAGTGCTGTCAGAGGAATTCCTGGCCGAAGTGCGCGGGATGCAGCACAAAAACCTTGCTGCGGAACTCCTCCGCAAGCTGCTCGAGAACGAGATCCGCACCAGGCGGAGCAAGAACGTGGTACAGGCCCGCTCCTTCGCCGAGATGCTCGAGCGGGCAATCCGCCGCTACCAGAACCGCGCCATCGAAGCCGCACAAGTCATCGAGGAGTTAATCGAGCTCGCGAAGGAGATCCGAGAGGCCGATCGCCGCAGCGAGACGCTGGGGCTCAGCGACGAGGAGATCGCCTTCTACGACGCCCTGGCGGCGAGCAAGGACGCGGTGACAGTGCTCGGCGAGCCGACCCTGCGCCAGATTGCCCAGGAGGTCCTGCGGATCGTGCGCGAGAATGTCACCATAGACTGGACGGTGCGGGAGAACGTGCGGGCCCAGCTCCGCGTGCTGGTGAAGCGGGTTTTGCGACGCTACGGCTATCCTCCCGACCAGCAGGAGCGAGCAGCGCAGACGGTGCTGGAGCAGGCGGAAGTCTGGTCGGAGCGCTGGGCTGCCTGAGCGAGCCGCCTTATCGAAACTTGAGGATATCCACGCTGCGAGGCAGATAGTCTCGGTGTCGCAGGGAACACCGGGTATTGCAGCGAGCCTCCAAGCCGGCGAGCATGTCTCCAGGCGAGGCATGCCGGCACGGTATTATCACTTCTGGCCATTTGCTGAAATAGCGCTGGGCGTTGTTTTGTTGTTTTCACGAACGTGAATAGGCGAGCGGGACAATGAAGCGCGGCGTCACCGGCCGATACCTGATCGAGGATGTAGGTGGCGAGCTCGTGCGTTCGTTCCGTTTCCCCCGCCTCCGGATCCGCCGCTCGAGTTCTCTGCGGAGCGACAGCGAAAGTTGGAGCACGCTCTCGTCGCCCTCGGCCGGTTAGCCGGCGTCACCGCGTGTTCCCCTACGTGGCCTACTGAGCCATCCTCAATGAAGGCGCGGAACCGCTCTGACAGCGAGCCTTTCAACGGGCCCAGGCTGTGGGCGGTGCGTGGCCCCTGCCACATCTCCTCACTCTCCTCACCGCGACAGCGGGGCTGCGCGAGCGTCAGCGGAAATAGGCCTGAACCAGCTCGTTGAACTCCTCCGGCGACAGCCCCGCCTCCGCTTGCTCATCGCCGTACATCAAGAGCATGTAGCGCATCTCCTGCCCCCTTTCGCTTCTCCTGGTACGCGCCGCGCGCCCGCTCGCCGTCTTCATCGAGATGACGAACGAGGAGCGGGAATTTCGACACCGAACTCGAGCCCGCAGGTGCGTGGCTTCTCTCACTGGTCCATTTCCCCTACCAGGAGCACCGGTGAGGGTGAGAGAATTAGAGCGCACCGCCGTGCTTGGGATGATGGCACGCGTCCGAGCCACGAGCGGCCGAAGCCGCGGCACGATGCCGGAAAGGCTGTGACACGGTGCTGCCAGGTGGGGATGGGGCAGAAGCCGCCAGGGACAGCGACCAGCGTATCCGCGTCCTGATCGTGGACGACCACGACCTGTTCCGCGAGGGGCTGCGGCAGCTCATCGAGACCGACGACGCTATCGAGGTGGTCGGCGAGGCGGCTACCGGCGAGGAGGCGATCGAGCGCGTCCGGGATCTCCACCCCGATGTGGTCCTGATGGACATCAGCATGCCCGGGCTAGACGGGATCCGTGCCACCGAGCATATCGTTCGCCACTTCCCGAACACCCACGTGGTCATGCTGACGATGTACCAGAACGATGAGTACCGGCACCACGCCGCCCGTGCCGGAGCCAGGGGATACCTCGTCAAGAGCATCCGGCCGGAAGACCTGTTCCAGGCGATCCGCCTAGCTGCCGAGAACGGCGCGAAGGACGAGCCAGCGCCGCCGGTCACGCTCGTGGACGAGAACCACCAGGTGACGGCGCTCGACCTCGAGCCTCCGCCACCGCCGCTCAGTCCACCTCTGCCACCGGAGCCGGAGCACCCGCCGGAGCCAGCAGCAGGCCAGCCCGTCGAGCCGGATCTGCCACGGCTCACCGATCAGGAACGCCTGGCTCTGCTGGAGGAGCGGCTGCGCCTCCTCGAGACCCAGCTCCAGCAGCTCCTCACGAGCGGCGCCACAGCGGCGCCTCCGGCTGAGCAGGTCACGACACCGCCGGCACCCGCGCCAGCACCGCCACCCCCGCCACCCGAGCCCGGTGAAGCTGAAGAGCCTCGGTCCGAAGAGCCCGAGCCATGGCAGGAAGTGATCACCTGGGAAGAACCCCCGACCTGGGAAGCGACTGAGGCCGAGCACTCGGCCACGGCAAAGCCAGCAGCCGGCCGCGCATTCGTCCGGGTCGGGGCAGTGGCGCTCGCGCTCGGCGCAGTCGCGCTGGTCGCGCTCGCGCTCATCCAGGGCTGGGTCGGCCCTGTGGCCCAGCTCATCGTTGGGCTCGCCGCCAGCGCGCTGTTGCTGGCTGGCAGTCTCCGGCTCCTCGAGCGGCAGGGGTGGCTGCTCGGGCAGATCGTCCTGGCCGCTGGGTTGCTCACCGGCGGCTTGTGGCTGCTCGCCGGTGTGCGACTCTACGAGCTGATCCCGACCGAAGCCGGGCTGGCAGCGACCCTGATCCTGGCGACGACTGCTGGGATGATCGCTGTCCGGGCCGGCTCGCAGGCGGGGGCCGCCCTGGCGCTCGTCCTGGCGCTGGGAATGCCAGCGCTGCTCGGACTGTCATTCACGCCGGCCACGGCCGCGTTCCTGGCAGGCACATTGATCCTGGCAACCGCGGTCACGTTGCGGCAGGGCTGGCCCTGGCTACCAGTGCTGGTCTTCGTCCTGCTCGCCCCCCAGCTCGGCCGCTGGGTCGCGCAGGGCATCTCGCTGTGGCTCGGCCTGCTCGCGCTGGCCGGCCTCTGGGCCTCGATCGCTCTGGCGGCCACCGCCGGGGCGCTCCAGAGGACTTCGCGTCGCCCGGCCCGCTGGCCGGCGCTGCTCCTGCTGGCGAGCACAGCATTCCTCATCTGGGCTGGCCTCTCGCTCCTCGATGGCACGGCAGCGCGTTACCAGGGGCTGTTCCTCCTGGCGACCGCGCTGGCCACCGGCCTGCTCGGCGGCTACATCCTCAGTACCCGGGACGATCGTCACCCACTCGGCCTGGCCGGCCTGGCCGCCGCGCTTGCAGCACTGGCGCTGCTCTTCCCGCTCAGGCTCGATGGACCACTGGTCGCGATCGGCTGGGCGACGCTGGTGCCCATACTCGCCTGGGTCTACGACGAGCGGCGGCACGGATACGCCGGGCTCGCCGCGCTGGCACTGGGCGCGCTCGCCTTCGGCCACCTGGTGGCCGTCGAGTACCCTCCAGAGCAGCTCATGGCTGGCCTGGAACGCGATACCCCCTTCACCGGCCCTGAGAGCGGCGCTTTCGCCGCCATGCTCGGCGCGCTCGCGGTGGCGGGATGCTTCGTGCGCTCGCTGCCGGTGCGCTCATGCCTGGCGACGGCCGGCCTGCTGCTCGCGATCTACGTGCTGCCCTTCGAGACCTCGGGACTGGCGCTGACCGCCGGCTGGGCGCTGGTGTTCGTGCTGGCAGTCGCCCTCGAGCGCCGAACGAAGCTCGGTGCCACCGGCTGGCAGGGACGGCTGGGGGTTCCGCCCTTCGCCAGCCCCCTCTATCTGCCGATACTGGCTGCCGGCAGCCTCGCGCTCCTCCACGCGCTCAGCTCGCCGCTTTCTCCCGACCGGCTGGGCCTCTTCCTATTCCCGAGCGCCCCCCCGACCGGCGAGCCGGCGCTGGCAGCCGGGATCCTCATCGCCGCGGCGCTGGCAGCCGGGCGGCTCTCAGGCAGCGTGCGGGTTCGCCAGCTCGCGATCACCGCAGCGATCCTCATCACGGCCTACCTGCTGCCATCCGAGCTACCCGATGCTCCGCTCGTGCTCTCCTGGGTCGCGCTGGCCGTGGCGCTCTTCTGCGTGCTGCGGCGCTGCTCCTGAGCCGCCCGGCACTCACCGAGCGAGCTCCTGGCGCCTGACCATCGCGTCGCGCCGCTCGAATACCTCTGGCCGCAAGCGCGTACCGAGCCCGGGGCCGTGCAACGGCGCGATAAAGCCGCCCTCGAGCGGCGGGAGATCGGTCACCAGCTCCCGATACCAGCCCCAGTAGTGAGCGCGCACGATCTCCTGGATCAGGGCATTAGGGGCGTTGACCGAGAGGTGAACCGAGGCGGTCAGCAGGACCGGCCCGGTGCAGTCGTGCGGGGCGATCGGCAGGTGGTAGGCCTCGGCCATCGCGGCGATCTTCTTCGCCTCCCCCAGGCCGCCGACCCAGCCGATATCCAGCATCACCACGCCGACGCAGTCTCCCTCCAGCAGCTCGCGGAAAGCGAAGCGACTCCCGAGCGTCTCGCTGGCACAGACCGGCACGCGGGTGCTGCGGGCAAAGTGGGCGAGGTCGGCCAGGCTCTCCATCTTGATCGGGTCCTCGAACCAGAACGGCTCGAAGGGCTCCAGCGCCCGCGCGATGCGGATGGCGGCCGGCAAGCTCCAGAGCGAGTGCAGCTCGACCATGATATCCATCCGGTTGCCGACCGCGTCCCGGATCTTCCGGAAGGGTTCGAGCCCCCGCTCCAGCCCTTCCGGGGAGATGAAGAGCCCGCCAGTCTCCTCGGCATAGGGATCGAAGGGCCAGATCTTCATCGCCGTGATCCCCTGCGCGAGCAGGCTCTGAGCTAGCTCATCGGCACGATGGATGAAGGCATCGAGATCCTCGTACGGGCCCTCCGGTTCCCCATCAGGAAGCCCCCAGCCGGCGGTCAGCCGCTCGCTGGGCCGGGCGCGCACGTAGCGGTAGCCGGCGCAGGTGTTGTACACCCGGATCCGCTCACGGCTAAGCCCGCCGAGGAGCTGGTAGAGCGGCCGGTCGACCGCCTGGCCGAAGAGATCCCAGAGTGCGAGCTCAACCGCCGAGTTTCCCCGCGTCTCGACCCCGCTGCTGCGAAAGCCGAGGTAACCGATCATGGCCCGGGCGTGGCGATCGATCTGGAGCGGGTCCTTCCCCAGCAGGTACGGCGCGACGGTCTCGTGAACGTAAGCCTCGACCGCCTGAGCGCCATAGAACGTTTCCCCGAGCCCGACGAGCCCTTCGTCGGTATGAATCCGTACCCAGAGGAGATTGGGGAACTCGCCAAGCCGGACAGTCTCGATCGCCGTGACTTTCACCCCGCACCTCACTCCAGCCGACCAGCACCTTCTCGACGCCGTACTCATCGTGTCATACGATGAGTACGGCCCAGGATAGCGGCCGAGACCACCCGTGTCAAGCGCGGAGAAGACCGGCAAACGGGGTATTTTCAGCGAGAAATCGAGAAGATGTGCGATACTTCAGACAGTGGGGAGAGGGAACCCCGGGCCTGCGGCGGCGCGGCCGGTTCGTGCCCACGATCACCGAATCTGACCGCGCTCGGGCCCAGCCTCGGAGCGCATCGCAGAAAGCGGGGTCACTCTTGAACGATTCCCAATCCGGGACGTACCGTCCGGTCAACCAGGCACGCCTGCACGAAGGCGTCGTCCAGCAGATCACCCAGCAAATCGTCAGCGGTGCGCTGCAGCCTGGGATGGCGCTGCCCACTGAACCGGAGCTTGCGCGGCAGTTCGGCGTCAGCCGAACCGTCATCCGCGAAGCGGTTCGGGTGCTTGCCTCGAAGGGGCTGATCACCGTGCGGCACGGGAGCGGCATGTGGGTTCAGCCGCCCGACGCTTGGGATCACCTCGACCCGCTCATCCTCTTCGAGCGCGTCCGCTCGGGCCAGGATGTCGACTGGCTGGACGAGGTGCTCGAGCTCCGCAAGGTGCTGGAGCTGGCCGCCGCTGAGCTGGCCGCGAAGCGGCGCACGCCGGCCGATCTGGAAGCGATGGAGGCCGAGCTGCGGGCGATGCGCGGCCTCGTCCACGATCCCGCAGTCTTCGCTCAGCATGACGTGGCATTCCACGAGGCGATCATGGCCGCGGCACGCAACCGGCTGCTGCGCGAGGCGCGTCGCCCACTGTCGCAGGTGCTCTTCAGCGGCTGGCGGCTGACCGGTCGGACACCCGAGCGCGTGCGGCGCTCGCTGGAAGGGCACGAAGCGATCTATGCCGCGATCGCGCAAGGGGATCCCGATCAGGCGCGCGAGGCGATGCGCCGCCACCTGGAGCAGTTCGAGAAGAATATCCGCGAAGACCTTCTCCCCCGGTACCTGACTGCCCGCGAAGGGGCGAGCAGCGAGCTGCGCGAAGCGTGACCAGTGGCGACTACTCGGCCCACTCGCGGGCACGCTCGACAGCTCGTCGCCACCGGGCATAGCGGCGCTCGCGCTCGTCTTCGCCCATCGCTGGCTCGTAGCGTACCGCCGGCCGCCAGTTCGCGACGACGTCGGCGGTCGTCCACCAGCCCAGACCCAGGCCGGCCAGCAGCGCCGCGCCGCGCGCCGTCGCCTCCGTCGTCTCGGCGACCTCGACCGGCACTCCTAGCACATCGGCCTGGAACTGCATGAGGAAGGAGTTGCGGGTCGGCCCTCCATCTACTCGCAGGACTTGCAACGGCGCTCCAGCGTCAGCTTCCATCGCCTCGACTACATCCCGCACCCGGTAGGCGATTCCTTCCAGGGTGGCGCGTACCACGTGCGCCCAGCTCGTGCCGCGGGTCAGGCCGATGATCAGCCCGCGGGCCCGCGGATCCCAGTAGGGCGCGGCCAGGCCGGAGAAGGCCGGGACGACGTAGACATCACCGCTGTCGGCCACCGAGCGCGCGATCTCGTCGCTCTGCTCCGGTCGGTCCAGGATGCGCAATCCCTCGACGAGCCACTGCACCGCCGCGCCGGTCGTGTAGATGCCGCCGTCGAGGGCGTAGCTCGCCTGACCGCCGATCGTCCAGGCGACGGTCGTCACCAGGCCGTGCTGGGAGAGACGCGGCACCGGCCCGATCTGCATCAGCACGAAGGTGCCGGTTCCGTAGGTTGCCTTGACCATCCCCGGTTCCAGGCACGCGTGGCTGAAGAGCGCCGCCTGCTGATCCACGGCCAGTCCGGCCACCGGCACAGGCTCCGGCCAGCCGGGCAATTCCACCGTGCCGACGACGCCGGTACTCGCCACGACGTCGGGCAACATCGAGCGCGGGATCTCGAAGAGGTCGAGTAGCTCGGCGTCCCAGTCCAGAGTACGCAGGTCGAGGAGCGAGGTACGGGAGGCGGTGGTCGTATCGGTCAGGAAGAGGCGGCGAGCGGAGAGGTTCCAGAGGATCCAGGTATCGGTGGTACCCACGAGCAGCCGGCCGGCGCGGGCCAGCCGCTGCGCGTCCGGCACATGGGTGAGGATCCACCAGACCTTGGTCGCCGAGAAGTAGGGATCGAGGTAGAGTCCGGTACGCTCGTGCACCAGCCGCTCGTAGCCGGCCGCAGCCAGCTCGGCGCAGCGGCCGGCCGTGCGCCGGTCTTGCCAGACGATGGCGGGGTAAACCGGCTGCCCGGTCTCGCGATCCCAAGCCAGGACAGTCTCGCCCTGGTTCGCCAGACCGAGCCCGGCGATCTTCGTCTGCGGGGGCAACGCCGCCAGGCAAGCCGCGATCGCGGCCCGCGTCGTCTCCAGGATGTCCTGCGGGCTCTGCTCGACCCAGCCGGGCTGGGGATACTGCTGCGGCAGCTCGGCAGCCCCCTCCGCCACGATGCGCATAGCGCGGTCGAGGGCCAGCACCTTGGTACGTGTCGTTCCATGGTCGATACCGAGGATGATCTCCATGTCCGGCTCCTCCTGACGCTTCGTGGAACGGCCTGGCGAGCTGCCGGCAGCCGGCGCTCCTGGGCCAGTTGCTAGCCGGAGATCGGGAGATACCCCTTTACCTTGCCGCCCTCCAGGTTGAGGATCGCCGCCCGCAGGATGCCCTCCGCATACTCGCTCCCGACGTTCACGCACAGCGTACGCCCCAGCTTCCGGAAGCCTGGCGACTCGTGGATGTGGCCGTGCAGCCCCAGCAGCGGCTGGAACTCCTCGATGACCCGCCGCACGGCGCGCGACCCTACCGGCTCCATCAGCACCTGGCCGCCGGCATAGCGGATACGCAGCTCCTGGTCGAGCGCGGGGGCCGTATCGAGGCCAGAGTCGTAGGGTGGCACGTGCACCAGCAGGATCGATCGAGCGGGTTCGCGAACTCCGCTGAGGAGGCCACGGAGTTCCCGATCGATCTGCTCCTCTGGCCAGTCGCGCGGGCAGCGCCAAGGCGTCTCGTTGCTCACCCCGAGGCCCACGAGCGTGTACTCCCCGCCGGCCAGCTCGATCCGGCGTCGATCCACGTTGACGACGCTGCCCGCGCAGCGCTCCAGAATCTCGTCGACGAAGAGCGGGTCGTCGTTGCCCGGGATCAGGTAGAGCGGGATGCCGCGAGGTCGCAGGTGCTGCTCGGCCAGCTCGATCCAGCGCGTAAGCTGCTCCTCGATCCCGCGACGGAAGAGCTGGGCCTGCTCGGCCGGGTGCTCAGCGTAATACTGGGCTTCATCCGCCGTCATCTCCTGGGCGTAATACCCCACGTTGGCGATCAGGCGGCGGAGCTGCTTCAGCTCGGTCTCGGTCTCCGCCGCCCGGCGAACACCAGCGATGACCGCCTCGTACCTGCCGTCGACCCGAATCAACGGCACCAGCGCCTTCCCGGTCAGGTCGCCCCCCACTACCAGCGCCCGAGCCTCGTACATCAACCCGGCGCTCAGGAACTTGCGAAAGACCAGCTCCGAGGCGTGGAAGTCCGACGAGTACACGATACGGAACAGCTTCACCGGCCACTCCTCCAGCACTGCCGGGTCACGTCGCTCCTCCTCTCGAGGCGTCGCCCCCTACACCGGTGGGATCTCGCGGAACGTCCAGGCGAGATCCACGCCCTCGCGCCGCAGGCGGTAGAGCCGGCTCGCCACGTGGACGGCGATACCGATCAGGAAGATCAGCAGGAAGGTCAGGACCGTGCCGCGGCCGATGCCGCCACCCACCGCTGGGAAGAGGAAGGAGGCGAGGATCATCCAGCCCAGGTACACCAGCGTGACCGCTCCGATCAGCGTCACCACCGGGAGCGATCCCAGCTTGGCACGCACGATGCGCGGCGCGGCTTCGAACAGGTCTGGCTTGAGGAACGGCAAGAGCGTGATCGCCAGTACCGGGACGATCTGGGTGATCACCGCGAAGAAGACGAAGTGGAGCTGGGTCGCCAGGATGCCGCGGGTCGCGGCGTCGAGCACGCCGATCTCGGCCAGGATCGCGATCAGCGTCACCGCCACGACGGGACTGCCGACCCGCGGGTGGACGTAGGCGATCCCGCTGGGGATGATCCGGTCGAACGCCCAGGAGAAGATGATCCGGCTGGTGTAGAAGAAGTAGGTCTGGGCCAGGTTGATCAGCGTGTAGATCCAGCCGATGGTGATCAACCCCACCACCAGCACGTTCGGCCGCAGGATCGAGGCGTAGAAGGTGATCCAGGGCATCGCGAAGGTGTCGGTGTTGTTGTAGAGATACCCTTCGGCCGCGATCCACTCCAGCGGTACCAGCCGCTCCAGCAGCAGGTCGGCCGCCGAGAAGACCAGCCAGGTGATGATCAGCGCCGACCAGGCGCCGATCAACAGGTTGCGGTGGGCCTCCTTCACCTCACCGGCGAAGAACGTGGGGATGTAGTAGCCATAGTAGATCCAGAAGCCCATGATCAGCCCGGCGAGCGTCATGATGGCCACGTTGGGCGAGTACTCCATCCCGGCCTGCACCGCGAGGTCGATTCGGCTGGCGAAGGAGCCAGCACCCATGAACCGGTCCCAGGCGCTCTGGAACGCCTCCGGCCCTGGCGCGGTCGCTAGCGCAAAGTAGATCACCGCCCAGGCCGCCAGACCTAGGAAGAAGCCGACCTCCAGGATGCGGACGATCGTCTGCGTCGGGAGCAGCATGGTGGCCCAGGTCAGCAGGACACAGGCGGTGCCGATCACGAGGATCCCGGTCGAGGATGCAGACCAGGTCGCCAGGTCGGTCGCCGTCTGGTTGTTGAACAGGATGCCGATCGTCCGCAGCAGCGTCGGTAGGGCCGTGCCGGGGATCCAGGCGATCAGCCCGCCGGCGACCACGCCGCTGAAGAGAGCCAGTACCCAGCTCGCCCCGAAGGCCAGGGTCGGGTTGAGGATCCGGCTGGCCAGGACGTAGTCGGCGCCCGAGCGGGGCATCGCGGCTCCGATCGATGCGTAGGTATACGCGTGGAACAGGCCGAGGATCATCGCCACAGTCAGCACCCCGATGATCGAGGCGCCCGGCCAGACGGAGGCGACCCAGGAGAACGGGATCAGACCGGACGACGACAGGCTGATACAGTGGACTCCGAACACCATCGCGCCGAAGGCGCTGATAGTCCGCACCAGGCCGGAGCTCTGGCGGACGAAGAGTCGCTGCGTCGCGCTCATCACATGACCTCCCCTCACTCTCGCCGCAGCCGTGTGGGCGAACGATCGCCCTCGCTCACGCGAACGGCCATCCGCGGGCCTCGACGGTGAGCGGCGCGTCGACCGGCCCCTCGGGGCGCAGCCTGAGATAGACGCTGCGATGCGGCTTGGCCGCCGGGGCGAACGCCTGCCCCCAGCGCGTTCCCGAGACCACTGCGCGTAGCCGGACGGCACGCTGCGCCGGCTCGACGCGCACGGCCAGCGTCACCGGGTCGAGCCGCTCGCCGTACCAGCGGAGCCGCTGCGGCACGACGGCACGCACGCCCGTGCCGGGAAGCACCTGCTGGACTCGCTCGTTGCCGGTCGGTGGCGACGACAGGTAGCGCCAGACGCCCAACGCTGCCCGTTCGCCGTCCGCGAGCGCGTAGTCGGCCGGATCGGCGGCATGCACGAGGTTGCCGCAGGCGAAGATGCCGGGCAGCTCGGTCTGGAAGTCCTGGTCGACCAGCGGTCCCCCACCCGTCCGCGGATCGGACGGGATCCTCGCCTGGGCCACCAACGTCGCCTCCGGGACGAACTCGCCCGAGAAGATGACCGTGTCACACGGGATCTCGTACGACTCCGCGGTCTGCCTCCCTTCCGCGTCACATGGCACCACCTCCACTCCACGTACCCGCCAGTCTCCCAGGACGCGCGACACCCGGTGTCCCAGCCGCAGTGGGATACGCAGGCTACGCAGCGACCACCATTCGTTGGCCAGATAGCCCTGCCGGTAGGGTCGCTCCTCGACCACCGCCGCGATGCGGCAGCCGGCTCGCGCCAGCGTCCGCGCAGCTACCAGGCTGATGTCGTCAGACCCGACGATCACCACGTCCCAGCCAGGCAGCAGCCCGAGGAAGGTGTGCAGGCGCTGCACCACGCCGGTGTTGAAGACCCCCGACGGGCGCGGGCCGGGCACCAGCCGGGTGCTTCGCGGCCGTTCTCGGCAGCCGGTCGCCAGCAGCAGCGCCTGGGCCCGGTAGCGAACCAGCCCGCTGGGGCTGACAGCCAGAACCGTCCGCTCAGGCGTGACTTCCAGGACAGTGGTCTCGCTCTCGATGCGTACCCCGGCCCGCCCGGCGCGCTCCACTAAGCGAGCAGCGAACTCCCGCCCGACCATCAGCCTCCGGAAGGCCCAGAGGCCGAAGCCGGGATGCTCGCACTGCGCTGGGAGCCCGCCCGGCACCGGCTCGCGGTCGAGCACCAGCGGCGCGACGCCCAACTCGGCTAGCCGGGTCGCCGCGCCCAGCCCGGCCGGCCCGGCGCCGATGACCAGCACGTCCACCTCCCGCTCAGCGATCACTGGCCCCTCAGCCATGCCGATGCCTCCCTGGCGGCTCGACCGGCGGCCCGACGACCGGCGAGCCCGGCCCCGACTTCGTCAAGCCGGTGACCGGTATCCGCAGCTCCCGGCTCATCACCTGGAGGATGGCGGCGGTACAGTAGAACCCCTGGCAGCGGCCGGCCATCGCCCATGTCCGCTTCTTGACCGCGTCGAGCGTGGTCGCCGGGATCGGCGCCCGCACGGCGTCCCGGATCTCCCCCTCGCTCACCAGCTCGCACAGGCACAGCACGCGGCCGTACGCGGGATCGGCAGCCACGAGCTCCGGCCGGGAGCACGGACGCGGCAGGCCCGGCACCCAGCGCCGCCGTGGACGCGGCCGCAGCGGCGACTCGCTGCTCGCAAGCGGCTCGCCGGCCTCGAGCAGCCCGCGCACGACCTCCCGCGCGACGGCCGGCGCCGAGGAGAGACCGGTCGAGCGGATGCCGGCAGCCAAGACGAGCCGGTGGCGGGGATGGATCTCGATCACGTAGTCACCCGCGGGACTCGCCGGGCGCAGTCCGGCGTAGGTGGCGATCACGGGCTCGTCGGCGAGCGCCGGGGCCAGCCGCAATGCCCCCTCGCGGGCACGCTGCAAGCCGCTCGCCGTCACGGCGAGATCCCGCTTATCGCTGACGTCCTCGGCCGTCGGGCCGAGCAGGACGTTCCCGTTGGCCGTCGGCGCGACCAGAATACCCTTCGAGATTGGCGTAGGAACCGGGAGGTGAATCAGTGGCACCTTGGCGCGGGCCGATTTGTCCAGCACCAGGAACTCGCCCTTGCGCGGGGCGATCACCAGGCCATCAGCGCCCGCCCAGCGGGCGATCTCGTCCGCCCACAGGCCGGCGGCGTCGATGAGCCAGCGCGTGGTGATCTGGCCACGATCCGTCAACACCCGGTAGAAGCCGTCCGGGCTGCGGTCAACCCCAGTCACCCGGTGGCCGAAGTGGAAGACCGCACCGTTCACGGCTGCCTGCTCGGCCAGCGCGACTGTGGCCGTAAAGGTGCAGGTCACGCTCTCGCGCGGTACCAAGAGCCCACCGACGACGGAGGGGTTGGCGGCCGGGGCGAGAGCCAGCACCTGGTCGCGCGTGAGCAGCTCGACGTCGGTCACGCCGTTCTCGAAGGCGTTGCGCCGCCAGCGCTCGAGCTCCCGGGCCTGCTCCTCGTCGAGCGCCAGCATGACCGCACCGGTGCGGAGGATCGGGACATCGAGTTCAGGTGCCTCACGCTGCCAGAGCCGCCAGCCCTCGGTGACCAGCCGGGCCTCTCTCGTCCCCGGCTTGGCGTCGAAGCCGGTATGGAGGAGGCTGCTGTTCGCCTTGCTCGCTCCCTCGCCGACGTCCCAGGCCTGCTCCACGACCCCGACGCGCACCGGGGAGCGAACCAGTTCGCGGGCGATGGCACAGCCGATGACGCCAGCCCCGACGACCAGGTAGTCGTAATCGCAGGCTGCAGTGACCACGCTCACCACGTCACCCCGGTAGGTGCAGCATGACCCGGAAACGGACACGGTCGCCGCGGTAGAGGTCTTTGGCGTACTCGACCGGCAAACCGGTGGAGGTGAACGCCAGCCGCTCCCAGAGCATCAGTGGCGCCCCTTCCGGCACGCCGAGCACCTCGGCCTCGAAGCGCCGGGCCAGCGTCGGCTCCAGCGTCTGCTCGGCGCGGACGAGAGCCAGACCGTACTCCTCGTCCAGGATCCGGTAGATCGAGCGGCCCTGGAGGTCGAAGCGCTCGAGCCCTGGGCAGAGCTTGACCGGGAAGTGCGAATACTCGAGCGCGACCGGCTGGTTATTGCCAGTGCGCAGCCGGACGATCTGGTAGACCTGGTCACCCAGCGAGAGGTTGAGAAGCTGGCAGAGCTTGCGGCTCGCCGGGACCGTCTCGACCGAGAGCACCTGGGCGCCGGGCTCGAGCCCGTGGCGGCGCATGGTCTCGGTGAAGCTGAGCAGGAGGTGGGCCGGCACGTCGACCTTGGGGTCGGCGACGTACGTGCCGCTCCCCTGAACCCGACGGAGGAGCCCCTTGCTCACGAGGTCGTTGATGGCCTGCCGGATCGTGCCGCGGCTGGCACCGAACTCGGTGACCAGCTCCCGCTCGGCCGGGATGCGCGTCCCCGGTGGCCACTCGCCCGACTGGATACGCTCAGCCAGGGCCTCACGGATCTGGATATAGAGGGGAACCGTCACAGTCACCGCTCCGCTCGCTGCTTTGGTCTAGATGTCTAGACCATTATCGGAGCGACGTCGGCGGCCGTCAAGCCCCAGCAACGTCGATCGACTTCGCTCATTCCAGACCAGCCTCCGGCCTCGCAAGGGAGATGAGCTCCGCGCACCCCACCCACCGGCCACGCGAGCAGGCAGGCGCCGCGCGCTCGCGTCGCAGCCCTGGCGTCGTCCGCGTACTGGCCCGGGTCGCCGCCTGCTCTTAGGGCGAGAGTGCGCGCGGGCCCAGCCCGTGATCCGCCCCGCGCGGCGACCTGCCCCCGAGCGCGCGCCGCACAGGGCCGATCCTCGTCGCCTGCTTATCGTGACAGGAAAACGACAGCATCAGAAAACGAGACAGTTACTTGACGAAGGCGTCGCTTCTCGTCGAGTAGCCCGTCTGGCTCAGCGCGACGGTTCGGTAGCCACGGGCTGTCCCTGCGTGGTGGCCCCCGCCTGGTAGCCACTCCGGCATCCTGCGAGCGCCGCCCGAGGTCAGAGCTGCCGCTGGGCTTCCCAGCGCGGCGGCACGCTGAGTACAGCGCGCGTTGTGCGCGTCCGCGCGTCCAGGTAGTCCGAGGAGGTGCAGGCGAGCGGTCAGAAGAGGCCCGCCTTGAGATAGGCGAGGCCGAAGAGGAGCGAGACCAGGAGCAGCGTCACCAGCACGCCGAGCAGCGCCGGGAGCCAGGCTGAACCACGAGCGCTTGCCCCCTCCGGCATCTCAGCCGGGTCGTTGACTTGTGGCCGGTCTGGCCCAGTCTCGACCATGGCGCACGCCTCCGCAGCCTGGCCCCTCGGATCGTCCCGGACGTCCTTCCCGGCCTAGCCGGAGACCTTCGTCGGTCTCCTGTCCCCGTACAGCACAGCATGCCGGTCTAGAGCCATAGCGGCGGCCGGAACCCTAAGCGGCACCGGACAGGCCCCGGCCCGGGAAGGAGCCCACCGAGCGCGGCAGCGCTAGCGCGCTCGCTGCTCGTAGAGCTGGCGGGTGAGCATCGCCTGCCCGATATGCTCGCGGTTGTGCCCGATCGCATGCAAGACCCACCACGCGCCTGGGAAGCGCCGGTTCAGCCGGTCGCCGGCGGGCGCGCGCACGGTGGCCAGATCTTCTTCGGTCAGGCGGTCGATCCGGGCCATCGACTCACCCTCGACCGAGTCGATCAACTGCAGCAGGGATGTAGCGTCCGGCGCCTGGTAGCGGAAGGCCGCCTCGCGGTCACGCTGGAGCGTCTCGCCCAGCGCAGCGGCCAGCAGGTAGCGCTCGGCGTCGAGCAGGTGCGCGTACAGCACTGCGATCGAGTTCATCTCCGCGCCCGGCGACCAGTTCAGCGCCTCGGCATCCAGCCCCTGGATCAACTCGCGCATCACCTGGTGCTGGTCGCGCAGCGCCTGCCGGAGGCCATCCCGCAGCGCCTCCATCCCCTGAGCCATCCGTGTCCTCCTTCCCACGTCTCACCGGCGCGAGCGACGCCACCCCTCGGCGCGCTCCTCTTCCATGAGCTGCTCCAAAAGTCCCTGGTAGCTCGCATAGCGGCCCGCGTCGATGGCACCCGACTCGACCGCCGCCCGCACGGCGCAACCAGGCTCGGCGAGGTGCCGGCAGTCGGCATAGTAGCACGCCCCGAGATAGGGGCGGAATTCAGGGAAGCAGCGATCCAGTTCGCTGGACTCGACACCCCACAGCCCCAGGGTACCGATGCCCGGAGTATCGGCGATGAAGGTCTGCTCGTCGAGCTGGATCAGCGAGGTCACCGTGGTGGTGTGGCGACCGCGACCTGTCGCCTCGCTGAGCTCGCCGATCCGGATGTCCAGGTCTGGCCGGAAGGCCTTCACCAGGCTGGACTTGCCGACACCCGAAGGGCCGGCGAGCGCCGAGAGCTTGCCAGCGAGACAGGACCACAGCTCCTCCAGACCAGCGCCGGTAAGCGCGCTCGTCTCGACGACCCGGTAGCCGGCTCGGCGATACGGGTCGAAGAGCCGGCGCTTGGCGCCGTCGTCGAGGTCGATCTTGTTGACGCAGACGACCGCTGGGATCTCCTGCGCCTCAGCGATCACCAAGAAGCGGTCGAGCATCGGCAGGCTCGGCTCGGGTTGGGCGACCGCGAACACCGCCACGAGCTGGTCCAGGTTAGCCACGATGACCTGCTCGGCGTCCTCCGCGCCACGGGCACGCCGGGAGAGCGCCCGCGTCCGCGGCGCCACCGCCTCGATCACGCCCTCACCCGGCGCGACCCGGCGCACCTCGACTCGATCGCCGACCGCGACGAGATCGGTCTTGCGCCGCTCGCGCTTCAGGCTGCCCCGCACGACGCAGCGGAGCACGCCTTCCGGTGTCAGGACGTCGTAGTACTGCCCGTAGCCCCGAATTACGAGGTTCGGCGGCCAGCCCGATCTCACCTCACACCTTCCGCCGCGCAGCAGCTCCGGCGCTAGCCCTACTCACGCATCTCTCTGTCGCATCGCTGCGAGTCTACCAGGCGGCGAGCGCTGCGGCAGTCAGGACGGCTCGAGACCAGCTAGCGCTCAGGCCCACCGGCGGCAACCGGCACGGTCGCCTCGGTGGCAGCCCGCAACGTCTCGGCTTCGGCCGGCCGCGTTGCCGGTAGCGGCAGGGCATGCAGCACGAGGTAGCAGAGGCTACCGAAGAGCAGCGCCACGATGCCCGAGTGCGCCAGAGACGAGGCGAGGCTGAGCCGGCTGAAAACGAGCGCGGCGCCGCTCGCCGATTGTGCCAGCACTAGCCCCAGCGCGATCAGGCTTCCCCAGAAGAGGTCCGGCCGTTGCCGACGCCAGCGAGCCGCGTAGATCGCCAGGACGGCCAGCAGCAGCGTGCCGGCCAGGGCCGCCAGGCGGTGCAAGAACACGATGCCCACCGGCCCGGAGAACCCGGGAAGGAGCTGTCCCTGGCAGAGCGGCCAGTCCAGACAGGCCAGGCTGGCATTGGTATGGCGGACGTAAGCGCCGAGGTAGACGATCAGATACGTGAAGCCGACGGAGCCCCACGCGAGCGCCGCAAAGCCAGGCGGCAGCGGCGATAGGCGGTACCGCTCGCTGCGGCCCTCCTCTAGGAGCACCACCGCCATCAGCAGCACGCTGGCGAAGGCGGTGAGAGAGACGCCGAAGTGGAGTGCCATCACCAGCGGTGACTGCGGCGCCAGAACCGCCCAGGCGCCCAGGCCGGACTGCACCAGGAGCGTCAGCACCATCAGCGGCAGGAGCACCTGGATCTCCCGCCGCCGACGCCAGTACAGGAGGACACCGACAGCGAGACCGGCCATCAGTATCCCCTCGATGCCGGTGATCAGGCGGTGGCTGTATTCGATCAGCGCCGGCGGTGAAAGCGGCGGGATGAGCCGGCCATGACAGAGCGGCCAAGAGCGCCCGCAGCCCTCGCCGGAGCCGGTCGTCGTCACGGTCGCTCCGAGCATCACCACCAGGAACATCCCGACCGCCGTCGCGACGGCTAGCCGCCGCACCAGGCGTCGCCCGCGCCCTTCGACCATCGGTTGCCTACCTCCCGCCCGCTCGGCCGGCACGGGCCGGCCCGCGCCGGTTCCGTCACCGCGCTCAAGGATAGCGCGGGTGGATGGCGACGGCCCGGTGGCGAGAGCAGCCGCGCAAGCGAGAGGGCGAGGACACCAAGCCGGGCCCTAGGAGACCGGCCAGCCCGCAGCGAACCGGAGCCTGAACCGGCGGCACGAGCGATGGCCCGCGTATGCTGAAGCCTTATGGGCTGCTCGGCCCTACGGATCAGGCGCTCCGCCGCTCGCCTGGCAGCAGGCCGATCAGGCGGAGGAAGGACTCGATCTTCTCGAGCTCCCAGAGGCTCATGTCCACCGTCACCGTGAGCGAGATGCCGGCCTCGCCGGGCAGAGTCCAGCGCTGCGCCTGGGGGTACCCGGGTGACGCTGGCGCGAACTCCGCCGCTGACGCTTCGTCCGGCTGCGCGGCTTCTTCAGCCCGCAGCGCCTGGACACGCGCGGCCAACTCCGGAGCCAGCACCAACCGCGAGGGCTGCCCCCGAACCCCGCGCCGGAACAGCCCGAGCCCAGCCTCGTCGGCCAGCCGGAAGAAGAACGTGCGCGCTTCCTCCACGCGGTTCCGGGGCTGGCCTAGGCGCATGTCGACCTGCCACACCCGCTCGACCCAGGGGGCATCGACCACGCTGAGCCCTTCGGCCAGTGCCCGCTCGAGGACGACCCCGTAGGGCGGATACTGGAGGATCGCTCGAGCGAGCTCGAGCCGCCGCTCGTCGTCGCTCGTTGCGTAGGCCAGTCGCCGGCCAGCTTCGGTCAGCCGGATCTCCGCCCCGTCGTCCCGGCTGATCAGGCCGAGCTGCTCGAGGGCGTTCAACGTCTCCCGCAGGGTCTCGCCGCCGCCGAGCCGCGCTTCCAGCGCCGCGCGCTCGATCCCCTTGCCCTTAGCGTACTCCAGCACCTGAAAGAGCAGTCTCGGCTCGGTACGGTACGGGAGAAGGATATCCATGCATTCCTCCGTTTCGATCACGTCGATGACGCGTGCTGCGTGACCATCGATTACCTCAAGTATCCCAAGCCGAAGAGTACTCGTCAAGCGATGCTCGATCGTGTGATTCGTCACGCAACTGCAATCGGCACGCATGCGAGACGAATGACGGAGGATAGCGGCCCAGCGATCCGCTACCGGCCCACCCGGCACGAGCAGCAGCGCGCACTCGTGCTCCCGCCCGGACCCGCGATACCAGGTATCGGCCTGGTCTTGCTCGTGGCGCGGGCCGGCCCGCCCGATGAAGGAGCAGCGAGCCGCATCCGCAAGGCCCGCAACGCCGCCAGGGTCGCACTCGCCAGCGGAGCCTTCGCTGGCGCACGTAGCACTCTCCCGAGACCTCGACCGGAGCGCGTCCAGCCCTCGACCTGCCTCGCCACGAAGGCCCGAGGGGCGATCGCCTCGACCGTCCCGATCGATCGGGGCGCAGCCTCAGCCACTCCCCAGAGACGCATGCCGTATCGACCTCTCGGCCTCCTCGGAGCGCGAGCCGCACGGCCGAAGGGCCGAGGAGATACCCCCCCAGCCAGACAATCGCCACCGAACCCCTTCGGCGCACGCAGCGGCTTCGAGCCGCAGCGATGGCCCGCGCAGGCCATCGCTGCTCCGCCCGCGTCACAGCCTGCAGCGTGCCGCGCGACCATGCCCGCCGCCTAGAGGGCAGCGCGACGGCAGCCTCGCGCCAGCGCTGGCAATCGTCACTCGCGTTGGACAATAACTCCAGTGATACTTGGTTCAAAGAGAATACCAAAGTACTTGAGATACCACGTGGGAGCATGTTAGACTGTGGCTGGCGGCGATGCGAGCGGAGGCCCATGCCCAGGCGAGGGAGAGCGGGTGGCCAGAACGGAGGACCAACCCAGCGGCGCGCCGGCGCCACCGCGGCCCCGCGCTAGCTCCGGTCGCGCGCGGGCTCAGGACGCCCAGCCGGAGCGGTCGGGCGAGGATGCCCGCCGCCGCGGCTGGTTCTGGCACTGGAACACCATCATCACCCAGTTCGCGCCGCTGATCGGCCTGAAGGGGGTCGGGCTCCTCAACTCCTACACCGTCTGGACTGACCGCCGCGACGATTCGCCCTACCACGGCTATGCCTTCCCCAGCCAACAGGCTGAGGCCACCTTCTACGGAGAGGAGCGCGCTGAACTGATCACCATCAACAAGATCCTGGTCGCCCTCGACCTGATCGAGATCCGCAAGGAGATGGTCACCCGCGCCGACGAGGCCGGCCGCCGCTGGAAAGTGCCCCACAACTTCTACCGGGTGAAGGATCGACCGGACGGCTTCGCGCTCACGCCCGAGGCCGTCCTCCGCGTCGTCGAGCTGGCCGCCCGCGACCAGGCGGTCTACCGCTACATCCGCCACATCTTCTCCACTCGCTTCGCGCCGATCGACCGCGACAACGTCTGGCACCAGATCCTGCCGCTCGTGCGGCAGCACCCCACCTGGCAGCGGCTGGCTGCGCGCGCCGCCGACGAGGAGGCTCGCGCCTCCGCTCGTACCCGCGCCGGCCACGCCCGGCGCCGCCAGCTCCAGTCACCTGAGGCAGTGACTGATAGTCATGACCGGCCAGCAGAGAGCGAGGCACCTCTCAGCTCTGTTGGTGGGAGCAACCATGGTTCACAGCCCGCTGTTGCACCGAGCAACAACGGTCCGCCGGCGGGTGTTGCCCGGAGCAACAGTGGTTCGGCCGCTCTCGAGGAAGGCAGTGTTGATGGGCGCAACGAAGATCGGAGGAGCAGCGTTGCACAGTCCAACACGACGTATAACCAAGAGCAAGTCACTACTACCACGACTGAGCGTATCGATCACGAGGGCGATCCTCGCGAGGCTGTGCCACCCGCTCCGGCCACCGTTAGCCGATTGCTGCCCCCAGCCGAGCTCGCGTCCGGCCCACTGCCCGAGCCTTCGCCCGAGGTGGTCACCTGCTACGAGGCCGCCAACGGCCGCCCGGCGACACCGCTCGAGCGCCAGCTCCTCGGTGAGCTCGAACGGGAGTTCAGCGAGGCGGTTCGGTCGCGAGGCGCCGAGCCCTCGGACTGGCTGGTGGCAGCCATCCGCGAGGCGGTCAGCAGCGGGTCGAGCTTCGTCGCGCCGAAGCGGATCCGCGAGATCCTGGCCCGCTGGGTCGCGGAGGGCGTTCCCGGCTCGTCCGGGCCGATTGGGGTCTTCCCCGAGCAAGGGGATGATCCGGTTCGGCCGGGCTCGCCGGCAGACGGACGCGAGGTGAACACGAGCGATGGGCCGTCCCTGGTGCGGATGCTGGATTCGACTTCCGTGCCGCCCCGTGGATCGCGGCTCCGTCGTGGCCAGCAGATCGATGCTCGTCGCGCGATGCAACGCCCGATAAGTGGCTCGTCCCTCGAGGCGCAGGGGGCGATCGACCCGGGATCGCCAGCGAGCGGGCCGGAGTTCGCCTCGCTCCCGCCGGAGGTCGTCCAGCGGCTGGCTACCGCGCTGACCGCCGCCCTCGGTATCCCGATCCAGTTCGTGACCCCTGCATCGCAAGAGACTGCTCCTCTACACCCGCCGCCGGCCACGGCCGCCCTCCCTGATATGCCCACCGTGCCGCCTGTCCACCTGCCGGGCGGGCTCACCAACCACCAGCTCTGGGCGATGGCCCAGGAGTTGCTGCAGGCGCGGCTTTCGGCCGCGAGCTTCGAGAGCTGGATCCGGCCCGCCGTGCTCCTGGGTGTGTCGGAGAGCGGCGACTTCCTCGTCGGCGCGCCGAGCCAGGCAGCCTGCCGACGGCTAGAGGGACGCCTCCGGCCTGCCGTCGAAGTGGCGCTCTCGGAACTGCTCGGCCGGCCGGTCGCTATCCGAGCGGTCGTCCTCCAGGAGTGGTTCCGCCGCGCGGGCGTCGATCGCTCGCCTGAGCAGGACGAGTCACCCGCTTCACCGGGCTAGCTGACTCGCGCGCCGCGCCTGGTCGGCCGCACGAACAATGCCAGCGTTCCCGCTCGGCAGCGGCCCGTGCCCGGTGCTCCCCACCGTCGAGGTCGGGGTGTGAGGGCAGGCGCGGAGGATGGCATGAGCCAGCTACGATGGCCGGGGACCAATCTCCGGGCACCGGTCCCTGGAGTGGGAGGCCCTGGTAACCACTGGGGAGGCGTGGCGATGAAGGCACACGCTCGCTTTGTGCGCCGTGCCCATTGTCCATAGCGGAACACTCGGCTGCTCTAGAACGGATGATCGTATATCTGGCGGGGCAGCTCGCCAGTGCTGGGAAGGAGGGAGACGAGGCGGATCTGAGAGAGCGCCGACCTGCCAGGAGCGTTGGGTAGCGACGTGCCGGCTCGCTGCGAGGCCTGCCGCGCAACGTTCAGGCCTGAAGAGAGGAAGCCGTCATGAGCCTCGGTGTCAGAAGTGTCGGCATCTACATGGGCGACCAGGATCGGGCCAAGGAGTTCTGGACGCAGGTGATGGGTTTCGACTTGCTCCAGGACACCCCGATGGGAAGCGGGCCGGATGCTCCTCGCTGGATCGAGGTCGCGCCGCCCGATCGGCGCGTGATCCTGGTGCTGTATACGCCGGAGGACCAGCGAGATCGGATCGGCACATTCTCCAACGTGCTCTTCGAGTGCGACGACATCCAGTGGGCCTACCAGGAGCTGGTGGCAAGGGGAGTTGAGTTCCCGGACCCGCCGCGCCAGGAATTCTGGGGCTGGTGGGCGATGTTCCGCGATCCCGACGGGAACACCTACGGCCTCGGCCAGCGCGGTGAGTGAGCTAGTCTCCGGCGCGCGTCCGCTCGGACGGCGCTGGCCGGCGTTCGCTCTCCGCTCTCGGCTCGCCGGCTGGAAGCGTCTGCCAGAGCCAGATGGCGGCAGCCAGCAGCGTTCCTCCCAGCACGACGAAGGCCACACGGATGCTGAAGGCTGCCGCCAGCGCGGTGCCGCCTAATGGACCGACGAAGCCACCTATGGCAGTCGCGGTAGTGGTGAAACCATAGACAGCACCTCGCCGCTCCGGCGGCGTCAGATGGGCGATCAGCGCGTTGGCGGTCGGCAGCATCCCTCCGGAGGCGACACCGAAGGCGGCCTGCAGCAGGACTAGGTGCGGAACCGACTGCGCCACGGCCAGCGGCAGGTAGGTCAACCCGGCGAGCAGGCTGGTGGCGATCAGCAGCCCGCGAACGCCGAACCGGTCGCCGGCCCGGCCGATGACGACGGCCGCCACCGCGCTGGTGAGCCCGGCGATGCCGATCGAGAGGCCGGCCAGCGAGTTGACCCCGCCAGATCCCCGGGCGAGCTGCTCGACCATCAGCGGGATGATCGGCTGGAGCGCGCCGCTCGCGCTCCGCAGGGCCAGCAGGCCGATGATCACCGCCAGCAGCGCCGGCTGCCAGAGCAGATGCAGTGTGGAGAGTCCCGCGTCCCGGCTACTGGGCCCTGTAGCCGGCCGCTCGAACTCCTCCTTGACCAGCAGAAGCACGATCCAGCCACCGAGAAAGAGCATCGAGCCGGCTAGCAGGAAGGTGGCGCGGTAGCCGAGGGTATCGGCCAGCACGCCGCCGAGTAGCGGGCCGACGGCCGAGCCGGAGAAGACGGCCATCTGCATCAGCCCCAACCCGTACCCGAGCCGCTCCTTCGGCACGGTGCTGGCGGCGAGGGTCGTCGAGGCGGCGACCGTGCCGGTGAACGCTCCCTCCACGAAGCGGAGTGCCAGGAGTTGCCAGGGGCTGGTGGCCAGCGCCATCAGCGAGATCGTCAGCGACCCGGCGAACATGGCACGGAGAACCATGAGCTTGCGCCCATAGCGATCGGCGAGCGTGCCCCAGATCGGGGCCGTGATCGCCATGATCGCTGCTCCGCCGGCATTGATGGCACCGGCCCAGAGCGCCTGCTGCTCGAACGTCGTCGCGCCGAGTTCGGCGACATAGAAAGGAAGGAAGGGGGTTCGAAGGCTAAACCCGATGATCGTCAGCGTCTGGGCGACCCACAGCGCGTAGAGCGTTCTTCGCCAGGAACTCGGAGCCTCATTCACGAATGGCCATGTCTCCCCCGCCCGGGTCCGATCCCGTTGTCCCGTCGAGCGCGCCGATCGGACCGTCGTTCCCCCGCAGTCGGAGACCCGCGAGCCAGTCTACGCCGCGCGCGCCCGCCTCGCAACCGTTCAGTCACCCGAGGGGCTAGCGCTCCTGTCCTCTCGCTTGCCGTAGCGCCCTCCCGGTACTGTCGCGCCAAAGCCGGCTCTATGCGCGAGAGGATGACCTCCTTGAGGGGGCTTGGGGGCTGGAGCCCGGTGCTCGAGCGCCAGGCCAGTCCAGCGCGCATGTCCCGTGCCCCGGCATCGAGACGAAGGTTCGACTACAAATTATGTCACCATACCCTCCGGCAGCCTCTCGCCTCGTGGCGTTGACACCACGTCTGGTGGCTGCCAGACTGCTGCTATCCCGGTGAGTGCTCGCGCCGGCGCTGACCTAGGAGCTGGACGAGAGAATCCCTGATCTGGTCGAGCGCTGCCGGTATCCCCGACCTTGCCACGCCACCGAAGGAGGCTGCCATGTCCGCCCAGCCGTTCCACCTCGAGGAAGCAACGATCGAACGGATCCGCGCTGCCCTGCGCTCGCGCGAGCTCACCTGCCGCGAGCTGGTCGAGCGCTACCTCGCGCGGATCGACGCCTACGATAAGAAGGGGCCGGAGATCAACGCGATCATCACAGTGAACCCGCGCGCGCTGGACGAGGCCGACGCGCTGGATCGCGCTTTCCAGCAGACCGGCGAGCTCTCTGGCCCGCTCCATGGCATCCCCGTCCTGCTCAAGGATCAGGCCGAGACGAAGGACATCCCGACGACGTTCGGCTCGATCGCCTTCAAGGAGTACCTGCCGGCGGATGACTCGACCATCGTCAAGAAGCTGCGTGCGGCGGGTGCGATTATCCTCGCCAAGACCAGCCTGCCCGACTTCGCCACCTCCTGGTTCGCCTTCTCCTCGGCCGGCGGCGAGACCAAGAACCCCTACGCGCTGGATCGCGACCCCGGTGGCTCGAGCAGCGGCACCGGGGCCGGCGTCGCCGCCAACCTCGGCGCAGTCGGCATCGGCGAGGACACCGGCGGCTCGATCCGCGTGCCTGCCTCCTTCAACAACCTCGTCGGCCTGCGGGTCTCGACTGGCCTGATCAGCCGGGCTGGCCTTTCACCGCTGGTCGTCTTCCAGGACACGGCTGGCCCGATGACCCGCACCGTGCGCGACACCGCGATCGTGCTGGACGTGCTGGTGGGCTACGACCCGGCAGACCCCTACACCGTCGCGGCACTCTGCGCGCACATCCCCGAGACCTATATGAGCTCCCTGATCGAGGACGGGCTACGCGGCGCGCGCATCGGCGTCGTGCGGCAGGCCTTCGGCTCGGACAGCGACGCCGATTCGCGGAAGGTCAACGAGGTGGTCAACCGCGCGCTCACGACGCTGAGCGAAGCTGGCGCCGAGCTGGTCGACCCGGTGGAGATCCCCGACCTGCTGGACTTCATCGTGACGACCTCGCTCTACCTGGCGCAGTCGCGCCACGACATCAACGCATTCCTGGCTGACCGGCCGGGGGCCCCGGCGCGCACGATCGAGGAGCTGTACAGCACCAACCGGTTCCACCCGCTCCTCGACCTCTTCGCCGACATCGCCCGCGGGCCAGCCGACCCGGAGGAAGAGCCCGACTACTACAAGCGGCTGGCGGCTCGGGAGCGATTCCAGCGGACGATCCTGAACGTCATGGGCGCACACCGGCTGGATGCCCTGCTCTACCCAGACGTGCAGGTGCTGCCGCCGCTGCGCAGCGACCTCTACGCCGGGCGCTGGACGACCCTCACTTTCCCCACCAACACGCTCATCGCCTCCCAGGCCGGCCTGCCGGCTATCTCCGTGCCGGCGGGCTTCACCGCGGAGGGGATACCGGTCGGGATCGAGCTGGTGGGGAAGCTCTACGACGAGCCGACTTTGCTGCGGCTGGCCTACGCGTACGAGCAGGCCAGCGCCGCTCGCCGGCCGCCGGCCAGCGCGCCGCCGCTCCCTGGCGAGCCGTGATCGCCGCCGGCTGGCGGTCGAGCTCGTGGAGATCGTGCAGGCTGAATCGGGGCGGGCTAAGCGGGCGCGGCCGCGACCAGGTCGTCCAGGTTCGACCACTCCATCGCTCGCCGGCCCGCCTCGATCTCGTGGATCACCCGTACCGTCGCCGCGTTCACCGGCGTTGGGACACCCAGCTGCTCCCCGTGAGCGACGACGACACCGCACTGCATATCGACCTCCGTCTTGCGTCGCTTGACCCGGAGGTCCATCCAGATCCCCATGTGCGGCTTGAGCGAATCGCGCATCTCCTCGGCGAGCCGGTCGAGGACTGCCTCGGCCCGTGCCTCCCAGCCCGGACTCTCCGCGAAGGCTGTCGGGTCGAACGCTCCGATCTGCTCCAGCCGGATCCCGCGCGCCTGCGCAACTCGGACGACCTCGGCACCGGCCAGCCGGGCAGCCAGCCTGGCGCGTGGGTCACCCAGCACCTCGGCCACCGGCGCATCCACGGTCGAGACCACGAAGGCGACTGCTCCATATACGAGCTTGCCCCAGAGGTAGCCCCAGATGTTGGTGGTCAGCTCGGTCGGCATCGCGTGGCTCAGCATCGAGCGCAACTCGTGCAGCCGCGGCGTGATCGTGCCGTCCAGCTCGCCCAGCACGATCGGCCGCTCGGTCGCCAGCCGGATCAGCCCTGGCTCCAGATAGTCGGCCCCGAAATGGACGAACGCGCCCACAGTCCGCTCGGGGCCGACGAAGCGGGCGATGATCTCCTCGTTGAGACCGTTCTGCAGCGACACGATATATCCATCAGGCACCAGCAGCGGGGCGTACTGCTCCATGGCCGCTTCGGTGAAGTGCCCCTTGACGCAGAGCAGGACGATCTCCAGCGGGCCGCGCACCTCCTCCGGCAGGGCCGCCCGTACCGGGTAGCACCGATCGCCGCGGATACCGGTGATCCGCAGGCCCTCGCTGGTCATGATCCGAACGTGCTCGGGCACCACGTCGACCAGCAGGACGTCGTAGCCGGCCTGGGTCAGGAAGGCGCCGACTGTCCCACCGATCGCCCCGGCACCGATGACGGCGATGCGTGCCATCTCTGTGCTCCCTTCGCGTCGCCCGGTCTCCGGCCATCTCTGGGCTGCCTCACTGGCTGATGCTGTCGGTCTCCGGCTCTCGTCCCGCTCGGGGGGTGCCTCGCCAGGGCCGGTGAGGGCATACTATCCCACCGGCCGGGGTGACGCAGCCCGGCGATGCCCCGCTCCCGGCTCGAACATGGCGATGAGGGCGGCCGGGTTGTGGCCGCATGCCCGGCAGCGGGCCGGAGCGGGTGGTATCCTGCTGGCCGCGAACCGGGTACAGGCGGGATCCGAACCCGCCCCTGCGGAGGTGACTGTGGGGACGCTGACGGTGCGATGGTGTTCTCGGATGACGCTGCTCCTCGCGCTCCTGCTCTTCGGCTCGCTGCTGCCCGCTCCTCGAGCGAGCGCCGGCGACCCGGGCACTGGCACGGGGACAATGGCGACCGGCTGGATCGTCTGGGTCGAGCCCGGGACGTTGGGCGATCCAGGGCTGCAGCAGGCGCTGGCTGGCCTCCAGGCACGCTCCATCGCCCCGGGCGGTGACCAGCTCGTGATCGAGTTCCATGACGCGCGGCAGGCGGCCGATCGGGTGGCCCGGCTGCTCGCGCGCGCTGGGATCCGCTACCTGGAGCCCGAGGTTCGCTATTTCTTCCAGTACGAGCCGAACGACGAGCTGTTCGCCCAGCAGAGCTGGGCAGCCACCACTCGCCTCCCCGAGGCCTGGGATCTGACGACCGGCCGCGACGACCTGGTGGTGGCGGTCATCGACTCCGGGATCTATGCCGATCACCCTGACCTGGCCGGCAAAGTCCTGCCGGGGTACGACTACCTGCGTCGCGACCCGGATCCTGACGATGAGGTCGGCCATGGGACGGCGGTGGCCGGGATCATCGCGGCGCACGCGGACGATGCTCAGGGGATCGCGGGCGCGGCCGGGTCGGTGAAGCTCCTGCCGCTCAAGGTGGGCGATGCCAGCGGCGCCTCATCGGCCACCATCGCCGAGGCGATCTACGCCGCCATCGAGCAGGGCGCCGACGTGATCAACCTGAGCCTGGGAGCAGACACGCCGAGTGCCACGCTGGAGCGGGCCATCGACTACGCCTACGAGCAGCGGGTCGTCGTCGTGGCTGCCGCTGGGAACAAGCCGGATGCCGTCACCTTCCCGGCCAGCTACGCCAGGACGATCTCGGTCGGCGGCGCGGTCGCTGACGGCACTGCCCTGGCAGAGTTCTCCTCGCGGATCACCCGGGTGGACCTCGTCGCCCCGGCGGTGAACAACCTCACCACCACCTGGAGCGACGCGGGTCCCGGCTGGGGAACCGTCTCCGGCACCTCGTTCTCAGCGCCGATCGTCTCCGGAACCGTCGCGCTGATGCGCTCGGTCCAGCCGGAGCTGACTGTCGAGCAGACCCGGAGCCTGCTCACGAGGACGGCACAGCCGCTGCAGCCGGCAGGGCAGCCTGGCACTGGTGCTGGGCTGCTCGATGCCGGGGCGGCGGTTCGACAGGCACTGCTGCCCAGCCTGGCGCGGACATGGCAGGTTGCCGACCGGCCGGTCAGTGAAGGGGTCGTCCAGCGCACCTGGCTCTGGGGCCCCTACGCCTTTGCGGTCCGGACCGAGCCGTACAACGAGTCACCCCAGGGGACCAGGCTGGTCGCCTACTACGATAAGGCGCGCATGGAGGTAACCGAACCGGAGGCGCCGCAGGACACGCCCTGGTATGTGACCAACGGGCTGCTCGTGCGCGAGCTGATCACCGGACAGGTCCAGGTTGGGGATACGACCTTCCTGCCGGCGTCCCCGGCCCAGATTCCGGTTGCCGGCGACCCGAACGATACGCTCGGCCCCACCTATGCCTCGTTTGCTCGCCTGCTCGTGGTACCGCCGCTGGAAGCGGAGGCCGTGATCGACCAGACGATCGATCGGGGTGGTCAGGTCGGCGCCGACGAGCGCCTCGCCGGCTATGGCGTGCTCGCCGGCCCGCTGATCCCGGAGACGAACCATCGCGTGGCCAGTGTCTTCTGGGAGTACCTCAACAGCCAGGGGGTACTCTATCAGGGCGGGGAGTACTTGACCGGTGCGCTCTTCGACCCGGCCTTCTACGCCACCGGCTTCCCGATCACCGAGGCCTACTGGACCAGGGCGACCGTGGCTGGAGTGGTGCGGGACGTGCTGGTGCAGTGCTTCGAGCGGCGCTGTCTCACCTATACGCCGGATAACCCGGAAGGCTGGCAGGTCGAGATGGGCAACGTGGGCCAGCACTACTATCGCTGGCGCTACGGCGAGCCGCCGTACGAGCCGTCACCTGAAGACCCTATGGCCGTGACGTTGCGGCTCAGCTAGCATCCTGTCAAGGGAGCGACGTCGCTCGCGATCTCCCCGCGACAGGTTTCGGGTGACCGGCGCGCCACTGCGCCATTGTCCCCGCTCAGCGGACGATCGCGCGCGGGATGCCCGCGACGATGGCCTCCAGCTCGGCGAGGGTTACCAGCGCCAGGTCGCCGTGCAGCGTCAGCTTCAGCGCCGCGAGCGCGACCCCGTACCGGAGCGCGCGGGCTACATCTCCGTCGTCCAGGTAGCCGTGCAGAAACCCGGCGGCGAAGGCATCCCCGGCACCGACCCGATCTACTACTGTGGCCTGCACCGGTGGGGCCTGGAAGCGCTGCCCATCGCCCGTCTGGGCGAGCGCGCCCTCATCGCCCAGCGTCAGGACCGTCACCGGCGCGTGGAACAGCTCGACCAGACCCGCCAGCACCTGGTCCGGAGAGCCATCGAGGCCCCAGATGGTCGACGCGTCGCCACGCCCGCAGATGAGCACACTCGCGGCGCGGCAGAAGGGCGCCAGCGCCTCGGCCGCCTCGGCCGGCGTCCAGAGCAGGCTGCGGTAGTTCACGTCGAAACACAGCGGCACGCCGAGCTGCCCGGCCCGCTCGACCAGCCGTCGCGCGATCTCGCGGCAGGCGGGGCTCAAAGCCGGAGTGATGCCGGTGAGGTGCAGCAGGCGTGCCCGGGCTACCATCGAGAGGTCGATCGAGTCCGGGTCGGCTGTCGCGATCGCCGATCCGGCCCGATCGTAGAGGACCTGCGTCGGGCGGGGTGCCGCGCCGGTGTCGAGGAAATAGATGCCAACGCGCCCGCGCTCGACCCAGTGGACCGGTGAGATGTCCACTCCGTGCCAGCGCAGCTCGCCGGCGATCCGCCGCCCGAGCGGGTTCTGCGGCAGTACCGAGCACCACGCGGCGCGACGACCCAGCCGTGCCAGCGCCACCGCCACGTTCGACTCTGCCCCGCCGATCCGGACCTCGAGGCTGCTGGTCATCTCCAGCCGCTCCCCAACCGGTACCGAGAGCCGGATCATCGTCTCTCCGAAGCTCAGCACATCCCACTGCACCGGTATGTCTCCGTTCACGCGCCAATAGTGGCCAGTTCCTCCATCGAGGAGACCTCGAGTACCGGCTGCCGGCCGAGCGCGTCGATCGGGCGCCCAGAACGGTTAACCCAGCAGACGCTGAGCCCGAAGCTGGCTGCCCCCGCCACGTCGAACCCGTTCGCCGAGCAGAAGAGGATGCGTTCCGGGGGGACGACCAGCGCGGCCGGTGCCAGCGCGTAGACCGCAGGGTCCGGCTTGTAGCGCCGGACCGCGTCCGCGCTCAGAATCGCCTGGAAGTATCTCCGCAGGCCGGCGTGGCTGAGGCCGGTCTCGAGCATTGCCGGGCTCCCGTTCGAGAGCACTGCGAGTGCCCACCGGCCTGCCAGTTGCTCCAGCGCCCCGGGCACCTCCGGGAACGGGGTAAGCTCGAGCCAGCCCTGAAGCAGGGCGTCACGCTCTCCGGCAGTCGGAACGATCCCCATCTCGGCGCAGGCGGCGTCGAGCGCCTCGACCGTCACCTGCCAGAAATCGACGTAGTCCTCCAGGATGGTGCGCAGGAACGCGTGCTCGAGCTGCTTGGCCCGCCAGCGATCGAGCAATGGGGCATCTCCGGCGACCTGCCGGCAGCGCTGGGCCAGTGCGCCGATATCGGCCAGCGTGCCGTAGAGATCGAAGACGACGGCGTCGAAGTCGAGCGCCCGCCTCATTCTTCCATCCTCTCCTGGCACGAGCTGTTGTCCTCTCGCGTTCGCGACGCTCGATTCCCACTGCTTCACGCATCGATGCCAGTATCGCGAATCGCCGGTTCGTGGCCAACTGCCAGCCGCGCACTCGCCGTATCGCTTGTCGGCAATGGGCATCACCTGGCTAAACGATGGCCAGCAGTTGAACACGAAATGATCGCCAGGGAGTCTGGTCGTGCATCCGGTAGCTGAGTAGATTACGCACCAGGTTTACTCTTCATAACAGGCCAGGAGCGATCGATGCAGCTTCCGATCCGCGCGCTGCTGGTTACGACCCAATCTTCCATGGTTGATTCTGTCAAACGCGCCCTCGATCCTGGCGCCTTCCTGGTGCGAACCACGCCTTTGCTGGAGGAGGCCCTAACCCTCTGCTGGGATTGGCGGCCTCATCTGGTCATCGTCGATACGAGCCTGGCTGGGGGCAAAGCCCTGGCTCGTCTCGGCTACTCGCTTCAGAGTGTCAATATTCCCCCGGCCATGGCTGTCACCTGGCGGGATGATCCGTCCCTCAAGCTGGCGGCCCTGGAGCAGGGAGCGGATGATGTCATCTCGGTCCCCTTCTCTCCCGAAGAGTTCCTTGCCCGCGCACTGGTAATCGTGCGGCGGACCTACCGGGAGGCAGCCACCCTCACTCCGATACTCCGGATCGGCGACCTCGAGATCGATACCTTTGACCGGCGGGTACGGGTGAATGGGGTTGAACTTCGGCTGACCGCGCTGGAGCAGAGCTTGCTCTACCTGCTCGCCTCCAACGCAGGGCGGGTGCTTACCCGCGACGAGATCCTCGACACTATCTGGGGTGCCGATTACGTTGCTGAGAGCAACGTGGTCGACCGGCACGTCCACAACCTGCGCGCGAAGCTCGAGTTAGGCCGGTGTCGCTCTCATTACATCGCGACGGCGCACGGCCGGGGCTATTGCTTCACTCCCGCTGCGATGGGAGCTACCCGTCCCTCTTCGCCCTCTACCGCTCCGCTGGCCCGGCGTCGACGAGGCGAGATCCGCCAGCCTGGATTGGCAGTCCAGGAGAGCCACTAGCGCCTCGCGACCGTCCCCCTGGCGCCTTCCAACGCCTGGCCCAGTGGAGTCCTGAGCCGCCCCATGCAGGGCGGCTCAGGTTGTCGTCGATAAACCATGCCTGGCAGGTTCTCCTCAACCTTCACTGATCAGGTAAAGGGTGAGAAATGACGAAACTTCATGAAGTCTCTTCATGACTTCGCTCCACCGTTTCGATCACACTGTCTTCAACGCCTGGAGAAGTGGTCAATCGATGGCTCTACAGCCATTCTGCGATGACGGCCCTGTGGAAAGGCATCCCTGATAGAGCGAAAGGAGACCCCTCGAGCTTCCCCGAGAGTCACCGCCTGGCAACACGACATCCGTGCTGGCTGGCAAGTGCGGCCACGCAGTCGTGACCGGGCATCAACCGAGCAGGGAGGGAATCCGCCCATGATACGGTCGATCGTGTCAACGAGCCTCAGCTATCGGCTCCTAGTCCTCGTTGTCGCCGCGTTGCTGGTCTTTCTCGGCGTGCGCCAGATGCAGGGCGTTGCCCTCGATGTCCTGCCCGAGTTCAAGCCGCCGACCGTAGAGGTTCGAACGGAAGCCCTCGGCCTCTCCGCGGCGGAGGTGGAAGAGATCATCACTACCCCGATCGAGAAGGACTTGCTCCCGGGAATGCCGTGGCTCGACACCTACTACTCCGAATCGCTCCCCGGCTTATCGCGGATCGTCCTCGTCTTCGAGCCCGGCACCGACCCGATGCACGCGCGCCAGCTAGTGCAGGAGCGCCTGACTGCGGCGTTTGGGTTGCCGAACGCCGCTGACCGTCCACCAGAGATGCTCCAGCCGCTTTCGTCAACGAACCGGGTCTTGATGGTGCGCCTGAGCTCGCAGGAGCTGTCACCGATCGAGATGTCCGTGCTCGCCCGCTGGACGATCCGGCCCCGCCTGCTGGCCGTGCCCGGTGTCGCTAACGTCTCGATCTGGGGCCAGCGAGAACGCCAGCTCCAGGTACGCGTCGATCCCGAGACCCTGCACGAGCACGGCGTCACGCTCCAGCAGGTCATCGAGACGACCGGGAATGCGCTGTGGGTCTCGCCGCTGACGTTCGTCGAGGCGTCGACGCCCGGATCCGGCGGGTTTATCGATACGCCCCAGCAGCGACTCGGGATCTACCATCGCTCGCCCATCAGGACGGCCGAGGACCTCGCTCAGGTAATCCTAGAGGGCGAGCAGGGGCAGATCCCGGCGGCTGACGGCCAGCCATTGCGCCTGGGTGACATAGCCCAGGTCGTCGAGGACCACCAATTGCTGATCGGCGACGCGGTTGCCGAGGAGGGCCCCGCCGGCTTGATCCTGATGATCGAGAAGTTGCCAGAGGCCAACACGCTGGAGGTAACGCGGGGGGTGGAGCAGGCGCTGGCCGAGCTGCAGCCGGGGCTGCCGGGCATCGAGATCGACCCCACCATCTTTCGTCCGGCCTCCTACATCGAGCTCTCGCTGGACAACCTGAACCGCTCGCTGCTGCTGAGCCTGCTGCTGGTGGCGCTGATTCTGGCGTTCTTCCTGTTCGAGTGGCGCTCGGCGCTGATCTCGATCGTGGCGATTCCGCTATCGCTGGTGGCGGCGGGGCTGGTGCTGGCGGTGCGTGGGGCGACGGTGAACACGATGGTGCTGGCGGGGTTCATCATCGCGATTGGGGTGGTGGTGGACGATGCGATCATCGACATTGAGAACATCGTGCGGCGGCTGCGGGAGCGGCGGCGGGCGGGGGCGACGCAATCGACCCAGGCCATCATCCTCGATGCCTCCCTCGAGGTCCGCAGCGCCATCATCTACGCCACGCTGATCGACGCCGCGGCGGTGATCCCGGTCTTCTTCCTTGGAGGGCTGACGGGGGCGTTTTTCAAGCCGCTGGCGTTGTCGTATGCGCTGGCGGTGCTGGCGTCGATGCTGGTGGCGATGACGGTGACGCCGGCGCTGGCGCTGCTGCTGCTGCGTGGGGCGCCGTTGGAGAAGCGGGAGCCGCCGGTGGTGCGGTGGCTGCAGCGGGGGTATGGGTGGGTGCTGGAGCGGATCATCCGCCGCCCCCTCTGGGCCTACGTCACCGTGGCCATCATCGCCGCGGTCGGCCTGTACTCCGCCTCGCATCTCGGGCAATCCCTGCTGCCGGAATTCAAGGAGCGCGACTTCCTGATGCACTGGCTGACCAAGCCCGGCACTTCCCAGCCGGAGATGGTGCGCATCACCACACGCGCCAGCCGGGAGCTGCGCGCCATCCCCGGCGTGCGCAACTTCGGAGCGCACATCGGCCAGGCGTTGCAAGGCGACGAGGTGGTCGGTATCGACTTCGGGGAGAACTGGATCAGTGTCGACCCCAACGTCGACTACGACAAGACGCGCGCTGCCATCCAGGAGGTCGTCGACGGCTATCCCGGTCTCTACCGCGATGTCCAGACCTATCTGAAAGAGCGGATACGGGAGGTGCTGACCGGATCGGGCGAGGCTGTCGTCGTGCGCATCTACGGGCAGGATCTCGAGGTCCTGCGCGAGAAGGCACACGAGATCGAGCAGCGGATCGCGACGGTCGAGGGGATCGTCGAGGAGCACGTTGAGCATCAGGTCGAAATCCCGCAGATCGAGGTCCAGGTCGACCTCGCCGCTGCCCAGCGCCACGGCCTCAAGCCGGGCGATGTCCGCCGCGCCGCCGCAACCTTCATGGCGGGTGAAGAAGTCGGCGATATCTTCTGGGAGGGCAAGACCTACGACGTGTGGGTCTGGTCGGCGCCGGAGAAGCGCGCGAGCGTGACTGACCTGGAAAACCTCCTCATCGACACCCCTTCCGGTGACCAGGTCCGCCTTGCCGACATCGCGGATGTCCGTCTCGCGCCCACCCCGAACGTGATCAAGCACGAGAACGTACGCCGGTACATCGATGTAACCGCCAACGTGCGCGGGCGCGATCTCGGCTCAGTGGTGCACGACGTGCACGAGCAGCTCGAGCAAGTCTCCTTCCCGCTGGAGTACCACGCGACGGTGCTGGGCGAGTTCGCCGAGCGCCAGGCGGCCCAGCGCACCCTGCTCACCTTCGCCCTGGCCGCGGTCGTGCTGATCTTCCTGCTCTTGCAGGCCTCCTTCGGGAGCTGGCGGCTGGCGGCGCTGATCTTTCTGACGCTGCCCTCGGCGCTGGTGGGGGGCGTGCTGGCGGTGCTGGTCTCGGACCGGACGATCTCGCTGGGGTCGCTGGTGGGGTTTCTGACGGTGCTGGGGATAGCGGGGCGGAACGGGATCATGCTGCTGAGTCACTACCAGCACTTGGAGCGGGAGGAGGGGGAGGTCTTCGGGCCGGGGCTGGTGCTGCGGGGGGCGAGGGAGCGGCTCTCGCCTATCCTGATGACCGCCTCCACGACTGGACTGGCCCTGGTACCGCTCATCGTCGCCGGGAGCATCCCGGGCCATGAGATCGAGTACCCGATGGCGGTGGTGATTCTGGGTGGGCTGGTGACTTCCACCTTGCTCAACCTGTTCGTCGTCCCCTCGCTGTACCTGCACTTCGCGCGGAGATGGAAGCGAGTCGAAGACTCTGGCCCGGCGACAGCCGGCGCTGCGGATTGAGAGATCCACGGAAGGAGAGCCATCGCCATGCGTCCTGGAAGGCGAACGAGAAGAGCCCTTCGACCAATGCTCGTGCTGGCGATCGCCCTGCTGCTCGGCTCCTGCTCGATAGCCGAATCCGCAACCACCGGTTCGACGGAGGCCACCTCGACCGAACCTGTGACTGGGGCCTCCGAGCCTCCTCGACTCGAGAACTTCGACCCGGCGCTCTTCGATGAGAGCTCGACGACGATCGATAACCAGTGGTGGCCGCTGACGCCGGGTACCCAGTTCATCTACGAGGGTACCAGCATCGAGAACGAGGAGACGATCGCGCATCGCCTGGTCGTTACCGTCACCGACCTGACCAAGCAGATCGCCGGGGTCCGTACGCTGGTCATCCTGGAGCAGGATTACCAGGACGACCGGCTGGTGGAGGCCGAGCTGGCCTTCTTCGCGCAGGACCGGGACGGGAACGTCTGGCACTTCGGCCAGTACCGCGAGACCTACGACGAGAAGGAATTCGTCGGTGGGCGCGTCTTCGTCCAGGGGATTCCGGAGGGTGCTCGCGCCGGTATCATGGTGCAGGGTGATCCCCGCCCGAACACTCCCGACTACTCGCAGGGTTACGGACCCCCTCCCTACAACTGGACCGACCGGGCACGCGTCTCCGAGCTCGGCGCGAAGGTATCGGTTGCTTACGGCAGCTTCGATGACGTGCTCGTGATCGAGGAGTTCAACGCGGAGGAGCCAGGTGCTTTCCAACTGAAGTACTACGCACGGGGTGTTGGCCTGGTCCAGGTCGGCTGGCGCGGCAACGACCCGAACCAGGAGGAGCTGGAGCTGGTCGACGTCGTGAAACTGGAGGGCGACGCCCTGACTGAAGCTCGGGACAAGGCGCTCGAGCTCGAGGAGCGGGCGTATTTGTACGCCAGCACGCCACCGGCCGAGGTGCTCCAGACCGGTAATTAACGCGCGCTCGCCCGCCGAGCGGCAATCGAGGCCGCATGGCAAGCCGGCGTCACCCCGGATCGAAAGCTGGCAATGAAGGGATGGGTTCGTCATGATCTCTGAGAACGACGCAGCCGCAAGACGGGCTTCGGATCCGGTCACCCAGGAGCCGATCCTGGAGGCTGAGCACCTGAAGAAGTCCTACGGCGGGAGGCCAGCACTCCGCGACCTGTCGTTCACCCTGGCGCCCGGCCGTATCCTGGGTTTCCTCGGCCCGAACGGGGCTGGAAAGACGACCTCGATCCGGATCCTGACAACGATCCTGGAGCCCGATGAGGGCCACTTCGCCATCGCCGGGATCAGCTCTCGCTATCCCGAGCGGATCCGCGCCAGGATCGGGGTTCTGCCGGAAAGCCAGGGGTACCCCAAGGAGATGACAGGGATCGACTACCTGGTCTACTTCGGCCAGCACTACGGGTGGACGTCCAGCGAGGCCAGGCAGATCGGCTGGGCGCTCCTGGAGGTCGTTGGACTACAGCACCGGGCGAGGTCGCTGATCGGCAGCTACAGCCGCGGGATGCGACAGCGGCTGGGGATCGCGCGCGCCCTCGTGAACGATCCTGCTGTCGTCTTTCTCGACGAGCCGACGCTCGGCCTGGATCCACGAGGCCAGCAGGAGCTCCTGGCGCTGATCCGGCGGATCGCGCGTGAGCGTGGTGCCGCGGTTATCCTCTGCAGCCATCTCCTCTCGGAGATCGAGAGCGTGTGCGACGACGTGGTGATCTTGAGCGTAGGCCAGGTGGTCGCCAGAGGTTCGGTAACCGAGGTCATCGGGCAGGCCCGCGGGAACGGCGTGCGCATTCAGGTTCCGCTCTCGGCCGTGGCAGAGGCTGAACAGGTACTGGAAGCGTTGCCGGACGTCATCCGGGTCGTGCCGAAGGGGCAGGGGTCCGGCTGGATCCAGGTCGAGCTTCTGGACGGTGCGCCCGAAGACAACACCGCGAACAACGCTGTCCTGGAGGCGCTTATCCAGGCGAAGATCCCCATCCTGACGTTCGAGGCCGAAGGCAGCCGACTGCAGGAGGTGTTCCTCCAGCTTACCGAGGAGGCGATCCGATGAGCGAGGCAGCGATTGCGCACCGTGGCAGGATCGATCGCGCAGGTTCCTGGCGGCTGGTCCTGGCGAGAGAGCTGGCCGATCTCTGGCTCGGGGGGAAGGCACTGGTCCTCCTGACGCTCTTCAGCATCCTTCTGGGTGTCACGGCGTACCTGATGGCGACCAACAACGAGCTGCGGCTCATTCCCATCAAGGAGATCGCCTATCTGATGCTCAAGCTCACCGTCGCGTTCGGCATTTTCATGAGCCTCATCATCGGCGCGGACAGCATCAGCGGTGAGCGGGAGCGTGGCACGCTGGAAGGGCTCCTTTTGACGCCAACGAGTCGCCGCCAGATCGTGATCGGCAAGTTCCTCGCAGCCCTCTCCCCGTGGCCGCCCGCCTTCGTCATTGCTATCCCCCTGATCGCCGTGCTCTGCCGGGACAGCCAGGTGGTGAGCTGGGCGCTGCTATGGGGCGGTATCCTGGGGACCATCCTGGTGGTCGGCGTCACCGGCCTGGCCATGCTCGTGAGCTTCTGGTCGAGTTCGAACCGGACCAGCATCGCGGTGAGCCTGATCATCTATCTCGTCTTCTTGCTCCCCACCCAATTCCCCGGGCAGGCCCAGACCGGAGCGTTCGGAGACCTGCTCCAGAAATGGAATCCGCTGGAGGCCTCCAATGTGTTTCTCGCCAAGGTCATCGTGAACAACCGGAGCGTCGAGGAGATGGCCTCCTGGTTGCTAGCGCCGATCCTGTTCGCTGTCCTCACCCTCGGTCTGCTCTTCCTGTATGCCAGCCCGGGTCTCCGCCTGGAGCCCGGCAGGGCGCGGACGCGGGCGAACTGGGGCCGGGCGGCCAGCTTCGCTGCGATCGCCTGGCTCCCAATCACGCTTGCGCTCTCGTTCGCGATGACCCTCCCGACCGCGGCAGCGACCAGCTCCGAATCGCCCGTGCAGATCGCTGTCGACCGCGAGTGGGCAACGGCCAGGACCGGCGACGAGGTCGAGTTCACGACGCTGGTGACGAATGCTGGTTCGGAGACTTCCCCGCCGCTGATCGTAGCCATGAACATCATCAATCTCCAGGGAGAGGTGGTCGACCCTGAGGACTGGTCCCCACAGCGGACACAGTCCATCGAGCCGCTAGCGGCGGGCGCGTCGATCGAGCACACCTGGACCATCGACGCGATCCTGAAGGGCGACTATATGGTGTACATGGTTGTCGTCCCCCAGCCTGCCGGTCCGGAGTCCACCAGCGTGCCTGTCGCGAGTTCGGGTATTCACCTCACTGTAACGCCGTTTACCCGGATCAACCCCCGAGGGGTTCTGCCGCTCGCGGTCGGCATCCCGCTCGGGCTGACGGCGAGCACGGCGCTGCTTCGCTGGCGCCGGCGGCGAGCGATCGCTGCTGGGGAAGGAGAGGCGTAGCCTGGCAGCCGGCGTTGCCGTCTGATCGTTAGGGGCCGAAGAGAAGCGAACGAGTCGAACGATCGGGAGATTGTGCAATCGTGAGCAACCCGGAGCTGTTGCGGCCGTTGTACTAGATGAGAGGCAGCGCGCTTCGTGCGGGTGAGGGCGGCTCGTCCTCCTGGGCGAGCGGTGACCGCCGGCGCCGCTCCCCGAGATCGCGTTTGGTGAATACCGTGTGGAAATGGTCCCTGTTCCTGCTGGTCGCGGTTCTCGTTACGGTCAGTCTTCTCCCCGTCCAGCAGGCAGCGAGTGCCCCGTTCGCCAGCCCCGCGTTCGAACAGCTCTGGTCTGCCCAGAAGGGAGCGCGCATCGACCCCTGGGGTAGCACTCCGCTCGCCTGGAGGGTCGAGCCCTACGCGAACGCCCCCGGGGGCCGGCGGCTGGTCCAGTACTTCGACCGCGGGCGGATGGAGCTTCAGAGTCGCGGCGGCGCGGGGAACCAGGACGTCACCCAGGGATTGCTGGCGTGGGAGATGACGACGGGTCAGGTCGCGCTCGGCGATGCCCTGACCCGCCCGCTGGCGCCGCCGGTCATGTCGATCGATGGCGGTGACCCTGATCCCGGTGTTCCCACGTATGCTGGCCTGTCTCGCGTCGTGCAGCAGCCGGAGGCGGACCGGAGCAGCAGCCCTGAGCCGATCAGCGAGTGGATCGATGCCGACGGCCAGGTCTCGGACGCGCCGCCGCCGGTCCCGATCCGAATTGGCCAGTATGTGTCTGCTACCGGCCACAACCTTCCCCAGGTGACGGTCGATCTCCTCAACAGCCGGCCGTTCGGTGATGTCTCCTGGATGGATGTCCTGGGGTATCCGATCAGCGAGCCGTACTGGGCCCTCTACCGGCACGACGGGGCTGCCTCGCCATCGTTGATCCAGGTGTTCCAGCGCCGGATCCTGGTCTATACGCCCGGACTGGAGCCGGATCGGCAGTTTACGGTACCGAACACCGGGCGCCACTACTACCGCTGGCGCTACGGGGCAGAGGCCACCCAGTTGTGGCCGGACGTTCGTCCAGGGCGTCCAGTCCAGCACATCGTTGTGTCCCCCGGCCTCCAGGCCGGCATCTACGCCGAGGGCATCGAAAGCCCGATCGGCCTTGCGCTGTCGCCCGACGGCCAGCTCCTGATCCTGACGGCCGCTGGTACGCTGTTGAAGGTCAACGGCGAGGACGCGAGCGGTGCCGCGAGCAGCTTCACGACCTTCGCGAGCGGCCTGGTGAACCCGCGCGGCTTGGCTGTCTACGATGGGTGGGTCTACGCCAGCGACGATCGGGGGTTGATCCGCTTCATGGATGCCGACGGCGACGGCGTCGCCGAGCGTTCGGACCGGCTCTCGGCCGAGATCTCCCCGTTGCCGGGTCCGGCTGGAGCGCCGGTCATCGACGAGCAGGGCCGCATCTTCGTCGCTGGGGTGCCGCGTGGCGCCCTCTTGCTGAGCGCCGAGGCCCAGCAGCCACGCGTCTACCAGGTGACTCCACCGACCGTCAGCCCGGTCGGTGGCGAATTCCGGCAGCCAGGGCCGCTGATGGCCTGGGGTCGCCTCCTCCTGGCCATGGAGCATGCGGACGCGGCTCCGGCCCGGCTCGTGCGCGTGAGCACGGGCGACGGCACCGCTGCGCTGGCGGACGAGCCGGTGTTGACCTTGCCTGAGGGGTTCGTTGCCAGCGCGGCGCTGGTCTATTCCAGCCAGCTCTGGCCCGAGTTGATCCCGGGGACCATCTTCATCGCCGCCCGCGGCAGTGACCAGGGTGTGGTGTTCCAGGGACTCCCCACCACTGGCGATGCCGCTCCCGAGGTGTCCGAGTTTGCCACCGGGTTCATCGACCCGTCGGCGCTGGCCGTGGGGCTGGATGGAACGGTCTACGTGGCCGACGCGGCGGCGAGCCAGGTGATCAAGATCACGCCACGAACTATCGACACGCGCTAGCCCTCGGCCGGCCCACCGTTGGTCTTGCCCTCTCCTAGCTCCCGCGCGCGCCGGTAGGCCGCCCAGACGGCGCGCGCGATGACCGTCCGCAGCCCGCCCTTCTCCATCTCGTACAGCGCCGCGGCCGACGTCCCACCCGGCGTGGTGACCATGTTCCGCAGCTCGGCCGGGTGCCGGCCCGACTCCCGGGCGTAGAGCACCGAGCCGAGCAGGGTCTGCTGCACGAGCTGCTCGGCGATGGCGCGCGGGAAGCCGAGATGAACGCCAGCATCGATCAGGGCTTCCATGATCAGGAAGACGTAGGCCGGGCCAGTGCCGCTCAGCGCGGTCGCCATGTCGATCGCGTCCTCGCTGTCGACTCGGATCGCTAGCCCCATCGACTCGAGCACGGCTTCGACTAGTCCCTGCCCTGCCTCGTCTACCGCCGGAGCGGGATACCAGGTCGTCGCCCCGAAGCCGATCTGCGCTGGCGTGTTCGGCATCGAGCGCACGATGAGCGCATGCTGCAGCCCGCGGCTCAGCCGCTCGATCGTGGCCCCGGCGATGATCGAGAGCACCACCTGGCCTGGCGCAAGCTGGCCGGCTAGGTCGCGAATGACCGCGTCGAGCGACTGGGGCTTAACCGCGAGCACAACCAGGTCGGCTCCCTGAATCGCCTCGCGGTTATCCGCCGTCATCTTCAGGCCGAGCTTTGCCTGGAGCTCGCTCCGGCGCTTCGGATTCGGCTCGCCGCCGGTGAGCTGGTGGACGCTGACCAGCTCCGCCCGCAGCAGGGCCGACGCCATCGCTTCGCCCATGACGCCGCAGCCGATAAAGGCGATTCGCTTATCACGCAGCACGGCATGCCGATCGCTTCTCACGGCAGTACCTCTCCTTACGATCGCTCGTTGAGAGATGAACGGGGCTTAGGCGGCGGCCTCCGGGGCTGCCTGCGTCCAGCCGGGGTATTGGGGCTCAGGCGGTCCGGCCGGGTGAGCAGGCAGGTGCCGGAAGCCGCCCATTAGGGTCAGGGGAAGCGCTCTCGTGCCGGCAGGGCAGCAGGACGTGAATCCTGCCGGCCATGACCGCGTGGGGCACGCGGGATCGATCGAGCGGTACGCTGTCGCGATCCGTGCGCATAGACGAGCGGACGCCAATCACGAGCGCCACGAGTTCGACGCGTCCATTCTAGCCCAGTCCCCCGAATTTTCCCAAGGGGTACCGCTGGCCAGCGGCCTGTCAGATGCGCTCGTCTCCTTCGAGCTCGAAGTCCTCGTAGTACTCGCCCTCCTCGACGAAGGCTTCGATGAACTCGACCAGCCGATCCAGCGCCGTCTCGATGATTCGCTCGCCGAATTCGACGGAGGCCGCCCGCGCGTCTCCGAGCGCGCCGTTCGCGGTGATCTCGTCGAAGGTATAGGGCACGTGGACCGGTCCCGACCAGCGGGCGTGCGGGTACTCCTGTTGCAGGAGTTCCCCTGGGCTCAGCGCCTCGGTGCGCACAGCCCAGGGAGCCAGGTAGAGGAGTTGGCTCGTCTCGCTCTCGCAGGCATGACCGATCACCGCGGCCTTCTTGCCGGCCTGCACCACATCGCTCGCCAGCTCGCTGATAGAGACCCAGGCCGCCAGCACGTCCAGCTCGCGTCGCAAGCGCGCCACTAGCAGATCGAGCGCTGGCCGGTTGCCGCCATGCCCATTGATGAACAGGAACCGGTCGAACCCGTGCTCGGAGAGGCTCTCGACCACCTCGTAGAGCACCTGGGTGAACGTCTCCGGCGCGAGCGTGATCGTCCCCGGGAAGCTCATGTGATGCGGCGACACGCCGTAGGGCATGACCGGCGCCACCAGTACTTCGGGGTAGAGTCGCTCGGCCAGGCGAAGCGCGAACTCGTGCGCCCGAATACTGTCGGTCCCGAACGTGGTGTTCGGCCCGTGCTGCTCGGTCGACCCGACGGGGATGACCACCAGGCTGATCTCGGAGCTGGCTGCCTCCAGCTCCGGCCAGGTCAGCTCCCAGAGCACGTAGCGGTTGCGCCCCTCCTCCATGACGGCCCCACCCTTCAGTAGCAGTGTACCGACCAGCAACCGGTAGCCCCGCATAGTACCATGCATGCCGGGATCGTGAAAGCCAGCGCGAGGGAGTGTCGCTGCCGATGTCAACATCCCCGACCAGGCAGACGAAGGAGACAGCCGCGCCCGACACGCGCTACCCGCCGATCAGCGACTACGGCGCGATCGGCGATGGACGCAGCATCGCGCTGGTATCCCGGCGCGGCTCGGTCGACTGGTGGTGCCTGCCCCGCTTCGACAGTGACCCCGTCTTTGCCCGGCTGCTGGATGCTGACCTGGGTGGCTACTTTGCCATCGAGCCGCTGGAGCCGGCCGAGACGCGGCGCCGCTACCGCCCCGACACCAATATCCTGGAGACCGAATTCCACACCGCCTCCGGCCGCGTGCTGATCGTCGACTTCATGCCGGCGCTCACCGAGCGACAGAAGAAGATTTTCCCCGTGCCGTACCGGATGCTGGTCCGCCGGTTACGCTGCCATGCCGGCCGGGTAACGCTGCGCATCACCGTCCGCCTGCGCCCGAGCTTCGGGCGGCGCACTCCGGATGTCCAGCGGCTCCAGCCGGCCTGGTACTCGATCGGCTGGGCTGACCAGCTCTGCATCCTGTACAGCCAGGTGCCGCTCGAGATCCGTGGCGGCACCCTGACCGGGTCGATCACGCTCGAGCAGGGCCAGCGGCTCGACCTGGCCTTGGCCTACTCGCCGGAAGCCCCGGCCGAGCTGCCGATCCCCCAGCATTTCGACCTCCTCGAGCGGCTGACCGAAGACTTCTGGTGCACCTGGGTCGGGCACTGCTGGTACCGCGGGCCGTATCGCGACGCGGTGATCCGTAGCGCCCTGGCGCTCAAGTTGATGATCTACGCTCCATCAGGGGCCATCATCGCCGCGCCGACCACCTCCTTGCCCGAATACATCGGCGGCGTGCGCAACTGGGATTACCGCTACTGCTGGCTACGCGACGCGGCGTTCACCGTGCGCGTGCTCCTGAACCTGGGTTTCCACCGCGAGGCTGACGCCTTCGTCGACTGGCTGCTCCATGCTACCCGGCTCACCCATCCGGAGCTGCAGGTGGTCTACTCCATCTACGGCGAGACGCACCTGCCCGAGCGACTGCTGACCGACCTCGAGGGCTACCGGGGCTCGCGCCCAGTGCGCGTCGGCAACGACGCGTCCAGGCAGTTCCAGCTCGACGTCTACGGCGAGGTGCTGGACGCGCTCGCGATCTACCGGCGTACCGGCAGGCCGCTCGAGCGCGATGACCACACCCTTATCCGCGGCCTGGCGAGCGTGATTATGCGGCGCTGGCAAGAGCCCGACGATGGCATCTGGGAAGTCCGCTCTGGCCGCGCGCACCACGTGCACTCTAAGGCGATGTGCGCCGTCGGCCTGCGGCGGGTGCGCGAGCTGGCCCGCCTCGACGGCTTCTCGATCCCCGAGGGGGAGATCGCCCGTACCGAGGCGGCCATCGAAGACTGGATACTGCGGCACGGCTACGACCCGGAGCTGGGCGCGTTCGTCAGTGTGCCAGGGCGAGGGCTCGACGCCGCGCTCCTGGTGCTCGCGCTCATTGACTGCTTCCTCTCCCCGCGTGACCCCCGCGTCGTCGGCACCGTGGAGGCGATCGCCCGCTACCTGGCGCGGGGCGAGCTGGTCTATCGCTATCTCCGCGAGGACGGGTTGCCTGGCCCGGAAGGCGCCTTCGTGATCTGCTCCTTCTGGCTGGCTGCGGCGCTGGCCCGCATCGGCCAGCTCGAGCGGGCGTTCGAGCACTTCGAGCGGCTGCTGCAGCGCGCGAACGACCTGGGGCTGCTGGCCGAGGAGATCGATCCGGCGAGCGGCGAGCAGCTCGGGAACTTTCCCCAGGCGTTCAGCCATATCGGTCTGATCGATACGGCGCTGGCGCTGGAGGAGCTGAGCGGCCGGGAGCGCCTGCCAGTATCGGTCGCCGCCTCCTGAGAGGGGGACTACGGCTGCCAGCCGAGCGTCAGGCCGAGCAGGAGGCCGTAGATCACGTGCGCGAGCAGCGTCACGATCGCGGTCTGCCGTCCGTAGTTCAGCCCGAGGAAGCCAGGCGGCTGGAGGTTGCGCGTCGGCTCGGGGCCGGTCGCGTCGCTGGCCATTCGCGGGTGGATGCCGGGCAAGACCGGGAGGACGACCATCAGGACGACCAGCCCGTGGAGCAACCCGAGCAGCGCGCCCGATTCCCAGCTCGGCTGGCCCAGGAGCCGGAAGTAGGCGGCGTACAGGAAGGCGATAAGCCAACCGTTGATGATGTGCACCAGTACGCCGAGCGTCTTGGCGCGCTCGCGGTCGGGGGTCAGGATCAGCCCGAGGATGAGAGGGAGATCCATCCGCGTCAGCCCAGCCGCCTGGCTGCCGCGCAGGATCAACGTCAGGATGAGGGTGGCAGCCAAGCCCCAGAGCACCACCTGGCTGAACCCGAGCCAGACCTGCATGACCGAAGACCTCCCGCGAGACTCTGGCTACATTCAAGCGTAGCGGCGCGAGGAGAGGCCGGCAACGATAGCGATTGCCGAGCGCCTCTCACTCTTGCACGCCGTGTCAGCCGCGATCCTGTGGCATCGCCTGGCGCAGGTCTGGGGCCCCGCGCTCACCCGTCAACGCCGGCGGAAGGGGCACTCTATGGCATCGCTGTAAACTGTGGGGAAACCCGCTGAAGCCGGCTCGCTGGTGTGCCAGCTCCCTGCCAGGAGACTTAAGGGACGATATGTAGGGGCGACCAGCCGGTCGCCCCTACTTCAGCTACGGCGCCGGTCGCGCCTGGCGTGCTCGCCGATCGCCACCGGCGCCGGCTCCTACTTGGAGTCCTGCATGGTCTATCTTACAACGGCGCATGAAGTCAGGAGATGACACTTATGATCAGAACAACGCTGACGAGTAAGGGGCAACTCACGATTCCGAAACCTGTGCGGCAGCAACTTGCCCTGGGCAAGGGGGATCAGTTCGAGGTCAGTGTGGTCGACGACGAGATCCGGCTGCGCCCGCTCCGCCGCTACCGCGCGGCCCAGCTCCGGGATCTGCTGCGAGGCAGCCGGATACCCTTCGCCGGTTTCGAGCAGGAGAAGGCAGCGCTCGCGCAGGCGTTGTCCGAGCGGGAGCAGCGAGGCTAGCCTGTGCGCTATTGGCTCGACACCAACGTGCTGCTCCGGCTCGTCACGAAGACTCCCCCTGACCTGTTCGAGCGCGCGCTGGCGCTGGTCGCGCAAGCCGAGTTCGGAGCGCTCTCCCTCGCGGTTCATCCGCTCCACGTCGCAGGGGCGACCTACTTGCTGCGCCGCCTGTATACGTATACACACGAGGAAATCAGGCGAGAGTTGGGCATCGTCCTCCGTTTGGAGGCGCTCGCTGTCCACGACGAGGAACACGTGCTCGCCGCGCTCGATCTGATGGCGGAGCGCAACGTCGACTTCGACGATGCCTACCTTGCCCTCTGGGCCGCCACCTGTGGCGACGGGGTGGCTTCGTTCGACGACGATCAAAAGAAGCTGCCGGTTACCCTCCTCAGCGCGTAGGCTACCGAGGAGCTCGAGAAGACCGGGGTATCGCTCGAAGCCAGCCTGCCCTGGAGCGCGCTTTGGGAGGGGCTGAGAGCGTGCTGCCATGCACAGGGCGTGAACCCGAGGTGACGCGAGCGACACGCGTCTGTGCTAACCCTGCGCGACAGCACGGGCGGGAAGCGCTCACTCCGCCGTTCGGTTACAGTTAGCAGACCGTGCCGCCGTGGCGCCGCTGGTCTCATGCAGCGGTGACGCGCCCGACGGCACGATACTGATCGAATGCGAGCGGCGATGGCCGGGGGAGCGACCCAAATAGAGATGCCGGCGCAGGTGCATGTTCGGGAGCGTGCGGTCGTCGCGCTCCTGAGCGTCTGCGTGTTCTTCTCGGTGCTGAACACGTCGATGTTCAATGTCTCTCTACCCGAGATCGGGCGCGAGTTCGCTGTCAGCCCGGCTAGGCTGGGCTGGATCGTGACCGCCTATTCCCTCCTCTTCGGCGTCTCCACCCCGTTCTACGGCCGCCTGGGAGATCGCTACGGTCTCCGTCGCATGCTCATCACCGGTCTTTCCCTGTTCTCGGTCGCCTCGCTGCTGGCCGCCATCGCTCCCACGTATCCCCTGCTGGTCATCTGCAGGGCACTCCAGGCAATCGGAACCGGCGCTATCCCTTCGTTGGGGACGGCCCTGATCATTCGCCACGTGCCGGAGGCCCGGCGCGGGGCTGCGCTCGGCATCACCGCTGCCACCGTCGGCGCCGGGGCCGCGCTGGGGCCGACGCTCGGTGGCCTGATCACACAGTTCCTGAGCTGGCGGGCGCTCTTCGGCGTCAGCGCGCTTTTGGGTCTCGCAGTCCCCTTCGCCCGGCGCCTGCTCCCACCGTCCCGGCCGGCCGATTCCCGGCTCGACCTGCCCGGTGGTCTCCTGCTCACGGGCGTGGTCGCTGGCCTGCTCATCGGCATCACCAACATCGAGCGGCACGGGCTGGATTCAGGGCTCGTCCTCGGGCCCTGGATGGCCAGCCTGCTCAGCCTGCTCCTCCTCGGCTGGCGGATCCGGACTGTTCCTGATCCGTTCGTCCCGCCGTCGCTGCTCGGGAACCGCGCCTATCTGCTCGCCGGCGCAATCGCCTTTCTGCAGTCGGGCGCGCACTTCGGTATGCTGGTGCTGGTGCCTCTCCTGCTGGATCGGGTCAACCGCCTACCGGCGTTCGAGATCGGCTTGGCGATGTTGCCGTCCGCGGCGGTGATGAGTCTGCTGAGCCCGCTGGCAGGTCGTCTTGCTGACCGGCTGGGAGGACTGCTCCCGATGCGAGCTGGGCTCGCTCTCTGGGCTGCCGGTATGGTCTTGCTCTCCAGCGTCGGCGCTGGTCGCTCGGCCGTGCTGGTCGCCGGGCTCTTGATCCTCTGCGGAGCCGGCATGGGTCTCGTCAACAGCGCCAGCACCGTCGTGGTCTCGGCCCTCCTGCCATCCGAGCGCGTGGGGCTCGGCATCGGCCTGTACAATATGCAGTTCTTCCTCGGTAGCGCCTTCGGCGCGGCGCTCACCACAACAGTACTGGAGGCGCGGGAGCCAGCGGTCGATGGCTGGAACCCGCTCCACAGCGGCGCTGGAGCCGGGTTCAGCGACGCGTTCCTGATTACGCTGGCTGCCTCGCTGGTGGCCTCGCTGCTCGCCGCATTGATCCGGGCCGAGCGGCCCCGCGCGGAGCAGGCATGGTCAGCGGAGCTGCCGCAAGGAGGAGAGCGATGCCCTTCGTGATGGCTCGTCGCGACGACGCGTTCGTCCCCGACGTGCAGTGCGACAACTGTGGCCAGGCGGCGCCTGCCCAGACAGGCCTGGTTCTCTGGCCGCTGCGCTCGGGCAAGCGAGGAAAGGCTGCTCAGCCGGTACTCGTTGCCTGCAGCGAGCCCTGTGCCGACGCCCTGGCTAGTCGCCAGGCATCGGACGAGCTGGCCGGCGTCTCGCTCGATGCCTACCTGGCCAGCCTAATCCACTACCTGGAGATCGACCCGGCGGCCGTGCTGGAGCGCGAGGAGACCGCCCGGGCGCTGGAGCAGACGCGCGACCAGGCACCCGAGTAGTGGCCGGCAGCCTCGAGCGCGACGTGCTACGCTCTAGCCATCGCTCGAACGGAGCATAGCCTCGGTCACCTCGACCGCGCGAGAGACCGGGTGTCCCACACCAGGGCGTGGTGACGACGCAACGAGGAGGACTCGATGTCTGGCCCGATTAACGGTATCCACCACATGACCGCCATCGCTGGCGATCCCCAGCGGAACCTGGATTTCTACGCGGGCGTGCTCGGCCTGCGGCTGGTCAAGTTGACGGTGAACTTCGATGTGCCCAACACCTACCACCTCTACTACGGGGACGAGGTTGGCCGGCCCGGCACGATCATCACCTTCTTCCCCTGGCCGCACATGCGGCGCGGCCGGGTCGGTGCTGGCCAGTTCACCGCTACCGCGCTCTCGATCCCGCCCGGCGCGCTCGACTACTGGCGAGCGCGCCTCGATGCGCACGGGGTACAGTGTGCTGCCCCCGTCGAGCGGTTCGAGGAGACCGTGCTCGCGTTCGAAGACCCTGATGGGTTACCGCTCGAGCTGGTCGCCCACCCGGGGGCCGAGGAGCGGCCGGGCTGGCCGCAGGGGCCGGTGCCGGCTGAGATGGCGATCCGCGGCATCTACGGGATAAGTGCCGTCTCGCTGGCGCCCGAGCGCACGGCCCGGGTGCTGGAGGAGCTGCTCGGCCTGCGCGAGCAGGCGCAAGAGGGCGGGCGCGCGCGCTACATCGCCGGCCAGGGCGGCAGCGGGGCGATCATCGACCTGATCGAGCCCCAGGAGGCGACGCCGGGGATCGAGGGGACAGGTACGGTACACCACCTGGCGCTCCGCGTGCCCGACGACGACGCTCAGCGACAGGTCCATCACGAGGTCGCCGAGCGCGGCTTCCGCGTCACGCCGGTGCTCGACCGCCAGTACTTCCGGTCGATCTACTTCCGCGAGCTGGGCGGGCTGCTGTTCGAGATCGCGACCGACCCGCCCGGGTTCACGGTCGATGAGCCGGCCGAGCGCCTGGGCAGCGAGCTGCGGTTGCCGCCTTGGCTGGAGCCCCGCCGCGAGGAGTTGATCCGCCAGCTCCCGCCGCTCCGCCTGCCGGCGACCCGGTAGCACGGCCAGGCCCGCGGTTCCAAGAGCAGGCATTCTGACGAGTTGAGGAGATCAGCCACTAGCCGGCCGCTCTGCCGTTCGATAGACCGCAAGCGATTGCGCGTTAGAATAGCGGTGAGCGCCGCGAGCGGGAGCGTGCCCCGGCGCGGTGGGCTTCGGCGCGTGCCGGCCCGGGCAAGCGAGGAGGAGGCGATGGCGGCTGAGGAGCTCTTGCGGGCGATCGAGCGGGTGCGTGATCGCGCCGCGCGGTACCCGCAGGAGCTGGAGACCAGCGAGGCACTGGCGCGCTACGCGCTGATCGACCCGATCCTGCGAGCGCTCGGCTGGCCGCTCGACGACCCGTCCGTGGTCCGGCCGGAGTACGCCGCCGGGCAGGGCAAGGCCGACTACTGCCTCTTCGGCGCCGACGGCAAGCCCGCCGTGCTCATCGAGGCGAAGACGCTCGGCCCGAAGCTGCCGCCGATCGCCCAAGCCGCGGTGGTCGGCTACGCCTGGCGGCTGATCCAGCAGGGCATCCAGATCGAATACGTCGCTATTACCAACGGGCTGCTCTGGCAGATCTACCGGCCCTACGACCTGAAGCAGCCAGTTCATACCGTCGACCTCGGCAAGGGCACGCCGGCGGAAGCGGCCGTCGCGATCCTGAGGGCGCTCTGGCGCCCGCTGCTGGCCGGCGGACCGGTCCCGCCACCACCTCCTCCGCCACCGCCGCCTATGCCTGAGATCCCGCTGAGCGAGTTCCGTCCGGTGCCCAGTACTCGGCCACCGGCGGCGCTCGTCCTGCCGGACGGCACGGAGGTGCCGCTCCGCGTTTGGAAGGATCTCCTGGTCGAGGTGGCGCGGGGGCCGGCACGCTGAGCCCGCATCGGTGCCCAGTGCGCTTGCTGGGCGCGCAGAGGCGGTACCTGGTGCACACCGAGCCGGTGCACCCGAGTGGACAACGATTCCGTGCCTCCGAGCGTGTAGACGACAGGCTGTGGATCGAGACGCATGCGAGCGCTGAGCTGCTCCTGAAGCAAACGCGGTGGCTGCTCGAGCAGTTCGGCGAAGACCCGGCCCGGTACCGGGTGCGGCTCGCCCAGCACGGGCAGCAGCCCTGAAGGGACAGCCCTCGCCCCTCGCTCTGAGGCCGCTTATGACCATCATGGTGGACGGCTCTATGGCCAGTCGCCTGCCATCGCAAGGCTCCGCTTCGATGCGCTAGCGAGCCCCGGTGCGGACAGCATGACGCTGTCCGCTTTCGTCCCGCTCGTCCTCTCCGATGCAGTGCGAGCTTCAGCTCGCTGAGCGGGACGGTCTCGGTCGCCGCTTTCATCGCGCACTGGAGGCCCCTGTTCGCCAAACCAGCGCCCCGGCTCGGCGAGCGAGCGCGGTGGAGCCCTGAGCCGGGCCGGGGCAGGCGATGTCCACCAGCGAGGGAGGCGTGGTGCCGGAGCGACGAGACAGTTCGACGGGGTCGAAAGCAGGCCAGGCAGCTCACGGGAGCGCTCAACGCGGGAAAGACGCGGGTACCCGCGCGGGCTCGCCGCTGCACGCCGCCCTCCGCCTCGCCCTCCAGAGCCCGGCCCACTTCTCCCGCGCCTTCCTCCCAGGCCGCGCCCTCCGCCCCTACCAGGCCACACCCGCCAACGCCATCGCCCGCGCCGTCATCCACCGCCGCCGCGGGAACACTGGGGTTCCCGCCGAGTTCGCCGCCGTCTTCGCCAGACAAAGCGGCAAGGACGAGATGCTCGCCCAGCTCCTCGCCTACCTCCTCGTCACCTTCCACAAGGCCGGCGGTACCGCCGTGGTCGCGTTGCCAACGCTCAGACCCCAGGCCCAGATCGCCCGTGACCGGCTGCTCGATGTCCTCCGCTCGGAGCGCCTCCGCGCCCTCGGCCTCCCGCTCCATGTCTCCGAGACCCAGGTGCGGATCGGCCGCGCCGCCGTCCGCTTCACCTCCGCCTCCCCCACCGCCAACGCCCGCGGCCAAACCGCGTCCCTGCTGCTGGTCGCCAACGAGGCCCAGGATATCGAGCCCGACCGCTGGGATGCCGTCTTCGCCCCCATGACCGCCTCCACCGCCGCCCCCACCCTCTTTATGGGCACCACCTGGTCGTCCGATACCCTCCTCGCCCGCCAGATGCGCTACCTCCGCGAGCTGGAGGCCTCCGATGCCCAGCCTCGCCTCTTCCTCGTCCCCTGGCAGCAGGTGGCGGGGCACCTCCCCGCCTACGCGGAGCACGTCCAGCGCCAAATCGCCCAGCTCGGCCCCGATCACCCCTTCATCCGCACCGAGTACGAACTGGAGGAGCTCGCCGGCGCCGGCCGCCTCTTCCCCGCCGCCCGCCAGCTCCTCATGCGCGGCCAGCACCCGCCCCTCACCGCCCCCCTCCCCGGCGAGACCTACGCCCTCACCCTCGATGTCGCCGGCGAAGAGGAGTCCGACGCCCAGGCCGACCCCCTCGGCCGCCGCGACTCCACCGCCCTCACCGTCTTCCGCGTACGGACGCAGGGAGAGCGCCCCACCTACCAGGTCGTCCGCCGCTACCTCTGGACGCGTACCACGCACACCCTCCTCCACCAGCAGGTCGCCACCATCGCCAGGACGTGGAGAGCCCAGGCCCTCGTCGTCGATGCCACCGGCGTCGGCGCCGGCCTCGCCTCCTTCCTCCAGGCCACCCTGGGGGAGCACGTCGTCCTCCCCTTCACCTTCTCGCTCGCCTCCAAGTCGCAGCTCGGCTGGAACTTCCTCGGCATCGTCGATTCCGGCCGCTACCAGGATCACAGAACGAACGGCGAGGGCGTCGACCCCGAAGCCGCCCACCTGGCCCGCCTCTTCTGGCAGCAGGTGGAGGCCTGCACCTACGAAGTCCGCCCCGGCCCCGGGAAACTCATGTCCTGGGCCGTCCCCGACCCCCGCACCCACGACGATCTCTTGGTCTCCGCCGCCCTCTGCGCCGTCCTCGATCAGGTCGACTGGCGACCGCGCACCGCGAAAGGCAGAATCGACCATGACCACCGGTAGGGGCAACCCCCTGCGGTTGCCCGGTAGGGGCAGGCCCCTGTGCCTGCCCACCTGCCCACAGAAAGGAGGCACAACCCATGACCGCCTCTGAGGTCGCCCGCCCCTGCGACGGCACCGTCCTCATCTGGGAGGAGTGGATCACCCACCACGGGCCCACCACCTGCCCGGAGTGCGCCGCGCTCGATGGCCAGTGGTTCCTCAAGGGCCACGGCCCCCACCCGCCACGGCACCGCAACTGTCGCTGTAAAAGGGTCGCTGTCTACTGGGAGTGTATCGCCCGCCCGGCCGATCAAGCCCCCGCCGGCAGCGGGCGGGGCGGCCCCGGCAGTCCCACCAGGCCGCCCTCCGGCGGAGGCGGAGGCTCCGTCAACCAGTGACCCCCATCACACCTCCACCTCCCGCTCGCCGGATATCACGCCGGGAGAGTAGCGTCTCCGGGAACTGGAGGCTGGACAGTCGATGCCGGCAACGAGGGCTGGTAGGGACAGAGGGGGTCGCTCTCCAGCGGGTCGCCGGTGGCCGACCAGGCACGTGCTCGCGATCCGCCGCAGACGAAGCGGAACTCGCAGCGGCCACACTTCCCTTTGAAGCGGTCGGGATCGCGCAGGGAGACGAGGAGCGGGTGCCGTCGATAGACCTCGACCGGGTCTGACGTCGTCACGTTGCCGAGCTTGAGCGGCAGAAACCCGGCGGGATAGATATCCCCCACGTGCGAGATGAACAGGATACCGTTGCCGTCGCGCACACCGTGACCCTGGCGGACGGAGGCCAGATCCGGCGGGGTGCCCCCGCTGCGGCGCTCGTGTGCCCGCCGCTGGGCGACGACTCGCCGGTAGAACGGTGCCTCGGTCGTCTTGATCGCGAACGGGACGGTGGGAGTGACCTGGTAGAGCCAGGCCATGATTCGTTCAGCCTCGTCCGGCTCGACCTCGCGGAGGAGCCGGCCCCGGCCGATCGGTACGAGGAAGAAGAGGCTCCACCGCTGGGCGCCCAGCTCCCCGACCAGATCGAGCAGAGCAGGCAGGTCGTCTCGTGTCTCGGCGCAGACCAGGCTGTTGATCTGCAACGGCAACCCGAGCGAGCGTGCCCAGCGCGCGGCCTGCACTGTCCAGTCGAAGCTTCCTGGGACTCCGCGCAGGGCGTCATGGCGGGCTGCCGTCGAGCCATCCAGGCTGAGTGCCAGGATCGAAACCCCGGCGTCCTTGAGCCTGGCGACGACGCGCTGGGTGAGCGCGTAGGTTCCGCTGGGCGTGATCGCGACGCTGAAGCCCAGGGAGCGAGCCCGAGAGATCAGATCGAAGAGATCGGGGCGTTTGAGCGGGTCGCCTCCAGTCAGGACGAGGTGCGGGAGCGGTGGGCCGAACCCGGCGAGCTGTTCCAGCAGAGCGTAACCGGCTGCCGTGGAGAGCTCGCGCGGATGGCGCCGGGAGACGGCCTCGGCGCGGCAGTGCCGGCAGGCCAGCTCGCAGGCGCGCGTGAGTTCCCAGTAGACCAGCAGCGGGCGTTCCGCGTACCGCATGGGGTACCTCTCTCCCCACGCCCCTGGCTCATCAGAACAGGGCCGCGTCCACGACCAGGGCCAGGAAGAGCAACCCCAGGTACTGCATGGAGTAGAAGAACAGGCGGCGGGCGAGCTGATCCGATCGCTCCCGCAGCAGCCGGCCAGCCAGCCAGAGGAAGCGCGCCCCTAGCAGCAGTGCCGCCACCAGGTAGAAGAGCCCAGCGGTTCCCAGCGGGTAGAAGGCGAGGCTAGCCAGGACCATCAGCACGGTATAGATGAAGATCTGCCGGCGCGTCTCCTCCTCGCCGGCTACCGCCGGCAGCATCGGCACCCCGGCCACCGAGTAGTCGGTCTTCTTGAAGAGGGCCAGTGCCCAGAAGTGCGGCGGTGTCCAGGCGAAGACGAGCAGGAACATCAGCAGTGCCGGGAGCGAGACCTGGCCAGTGACCGCTGCCCAGCCGACGAGCGGCGGCACCGCGCCGGCTGCCCCGCCGATGACGATGTTCTGCGGGGTGGTCCGCTTCAGCCAGATGGTGTAGACGAACACGTAGAACAGGTTACCACTGAGCGACAGCAGCGCGGCCAGCGGGTTGACGAACGCGGTCAGGACGTAGACCGACAGCACGCTGAGCGTCACCCCGAAGATCGCCGCGTACTCGGGCAATACGCGACCTTGTGGCAGTGGCCGGCTGCGCGTGCGGCTCATCAGCGCGTCGATGTCGCGATCCCACCAGTGGTTGATGGCCGAGGCTCCACCAGCGGCCAGCGCGCCGCCGATCACGGTCCAGATGAACGTCCCGAGCGGCGGGATGCCCGCAGCGGCGACCATCATGGCGCAGATCGTGGTCAGGAGCAGAAGTGTCATCACTCCCGGCTTGGTCAGCACCAGATAGTCGCGGGCTGCCTGGACCAGGGGGCGCGGTGCGCCGATCTGCCGCCCAGTACCCGCGATCACCTGGGCAGGCTGCAGCCGGTCCAGCGCGATGACCAGAACCAGGGTAGCCCAGATAAGGGTGGCAACCGCAAGGTGGGCCACGCTCACGGCCGGGGCGAGCTGGAACCAGATGTTGGCCGCGCCGACGAAGATCTGGGCGCCCATCAGCACTGCCGCGGCCACGGCCAGCCCGGCGATCAGCGGCGCGTCCGACCAGCGCCGCCGGGCCTGGATCGCTGATGCCACCACGAGGCCGGTCGCTACCAGCGCCACCAGCCGGTGCGTGAGGTGCACGTCGATAGCAGTCCAGCCGGTCGGGACGAAGGCATCACCGCAGAGCGGCCACTCCTGGCAGGCGAAGCCAGCCCCGCTCTTCGCCGTGTAGGCGCCGGTGAGCATCAGCACGAAGACGCTCAGCGCCGAGGCAACGCCCCAGCCGCTGAGGCGCGCTCTCACCTTCGTCCGCGGGGCCCGCTGCGGAGCCACGATCGCAAGCAACCCCAGGACGAGCGCGGTTGCCAGGTAGGTGAGCGCAACGCCGAGGTGAATGGTCACGACGAGCGCTTCCAGGTGGGTGAAGACCGTCACTGCCCCGAGCCCGGCCTGTACTAGAACCAGCCCGGCTGCCAGCAGCGGCAACCACCCGTACCAGGGGTTCAGGCGCCGGAGTCGCCACCCGGTGATGGCGAGCAGGCCGGTCAGCACGATGACCGAGAGGGCGAGCAGCCGGTGGATGAACTCGATCCAGGCCAGAAGGTCGAGGTCTGGGATGACCTGCCCGTTGCAGAGCGGCCAGTCCGGCCCGCAGCCCATGCCGGCGCCGAGCACGCGGACCGTGCCGCCGAAGACGATCAACAGGTAGCCAGCGATCGCGGTCGCGATTGCCAAACGGCGGAATCGTCGCAGTAGGGATCCGGAGTCCACTGTACTCGACCCTCCTTGCTCGGAGCCTCCGCGCCTAGTCGGTGGGCTGTGGTTCTCAGCGGCGACGGCGGCTCTTCACTGTCGCCCAATCATACGTTCTCTCTCGTCTCCGGTCGTCAGGTTTTCCCTGATGGCGGGCGCATCGATCAGTGAATTCCCCAGGGTACCGAACTCAGCTCGTACCAGGAGATGGCATACAGCAACGCGAACAGCGCCAGGAAGGCGAGTGCCAGCACCAGCGCTCCCGGTACCTCGAACCCTTCGTGTGAGGGTTCCGCCGCGCTTACCTCGCCGTCCGAGCCACCGGCCGCGATCGGTACCGGCAGGAAGGCCTCCGGCGCGATCTTCCCGAGCGCGGGTGTGGCCGTCCGCCGGCCCAGCAGGACGGTGCCGACGATCACGGCGACGAACATCGCGCCGCCGATGACCGCGATGATAGCCCCGATGCCCAGCCCGGCAAGGAAGACCGCGATCTCCGGCTGCTCGAAGATATCGGTACGAAGCGCCCGCGCGGTCGAGAAGGTGATGTCCCAGTGCCGCCGCGGGACACCCCAGTGGCCGGCCAGTCCCATCCCCAGACCGAAGATCGTCATCCCGAGGGCGTACACGTATGGCTGCAGCCTGGCCCAGCTCCGCAGCACGAGCTGCCGTTGGAAGATCAGCGGCACGAGGTAGTAGGAGATGCCCATGAAGGCGGCTGTCGTGCCGGCGACCACCGTCATATGGAAGTGTGCCGGGACGAGTAGCGTGTTGTGCGAGATCATGTTGACGAACGGGCCACCGATGATGACACCGCTGACGCCGCCCATCACGCCGAACAGGAACAGGCTCGTGACCAGGGCGGCGAAACCTGGTTCGCCCCACGGCGCACGGCGCAGCCAGGTGAACAGCCCCTGTCGGAAGCCCTTCTCCCGCATCGCCAGCTCGACCGAGGCCGGGATACTGAAGGCGTGGATCAAGCTTCCGATCACCGCGCCGTACATGAAGTAGCTCACGTTGACATTGCGTACCCAGGTTCCGATCCCTGGGTCGACCTGCAGGTGGTGCATCGCTCCCATGTTGATGAACAGCACGTAGAGCACGATCGCGATGCGGCTGAACCCCTCGTTCACCACCTTCGCTCCGGTGGTTAAGCTCGCGAGCCCGTACCAGACAGCGACCATCGCGGCCAGGTTGATCTGCTGCGCGCCGTGGCCCAGACCCCAGTAGAGCAGCCGGTAGACGCCGGGATCGACCGATGGGACGAGCCCGACCGTCCAGAGGAAGACCGGCAGCAGCGCAGCAGCGCCGGCGAGCAGGCTCCACAGCGCGATGATCGCCGCGCCGAGCAGGGCGAAGGTGAACAGCGGGAGCGAGCCGACGTCACCGCGGAGCCGCGCTCCGACGAGATTGATGATGAAGTGCACGACGGCCAGAATCGCACCGACGGCGAACACCAACACGGCGGCGTAGTAGAGCGGCGGTGCCTTGAGCGGGGGATAGGACGTGAACATCACGATCGCCTGGCCCGTGACCATCAGATAGGTGGCGACCACAGAGCCGATCAACATCATCCCGTACGCGATCCAGCCGAGTGTCGGCACCACCATGCGGGCGCTCAGCAGCACGGTGCTGCCGAAGATCAGGCCGGCCACCTCGAAGAAGATGATCCAGAAGATCAGCATCACCATGCCGTGGGTCGAGACAAAGGCGTAGAAGCTCTCGTACGGCAGGAGATGGATCGCCTGCCAGCGGGTCAGCGCGATCAGCAGGGCCAAGAGGCCGCCGATCGCGAGGTAGACCACGGCCGTGACCGCGTTGGCCATGATCAACCGCTCGGCCGAGCGATCGACCAGAAGCCCGGTCACCTGGCAGCGTCGCTGTAATGCGGCTACGGCTTGCATGGTGTCACCTCGCTCCCCTGCCTCGCCTACTCGGTCACGATGATTCGCCCGAGCATCAGGTGATGACCCAGGCCACAGTACTCGTTGCAGACGATCGGATATTCGCCGGCTTCCTCCGGAGTGAGCTGGATCACCGTCACGTAGTCAGGCAAGACCTGGAAGTTGATGCTGTGCGGTGCCATCACCAGGGAGAATCCATGCTGCACGTCCCGTGAGGAGATGAGGAAGCGGTAGGTCTCGCCGCGCTTGAGCTGGATCACCGGCCGCCAGGCGAACGCTCGCGCCTCGAGATAGACGTCGCTTCCAGGCGGTGGGGCGACTACCGGCACGCCGTCGATCTCGCCGACCTGGTACGTTTCGATGAACTGATCGGTCAGAGCGCCGAAGGTCGCTGGGGCGATGCGGTAGCTCTGGATCTGGTTCTGCTCGCGCCCGATCGCTGGCCAGATGAAGACGATCATCGCGAACATCGCCAGCCCCCAGATGACGGCGAGCGCGCCCCAGAGGCGCTCGTCGCGCCCGAGCGGATGCCACCACGTCCCTTGCGGCTTGGCCAGGCTGCTGAACCGGACGGCCATCGACACTCCCCCTCTCTGCCGGAAGCCCCGGCTAGCGGCCGAACAGCGGTACGTTCCCCAAGCTGATCAGGCCCCACAGGATGTAGAAGAGCGTGGGCACCACGAGCCCGGCCATGATCAGGAGAAAGATGTCGTCGAGCAGCACCTGCTGCCAGGGTATCCCCTGCTTCCCTCCGGAGCGCTCGTCGGGCGATTCCACCATCGCTCCCCTCCAACGCTCGTGCCGAAATACGCTGGTTGCCCTCACGGTTCTATGCACACCGATACCATGAACGAGAAAGAATGTCACTACCCGAACGGGTAGGATTATCCGTCAGCTCCACGTGCCGCGACGCGCGTGCGCGCTGCGGAAGACCGCTTGGGAGATGTCTTACGTGCGCAGGCGACCCGTCAGCCCGCGAGCCTGGTGCTGAGTCCTGGATGCTGCCCGAGCGACCCAGCTCACCAGCAGGACGACGTAGAGGACGCCCCCCGTCACCCACATGAGGGCACCCCCGATGCGCTGGTCACCGAGTGGGCTGATTCTTCCCGGCTTGGGTGTTTGGGCGTAGATCGGATAGAGCAGCTCGCTCGAGAGCGTCACCGTGGCGCAGAGCAGATCCGAGGCCATCCAGGTGACGAACAGCAGGAGCACGGCTGCCTCGGTGGACAGGCGCGGGCGCCAGGGACGGGGATCGAGCAGGACTTGCCAGAAGAGGAGCGCTGTACCGAAGAAGGACGCGTGCTCGAGTTCGTGCACCAGCTCGTTCACCACCGCGGCCTGGTAGAGCGACGGCAGGTGCCAGGCGATGAAGCTGCCGTTATAGAGGAACAAGACTGTCAGCGGGTGCGTGAGCAGGCTGAGCGAGGAGCGCACTGGCCGGGAGCCGAGCGTGGCGCGCAGGATGCCTCGCCTCGTACGAGGAGGCAGCGCCCACAGCATCAGCCAGATCGGGCGGCCCAGCACCAGCAGCGGAGCAGCGACCAGCATCAGCAGCAGGTGTTGCACCATATGGACCCAGAACAGCACGCCGTTGAAGTGGTCTGGCGGGCCCAGCAGCGCGACGGCGAGCGCTGCGAGCCCGGCGAAGTACGCGACGGCGCGCCAGGCCGGCGGTGGGCGCCCGCCGGAGTGCCGGGCGGCTCGGAGCGCGATGAGGTAGCCGACCCCGGCAGCGGTCAGCAGCGGGACGAGAACGGGGTCGAGGTGCCAGGCTCGTGGCCAGGACTCGACATTTGCGGTGGTATGGAGAGCGGGAAAGAGCATCGCCTTTGCTTCCCACCTTGCTCGCGCGCCGAAGTCTATCCGTGCCGGCGTGCCCGCTGCCAGCTTAGCGCAGCAGGCCGCGCTGCAGTGCGAGCGCTGTCGCCTGCGCGCGGTTTTCGGCCCCCAGCTTATCCATGATCGAGGCGATGTGGAACTTTACTGTCCGCTCGGAGATCCCTAACCGCGAGGCGATCTCCTTGTTGGCGAGCCCCTGCGCCACCAGTTCGAGCACCTCGCGCTCGCGTGGGGTCAACGGGCCACGCTGGCGCGCCGGGCTGCGAGTCTGCGGCAGCGCGCTGGCGGCGAAGCGTGGCTCCAGCGCGGTCTTGCCCTCGTAGACCGACCGTACGCTCCGGGCGATCACCTCCCCGCTCACGCCTTTGAGCAGGTAGCCAGCGGCTCCGGCCTCGAGCGCGCCGCGCACGCGGTCGTCCGTGTCGTATGCCGTGAAGACGAGCACGCGCGGCGGCGTGGAGCCGGCCCGCAGATAGGGAATGGCTGCGATCCCGCCCATCCCTGGCAGCTCCAGGTCGAGCAGCACGACGTCCGGACGGAGGCGCCGGACGAGCGAGAGCGCCTCCTCAGCCGACCCGGCCGCTCCGACGACCTGGAGACCCGGCTGATCCTCCAGCACGCTGATCAGCCCCTCCCGCACGACCGGGTGGTCATCGACCACGAGCACGCGGATCACGTCTCGCCCTCCGGGCGCAGCGGCACGATGGCGGTGATGGTCGTCCCCCTCCCTAGCCGGCTGGCGACGTGCAGCCGGCCGCCGAGCAGCCGCGCACGCTCGCGCATGCCCAGGAGCCCGTGACAGCCGGCTGGGATGGTGGCGGGATCGAAGCCGTGGCCATTGTCACGAATCGAAAGCACGGCCTGCTGTCTGGTTCCGGTGCGCAGCACGATGCGCACCTCGCTCGCCTGGGCATGCCGCCGGACATTGGTGAGCGCCTCCTGGGCAATCCGGTACAGCTCGGCTTCCACGCTCACCGGCAGCGGCTGGCCATCGCTGACCTGGACTGCGACGCGCACGCCGGTCTCGGCGGTAAAGGTGCGAGCCAGCGTCCGCAGCGCTTCGGCCAGTGGCTTGCCGAGCGGCAGGCCGGTGCGCAGATTGATGACCGATTGCCGGGCTTCCTCCAGGCTCCGCCTGGTCATCGCGAGCGCTCGCTGCAACCGCTCGCGGGCGCGTTCCGGCTCGCTCTCCAGGTGATTCAGCGCGCTCTCGATGTGTAGCCCGATCGCGGTCAATCCCTGCGCGAGCGTGTCGTGGATCTCGCGGGCGATTCTCGCACGCTCCTCGGCACGGGCCAACCGGGCGCTCTCCTCGGCGAGCCGCGCGCGCTCGACCGCGATCCCGATCTGGTTGGCGATCGTCGAGAGGAGGCGCAACTCGCTCCGGGACAGCTTGCGCCACGACGGCGCGGCGATGTTCATGATCCCGAGTGGCTTGTCCCGGAAATAGAGCGGGATGCTGGCATGGTAGCGTAGCCCACCGGTCGCCTCGATGGCTCCGGCTTCGATAGCCGGCTGCAACCGGCTGCACTCGATCAACGAGATGTTTCTGGGCGCGAGCGTGCCGTCGCGGAAGTCGCCGATACATGAGCAACTCTTGCCGCTCATGTGGACCGGCTCCTGAAGATACGGTGGGAGATTGTGGGCAACAGCGTTGTAGAACTGGCCGGTCTCCGGGTCGAGTAGCCAGATCCAGCCGGTGTGCAGACCGAACAGATCGGCGACTTGCGCCAGTGTCCGTTCGAGCGCGTGCCGGACGTCCGGGGCGCTGTTCAGAGCCTCGGAGATCGCGTAGAGAATGCGCAGCTCGCGAGTGCGCCTATCCTCGACTGCCGCCCGGTGCCGCCCTGGCGCCCTAGCCGGGACTCGCTCGTTCTCTGGCATCGCGTTGCCACCGAAACCCGCATGGCGCGCGCAGGCCGCCGCGCCGGAGAATGACAAAACTGCTGACGAGCGCAAGTCTACTCGATTGCCAGTGCCAACCTTCTCTCGTCACTGCCGGCGCGGGTCGCGGCATGGAGTGCGTCGGGGACGGGACTCTCCCGGCCTGTGGCCGGCGGAGCGGCGGCAGCCTGGAGCAGGCGATCCGGCGCGGTTGCTACTGGCTGGGGCTCGCCTGAGCCAGGTGCTGCTCGAGTTGCTCGATCGTGGTTCGATCGCGTTCGACCAGCGATTGCAGGTACTCGCGGAGCGTCATGTGACCCCGCGGCGTATTGAAGGCTTGCTGCCAGACCTCGTCGGGCAGGTCGCGGACCATTGCGAGCGTTGCTTCGCGGGCTGTGCCGAACTGGCTGAGCAACACCGCGGGCGTGAGGCCGAGCGCGGTCTGTTGCAGCGTCACCATCGGTTCCGCCTCGTCGTCGGTGATACTCGTCTCGCCGCTGAGCAACATCTCTTTGACTGCCTGCGAGGCGTTGAGCTCCCGGTTGCGCAGGCGATACAGAATCCCAACGACCGAATCGGGGTTCGCTTTGGGATCCTGCCCGCTGTTGAGCGCCAGTAGCTTCGGCCGGAACCGCTGGTTCAGTTCCCGGCAGGTCGCGATGAGCGCGTCAATCACGTCACGGTCCGCCATGCCCTCCTCCTTCTGGCCCTAGCCGATAGCCAACCATCCCGCCCCTGACCTGCTCCGGTCAGCCCGCTCGACTCTCTACCATAGAGAGAACGTGCCGGACGCGCAAGTGATTCTTCACGCTCGTAGAGCGAGGCGCAACTGCACCGCGCGCACGATGCCGAAAAGGTGTCGCACAACTCTACAGCAGATCGCTCCCCTTGCCTACCCCTGAGGACGCACTCGCGCATCTGCTGGAACGACCATAGCCGTCTTTCCGCGCGCGAAGCCCCTGCTGACGCTTCAGGGGAGACGGACGTGCAGCCGCCGGGGATCGGTCGCGTCGTACCCGGTGCGCTCTTCGGCCAACACGAGCCCGTCGCGCATCAGGCCCTCGACGAGCTGTTGGAGCCAGGGAAGGTGCTCGGAGGAAAAGTCCGGTCGAAGCCGGTGCCCGAGGGTCAAGAGGTCGAGCTCGGTGCCGTCGGGGGCCTGCCGCAGGTATTCGATCAGGCGACCGCGATAGTACCGGGTCGAGCCGGCGAAAGGTGTCTCCCGCTTGAGCCGGGTGCCACGAGGAAGGGCGCTTAGCAGCGTCTGGATCTCGGGGAAGGATCGGCAGCAGGCCTGGAGGGGACAGGTCAGGCAGGCCGGCCGGCGCGCCGTGCACTGCACGGCGCCGAGCTCGATCAGGGCCTGGTTCCAGTCGTATCCCTGTCCGGGTGGCACCAGACGTTCGGCCAGCGCATCGAGCTGGCGAGCGCTCAGCCGGCGAGCCGGCAGCTCCGGCCCGACGAACACCCGGTGCAGCACCCGGGCGATGTTGGTGTCCCAGAAACCGACATCCTCGCCGAAGGCAAAGCACAGCACCGCGCCAGCCGTGTAGCGCCCGATTCCCGGCAGCCGTTCCAGCTTGGCCCGATCGCGCGGCATCTGCCCGCCATGGCGCTCCACGACAGCTTGCGCCGTGCGCTGCAGGTACACTGCCCGCCGGTTGTAGCCCAGTCCGGCCCACACTTTGATCACCTCGGCGGTCGACGCTGCCGCCAGGCTCTGGATGGTCGGGAAGCGGTTCAGGAACTCCCGATATTTGGGGATGACGCGCTCAGCCTGTGTCTGCTGGAGCATGATCTCGGAGACGAGGATATGGTACGGATCGCGAGTCTGCCGCCAGGGCAGGTCGCGGTGCCCGGCCCGGTACCAGGCCAGCAGCCGCTCCCGGATCTCTGCGATCCGCTCTGGTTGAAGCTCGTCGAGAGGGTCGATCCGCTCCGTCTCGCTCATGGCTGTGTCATACACCAGGCTGCTGGCCTATGACTAGCGCCCGCCTCGCTCCGCGTCCCACAGCGGCGCTCCTGCGCTATGATGCCGTAGGGATAGAGGAGGCGCGCGATGCGACGACTGCGGATCGGGGTGATCGGTGCCGGCACGATCGCCCAGAGCGCGCACCTGCCGGCTATCCGGCGGCTGGCCGATGAGCTGGAACTGGTAGCGATCGCCGACGTGCGGGCGGAGGTGGCGGCCGATGCCGCCCGGCGCTTCGGCGCCGAGGCCTGGTACGTCGACTACCGGGAGCTCATCGCCCGGCCCGATATCGACCTGGTGGATATCTGCACGCCCGAGTTCCTGCACTGCGAGCAGGCCGTCGCCGCGGCGGAAGCCGGCAAGCATGTCCTGTGCGAGAAGCCGATGGCCTCGACCCTTCAGGAGGCCGACGCCATGATCGCCGCCGCCCGGCGCAATGGCGTCAAGTTGATGATCGGCCACAGCCGGCGCTTCACCCGGCGCTACCAGGAAGTGGCTCGGCTGATCCGCGAAGGTGCCGTCGGTGCGGTTCGCCTGGTGCGCGAGAACGAGCGGCGGCCGAGAGCGATGTACGGTGGGCTCGAGCTGCAGGTTAGCCACTGGGCACCGGAGGGTGGCCGCCCCTGGCTGGCCTCGGCTGCCTACTCGCAGGGGGCTGCCCTCACCAACGCGGTACACGAGACGGATCTCGCGCGCTGGTTCACCGGCAGTGAGGCGCTCTCGATCTACGCAGCGGCGCGGGTCACCGAGCCCGGCGGCGAGGTTCCCGACTTCCTCACGTACGTCGTCACCTTCGCCAGCGGCGCAATCGCGGCGGCTGAGATCGTCAACCAGCTCCCGGCCGGCTACCCCTACTACCACATGCTCGAGGTGGTCGGCACCGATGGCATGATCAGGGCCACCGACCCGCCGATGTCTCCCATGGAGATCTGGCGGGCGGACGGGATGGCCTACCCGCTCAACTTCAGCCACCTGCTGCACGTCGATGATGCCTACCTCCAGGAGATCGCCGCGTTTGCCCGTTGTGTGCGCGAGGACAGCGAGCCGCCGCTCGATCCCTGGGACGCTCGCCAGGCGCTCGCGCTGTCGATCGCCGCAGTGCGCTCCAGCCAGCTCGGCCAGCCGGTGACGCTCGCCGCGGTCGAAGCCGAAGGGAAGGGGCTCCAAGGTGCGTGAGCTCACTGTCGGCCTTATCGGACGCGGAGACGCGCTCGACAGCCTGGCCCACGCCGCGCGCTACCGCCCCGGCATCCGGCTCGCGGGTCGTGTCGATCCCGGCGCGCCGTTGCCGGACGCCGACCGCCTTATCTGCGCGGGGTCGAGTTCCAGCGAGCGCGCTGCCGTCGTCGCGCTCGCCCTGGCGGCTGGGCGTCGGATAGCGATGCCGCCGCTCCTGGCTCTGGACGATGAGGCACGCCGGGCCCTGGCCAGCGGATCGATCGTACAGGTGAGCCCGCTGGTCGGCTATGCTCCGCTCCGCGAGGTGGCCCAGCGGGTACGCCGGGGTGAGATCGGTCGCCCCTATGGGCTGTTCGCCCTCCATCACCTTCCGAGGGATGCGGCGGCAGACCTCGATGCTCGCCTCGCCGATCTCCTCCACTACGTGCTGGAGGTGCTGGAGAGCCCGGTCGTTCGGGTATACGCCCGGCGCTCGGCGCTCTTCGGGGAGCAGGACGACACCTGGCACGCGATCCTGCACCTGGCAGACGAGACGCTGGTGACCCTGGAGGTCGCGGCCTGCCTGCCGGCGGGCTGGCCGGAGCCGGAGCGGCTCCTGGTGGAGGTGACTGGTTCCGATGCCGTACTCCGCGCCGAGCCGACGCGGCAGGCAGTCCACGCTACCAAGCGAGACGGCTCGACCCGTGCTGTGCCATGGTGGCCCGATCCGTCCGCGGGGTACCTGGAAGCGGCGCTCGCGCGCCTGGAGCAGACCGACCCTCCGAGCGAGTTGCGCTACCTGGAGGTCCTGTCTGCCCTGCTGTCCGCCGCGACCGAACAGCAGGCGGTGCGCCTCGCGGATACCGGGGCATGACCGCGATACCTGAGCAGGCCAGAAGACGGCGCTAGGGCGACGTCAAACGTCGCCCTAGCGCCCCTCCTCACGTGCGGGCTCTTGCCGTTCGTCACAATCTACGTTGACCCCCGGGCAATCGGTTTCATCTAGCAGAAATGCTCGAGCCGAGGCCAGGAGGCGCTCGTACCAGCCGGGTTCCTGTGGATCGAACCAGTGCACGTTCGGCAGGCGTCGCAGCCAGGTCATCTGGTGGCGGGCATAACGGTGGGTATCGTACTTGATCCGCTCGATCGCTTCTTCCAGGCTGCACTCGCCCCGGAGGTACGCCACGATCTGGCGGTAGCCGAGCGCGGTGAGGGCTGGAGCGTCGGGAGACACCCCGGCCTCGAGCAGCCGGCGCACCTCCTCGACCAGTCCACGCTCGATCTGGCGCTCGACGCGCTCATCGATCCGCCGGTACAGCTCGTCGCGCGGGAGCGTGAGGCCGAGGATCAACACGTGCCAGGGTGGTGGGCGGCGTCCTTCGAGTTCGGTCATCGGCCGGCCAGTCGTCGCGTAGATCTCGAGGGCACGGATCACCCGGCGGACGTTCTCCGGCGGAATCCGGGCCGCGGCCGCTGGATCCACCTGGGCCAGCTCGCGGTGCAGGCTTTCCGGCCCCTCCACGCTCGCTCGGTGTTCGAGACGCGCGCGGAGTTCCGGGTCTGGTGGCGCGGGCGGGATCTGCCAGCCCTCCAGCACTGCCCGGATGTAGAGCGGTGTCCCGCCAGCCAGAATCGGCACGTGCCCGCGCGCGTGCACGGCGGCGATCGCCTGGTAGGCGTCTCGCTGGTAGAGCGCAAGCGAGTAGTCGTCGCGCGGGTCGAGGATGTCGATGAGGTGATGGGGCACCGCGGCCCGCTCCTCTGGGGTCGGCTTGTCGGTTCCGATGTCCATGCCGCGATAGAGGTAGCGCGAATCGGCTGAAATCACCTCGCCGTCGAGATCGCGGGCCAGGCGAATGGCGGTTGCCGTCTTGCCGACTGAGGTCGGCCCGACGAGCGCGATGACCGGCGGCTTGCCGCGCTTCTGCGCGGCTGGTAGACTCTCGGCGGCCTGATCACGCTTCTGCTTGGCCAGAGAGCCCCGGAGGGAACCAGTTTGCTCAAGTTGATGGTCCAGTCTCTCAAGATCGCCGCCATCCTGGTCCTGGCGGCCGTGATCGTCGTGACGACCCAGCGCACGCTCGCGCGCTACCTGGAGGAGTCCAACGCCAACGTCGGGCAACCGGTGACGTTCGTCGTCGAGCCGGACGAGTCGGTCGACAGCATCGCCGCGCGCTTGCAAGAGGAGGGACTCATCCGCTCCCCGACGTACTTCAAGTTGCGGATGCGGCTGAGCAACGCCGACACCAAGATCCAGGCGGGCCGCTTCGTGCTGTATACCGGTATGTCGGTCAATCAGATCATTCAAACGCTCACGACCTCCGAGCCGATCGAAGTCGTTCAAGTGCGCTTCCAGGAAGGCTGGCGTCTTGAGGAGTATGCTGAACATCTCGTCGAGATCGGTCTCATCTCCTCGCCAGAGGAGTTCATCGATGCGGCGCAGGGGGAATCGTGGCGGACGACGTACGATTTCCTGCGCGATCTCCCACCCGGCGCCAGTCTCGAAGGATACCTCTTCCCCGACACCTATGAATTCCGGGCTGACGCGACGCCCGAGGACATCGTCCGCACGATGCTCGATACCTTTGGCCGCCGGGTAACGCCCGAGCTGCGGGCACGAGCTGCCGAGCGGGGCTTGACCCTCCACCAGGTTCTGACCATCGCGTCCATCGTCGAGCGGGAGGCAGTCATCCCTGAGGAGCGCCCGATCATCGCCTCGGTCTTCTACAACCGCCTGAGCCAGAACATGCCGCTGCAAGCGGATCCGACTGTGCAGTACGTCGTGGGCCAGGCCGGGAACTGGTGGCCACAGATCACCCCACAAGACATCGAGCAACGGAGCTTGTACAACACGTACCAGAATACCGGCTATCCCCCAGGGCCGATCTGCAATCCGAGCCTGGCCTCGATCGAGGCCGCTGTCAACCCGGCCGACACAGACTATCTCTATTTCGTCGTCAAGGGTGACGGCTCCGGCGGCCACGTCTTCGCCGTTACCTACGAGGAGCACCTGCGCAACATCAACGAGCAGCATGGGGGATAGACACGATGGCCGGCCCGCCGCTCGCCGTCGGCTTGATCGGCTACCCGGTCGAGCATAGCCTCTCGCCCGCCTTCCAGCAGGCCGCCTTCGACGCGCTGGGTATCCCGGCGCGCTACGAGCTCTGGCCGACTCCGCCGGAATCCCTCGATGAGCGTTTTCGCGCGCTCCGAGCGCCGGGCGTGCTCGGGGCGAACGTGACCGTGCCGCACAAGCGTGCTGCGTTCGCCCGCGTCGATCACGTGGCCGAGCGCGCCCAGCGGGCGGGCGCTGTCAATACCGTCGTCAACCGCGGCGGCACGCTCTACGGCGACAACACCGATGTGCCGGGATTTCTGGCGCCGCTGCGCGAGCGCGGAGTGCCGCTCGCCGAGCTGGTGGTCGTCGTGCTGGGTGCTGGCGGTGCCGCTCGCGGCATCCTGGTAGCGCTGGGAGAGGCGGGCTGCCGGCAGGTGGTCGTCGCGAACCGGACGCCTGAACGGGCTCGAGAGCTGGCAGCAGCGTTCGGGGCAGTTGCCTCGTCGCTCGACCATCGGCTGGCATCTCACCTGACGCGCGCCGGCCTGCTCGTCAACGCCACGAGTGTCGGCTGGGACGGGGTGTCGCTCCCGCTCGACGCCGCGCTGCTGGAGGCGCTCCCGGCGACCGCGCTCGTCTACGACCTCACCTACCACGATACGCCGTTCCTCCAGGCGGCGCGGCGCCGTGGCCTGGAGACGATCGATGGTCTCGGCATGCTGGTGCATCAGGGTGCGGAGTCGTTCCGGCTCTGGACTGGCCAGGAGCCACCGCTCGCGGTGATGTGGCAGGCAGCGCTGGCTGCCCGCCGGGCGCGCGAGAAGCCCGCGCATTGACCGTGACTTTCGGGTCATACGCGCCGCCCAGCCTCCGGCGAGAATAGAGCTGCAAGAGCGTGTGGTGGGATGGAGACGGCCAGATGCCGGCTGGTACGGCGCTCTTCGCCCTGGCGGTCGTCGCTGCGGGGGTCACGGGGTATCTCGCTGGAGGGCTCATCCATGCGATCGCGACACGGCTACCGGCCGGGCAGACGGTTCTCGGCCCGCCGGTCTGTGCCTCCTGCGCGGGCGAGCCGGTGCGGGGGACTGCCTGGCTGATCCGACCCGGCGCCTGCTCGCGCTGCGGGCGGGACGACCGCCGAGCGGCGCTGGTGACACAGATCGCGGGGGCATTGCTGAGCGCGCTGGCGCTGCTGCGCTACGGGACGACGCGGGACGCGCTGGCCGTAGCACTGTTCAGCCTGCTGCTCCTGCTGATCCTGCGGATCGACTGGGAACACCACCTGATCTTCACCATCACGATCGTGCCGGGCATCGGGCTCGCGCTCCTGCTCGCGACGCTGGAATCGCCGGCGACGCTCTTCTCGGCGGCTGTCGCCGGGCTGGGCGCAGCCACGGTTTTCGGCCTTTTCTTCCTGCTCGGTATCGTGCTCTACCGGCGGGCGGCGCTCGGAGCCGGGGATATCTTGCTGGCCGGGCTGATCGGGACAATGACCGGGGTGCGAGGGGTCGTGCCAGCGCTCTTCCTGGGAATGGCTGCGGCCGCTGTCATCGGTCTCCTGCTCGTCGCGTTGCGGCGGAAAGGCCGTATGGACTACATCCCGTACGGTGCCTACCTCTGTGCCGGTACGATCGTGGCCCTCTTCCTCTGGGGGCCGGCCGGCTGAGGCGAGGCGCTGCCCTGGTGGCTACAGCCAGGGCAACGCCTGTAAGATCACCGGTGCTGCTTGTGTCCCTCGCGGGGATGGTAGCTCAAGACCAGGCGGGACTCGTCGTCCGCTCTCGTTTCGAGCCAGACCCGCCGGCCCCAGAGCCGGTAGATATGCTCCATCGTCTTCTCGGCCCAGTCGAGATCGAGCTTGCGCCCGTCCCAGGAGTGGCGCAGGTAGAGCTCCAGGTTGCCCTCGTAGTCGCCATCCTCGACCAGAATCACCGGCGTCTGGTTGCCGCCCAGCTCGCCGATGAGCCGCTCGCGCACGGCCTCCCAGTCCTTGTCAACGATCACCAGCTCATCTCCCTGGCGCTCGTAGAGGTAGAGATCGAGCTCGTCCACCAGTTCCCGGGTCAGGTAGTTGCGGATCAGGGAGATATCGTTCTCGACCTCGCGCACCTCGAAGAGGTGCCGCTCGCCGTGGCGCCGCTCGATATCGAGGAGCATCTGGTAGCCCAGATAGTACGGGTTGAGCCGGCGTGGCGATGGCTGCAAGATCGCCGCGTGCAGGCGAGCGAATTCGAGGTGCTCATCGGCAGAGAGATCCAGCTCGCGCATGATCCGGGCGTGCCAGTATGACGCCCAGCCCTCGTTGAGCACCTTGGTCTGGATCTGCGGGATGAAGTACTGCATCTCAGCCCGCACGATCGAGACCACATCTCGCTCCCAGTCGTCGAGGATCGGCGAGTGGTCCCGGATGAAGGCGAGCAGATCGCGGGCCGGCTCGGCTGGGCGGCGCCGGCTGCGCCGCGGGGAGGGGTCGGGATTCCTCGGCTCTGCCGAGCGGTCGTAACGCCAGAGATCGTCGTACGGCTTCGGCTGCCGAGCCGTCGGTGTCTCTGCTGGCTCGTCCTCTTCGTCGGAGGCGTAGAGATCGACGTGCTCCTGGATCGAGAGGACGGCGTCGAGCAGCCGCTCGACCTCGGTCTCTCCGTGCTCGAACTCGTAGCGCTCGATCCGCTCGGCGTTGAGCGAGACGGTATCGAGCATCCGGCGGGAGGTGCGGGCGAAGTAGGCGTTGTTCGCGAAGAAGTCGCTGTGCCCCAGCACATGAGCTACCACGAGCGTGTTCTGGAGCACCGTGTTGGTGTCCAGCAGGAAGGCGTGGCACGGGTTGGTGTTGATGACCAGCTCGTAGATCTTGCTCAGGCCGTAGTCGTAGAGCGTCTTCTGGACCTGGTAGGCCTTACCGTGAGTCCAGTGCGAGAAGCGGCCCGGCATCCCATAGGAGCCGATCTCGTACATCACGGTGGCCGGCACGATCTCGAAGTGGGTCGGGAAGGGGCGCAGGCCGAGGCGACTCCCGACCTCCCAGACCTCGGCGATTCGCGCTTCGAGCTGGGCCAGTTGGGCTGGTGTCATCTTAGACACGCGCCACCTCCCGGGCTTCAGGGCCGAAGAACCGGCGAAGCGCCGGGTAGACATCGACCTTGTCACTAATGGTCACGGTGACCAGCTTCGGGCTATTGATGCGCTCCAGCGTGTGCATCAGCGTGCTCTGGTAGGTGTAGCGTCCCTGCCGGATCTCGCCGTAGCCGAACTGGTTGCTCCGCTCGATCAACTGCTCGGCCAAGCGGCGGCAGAGATCGTTGTCCGAAGGCCAGTTATCGCCGTCGGAGAAGTGGAAGGGATAGATGTTCCACGACTCCGGATCGAAGCGCTCCTCGATCATCTGGAGCGCGAGCTGGTAGGCCGAACTGGCACGAGTACCACCGCTCTCGCCGCGGGTGAAGAACTCCTCCTCCGTGACCTCTTTCGCCTCCGTGTGATGGGCGATGAAGCGGATCTCGACATGATCGTAGCGGGTGCGCAGGAAGCGCACCATCCAGTAGTAGAACGCCCGGCTGATGTACTTCTCGAACGTGCCCATCGAGCCAGACACGTCCATCATCGCGATCACGACGGCGTTCGATTCGCGTTTGACGTCCCGCTCCCAGGTCTTGAAGCGGAGGTCGTCGTTCTTCAGCTCGCCGAAGCGCGGGTTACCGCGCTTGGCGTTGCGTTTGATGTTCTCCCGAATGGTCCGCTTCTTGTCCAGGTTCGCGAAGGGGCCGTGCTTGCGGATATCGGTGAAGCGGACTGCCTCAGACTCCAGCTCGCGCAGTCGCTTCTCCTCCAGGTTCGGGAGCTCCAGGTCTTCGAAGATCAACTGGCCGAGCTCCTCGACCGTCAACTCAGCTTCGTAGTAGTCGATCCCCGGCTGATCGCCGGCCTGCTTCCCCTGGCCCGGCCCCTGGCCTGGGCCGACCCGGCCGATCACGTCGCCGACCTTGGAGCCGCCCTCGCCCTGGCCGACCTGCGGGTAGCTGTTCGGATCGAAGCGGAAGCGATACTCCTCGAGCGTCCGGATCGGGACGCGCACCAGCTTCTTCCCGTCGCTGGTGATGATCGACTGCTCGCTGACGATATCAGCGAGGTTCTGCTTGATCGCCTCCTTGACTTTTTGCATGTGGCGCGCCTGGTCGATGGCGCCCTTACGATGCAACGACCAATCGTCACGGGTCAGTGAGATCGAGAACATGGCTGCACCACCCTCGCAAGCGTCGCTCAGCCCCACGCTAGCGGTTGAGCAGCGCACCGACGTACTTGAGCAACTCGTTGGCGCAGACCGGGCAGTAACCGTGCTGCTGCACGAGCCGGTCGATCACCTCGTTGATCCGCCGGAGCTGATCGGCATCCGGGGTCTTGGTCGAGGTGGTGATCTTGACGACGTCGCGCAGGTCGGCGAAGAGCTTCTTCTCGATCGCTTCCCGCAGCCGCTCGTGCGAGGTGTAGTCGAACTTCTGCCCCCGCCGGGCCAGCGACGAGATCTTGATCAGGATCTCCTCGCGGAACTGCCGCTTAGTGTTCTCGGTGATACCGATCTGCTCCTCGATCGAGCGCATCAGCCGCTCGTCCGGTTCCATCTCCTCCTCGGTGATCGGATCGATCACCTTGGTCTTGTTGCAGTACGCCTCGACATTGTCCAGGTAGTTGTTGAGCAGCGTGCGGGCCGACTCTTCGAACGAGTAGACGAACGCCCGCTGGACCTCGCGCTTGGCCATCTCGTCGTACTCGCGCCGTGCTTCGGCGATCAGGTTCAACAGCCGCTCCCGCTCCTCGCGGGTGATGCTGGTGTGCTGCTCCAACCCATCGCGCAGGCTGCGCAGCACGTCGATCGCGTTGATGCAGGTGACGCCGTCGCGCACGATCGCCGCCGAGATCCGGTTGATGACGTAGCGCGGCGAGACGCCGTCCATCCCCTCACGCACTGCCTCTTCTTGCAGCTCTCGCACGTCCTGCTGCGTGTAGCCCTCGACGGACTGTCCATCGTAGAGCTTGAGCTTCTTCATCAGGGTCATACCGGCCTTCTTGCTCTCCTCCAGGCGGGAGAGCACGGCGAAGGTCGCGGCGGTCTCCAGCGTGCCCGGAGCGATGTGGACATCTTGGATCGCGCTCTGCCTGAGCAGCTTCTCGTAGATCTTCACCTCATCGGAGACGCGCAGGTTGTACGGCACCTTGACCAGGATGATCCGGTCTTGCAGCGCCTCGCTCCGCTTGTTGCCGACGAACGCGTTGTACTCGTGCTCGTTGGTATGGCTAACTACCACCTCGTCGGCGTAGATCATCGAGAAGCGCCCGGTCTTGATGTTCTGCTCCTGAGAAAGCGTGAGCAGGACATAGAGGAAACGCTCGTCCACCTTCAGCATCTCGATGAACTCGACCAGGCCACGATTGGCAATATTCAGCTCTCCGTCGAACCGGTAGGCCCGGGGGTCGGACTCGGAGCCGACTTCACCGATCGTCGACAGATCGATGCCGCCGACCAGCTCGGCGATGTCCTGGCTCTTGGGATCCGAGGGGGTGAAGGTGCCGATGCCGATGCGATGTTTCTCGGAGAAGGCGATGCGTGTCACCGGCACGTCCTCGTGCCGGCCGGTAAACGGCTGGCCTGGTCGGCTCCAGGGGTGATTGGGCCCACGCTCGGCTCGTTCGAGCTGGAACCGGCACCACGGGCAGAGTTCGCCCTCGATGTAAATCCCGTACTCCCGCATCAGCTCGTCGCGGATGGTCTCGGGGACCAGATGGAGCGGCTCCTCGTGCATCGGGCAGCCCTTGATAGCGTAGACCGCGCCGCGGTCAGTACGGGTGTACTGCTCGAGCCCGCGCTTGAGCTTGGCGACGATGGTCGATTTTCCGCCGCCCACCGGCCCCATGAGGAGCAAGATGCGCTTGCGTACCTCGAGCCGCTGCGCTGCGGAACGGAAGTACTCGACGATCTGCTCGAGCGGCTTCTCGAGACCGAAGATCTCGTCGGCGAAGAAGGCGTAGCGGATCCGGCCGTCGTCCAACTGCTCGACGCCGGCATCCATGATCATGTTGTAGATCCGGGCATGCGCGAGCTGAGCAACCTGTGGGTTCTTGAGCACCAGCTCGAAGTAGTCGGCGAAGGTGCCCTCCCAGTTCAGCCGCTCCTCTTCGGCCCGGTATGCCTCGAGTCGTTCGATGAGTCCCATCACTGTTCCTCTCTCTGTAGGCACGCGTGGCTTGTTCCGTCGCTCGGCGCTCGTGCCCTCGTGCCCAGTTGCATCGATGAATCGTCGACCGTTCGACGTCATCGGCTGCTCCTCCGTAACGATCACCTAACGAGCCCTGAGAAAGACGCGCTCAGGGCCGATTCGACAACGCCGGATCAACACAGGCCGCTGGCCTGTACCCAGACGACGCCTTGTAAAGCTGGGAGAATGCCCACCGTAGCCTGGTCATCGGTGGGTACAATCACGCTCTTCCCACAAGCGTGACGAAATCATCTTGTACGCACGCACCGCGTTCGCCATCGATCGCCGTGAACGCTCGCGCGTGACGCTAACCCTGTGCTGCCACCCCCTCTCGCCCAGCCCCCCGGCTGGCAAGGCGCCAGGTGCCACTCTCGCTCTGGAGGCAAGCGCCAGGCGAGGCGGGAACCGCGGACTCCCGACCGGGGTATGGCTCGAGCGGAGCCAAACTGAAATGGAACGTGCGGGTCTTACACTATCTATAACGGCGGACGGGTCGAGTTGGATTCGCCCGCAGCCGCCACCTCAGGAGATCTAGAACTACGGTACTACACCTGGAGGGCTACCAGCAAGTCGGCCCAATCTACGCGCCTTAACGGCATCAGGAACTGCCCGGTGGCGACCGGACGGTGCCGTGCGGAGAGTTACAGGATTTCACTCCTCTGGCGGACACGCCCCAGGCAGCCAGAGCTCGCCCCCGCAGTCGGTCGTGCTGCCGTAACTCGCTCGCAGTCGATGACGCCCGGTCTTGCGCGGGCACCCTCGATCGCTTCTGCGTCATGCCGGATGGGAGCGGCATGGGAAGACACCCTCGTCGCTTGTTAACATGCACAGCTCGACATTATGTCGAGTTTGGGGTGTGCCGAGAGTATACCTGAGCGTGACCCCCGGCACCACCAGCAGCACCAGCCTGCCCTGGTATGCTAGGCGAGCGAGCGAAGGGAGACCGGCGCCGTGCGCGTGCTGATCATCGCCGATATGGAAGGCGTCAGCGGCATCGAGACCTACGAAGCAACGGTCCGTACTCACCCAGCTTACGCTGGTGGGGTGCAGCTCATGGCCGCCGAGGTGAACGCGCTGGCCGAGGCGGCGTTCGAAGCGGGCGCGGTCTCCGTCTCGGTCATCGACTGGCATGGCGGTGGCGGTAATCTCCGGCCCGATTTGCTGCATCCGCGCATCGCGGTCGTCCCGGAGGATCTCGGGCGCGGCTATGACGTGGCGATCCTCAGCGGCTTCCACGCCATGGCCGGTGCCGAGAATGCGTTCCTGAGCCATACGATGACCAGTGGGCTCGCCCTGACGCTCGAGGGGCGTCCCGCCGGCGAGCTGGCGCTGCTGAGCCGGTGGGCCGGCGAGCACGAGATTCCGATCGGCCTTGTCACCGGCGACCGGGCAACGTCGCTGGAAGCCGAGACCTGGCTCGATCAGACACCGACACTGACCGTCAAGCAGGCGGTCACCTGGGACCGTGCCACGGCCCTCCCGGTCGAGCAGGCGCATCGAGCCCTGCGGGAGATGGTCGCGCGGGTGCTGGGACGTCCTGACCGGTGGTGGGTGTATCGCCCTACCCGGCCGGTCGAAGCCCTGGTGCGACTCCAGCGCGCGACCGAGCTGGCGGCGCGGATTCCGGGCGTGTCGCTGGAGGACGGATCGCTGCGGGTGAGGCTCCCGAGCGTCAAGGCGCTGATCGACCTGATCGATGTCTTTACGGCGCTGATGCGTTCCGAAGAGCAGCGCGAGCTGCTGGAAGCCATCGCTGCCGACCCGGCGGCCGGCCTCATTCTGGAGCGAGAGCGGGCGCGCCGACGAGGGCAACTCCGGCGTGCGGGTCCCTGGCCGAGCAGATGATGCCCCCGTGCCCATCATCGAGCGTGGCGGGACCTTTTGGGGATCGCGCGAGTGGCTATAATCCTGCTGGGCCCCGGGCGAGGAAGGGGGCCAACCCTCGTGGGTGATCCTGGACGTGCCGTACACGGGCTTCTCACCGCAGCGGTTCCTCGCAGTGCTACTGGCGAGCCTGCCGATCTGGCTGCTGGTTCTCGGCTTGCTGGCAACCCCATCGTTTTGCCGCTGTGGTGCCGATTTGCCGCATGCCCATGCCCTGTTCGAGCTCCCAGGGCACACGCATGCCTCTGGCGGGGACGCTCATCGCCATGGGCATGTCTATCAGCACTCCTCGTCTTCTGGGGGGCAGGGAGCTGATGGCGAGGTGCTACAGAGCTGGCCTGATCCCCTGACCTGGGCCAATGGACTCGCGATCTGGGTGGCAACCATCGTCCTCTTCTCCTTCGGGCGTTCGGTACTGCTGTCCTGCTGGTGTCAGCGCCTGTTCGGGCACCTCGGACCTTCCCTCACTCCCCCGCCTAGGCAAGCGGTCGTGTAGCGCCGAACGGCGGCGCGACGGCAGCAAAAGTTGGGTACTCTACGATTCCGGCCAGGCGAAGAGGGGTCGCGCATGTCTACGAAGCTGCTTCTTGCTGGCCCGCCCCTGCTCCTGATCCTCGGGGTGTTCATCGTGTTCGCGGCTGAGCCGCCGCGCGTGTTGCCGCGACTCGATCTGGCGCCGAGCTTCCAGCTCACCGACCCGGCCGGGCAGCCGGTGTCCGGTGACAACTTGCTCGGATCGATGGTGCTCTACTCGTTCGTCGGCGCCAGGTGTGACACGTCTTGCGCGTCGACACTCGACCTCCTGCGCACGCTCGAGCCGGAGACCATGCGCGGGAGAACAGTGCCAGTGCGGCTGGTGACGATCATCGCCGAGCCCGCAGACCTGGAACAGATCCGAGCGATCGCCTCGGTTGCGCGGCCATCGAGTGGAAACTGGCTCGTGCTGGGCGGTGATGACACGGCGGTGCGGTTGGCTCGGCAAGGGTTTCGGGTGCCGGTGTTAGCTGGCGGAACGGGAGCGTCCAGTATCGAGCCAACGCTGGTGCTCGTCGATCCGGCCGGCATCGTGCGCGCGGTCTACCGAGCTCCCTTGCCGGCGAGTTCAGCGGTGAAGGACGACCTGGCGGTGCTGGAGAGAGAGCTCGCGAGCGCGCGCGGGCCGAAGCGACTGCTCTATGAGGGGTTGCACCTCTTTACCTGCCGAGTGCCGTGAGGAGTCTGCGATGCGTTGGTCGAGGCAACAGATCGTTCTCGTCGCCGCCGTGAGCCTGCTTGCGACGTCCCTGCTCGGCGTCGCCGGCTGGTGGTGGCGCAGTGCAACCGGTGTGGGTTCGGTCAACGGCTTGGAGCTGGAGGCGCCGAAAGCGGTGCCGGAGCTGCCGCTGCAGGGCTCGGATGGCCAGGCCCACCGCTTCCAGGACTTCCGCGGGAAGGTCGTTCTCGTCTACTTCGGCTACACCACCTGCCCCGACGCCTGTCCCATGACCTTGAGCAAGTTCGCGCGCGTGAAAGCGCTGCTCGGTGAGCGGGCCGAGGATGTCCAGGTGGTGATGGTGACCGTCGATCCCCAGCGGGATACCGCCGGCCGGCTGCGGGAGTACCTCGAAGTGTACGGGGTTGACTTCCTCGGCTTGACCGGAGACGAGGCGACGATCCAGGAGCTGGCAGCGGCGTTCGGGGTGTACTACGCGCCCTACGAGTCGGACACGGCGCTCGGTTACCTGGTCGAACACACGACGTCGAGCTTCATCCTCGACCGCCAGGGTCGCCTGCGTATCCTGGCCCCATACGATCTGACTGCCGAGCAGCTCGCCGAGGACGTGCGGTATCTGCTGCGGCGCGACTAGCACGGTCAACCGTTTGGACGTACGGGAGCAAGATCATGACGATACACCGGCGCCTGCTGGCGCGGCCAGCGGTCGTTCTCGCCGTGGTTGTGGTGGCTCTGCTAGCGCTCAGCGCGTGCGGTGAGGCGGGTCAACCAGCGGCTTCACCGTCACCGACGCCGTCGTCGAGGCTCGGGATGGCGTCCAGCCCCACGGCTCCGGAGCAGGACGAAAGTAGCTCCGGTACGGGGGAGGCACTGATCCGTATCCTCGATCCCTGGGCGCGGCCGTCGGCCCAGGCAGGTGAGATGTCGACGAGCGCGGTCTACTTGGTCATTCGCAACCAGGGACAGGAAACGGACCGCCTGCTCCATGCCGAGAGCGACGTGGCGGAGACAGTCGAATTGCACCGGACGACGATGGACGGGGGCATGATGAAGATGGAGCCGGTGCAGGCGATCGAGGTGCCGGCTGGCAGCGACGTGGAGCTGAAGCCGGGCGGGCTCCACATCATGCTCATCGGGCTGAAGCGCGATCTCGAGGTGGGTGACCGCGTGACCGTCACGCTCCGCTTCGAGCGCGCGGGCGAGATGGAGGTGGTGGCCGAGGTGCGGCAGCCGTAGCGTCCACCCCCGACCAGGCGAGCGGGCCGGTCGAGACTGGCTGGCCCGCTCGCCTCGACGTGCCCTCGGTAGCCGCCAGCCGGTGGCTTCGTTCCCGGTGCTGTCGCGCCACATTCCGCACTAACCTCTGGGCAGGAGGCAAGGCCTGCCTGGTGCGATCCAGGGCAGTGTGGCCCGGCCGGCGGTGCTGCGGGCAGTCCGTACGCATTCTCGGGCGGTCGGGGCCCCTGCTATACTGGAGCTGGAGGCCTGCGATGGCACTGCA
>NZ_JAMSLR010000013.1 GCF_023806485.1 Thermalbibacter longus
CGCGGTCGCCGATCTCCTCGGTTGATCCGCCACAGCAGATCAGGGTGGCCATCGACCGCGATCTAGGCATCGAGCGTCACGAGCGACCTCTCTCGCTAGTGTCGAGAGGACTCGTGGGCTCCTGCCTCAGAGCTTACACGGGAGGTGCTGGAGTCGCTAGGCAACCATGCCTCGCGACATCGCGTGCTCGGCGGCGAGCGCTCCGTTGGCCACGCGACGCCCGAGAGTGAACGTGCCCCGCTCATGAGCTATACTAGAGCTGGAGGCCTGCGATGGCACTGCACCTGCCGCGACGGCGCTTTACCGTAGCCGAGTACCACCAGATGGCTCAGGCAGGCATCCTGGGCGAGGACGACCGTGTCGAGCTCATCGAGGGCGAGATCGTCGAAATGCCGCCCATCGGGGACCGTCACGCCGGGTGCGTGAATCGACTGAACGAGCGCTTCTTTCGGACGTTCGCCGATGTCGCCATCGTGGCGATCCAGAACCCTATCCGTCTCGGTGAGCACAGCGAGCCCCAGCCGGATCTCGCGCTCCTGCGCCGCCGCGCCGACTTCTACGCCGCTGGGCATCCGGTTCCGCCGGACGTCTTCCTGCTCGTCGAGGTTGCCGACACCTCGGCCGAGCTCGACCGGCGGGTGAAGATCCCGCTCTATGCCCGGGGCGGCATCCCCGAGGTCTGGCTTCTCGACCTGCAGCAGGAGACGCTGACCGTGTACCGCGTGCCGACCCCCGACGGCTATCGGGCGGTGCAGGTGCTGCATCGGGCCGATGCGATCGCCCCTGCGGCTTTTCCCGACCGCGCGCTCGCGGTCGCCGNTGCCGACCTCCTCGGGTAGCCGGCTCGCCCGTGGTGAGCGGATGGCTCAACCCTGGTGCGCCAGCGCAACGAGCTCACTGGCCAGGTGGCTGGGCGATCGCGGTGCACCGCTCACCAGAGCTGCTCACCCGGCTGCGCCGCTGGTTCTGGCTGGTCTGCTTCGTCGAGCGGAGCCCCTTCGGCACGCGCTCGTCTCCAGGCGAGCGCCAGGTGGGCGATCGGGNGGTCAGAGCAGGCCAGGGTAGCAAAGGACCTTCGTTAGACAACGTCGTGAGTTCACCCGCCAGGCGATGAGACAGGTGCGCCGCGCCGCTCACGAGGGCGGATCGCCCGGAGGCCCGGCACGTTCCGCCTGGTCTGCGTTGCGGACGGCAGCTCCATCATCGCTCCCTCGGCCCCAGGCGAGCGCCAGGTGGGCGATCGGGCACTCGTAGCAGCGGAGCTGGCGGCACCCGGCGTAGTAGAGGTGGAGCAGGCCCTGCTCGGCCCGGGCTGTCGGCACGCGGAGCCGGTGGGGGCCACAGATCTGCTCGGCTGTCCGGCGCACGATCGCGTTGCCGCGGCCGGCTGGGAGCCTGGCCCAGAGCTCGCCGGCTGCACAGACCAGCTCCTCCTGCTGCACGGCCTCGCCGTAGGCCAGCGCGAACGGCGCCACCACGTTGACCACGATCTCGTGCGCGCGATCCTGCCCGAGGTAGGGGTTGTCTCGCGCCAGCCAGCTCCGGAGGGCTAGCGCTGCGTCCGGCTGGAGCAGGCGGCTCAGGAGCGCGGGCAGCAGCCCCTGGTCGTCCCTGGCGAGCAGCCAGGCCAGGGCGAGGAGCCGGCGGAGCGGGTGGTTGGCTGGCCGCTGGCGGTGCAGCCGCCAGGCGGTCGGAGCCAGCTCCAGCCCTCGCCAGGCTCCGCCGTGCGCCTGCCATGCCTGCTCGACCGCGCGCGCCTCGCGTGGGCTCAACCCGGCCAGCTCCTGGTCGGCCGGTGAGAGCGGCAGGAACCCGGCGACGCCGAGCAGGAGTCCAGCCGCTCGTCGCCAGCGCTCGTCTGTCGACCGGCCGGCCACCCGGCTATCCAGGTGGTCGTAGGGCAAGCGCTCGGCGATCGCCCGCATGCCCTCGCGGTTACGGCTATAGCCGAGGGCATCGAGCAGGAGCCAGTAGAGCGTCTGGGCGGGTGGCTCCAGGGCGAGCCGGGCCGCGATCCGCGCGACTTTGTCTGCTAGCCGCGCGTCACCGGCCGCTTCCCAGACCTGGATCAGGCGCTCCGGCGCAGCGGCGGCGACCTGCGGCGCGCAGTAGTCGAAGCCGATGGCGCCGAGCGGGCGCAGGCCGGACAGCGCCGGGAAGCTCGCCAGCGGTCCGGGTAGGCAGGTGCTCAAGACCAGCGTCGGCACGCGCTCGCCAGTACGGCGCCGGACAGGCTGGCCCAGGTCGTCCTCGAGCACCACATGCAGGGTGACCCGGTCGTAGGCTGGATCCAGGTGGTGGCCGTGGGCGAGCCAGTCGGATGCGCGCCGGTGTAGCTCGACGTCGCCGCTGACCAGCCGGCCGTCGAGCTCGAGCAGCGCGCCGGTGAAGTCGGGGCCCTCGGCGTGGGTCCAGACCCCGCGGTAGACCACGCGCAGCGTGTGCCCCTCGCTCGTCCGCAGCTCGGGAGCGAGCCACTGGGCGTTCCAGACCTGAGCCAGCAGCAGTTCGGACTCCTCCGCCATCGCGGCGGCATTGTCGCCGCGCAGCGCGCACAGCGCAATCGCTGTGCCACTGGCTGAAGGCCCGCATGCTCCGACCGGCGGGTGGTTCCCTGGTGAGCTCGTGCTCCCGGGCGCTGGGTGTTTCCGCCTGGGGGTACGCTATCGCTAGAGGTCGGTAAGGCCGGCGTCGTGGATGTGGTAATCGACGTGGCGGAATGCCTCGCTCAGGTCGAGCAGGGCATCGCGAAACGCCTCTAGATCGTGTGCCTCGAGGAGGCGGGGGACGATCTCCCCGTAGATCTCGGAGAGTGCCTCGGCGATATCGACGAGTGCGTGAGCAACAGCTTCAGCGCGAGCGGGATCGAGCAGCTCTCCCTTTTCGAGGAAGGCAACGAGCTTACCCCGCAGAAAGCTGTCGCGGAGGCGCTCGTAATCATGCGCGGTGATGCTCATCCGTGTTCCTCCTCTGGGGTAGGACAGTAGCGTTGGGCAAAGTGCCAGGCCGTCTCGAGTTGCCGTTCGAAGGTGGCAATTTCCCGCAGGATACTACTCCTATGTTCGGCGCGACCCAGCTTTGCGTAGTGTTCGGATCGTCGCCTTTCCAAGCTGCGAATCGTTCGCCAGATACTGCGTGGACCATGGCGCGCAAGTTGCCTCTCGAGCTGCCGCGCAAATGCGGGATCTGGATAATCGTCCATGCAAAAGGAGCCCTCTTATGCCCACCTCCGGCAACGCCAAGCGTGCATCTGCCGCGTTTCAATGTCAAGAGTCGTTGTCTTCACATCCAGGCGCCGCCGTTGGGGCTGATCACCTGCCCGGTCACGAACTCCGCCTCGTCCGACGCCAGGTACACCGCCAGCCAGGCGACGTCCTCCGGCATCCCGATCCGCGGCCAGAGGACGGCCCGGCGTGACTCTTCCTGCCCGCGCGCTCGCGACATCTCGGTGTCGATCAGCCCCGGCGCGATCGCGTTCACGTTGATCCGGTGCGGAGCCAGCTCCTTGGCGAGCGACTTGGTGAGGCCGAGCACGCCGGCCTTGGCGGCCGCATAGGGGATGCTGCCAGCCGTCCCGGCCAAGCCGGTGATCGAGGACAGGTTGATGATGCTGCCCCGTCCCTGCTCGATCATCAGCGGCACCACGGCCTGGCAGCAGAGGAAGACGCTCGTCAGGTCGACGCGCAGGAAGCGCTCCCACTCCTCGAGCGAGAGCTCGAGCAGCGTCTTACCGGTGCCGCCGATGGCCGCGTTGTTGACCAGCACGTCGACCCCGCCGAAGGCCTCGCGGGCCAGCGCTACCATCTCGGCCACCGCTCCAGGATCGGAGACATCGCCCTGGTGAAAGGCGACGTGCCCGGTCGCAGCGGGCAGGCGCAAGCGGGCACGCTCGAGGAGTTCGGCCTGGATATCGTTGGCTAGCACGCGGGCGCCTTCCTGCAGGAAGGCGGTGGCGATGGCCAGTCCGATCCCCCGGCCGGCGCCGGTGACGATCGCGCGCTTACCGGCCAAGCGGCCGAGAAGAACTGACCGGGTCATAGATCCGCCCCTGACGCCCCTCATCCGGGTTCTCGCGCACGTGCTGCGCCCAGTACTCGGCCACCTCGCTGCCGGTCGCGAACCAGACGTGAGGGAAGCTCCGGATGAAGTCGATCACCTGCTGAAGCATCAGCACTCGGCCCGGCCGGCCGATGAGCTGCGGGTGCATGGTCAGATTGAACAGCCCGCCGTAGTGATAGATGCCGCGGAATTCCTCCGTCCACGCCTGGTATGCCACCGCCGCGGGCTGGATGGGCCGCGAGCCGGGGCCGGAGCGAAAGAGAAAGAAGGGCGCGTCATCGAGCAGCCACTGCACTGGCAGCTCGATGATCTCGGTATCTGGATGCTGCCAGGGGAGAAAGTGGCTCATCAGGTTCGAGGAGTAGCGAAAGCCGTGCTCCTTGAGGAGCTGGAGCGTATTGGCCGAGAACTCCCAGGCCGGCGAGCGGTAGCCGCGGGGCGCTTCGCCGGTGATCCGCCGGAGCGCCTCGATGCCCTTGACCAGCACCTCGGCCTCCTGCTCGCGGGTCAGCTCGGTCGGCCGCTCGTGCAGGTAGCCGTGGTGCGCGAGCTCGTGCCCCTGGTCGCGGATAGCCTCGATGATGTCCGGGTGCTGCTCGACCGTCCACCCCGGGACGAAGAACGTGGCCTTGATGTCGTTCTGGCGCAGGAGTTGGAGGATCAGGGGCGTACCGACCCGGGCACCGTAGGTGCCGTGCGAGAGCATGCCCGGCTTGTTCAGGTTCTCCAGAGACCCGGCCAGCCAGAGCGTCTCCGCGTCGAGATCGAACGTCAGCATCACGGCGCACTGCGCGCCATCCTTCCAGCGGCCCACGGTTAACCTCCCTCCGCCGGCTGCGTTTGCCCGCGCGCGTCCATCCTAGCAGCCTGACCGGTGGGCGCAAGGGCGGGCTCGCCGCCGGCCGATCACAGGCAGACCTGGGGGAAGGAATCGCGCCAGTTAACTCCTCCTCGCTCAGGGCGCGGTCGTACCCTTGCAATGCCGGCTCGCCTCTACCGTTGTACAATCCCGCCTATACTAACCGGATCCGAGCCACTATGCCGGTGAGAGGAGGAATACGATGCGATCTCGCGATGTGCTCGACTTGCTGGCAGCGTCCGGCCCGTTCGCTAGCTATGCCGAGCGCGTCATGCTCTATGGCCGGTTCGTCGGCTCCTGGGACGTCGAAGCGACCTGGTACGACAGCGAAGAGGTTCGCCGGAGTACGGGCGAGTGGCACTTTGCCTGGGTGCTCGGCGGGCGTGGGGTTCAGGACGTGCTCTACGGTGCCGGTGCGCCACCGGACAGGTTCGGCACGACGCTGCGCTGCTACGATCCGGAGAAGGATGCCTGGCACATCGCCTGGATGCAGCCGGCGAGCGGCGAGTTCGTCTATCTCCAGGGCCGGCAGGTCGGCGACGACATCGTGCAAGAGGTCCTCTTCCCCGTAGCCGGCGGCCAATGCGAGCGCTGGCGGTTCACCGAGATCGCGCCGGACTCCTTCCGCTGGCTCGGAGAGGTGTCGAAGGACGGCGGGGCAACCTGGGAGCTAGTGCAGGAGATGCGCGCCCGTCGCCGCGCGTAGCCGCGGTTGCCGGCCATACCGCGTTGCCGAGGGAGATGCGCTCCGAGGTCATTACTCTAGAGATCCTTAGAATTAAGGAGGTGGATCATGAGTCGCCGTTTCCAGCTCGTCGATGTCTTTCACGAGCAGCAGTTCTCCGGTAACCCGCTCGCCGTGATTCTCGATGCCGAGGGGCTATCCACTGAGGAGATGCAGCGGATCGCTCGCTGGCTGAATCTGTCGGAGACAGCCTTCCTCTTGCCGCCGACGGCCAGGGATGCCGACTATCGCGTCCGCATCTTCACGTTGGAGCGCGAGATGCCGTTCGCCGGCCACCCGACGCTGGGGAGTTGCCATGCCTGGCTCGCAGCCGGTGGCATGCCGCGGAGCGCCGACGAGATCGTGCAGGAATGCGGGGTGGGGCTCGTTCGGGTCCGCCGGCAGCAGGGTCTCCTGTCGTTCGCCGCGCCGCCCCTCATCCGCAGTGGCCCCGTCGATGAGCCCACGCTTCGCACGATCGAGACGGTTCTCCAGCTCGACCGGTCACGCTTCGTCGATGTCCAGTGGGTGGATAACGGGCCGGGCTGGGTCGGCGTCCTCCTCGCGTCGGCAGAAGAGGTGCTGGCCCTCGATCCGCTCCGGCAGTTCCCGACCCGCGTCGATATCGGCGTCGTTGGCCCGTACCCGCCCGGTAGCCCGGTTGCATTCGAGCTACGCACGTTCTTCAGCGACCACAAGGGCGGTATCGTCGAAGATCCGGTCACGGGCAGCTTCAACGCGTCGGCCGCGCAGTGGCTCCTCGCCTCCGGCCGTGCGCGGGTACCGTATGTCGCTTCCCAGGGGACGCGCCTCGGACGCTCCGGCCGGGTCGTGATCGATCAGGACGGCGAGGGCACCGTCTGGGTCGGCGGGAAGACGACCACGTGCTTTGCCGGCGAGTACGTGCTCTAGGCGCCGGGCCGCTCTAGTGCTACCCTCGCCTGGCTGATCCAGCCTCGGCCGCGAGCGTCGAGCGCGGCTGGCTCCTGACCTGTATCGCCAGGCGAGCTGGTGGCCAGATGGGCAAGACCCGGCGCGCACGTCGCAAGCGATCGGCGGGCGGTGCGCGGTGTCCTGAGAGGAGGCGTGCCCGCTGGACACAACCTGCCCGGTTCTGGTAGGCTACAGAGGCGACTGTACGTACAGATTCGCAGGGGGACGATCTCGATGACGCCGGCTGTCGCCTTCTTCAACCAGAAGGGTGGGACTGCCAAGACCACCAGCACCCTCAACGTCGGGGCCGCCATGGCCGAGCAGGGGCTCCGCGTCCTCGCCTTCGACCTCGATCCCCAGGCTAGCCTGACGATGGCGCTCGGCATCGATGTCCAATCGCTCCCGCTCTCCGTCTACGACCTGCTGGTCGACGAGGCGGTCACGCTGGCCGAGGTGGCACAACCCACCCGCATCCCCGGGTTCGACCTCGTGCCGAGCCACCCAGACCTCGCGGCCGCCGAGCTGGAGCTGCTGAGCGAGCTGGAGCGCGAGCGCAAGCTGAGCCTCAAGCTCCAGGCCTCCCAGCCCCTCCCGTACGACGTGGTGTTGATCGATAGCCCGCCGGCGCTCAACATCCTCAGCATCAACATCCTGGTGGCTGCCGACGCGCTGGTCATCCCGATCGAGCCTCACCCGCTCTCGTTGATGGTGCTGCGCCGGCTGTTCGAGACCGTCAACCGGGTGCGCCGGCTCAACCCGCGGCTCGAGGTGCTGGGTTTCCTGCCCACGAAAGTGCACCACTCGTCGCGCCTGGCGGCCGACATGCTGGCGACGCTGCGCGAGCAGTTCCCGGACTTGCCGCTCTTGCCCCCGATCCCGCTCTCGGTCAAGGGAGCCGAGTCGGTGGCCGAGCACAGCTCGATCCTGCAGTACCAGCCGCGATCCTCGCTGGCCGCGGCCTACCGGCAGGCGGCGGCCGAGATCGCTCGACGCGTAGGGAGCCCCAGCCATGTCTGAAGCGCGCCCGCTCCATGAGCCAGCCCCATCGCTGCGACCGATCCACGGTGACCAGGCGACCACCGGCAGCCAGCCGCTGCGCCGGCGCCGCCGCTTCACGGTAGACGCCCTCTTCGCCGATACCTCGCCGCGGGCAGTCGGCACGCGCGAGCTGGCGACGGCGAAAGAGATCCGGCTGGATCGCATCGAGCCCGACCCCGACCAGCCACGACGCTCCTTCGATGAGGAGCGGCTGGAGGAGCTGGCGGCTTCGATCCGTCTCGAGGGGGTGCTCCAGCCGATCGCGGTGCGCTACGACGCCGAGCGCGACCGCTACGTGATCATCCACGGCGAGCGTCGCTGGCGGGCGGCTCAGCTCGCTGGGCTGGAGAGCATCCCGGCGATCGTTCGCGAGGTGGGCGATGAGCAGCGGCTGATCCAGCAGCTTATGGAGAACATCCTGCGCGAGGATCTGAACGCGCTGGATCGGGCCGCCGCGCTGCGCCGGTTGAAGCGGCAGATGGGCGACGCGCCCTGGGAGCAGGTGGCCGAGGCGGTCGGGATCAAGCGCAGCCGGCTGTTCCAGCTCCTGAGCACCGAGAAGCTGCCAGAGCCGGTGCAGGCCGAGATCCGCGCCGGCCGACTCTCGGAGAAGCAGAGCCGCCCGCTGCACGGCTTGCCGGAGCGGGCACAGGCGGCGCTAGCCGAGCTGATCGTCGAGGACGGGCTCGAGCAGCGAGAGATCGAGCGGCTGGCCAGGGCGCTGCGCGCGAACCCCGCGCTGGCGCAGGAAGACGACGGCGCGCTGCGCGAGCAGCTCCGCCGCATGCGGGCAACGCTCGCCGCCGGTCAGGTTCGCCGGGGCCGCCTGGCCGAGCCGGCGGCCCGGCCAGGCTCGCCGCAGCCAGCGAGTGCCGCCAGACCGGCCATAGCCGCGCTGGAGCAGGCCAGGGCGCTCGGGGAGACACTGGCCCGGCTGGAGATCGCCCATCTGGCCGACGACGAGCGTGCCCGGCTGGCCGCTGGGCTGCGCGGCCTGGCCCAGCAGGTCCGCCGGACGCTGCGCGCGCTGGAAGACTGACTCGCCGGGCGGCAGGAGAGACCGCCCGGCTGTCCCCGCCGGAGAGCTGGCTCCTGGCCGCTAGCCATGCGCTGCCCCGGGTTCACGACGCCTGGCTACTCACTAGCCGTGGCAGTCTCCCGACGACATCGAGCACAGGGCTGGAGCGGCGCGCTCGACTCGGGGAGCCGGTCTAGATGCCGACTACAGCAGTCCCGCGCCAGCGCTCGCCGGCATGCCGGAGAAGACTCGGGTACCGGGATCCTCAGCGGCGCGCCAGGACTTCGCGGAGCGGCCGGACCTCCACGCCCGCCTGGGTCAGCCGCTCCCGCACACGCCGGGCGATGTCCGGCGCGTTGGGCGCGTCGCCGTGGATGCAGATCGTCTGCACCTGGGCATGCAGGTCAGTCCCGTCCACCGTCCGGATGCGCCCTTCGAGCGCCAGCTCCTCGGCGCGCCGGGCGACCTCGTCTGGATCCCAGGCCTGCTTGCGCCGCTCCAGCACGAGTTGCCCCTGCGCGTTGTAGTTGAGGTCGACATATCCTTCCGCCGCGTGGGGCACGCCGACCGCAGCCGCAGCGCGGGGAGCGATCTCGCCCATCATCACCAGGGCCACGTCGTCGCCGAGCGCCTTGATCGCCCGGCAGAGCGCCTCGCACAGCTCCTGATTCTGGGAGCACATGACGTAGAAGGCGCCGTGCGGCTTCACGTGCTGGAGGCGCGAGCCGGCCGCCTGGGCGAAGGCCTGGAGTGCCCCGGCCTGGTAGAGCGTGTACTCGTACACCTCCTCGGGGCTCACGTCCATGCGCCGGCGGCCGAACCCCAGCAGGTCGGGGAACGCCACGTGGGCCCCGATGCCAACTCCGTGCTCGACCGCCAGCCGGACGGTCTCGCGCATCGTCGCCGGGTCGCCAGCGTGCCAGCCGCAGGCGATGTTGGCCGAGGTGATCAACGGCATCAGGGCCGCGTCGTTGCCGAGCGTCCAGCGCCCGAAGCTCTCGCCCATGTCGCAGTTGATGTCGATCGCGCGGGCCATGGCTCAGCTCCTCTCCAGGTTCTCCTCGCTGATGGACGCGTCCTGCCTGGCCAGCAGCTCGATCGCCTCCTCCAGCGAGACCTCCTTGAAGTGGATGTAGCTCCAGCCGGGCACCATCTGCCCCAGCTTCCACATCGCCGCCTTGGCCACCACCGCGTTGCAGATGAAGCCGCCGAGCGTCGGCCCATCGATGCAGAGGATGATCGGCTGGTCGCCACAGACGTTGACCGCGCCGACCGGGTAGCCGTTGTCGATGATGTTCGAGGGGTGCCCGCCACCAGCACCGCCGCTGGTGCGCGCCCACTGCCACTTGTAGATATCGAGCCGGTAGCCGGTACGGTTGGAGGCGGCGTCGAGCTTCCAGTGGTGGCTGAAGAAGGCGTCCATGTCCTCCCTGGTCATGTAGTCGGGGTCGGCCTGGGGCCCGCGGGTAGCCTCGACCTCCCAGACCTCGTTGTAGCCGGCGTAGCCCGGTATCAGGTCGGCCCGAACCCGCCGGTCGATCACCTGGCCGAGGTCGACGCGCGGCTCGCCCAGCGGCAAGCGGTCGCCCGCCTGGAGCTTGCGGCCGTCGAGGCCCCCGACGCTGCCAGGCAGGTAGGTCGACCGGCTGCCGAGCACTGGCGGCACGTCGATCCCGCCGCTGACCGCGAGGTAGGTGCGGAATCCCGCCCCCTGCAGATAGTCGAACTCCAGCACGTCGCCTGGCCGCGCCCGGTAGCTGCGCCAGAGCACGACCGGCTGCCCGTTGAGCCGGGCAGCCATATCGGCCCCACAGACGGCGAACGCCCGCTCGTCGTGGAAGGCGACCACCAGGCCCCCAGCGGTGATCTCGAGCCCGGCCGCCCCGGGCGGGTTGCCGACCAGCACGTTCGCGAAGCGGAACGCGTAGTCGTCCATCGGCCCGGCCGGAGCGAAGCCGAGCGAGAGCATGCCGATCCGGCCGGGATAGTCTTGCACCGTCGTCTCGAACCCGCCGTTGCGCACTTCCAGCATCGCCCAGTTCTCCTCCCTGTGATCTCGCCGCGCTCCCGGGTCGTCAGGGGATAGGGACGCGCGTGGCCGCCTCGGCCTGGTGGCGGCGGAACGCCTCCGCCTCCTCGCGCACGCTGTCGAGGAACCGGAGGTACTCGCCGACATCGAAGGTCGCTGTCTCGTCGATCACGTACTGGTAGGTGCCGTCGTAGACGGCCTGGATCATCGCCTCCAGCTCCTCGTCGGTGACGCGCGGGCGGAAGCGCAGCCGGTCACCGGGCCGGAGCAGCACCGGGCTCTCGCGGAAGGCGGGGTTCCGCTGCTGCGGGTCGTAGATCGGAACTGTGTGGGCGAAGATCTGGTAGCCGCCGGCCGACTCGACCGGGTAGATGGCGAGGCACGGCCCAGCGATGCCGATCGTGCCGGCCGGTGTCCAGTGCCGGGTCGGGTTGTACTTGGGGATAACGACGGCCCGGCGCGGGTCGAGCGGGTAGGCGAAGGGGAGGCCAGGGAAGAAGCCGAGCGCCGCGTTCCACCAGTCGGTCGCCATGATGTACTCGAAGAACTCCTCCTTGTCGCGCAGGCCGTTGTACATGGCCGCGTACTCGGAGTTCGTGCCGTTGATGATGTTAGGGGCATCCGCGCGCTGGTACTGGACGTAGCGGGCGATCGCCTCGCGCGTCCACTTGTCGTCGAATGCGATCGGCAGCTCGACGATGCGGCTGGGGACGACCAGGTCATGGAACGGGGGCAATTCCTCGTACTGGGCCTGGACGAACTCGATGAGCCGCTTTGCCGGCAGCACGCGGCTGTCGTAGTTGATGAGCACGCTGCGCAGCGCCGGGATCACCTCGATCAGCCCCTCGGGCCTGTGGCGCTTGATAGCGTCGTCGAGCCCGAGGACGCGGAAGCTCATCGTGAGATCGAAAACCATGTCTCCGAACTCGACGAGCAGGAAGCTATCGCCGGCGTTCCGGTAGACCACCCCCGGCCGCCCGTTGTGCTCGGGGAAGGTGGCCAGGATCACCCCGGATGGCTGGGCGGCGGTATGCTCGGTCATGGTGTGCTCCTTCCGCTGACAGTCCTGTCGGCCGGCGGGCGAGCTACTCGTCACCGGCGTCGGTCAGCACGGCGATCTCCTGGCCTGGCCGGATCGGCTCCTCGTTCTCGACCAGGAACCGCACCACGCGCCCGCCGGAGTCGGCCGTGATCTGGTGGAACGTCTTCATCACGCCGACGAGGCCGATCACCGTCCCCGGCTGGATCACGTCGCCCTCTTTGACGAACGGCTCGGCGTCGGGGCTGGGCTGGCGGTAGAAGATGCCGGGGAGCGGCGACCGGATCGTTCGTTCGGCCATCGCGAAACCCTCCCTTACCCTTCTCTGCTGGGTAACGCACAGGGGTTGTTAGTCCCCGTCCATGATAACCGCTATAACCGCTGGCCTAGCAGGCACGTCAGCGGCTTTCGCTCGACCTAAGTGCTTCAACGATGCGCTCTGGCGTCAGCGGAAGGCGCTCGATCCGCGCATCGAACGGCGCTAGCGCGTCGAGCACCGCGCCGGCTACCGAGGCCGGCGTTGCCAGGAGCCCTCCTTCCCCGATGCCCTTGATACCCCCGATCGTGACCGGCGACGGCGACTCCAGGTGCTCGATCGTGAGCGGCGGTACCTCGGTCGCGCTCGGCAGGAGGTAGTTCACGAACGTGTCCGTCATGAGCTGGCCGCTCTCGTCGTAGGCCATCTCCTCGTACAGCGCGCCGCCGATCCCCTGCGCGATCGCGCCCATGACCTGCCCCTCGACGATCATCGGGTTGAGCATCGTGCCGCAGTCCTCGACCGCGACCACCTTGTCCAGCTGCACGAGACCGGTCTCGATGTCGACCTCGCACACGGTCACGATGCAGCCGTTCGAGTAGGTCGCCCGGGGGTCGTAGAACTTGGTCGCGCTCAGCAGGGGTTCCTCGCCCTCGGCGCGCGTCCGGTTGTCGAGGTACGCGGCGAAGGCCACCTGGAACATCGAGAGCGAGCGGTCGGGCGCGCCCTTGACGAACACGGTGCCGTCCTGGATGTCCAGGTCTTCGGGCGCGACCTCGAGCAGCCGGCTGGCGGCGCGTAGCACCTTCTCGCGCACTTCCTGGGCGGCCAGCGCGACCATCCCACCACCGATCACCGCGCTGCGGCTCGCATAGGTGCCCATCCCCCAGGGAGCGCGATCGGTATCGCCGTGCTCGACGACCACGTCCTCGATCGACACGCCGAGGATCTCCGCCGCTACCTGGGCCAGCGTGGTCTCGTGGCCCTGGCCGTGGCTATGCACGCTGACCGCGACACGCACCTTGCCGGACGGGTCGATGGTCACCGTGGCATTGTCGTGCGAGGGGAAGGGGAAGCCGGCCTGGAGCGCGATCTCCGATCCCCAGGCGGTCGGCTCGACGTAGAGGCTGATGCCGACCCCGAGGTAACGTCCCTGCTGGCGGAGCTCGGCCTGCCTGCGTCGCAGCTCCTCGTAGCCTACCAGCTCCAGCGCCCGTTCCAGCGACTCGCGGTAGGTGCCGCTGTCGTAGACCATGCCGGTGCAGGTCGTATAGGGAAACCGTTCCGGCGGGATCACGTTGCGGCGGCGAAGCTCGGCCGGGTCGAGGCCCAGCTCGCGGGCGATCTCGTCGAAGAACAGCTCGCGCGCGGTTTGGGCGGCCGTCCAGCCGACGGCTCGGAAGGCGCCGACCGGTGCCTTGTTGGTGCAGACGGCGATGACCTCGTGCTGGTAGTGCTGGATGTCGTAGACACCGGGCATGAGGCCAGCGCCGGCCAGCGGCTCGATCAGCGCGCTGGCCGTGTTGAACGAGTAGGCGCCCGCGTCGCCGATCAGCCGCGCTTTGAGCCCGAGGATCGTGCCGTCGTTGCGGACGGCGGCCTCCAGCTCGATGATCTGCTCCTTGGCGTGCGTCGCGGCTGCGAGGTTCTCCCGCCGGTCTTCGACCCACTTCACCGGGCGGCCGAGCACCTTGCCGAGGTAGGCCACGACCACCTCTTCGGGGTAAATCGTCATCTTCTGGCCGAAGCCGCCGCCGACCTCGGGCGAGATGACGCGCACCTTATGCTCGGGGATCCCCAGGAACAGCGCCAGGAAGAGCCGCAGCATGTGGGGCATCTGGGTCGAGGAGTAGAACGTGAGGTGACCAGAGGCGCGCTCGTAGACGCTAAGGCAGCCGCGCGTCTCCATCGGCGCGGCGACGAAGCGGTTCGTGTGCAGTCGCCGCCGGAAGACGCGGTCGGCCTGAGCGAAGGCCCCCTCGATATCGCCGAGCGTGGTCGTCTTCTGGTAGACGATGTTGGTGCCTAGCTCCTCGTGGAGGATCGGCGCGTCGGGGTGCATGGCCCGCTCGGCGTCGACGACCGCCGGGAGCGGCTCGTAGTCGACGACGACCTGCTCGGCGGCGTCTTCGGCAAGGTAGCGGCTCTCGGCCACCACGGCGGCGATCGCCTCGCCCACGAAGCGCACCTTGTCCTTTGCCAGAACAGGCTGTGGCGTCGGTTGTAGCCCTTCGACCGGGAGACCGCTGGCCAGCGGCGGCAGCGCGGTCACGTCGTCAGCGGTGAAGACGGCGAGCACGCCGGGCATCGTCTTTGCTGCGGACGTGTCGATGCTCTTGATCCGGGCATGGCCGTACGGAGAGCGGACGAAGGCGACGTGGACGGTGCCCGGCAGGACGATGTCGGCGAGGTACTTCGCCTCACCGGTGAGGAAGCGCGGGTCTTCGACGCGCTTTACCCGAGCGCCCAGCCATTTCCCACGGGGTAAGACCTGGAGCGTCATCTTGGCCTCCTCGTCGGCGTACATGGCCGTTCTAGCGCGCGCCGGCCAGCTTCTCGGCCGCGGCGCGGACGGCGACGACGATGTTCTGGTAGCCAGTGCAGCGGCACAGGTTGCCAGCCAGGGCCTCGCGGATCTCCTCCTCGCTCGGGCTCGGGCGCTCCTGGAGGAGGGCATAGGCCGTCAGTACCATGCCTGGGGTGCAGAAGCCGCACTGGAGCCCGTGGTGTTCCCAGAAGGCCTCCTGCACCGGGTGCAGCCCGTCGCCCGCAAGCCCCTCGATCGTCAAGACATCGGCCCCCTCGGCCTGGACGGCGAGTATCAGGCAGGAGCGAACCGCCGCGCCGTCGACGAGCACGGTACAGGCGCCGCAGACACCGTGCTCGCAGCCCAGCTTCGTGCCGGTCAGGCCGAGCTCGTCCCGCAGGAAGTCGGCGAGCGTGACGCGGGGCTCTACCTCGGCGCGCACTGCTTGCCCGTTCACCGTAAGCGTAATCGGCACTGTCGCCATAACCGGTGTCCTTTCGCTGCGCATCGTGCTGCTATGCCCCGGCCCGCCGGCTCGCCTCCTCCAGCGCCCGCCGCGCGACGACCTCGGCCATCCGGCGACGGTAAGCGGCCGAGCCATGCACGTCGGAGAGCGGCTCGTCGATCCACCCCGCGGCGAGCGAGGCTGCCTCGCGGATGGCTTCGCTCGTCAGCGGCCGGCCGGCAAGGGCCTGCTCTGCGGCGCTCGCGCGCAGCGGCCGGGTCGCCACCCCGAAGAGCGCGATGGCTGCGTGCTGGCAGGTGCCGTCGGACGCCTTGCGGAGCAGGACGGTCGCGCCGGCAAGGGCGAAGTCGCCGTGGCGCCGGGCGATCTCCTGGATCGACCAGCCGGTGCCTGGGGGAGGCACCGGAATTCTCACCGCGGTCAGGAGCTCGCCGGGCGCGAGGGCTGTCGTGAAGAGGTCGACGAAGAAGTCACGCGCTGGGATGACCCGCTCGCCGGAGGCGCTCCGCACGACGAGCTCGGCGTCGAGTGCCAGGGCGAGCGCTGGGTACTCGGCCGAAGGGTCGGCGTGGGCGAGACTTCCGCCGACGGTGCCGCGGTTGCGGATCGGCGGGTGACCAACCAGCCGCGTGGCCTCGGCGAGCACCGGGAGTCGCTGAGCAACCTGCGCGTCTCGCTCGAGAGCCCGTTGCCGCACCATCGCGCCGAGGACGGTGGTACCGTTCTCCGCCTGCACGCTGGCCAGGCCGGGGATGAACGAGAGGTCGACGAGCAGGCTCGGCCGGGCCAGCCGGAGACTGAGCAGCGGGATCAAGCTCTGACCGCCGGCCAGCGGCCGCGCATCGGCGCCGTGCGCGGCGAGGGTTGCCAGGGCTTCATCCAGGCTCCGTGGACGGGCATAGTCGAACGGCGGAGGCTTCATTCGCTTCCCTCCCTTCCCGGTTCACGGCAACAACGCGTATGAGAAGCCAACCCTCGCAGGTGCACTCGGCTGCCGAACCGACCTGCTCGGTGACGCTGCTGTGCCGGATCCGATGCCGCGGGTGGAATACGTTTAAAGTATGCTAAGCGCTGGCTGTGAGGGTGTCAAGATACGAGTGAGTAGACATCCTCTGCGCCTGTGCAAATCAGGCCAGTGTCGACGACGCGGGCAAGCAGGAAGAGAGCAGGATCGGCATGTTCCGGAAGGTGCTGGTGGCCAACCGCGGGGAGATCGCGGTGCGGGTGATGCGTGCCTGCCGGGAGCTGGGGATCGCCACCGTGGCCGTCTACTCGGAGGCGGACGCGACGGCGCTGCACGTGCGCTATGCCGACGAGGCCCGCTGCATCGGGCCGGCGGTGGCCACCCGGAGTTACCTGAACATCGAGGCCCTGGTGCAGGCGGCGCGAGAGACCGGGGCCGAGGCGGTTCACCCCGGCTACGGCTTCCTGGCCGAGAACGCCGCCTTCGCCCGGGCCTGCCGGGAGGCCGGGCTGGTCTTCATCGGCCCCAGCCCGGAGGCGATCGAGCTGATGGGAGACAAGGCGGCGGCGCGCACGCTGGCACGCGAGGCGGGGGTACCGGTCGTGCCAGGCACTCCGGACAAGGTCTCGACCGAGGAGGCGCTGGCTGCAGCCGAGGAGATCGGCTTCCCCTTGATGGTCAAGGCTGCGGCTGGGGGTGGAGGTCGCGGGATCCGGGTCGTCGAGTGCCGGGAAGAGCTAGCCGGCGCGGTAGCGATCGCGGCCCAGGAGGCGCAGGCGGCCTTCGGCGACGGCGCGCTCTACCTGGAGCGATACCTGAGCCGGCCACGGCACATCGAGGTGCAGGTGCTGGGGGATGAGCACGGGAACGTGCTGCATCTGTTCGAGCGCGAGTGCTCGATCCAGCGTCGCCGGCAGAAGCTGCTCGAGGAGGCTCCCTCCCCCGCGCTCACCCCGGAGCTGCGGGAGCAGATCTGTGCCGCGGCGGTGCGGCTGGCTCGCGCCGCTGGCTACACCAGCGCCGGCACGCTCGAGTTCTTGCTGGATCAGGAGGGGCAGTTCTATTTCCTGGAGATGAACACCCGCATCCAGGTCGAGCACCCGGTGACCGAGCTGGTGACCGGGGTCGACCTGGTGAAGGAGCAGATCCGGGTGGCGGCGGGGGAGCCGCTGCGGTGGCAGCAGGAGGAGCTGGAGCTGCGCGGGCATGCCATCGAGTTCCGGATCAACGCGGAGGATCCGGAGATGGGCTTCTTCCCCTCGCCGGGGGTGGTGGAGGCGCTGGAGCTGCCGGGCGGGCCGGGGGTGCGGGTGGATCACGCGCTCTATGCCGGGTACGAGATCCCGCCGTACTACGACTCGCTGATCGCCAAGCTGATCGTGTGGGGGGTGGATCGGGAAGAGGCGCTGGCGCGGGGCCGGCGGGCACTGGCTGAGCTACGGATCGAAGGGATCGCGACGACCGCGCCCTTCCACCGCCGGCTGCTCGGCGACCCGGCCGTCATCGCCGCCGACTACCACGTCCAGTTCCTCGACGGGCGGGTCTAGAACAGCGCGCAGCAAGGCTGGATCGGATGGCTGCCTAGCTAGCGCTGCGTTGCTGCTGTCTCACGGCGGAGAAGTCGGCCAGCGTGACTTGGTGGGCCGCCAGCGCCGCTGGCAGGCGAGGGTCGAGCAGCACCGCGAGCTCAGCTTCGCGCTCCGCCACGTAGCCCCCGCCCAGCCGCCGTAGCCCCTCGTCGACGTAGCCGGGGTGCACTGCTACCTCGCTTATCCCTGGTGGCAGTTGTCGTAGGAGAGCAAGGAAGCGCTCTACCGAGGGCCGGCCGAAATAGCCGTCGATGAAGAGGTCTGGCGCCGGAACGCCGCGGGTGGCCAGGAGCGCGGCCTTCTGCTCGAAAGCTCTGGGTGAGAGCTGAGGGAATAGCCGCCACGCCAGCAGCGGGTGGCGCAGCGCGAAGCGCACCATACGCCCGATGACGGCTGCTGCGCCCCCGCCGGGAAGTCGAATTTGCCCGCGCGCCGATGCTGGCACCGGCTGCCGCACCGGAACGCCGTACTCGACAGCCAGCTCGAGCACGACCTCGTAGAAGGGCGTGTAGAGCAGGAGGATATGCTCGTGGTAGTCGATGTGGTCGAACTGAACACCGGCTCCGAGCAGACGCTCGGCCTGTGCCCGCAACTCGGCGCGCAGCTCATCGAGCGAGATGGCCGGCAGACGTGCCAGCATGGCCTGGCTGCGGTAGAAGCAGCCCGCGCGGTCGACCAGGGTCGGTACGCGCTCGGGCGGCAAGACTGGGCGACCAGTCGTGATGTTGAGATGCAGGCCGCGCGGGCCCGGGCGATCTGCTCGAGCGCGCCCGCGATGTTGACTACCGCTGAGGCCGAGGTGAGGATGCCCCGCTGGCGCGCCTCGATAATGGCCGCGCTTGTGCCCTCGCTTAGCCCGAGGTCGTCAGCGTTGACGATGAGCTGGCGTTCCTCCGTTCCCGTTTCCCTACCGGGCATCGCACTGTCCCCGTCTCCACTCTCAGCGCAGCATTATGCCGCCCCTCCGCAAGGCGAGCGGAGGGGCGGTTGCCGGCGCTGGCTCGGCCTGCACGCTTCCCTTGTGGTCACGGCCGCGCGCGGCAGGGGCGCGTCGTGGTTTCGACCCGCTCGTCGTTCCGGTGGATGGTGGAGTTGCCTCTTCAGCCGGGATGCGCTAACCGACGACCACGTGGGTGCTGGTCGCGGTCACCCCAGGGGTGGCGTGGATGTGCTCCATCACCAGCTTCCCCAGTTCCTCGGTCGTGGCCTGCTCGATGGCGACGACCACGTCGTAGTCGCCGGTCACGATGTCGGCGCTGCGCACCCCCGGAAGGTTCGCGAGCGCTTCTTTAACCGCCTTCGCTTTGCCGACCTCGGACTTGATCAAGACGTAGGCCCGCGCCGCCATGACTCTGCCTCCGGTCGCTGTGCTCGCCTCTGGAGGAGACTAGCATGATTATCGGAAAGAGCGATCGTCCAGGCAAGAGCGGCGCCAGCGAGTCCGATGCTGTCTCGCACACCCTTCGGGACTGACGGTGAAGCTGCGCCGGTACGTGCCGTCCGAAAGCTTCGGTATACTGGAGGCGATGCCGCAGTGTGCAGGCGCAGCCGTGCCTGGCCGGAGGTGGGATGGCCAGCGACCCGAACCCGATCAGACCTGTGCGACGCCGCTGGAGCGCCGGCAACCTCTTGATCGTCCTGGGAATCCTCTTCCTAGGCGCGGCCCTCGGTATGGCCGCATTCGAGCCCTCAGGCGCCAGCCGGCAGCCTCCGCCTGATCAGATCGCGACCCCGGGCGGCGGGGATGTCTCGCGCTGGCCGCCCCTAGTGCAAGCGCAGGAGCCTACCCCGATCCCCGCGCCGTCACCGACCCCGAGGGCTCGACCAACGCCATCCCCGGCCGGGACGCCCGAGACGGTCGTGCCGACGCCGAGCCCGACGCCGACGGCCACGCCCGTGCCGGATATGCCTCCACCGACCCGCATCCGCATCCCGTCTGTCGGGATCGATGCTCCGGTCGTCGAGGTCGGCTACGAGGTCGTCGAGATCAACGGCCAGCAGGTCATCCAGTGGCAAGTGGCGGACTACGCGGCCGGCCACCACAGCACGTCCGCCAGCCCGGGCGAAGGTGGCAATATCGTCATCTCCGGCCACAACGATTGGCGGGGCGAGGTCTTCCGCACGCTGGAGTTCGCCAAGCTCGGCGACGAGGTGATCCTCACGAGCGACGCCGGCGAGTTCACCTACCGGATCGTCGAGATCCACTATCGCAAGGAGGTCGGTGTCCCGCTCGAGGAGCGGATCGCAACCGGCCGGTTCCTCGATCCGATGCCCGAGGAGCGGGTGACGCTGGTCACCTGCTGGCCCTACGGTATAGACGATCACCGGATCATCGTCGTCGCCAAGCCAGTTCAGCCGTAGCGGATCATCTCCGGCCCCCGTTCAACCCCGCCGCAGATCTCCGCAAGAGACTCGCGCCGAGGTGAGGGCCGTCTGCCGGATGGCCGGGTGGTCTCTCCTCCACCTCCCGGTCTCCGCGCGCGCCGGAGCCCGCGGTTCACCGGAGAGCCGGGGCGAGGTGCCGAGATCGCTCTCACCTGTATGCGCGTGCCAGTGAGCCGGGGGAATCCCGAGCGGGCTCGTTGGGAAGTATCCAGTGCAGGTCGTACAATCCAGAACGTTGGACGAGTTGTCAAGCGCCGGTCTCTGAGTGTCGAGGAGAGGACGCTTGCCTCCAACGGGATCGAGAGTCATCGCCGGACGCTATCACCTACTCGAGCGGCTGGGCGATGGCAGCACCGCCACTACCTATTTGGCCGAGGACGATCTGCTCGGCCGTCGCGTGGCGGTCAAGCTCTTCCGATCGGAATACCTCGTCGACCCGCGCGACCGGGCCCGCTTCGAGCGGGAAGCGCGGGCCGCGGCGGCTGTCTCCCACCCGAACGTCGTCCAGGTCTTCGACGTCGGCCAGGAGGGCGACACGCGCTACCTGGTCATGGAGTGGGTCGACGGCACCGACCTCAAGCGCCTGATCCGCGAGCAGGCGCCGCTTCCGGCGGACGAGGCCGTCCGGATCGCGCTCGACCTGCTTCGCGGCCTGGCGGCGATCCACCGCGCGGGGATCGTCCACCGCGACGTCAAGCCCCAGAACGTGCTGATCGACCGTGCGGGACGGGCAAAGCTCGCCGATTTCGGCATCGCCCGCACCGCTCGCGACACCGGGTTGACCGAAACCGGCTCGGTGATCGGTACGGCGGCCTATATGGCGCCAGAGCAGGCGACTGGCCGGCCGGTCTCGCCGGCGACCGATCTCTACGCTGCAGGCGTGATCCTCTACGAGTTGCTCACCGGGCGGCTCCCCTTCAGCGGCGAGAACCCGCTGGAGGTGCTCTACCAGCACGTCCACGAGTCACCGGTTCCGCCGCGCCGCCACAACCCGGCTATCTCTCCGGCGCTGGAGGCGGTGGTGCTCCGGGCCCTGGCCAAGAGCCCAGAGGAGCGGTTCCGCTCAGCCGAGGCGATGGCCGCGGCGCTGGAAGCCGCCGTCGCCGCGCCGCAGAAGGTGCCGCTGGGGAGCGCGCTCGCGTCCCCGCTCTCGCGCCGCGGGCGGGGGCGTGCCCTCGTCCAACCATCCCAGCGTGCCGCCGGGCGCTCCGGCTGGCAGCCGGTTCTGATGGCCGGTGGGGTCACCGTGCTGGCCTTAATCCTTGTGCTGGCGCTTACCCTGGCTTCGTCCGGCGGTGGGAACCCGGAGACGACACCGACGCCAGACGCGGTGCCCACCGCGACTGTCCAGGCGAGTGCGCCGGAGCCGACTCAGACACCGACGGCGACGCCGGCGCCGACTGCCACGCCGACGCCACAACCAACTCCCACCCCAGCGCCGACGGCCACGCCGACGCCGACGCCGGCACCCACCGCAACCCCGACCCCTGAGCCTCAACCACCGGCGACCATCGTGTTACCGCCCGAGATCAGGCGATTCCTCCAGGAACTCGACAAAGAGCTGGACAGGCGGGAGTTCAACCCCAAGGATCTCGAGGGCGCCTACGTGCCGGAGCGTGACGGAGATCGGGATCTTCCAAGAGATCTAAGGGACGTGGCCCTGCTGTTCGGGGAGCCGAGCGGTTTCCAAACCGGCACGGTGGCCACCGAGGTCGATAATGCCCAGGGGCCGCTCGTCGTCGAGATCGAGGGCCGGAGCGCCGAGGGGACACCGTTCCAGCTCCTGGTCAATGGGGTAATCGTCTGGGAGGGGGAGGCTCCCTTCTCGGATCGCCGCTGGGAGCAGACCGTCTTCTCGATCCCCACCGTCCCACCTGGTTCTGAGGGGACGCTCGTGGTTGCGCTCCGGAATGCCAGCCCAGAGGGGGAAGTCGCCGAGGAGCCCTGGCTGGCTGTGCGGTCGCTCGCGCTCTACGTCCGGGCTGATTGAGCGCCTGGTGAGTGCCGGGATGCGGTTCGGCGCGGAGGTAGCCCGTCTCTCCATTCAGCAGAGCGATAGACCTGGCTGCTGCCTTGCCGCTCGTACACAGGCGATCGCCGCTTGTACTCCCCAGCGGAGCGGTCGCCGGCGCGGGAGCAGTCGCTGCTCCGAGGGGTGTGTTACGCTGGTGACGCGGCGTGGCTGGTGAACGCGCCGGTGCGTGCTCGCGGACCGGGGAGGCGCGGAGGTGTTCGAGATCACGATCGGGATCGATCCGAATATCGCCCAGGTCGGGCCGTTCCTGCTGACCTGGCATGGACTGTTCACCGCGCTCGCGATCCTGGCCGCGCTGCCGATCGCCCACCACGAGCTGCGCCGACGTGGCCTGGAACTCCCGAACTTCGACACTTTCGCGTTCTTCACCGTGATCGGCGGGATCATCGGTGCCCGGCTCTTCTACGTTCTGGATCACCCCGAGCTGTTCGCCGACGACCCCCTCCGGGTTCTGGCTGTGCAGGAGGGTGGCCTGGCGATCTACGGGGCGGTCTTCGGCGGCTTCGTCACCGTGTTCCTGCTCTCCCGGATCTACGGACAACCCTTCGGCGTGCTGGCCGATTCGATCATTCCTGGGCTGCTCCTTGCCCAGGCTATCGGGAGGATCGGCTGCGTGATCAACGGCGACGCCTGGGGCGGGCCCTGCACCTGCCTCGCCTGCTCAGGCGCGCGGGCCGCGGTCCCGGGGGGCGGTGGCCTAGGCTACTGTCCCTTCGCCTTCACCTACACCCATCCTGACGCGATCATTCCCCACGACCTGCTCGGCGTGCCGACCCACCCCTACCCGGTCTACGACATCGCCGTCAACCTGCTGGTGCTCGCGGTCGTCTGGCGACTGCGCGGTCGCTCGTTGCCCTCCGGCGCGCTCTTCGCGCTCGCGGCGGTGCTCTACGCCGTGGGCCGGTTCTTCATCAGCTTCGTGCGGCAGGAGCGTGTCTGGTTCTGGGGGCTTCAGCAGGCGCAGGTCGTCGCGATCGTCGCCGGGCTCGCTGCCCTGATCGCCCTGATCTGGCTGCTGCGCCGGCCGTCCCCAGTGACCACCCCGGCTGCCTAGTCGGGCGCGTCGGTTGCCCAGGAGGCGCGAGGCGCCTCGACCACCCTACCTTTGCCTTGTGCCCCTTGCGGAACTGGCTTACCCTTGCCCTGCATGGCACGGCTCCACGAGCGATGGCGCGAGGACGGCTCGGGTGAGCCGCTTGAATCAGGAGAGGTGGTTGCATGCAGGTCGCCGACGCTGTGGCAGAGATCCTCAAGCGCGAGGGCGTAGAGTTCCTCTTCGGGTACCCGGTCAACCCGATCATCGAGGCTGCAGCGCGGGCCGATATCCGGACGATCATCGTGCGCCAGGAGCGAACCGGTATCCACATGGCCGATGCCGTTAGCCGGGTGACCTCCGGCGAGCGGATCGGCGTCTTCGCGATGCAGCACGGGCCAGGCACCGAGAACTCGTTCGGCGGCGTGGCCCAGGCCTATGGCGACTCGGTGCCGATCGTGGTTCTCCCGGCCGGCTATCCCCGCCGGCTCACCAACATCTCGCCCAACTTCAACGCGTTCCTGAACTACCAGCACATCACCAAGTGGGCCGAGCAGGTGGTCGTAGCGGCAGCCGTGCCCGATGCCCTGCGGCGTGCCTTTACCCAGGCTCGGAACGGCCGGCCACGGCCAGCACTGGTCGAGATCCCGACAGACCTCTTCGCCGAGGAGGTGCCCGAGCCGCTCAGCTACCGCCCGGCGCCGCGGCTGCGCACGGCGCCGGATCCTCAGGCAGTCGAGGAGGTGGCGCGCGTGCTGTTGGCGGCCGAGCGGCCAGTCATCTACGCCGGCCAGGGAGTCCACTACGCGCGCGCCTGGGGTGCCCTGCGGGAACTAGCCGAGCTGCTGGAGGCCCCAGTGACCACGAGCCTCCAGGGGAAGAGCGCCTTCCCGGAAGATCACCCGCTCTCGCTCGGTTCGGGCGGCCGGGCCATCCCGAAGACCGTGCACCACTTCCTGCAGCGAGCCGACGTGATCTTCGGCATCGGGTGCAGCTTCGCAACGACGAACTACGGAGTCACGATCCCGGCTGGCAAGACGATCGTGCACGCGACGCTGGACCCGGCCGATATCAACAAAGACGTGCCAGCCGACTACGCGCTGCTGGGCGATGCCGGCCTCACGCTGGAGGCGCTGGTCGAGGCGGTGCGCGACCTGCTCAGCGGTCGGCCACGCGGCCGCGCGGAGACGGTGGCCGCCGAGATCCGCGCGGTGAGGGAGGAATGGCTGCGATCGTGGATGCCCCGGCTCACGTCCGATGAGAAGCCGCTCTCTCCTTACCGGGTCATCTGGGATCTGATGCGCACGGTGGACGTCGCCAACACGATCATCACCCACGACGCCGGCAGCCCGCGGGATCAGCTCTCGCCGTTCTGGGTGTGCCGGGAGCCGCTGACCTATATCGGGTGGGGCAAGACGACGCAGCTCGGCTACGGGTTAGGCCTGGCGCTGGGAGCCAAGCTTGCCCGGCCGGAGAAGCTCTGCATCAACATCTGGGGTGACGCGGCGATTGGCTTCACTGGCATGGACTTCGAGACAGCCGTACGGGAGCGTATCCCGATCCTCTCGGTGCTGCTGAACAACTTCTCGATGGCGATCGAGCTGCCGGTGATGCCCGTGGCCACGGAGAAATACCGGGCGACCGATATCAGCGGCAACTATGCCGAGTTCGCGCGGGCGCTGGGGGGCTACGGCGAGCGGGTGACCGAGCCCGGCGAGATCGTTCCGGCGATCCAGCGCGCGCTACGCCAGGTCGAGGACGGCACGCCTGCCCTGCTCGAGTTCATCACTGCGAAGGAGATCACGTTTTCGATGTTCCCTGATCCCGCAGCGTCTTCCTGAGGGTGCTGCCACTCACGAAATGGATTCGATGCCACCTGCCTCGAAGGCGGATGGTATGCGTCCTCTCTCCGATCTGTTCGCAGCTCTGCTGGGGCTACGGTGATTCCCATCGCATGACTGGATCTGTGTGAGTGCGCTTATGGTTTGTATCCAGTGGCGGAGCGATTGGCCAGTTCTCTATGAGCGTCTGCATTGGAAAGCAGAAATTGTTCATCTATGCTGAACAGGCTACTTGCTCGCGTCGATGTTCGCCAATACCCTGGAGCCAGTGCAGGTAGGTGGGGAACCGGGTTGGGTAGCGCTTGCCTCCTATGCCTGGTTCGCCTATTGGGCGTGTCCTTCATAGAGATGCCGAGCACGTATTGTGGCGCTCTGCGCTCCCGAGGCTTTCGTGCGTACGATCCACCAGGCAATAAGAAGGATGTCGCGACGGCTCGGCATAACCCTGCTGTGGGCAGTGGATCCGCCCTGCGGGAAGAGGGGGTGAGCTGCGGGTCGATCGGCATCGTCCGTCCGGGGCGTGTTATGGTGAGTGTAGAGAGGAGTTGTGACAGGAATGGCACGAGGACGTGAGGAGGCGATGAACATGCTCGAACGACGACTGAGCCGGCGCGCGATGCTTCGCGTCTTCGGTGGGGGGCTCGCAACGAGCGTGCTGTTGAGCGCCTGCCGCGGGGAACAGACTCCGACCACAGCCCCTGCGGCTACGCCCACAAGCGCGCCGGCTGCGACTCCTACGGCAGCGGCCACGCCGACCGGTGCGGCGGGTGCCGCGACCCCCACAACTGCCCCAGCCGCCGCTACGCCCACGGTCAGCGCTGAGCCGATCCGGCTGGGCATTCTTCTCGACCTGTCGGGCCCAGCGGCCCCCAACGGCGAGGGCAACCTCCGCGGGCTGCAGCTTGCTCTCGAGCAAGCTGGCATGACGGTCGCCGGGCGAACGATTCAAACCTTCGTCGAAGACTCCGCCAGCCAGCCCGAGCAAGCGCTCACGAAGGCGCGGCAGCTCGTCGAGCGTGACCGCGTGCACCTGCTGGCTGGCATTACCCTGAGTAACCAGGCTGCTGCGCTGAAAGACTATCTCGTGCAGAACGAGTTACCCACGATTGTCACGAACGCTGGCCTGCAGGCCCTGACGCGCGATCCGGCCATGCGGAGCCCGTACATCTTCCGCGTCGCCATTACCAACGGCCAGCAGGATGCCCCGATGGCATCGTACGCATACAACACTCTCGGATACCAGCGAGTGGCCGTCACGGCAGCCGACTACGCTGCGGGGCACGAGCACGTCGCCGCGTTCCGAAGCGCATTCGAGAAGGCTGGCGGGCAGATCGTCGATGAAGTGTATGCTCCGTTCGGGACGCAGGATTTCGGACCCTACCTGCAACGGCTCGGCCAGCTCGTTGGCCAGGTCGATGCCATCTACGCCTTCCACGGCACGAGTACCGACGCGATCCGGTTCATCGTGCAGTACCAGGAGTTCGGGCTCAAGGACCAGATCCCGCTGGTTCCGTCAGGGGAGAACCTCGATCAATCGCTGCTCTCGGAGATGGGCGACGCTGCCCTGGATCTGATGGGCGGTCTGGCCTACACGGCGTTCTTCGAAAGCCCGGAGAATCAAGCCTTCGTGGAAGCGTTCCAGGCCAAGCACAACAGTCTCCCCGGAAAGGTCGCCTATAGCGGCTATCTCGGAGGGCTGGTCATCCTAGAAGCGCTCGAGAGCATCGATGGGCAGGTCGAGGATAAGCAAGGCCTGCTCCAGGCGCTGAAGCAGGTACAGATTACCGGGCCGGCGGGCGAGTTTCGGTTCCATCCGGAGTCGCAGGGAGCAGTGGTGACGATTTTCATCTGCCGCGTCGAGCAGGTCGAAGGTGGACAGCTCGGGAACGTGGTTGTCGAGCAGGTACCCAATGTCGATGACCTGTCGTTCTAGGTGCCCGCGTGGTCCTCGAGACGACGCGGTGCGGGATGCCGGAAGGCTGAGCTGCCCCCGGGAGTTGACGGGCTTCACGGTCTCCGTCTTCGGCCTTCCTGAGCGCGACAGCGATCGGTACGTGTCTCGTAGGAGGATCGAGCGATGAGCGCTTCGCCGGTGAACAACCTGCAGCAGATCATCGACCAGGGGCCGAACATCGTCGAACGCCTGTACAACAACCCGGTCGGCGCGCGCGTCTACCCGGTCGTGCCCCCGGAGTTCTCCAACTGGCGCGATGAGCAGCACTCCTGGCGGGAGACCGTCTGCCTCTTCGACCTCTCCTATCACATGACGGATCTCTTCCTGCGTGGCCCGGATGCCTTCGGGCTCCTGGAGCGGCTGGCGATCAATAGCTTCGCCAAGTTCTCTCCGGGGCAGGCCAAGCAGCTCATCTGCGTGACGCCCGATGGCTACCTGATCGGCGACGGCATCCTGTTCTACCTCGAGGACGGGACGTTCCAGATCGTTGGTCGCCCGTCGCTCCATAACTGGGTGCAATATCACGCGGCAACCAGCGGCGCGGCCGTGCAGTGGGAGCGCGACGAGTGGTCGGTGGCTGATCCCCACCGGCCGCGCAAGACCTACCGGTTCCAGATCCAGGGGCCGAACGCCATGCCGCTCCTGGAGCGACTGCTGGGAGGACCGCCACCGGAGCTGCCGTTCTTCCACTTCACGCGGGTGACGATCGCCGGTCGCCAGGTCGGGATGCTGCACCACGGGATGGCGGGCGCGCCAGGGGCCGAGTTCTTCGGTCCCTTCGAGGACGGCCAGGCGGTGAAGGCGGCGATTCTGGAAGCGGGCCGGGATCTCGGTTTGCGCCAGGTCGGCTCGCGTGCCTACGCGACGAACGGCCTCGAGTCCGGCTGGATTCCCAACCCGCTCCCGGCGATCTATACCGGTGAGGAGCTGCGACCGTACCGCGAGTGGCTGCCGGCGACGGCGTACGAGGCGGCTGGCTCGCTGGGAGGAAGCTTCCTCTCCGAGGACATCAGCGCCTACTACCTGACGCCCTGGGACCTCGGGTACGGGCGGCTCGTGAAGTTCGACCACGATTTCGTGGGCCGCGCCGCACTCGAGCGGATGAAGCAGGGACCGCATCGCAAGAAGGTGACGCTGGTCTGGGATCCGGACGACGTGGCTCGGGTGATCGGGAGCCTCTATATGAGGCCGAAGGGCGAGCGCTACAAGTACCTCGACCTGCCACTCGGGCAGTACGCTACCTGGATGTACGACGCGGTCTTGAACGATCGTGGCGAGGTGGTAGGCTTCGCGATGTGGACCGGGTACACCTCGAACGAGGGGGCAGAGCTCTCGCTCGCGACGGTGCGGGAAGAGTATGCGCAGCCTGGCACGCGGCTGACCCTCGTGTGGGGCGAGCCGAACGGCGGCTCGCGCAAGCCCTCTGTCGAGCGACACGTGCAGACTGAGATCCGGGTCACAGTCGGCCCGGCACCCTACTCGGAGGCCGCGCGGCGCTACCGCGAGACGGTCACGCGCCACTGAGGGCCAGGGGCCGAACCTGAACGCTTCACCCCTGGTCGCTCGCCGCGCAGGCCGCGAGCGGTCGCGCTCCGAGAGGAGGGAGTGAGGCGTGCACGAGCGACGACTGAGCCGGCGTTTGGAACAGTTGCCGAACGGCAGTTACGGCACTCTCGTGATCGATATGCTCGGCAAGATGGACCATTCGGTGTACGGGCTGCGAGGTGGGCGAAGCTGACGGTGGTGGGAGGATAGCGTGCCGCTCAACACGGCGAGCGTCGTCATCGGCTTGTCGTATGCCAGCCTGCTCTTCCTGGTGGCGGTGGGGCTGTCGGTTGTCTTCGGGCTGATGCGCTTCGTCAACCTGGCCACTGGGTCGCTCTACCTGATCGGTGGGTACCTGGCCTGGACGATCGCCGGGGAGCTGGGGAGCTTCTGGCTGGCGCTGCTCGGCGGCGCGCTCGGCGCGCTGGCGGTCGGGGTAGTGATCGAGCGGGGCTTTCTCGAGCGGCTGCATCGCAACGAGCTCTTGCAGGTGTGCCTCACGCTCGGCGTCGCCTACGTGGTGCAGGACGTGACGCGCTGGATCTGGGGTGGCGACCCGCTGCGGCTGCGGCCGCCGGAGTCCTTGCGCGGCTCGATCTTGCTGCTGGGCTCCATCGTGCCGACCTATCGCGTCGCTCTCATCGTGGCTGGGGTGGTGCTGGCTGGCCTGGTCTGGTACCTGCTGGAGCGCACCAAGTGGGGCGCCTATGTCCGGGCGGGGGTGGATGACCTGGAGATGCTCGAGTGCCTGGGGATCAACGGGCGGCGGGTGTTCGCGATCGTCTTCGCGCTGGGCGCGCTGCTGTGCGGACTGGGCGGGGCGCTGGGGACCCCGGTCACTGGGGTGGCGCCGGGGGCGGACATCCAGATTCTGCTGATGGCGCTGATCGTGGTGGTGCTGGGCGGGCTGGGCTCGGTCTCCGGGGCGGTGGTGGCAAGCGTGGTGGTCGGGTTGGTCGATAGCATGGTGCGCACCTACTGGCCGGAGGCCTCGTTCTTTGCGGTGTGGGTGCTGGCGGCGCTGGTGCTGGCCGTGCGGCCACAGGGGCTTTTGGGCCGGGTGACCGCGTAGGGCAGGAAGGGTATGCCGATGGAGCAGATGAGCCGGCTGAGGCAGCGATGGCAGCTCCTCGCCTACGTGGTCGCCGTCGCGGCGCTGCTCCTGGCGCCGGCGGTGCTGTCGACCTATCCACTGAGCGTGCTGACCGAGATCCTGATCTTCGGGCTCTTCGCCATGTCGCTCAACCTGCTTTTGGGCTATACCGGGCTGCCGACCCTGGGGCATTCGGCCTTCTTCGGCGCCGGCGGGTACGTCGTGGGCTTGCTCGCCAAGTACTACCAGGTGCCCCTGGGGCCGGCGCTGCTACTGGCCATCCTCGCGGGCGTGGTCCTGGCGCTGGTGACGGGGCCGATCGTGCTGCGGACGAGCGGGGCCTACTTCCTGATGCTGACCCTCTCGCTCACTCAGGTGCTGTTCGGGGTCGTCTGGCTGGCGCGGGGGGTGACTGGGGGCGATGACGGGTTGCCAGGCATTCCGACGCCGCAGCTCGCGTTCCTGGCTGGGTCGCTGGAGCCGACAGCGAACTTCTACTACCTGGCGCTGGCCATCGTGGTGGTCGCAATCGCGAGCATGGCCTGGGTGGTGCGCTCGTCATTCGGGCTGGCGCTGCTGGCCATTCGGGAGAACGAGCGGGTGGTGGAAGGGTTGGGATACCCGACCTGGCTGGTGAAGTACGCGGTCTACGCGCTGGCCGGTGGGTACGGGGCGCTGGCCGGGGCGCTCTACACCTTCTTCAAGGGCTACGTCGGGCCGGGCCAGTTGAGCTGGCTGGTGGCGGGGGAAGGGCTGGTGATGACGATCGTCGGCGGCGCGGGCACTTTCTGGGGCCCGATGGTAGGGGCAGCGGTGGTGCTGCTCCTGCGCTACGAGGTGAGCACCTTCACCCAGCGCTGGTTGCTGATTCTCGGATTGATCTTCATTGCCACTGTCGTCCTCATGCCCCGCGGCATCGTGCGGCTACCTGAGCGGCTGCGCGAAGTGCGGGCTCGGGTGCGCCGGGAGGAGCTGCTGGAGCCGGTGGCGGGGGAGCGGCAGCCGGCCGAGCAGGTCGTGGAGCGGTCGTAGCATGGCTGAAACGGCGCTGCAGCTCGAGCACATTACCAAGACGATCGGCGGGCTCACGATCCTCGATGACGTGTCGCTCACGGTGATGCCGGGGGAGCGGCGGGCGGTGATCGGCCCGAACGGGGCCGGCAAGACGACGCTGCTCAACGTGATTGCTGGCTTTCTCCCCCCGAGCCGGGGGCGGGTGGTCGTGTTCGGGCGTGACGTGACGCGATTGCCGGCGCACCGGCGGGTCGATGTTGGGCTGTTGAAGACGAACCAGCAACCGGCCGTCTTTCGCGAGCTGACAGTCCGGCAGAACATCCTGCTGGCGCTGCTGCGCGGCCGTCACCCGCTGCTGGGGCTGACGGCGCTCGTGAGTCTCGATCGCGAGGTCCAGCGGCAGGCCGAGGACGTGCTGGAGGAGTGGGACCTGCTGGCAGTGGCAGACGACGAGGTGCGGCACCTGCCGCACGGGTACCAGCGGCGGGTGGAGCTAGCGGCGCGCTTTGCGATGCAGCCGCGGCTGCTGTTGCTCGACGAGCCGGCGGCAGGGCTGGCGGCCGAGGAGATACCGGGCTTCATCGAGCGGCTGCGCCGGCTCCCGCGCGAGGTGACCGTGGTGCTGGTGGAGCACAGCATGCGGGTGGTGTTCGCCTTTGCCGATCGGGTGACCGTGCTGCACCACGGGGCGGTGCTGGCCGACGGTACGCCTGAGGCGGTGCAGCAGGACGAGCGGGTGCAGGAGGCGTACCTCTCGGGCGCGATGCGGAGGGGTCATGCTTGAGCTGCACGAGGTCTACGGCGGCTACGGGGACGGGCTGGTGCTGAACGGCCTGTCGCTGAGCGTGGGCGAGGGGCAGGTGGTGGCGCTGCTGGGGCGGAACGGGGCTGGCAAGACGACCACGATGCGGGCCGTCTTCGGGCTGCTGCCGCGCCTGGCGGGCAGGATCACGCTGCGGGGGGAGTCGCTGCGGGGGCTGGCTCCGTACGCCGTGGCGGCGCGCGGAGTGGCGCTGGTGCCGCAGGGGCGCCGGATCTTCCCCTCGCTGACGGTAACCGAGAATCTGCTGATCGGCGTGCGGCCGCCGCGTGGGGAGCAGCGGGTGCGCTGGACCCTGGAGGAGATCTACCGGTTGTTCCCCATCCTGCGGGAGCGAGGGAACCTGCGGGGCACGCTGCTGAGCGGGGGAGAGCAGCAGATGCTGACGATTGCCCGCTCGCTGCTGACGCAGCCGCTGGTCCTGCTGTGCGATGAGCCGTCGGAAGGGCTGGCGCCGGTGATGGTGCAGCGGGTGGCTGAGATCCTGCACCGGCTCAAGGAGGCCGGGCTCTCGATCCTGCTGGCGGAGCAGAACCTGGACCTGGCGCTGTCGGTAGCGGACGTGGCCTACATCCTCGAAGAGGGCCGGGTCATCTGGCAGGGCACCGCCGAGGAGTTGCTGGCCGACACGCACGTGCAGGCAACCTATCTGGGGCTTCGCGTCGAGGCGAGCGAAGGCGCCTGAACTCGGCTGCCCGCGCGGGCGGGCATGCCTGGCAGGTTCAGGAATTCGGCCGGCCCGGAATTCCAGAGGCGACTTTCTCTTCACACGTGGGTGGTACAGGGAGGCCATTCGATCGCCCGAGGCGAGAGATGCGGGATGGCACGGCGGTGGAGCAGGGAGCGGAGCTGGGTATGTCGGAGCAGCGAGCGAGAGAGCATCCCGTCCCTTCGGCGCGAGCCCGTGAGCTCGTCCGTGGGGCGTACGACCTTCACGTCCACTCGGGACCGGACGTCATGCGGCGGCGCATCGACGACCTCGAGCTCGCGGGCCGGTTCCGCGAGCTGGGCCTGGCTGGCTACGTCATCAAGTCGCACTACGTGCCGACGGCCGAGCGGGCGGCGGTCGTCCGCCGTGCCGTGCCGGGCGTCCGCGTGCTGGGCTCGATCACCCTCAACGCAGCCGTCGGCGGGCTGAATCCGCTGGCGGTCGAGATCGCGGCGCGCGAAGGGGCGCGCATCGTCTGGCTTCCGACGGTCGATTCGGTCAACGAGCGCCGGCACCACGCATCGGACCAGGCAGCGGACGCGACGAAGCTTCCCTACTGGGCCCGCCTGCAGCGCGAGATGCGCGCTGCAGGGTTCGAGTCCGAGCCGGTTGAGGTCGTCGACCAGGATGGGCGGGCGCTGCCCCTGCTGCGGCAGGTGCTCCGGGTGGTGGCGCGCCACGACATGGTGCTCGCCACCGGTCATCTCGGTCGCGATGAGATCTTCGCGGCCGTCGCCGCCGCGCGCGAGGAAGGGGTGCGCCACATCGTCGTGACGCATCCGGACTTCCCTAGCCAGGCGCTGCCGGTCGGAGATCAGATCGAGCTGGCGCAGCAAGGCGCGATCCTCGAGCACTGCTTCACTCCGGTCTACACTGGCAAAGTCTCCTGGGAGACCATGTTCGAGCATATCCGGGCGGTCGGTCCAACCTCGGTCGTGCTCAGCAGCGACCTCGGCCAGCCGGATAACCCGCCAGTGGAAGACGGCCTCGCGCTGATGGTCGATCGCCTGCTCGAAGCAGGCTTCAGCGAAGACGAGATCCACACGATGGCGGTCCGCAATACGGTGCGATTGGCAGGTGAGGCGTGACGATGAGCGGCATACAGCGTCTCCTCGTGGTCGGTGCGCATGCGGCCGACTTCGTCTGGCGTGCCTCGGGGGTGATCGCGCTGGCGACGGAGCGCGGCGCGCAGGCGACGGTGCTTGCCCTCTCTTACGGCGAGCGGGGCGAGTCGGGCGAGCTCTGGAAGGAACCCGGACAGACGGTGGAGCGGGTCAAGCGCATTCGCCACGAGCAGGGGGAGCAGGCGGCGAAGATCGTCGGCGCCGAGTTTCGCTGTCTCGACCTTGGCGATTACCCGCTGGAGGTAGGCCGCGAGGCATTGGACCAGCTCGCCCAGGTGATCCGCGATCTCGCGCCCGATGTCATCATCACTCATACCGCGGTGGACCCCTTCAACCCTGATCACCCCGTGACTCACGACGCGGTGATGAAAGCGCGGCTGCTCGCCTCTGGTGCTGGCGTCGCGAGCGCATTCGAGACGGTCAAGCCGCCAGTCATCTACCTCTTCGAGCCCCACCAGCCGGAGCTCTGCGGCTTCGTGCCCAACGCGTTCGTCGACATTACCCCGGTCTACGAGAAGAAGCTCGAGGCGATGCGCGCTGTCGGCTCGCAGCAGTACTTGCAGAAGTACTACGCCGAGCTGGCCGAGCGGCGCGGCAACCACGCTCGCCGCATCTCCGGCAACGGCGCCGTGCGCTACGCCGAGGCGTTCCAGCGCGTCACTCCGCTGGTCTCGAGTGACCTTATCGGGCACGGATGAGCCGAAAGGAGCAGGCGATGCACCAGATGGACGAAGCCGGGCGCGCCGCGCTCGAACGAGCCTGCGCGGAGCTGGCCGAGCTAGGCGTGGCGACCGTCTACGAGGCCTCCGGCCGCCAGGGCTTGATCGATATCCCGCTGCAGCCGCTGAGCCCCGGCAGCCGGGTCGCCGGGCCGGCGCTCACCGTGCTGTGCGGGCAGGGCGACAACCTGATGGTGCACGCGGTGATGGAGCGCGTCTACCCGGGCGCCGTGCTCGTCATCACGATGCCCGAGCCCGAGCCGGTGGCACTGGTGGGCGAGCTGCTCGCCATCCAGGCCAAAGTTCGCGGGGCGGCCGCGCTGCTGGTGGACGCGGCGGTGCGGGACGTGGACGAGCTGCGTCGGATGGGGTTGCCGGTGTGGGCGCGATTCGTGCGAGTGCGCGGAGCGGCCAAGGACGCGGTGGGCGCGATCGACGTGCCGGTCACGGTCGGCGGTGCGCGGATCGAGCCAGGCGACGTGGTCGTGCTCGACGATGACGGCGCGGTCGTCGTCGCGCGGGCGCGCCTCGAGCAGGTGCTGGACGCCTCCCGGGCCCGGGCCGAGCGGGAGGCCAGGCTCCGGGAAGAGCTGCTTGCCGGAAAGCTCTCCTACGACCTGCACGGGTTGCGAGCGGTCGTCGAGTCGCGAGCGCGGCCGTAGTCGAGAGACAGGAGACGGGTCACAATGCAGGACGTTCGTTTCTGGAGCGGAGAGCCCTGCTTCGATATCGCGCACCTGGCGCACGTGGAGCTCTTGACCCCCGCGCTCGACGAGAGCGTCCGCTTCTTCGTCGATATCCTGGGGATGACGGTGAGCGCGCGGCGCGGCAACTCGGTCTACCTGCGAGGGTGGGATGACTATGCCCATCACACGCTGAAGCTCACGGCCGGGCCGGTGGCTGCCATGGAGCACTTCGCCTTTCGGACGAGCTCGCCTGAGGCGCTAGAGCGGCGCGTCGCGGCTCTGGAGCGGAGTGGCCTGGGACTGGGGTGGATCGAGGGCGACGAGGGGCACGGCCCCGCCTACCGCTTCCGCACGCCCGACGGCCACATCGTGGAAGTGCTCTGGGAGGTCGACTGGTACCAGCCCACGCCCGAGACGCGGCCGGCGCTGAAGAACCAGGCTTCGCGCTTCCCTGCCCGAGGCTGCAATGTGCGCCGGCTCGACCACATCAACCTGTTCGCCGTCGACGTGCGGGCCAGCCGCCTCGCCCTGCAGGACTATCTGGGACTGCGGCTGACCGAAATCATCATCTTCGATGACGGTTCGGAGAAGGGCTCCTGGGTCACCTCCAACAACAAGGGATACGAGGTCGCGATCACCGAGGACGCGACCGGCACTCCCGGCCGGTTCCATCACGTCTGCTACGCGGTCGATACGCGGGAGGAGGTGCTGCGGGCAGCCGACATCATGCTGGAGTCCGGCGTGCGCATCGAGTACGGGCCGCACAAGCACGCAATCCAGCAGACCGTGTTCCTGTACGTCTACGAGCCGGGTGGGCACCGGGTGGAGATCGGCTGCCCCGGAGCGCGGCTGGTTCTGGCGCCCGACTGGAAGCCGGTGGTGTGGAGCCAGGAGGAGCGCAAGCGCGGGCAGGCCTGGGGCTTGCCCACCGTGGCCACCTTCCACACCTACGGCACGCCGCCGGTGTGAGGCAATTCGCGTCTTACCGGGAGCTAGTCAGGTCGCTCCAAGCGGGAGACGTATGCGCTGCTTTCTCCCCCGCTCTCCCCTTCGTGTATCCCTGTCCTGTGCGTACGGGCAGAGGGCCTGAGCTACGGGCGACAAGCGGTGACCGCCGCAGACGGGATCGCGGCTGCGGGCCGCGGCCGGCAGGGCGAAGCGCTCAGTCCTCGTAGCGGCGGAAAACGGCGACGGCATTCTGGCCGCCGAAGCCGAAGGCGTTGGCGATAGCCGCGTTCACTCTCATCCGGCGCGCGACGTTCGGCACGTAATCGAGGTCGCACTCCGGGTCCGGGTTCTCCAGGTTGATCGTCGGTGGCACGATGTTATCGCGGATCGCCAGCGCGCACACCACGCCGGACACCGCGCCGGCTGCCCCCACCAGGTGGCCGATCATGCTCTTGGGCGAGCTGATCGCCACCCGGTAGGCGTGCTCGCCGAAGGTCGTCTTGATCGCCACCGTCTCGGAGACGTCGTTCAGCGGGGTCGAGGTGCCATGCGCGCAGATGTAGTCGATCTCGTCCGGCCGCGTGCGCGCGTCCGCAAGCGCCAGCTCCATCGCTCGGGCCGCGCCGGCCCCATTGGGCGCTGGGGCGCTGATGTGGAAGGCATCGCCGGTGACCGCGCCGCCGATCAGCTCACAGTAGATGCGGGCATCGCGTCGCCGGGCGTGCTCTTCCGTCTCGAGCACCATCACCGCGCAGCCCTCGCCGAAGACGAAGCCGTCCCGGTCGCGGTCGAAGGGCCGGCTGGCCTTCTGTGGCTGGTCGTTGCGCCGGGAGAGCGCGCCCATGTTGGCGAAGGCGGTCACGGCGACCGGCTCCAGTCCCGCTTCAGTGCCGCCGGCGATCATGACGTCGATCTCACCGAGCCGGAGCATGCGCAGGGCATCGACGAACGCCTGGGTGCCGGCGGCGCAGGCGGCCACCGAGGCCATGATCGGCCCGGTGATCCCGTAGACGATCGAGATCTGGCAGGCCCCCATATTGGGCGCGAACATGGGCACGAAGAACGGGCTGACCCGGCTGGGCCCGCGCTGGTAGAAGTTGAGAACCTCGCGTACCATGCTGTGGATGCCGCCACCGCCAGTGTTGAGCATAACGCCGATCCGCTGGGCGTTCTCCGGCGTGATCGCCAGACCAGCATCCTGGATGGCTTGCCCAGCCGCGGCGACGGCGAACTGCGCGAAGCGGTCCATGCGGCGGGCGGCTTTGAAGTCCATGAAGTCCTTCGGGTCGAACCCCTTTACCTCCGCAGCGATCTGCACCTCGAGGTCGCTCGGATCGAAGCTGGAGATGCGGTCGATACCGGATTCGCCGTTCAACAGCCGTGACCAGAATGTCTCGATGTCCAGACCCAGCGGGGTGATCACGCCGAGCCCGGTGACAACGACGCGATGCACGCCTCATCCTCCCGCCGGAACCCGGTCGGCCGGGCTCCAGCCCTTGCGGGACTCCTGCCCCCTGTGAGTCTTGCGCATGCCGGGTACCGGAGACCCGGTACCCGGCTGGCTCATCGGCGCTATGGCTCGAAACCGAAATCCCGCACCGAGTAGGCCTCAACGTCCTGGCGGATCTTGCGCACCAGCCCGGTTAGCACCTGTCCCGGTCCCACCTCGAGGAAGGCGGTCGTGCCCCGGTTCGCCATCTCTCGTACCGCGTCGGTCCACTGCACCGGCGAGACGACCTGCTGCGCCAGCTCGTGCCGGATCTCCTCGACCGTCGACAGGATCTTGCCAGTAATGTTGGCGACGATCGGGATCTCCGGCTCGCGGAGCGGGACACGGGCCAGCAGCTCGCTCAACGCGTGGGCTACCCGCTCCATCAACGGCGAGTGCGAGGCGATCGTCACGCCGAGGCGGACGACGCGTTTCGCCCCCCGCTCCTGGGCCAGCTCCATGGCCCGTCGCAGCGCCGCCTCCTCGCCGGAGATCACGAGCTGCCCGGGACAGTTGTCGTTCGCCACGACGACCAGCCCGAGCTCGCTCGCCTCCTGGCACACCTGCTCGAGTGCCGCGCGGTCCAACCCGATGACGGCTGCCATTCCACCAGGCCGCTCCTGGCCGCTCTCCTTCATGAGCCGGCCACGCTCCCGCACTAGCGCTAGCGCGTCCTCGAAGCTCAACACGCCGGCCGCCACCAGCGCGGTGAATTCGCCCAGGCTGTGCCCGGCAACGAAGGCCGGCTGGATGGTATGCCCCAGTTCGCGGAGGCGCTCTCGGAGTGCCTCCAGATAGGCCAGGCTGACGGTCAGGATTGCCGGTTGGGCGTTGAACGTGTCCGCCAGCTCATCGGCCGGGCCTTTGAAGCAGAGCTGGGACAGCGGGAAGCGCAAGATCTCATCAGCCTGGTTGAAGATACGCCGCGCAGCGGACGAGACCTCGTGGATCCGCTGGCCCATGCCCACGTGCTGGCTCCCCTGTCCGGGGAAAATCAAGGCTAATCGCTTGCCGACGAGCGTCGAGAGCTCCATGGACGGTGACTTCTCCCCTTCCCCAGACGGCCAGCGCTCGCACTGCCGCCGTATCTTACCAGTTTGCAGCCACTGGTGGGAGAAATCCGAGCGCGGTAGCTCGCACGCGGCGAGCGAAGTCACTCGCGGGGCCGCCGTGCGGCCTGGGATAGGGCCGCGCGTGAGGCCAGCGCAGCCTCTGGTTGCGAATGGGGAGACGAGATCGTCTCACCGGGCCGCGGGGTTCAAGAATTGTTCACCACCCCGGTGCTCGAGGCTGCTACAGGTACACCAGGTGCGCCGCTGCTGGCTGGGTTGTTTCCGGATGGGAGGTCGTGCGACCGATGACCGAGACCAGGGTCAATCGCTCACGCCGCTCTACGCTGATGCTCCTGCCGCTGCGCCGGGCTCTTCAGACCTGCCGGTGGGCATGTGGGTCAAAGTGTTTTCAACAGCCGGTCAATCCGAGCGACAATCCGACCTTCGAATCGATCTTGCAGCGACGGCTTGACCGGCGCGTCCTGCTCAAGGGCGCGGCGCTGAGCGCCTCGTTCCTGGTAGCCGGCTCGACCCCGCTCGCCCGGCTCAGCGCCGGAGAGGTCGCCGCGCGGGGAGCTTCTCTCGGCTTCGATCCGATCTCGCTCAATACCGAAGACCGGGTGACTGTCCCGGAGGGGTATCAGTCTCAGGTACTGATTCGCTGGGGGGATCCGCTCACGTCGACTGCTCCTGCCTTCCAGCTCGATGCCCAGCGTGCCGCTGCCCAGGCCGAGCAGTTCGGCTACAACTGCGACTTCGTGGGCTTCTTCCCGCTGCCGAGGTGGGGTGCCCGCGTATCGACCATGGGACTGCTCGCGGTCAACCACGAGTACACGAACCCCGAATTGATGTTCCCGGATTACGTGGCGGGGAACCCGACGCAGGAGCAGGTCGCCATCGAGCTCGCGGCCCACGGGGTGAGCATCGTCGAGGTACGACGCCGGCGGCGAGGTGCCATCCCGTTCGTGCCCAGTGGTGAAGCCGGGGTGGAGCGGTGGACATACGTCGTGGGATCGGCGTACAACCGGCGCATCACCGCGGAGACGTCCATGGAGATCACCGGGCCTGCCAAGGGGCATCCCTGGCTCCGCACCTCCGACGACCCCAGCGGCGTCACCGTACGTGGCACGCTGAACAACTGCGCGGGAGGGAAGACGCCCTGGGGCACGCTCCTCACCTGCGAGGAGAACTTCCACCAATACTTCGCCAATCTGGACGCACTACCGGACGACGACCCGCGCAAGGCCGCGCACGCGCGCTACGGGCTGCCAGCGGGAGCGACGGAGCGGCGGTGGGAGCTGTATCATGCGCGCTTCGACCTGGCTCGGGAGCCGAACGAGCCCTTCCGCTTCGGCTGGGTCGTCGAGATCGACCCGTACGACCCGAGCTCGACGCCGCGCAAGCGTACAGCGCTGGGGCGCTTCAAGCATGAAGGCGCGACGGTCGTGGTGAACGGCGATGGCCGCGTGGTCGTCTATTCGGGAGACGACGAGCGGTTCGAGTATATCTACAAGTTCGTCAGTTCCGGGCGGTTCGATCCGCGCTCGCGCGAGGCGAACTTCGACCTGCTCGACGAGGGAACCCTGTACGTCGCGAGGTTCAACGACGATGGCACTGGGGAGTGGTTGCCGCTGGTACACGGCGCGGGGCCGTTAACCGCCGAGAACGGATTCGCCTCCCAGGCAGACGTGCTCATCAATACGCGCGGGGCCGCTGATCTGCTCGGGGCGAACAAGATGGATCGCCCTGAGGATATCGAGGTTAACCCGGTCAACGGCAAGGTCTACTGTGTGCTGACGAACAACACGCGGCGGCAGCCGGACCAGGTGAATGCCGCGAACCCGCGCCCGAACAACAAGCATGGGCACATCATCGAGCTGACTGAAGACGGCAATGACTACGCGGCGACGACGTTCACCTGGGAGATCTTCATGCTCTGCGGCGACCCGGCGAATCCCGATGACCAGGCCTACTTCGCCGGGTTCGATCCCAGCCTGGTGAGCCCGATCTCCTCGCCGGACAACATCACCTTCGACCGCGCGGGCAATCTCTGGATCGCCACCGATGGCCAGCCGGGGACGTTCCGAAAGAACGACGGCATCTTCGTGGTGCCAGTGGAGGGGCCGGAGCGGGGCTACCTGCGGCAGTTCCTGAGTGGCCCCCGTGGCGCCGAGATCTGCGGGCCCGAGTTCACGCCGAACGGCGCCGGGCTCTTCTGTGCCGTGCAGCACCCCGGTGAGGGCGGCACGTTCGCCCAGCCGGCGAGCACCTGGCCCGATGGCATCGCGCCGCCGCGGCCGAGCGTGGTCGTCGTCACCAGGGAGCACGGGCGCCCGGTTATCGGCAGCTAGGCGAGCTCTCGCTTGCCTGGCTAACGCCGTAGCGTGCGCTGGGAAGTCTGCGCGCTACTCCAGCCGGAAGGGGGAGAGGCTGACACCGTAGTCGTAGGTGTCAACGCCCTCGGCGCGCTTCAGCGCGTTCACGACCGCATAGGTGAGCGGGGTAGCCAGCGCCTCGTAAGCCGATTTGACCAGCCAGGCCGTGACGATGGTGCGGAGGAGGTCGGCGCCGGCGATGGTGCCGATGAACGCGACGGTGACGAAGACCAGCGAGTCGAGTCCCTGCCCCACCAGCGTGGAGCCGATGGTGCGGGTCCAGAGCCAGCGGCCCTGGGTCAGCAGCTTCATCCGCGAGAGGACGGCGGCGTTGGCGAACTCGCCGACGAGGTAGGCCAGGAACGAGGCGGCCAGCAGGCGCGGCGTGTAGCCCAGGATGCGCTCGTAGGCGGCTTGCCCGTCCCAGAAGGCAGCCGGCGGCAGGTACTGGGTGACGGTGATCGCGATGACCGCCAGCAGGTTGCAGGCGAACCCGAGCCAGATGATCAGCCGCGCCCGGCGGTAGCCGTAGACCTCAGTCAAGATGTCGCCGAAGATGTAGCTCAAGGGGAACACTGTCACCGTGCCGGCCGGGACGACCAGCCCGCCGATATCGACGATTTTCACCGCCACGATGTTGGAGGTGATCAGCGCGGTGACGAAGAGCGCGGCGACGGCCACGAACCAGCGGCTGTAGCCGGGAGCGGGGCCAGAGCCGGGTAGCGTCACGCGCTCGTCGACGTGTCTCGACCGGAGCGGCCCGCGCGACACAGGCGCCCTCCGGGTTACTCGTCCGCCCCAGCAGCCGCGCCGGTCGGGGTCCGCGCCGGCACCTCACCGAGCACTTCCCGGATCTTCTCCGGCCCGACCGTCTCCTCGATGACCAGCAGGTCAGCCAGACGGTCGAGCTCGTGCCGGTGCTCGATGAGGATCGCCTGCGCCTGCTCCTTGGCGCTGTTGAGGATGCGCTGCACGGCGGCATCGACGCGGTCGAGCGTGGTCTCGGCGATCTGGTGATCCTGGGCGATCTCGCGCCCAAGGAACACGTGCTGCTCGCCGAGGCCGAGGTAGAGAGGACCGATCTCCTCGCTCATCCCCCAGAGCCCGACCATCCGACGGGCGAGCTGGGTCGCCTCCTTGAGGTCGTTCTGGGCGCCAGTAGAGACCTCATGGAAGACCAGCTCCTCGGCGGCGCGCCCGCCCAGCAGGACCGCCAGCCGGCCGAAGAGCTGGCTCTTCGTGTAGTTGAAGCGGTCCTCCTCTGGCGTCTGCACGGTGACGCCGAGCGAACGGCCCCGCGGCACGATGCTGATCTTGCGCAGCGGGTCGGAGCCTGGCGTGAAGTAGGCGACGACTGCATGTCCAGCCTCGTGGTACGCCACTACCCGCCGCTCCTCCTCGCTCATCAGCATGGAGCGGGTGGTGCCGAGGAGGATCTTGTCCAGCGCCTCCTCGAAGTCGGCACGGTCCACGATCTCCTTGCCGCGGCGCGCTGCGACGAGCGCCGCCTCGTTGACCAGGTTGGCCAGGTCGGCCCCGGAAAAGCCAGGGGTGGCGGCGGCCAGCGAATCGAAGTCGACGTCGGGGGCAACCGGGATGCCCCGCGCGTGGATGCGCAGGATGGCGAGGCGACCTCGCCGATCGGGTAGGCCGACGGTCACCTGCCGGTCGAAGCGGCCGGGCCGGAGCAGGGCCGGGTCGAGGACGTCGGGCCGGTTGGTCGCGGCGATCACCACCACGTCGTGGTGCGCCTCGAACCCATCCATCTCGACCAGGAGCTGGTTGAGGGTCTGCTCGCGCTCGTCGTTGCCGACGCCGAGCCCAGCGAAGCGCTGCCGGCCCACTGCGTCGAGCTCGTCGATGAAGATGATCGACGGTGCCTGCGCCTTCGCCCGCTCGAAGAGATCGCGTACCCGGCTGGCGCCGACGCCGACGAACATCTCGACGAACTCCGAGGCGCTGACGCTGAAGAAGGGCACGCCGGCCTCGCCGGCGACCGCGCGGGCCAGGAGCGTCTTCCCGGTGCCTGGCGGCCCGATGAGCAGGACGCCTCGTGGCAGGCGCGCGCCGATCCGGTGGTACTTGGCCGGGTTGCGCAGGAAGTCGACGACCTGCGTCAGCTCGGCCTTGGCCTCTTCCTCGCCAGCGACGTCAGCGAAGGTCACCCGCGGGCGCTCCACATCGTAGACTCTGGCGCGCGAGCGGCCGAAACTGAACACGTTCTGCTGCCCACGGGAGAGGTTCCGTCCGAGCAGGACGAGGAGGCCGAGCAGGATGAGAAACGGCAGGAACCCCAGCAGCAGGCTCGGGAGGGCTGATCCGCCACCGGGCTCCACGTTGATCGGGTGGACACCGTTCGCCTGCAAGAGCTCGATGACCTGCGGTTGTGTGTTCTCTGCGAGGTTGGTGCGGAACCGGGTGACCATCGTCCCCGAGCGCTCGTCCACCCCCGGCGGGAGCGGTTCACCAGGTTGGATGAGCTGGCCCTCGACGATCCTGACTGGCTGCGTGAATCGTCCCTGGACCGTCTGGTTGGAGATCGTGGCCTCCTGTACCAGGCCCTGTTCGACCGCCTCGACGAAGGTGGAGTACGGGATGGTCGGCTGCTCCTCGACACGTGGCCGCAGGAAAGCGTAGACGTTCCAGAAGACGACGAGGGCCAGGATCAGCCAGAGCAGGCCGTAGCGGGAGCTCAGGAGTCGTCGCACGGTGCGGAAGCCGAACGGTCTGCGAGTGTCTGGATCCCGGTCTCGCCGGTTGCGCTCGTTGTCGGCCATTCGCGATCCTCGATACGCTAGCCCATGCCCGTGCTCGCGTGCCACACTGGCACATGGGCGAATGAACTGACGTGATTGTACCCAGCGGGAACGAGCGCTGCCGCTCGATCTCCTCGCCTCGAACCGCACGAGGCAGCCGAGTTGGTCGGCTGCCTCGCACGTGAGGAGGAGATGAGACTGGTGTGCTCGGTTGGGGCGGGAGAACGCCTTCGCTCTCCCGGCACCTCCTAGTATGCCTCAGCCAGGCCTGCTTGTCCAGGGGCGAGAGCGGTACTTCTCGGTGAATTTCTGGTGAATCGTCCGCTCGCTCCTCGCCTCTGGCGGCGTTCGGCAGGCCTGAGCGGGATCGAGGATGGCGCACTTGGCAAACTTCTGCTGGCCGGGCAAGATGGAGGGTGCCCGGTCGGCGGGATCGATCGAGAGATGGGAGGACACTGTGGTGCTGGGGGAAGCCTTTCACCGTCAGGTCGTGTCCGCGCTCGCCGCCCGCCTGAGTGAGTTGAACCGGCATGCCGTGCTTCTGTTCGATCCGGCCAATATCCGCTACGTGACTGGAGTGGGACTCTCCCCGTCGCCGTTCCCGGTGGCTGCCTGTGTCTGGGCCGATGGGAAGGCGGCGCTGCTGGTGCCGGCGACCGATCTGGAGCTGGCAGGGCAGAGCTGGGTGCGTGACGTGCGCCATTACGACGATGACCTCGACGATGTCGAACCGTACCGCTGGATGGCCCGCGAGGCCGGTGGCCCGCTGTTGATCGATACCCTCCCGGCAGCGGCCTGGCAGGCGATCGCAGCCGAGGTGGACGAGATCGCGCTCCAGGATCTCGCCAGCGAGCTTCGCCGTGTGAAGTCTCCGGCCGAGCTGGCGCTGATCGAGCGAGCGGCCGAATACGCCGACATCGCGCTCGAACGGACATTCGCCCGGCTGGCGAGCGGGAGCACCGAGCTCGAGATCCTATCTGACGTCGTCCACTCGGTCACCAGGCTGATGCGGGACGAGCTCGGGGAGCACTACGAGCTGGTTCATCCGGCGCTGGAGGGCGTCATCCAGAGCGGAGTTCGGGCCGCCTTGCCATCTGCCCCCACGAGCACCCGGCGGCTCAGCCGGGGCGATGTGGTCATCGCCGAGTTCACTGCCTGCGTCGCTGGCTATCACGCCAAGTCGGGCTGCACCTTCTTCGTCGGTGATCCGCTGCGCGATGTCGTGAGCTGGGTCGAGGCGGCGGTGCAGGCGCAGGCGGCGGCGCTCGAGGTGGCTGTTCCCGGAACCGCTGCCGGCGAGGTCGACAACGCGGCGCGCCGGGTCATCGAGCGCGCGGGGCTGGCCCGGGCACTGCGCGGGCCGACCGGGCACGGTATCGGGCTGGCGCGCTGGGAGTTGCCGTGGTTACGACCAGATGCTCCCACGCCGCTGGAAGAGGGGATGGTGGTGGTTCTCCGCCCCGGCCTGAGCATTACCGGACGCACCGGCGCGCGGCACGCGCAGACGGTCGTGATCGAGGCCGAGGGGCCGCGCATCCTCAATCCCCGGCAGGAGCGCTGGGCCCGGCTGGAAGACCGTCTCAAGGAGTTCTAGCGAGCCGGCTCACGAGCCGGTCTGCCGGACGAGCTCGATCAGCGCGGCGAGGTCGAAGTAGCAGGACTGCCGGACGATAACCCCTTCTCGCACTGTATAGAAGGCGGCCATCGGCTGGGCGATGCGCTGCCCGTTGTGCGTGGCCACTGCCACGAGTTCGACCGCGACGTGGTCGCCGTCGACCACCAGCGTCTTGACCGCGCTCCACATGTCGGGCCACTGTGCCTCACTGGCCTCCAGCAGGGCGCGGAGCTGCTGTTTCCCCCGGATCTCCTGCCCGTCGAGCTGCGGGCTAGGTACCCAGACCACGATATCGTCGGCGCAGTAGCGGAGCGCGGCCTCGATGTCTCCGCGGTTCAGCGCGGCGATCGAGGCTCGGACGACCTCGGCCGGCGTGCTCGCTCGCCCCTCGACCACGGCCCTGCCATCGCCTCCTCGCTCGATGCGGCAACGCAGCGTCCAAATCATACTCCGGGCTCGCTCGCGGCGGGCACCTGTGCTGGTGCCGGCGGGCTACGCCCTGTTCACCGTCACGACGAGCTGATCCTGCTCCAGGGTCACGTCCTCGACCGTTACTCCCTCGGAGGCGAGCCGCCGCTGCAGCTCGGTCGTGAGCCGGGAGCGCAGATCGTCCGCATCGACGACGAGTCCCAGTGGCCCATCGACGCGAGCGTCCTCCAGCTCGATCGTACCGTCGCGCGCGACCGGCCGCGCGCGGAACGCGCCGCCGAGCCCATACGCCGTGAACCGCATGGTAATGCCAGAAGGGTCGATCTCCGCTCGCACATTGCGGGCAGGGCCGAAGGCTCGAGGGTTCTCCGCGATCTCCCGGTTGAGCTCCTCCTCGGTGATGACGACCTGCTCGGAGCCTGAGGTAGGTGTGGTGTCCGCTGGCCTGGACTCGGGGGTTAGCGATGGCGAAGGAGGAGGGCTCTGCTCAGCAGGTGGCCCCGTCGTGGGGCTTCCCGTCTCGGAAGTCAAAAACGCTGCCAGCGCGATCAAGATGAGCGTGGCCACCACCAGCGTCATCAGGCATCCGAGGGCCCGGCCACCGATGCCTCCACGTCGCTCCCAGCGTGTTCCCGGACGGGGGCGCTGGGCGATCGTCGTCGAGCGCGGCTGTCGATTGGGCGGGAGTCGAGCGAAGGAGGCACCACAGGCGATGCAGCGCCGACCGGGCGACTGGCGGGTGCCGCAGTAGGGACAGTACATCTCGGCGCTTTCCTCCCGCTCTGCTGACCAACCGCAGGCACCGGTCATCCTTCTGTCCGGTACCTGGCGCTCTAGGATACTTAACCGGGAGTAGCACCGGCCGGGCCGAGCTCATCCCGTCCTGCCCAGATCCTCTTGTACCAGCGCATTGACACCCAGGCAGCCCGTTGCTAGAGTAATCCCGAGTAACGGAGTCGGGATTGGTGGCGCCGGCAGCGACCCGGCGCCACCTGTGAGGAGTGGTCGATGAGGGCAGGCAGACCGGAACAGTGGATAGCCGGGACAGACCGAGCATGTCTTCACCGGGCACTGTCCCGCCGGGGATTCTTGCGCGCGCTCGCTGGTGCCGGCGGAGCGCTCTCGCTGGCTGCGTTCCTCCCAGGCTGTCGTGCGGGGAATGAATCGGCGGCAGTGCCAGGGACATCACCGGAAGCCACCTCACCGACTCCGGCCGCCGTGCTCAGCGAGCCGGCTCCATCGCGACCGTCTTCTCCCACTCCCGCGCCTCGAACCACGCCGGCTACGCAGGAGCAGCCAGTCTTCCCCCTCGTGATCCGGCACAAGTTCGGCACCACAGAGATCCCCGAACAGCCTCAGCGTGTTGCCACCGTGGGCTTCAGCGAGCAGGATCCGGTGCTCGCCCTTGGCGTCAAGCCGATCGCCGTGCGGGAGTGGTTCGGCGACCAGCCATATGCCGTCTGGCCCTGGGCGCAGGACGAGCTGGGCGATGCCACGCCCACCGTCTTGCGGATGCCGTTCGGTGAACTCGACTTCGAAGCCATCGCAGCGCTGCGCCCAGATCTTCTCGTCGCCACCCATTCCGGTATCACGGCCGACGAGTACGAGGCGCTCTCGCGTATCGCCCCCACTGTGGCCCAACCAGGCGAATACCCGGACTTCGGCGTGCCATGGCAAGAGCAGACCCGCATCATCGGCCAGGCGCTCGGTCGCGCGGAGCGAGCAGAGGTGCTGATCGCCGAGGTCGAGGCGCAGATTGCCGCCGCGAGGGCTGCGCATCCCCAGTTCGAGGGCGCCACGATCGCCTGGGCCTCGCCGAGCGGCGACGGCGAGTACTGGGCAGTTGGCCCGAACACTCCCCCCATGCGCTTCCTCAGCGCGCTCGGCTTCCGAATGCCGGACGACCTTGCCGCGGTCGTCGGTGAGCTGGACTCGGCGCAGATCAGCGGCGAGCAACTGGGCCTGCTCGACACCGACGCGCTGATCCTCCAGGTGAACACGCCCGAGGAGCGCGCGGCGATCGAAGCGAACCCCCTCTACCAGCAGCTCCGGGCCGCGCGCGAGGGGCGAGCGCTGTTCTTCGTCGGTCTGGACGACCCGCTCTACGGCGCGCTGAGCTTCAGCACGGTGTTGAGCTTGCCGTACGCGCTCGAGCACCTGCTGCCGCTGCTGGTGGCCGCGCTCGATGGCGATCCTTCGACCGGGGCGACGCCGTGACAGTCGCTAGAGAGGCTCGATCGATCGGAAGGAGAGGGAGGGAGTTGACGGGGTGAAGGGGTTGAGCCTCGAGGGTGCGAGGGTGCTCGACGCTCGATTGACGCGCCGGGCACTGGTGCGTGGCGCGCTGCTGGCCAGCGTCGTCGGCGTGTTGGCCGCCTGCGGCGATGGCCGACCGGAGGCGGGCGAGGGTGGGAGCGCGTCCGCGCCGGCAAGCGTCGAAGCGAGCGCAACTCCACATGCCCCGGCAGGGGTGTCCAGCTCTCCGACGGCGGCGCGGGTCGAGACGCCGCTAGCTACTGCCGCGTCTTCAGCGTTTCCGGTCGCCATCGAGCACAAGTTCGGCGTGACCGAGATCCCGGCTCAGCCGCAGCGCGTCGTGGCCCTCGGCTACAGCGATCAGGATCCGCTCCTGGCGCTGGGAGTGCGACCGATCGCAGTGCGCTATTGGTTCGGAGACGAACCGCATGCGGTTTTCCCCTGGGCGCAGGACGAGCTGGGTGACGCGACGCCTGACGTGCTGAACATGCCGTTCGGTCAGCTCGATTTCGAGCGGGTCGCAGCCCTGCGCCCCGACCTGATCAGCGCGGTCTATTCTGGCATCACGCAAGAGGAATACCAGCGGCTCGCGCAGATCGCGCCGACGCTCGCACAGTCCAGCGAGTACATCGATTTCGGCATGCCCTGGCAGGAGGCTACCCTGTTGATAGGGCGTGCCCTCGGGCGAGAGGCGCTGGCGCACGAGCTCGTGACCGAGGTCGAAGCCCGGTTCGCGGCCGCCCGTGCTGGGCACCCGGAGTGGGCTGGCAAGCGTGTCGTCGTCGGATCTCCGAGGGGTGACGGGCAGTTCGGCTTCGTCGCCTCACAGGATGCGCGCTCGCGCGTCTTCACCGCGCTCGGCTTCGAGGTACCGCCCGAGCTGGACGAGATTGCCGGTGGCCAGTTCTGGGGAACGGTCAGCCTCGAGCGCGCAGACCTGCTCGACCAGGATCTCCTGGTCTTCCACCAGCTCGCCTGGGTAGAAGGCGGGCGGGCTGCGATCGAGAGCGACCCGTTGCTCGGGAGACTCCGGGCGATGCAGGAGGGGCGCGTACTCTTCCTAGAGGGCCAGCTCGACGACGCGTTGCAGTTCAGCACCGTACTGAGCTTGCCGTTCCTGCTGGATCGCCTCGTGCCGATGGTCGAGGCTGCGATGGACGGAGACCCCGAAACCGAGGCTGCGCCATGAGTGCCCCGAGACTCGAGGCGACTCCGATGGCAGGCGCTGCTCACTTAGAAGGATGCCGGGAATGGTAGCGAGCGCCCACGGGGCCAGGCGGGCCGGTCGCGGGCTGCTTCTAACGCGCTCGGCAACGCTGGCGCTCTGCGCGGTGGCGCTGGGCGTGGTCGCGCTCGCGAGCCTGCGGATCGGCTCGATCGGCATCACGACCGCCGATGCGGTCGATGCCCTCGTCCGCTACGCGCCGGAGTCGTACGAGCAGACCGTGGTGCGCACGCTCAGGCTGCCGCGCACGCTGATCGGCCTGGGCGTCGGCGCGGCGCTCGCGGTCGCTGGGGCCGCGCTGCAAGGGATGACGAGGAACCCGCTGGCTGACCCCTCCATCCTGGGCGTGAACAGTGGCGCGGCGTTCGGCGTGGTCACGGCCGTCTACCTCGGGGAGCTCACCCATCCGCTCCAGTTCGTCTGGTTCGCCTTCGCCGGCGGGCTGATCGCCGCGATGCTGGTGTACGGTATCGCGTCGGCCGGTCCTGGTGGGGCGACGCCGGTGAAGCTCGCGCTGGCCGGTGTCGTCGTCTCCTCGCTGCTCAGCTCCTGGCTCACGGCCTTGCTGTTGCTCGACCAGCAGACGCTCGATGTCGTGCGCTTCTGGCTCGCGGGGTCGTTGGCCGGGCGCGACCTCAGCGTCTTTCTCGTCGCGCTCCCGTTCCTGCTGCTCGGTCTGGCTGGCATGCTGCTGTTGAGCCATCAGATCAACATCCTGAGCCTGGGCGAAGAGACGGCCCGCTCACTCGGCATGCACACCGGACGGGTGCGGGCACTGGTCACCCTCCTGGTCGTGCTGCTTGCCGGGGCCTCAGTGGCGGTGGCCGGCCCCATCGGCTTCGTCGGGCTGGCCGTGCCCCACATCGTGCGGGTGGTCACCGGGCCCGACTACCGCTGGGTGCTCGCCTACTGCCTGGTGGTGGGGCCGCTCCTGCTGCTCAGCGCGGACATCGCTGGGCGCGTCGTCGCCCGGCCGTCTGAGGTGCAGGTCGGAATCGTCACTGCCATGGTCGGCGCGCCGTTCCTGATCGCCCTGGCGCGCCGGCGGCGCGTCGCGGAGTTGTGATGGTACGAGCGCTCGTCTCCTCCCAGACGGAAAGGCGTCCCCGGCTGCGGGTGGTGCGAGTGGGCGGGGTCGCCTTTCGGGTCGATGCCAGCGTCCTGGCGATGACCGGCCTCGCGCTGGCTGCCCTCCTCGCGCTCAGCGCCTGGGCGCTGACCCTCGGGAGCTACCGGCTCCCGCTCGCCGCGGTCATCGCGGCACTCTCCGGGAGCGGCAGCGACGAGGCCCAGTTCATCGTGCTCGACTTGCGGTTGCCCCGCATCCTCGCCGCCGTGCTGATCGGCCCCATGCTCGCCATGTCGGGGGCGATCTTCCAGGGACTGGTGCGCAATCCCCTGGTCTCGCCGGACGTGATCGGCGTCAACGCCGGCGCGGCCTTCGTCGCGGTCTTCTGGATCACCACCAGGCACTCGCCCGCCGCGCTCCCGCTGGTGGCGTTCGCGGGCGCGGTCGTGGCCGCGTCGATCGTGTACCTGCTGAGCTGGCGCGGGCATATCGCCGGCCCCCGGCTGATCCTCGTCGGCATCGGCGTGAACGCGGCGCTGTCAGCCGCGACGTCCTTCATGGTCGTCCGCGCTGAGATCAACGACGCGAGCCGGGCAGTGCTCTGGATGACCGGGAGCGTGTACGCCAGCACCTGGAACGATGTCCGGACGCTTGCGCTCGCGCTGGCCGTGCTGGGGCCGGTAGGTATCGCCCTGATGTGGTCGCTGCGGGTCATTCAAGCTGGTGACCTGGTGGCCCGAAGCGTCGGCATGCCGCTGGAGCGCGTGCGCCTGTCCTTGATCCTGGTCGGCTGCGGGCTGAGTGCGGTAGCGGTATCGGTGGCCGGGCCGATCGGCTTCGTGGCGTTGATGGTGCCTCACCTGGCCCGGATGCTGGCCGGGCCGATGTGCGGGAGCGTCTTTGCTTTCACCGGCGTCCTCGGCGCCCTGCTGCTCCTAGGCGCGGACATGGTAGGCCAGCACGCGCTGCCGGTGGGGTTGCCGGTGGGAGTGGTGACGGCGGCCGTGGGCGCGCCCTACTTCCTGTACCTGCTCTACCGGGTCAACGCGCGGCTGTAGGGGGTGGAGATGGCGCGGCTTCTGGCAGACACTGTCACGCTCGCCTACGGGCGCGACCGCGTGGTAGTCGACGGGCTCTCGCTGGAGATCCCCGATAAGGCGGTGACCGCGATCATCGGGCCGAACGGGTGCGGGAAGAGCACGCTGCTGCGCGCGCTGGCGCGGCTCCTCGCTCCCCAGCGTGGCTGCGTCGTGCTGGACGGCGAGGCCATCCACCGGCTGCCGACCAGAGAGGTCGCCCGGCGGCTCTCGCTGCTGCCGCAGCAGGCGTCGGCCCCGGAGGCGATCACGGTCGAAGACCTGGTGCGCCGCGGGCGGTACCCGCACCAGTCGTTTTTCCAGCCACCGAGCCGGCGTGACCAGGTCGCGGTCGAGCGGGCGCTGGAGCTGGCCGGCATGACCGAACTGCGGGACGTCCCGGTCGACGAGCTCTCGGGTGGGCAGCGGCAGCGGGCCTGGATTGCCATGACGCTGGCGCAGGAGACTCCCTTGCTGCTGCTCGACGAGCCGACGACCTATCTCGACATCGCCCACCAGCAGGAGGTGCTCGCGCTCATCCGCTGGCTCAACCGAGAGGAGGGGCGCACGGTCGTCCTGGTGGTGCACGACGTGAACCACGCGGCGCAGGTGAGCGACTGCGTCGTCGCCATGCGCGGTGGACAGGTCGTCGCCCAGGGGCCGCCGGATCGCGTGCTGAGCCCGGAGCTGCTGGAGCGCGTTTTCGAGGTACCCTGCGAGGTAGTCGTGCCCTCGGCGTCGGGGTCTCCCGTCTGCATGCCACGCGGCCGCGCGCTGCCTCCGGGGAACAGCGCGCCAGCCGGTCGCGCTGCCCTCCGGGCCGAGCGGCTGTCCAGTGGCTACAGTCGCCGGCCCGTGCTGCGCGACGTCACCGTCTCGCTCCCGGCCGGGCGGGTGACGGCGATTGTCGGCCCGAACGCCTGTGGCAAGTCGACGCTACTCAGGACGCTCGCCCGGCTGTTGAAACCGGAGGCCGGGATCGTCTTCCTCGACGAGCGGCCAGTCTGGGAGAGCAGCCACCGCGAGTTCGCCCGGCGGCTGGCGCTCCTCGCCCAGGGAGCGACCGTGCCTGAGGGGTTGCTGGTCGAAGAGCTGGTCGCCATCGGCCGCTATCCCTACCAACGCTGGTACCGCCAGTGGAGCGAGCGAGACCAGCAGGCGGTCGAGCGGGCCATGGTCGCTACGGGGGTGATCGACCTGCGCTGGCGCGCGGTCGAGACCCTCTCGGGCGGGCAGCGGCAGCGCGCGTGGCTGGCCATGGCGCTGGCTCAGGAGACCCCGGTCTTGCTCCTCGATGAGCCGACGACGTTCCTCGACATCGCCCACCAGGTGGAAGTGCTCGACCTGGTGTGGGAGCTGAGCCGATCCGAGGGCCGGACTGTCGTCGTGGTGTTGCACGACTTGAACCAGGCCTGCCGCTACGCCGACGAGCTGGTGGTGATGAAGGACGGTCGCGTCGTGGCCGCTGGGCCACCCGCTGAGGTCGTCGACCAGGAGCTCGTGCGCGACGTCTTCGGCGTCGACAGCACGGTGATCCCCGACCCCGCGACTGGCCGTCCGCTCGTCCTCCCTGGGCGAGCGCTGGAGTTCGAGCTGGCCTCGGAGCGGCTCGGGGAGGCAGAGCCGCGAGGGAGAGCGTGGAGGGGAGCGTGACGTACCGGCCAACAGGTGTCTCCGGGCAGAGCGTCTCGCTCTCGTCCCCGCCGATCCAGCAGACGCTGGCCCGGGCCACCGCGCGGTGCCCGCAGGTGAGCGCCCGCTGGGGCCTGCCGCCCGAGGGGTGGTGGCTCGCTGCCGACATCGTGAGCGACCCGTCCGCCGTGAGCGAGCTCCTCGACCAGCTCTGCTGCTGGTACGAGATGGATGACCGGCAGGTCGCGGCGAGCTTTCTGGTGCTCGCGTACTTCTGGTACCTGCTGTGTGGCGCGGTGGCCTGCTACTTCCTGGAGCGGCGCGTCCCCGATCTGTCGGCCGGCGCGGTAGCGCTCCATCTCCGGCAGGGCGTGGCGTTTCTCTCTCCGCGCTGCTGGGCACTGCCGGACGACCCGGCGGCCGGGCACCCGGCTGTGCTCGTCGTGGCCGACGAGGACGCGCTGCGTCGCCAGCTCGTCGACCAGCTCGAGCGCGAGCACGCCGAGCCGCTCTTCTCGACGCTGCGCCGGGTGGCACCGTTCGGCCTGGTCGGGATGCGAGCGAACTACGTCGATCGTCTGGCTAGCGTCGTGCTCTGGCTGGCCGAGCAGCTCGGAGACCAGGAGCTCGCGCGCCGCGAGGTGCCGGCTCTGGTCGCCCTCGCGGGCCCGAAGGCGCGGACTGGCATCCTCGAAATCGAGTGCGAGGGCCGCTCGGGGCTCGTCCTGCGACGCGGTGGGTGCTGCCTGAACTACCGGCTGCCCGGCAGAGAGAAGTGCGATACCTGCTGCCTGCGCCCGCTGGAGGAGCGCGCTGTCCTGCTGCGGCGGTATCTCGCTCCTGGCGAGGGCGCCGCGTCTAGCGCACGATGACTTTGCCCTCCATGTCCGGGTGGAGCAGGCACCAGTACTCGTACTCGCCCGGCGTATCGAACGTCATCTGGAAGCGCTGGCCCTGCTCGAAGAAACCGGAATCCCAGCGCCGCTCCTTGTCGGTGACGGTATGGGTGGTCGGGCTCGTGTTGATCCAGACGACGGTCGTCCCTGGCGAGATCGTGATCTCAGCGGGTCTGAAGCCGAAATTGAAGACTTCTACTTCGACCTGTTGCCCGCTGGTCGGGCCCGCAGTCGGGGTAGCGGCCGCCGCCGGTGCTGGCGTCGCGGTGGCCGGCGGCGCTGCGGTCGGCGTGGCGGTCGGCGCGGGAGTGCTGGTGCCGTCGCTCCCGCCGTACGGCTCGCCGTAGCCGTACGAGCGGTCGGCTTGCGTCGGCGTTGCGGCCGGCGCTGAACCGGCCGCGGCTGGGGTGTTCATAGCCGGCTGGGTACCACTGCCGGTACTAGCGCAGGCCACGACGGCGATCGTGAGCGCGAGCGGCAGGGCGAGGAGGGCGAGCATGCGGGCACGAAACATGTCCCGGGCCTCCATCGGTGGGTCGTACCCCTCCCCACCGGCTGGGGAGCTGGTGGGGAGGGGTCTCGACGTCAGGCGCTCAGGCGCGGGCGCGACGCAGGGTGAGCCCGGCGCCGACCGCCACCAGGGCGAGGGCAGCCAGCCCGCCGATCAGCGGGAGCTGGGCCGTGCCAGCGCGCGGCTGGCCGGTGGCCGGGGCGACCTGGGCTCGGGCCGGGATGTCGCCGCAGGCCACGTAGACGGAGATTTCCTGCCCCGACTTGTGGACGTTGATCGCGAAGTTGCCGGTGAGCAGGTTCGCCAACGGCACGTCGACTACCGTCTCCGAGGTCCCATTGACGACGTTGTTGAGCGGGTACTGTGGCTGCGGGTTCAGGTTGGCGCAGGTACCCGGGTGGATGTGTGCCGGCTGGGGCGTGTCGCCAGGCGGGTTGCTCAACTGGATCGTCACCCGCGTCTGGTTCCCCATCGCTGTCAGCGTGGCAGTCCCCGACTGCCCTGAATCGCTCTGCTCCGACAGGTTGACGGTGACGGTCTCCTGCGCCGAGGCCGCTACCGCCGTGAACAGCGCTCCCAACAGCGCGATGGTGAGCGCGAACATGACTCGTCGCATAGGGTGCTCTCCTCTCCTAAACCAACGCTCGGGTCCGGGTCGACGTCGTCCCGTCCCCCTCGCCCGACCCTCAACAGCAATACGAGATCGATCGCTCGACGGATTGCCCGGATCAGCTCATTCCCGCGTGGTACACTGATGTGTTAGCTCGGCCGCAGGAAAATCCGCTCCTGCTGGCCCGCCGGTATAGGCCAGTCCACGCGAGCATCATCGAGGAGAGGACGTGCCGATCCTACTCAAGCGCCCAGAGCAGCTCAAGCTGATGCGCGAAGCTGGCAGGATCGTCGCCGAGACCCTCCTCCTCCTGCGCGAAGCGGTGCGCCCCGGAATCACGACCGCCGAGCTGGATGCCTTAGCCGAGCGCCACATCCGCCGCCGCGGCGCGACCCCGTCGTTCAAGGGCTACCGCGGGTTCCCGGCGACGATCTGCGTCGCGGTCAACGATGAAGTCGTCCACGGCATCCCTGGCCCGCGGGTGCTGCGCGAGGGCGACATCGTCGGCATCGATATCGGAGCACGTTACCGCGGCTTCCACGGCGACGCCACGATCACCGTCCCCGTGGGGCGGGTCTCCCCCGAAGCCGAGCGGCTGCTGCGGGTGTGCCGCGAAGCGCTGGACATCGGTATCGAGCAGGCGCGGGCCGGCAACCGGCTGACGGACATCTCCGCGGCGATCCAGCGGCACGTCGAGGCGGCGGGCTTCTCGGTGGTGCGCGACCTGTACGGGCACGGCATCGGCCGCGCGCTGCACGAAGAGCCGATGCTCCCGCACTATGGGCCTCCGGGGCAGGGCCCGCTGCTGCGGCCGGGGATGGTGCTCACCATCGAGCCGATGATCGCGGCCGGCAGGCCCGACACCCGCCTGCTCGACGACCATTGGACTATCGTCACCGCCGACGGTAGCCTCTCGGCCCAGTTCGAGCATACCGTGGCCATCACCGACAACGGCCCGGAGATCCTGACCCTCCCTTGAGACCGCTCACCGGCCATGCCCGGGCCGCGACCGGGCGCGCAGCCGTCGAACCTCGGGGCGTCGTGGCTCCCGGCGGGCGCCGCCTACTGCTCTGCCACGCAGGCCGCCGACTGTTGCGGCCGGCGCAGCGGGAACGGAATCTTGCCCTGCACCACCGCTAGCCCGGCCAGGATGCCGGCCACGCCCGCCACGGTGCGCCAACCGACCGGCTCGCCGAGGACGAGCCAGCCCAGCGTCACCCCGACCGGTGGCATGAGATAGGTCGAGAGCGAGGCGTTCACCGCTCCCACCTGCGCGATCAGACGATAGTACAAGATGTAGGCCAGCCCGCTGCTCACGGCGCCCAGCCCGATCCAGGCCGCCAGCCGGGGCAGTGTGAGCTCGAGCGCCGGCGGATCGGTCAGCAGAAGCGTTGGCGGCGCGAGGAGAGCGCTGGCGACCAGGATCTGCCCGGCCGAGAGCGCCAGCGGCTCGCCGCGCAGGCGCGCCCGAGCGTAGGCGAAGCCGAAGCCGTAGCAGGCGCTCGAGAGCAGGATCGCGAGTTGCCCCTGGGCCGACGAGCTGGCCAGCGTCGCCAGGTCGGCGCCGCTGAGGACGAGCACGCCGCCGAAGCCGAGCAGCAGCCCGGCCAGCTTGGCGGTGCTGAACCGCTCAGCACGGAAGGCGAGGACGGCGAAGAGCACGGCGAAGAACGGCGTGGTGGCGTTGAGCACGGCAGCCAGCCCTGAGTCGATGTGCTGCTCTCCCCAGGCGATCAGCAGGAACGGGACGATGTTGCCGGTGAGCGCCATCACCGTCAGGTCGACCCAGGTGGCCGGGCGGCGCGGCAGCCGGATGCCCCGCAGGGCGAGCACTACAAGCAGTGTGGCGGCCCCCAGCACTAGCCGGCCGCCGACCAGCGGCAGGGGCGGAATGCCGGCGACGGCGACCTTGATCATCAGGTAGGAGCTGCCCCAGATGGTGCCGAGCAGCACGAGCTGCGCGAGTTGGCCGAGCGTCATGCCTCTCTCCAGCCTTCAGGACATCGCCGGGGCGCGCCTGTGTGCCACCGCCGGCTCGTATACCTGAACGCCAGAGCCGCTCGAGCCATTCCGGCGAGTCCACCGGCCTGCCGCACCGTCGCGCAGCGGGTGCTCTCGCCTAGAGGTCATCCACAGTAAACGTCACCGAGTCGAGCAGCACATCGAGATCCGGGTCGAGCTGGCCGTTAGCGTTGCTATCCCAGTAGGCATTCACGGTTACGGTATCGTTCACGCCGTCGTCGACGATGCCGCAAGCGAAGAGCGGTCGGCTGAACTGGCCGATCGCGTCCGTCGCCCCAGGGGCGATGTCATCGTTGACCGGACACGCTGCAAACGAGGCACTCGCCCGCGTTCCGGAGGGCGTGTCCGAGTCACGGATCTCGAGCAGCACGGGTATCCCTTCGGCCGGCCCGCGCTCGTCGCGGACGACGAGCGTAGCGGTGGCGTCGGCCGTCGCGTCCCCGACTTCGGCCTCGGTAGTCATCGCGTCCGGCCGGACGGTCAGCGAGCCGGCAAGCCACCGCTTGGTCGCACGGTCCTGTGGCTCGTTCGGGTCCCGATCACCGTCGTTGTTCACGTCGATGAAGCCGCGCACGATGTTCGTCACCGGCTGATCGTTGGTGAAGGTAAAGCGCGCGTGGCCGCTTGCGTCGGTCAGGACCTCACCGGCGGCCGGCTCGGGGTTCCCGCCACCGGTAACGACGAAGGTCACCCGCACGTTTACCACCGGTCGCCCGCCGACCTCGACCCGGGCGACCACCGTGTGCTCGGTGCCGACCGGGTTGACGTCGCTGGTCGGCTCGAGCGAGAGGCGCGCGTCCTCCGGCGGTACGACCGGCTCCGGCGTGGGTGTCGGAGCGGGAGACGATGGCGCGAGGCGCTGGGCCAGGAGCTGGGCGCCCAGCCGGCCCAGCAGCACGTCGTACCGCTCCGGCCAGGCCCCCGGATGCCACTCGAACCGCTGCCGCTCGAAGTACTGGACCGTGTACTCCCGCCCGTCGTCCGGGTTCACCTCGCGGAACTCCTCGCTGATCGGGTAGCCGAACACCGCTAGCCCGCCGAACTGTTCCCAGTAGGCCCGGAAGCCGGCACACAGGTTGTGGCCGGTCTCGGCGAAGTAGAGGCAGCCAGGCTTCGGCCCGGCCGGGGAAAAGGGCCCGGTCGGGAAGGTGGGATCGCTTCCCTCCCGCAAGGCGACCAGCTCGTGGCCGAGCAGCCCGAGCAGGACATCGTGCCGCTCGGGATAGGTGCCCGGATGCCACTCAAAGCGGGCCCGCTCGAACCACTGAGTGGTGAGCCCGGTCTCGGGATCACGGTACTCCTCGGTCAGCGGGTAGCCGAAGATTGCCAGCCCGCCGAACTGCTCCCAGTAGCGGAGAAAGCCGGCGCAGAGGTTATGGCCCGTTTCGGGGAAGTAGGTACAGCCAGGAATGGGCTCGGCAGGAGCAGCCGCGCTCTCGAGCGGGCCTGGCTGCGCTGCTGTCTCGCCCGGGGCGGAGATGTGTGCCGCCAGCAATGCCGCGATGACTGCCGCGGCCATCCAGAGTAGCGGCGCGCCGAGCTGTCGCCGGCGCCGGGAGCCGCTCACAGGTGTCTTCTCCATGGCGTCCCCAATCCCTTCGAACAACGGCTGCCGACATCCCGCGATCGCTCCCGGTCACTCGGCTCTGGCTCGTGCGCTCGACCCGGTGCGGCCGAACGGTCACGGGTTCTATCGAGACGCGACGCCTCTACCTCTTCCGACGCTTGGAGAGGGCCACGGTTGCGAGCGGCCGTGCCTGGGGCGCTGCCTGGCAGCAATGCCTGGCGTCCCGGCTCAGCTCGCGAGGAGCTGGAAGCGGGGTGCCCGCTGCTCGATCCGCGCCTTGATCTCCTCTGGCGGATGCTGGCGGAAGCTGGCGATTTCCTCAGTATTGTGCACGTAGACCTTGATCTCGAAGGGGATCGCGTCCCGGCGCTGGGCCTCGCGCCACCAGCGGTACAGCGCGTCGACCCACCCCAGCCCGGTCGCCTCGACGCGGAAGAGCGAGACCCCTTGTCCCTTGAGGTAAGCCAGCGCCTCGCCGAAGTAGACCCGCGCCTCGCCGGTGGACTCGATCACGTTCTTGATGTCCCAGTAGTGGTGGGGCACCGAGCGGAGCGTGACCAGCCAGGCCCCCGGCATCGTCGGCGCGCTCGTCTTCTGCTTGGGCTGGAAAGGACGTCCCCGGCCGAACTCCGGCATCTCCGCTCCTCCCTCATCCGGCGTCTGGCCCCGCCGTCGCCACGGCGCGGGCAACCGCCACCGCAGCCGATTGTACCGGAACGAGCACCGGCGCGCGCGGTGGCCCGGGCCGCCGTCCCCGCGAGGCGGACGCGACCGGACGCCGGAGGGGCACGCCAGCGACGGCGCGCGTCCCACGGCACGGGACGACCGTGCCCAGTCCCGGTTCGACCTCTGGCCCAGCAGGTCGTGGCCGGACAGCGGCGGCCAGGGAACTGGACGATGGCTGGGCCGCGGCAACCGACGCATCGGAGCCGTCTCGGCCGCGGGCGTCCTCCACCGTCTCGTCGCCGCGCCACGGGGATCGCTCCGCGCCTGGCCTGTCGTGCTGTAGGGACGAAGGCCGGTCTTCCCTGCTATCGGTTAGGTCGAGGCGCCGCTGTGACGGTAGCGAGTCTCCTCGGGTGCGAGCAGCGTGCCCGGTCGTCGAGATGGCACGCCGGGCATCAGGTCAGACGTCCGGCCGGATGCGGGCCATCGCGTAGGCGTCGACGTAGCGGCCGTCGCGCAGCGCGAAGTCGCGCAGGGTACCTTCGATCACGAAGCCGAACCGCTCGTAGAGCCGGATGGCGCGCTGGTTGTCGGTGTAGACCTCGAGCTCGAGCCGGTGCAGTCCCAGCCAGCGGTCGGCCAGCTCGATCGCGGCGGCCATCAGGGCCGTGCCGATGCCCCTCCCCTGGTGATCGTCGTGTACCGCCATGCCGAGCGAGCCGGCGTGGCGTCGCCGGTCGGCCTGCTGCCGGTAGAGCGTGAGCATGCCCACGACCCGGCCGTCCAACTCGGCCACCAGCGGGTGGCGGTCAGGCGAGCGGCGACTCAGCCGCTCGCGCCAGTCCTCGAGCGAGCGGTAGGGGAGCTGCAAAGTGCCGTGGATCACGCCTGGGCAGCGGAAGATCTCGGCGATTGCCTCGAGGTCTCGCTCTTCAGCGGCGCGGACCCGGATATCCTTCATGCCTTTCCTCCCCCCTGCAAACGATTCGCGTCACGGCGTCTCTAGCGCTGACCGGTCCGGCGAGCGTGTCGAGCGCTCGGGCGAGCCGACCAGCAGCAGCGCCAGCAGCAGGGCGACCGCAGCGATCAGCGCCGCCAGCAGCCGCTCGTCCAGCGGGGACTGGGCGTAGGGCTGGAACGGCACCAGCCAGCGGCCAAGGTCGACCCCGAGCCGGCCGGAGACGACGCCCACCAGCTTGTTGACGCCGTCCGGGTGGTGGTAGAAGCGCTGCGGGTCGAGGTAGCCGATGGCGGTCAGCATTGCCCCCCAACCCCAGAGCAGGGCGGTCGCCAGCCAGCCGGGCCAGCGGGCGTGGGCGAGCCAGGCGCCGAGCGGGGCCGCAACCAGCGGGACGACCGGCACGAGGTAGCGAGCCGGAGGCCCCCACTCGCCCCACCAGACCTTGTACGCGGCCATCAGGGCCAGGTAGGGCGCGACCGCCGCCAGCGCGATCCAGAAGGATCGCCGCTCGGCTTCGAGCCACCAGGGCAGCGCCGCGACCGCCAGGATCGTGACCGGGGCGACGACCCAGAGGCCCCACTGGGCGTCCAGCAATAGTCCGGCCGCTCCATTGAGGGCGCCGGCCAGGCCGTTGAAGCCGGCGTGATCCGCGGTGCGCTGCCAGGGCACCCCGTAGAGCCACAGGTTGTATCCGAGCAGCGCCAGCCCTCCGGCCAGCGCGGGCGCGATCGCCAGCGTCACCGGCCAGCGCGGCCGCGCGCGCAGCCAGCGGCCGAGCGCGACGAGGCCGAGCACGGCGGCGGTGAAAACGAAGCGCTGGTGCAGCCAGGGCAGGAAGCCGATCGCGCCGCCGGCCAGCAGCCATTGCCAGGGACGGCTGTTCGGCGCGGCCAGCCGCCGGACGGCGTAGATCAGGCACAGCGCGGCCGGCACCTCCGGGAACAGCAGCAGCGCGTAGGGGCCGACCGGCATCGCCAGGGCGAGCCCGAGCGCGACCGTGCCGGCCACGCCGGGCGGCGCGCCGCTTTCCCGGGCCAGCAAGAACATCTGGCCGAGCAGGAGCACGCCGCAGGCCAGCGGCACCAGCACGGCACCGGGCCGGCCCAGCGCGGCCCAGGGGAGCGCGATCAGCAAGGTGAGCCCCAGCCCGTGCTTGGTGTGGAGGCCGGGCAGGCGGGAGTGGGCGGGGTGCGGCGGCAGCTCGCGCGGGAAGCTGGGCCAGCCCTGCCAGCCCGGCGGCAGCGGGTCGGGCGGGTAGAACTGCTCGTAATCGCGCTGCGCGTAGTTATTGGACTCGTCGAGGTCGCCGTCCTGGAGCAGGCTGATGGCGGTCATCACGTAGAAAGGCTCGTCGCCGGTCAGCGGGTCGAGCCGGGTGAGGACGCGCGGCAGCAGGGCCAGCCAGGCGAGCAGGGCCAGCCCGCAGACGACGAGCAGGCCGTGCTCGAGCGGTCTCTGGACGGGAGCGAGTTGTGCAGCCGGGTGGCCCATCGTGTCCCTCGCGGGGAGGATAGCACGTGCCAGGACCGGATGGTCTCGGAGTCGAGGACCTCGCGGGCGACCGGGAAGCGGCCGCAGCGTGTGGGGCGCCCGGGCCGGCGTGGCGCGTAGGCAGCGGGGCGACGGGGCCAGGGGCGGCTGCGGCGCGCGGGCGCGGTAGGGCGACCGGCTGGTCGCCCCTACTCGATGCTCGATACGGAGACCGTCCCTGCGCCAGCCAGCTCGCCTGGGGTGCGCCCGGAACCGGGAGGGGCCGCGAGCGCTCTCGAGCGCCCCAGCGGTTGGGCGGGACTGCCGTCGGTTGGACGATAGGTACGGAAGTACCTTGATCGTCCTAGCATTTTCGGGCTAGACTCAGGACAGGGGGTGGGCCAGCCCTCTGGTACCACTCTCCGGTGTGATAACCGAATAGTGACCGAGAGCGACGAAGCGTGGGCCGTAGCTGGGCGCCTGGCCCGCGTGGAGCGAGTGGCGCAACCGGCCGGTGGGACATCGGCCGGTTTTTTGTTCTCCCGGTTCTACCGGGATTTGACCGGGATTTGAACGATCGGGGAGGTGACGCGCCGAGCGTGAGACGGGAGTCGTGCACGAGATCGAGCAGTTTCCCAGCGATGTGTCTACGAGTGAACCGGAAGTGAAGTCGAGGAGGTTTTGGATGCGCTTTTCACGTCGGCGACAGCCCCAAAGTCGAAGCGCGGTCGCTGCTTGGGCGAGTGTGCTCCTGGGCCTGTCCCTGGTGCTCGCGAGCTTTGTCCTGGCGGTGCAGCCGACCGCGGCGACCGGTGGCGGACAGGGCGGCACGCGTGACGTCCAGATCGAAAAGGACTGGGTGGGCGGCAACGGCACCTCGGTAACTCTTAGCATTACCTACACCGATAAGGACGGTAACCAGCAGCAGACGACGCGCAACTGCCCAGCCAACGACGGGGACTGCGGCTCCGAGATCGAGGACGTCAAAGTCGGAACGACCGTGACCATCACCGAGCCGAGCCTCACCGGCTGGTGGACGGATCCGGCTTCACTGAGCTGTAGAGTCAGGTCAGGGAACGGGGATCAGGACTGCACGGTCAAGAACCACAAGCTCCGCGACGTCCAGATCAGGAAGAAGTGGGACACCGACTCCGGCGCCGGCATCGGCGTGCCCTCCGGCCCGGTGCAGCTCGAGATCCAGTCCGTCCTGGGATCGACGACGGTCACCTGCAACGGAACCGGGACGACCTGGGACTGCACGCCTACTATCCAGGCGCCGGTCGGCACGACCGTCACCCTCTCTGAGCCCAGTCCGCCCGCCGGTTGGGCACCGCGTTCTGCAGACCTCAGTTTCACCGTGCCGACCTCCGGGAGCGGCACCGCGACGCACACGGTCGAGAACAAGCCGGTGACGCGCAAGCTCGAGGTCATGAAGCAGTGGCTCACGAACACGCCGCCCAACCAGGACGTCCAGCTCCAGGTGACGGTGGACGACCCCGGGAGCGGCAGCCCGAAGCAGTACAACCTCACCTGCAAGAAAAGCAACCAGTCGACCTGGAGCTGCGGCAGCGTCTCGAACGTCCAGGTGGGGAGCAGTGTCACGATCACCGAGCCGAACCCGCCGAGCGGCTGGCAGCCGGTAGCGAGCACGCTCTCGTTCACGATACCGTCCGGCAGCGGCACCTACACCCACACCGTCCAGAACGAGCCGCAGACGACTGGCGGCGGTGGTGGCAACGGCGGCACCACGGAGATCGAGATCAAACAGGGGAACTTCACCAAATCGTGCCCGCAGGGCCAGCAGGTCGAGTGGCACTTCGTGATCACCCAGATCGACCAAGAGTCCAACGCGCCGAGCTCGATCACGGCGACGTTCCAGAACGCTGGCACCGTCACGATCACGCGTGAGAAGTTCACCGGCGGAACCGCGCACTACACGTACTACACCTCGGGCTCCGACACGCTCATCACGGCGACGGCCACGATCTACGAGGACTGGAACGGCCAGTTCAACCTCAGCCACGCTAAGTGCACCGGCGAACCCACGACGCTCAAACTCCGCTTCAAGAAGGTCTGGCTGGGCGACGGGCAGCTGCCCGGCGACGACGTGACCCTCACCGTCACCGTCGGCAAGACCGTCCACACCGTCACCTGCCAGGCTCAGAGCACGTCGACCTGGACGTGCACGCCCGACATCGACGTCGAGCCCGACCAGGAGTACACGGTCGACGAGCCCGACGTGCCCGATGGCTGGGAGGTGACCGGCGGCACCGGCGACTTTACGGTGCCCTCGAAGTGCGAGAACGGGGTCTGCGTCCACACGGTGACGAACACGGCGGAGACGACCCCCTCGGAGGAGCCCCCCTACTTCCTGCGGGTCGACAAGGACTGGGATGGCCAGGCACCGGAGGGCGCAGCGCCGACGCTCACGCTGGAGGTGGACGCAGTCTCAGTTACCTGCACGGCTGGCCAGAACTGCCCGAGTGAGGTGATTATCATCGAGCCCGGCGATTCCTACAGCGTCTCCGAGACTGACCTGCCCGAGGGCTGGGAGCCCGACCCGGCCACTGTCGGTGAGTTCATCTTCGACCCGAATGCACTGACCTGTGAAACAAGGTCCGAACAACTGGGCCTGATAAACGTTACCTTGGTGGTTTGCACCCACACCGTCACGAACCGGCTGCGCACCTACGAGCTGAGCTTCGAGAAGCTTTGGCAGGGCGGCGCCCCGCCGGATGACCCAATTACGCTGACGATCACGCGGACGCGGGGGCAAACGAGCACGCAGTACACCGCGACGTGCAGCGGTGGTGGCGACAGCACGACGTGGACGTGCGGAATCAACGAGGACAGCGCGATCGAGATCCAGCTCGGCGACCAGCTCACGATCGAGGAGAGCGGGCTGGGCCAGGAGTGGCAGGCGGACACGAGCACGCTGACACTGACGGTCGACGCCGACTTCCTCAATACGTGCAACACCGACGATGAGTGCACCCACACCGTCGTCAACCAGAAGCGCGGCACCGAGACCCGGTATCGGATACAGGTCGCGAAGGAGTGGCAGGGAGGACCGGGCGGCACATTTACGTTGCTCTTGACCTCGAGTGACAATCAGGAGATACACTGCGGCGCTGGTGGGGAGATAGAGCCCTGCTCGAACTTGAGTATCCCGATCAGTGTGGGCCAGAGCTACAACGTCTCCGAGTATTACTTACCCGAGGGCTGGGAGCCCGACCCGGCCACTGTCGGTGACTTCACCTTCGATCCTGGCAATACCAACGATCCGGTGACGTGCGTCGAGGGTGACCCGGTGCTCGAGGACGAGATCCTGGTCACGACGGTCACCTGCACGCACACCGTCGTCAACCTGCGCCAGCACTACGAGATCGAGCTGGTGAAGCAGTGGGTCGGCGGCACCCCGCCGAGCGCTGCGCAGGCCGGCGGTTTCGAGCTGAGCGCCGGGAGCGGTGAGAACTCCATCGTCTGCACCTGGAACGGCACAGCGCTCGTCTGCACGCCTGAGACGCTGACCGTCGAGTGGGGCGACACGTTTACGGTCACTGAGAGCGGGCTGCCCGACAACTGGCAGAACGAGAGTGGCCTGGGCATCATCGACCCCTCGACGCTCCAGAACTGCGCGACGTCGGAGCGGCTGATCCGCTGCACGCATACGGTGGTGAACCGGTTCCAGACCCAGCCGTCTGAGGAGCCCGAGCGCACGCTGACCCTCCGCAAGCAGTGGATCGGGAGCGGTCGCCCGGACTCGCTCGTCATCGAGGTGACCATCGGCTCGGAGACGACTGAGGTGACGTGCAGCGGCAGCGGCTCGCTCTGGACGTGCACGCCGACGCTGGATCTGCCGGCGGGCGACGACGTGACGGTCGTCATCGCCGAGCCCGATGTGCCGGCCGGCTGGGAGACGACGAGTGGCACCGGCACCTTCACGGTCGAGCAGCTCTGCGGCAACGCCGAGGACTGCACGCACACGGTGGTGAACCGGCGTGAGCAGCAGCGCGAGGAGAACCCGCCGTCCCCGCCATCGAATCCGCCTTCGAGCCCGCCGGCTCCGCAGCCGCCGGTGAGCGAGGCAGCGCCGATCACCGCGTCGCCGCCGGTCAGCGAGGCTGCCCCGGCGACCGCCACGCCGCCGACCCGGGTGAGCGAGGCCTCGCCGATCGTCGGAGCTCCGCCACCGCAGGTGCTGCCGAAGACCGGCCGCGGCGAGGGCAGCTCGGGGATGCTCTGGCTGCTGACTGGCCTGGGGAGCCTGCTGATGGCCGCTGGATGCGGTGTCGAGCTGCACCGGCGCTCGCGGCGCGGCCTGCGCGCCTAGCCGGGCCCGACCAAGCGAGATGAGCCCAACCGGGGGCGACCGCTTCGGTCGCCCCCGGTTCCTTTCCTGGTCAGAGACCGCGCGCCGCGCTCCCGCTCGCCGGGTGCCCCAGGCCGCGGGCGCCCTTCCGTCCGGCAGGGGCGAGTGGTGGTTCGTCCGCAGGGCCGTATCTCTGCCGACCGGGATCGCGAGCGAACGGAGGGGCAGCGAGCGGCCTGCCGGTCGTCCGTGGTTCCTGCCCCGATCGGTCAAGCGCGCGGCGCATTTCAGCTCTTCGGGAAGGCGCGGGGAGGCGGCCGGTCTCCGGTGACACCGCGGGGGCGAACGACTGTCCGCCCCCGCGGTCGTCTCTGGCGACGCTGTCCCGGCACGCCGGGGCAGCCGGGCAGCGAGCGTGCTGGAGGGGTGACCGTCCGGTCGCCCCTATGGCCAGGTCGTCTCGGTCAGGGAGGCCGGCTGGGCCAGCAGCGGCAGCAGCAGCGCCTCCCAGCGCGCCGCCACCGCCTCGCGCAGCCGCTCGGTGGCCACGATCCGCACCAGGCGCCGGTGCTCCTCGTAGCGCTTGAAGTCCTCGTCGCTCAGGCCCACCACTTCCGTCCAGGGCATCAGCTCCCGGAAGCCGACCGGCGGCCGCTCGAACAGCACCCAGACGTCGGTGCTCCAGCGCTCCGGCTTGGGCAGGTCGACCAGGATCTCCCAGTCGGCTACCTCCTGACCCAGCAACGCGCTCAGCCGCTGGGCCATCTCGACTTCCAGCGCGCGGCGCTGGGCCGGCGCGTAGAAAAGGCCGCTCAGGTAGCGGTACAGCTCCGGCGCCCGGGCGCTCACCTCCACCGCCCGCTTGTGCAACCGCCGCTCGCGCAGCCGCTCGACCAGCGCGCGGGTGCTCGCCGGCATCCCGGGGCTGCCCAACCGCTCCAGCAGCGAGGCGTCGTCGTGGCGCGGCAGCTCTCCGGGGTCGATCGCGCCGGCCAGCAGCGCGTCCTGCACCGCGCGCAGGAGCATCGCCATACAGGCCCGGTTGGTGTGGTGCCAGTAGACATTGTCGAACATCTCCTGCCGGGCGTTGATCAGCGAGTGGAGCGGGCTGACCCCTTTGGCGGTGACCACGATGCGCCGCTGGCCCTGGACGACCGCTGGGCGGAGGGCGTCGAGCAGCCGGGGCATGTCTACCCCGCCGTAGGGGACGTTGCAGTGGCGGGCATCGCGCGGCAGGTAGTCGAGCTTGTCGACGTCGAGCGGGCCGCTCAGCAGGCCGCGCAGCAGCCGGTCGGCATGGGGGAGCTCGCCGCGGGGGGCGACCAGGTCGGCTACCCGGCCAGGGTCGACCCGCCACTCGCGCTCCAGCACGTCGGCGACCTCGCCGGTCTCGATCAGCCGGCGGCCGACCTCCTCGTGGGGGAGCACCGGCGGGCCGAGCTCCTCGATCGCGTGGCTGAACGGGTAGTGCCCGATGTCGTGGAGCAGCGCGGCGGCGACCGCGGCCCGGGCGACCTCGTCGTCGACCAGCCCCTCGCGGTCGTAGCGGCGGACGGAGGCGACGGCCTGGCGCATCAGGTGCATGACGCCGAGCGAGTGCTCGAAGCGCGTGTGCTTGGCGCCCGGCCAGACCTTGCTAACGAAGCCGAGCTGCTGGATCCGGTCGAGCCGCAGGAAGGCCGAGGTGCCGATGAGCGCCGCCTCGGCGGCAGTCAACGGGATCCGGTCGTAGAGGCTGTCGCGGATGGTGGTGACCCAGGCCTGGTCGGGCAGCGTCGTCATGGCGTCTCCCGCTCGCTCCGGCTGATTCTAGCACGTCCTCGAACGCGTGTTCGTGGTACTCCCCTCGCCCCCGGCCCCTCTCCCGCCACGCGGGAGAGGGGTGGCGAAGCCGGGGTGAGGGAGGTCGATGTGCAGCCGCAGAGACTGATCGACGCTCAGCCGATCCCCGCAGTGCGGGAGTACAATCGCTGGCCGGGGGAATGAGCGTGCGTTCGCGCGAGGAGGAAAGCACCATGCCCGTGCTCCGGACGGCGATGCTCTGGCTGGCCCGCCAGCCGCAGGTGGCCGAGCTGGTGAGGAGCGCGCCGGTCACTCAGCCGCTGGTTCGTCGCTTCGTGGCGGGCGAGACGTTGGAGGAAGCCGTCGAGGCCGTCCGTGAGCTGAACCGGCGCGGCATGTCGGCGACGCTCGATGTCCTGGGCGAGAACGTCACCGACGAGCACGAGGCGCGCAAGGCGACCGAGACCTACCGCATCGTGCTGGATCGGATCGCCGGCAGCGGCATCGACAGCACGGTCTCGGTGAAGCTGACGATGCTGGGGCTCGATCTCAGCGACGAGCTCTGCCGGGAGAACCTGGAGTCGATCGTCGCCCACGCCCGGAAGCTGGGGAACTCCGTGGCGGTGGACATGGAGAGCTCAGCCTACACCCAGCGGACGCTCGACCTCTTCTACCGTCTCCACCCGGTCTACGGCGATCATATCGAGCTGGTGCTCCAGGCGTACCTGTACCGTACCGAGCGCGACGTACGCCAGGCGATCGAGCGCCAGGCGCGGGTGCGGCTGGTCAAGGGCGCCTACGCCGAGCCGCCGACGGTGGCGTACCCCTCGAAGCGGGCGGTGGACGCCGCCTATCGCCGGCAGATGGAGCTGCTCCTGGAGTTCGGCCGGTTCGTCGCCATTGCCACGCACGACGAGGCCATTCTCCGCGTGGCCAAGGGCTTCGCCCGCCGCCTCGGGATCGGGCGCGAGAAGTTCGAGTTCCAGATGCTCTACGGGGTGCGGCGGGACGTGCAGGAGCAGCTCGTGCGCGAGGGGTACGCGATGCGCGTCTACGTGCCGTTCGGCCGGCAGTGGTACCCCTACTTCATGCGGCGCCTGGCCGAGCGCCCGGCTAACCTGCTCTTCGCCTTGCGCCAGATTGCCGGGCGCTGAGCGGCGCCTATGCCTCCGGCTCCGCCTTCGGCACCATGTAGATGCGGACGCCGTGCTTGATCAGCCGGTTGATCATCCGGGCCCGGGTCTCGTGGCCGATCCGGCCCATCGGGGCGATCATCGGCACCCCGTGCAGCTCCCCCTTGGCCACGATCCACTCGCGGAACTGCCGGTCGCTCATCCGCGCGACCGTGACGTTCTCGGTTCCCGGCCCGTCGTCGCGGGGCACCACGACGTAGATCCGGGAGAGGTCATCGACCGTGATCTCCGGCTGCGGCGCCCGGTCATATCGCCCGTATGGGAACTGTCCTCGGTACATGCTTCGGCCTCGCTCCTCAGATCGAGCCCAGGGGCTCGCGCCGGCGGCGGGAGCCACCGCTCAACCCCTGCCGTCCCACTCTACGGTGCCGTCCAGCACGATGACCGGCCGATCGTCGCCGGACAGGGCGTCCAGCATCCGCTGCGCGTCGGGGCTCAACCAGCGTCCGGCGACCGCCGGGCGCGCGGGAAAGCCAGCCTTGCGGAGCAGGTGGGCGCGCTCGATCGCCCGCGCGATATCGGTCGTGCCCACGCCCCAGGAGACCTCGACGACCAGGTAGAGCTGGTCGGCCTCCGGCGTGCGGCCCCGGACGACCAGGTCGGCCTGCATAATGGCCTTGCGCTCGGCCCAGGTAATCGTTCCTGCCTCGACCGCATCGGTCAGCAGGGCATCGAGTTCGGTTGGAGAAAGAACTCGGGGGCGACGGAACTCTGGGCCACCGAAGATTGCGGGCCCGTTCACGCGGTATGTGGCCTCGAGGTGGAACTGCTTGAGCTCAGCGACATCCGTATCGAGGTGTCCTGCCCGCTCGGCGAGTACGCTCACCTGTTCGGTGAGTTGGTCCATGCGCTCGGCGAGTCGTGCGACCGTCGCCTCAGTCTCGGCCTGACGGGCGGCGAGCTCCTCGACGCGCTGGGTGAGCGTTGCCAGGCGGGCCTCGGTCTCGGCCTGGCGGGCAGCCAGTTCGGCCAGCGCCGCTTCGGTACGCTCCTGGCGCTCCGTGAGCCGCTCGATGGCGCTGGCGAGTTCGGCGAAGCGGCGCTCAGTGAGGGCCGGGAGCTGGAGCAGCTCCTCGGTCAGCAACGTGGCCCGGAGTGCGTCCCGCCACTCCGGGTGCTCCCGTAACAGGCGCAGCAGTTCCGGCAAGTCGTCGATCGTGATCGGCACAGGCATCCCTCTGTCCCAATTCTACGCGAACCGAGGCACATCGACTCACTCGAGGCGCGTACCGGGCCGGTCGGGATGCTTCGCAGGCGCAGGATGTGCCGCAAGGGAGGACGAGCTCCTGATCGTGGCTACCTCGTCGGCTTCGGCTGTCTCTGGCGCAGATCGTTTCCGCCACCAGCGAAGGGCGGTCGGGGTGGTCACCAGGCCGGTCAGGCCGGCGGCCAGGATGACCAGGGCCGGCAGGTGAAGCTCGGCGCCGAGCCGCCGGGCGATCAAGGGATCGTCCACCAGCATGCGGGCGGCCGTTATGGTCAATACGAGGACTCCCAGCCAGAGCAGGCTGGGGACGCGGTTGAGCAGGCGAGCGACCAGGCTGCTGCCGAACAGCAGGAGCGGCATCGAGAGCAGCAGGCCGAAGAGCAGCAGCTCGATGCTGCCGTGCGCGGCGCCACCCACGGCCAGCATGTTGTCGAGGCTCATGACCAGGTCGGCCAGCGTGATCGTCTGCACGGCGCCGAAGAACGACTCGGCAGCGGCGATGTTGTGCTCGCTCGCCTCCTCGCGCACCAGCTTGTAGGCGATCCAGGTGAGCACCAGTCCACCCGCGGCCTCGAGCAGCGGGATCGCCAGCAGCACGGCCGCGAGAGCGGTAAAGGCGACTCGCAGCGCGATCGCCCCGGCGCCGCCCAGGACGATCGCCCAGCGGCGCTGGCGCGGCGGCAACCGGTGGGCCGCCATGCCGATGACCAGCGCGTTGTCGCCACTCAGGACGAGGTCGACGACGACGATGCTGAAGATGCCAGTGAGGAGATGGACGCTCACCCTCGAGTCTCGCGTGCCTACCGTCCGGGCCGGCGGCGCTCTGTTCGGCCAGCCCCGCACTAATGCTACCAACCTCTCGGTCTCGCGCGCGATCCCACCCGTGCCGCGATGGGTCGAGCCGGCCCAGTCACGGCTTCTTATCGCGCTCTTAGGCGCGGGTGTTACTATGAGGGCCGGAAGAACCGGCAGGATGACGGGAGGGAGACGAACGGTGAGCCTGGTCGAGCTGGTACGAGTCACGCCTGAGCTGGACGCCTGGTTGCGGGAGACCCGGCGCTACCTGCACATGAACCCGGAACTCTCGCTGCAGGAAGTCAACACGTCGCGGCTGGTCGCCGGGCACCTCCGCGAGCTCGGGATCGAGCACCGGACAGGGGTCGGTGGCGACGGGCGATCGCTGTTCATGTCGCCGGAGGCGCTGGCAGCGGCTGGGATCACGCCGGGCCCCACGACCGGTGGCACCGGGGTCGTCGCGCTGATCCGCGGCGAGAAGGGGCCGGGCAAGACGCTGCTCCTGCGCGCCGACATGGACGCGCTGCCGATCGAGGAGCAGAACGACACGCCGTACCGCTCGACTCGCCCGGGCGTGATGCACGCCTGCGGACACGACGTGCATACCACGATCCTGCTCGGCGTGGCGGAGGTGCTCAACGGGCTGCGTGAGCACTTCGCCGGTACGGTCAAGCTGATGTTCCAGCCGGCCGAGGAGGGGCCCGGCGGCGCGCTCGCGATGATCCACGACGGCGTGCTAGAGGATCCGCCGGTCGATGCCGCGGTGGCGCTGCACGTCGACGTCGGGCGACAGGCCGGGCAGATCGCGGTCTCCGCCGGGCCGGTCACGGCGTCGGCCGACACGTTCAAGGTCACGGTGTGGGGGGTCGGTGGCCACGCCGCCCGGCCGCAGGGGGCGGTCGATCCCATCGTGGTGGCCGCGCACATCGTGGTCGCGCTGCAGATCCTAGTCAGCCGCGAGGTCGACCCGTTGGAGGCGGCGGTCGTCACGGTCGGCAGGCTCCAGGCCGGCACCGCCACCAACATCATCCCCGACCACGCGACGCTCGAGGGCACGGTGCGCACCTACAGCCCGGACGTGCGCGATCACATCGAGCGGCGGATCGCCGAGCTGGCGAGCGGCATCGCCCAGGGCATGCGCGCGCGGGCGGAGACCGTCTACCTCCGCGGCTATCCGGCCATGCGCAACGACCCAGCCCTGACGGCGCTGGTGCAGGAGGTCGGCCGGGAGCTGCTCGGCCCGGAGAACGTGTTCGAGCGCGAGCCGCTGATGGCGGGCGAGGACTTCGCGTTCATCTCCCAGCACGTGCCCACCTGCATGTTCAGTCTGGGAGTCGCCGACCCGGAGCGCGGGCTCGTCTACCCGCCGCACCACCCGAAGTTCGACGCCGACGAGGACGCCCTGGCGGTCGGGGTGCGCCTGATGGCGGCGGTCGCGCTGCGGTACCTGGAGACAGCCCGGTAAGCGGCAGGAGGGTCGGTTCGGCGATGAGCGCCCGTTGCGTACTCCACCGGCGGTCGGCGGTCGGGCCAGCGCGTCGCCGGGGTTCCGGCGCGCGCGCAGCGCTCCTGCTCGCCCTGCTCCTTCTCCCGGCAGTGCTGGCCGCGTGCCGCTCCGGCTCCCAGAGTGCCACGCCGGCCCCGAGCCCGGCGGCCAGGCCTACGCAGCCGGCAGCGAGCGCCTCACCGACCCCTCCACCGCCAGCCTCACCGACGGCGGCCGGTGAACCCGCGGCCAGCCCGGCTCCCACCGCCACGCCGGAACCGGCGGCCACGCCTGCGCCCGCCGGGCCGGTGCCGGTACGGGTCGAGACCGTGGCCACCGGCCTGGAGGCGCCCTGGGAGCTCGCCATTGCGCCCGATGGCCGCCTCTTTCTCACCGAGCGGCCCGGACGGGTGCGGGTCATCGCCGACGGGCAGCTCCTGCCCGAGCCCGCCGTCGTGATCCAGGAGGTGGCGGAGGTCGGTGAGGGCGGGCTCCTCGGCCTGGCGCTCCACCCTGACTTCGCCTCGAACGGCTATATTTATGTCTACTATACCTACCGGGACGGCAGCGGCGCGTTTTGGAACCGGGTCGTCCGCTACACCGAGCGGGACAACCGCCTCATCGACCCGCTCGTCGTCCTCGACGGCATCCCCGGCGCCAGCCTGCACGACGGCGGTCGGATCGCGTTCGGGCCGGACGGCAAGCTGTACGTGACCGCCGGTGACGCCCGCAACCCGGCTCTGGCGCAGGATCTGGGGTCGCTGGCGGGCAAGATCCTCCGGGTGAACCCGGACGGCAGCGTGCCGCCGGACAACCCGTTCCCCGGCTCACCGGTCTGGTCGTATGGGCACCGCAACCCGCAGGGGCTGGCCTGGGCGCCCGATGGTCGGCTCTACGCGACCGAGCACGGCCCCACCGGCGACCTCGGCATGGCAGCCCACGACGAGGTCAACCTGATCGAGCCGGGTCGGAACTACGGCTGGCCGGAGATGGTCGGGGCAACGGTGGTCGGCGCGCCTGGCGACTACGTCCCGCCCGTGCTCGAGAGTGGCCAGCAGACCTGGGCGCCGTCGGGAGCGGTGTTCGTCTCCTCCGGGCGCTTCCCGCAGTGGCAGGGTGACCTGCTCTTCACCGGGCTGCGCAGCCGGACGCTGTGGCGGCTCGACCTCTCGGAGGACGGGCGGCAGGCGGTGGCGCTGGAGCCGCTCTTCGCCGGCGAGTTCGGGCGGCTGCGCGCGGTGGTCGAGGCGCCCGACGGCACGCTCTACCTGCTGACCAGCAACCGCGACGGCCGGGGCAACCCGAGCGCGGAGGACGACCGCGTCCTGCGGATCGTGCCGGACGTGCTCTGAGCCCGCCGTCCACCCGGGTGGGCGGCCACGGCCGCGTTCACCGGCGGCTGCCCGGCAGCGCGCTGTCTTGCGAAGTGCATCGCCCGCGGGACTGGCAATCGGTCTCTTCACCCTCCTGACCGCCCGCGTCCCAGAGGCTCGAGGCCGCGAGCCGTTCCCGGAGTCCTGGCGCGCGGGCCAGCCCTCGGTTAGGATAGGAATAGCTGCGCACCGAGCGGAACGACGAGCGTGCAGAGCGGCGGGCCATGCTGATCTACTTCGGGATCGCGCTCCTGGGGTTGCTCCTGCTGATCGTCACCCTGGTGGTCGGTGAGATTGACGACGTGCTCGACTTCGGCGCCGATGGCGACGGCGTCGGCCCCTTCAACGGCAAGGTGCTCGCCGCCTCGCTGACCGCCTTCGGCTCCGCCGGAATGCTGGCCACCTACTATGACCGCAGCCCGGTCACCGGCGCGCTGATCGCCGCCGCGGCGGCGCTCGCCGTCGGCGCGCTGGCCTGGTGGCTGATCGGCCTGTTCTACAAGCAGCAGGCCACGACCGAGTTCTCGATGAGCTGGACGCGCGGCCGACTCGCCGAGGTGACGACCGCTATCCCCGAGGGCGGTCTGGGCCAGGTGCTCTACCGCGACGCCACCGGCAGCCGCCAGCTTCTGGCCCGGAGCCGCGAGGGGGCCAGCATCCCGGCCGGGCAGCTCGTCCGGATCGTGGACGTGGTCGGGACGGCCGTCATTGTCGAGCCGGCCGGGGAGGCGGAGCCGGCTACCCGGGCCAGCGGTGCGGAGCGGGTCGCGCCGGAACGCGGCGAGGCCGGGGATCGTGGCCAGCGGGCTGACGGCTGACACGCGAGCGTCCAGCCGCCCAGTGCGGTAGCGCGGGGTTTTGACGAGCGGGTGAGAGACTGGGAGTTCTCGAGTCGCGTTCGAGGGGAGCCCGGTATGAATATCGCCGAGGTCTTCTTCGTCATCGCCGCCGTCATCCTGATCTTGATGGCGCTGATGGCGCTGCTCGCCATCGTCAGCCGCAACATCGTCAAGGTGCCGCCCAACATGGTGGCGGTCTTCTCCGGGCGCAAGCGCACCGTCACCGATCCGGCGACCGGGCAGCGGCGCACGGTGGGCTATCGCATCGTCAAGGGCGGCTCGAGCGTCCGCATCCCCATCATCGAGCGGGTGGATTTCCTCTCGCTCAACGTGATGACGATCCCGCTCAAGATCGCCTCGGCGTACACCAAGGAGGGCGTGCCGGTCTCGGTCGATGCCGTCGCTAACGTCAAGATCGGCTCCGACGACGTCATGGTCATGAACGCGATCGAGCGCTTCCTCGGCATGCCGCAGGAGCAGATCCGCAACGTCATCTTCCAGACGCTCGAAGGTCACCTGCGCTCGATCCTGGGCACGCTGACGGTGGAGCAGATCAACGCTGACCGGCAGGCGTTCGCCCAGCGCCTGGCCGCCGAGTCGGCGCAGGATCTCTCCCGGATGGGGATCGAGATCGATGTGCTGACTATCCAGCAGATCAGCGACCCTCAGGGGTACCTGGACGCGCTGGGCCAGCGGCGGACGGCCGAGGTCAAACGCGACGCCGAGATCGGCAAGGCCGAGGCCGAGCGCGATGCCCGCAAGCGCCGGGCACAGGCGATGCAGGAGGCGGCCGTCGCCGAGGCGATGGCCGAGGCTGAGATCGCGGCGGCCCAGAAGGAGACGAACGCCAAGAAGGCGCGCTTCGACGCCGAGGTCGAGGCCGAGAAGGCGCGGGCCTCGCAGGCCGGCCCGCTCGCCGAGGCCGAGGCGCGGCGGCAGGTGGTCGTCGCCGAGCAGCAGGTGGAGCTGGCCCGCACCGAGGCGGCCATCGCCGTGCAGGAGATGGAGGCGCGCCGGCGCGAGAAGGAGCTGGAGGCGACGGTCCTCAAGCAGGCTGAGGCCGAGCGCCAGGCCACCATCATCACCGCCGAGGGGGAGAAGCAGGCGGCGATCGTCAAGGCTGAAGGGGATCGCCAGGCGACGATCACGCGAGCCGAGGCGGAGGCGCGCCAGCGCGAGCTGGTCGGCCAGGGGGAGGCGGCCCGGATCCGCCAGGTGGGCCAGGCGGAGGCCGATGCCAAGAAGGCGCTGGCCGACGCCGTCCAGGCCGAGCTGCTCGCCCAGGCCGAGGGGCAGAAGGCTGCCCTGCTTGCCGAGGCTGAGGGCAAGCGCGCCGCGCTGATCGCCGAAGCCGAGGGCAAGCGGGCGCTGGCGGCCGCGCTCAACGCCTACGGGCCGACCGCGATGCAGCTTCTGATGTACCAGGCCTTCGTCGAGCAGTTGCCGAAGGTGGTCGAAGCGGCTGCCCGGCCGCTCGCGCAGATCGAGCGGGTCGTGCTGATCGACAGCAACGGCGCGGGCGGAGACGGCCACAGCGCGCTGGGCCGCTACGCGACGGGGCTGCCGCTGATCGTCCAGCAGATGACCGAGAGCTTCGCCGCGCTGACCGGCATCGACCTGGTCAAGCTGGCGCAGGAGCGGCTGGGCCAGCCGGACGGCGGGGACGTGTCGTCCGACGGGGCGGCGCCGTCCCCCGCCGAGGCGCAAGCCCCCGAAGCTGGCGGCGATCCATCCCCGGGCGCGGCTGCGGACGACCCCGCGCCAGGAGAGGAGTCGGCCGGCGCCTCCGAAGCGCCTCCGGCCAGCCCGCGTGCGTAGGCACGGAGGCAGGGCGATGGCGCGCTTCAACCGGTCGAGGTTTTGCCCCGCTGGACGAGGCCGACCCCGAGCAGCGTGATCGCCCCGCCGATCGCCTGGAGGAGGCCGAGCCGCTCGCCGAGCATCGCGGCGGCCAGCAGAATGGCGATGACCGGCTGCAGGTAGAAGTAGACGAGCGACTGCGTCGACCCGAGCGCGCGCACGGCGCGCTGCCAGAGCACGTTCGCCAGCACCATCGCCACGACCGCGCTGTAGATGAGCGAGAGCCAGGCGAGCAGCGAGGGGGGATCGCGCAGCGCGGCCAGCGTGTCGCGCCAGGCGATCGGGAGGAACACGCTGGTGCTGGCCAGGAGCAGCCAGGCGGTCACCTTCACCGGCCCGTAGCGGACGACGAGGGGCCGCGGCAGCGCCGTCACTACTACCCAGCCCAGCGCGGCGAGCAGGGTCAGGAGGTCCCCCATCAGGCTGGCGCTGCCGGAGGGGTCGGCCTGGAGCACCACGAGCGCCACGCCGGCCAACCCCAGGAGCAGGCCGGCCAGCGAGCGGATTTCCGGACGCTCGCGACCCGCCACCCAGAGAATGACCGCGCCGAGCAGCGGGCTCGCGCAGAGCAGCAACGCGCTGTGGCTGGCGCTGGTGTTGTCGAGGCCGAGGACGTAGCAGAGCTGGAAGAGCGCCATGCCACCGTAGCCAGCGAGCAGCAGCCGCGGCCAGTCGCCGCGCTCCACGGCGAGCGACTCGCCGCGCAGCCGGAGGAGGCCGAAGAGCAGCGCGACCGCGACCACCGGCCGCAGCGCGGCGTAGGCCAAGACCGGAAACTCCGCCAGGGCATACTTGACGATCGGGAACGCCGCGCCCCAGATGACGACCGCGGCCAGCGCGGGCAGGTTGACCCAGCGCCAGAGCGCGGCCTTGCGCGCACCTTTCGCTGAGCGGGCAATCATCGCGGGGGTACGCACCGGACGACCTCGTGGTTCGCAGAGAGTCGGCGCGGACTGGCGCCTGGCCAGCCCGTTCCGGCATACTAACCGCTGTCAGGGCTGGTCGCAACGATGCAGAGAGTGGCCATGTCGACCGGCACCGCCACAGTTAGAGTCGAGCTCTTCGGTGTCCCGCAGCTTCTGACCGGCCGGCGGCAGGTAGAGGTGCCGGGCCGGACGCTGCGTGAGGTCGCCGGGGCGCTCGCGCGGGAGTTCCCCGCCCTCGCCGGTTCGGTCGTCGACCCGGCGACCGGCTGGATCAACGGCGGCTACCTCTTCGTCGTCGATGGGCGCTTCACCCGTGACCCGAGCTGCCCGGTCGGGCCGGAGTCGTCAGTTCTCCTCGTCTCGGCACAAGCGGGAGGGGCGTCGTGAACGCCGTCCACGGCCGCTACCTCCATATCGACCTCTCCTCGGGCACGGCGAGGGCGTATCCGCTCTCCGAGGACGTCTTCGCCCGGCTGATCGGCGGGACAGGGCTGGCCAGCTACCTGCTCTACCGGTTCTGCCCGCCCGGTGCCGACCCGCTGGGGCCGGAGAACCCGCTCGTCTTCGCCAGCAGCCCCTTCATCGGCACCGGCATCACCACCGCCAGCAAGATCGCGGTCGCCGCGAAGTCCCCCCAGACCGGCATGATCGGCGACTCGCTCTCCTCCAGCTACCTGGCGCTGGCGCTCAAGCGCACCAGCTACGACGCGCTGGTGATCACCGGCCAGGCGCCCGGCTGGACGGTACTGGCCGTGGACGACGGCGAGATCCGACTGCTGCCGGGGAGCGATCTCCTGGGCCTGGATCCGGCTGCCACCGCTGGCGCCGTCCGCGCCGAGCTCGGCAGCGGCTTCCGGGTGGCGGCGATCGGCGTCGCGGGCGAGCGCGGCGTGCGCTACGCCTCGATCAGCAACGACGGCCGGCTGGCCGGTCGAACCGGAACCGGCGCGGTGATGGGCAGCAAGCGCCTGAAGGCGCTTGCGGTGCGGGGGACGCAGCGGCTGCCGGCCGTCGCCGACCCGCGCGGGGTGGTGCGGGCCGCGCGCGAGCTGGCCGCTCGCAGCCTGGGCCCGGGCACGGCCAAGTACCGCGAGCTGGGCACGGCGGCCAACCTCGCCTTCTTCAGCCGGCTCGGCGTGCTGCCGACGCGCAACTTCCAGGCCGGCACGTTCGAGGCGGCCGAGGCGATCAGCGGCGAGCGCCTCTTCCTGGAGCACCGGACTGACAAGCATGGCTGCGCTGCCTGCACCATCGGCTGCGAGCACCACTACCGCACACGGGATGCCGGCGAGGCCGTCGAGGTCAGGCTGGAGTACGAGTCGCTGTTCGCGCTCGGCTCGCTCTGCGGGGTCAGCGACCCCAACGCCGTGCTGCGAGCAGCCGCGCTCTGCGACCGCTACGGGATGGACGCCATCAGCACTGGCTCGACTATCGCCTGGGCGATGGAGTGTGTCGAGCGGGGGGTGCGCCTGCCGGGCCGGCCGGAGGAGTGGCCGCGCTTCGGCGACGCGGAGGGCCTGCTGCGGACGATCGAGGCCATCGGCGAGCGGCGAGGCCTAGGTGACTTGCTGGCTGAGGGCTCGCGCCGGGCAGCCGAGATCACCGGCCAGGGGAGCGAGGCCTGGGCCATGCACGTCAAGGGCCTGGAGCTGCCCGGCTACGATCCGCGCAAGCTCAAGGCCATGGCGCTGGGCTTCGCGGTGTCGACTCGCGGCGCTTGCCACAACCGCTCCTCGGCCTACGAGGTCGACTTCTCCGACCAGCTCGACCCGCAGGCTGAGGCGCTGGCCTGGGCCAGGGCGGCGGCTAGCTCCGAGGATCGCGCCGCGGTGCTCGACTCGCTGACTGTCTGCAAGTTCCTGCGCCACTGCTTCAGCGACTTCTTCGCCGAGGCGGCCGACCTCTTCGAGCGCGTGACCGGTCTTCCGATGTCAGCAGATGAGCTTCGGCTCGCGGGGGAGCGGATCAACACCGTTAAGAAGCTGTTCAACATCCGCCAGGGGTGGACGCGAGGGGACGACACGCTGCCCTCGCGCCTGCTCAGCGGCGAGGCGGGCGGCCTGACGGCGGCGGAGCTGGACAGGCTCATCCAGGCATACTACCGTGTCCGTGGCTGGGACGAGCAGGGCCAGGTGCCGCCGGAGCGGCTACGCGACCTCGGCCTGGCGGATCTCCTCGCCGATGGTAGAATGATGCGCGAGTATGCTTGACAGTGACGAGCTCTTCGCACTCGAACTCGAACGGATCCGGCTTCCCTCCCCCGTGCTAGCCCGTATCGAGGAGCTAGCCGAGGAGCGGCGGCAACTCCTCCGTACTATCCCTGACCTCATCCACCATCGCGACCAGGCGCTCCGCCGGCTGGCCGAGCTCGACCTGGAGCTCGAGCGGATGTGGGATCTGCGTCGCCGCGAGCTCCTGTTCGTCCGCCAGGCCCTCAGCCCCGACCAGCCGTCAGAGGCCACGACGCTGGAAGAGGTGGAGGAGAGCGACCAGGCGCTGGAGGGTGGGCAGGTCAGCCCGAACGGGCCGGAGTCGTAGTCCCTCCGTCGTGCCCGGATCGTGACCAGGAGACTGCCGGCTGCTGGTTCAGCGAGCCGGCAGCCGGCCGGTGATCCCCTCGCGGCCCAAGCTGGCGCGGGAAAGCGGTGACACCAAGCGGGTGGAGCACCGTGCCCCACCCGCTGGGCTCGCTGCACCGGCTTCCCGCGGATCGCCGCGACGAGGTTTTGGCCCCGGTCAGTCGAGGGGCACGCCGGGCGCGCGGACGTGCGCGTTGATGCCGAGCTCGAAGGGCTCGCCGCTGCTCAGGCCGTGTCCGCTCGCGCGGAAGTGCAGGTTAGCCTTCTTGCCCTCGTCCGTCTCGACCAGTTCATAGGTTCCGCTCACGGTGAAGCTCGCGGTCGTGCCGGGCGCCAGCGTCAGCGGCAGCCCAGTCGCATCGCCGCTCGCGCTGGGCGCCTGGCCACGCGGTCTCGGCGTCGTGTGGGTCAGCGTGAGCGCATCGATCGAGACGGCCTCGGCGCTCTCGGCGCTGTTCGAGACCGTGACCGTCAACTCGTAGCTGCCCGCGTCTGGCGCATCCGCGCAGAGGAACGCGCTGTCCCAGGTCAAGACGACGCCCGGGAGCACCTCTTCGGCGCTCTGCTCGATCGGTTCGCAACCTAGCGTCTCCGTGGACGACGTCGTGTCCGTCTGCGGGGCCTCCTGGTTGGCTCGCTCGCGGAGCTCGCCTCCGGCCCAGGGCGGAGGCCCCGGCGTGACCCAATCGGGCGGTGCCGCCGCGAGCCGTATCGGCGCCGACCCGATGACGACGACAGCGAGCACGGCGCTCGCGACCAGGAGCGTGACTATCGCTCGCATGTTGGACTCCTCTCACTCCGGTTGACGCGGCCACGGTGTCGAGGACAGTGCCGTATTCCCTGTCCGCGAGTGCAGCGCGCTAGGTGTCGAATACTCCTCGACCGCGCGCCCACTCGTGAAGATAGCGCGGCGAGATTAACCGGGGCTTAATGTGGCATGAGAAAACGTTCATCGAGCGTGCCGGGCGATGGAGCAAGGTCGATCCGCCGGCTATGCTGGCGAGGGCGGGTCCAAGCGGTACCCGACCCCACGGATGGTCGTGATCACCGATGGTTCGCCTGGGCGGTCGAGCTTTCGGCGCAGGTAGCGGACGTAGACGTCGACGATGTTCGACTCGGGGTCGAAGTCGTACCCCCAGACGGCGGACAAGATCTGTTCCCGGCTCAGTACCTGGCTGGGATGGCGCATGAAGTAGGTGAGCAGAGCGAACTCGCGGGCGGAGAGGTCGAGGGGTTCATCCCCTCGCCAGGCGCGGTGAGACAGGGGGTCGACGACCAGATCACTCGCCTGGAGGAGCGCCGATGACGGCTGCGGGAGCTGTGGTTGCCCTCGACGCCGCAGGAGCGCGCGGATGCGGGCCAGTAGTTCCTCGAGGTCGAACGGCTTGGTGAGATAGTCGTCCGCCCCGCCGTCGAGTGCGGCGACTTTGCTCCTGGTGTCGTCGCGCGCCGTCAACATCAAGACTGGCAGCATGCGGTCGATCGCGCGGATATGGGAGAGCACGTGGTGCCCATCGATCCCGGGCAGGGCGATATCGAGCAGGACGAGATCGATCGAGCCGGTGGAGGCCAGTCGCACCGCCTCCTCGCCGCTGCCCGCGCTGACCACCTCGTAACCGTAGGCGCGCAGGCTGCGCTCCAGCAAGCGTACGACGGCGGCATCGTCTTCGACGATCAGGATCCGCATGCGGCAACCGGCGAGGTGAGCGAGACGACCCCGGAACCCTCTCCTGTCGGTCGGGTGTGCCGTACTCTCTATACTATACGCGCGTACTTCCGGAGACGGAAATGGGATCGAGCGGTGTGAGGTGAGCCGGTTGGTGGGCCATGGCTGATCGCGACTGGTCGCGCATGCGCTCGTGGTGGATCGTCAGCGCCTCGCTAGGCGGGCTCCTGGTAGCGATCGCGGTCATGGGTCTCGTGTCGCTGGCGCTCAACCAGCGCGTCAAGACCGTCGTCGACGAGGCGGTGCGCTACGACGTGGAGCTCGAGCACCTCGGGCACGAGCTCCGATTGGCCGTCCTCGACCTGCGTAACCATCACTTCAACCTCAGGGATGGCGGCCCTTCGGCGGCTGAGCGGGTCGAGTTCGAGCAGAGTTACGCGTACCTGGTCGAGACGATCGCGGCGATCGAGCGGCTCGGGGTGCGCGACCCCACGATCCCGCAGCCGTCAGCCCTCCGCGCGGTCGCTGAGGCGTACTACGCCACGTTCTCCTCAGCGCTCGATCGCTATCAGGCTGACCCGATCCGCTTTGCCCAGGCGAGCGAGCGCGGGTTGATGCTCCTGACCGAGCTCGATCGGGACGCGCGCGTCGTCCAGCGCGTCGGCGAGGAAGAAGCCGGCCAGGCGCTGGACAGCGTCGAGCAGACGATGACGACCGCGCAACTTGTGCTCCTCGGCGTGCTCGCAGGGTTGGGCCTGATCGGCGCTGGGCTCGTCTACGCGACGGTGAAGGTCATGAACGCGTTCCGGCGGTTGTACGCGGCCCAGCAGGAGACCGCGCAGCGGCTCGCGGAGGCGCTCAAGGCGAAGAGCGACTTCATCGCCGACGCCTCGCACGAGCTGCGCACGCCGCTCACCGTGCTGCGCGGGAACGCGCAGCTTGCCCTGGCGGTCGACTCGAGCTGCGCTCACGCCGAGCTTCTCGGCGAGATCCTCCGGGAGGCGAATCGCCTGTCCCGTCTGGTCGAAGACCTCCTGCTGCTGGCCAGAGCCGACGCAGCGTCGCTCCCGCTCGTCCGGGAACGGCTCGCCGTGGGGCCGTTTCTGGCCGGGCTCGCCGACCGTGCCGCGGCGCTGGCCCGCGAGCACGGCGCATCGCTGCGCGCGGCCCTGGAGGCCGAGGGGTGGCTCGAGGTCGACCCGGTCCGCATCGAGCAAGCCGTGCTTGCCTTGGTGGACAACGCCGCCAAGTACGGCCCGCGCGGCGGCGTGGTCGTGCTCTCCTCGGAGATCCGCGGCGACGAGCTGGTCATCGAGGTGGTCGACCGCGGCCCCGGGATTCCGCCGGAGCACCTCCCGCTGGTCTTCGAACGGTTCTACCGGGTCGACAAGGCGCGCAGCCGCGCGCGGGGAGGCGCGGGCCTGGGGCTGCCCATCGCCAAGACGATCATCGCGGCGCACGGGGGACGGATCGAGGCGATGAGCCACCCTGGCCAGGGGACGACGATGAGCGTCTTCCTCCCCCTGGCGGCTCCGGCTTCCGTCCCGCAGCCGAGCTCGGCGAGGGGCTAGCCTCGCCTGGTCGCTCCCTACTCGACCTCGACGATCGCTTCGATCTCCACGGTGATCCCGTTGGGCAGCGAGCCCATGCCCACTGCCGACCGGGCATGCCGCCCGCGCTCCCCGAAGACCTCGACGAACAGATCCGAGCAGCCGTTGATCACCTTGGGCTGCTCGCCGAACTCCGGCACGGCGTTGACCATGCCGAGCACCTTGACCACCCGCTTCACCCGGTCGAGGTCGCCCAGCACGTCCTTCATCACCGCGATCAGCGTGAGGCCGACCGAGCGGGCATGCTGGTACGCCTCCTCCGTGGTGTAGTCCCGTCCGACTTTCCCGGTCGGAACCGAGCCGTCGGGGTTGAAGGGGCCCTTGCCCGCCAGAAAGAGCAGGTTGCCGGTCTGCACCGCGTGGACATAGTTCCCGGCGGGCTGCGGCACTGGTGGCAGCTCGATCCCCAGCTCGGCGAGTCGCTGCTCGGTCTTCATCGAGGTCATCCCTCCCTCTCGCGTTCGCGATTTGGTTAGGCCGGCATGGGTAACGGAACCCAGGCCGGGCTATACTTCCGGCGCCGGGCGGCATGGTAGGCGGCGATCGCCGCGGTGTCAAGAAGCCGCCCGCCATCGGAGGCCGCGCGCCGGGCCCGATGACCGCGACGCTCCATGCGCCTGGCCGGGAGACTTTGCTGGCGCGATGCGCGTGGCCCGGAAAAGCCGCTGGCCCGGGCGCGATCCGGGTGGAGCGAGCGGCCTCGCGTCCGATATGAGATGAGGGTTAGTGATGCCGCATTTCGATCTGGTGACGTTGATCAAGGCGGTCGGCACGCTGGGCGTCGCGGCGATCGTCTTTACCGAGAGCGGCCTCCTGATCGGTCTCTTTCTCCCCGGCGACAGCCTGCTCTTCACCGCCGGCTTCCTAGCCTCCCAGGGGTACCTCGATATCCGGTGGCTCGTCCCGCTCTGCTTCATCGCCGCGGTAGCCGGCGACTCGGCCGGCTATGCCTTCGGGTACCGCGTCGGGCGGTCGCTCTTCAACCGCGAGGACTCCCGCGTCTTCAAGCGCAAGCACCTCGAGCGCGCCGAGGCGTTCTTCGAAAAGCACGGCGGCAAGGCGATCGTGCTGGCGCGCTTCTTGCCCATCGTCCGAACCTGCACGCCGATCGTGGCTGGCATGGGAAAGATGCACTACCCGCGCTTCCTGGCGTTCAACGTCCTCGGCGGCTTCCTCTGGGCGGTGGGGGTCACGATGGCCGGCTACTTCCTGGGGAGCATGATCCCGGACGTCGATCGCTACCTCATCCCGATCGTGCTCTTCATCATCCTGGTCTCGATCGCGCCCTCGGCGATCCACGTCTGGCGGGAGAACGGCGCTGAGATCACGGCGCACGTACGGCGCCGTCTCGCGCGGACGCCCGGCCGCTGAGTCCTGCCCAGTCGTCGCGCCCTCGCGCGCCTGGGCGGTGCGCGCTCTGGTTGCCGGGCCCGAGGAGCCCTGGCCTGCTTGCCGAGCGGGCTTCAGGCGCGGGTATACTGGACGCGTCAGGCGTATGGGGAGGAGGCATACCGTATGGACGTGTCCACCGTCACGCGGCTGCTTGCGGCAGCCGGAGTCCGGTGGGTCCGTATCGAGATGGCCGACATCCACGCGATCGCCCGCTCGAAGAGCGTCCCGCTCGGCAAGTTCCCGGTCTACGCGGTCAAAGGAGTCAACTTCTACGGGGGCATCCTGCTGCAAGACGCCTCCGGCTGGGACATCCCGCAGGACGAGCGGCTGCCGCCGCCCGACTTCCTGCTCAAGCCCGACCTCGATACGCTGGTCGTGTTGCCCTACGCTCCGGGCGAGGCGCGCGTGCTGGGCGACCTCTACATCGACCCGGAGACCCCGACGCCGGACGACCCGCGGGTCGTCTGCCGGCGCGTCATCGCGCGCTTCCTCGATCAGGGCATGCTTCCCCGAAGCGGCTTCGAGTACGAGTTCTACCTGATCGACCGGGTCACCCGCGCTCGCGCCTTCGAAGACCGGCAGATCTGCTCCACGCTCCGCAACAACATGCTCCCCGAGTGGCGCGACGAGCTGCTCGGCAGCCTGCCGGCTTTCGGCATCGAGGTCTCGACGCTCAGCGTCGAGAACGCCCCCGGGCAGTTCGAGGTCACCTTCAGCCCCGCCGACGGGCTGGCGGCCGCCGACCAGGCGTTCAGCTTCCGTACTGCGGTCAAGGAGGTCTCCCGGCGCTACGGCTACGACGCGCCCTTCATGACCAAGCCGTTCATCAGCGAGGCCGCCTCGGGCTGCCACCTGCACCACAGCCTGATCGATCTGCGGACTGGCAAGAACCTCTTTGCCGATGACCGCGACCCGCTCGGCATCTCCCAGCTCGGCTGGCACTTCCTCGGCGGCCTGATCCACCACGCCCCGGCCCTGATCGCCTTCCTCTCCCCCACGCCGAACGACTACAAGCGCTACCGGCCCGGGCTCTTCGCCCCCACGAGCATCTGCTGGGGGCCAGACAACCGCTCGGCTGCCTTCCGCATCCCCGCGGGAGCGCGCGGGCCGGCCGCTCGGATCGAGAACCGGCTGGGCGGTGCTGCCTCGAACCCGTACATCGCGCTAGCCGCCTCGCTGGCCGCCGGGCTCGACGGCATCTGCCGCGCGCTGCCCATCCCGGAGCCGGTGACCGTCGAAGCGAGCCGGGTCTCGGGGTTGCCGGAGCTCCCGCGCTCGCTGGAAGATGCCCTGGACGCGCTGGAGGCCGACCGCGCCCTGCGCGAGATCCTCGGCGAGCCGTTCGTCGAGACTTACCGCAAAGTGAAGCGCTGGGACGTGACCAAGGCCAAGGCCAACTGCCCGGACTACGGCACGCCTGAGTGGTACGGCCGGGTCGACCCCTACGAGTGGCGCGAGTACGGCGAACTGATCTGACGGCCGCTCTCGCCGTCCCGCGGCTCCCCGCACCGGCTCGAACACAACGCCGCGCTCGGGTTCGAGGAGGCAGGTCACGACTCTGGCCAGGGCTGCCGGTGCCGCGCCTGGCGCCCCGCGGCTTGCCTGCGCTGGGGTGTCGCGCGGCAGAGCGCGTGGGGAAGGTCGACGCGCGGGCGTGCTGGGTAAGCGCTCGCGGCCACGGCGGGGAGAGAGGCGGGCGCGCGGCGTTGCGTCGACCTCCAATCGTGCACAAACCCCGGGGGGTCGACGCGCGGCGGCGAGGAGCCTGGATCGCCGTCGGCACGCGGAAAACGGCTGAAGAGGGGCTTGCGCCTGGCTGGATTTCCCGCTATACTGCGGGTGACGAGATCGCGATACTGGCGGGGATCTGGTTGGGTTTCGACAGTACCTATGAGGGCTTGAAACGATTTTGCGTTACTGGGGATCGGACTCGCGACGTGGATGTTTCGACAGTACCTATGAGGGCTTGAAACAACAACTGATAACGACTAGCCAGGTAGCGAGTACCTGCCGTTTCGACAGTACCTATGAGGGCTTGAAACAAGCTATCCCTCTTGGGAAGAGGGATGGCGTGACGCGTTTCGACAGTACCTATGAGGGCTTGAAACGTGATTGTCGTAGCGACGTTTGGACTGGTCTACGTCCAGTTTCGACAGTACCTATGAGGGCT
>NZ_JAMSLR010000014.1 GCF_023806485.1 Thermalbibacter longus
GCTGGACGTGGTGGTGAACGTGGCCGGTATCCTGCGCGACCGGATGATCTTCAACATGACCGAGGAGGAGTGGCAGGCAGTCCTGGACGTGCACCTGAAGGGCACGTTCAATGTCTGCAAGTGGGCCTCGGTGCGATTCCGGGAGCAGCGGTGGGGGCGCATCATCAACATGTCGTCGACCTCGGCGTTCGGTGCGCCCGGACAACCGAACTACGCGGCTGCCAAGGCGGGGATCATCGGGTTGACTCTGAGCTGCGCCAACGCGCTGGCCCGCTACAACGTGACCGCCAACGCGATTCTCCCGACTGGTTGGACGCGCATGATCGACTCGATCCCCCGGGTGCGAGAGGAGACGCTCCAGCAGCACGGCAAGCTGCCGAGTGAACTGGCGGCAGGGACCGAGAAGGATCCGGTGAACGTGGCTCCACTGGTAGCTTTTCTCGCCAGCGACCGTGCGCAGTCGGTCAACGGCTACCTGTTCGGGTCCTTCGGCTACAACATCGCGCTGATGTCGCAGCCGAAGGTGATCAAAACGCTCCGGGCTGACCACCGCTGGACGGTCGAGGAGCTGTGCGAGGTCGTGCCGAAGGCCTTCGCGCACGAGTTCGAGACCATCACGAACCAGGCGGGCTTTTCGAGCGCCATCGAGGCCATCCCGGAGGGGGAGTGGATCGAGGTGAAGCCAGGGGTTCGCTTCTGGGCGACCAAGCTGGAACCGTACGGGGAGCTGGTGTGGTGAGACGTCATCCCGTCGGAGTCGTGTCGGCGGCTCGGGAGGCGTACGAGCGAAGGAGGGACGGGTGAGGGAACTCTCGGGAAAGGTCGCCATCGTCGGGGTCGCGGAGTCCGACCAGATCGGCCGGGTACCGGACAAGCCGGCGATCATGCTGCATGCTGAAGCGGCACGCTCGGCGCTGGCCGAGGCGGGCCTGACCAAAGACGACGTGGACGGACTGTTCACCGCCGGGATCTCGACGACCGAACTGGGAGAGTACCTGGGCATCCAGCCCAAGGTGACGGATAACACGTCGGTCGGCGGCTCGTCATTCGTCATCCATGTCGGTCACGCCGCGACAGCGATCGCGACTGGCCGCTGCCAGGTCGCGCTGGTCACACACGGTGAGAGCGGCCGCTCGCGCGTCGGGATGCCGCCTCGGGTGACGCCGCCAGATTCGCTGCGCGGCCAGTTCGAGGCGCCCTACGGGCTGCCGCAACCGGTCGGCGCCTACGCGCTGGCCTGCTCGCGCCACATGCACGAGTTCGGGACGACCAAGGAGCAACTCGCGGAGATCGCCGTGGCGACGCGCAAGTGGGCGATGCTGAACCCGAAGGCCTACATGCGCGACCCGATCACGATCGAGGACGTCCTCAACTCCCGTCCCATCTGCTGGCCGTTCAACCTGCTCGACTGCTGTCTCGTCACCGACGCCGGCGGCGCCTTCGTGATGACCTCCCTGGAGCGGGCGCGCGATCTGCGACAGCACCCGGTCGTCGTGCTCGGCTTCGGCGAGAGCCACACGCACGCGATGATCTCGCAGATGCCGAGCTACACGAGCTTCGCGGCGAGGCAGTCGGGCAAGGTCGCCTTCGAGATGGCCGGTATCACCCACGACGACATCGACCTGGCGATGATCTACGACTCCTTCACCTACACGGTGCTGCTGTCCCTCGAAGAGCTGGGCTTCTGCGGAAAGGGCGAGGGCGGCGCGTTCGTCAGCGGCCAGCGGACAGCTCCCGGCGGGGATTTTCCGATGAATACCAACGGCGGCGGGCTTTCCTATACCCACCCAGGCATGTATGGGATGTTCGCGGTGATCGAGGCGGTGCGCCAGCTTCGCCACGACTATGCAGACGAGGGGATCCGGCAGGTGCCGAACGCGAGGATCGCGCTCGTCCACGGGACGGGCGGAGTGCTGTCCTCAGCCGGGACAGCGATCCTGGCGCGCTACTGAGCGGAGGAGCGAGATGAGCGAATACAAGAAGCCGTTGCCGAAGCCCGACCCGATCACCGCGCCGTTCTGGGAAAGCGTCAAAGCGCACGCGATGAAGATCCAGCGGTGCAACGATACCGGGAAGTTCTTCTTCTATCCGCGAGGGCTCAGCCCCTTTACGCTCTCGGACAACGTCTCCTGGGAGCCGGTCTCGGGGCGAGGCGTCGTCCATGCGTTCACCATCGTCTACCAGAACCGCGACCCGGCCTTTGCGGAAGAGGTGCCGTACGTCGTCGCGATCGTCGAGCTCGAGGAGGGCGCGCGGCTGATGTCGACACTAGTCGATGTCGAGCCAGATCCAGAGCACGTCAGGATCGGCATGCCGGTCGAAGTGGTGTACGACGACGTCACGGAGGAGATCACGTTGCCCCATTTCCGGCCGGTGCGCGCCGACTGAGACGCGCGGGGGCGGCTTACTGGGACTGGTGTAGGGTGCCGAACGCACAAACCGGAAAGCACTTGCTCAAGGATAGAGGTTCGGGGGCGCAGTCAGCACCCGCACACCACGCAGGGGTGCCACTCTACTGATAGGAACGTGTGAAGGTCTGCCACGACCGCTACGGAGTACGTGCTCTCCAGCCGATCGATGTGGAGGGGCGACAGCCGGTCGCCCCTCGATCGGATTCGAACAAGTTGGATAGCCTGGACGCCTTTCGACCCCGGAAGACCAGCACACGGGCCGATCCAGCGAGCCGGTGTGTGCGGTTCACGCGCCCGGCGTTCACCAGGGAGCCGAAGTACCGCGCTGCTGGCCGGGTGCTCCGCCGGCCAGCGGACTACGATGACGCGACCTGTCCGCGATAGGTCGTCGCGGCGGCGAGGCGCTTGACGCCTTCCAGCGCGGCCAGGTAGCGCTCGTCGGGTGCGTACGGATCGGCGGGGAGCGGGAAGCTGACCGTGTCGACCAGTCCTTCGAGGCGCGCGCCGACAGCCGCAGCGATGGTGTCGTAGGTGCCAGAGATGCAGAAGGCATCCAGCACCTCGTCTGGCACCGCCGCGGCCAGCTCGTCCCACCGGCCTTGGCCTGCGAGGCGGTATAGCACATCGTTCAGGTGTCCCCACCCGTGGTGTTCGATCACGGGCCGGTAGCTGCGGGTGGAACCGTAGAACGCGATCCGGTAACGAGCACGCTCGCGGGCGGCCCGTACCTCCTCCTCGGTCGCGCCGGTGGCGATAAAGCCTCCACCCACGAGCTCGAAGTCACCCAGCGAGCGACCCGCGCGCCGCGCACCCTCGACGACGTTAGGCCAGATCACGTCCCGCGTGTACTCCGGCGTGCTAAACGGGTGGACCCGCAGCCCATCGGCCAGCTGGCCGGCCAGGCGCAGGTTGTACCGGTTAACCCCGGCGAGGTGAATTTTCGGCAGGCCGTGCTCGGAGGGCCCGGGGTCGAACTCCGGGGTCATCAACGACAGCGAGTAAAACCTGCCGCGGAAGCTCAGCGGGGTGCCGTGCTGCCAGGTGGCCCAGACCGCCCGCAGCGCCTGGACGTACTCGCGCAGCCGCGGGCCGGGCGAGGCCCAGGTCACGCCGAAGCGCCGCTCGATGTGGCCCCTGACCTGCGTGCCGAGGCCGAGCACGAAGCGCCCCCGCGAGAGGTCGTGCAGACCGCGCGCAGTGCAGGCGACGACCGTGGGGCTGCGCGGAAAGGCGATAGCGACCGCGGTGGCAAGGCGGACGCGGCGCGTCACAGCGGCGGCCAGCGCCAGCGGCAGGAAGGGATCGCGCTTGAGCTCGGGCTGGGCGATGCCGTCGAACCCCATCGCCTCGATCGCCTGAGCCAGTCCGGGGATCTCGTCCCAGGGCACGTCGCCGAGGGTCGCCTCTACACGCATGCGCTCCGCTCCTAGGGCTGGGCTACGCCTCGGGAGACCAGGTGGTCTCCGGGTCGAGGGGGTAGATAGGCCGGCGCAGCTTGCGATAGTCGAAGCGCTCGAGCCGCGGGCTGCTGATGCCGGGAGCGTCGACTTCGATGACCTTCGTCGCGATCGGCTCGAAGGCCGCCCGGAAGTGGGCGGCGCTCTTGAGCACCAGGATGCGGCGCTCCGTGGGCTCGATGCCGAAGGCGCGGAAGAAGTTGAGGTCGTTCGGATGACCACGCAGCTCAGTCAGTTGCAGCTCGATGCCGTCGCGCCCGCCGATCTCGAGCACGACGGTCTTGCCGCGGCTGGCCACTGTCCCTTTGCCCATCGGCCCAGCGAGCACGAAGCTGCCCTCGTGGATCAGCCGCACCATCCCGGTCACCTCGACCGGCTCGCCGTGTAGCCCGTCGTGTTTGCCGCCGACGCGCAGCGTCACGGTCGCGCCGACCCCGGCGTCGATGCAGGCATGCACCGCCTCTGGATCCATGATCTGAGCGACCGCGGCTGAGCGGGCATTGGCCTCCAGCAATCCCTTCAACACCGCGGTACCGTCGCCAGCCGTACCGCTGGCTCCGGAGTCGGCGATGTCGGCGAGCACGTAGACGCTGCCCGGCGGGGCGGCCATCGCCTCGGCGATCGCATCGGGGATGGGGGTAGGTTCTATCCTGAACGTCTCCCGCAAGTCCCAGCAGATCCGAGCCAGCTCGGTCGCGTAGCGGCGAGCGAGCACTGGATCGTTGTCGGTGACGACGATGGTCGAGACACCGGCGAAGGGTACGTCGGCAAAGGGGAAGCCACCTAGGACAGTGGCAGCGACCACGCCGGGCTCACGCTCGATCTCACGCGCGCGGTCGATCGCGGTCTTCAGCGGTGACTGCCAGGTCGTGACCATCGACTGGTTGGGGACGATCAGCGGCAGGCGAACGTGAGCCATCGCCGGCCGGATGTTCCCGCGGATGGTCTCGACGAGGATCTGCAAGGCACGGGCGCCGGTCTCGGCCGTGTCGATGTGCGGGTACTCTTTGTAGCCCACGAAGGCGTCAGCCAAGGCCATCATCTCGTCGGAGAGATTCGTGTGCAGGTCGAGCGGAGAGACGATCGGGATATCTGGTCCCACCAGGTCGCGCACGGCGCGCAGCAGGAGACCCTCGCCGTCGTCGTGGTGCTCGAGAGCCATGGCCCCGTGGATCACCAGCAGCACCCCGTCGAAGGGTTGCGCTCGGCGCAGGCCGTCGAGGATCTCCTCGCAGAGCGTCTCGAAGGCATGGCGGGTTACCCGGCCACCCGGGACCGCGCGAGCGAACGTGGTGGGGATCAGCTCGATGCCCTGCCGTTTGGCCTCGGCGATGACGCCGCCGTAGACCGTCCCAGTGCCCTCAAGCGCCAGGATATCCTCGCCGCGGTGGATGGCGCTCGAGCCGCGCTGGAAGTCCTCGAGGGTCGTCGGTTGCCACTGGAAGGTATTCGTCTCCTGCGAGATGCCTCCGGTGACGATGCGGATCGGCATGCTGCACACCCCCTCACCTCTGACGCGGGCCGGCAGCCGCAGTATGGTGCTGGCGCAGCGAGCGTGCAAGCACGGGATCGCCTCAACGCTGGAGCATCCCTCTCCCCGGTGTGCAGGAGAGGGGCAGGGAGTGATGGAGGGCCGACTGCCCTCACCCCGCCTTCGGCACCCCTCTCCCGCTCAAGCGGGAGAGGGGGTAGGGGGTGAGGGTGGTGACCGAATCAGGACTACTGAGCCGGTGTCGAATCGTGGCAATCCCCTAAGGAGTCGGCCGGAATGTCAGGTGGGGATTCTCACCTGCCGCCAGGTCGCGTGCCAGATCTCCTCGCCCTCCGGCTCGACCTCTCCCTGGTCGCGCAGCTTCTCTAGGTGTGCCAGCACCGTGGCAGCGCCCGCTCGGCGGAACTGCGGCAGGATATCGGGGTACAGCTCAGTGACGAGCTCGTCGATCGTCATCGGTCCCGAGGCGAGGGCCTCGCGGATCTGCGCCTCGCGCTGGAGGCGCCGCGCGATGTACTCGTCGATCACTCGCTCCGGGTTAGCGATCTCAGGCCCGTGACCGGGCAGGATGCGCCGCGGTGCAAGCGAGCGCGCCCGGTGGAGCGATTGGAGGTAGGCCCGCATGCTCCCGTGAGGCGGGATGATCGCGACTGTGCCGTTGCCGGAGAAGAGGTCGCCGGCCAGGAGCGACCGCCCCGCCGGCTCCCAGAGCGCGACGTGGCCCGGCGAGTGGCCTGGCGTTTCGATGACCTCCAGGGTGCCTTCCGGGAGATCGATACGCATTCCGTCGTGGAGCTCGATGTCGACCTGTTCCCAGCGCAGGAACCCGCGGAGGATCGGCTGCTCCTTCGGGTGGAGCATGATGGGACATCCGAACCGGCGACGCAGCTCGCCCGCCGCGGCGACGTGGTCGGGATGCCCGTGGGTGAGGACGATGGCGCGGACGCGCGCAGTGGTTCGGGTGGCCACAGCCCGGGAGACGAGGTCGATGCCGGCCTCGCTGCCGGGGTCGACGATCAGGAGTTCCTGCGAGCCGACGAGGTACGCGTTGGTGGGCTGGTCGCCCATCATCGCGGCAGGGTTCGGAACCTCGATGCACTCGATCGGTACGGGCTGTCGCGGGTTCATCTCCACCTATCCCTGTGCCGATCATATCACCACCGGGTGGTGGCGCTCGCTCCCCGCTCCGAGGTCACGCGACATGGAAGCGGATCAACGTGACGGAGTGCGCAGGGAATTCGTAGCTGATCGTCGATCCGCCGGTATCGAGCGCCCTCTCAGAAACTGAGACGATAGCCGGCTGATCGAAGCTGTTCGATGCGTCCGGGCCGGGGCCGTTGACCTCGCGGACGAGCGCGCCGGGGCGAACCGCAGTTCCCACGAACTCGATCGTGGCCTGCACGGCCCGTTGGAGGTCGCGGTTGACGACGGCGAGAGTGATCTCCTCGCCCGTGCTGTTGACCGTACAGGCGGCGTCGACCAGAGTGAACGGTCCCAGCCTCGCCACTCGGTGTCGCCAGGGCGACCGTGCCTCCTGTTCGGAACTCAGGTGGTAGGTCTCAGCCTCGACGAACGCGTCGAGGGCGACGTCCAGCGTCCACTCGGAGTACAGGCGGAACTGGTGGTAGATGGACTGGAGAAACAGCCCCTCTGGGTTGGTGAAGATGGGCGCGATGACGTTCACCATCTGAGCTAGGTTGGCCAAGCGCACCGTCCGGCAGCGACGGATGAAGATGTTGAGGTAGGTCGCCACCGCGAGCGCGTCCGCGAGCGTATACCGCTCCTCCAAGCCGGCGACGGAGGCGTCGTAGCCCCACTGGCGGAACCACACGTTCCACTCGTCGTAGGCGACGTAGATAGGATGATCGATCCCCTGCTCGTAGCGGACCCGGTCGATGAGGGCCTGGCAGCTCGCCAGCGCAAAGTCGGCGAGGTGAGGGGAGAGCACGTTGCCGTAATAGTCGGGACTGCCGGTATAGAGGTGGATCGAATGGTAATCGACGTAGCGAGCGAGGCCTTCGAGCACGACGCGATCCCAGTCGCTCCAGCCGTTCCAGCCGCAGCTCACGAGCTGGATCGAGGGATCGGTCATCCTCATCACCTTCGCGAACTCGCGCGCTTTCGCCACGTAGTCCTCGGCGCTCAGCGCGCCGATCTGCCAGGAGCCGTACATCTCGTTGCCCAGGCCCCAGAGCTTGACCCCGTATGGCTCGGGGTATCCGTGCTGGCGCCGGAGGTTGGCCCAGTAGGTGTGACCGGTGCCGTTACAGTACTCGACCCAGGCCTGGGCCTCGTCGATCGTTCCCGAGCCCAGGTTGACGCAGATGTAGGGCTCCGCCCCGACCAGGCCACAATACGCGATGAACTCGTCCGTGCCGAACCGGTTCGACTCCTCGATGTGCCAGGCGAGGTTCATGCGGCGAGGGCGCTGGTCGCGCGGGCCGATGCCGTCCACCCAGTGGTAACCGCTCGCGAAGTTGCCACCAGGCCAGCGCAGGACCGGTATGCGAAGGTCGCGAAGTGCCTGCACGACATCGAGCCGGAAGCCGCGCTCGTCGCTGAGTGGCGAGCCCTCGTCGAAGATTCCCCCGTAGATGCAGCGGCCGAGATGCTCGATAAAACCGCCGAAGATGCGGCGGTCGACCGTGCCGATGCGCCGGTCGAGATCGATCTTGATCCTCGCCACCTGATTCCCCTCCTCCCGGCCACGAAGGCGACGGCCGTTCGACCGAGCGGTGATCCAGGGCCAATTCGGACTGCTCCTGTTCTAGCCACCTCAGCATCCCACGGTGGAGCCCGATGCTGCAAGATCAAGAGTCGCTATGGACAGGTGCGGATAGGGCATGCAGCCGCCGGTTCGAGGTGCGCGCTAGGCAGGCTTCCAGTAGGTGACAGAACCTTGATTGCGCAGCCGGGCCCCGCGAGGAACCTGGATGGCGATGAGAACGAATCCGAACAGATCCATGGATGAAGCGAAGGCATTGAAGGCCCCAGCAGAGAGCCACAGTCCCTGGTGAGCTGGATCGATGGTAGAGAGCAGCAGGCTAGCGGCGCTCATCACAGCGAACGGGCAGATCAGTGTCAACAGGAACCGCTCGCGGCTGAGCTCGCCCGAGTAGTGCGCGTAGAAGAGGAGCGCGCGGGGCCAGAAGCCGAGCACGACGTGAGGCGAGCGGAGAGATCCGGGGAATGTCACGGCATGGAGGAGCTCGTGCACGGCAACTACCGCGAGCACGAAGGCGACGAACGGGAGGAATCGCACGCTGAAGACGAGAACAGTCTGCCTTTGGGGAGCCAGCGCGGCTCCGAGGACGAGGATGGCCAGAGCGGCCAGCAGGCCGAGTGGCAGGGAGAGCATGATGCTGACCGCGATTTGCCGTGGCTCTCGAAGACGCCGCCACGGCGGGGCGGGATCGAACAGCTCGTCTCTTGGTGGTGGGCCGACGTGCCAACGCATGAAAGCGACTCACCGACCGAATGCGCCGCGGTCGCGGGCGCCGACCGCGGCGCTCGGCATTATACCGTGAAGTGCGAGCCAGCTTGGGTACTCCGTCTGCAGAGGCCCGATCCCGGCGCCTAGTTTCGTGCCTGGCTCAGCTTGCTCTCCTCATAAGCGCGCAGGGACGGTGCTGAGCCTGGCCACGATGCTGGCCAGGAGGAAGATAGCTAGCGACGATGCTGAGTTCGCAACGGAGCGGCGATCGCGCCCGCGGTGCCGGTTGTCGGTGGCTGCTCGGGGGCTGCGCGCCGAACGTTGCCTCGCAGCGGGATCTCGGGCATGAAGAGCATAGTGACGAAACTGAGCGCCAGCGCCAAGGCACTGATGGCGAACAGGCTGGTGATCGACGTCGCCAGGCTGTCCCGGAGCGCGAGCATGAACTTATTGAAAAGGTCCACGCCCTGTGGGCCGAGCGCAGCGAACGCCTGCTGCAATTGGGCGGCGGCATCTGGGGCCTGGAGCGCCTGTGGGTTACGGAGCTGCTCCAGCCTGTCCGGAGACAGAAGCTCGGCGAGCTGGGCCGGAAGCCGCGCGGTCAGCTCGTGGTTGAAGCGGTTGGTCATGACCGTTCCGAGAATCGCGACACCGATCGTCCCGCCGATCGAGCGGAAGAACTGGAGATTTGCAGTTACCTCGCCGAGTTTGGACAACGGGAACGCATTCTGCACGACGATGGTGAACAGGCTCATCAGCCCACCGAGGCCGAGCCCGACAATAACCATGTTGCGGATCACTATGCCAGCCGTAGCAGTCGGTGGCATTTGCCAGAGCAGGAGGTTCCCGAAGACGGCAATGGCGATCCCGGCCAATGCCGGTATCTTGTATCGTCCGGTACGAGCCAGAATCTGTCCGAAGGCAATGCTGCTCGTCATAAATCCAAGCATCATCGGCATAAGCAATGTACCGGAATTGGTTGCCGAAATGCCCACGACGGCCTGCAGGAAGAGTGGAATGTACATGATGGCACCGAACATGCCTGCGCTCAACAGAAACGAGGCGAGCACGGACAGCGCGAAGACGCGGTTTCGGAAGAGGCCTGGTGAGATGATCGGCTCCGGGGCACGTGGCTCAACGACGAAGAGAGCGAGGCTCAACATGACGAGCGCGGCGGCGAAGCAGGAGAGGACCTGCCAGGAACTCCATGGATACTCCGTGCCGGCCCAGGAGAATCCCAGCAGCAAGGGGACTGTCCCGGCTACGAGGGTGATGGCACCGAGCACGTCGATCCGGTGCTCGACACGACGTACCCGGCCCGGCAGGGCGAGGCCGGCGGTGATGATTGCCAGCACTCCGACCGGCATGTTCACATAGAACACCCAGCGCCAGCCCCAGTGATCCGTGAGCCACCCGCCTAGCCAGGGCCCGACGATCGACGAGAGCCCGAAGACCGCCATCATCAAACCCTGCCACTTGCCCCGCTCAGCGGGCGGGAAGATGTCGCCCACAATCGCGATGGCGATGGGCATCATGGCGCCAGCCCCGAGCCCCTGCAAGCCGCGGAACAGGATGAGCTGGGTCATGTCCTGAGCCTGCCCACAGAGCGCTGAGCCGATCAGGAAGATGACCATGCCGCCGGCGAAGAAGACTCGACGGCCGTACAGGTCGGACAACTTGCCGTAGATCGGGATCGAAACCGTCGAGGCCAGCATGTAGGCCGTGAAGACCCACGAGTAGTGGTTCAACCCGTTCAGTTCGGCAATGATCCGCGGCATGGCCGTACCGACGACCGTCTGATCGAGCGAGCTCAGCAGCATACCGAGAAGCACTCCAGCGACGACGAACCAGCGTCGCTCTCGGCTCAGGCTCGCTCGCAGCGAAGCAATCGCTGGCTCGCTCGCGGCTGGCACTTCCGTTTCCACGTCCTCCATCGCCTGTCTGCTCCTTATCTGACCAGACCGGATGTCCCGAGTCGCTCCTGCCTGGTCGCCGCGATCTTTGACGTTTCTAGCCCTGCATCACCCTCCCAGAGGGTCGGGTACCTGTTCGAGCGCCGGCTTCGACAGCGGGGGCCAGCACGCGAACTCCGCTCGCGATCTCATCGAGCTCTGGCTGAGTGAGCCTGCTAAACCACGTGCGGAGTCGCTCCTGGTGCGACCACTCGCGCAGGTGCGCGATGAGTGATTCACCCCGTCGGGCCAAGTAGACGCGTGTTCGCCGTCGATCGTCGGAATCCTCGAACCGCCTCGCAAGCCCAGCCTGGACGAGTTGATCCACGAGGTGACTGCCGGCCGGTGGGCTAATACCGAGCCGGGAGGCGAGCTCACTGACGGTGGTTGGACCCGAGGCCGCGAGACAGAAGAGCGCCTCGAGCTGCGGCATCGATAGGTCGAGCGACGACCAGGCGGAAAACGCGCGGGTGGCGGCCGCCCGCGCTATCGCCCGTGTGCAGGTGCGGATCTCGCTGATCAACGCATCTCTGGGACGCATGCTGTCTCCAGTCACGGTAGCACAGCCTAGCACATTGCATCGAGAGTGTCAATTATTTCCATGTCATCGATGGTTTTGGCGGAATCGGTTTCGATCGCTCGCCCAGTTCCGCTCGGAGACCAGGAGGATTATCCAGAGCTGCAGATTGCTGCGGAGTGGGGGAACCCTCGTTCGGCCGTCCGCGCAGCGGGCGCTTCGCGCAGAAACTCGGCTCGAGTTGGGGGTGAACCGAGCGGTAGGTCAGGTTGACGACAGTGCGCATCGCGGGACGCACAGGCAGCGCGGGCGGCCCTACGATGTTCCAGACGGCTCGGTGCAAGAGCAGCGCCGCTGTAGGGAAACCGTAGAGGTTGTGACCGCAGTCGCGGAGCTTACTCCCTCGAGAGAAAACGACACCGCCCTCGAGCCGAGGGCGGTGTCCTGGAGCGGGAGACGGGATTCGAACCCGCGACAACCGGCTTGGGAAGCCGGCACTCTGCCAACTGAGTTACTCCCGCCTGGTCGGGGTGAGAGGACTCGAACCTCCGACCTCAGCGTCCCAAACGCCGCGCGCTACCAACTGCGCCACACCCCGAGCCAGTCGCATCGGATAGTATAGCAGATATCGCAGCCAGGCTTCACGTTCAGGACACGCGCGGCACGAGCCTCGCGAAACGGCGGCGTCCAATCTGGATCACCGTCGGTCGGTCCAGCCGCAGGACGAGGTCGGGATCGTCCACGCGCTGTCCATCGAGTCGCACGCCGCCCTGAGCGATGAGACGCCGCGCTTCGTTGTTGCTCGAAGCGAGTCCAGCCTGGACCATGATCTGCACGATCCACCCCTCGGCAGGGACTTCGATCTCCGGCATCTGCTCGGGCAGCTCCCGTCGGCGGAAGAGCCGGTCGAACGCCTCGCGCGCTCGTTCGGCCGCCTCGGCGCCGTGCAGGTCGGCGACAATCTGGAACGCGAGTCGATCTTTGATGTCTCGCGGGTTCAGCGTTCCGGCCTGGGCAGCGGCCAGCATGGAGTCGATCTCCTGCTCGGGGATATCGGTGAGCAGACGCATGTAGTCGCCCAACACCCAATCGGGGATCGACATGAGCTTGCCGAACATCTCCTCAGGCGGCTCGGTGACGCCGATATAGTTGTCCAGGCTCTTGCTCATCTTCTGAACGCCATCGGTGCCGACCAGCAGCGGAACGGTCAGGATATTCTGCGGCTCCTGGCCCATCTCGCGCATGATGTCGCGACCGACGAGGAGGTTGAAGGTCTGATCGGTGCCACCGATCTCGACATCGGCCTGAATCGCGACGGAGTCATATGCCTGGAGCAGCGGGTAGAGCAGTTCGGTGATCGAGATCGGCGAGCCCTCCTGGTACCGCCTGGCGAAATCCTCGCGGTCGAGCATGCGGGCAACGGTGTACTTGCTGGTGAGCCGGATCACGTCCTCCAGGGTGAAGGTGTCGAACCAGGTGCTCTGCCAGACGATCTCAGCACGGTTGATATCGACCACTTTGAAGAACTGGTCGAGGTACGTCTGCGCATTGGCGCGCACCTCTTCGGCGGTGAGCATGGTTCGCTGGACCGAGCGCCCCGAGGGATCGCCGATGCGAGCAGTCCAATCTCCGATGATGACGACGACCTGGTGGCCGAGAGCCTGGAACTCTCGCAGCTTGCGGAAACAGACGTAATGCCCGAGGTGGATGTCCGGGCGGGTCGGATCGACACCGAGCTTCACGCGAAGCGGGCGATCGCCCAGCAGCTTGCGTCGCAGGTCGTCGCGGACCACGACGTCGACCACGCCACGGGTGAGCAATCGATCGACAGCGGCGGCTCGATCCATCTGGCTAACCATCGGCTGAGACTGCTCCCTCTGCCAGATTGAGAATCGCCCACGTGAGGGGCGGCGGCCAATCCTCTCCTAACTGTGCCAGGGCTTCGCGGGTCGCGCGCTCGTCGGCTTGCATCTGCTCGATCAGCGCATCGACGCTCGGGAACCACATGTCGCCACGCAGCCGGCGCACGAACAGGACGGTCAGTCTCCGCCCGTAGAGGTCGAGCGTCACATCGAGCAGGTGAATCTCGATGGCTCGCATCTGGTCCTGGAAGACCGGGCGTGTGCCGATGTACGCCATACCGGGGAGAAGCTCGGAGGATCCATCAATAGACACCTGCACGACGTAGATCCCGTCGGCTGGAACGGCGAGCCGATCGATGAGCCGGAGGTTGGCCGTCGGATAGCCTAGAAGCTGGCCGCGGCGGTGCCCTTCTACCACGTCTCCGGTGAGGGCGTAGGGGCGGCCCAGCAGTTCCGCTGCGACTTCGATCGACCCGGCACTCACCAGTTGCCTGATGTGCGTGCTGCTGATCGGCTGCGCCTCGAGGTCGACGCGCGGAACGACGGTGACGTCGAAGCCGTACTGCGACCCGAGCTCGCGGAGCGTCGTCACAGAGCCGCTGCGCCCATGGCCGAAGCGGAAGTCGTCGCCGATGACCAGTTCCACCGGAGCAGCGTAGTGCACAAGCTGCTCGATGAATTCCTCCGGCGCCTGGCGAGCGAATTCCTGATCGAACCGGAGCACCAGCACCGAGTCGATCTGGCATGCTCCGATCAGAGCGAGGCGCTCATCGAGGGTGCAGAGCCGCGGAGGCGCTTCCTGAGGGCGCAGCACTTCGGCGGGTAAGGGATCGAAGGTGAGCACGAGGCTGCGGACGGCCCGCTCGGCGGCACGCGCTCGCAGGCGGCCGAACAGGTGCTGGTGACCGCGGTGCACCCCATCGAAATTGCCGATCGTGAGAGCGTGTGGCTGTCTCGGCAATTCAGCCAGATCGCGATACACGAGGACAGGCATAATAGACGTCCTCACTCGAGCGGATCGGTCACGACCATCGCGGGCGACCACTGCTCGCGCGCATGCTGGTAACGCGCGATTCCCAGCCAACGCCCATCTAAAGCGTAAACGCGAGCGAGAGACTGGTCGGGAAGCGGGCCAGGCCGGCGCACCGGCGCCCCATGATACCACGCATTCGCCTGGCCAGGATTGAGCACGAGCGCGGGGAACTCCGCCAGGGCAGCGTCTGGGTGCCAGGCGATCTCGCGCCAGGTCCCGATCGACAGCAGCGGTTCCAGTTCGTCGAGCGACCAAGCATCCGCGAGTGTAAACGGGCCGACGCGCGTCCGCATCAGGGCGTGGAGATAGGCACCTGTACCCAGCGCCGCGCCGAGATCGCGGGCGAGAGAGCGAACGTATACTCCTTTGCCGCAGTCGATCGCCAGGACGACGTCAGGGTAGGCAAAGTGCAGGAGCTGTAGGCGGTGGATCACCACGCGGCGCGGCGCGACCGTGACGACTTCACCGGCTCTCGACCGGCGGTAGAGCGGCCTGCCGCCCACCTTGATCGCGGAGAACGCTGGAGGTACCTGCTCGATCTCGCCCTCGAAGCGGCTCAACACGCGCTCGACGTCCTCGCGCGCGGGTGGTGTCGACAGTTCGGTGGTCTGGACGACATCTCCCTCGAGATCGTCGGTGGTACTGCTTACTCCCAGCACGACGTGCGCCAGGTACTGCTTGCTCGCGTCTTGCAGGAACGATGTTAGGCGAGTCGCCTGACCGACGGCGATGATCAGGACGCCCTCGGCAGCAGGATCGAGCGTTCCACCGTGGCCCACCCGCTTCTCGCGCAGCCGCCGCCGGACCCAGTTAACGAGGTCGTGCGACGTCCAGCCGCGTGGTTTGTCGATGATCAACAGTCCATGCGCAGCAGTCATTGGGAGGGATCACCCGCGAGCGCGAGGTCAAGAAGGAAACGCGCGACAGTGTCCAGGAAGGTCTGGCGGTGTTCCTCTCCGGCGGGCAACCGGCAGCCGGCGGCGCGGCTATGACCACCGCCGCCGAACTGGCTGGCGATCCGGGCCACATCCACGGCGTCGCTGGAGGAGCGCAGGCTCACCCGCCACCCGTCCGGCTGGCGATAGAACATGATCGCGACCTGCGCACCCTCGGTGCCGCTCAGAAAGTTGACGATGCCTTCGCCCTCGGCAGCGGTCGCGCCGCTCTCCTCGAGCATGTCAGGCGTGATCTCGGTCCAGACGATCGCGTCCTCGAAGCGGGCGCGACCCAGGGCTAGGCCCCAGAGGCGGACAGTCGAGAACGGCTTCCTACGGAACAGGTGTGTCACGATCTGCGGCAGGTCGGCGCCCGCGTCGAGGAGATGGGCTGCTAGCCGCATCGTCTTCGGGCGAGTGCTCGAGGTCTGCAGCCCGAGCGTGTCGCCGTAGATGCCGGTGAGGAGACAGGTCGCGAGGGCCGGGGAGAGGGGCAGGTCGAGCTCGACGACGAGCTCGGTCAGGATCTCGGTCGTGGCAGCCGCGGCTGGGTCGACTAAGGAGACGGCGCCGAATCGGGTATTCGTCACGTGGTGATCGATGTTGACGATCGGTATGGAGCCGTCGAACCAGCTCGGGCAGCTCTGGAAGAGCGGCCCGAGCCGGCCGGGGTCGGCGCAGTCGACCAGGATGATCCGGTCGAACCGCTCTTCCGGTGACAGTTCCTGCGTGGAGAGTCGATCGACCGCTGGCAGGAACCTGAGCGCGCGCGGCACGCGACCATCACCGGTCGTCGCGACGAGCCTCCGTTCCGATCCCTCCAGCAACAGCAGCACCGCGAGCACTGAGGCAACGGCATCGGCATCGGGGTTGGCGTGTGTGGCAACCAGGACTGTTCGTCCCGACGACATGGTGTCCCAGACGAGTCGCCATTCGTTCGGAACTTCGCGGCCGTCCGGATGTGCGGAGAGGTGCGCCATCCGCATTCACCTCGATTGCTCGTTCGAGTCGCTCTGCTCAGTCTCTGGCTCGGAATGGAGCTGCTCGCGGAGCTCATTCAGCGTTCTGGTGACCTGCTCAGCATACTCCATAGAGCGGTCCAGCCGGAACGTGAGCTCAGGAATGTGCCGGGTGCGCATCCGCGGTTTCAGCAGGCGCCGGATGAAGCCAGTAGCGCCGTTCAGGGCATCGATGGTCGCCGCTTGTTCTTCCTCGCTGCCGTAGACCGAGGCGAAGACCTTCGCGTAGCGAAGATCCGGGCTCACCTCGACTCGGGTGATACTGACGAACCCGAGCCTGGGGTCGCGCATCTCTCGCCGGATAATCTCGCTGATCTCGTCCCGCAGGAATTCGGCCACCCGCTGCTGCCGGAGGCTGTTCATGCCCGCGCCTCCTTCCCGGCTGTGGCGACCTCGGCCGGGAGCACATGTGGCTGCTCACTCGTGCCCGGTAGCACTCCACCGGCTCGCCGGCCGAGGTCTTCTCATCCAGCCTCATGCGCCCCGTGGCACCTCCTCGACGTGGTAGAACTCGATCTGGTCGCCTGCCTGCACATCGTTGAAGCCTTCGATCGCGAGGCCGCACTCGTAACCGGCGGCCACCTCACGCACATCTTCTTTGAAGCGACGTAGCGACGCCACGACACCGTCGTGGATCACGGTACCGTTGCGGAGCACCCGCACGCGCGAGTTGCGCAGAGCTTTCCCGCTCAGGACGTAGAGCCCGGCAACGATCGTCCGGTTCGGGAGCCGGAACGTCTCGCGCACCTCGGCGTAGCCGTCGGTCACCTCCCGAGTCTCCGGCGTGAGGAGGCCGGAGAGCGCCGCGCGGATATCGTCGAGCAGGTGGTAGATCACGTTATAGTAGCGCACGTCGACACCAGAGGCGTCCGCAGCGCGCCGTGCGGCCACGTCCGGCCGAACGTTGAAGCCGATCACGATCGCCCCCGTCGTGGCAGCCAGCATGATGTCGGATTCCGAGATCGCGCCGGTGCCGCTGTGGACGACTGTGATGCCGACGGATTCAGTCTCCTCGTTGAGCTTTGCCAAGGCGTTCTGGATCGCTTCTAGCGAGCCTTGTACGTCAGCCTTGAGCACGATCCGCAGCTCGCGCGTCTCGCCAGCCTCGATCCCGGCATGCAGTTCATCGAGCTTAACAACGCGCATCTCGCTGAAGGTCTCCGCCCGGCGCTGTCGGGCGCGCTCTTCGGCGAGATCGCGTGCTGTCTTCTCGTCGTCCACGACCTGGAGGAGGTCGCCTGCCTCGGGGACCTCGAGCAAGCCGAGGATCTCGACGGGCGTCGACGGGCCTGCGCGGCGGACCCGGCGACCGCGGTCGTCGAACATAGCGCGGATGCGGCCCCAGGTGCCACCAACCACAACCACATCGCGGAGCTGAAGTGTCCCCGACTGAATCAAGGCGGTCGCAACCGGGCCGCGAGTCTGGTCGACCTTCGCTTCGATGATGACCCCGATGGCCGGCCGGTTCGGGTTGGCCTTCAGTTCCATGAGGTCGGCGACGAGCAAGATCATCTCGAGCAGATCCTCGATGCCCAGCCGCTGCTTGGCCGAGATCTCCACGACCGGCACGTCGCCGCCGAACTCTTCAGGGACGACGCCAACCTCGGCGAGTTGCTGCTTCACGCGCATCGGGTTCGCCGATGGCAGGTCGATCTTGTTGATGGCCACGATGATCGGCACATTCGCCGCCTTCGCGTGGCTGATCGCTTCCTTCGTCTGCGGCATCACGCCGTCGTCGGCCGCCACGACCAAGACGGCGATGTCGGTGACCTGCGCGCCGCGAGCGCGCATGGCAGTAAAGGCCTCGTGGCCAGGGGTATCGAGGAAGGTGATCTTCCTCCCCTGAACCTCGACCTGATACGCGCCGATGTGCTGGGTGATGCCACCGGCCTCTCCCTCGGCGACGTTGGTCTCCCGGATCGCATCCAACAGCTTGGTCTTGCCGTGATCGACGTGGCCCATGATGGTGACGACCGGCGGTCTCGGCTGCGCCTCCGGGTCGCCAGCGCCCTCGCGGAGCTGATGTTCGATCGCCGCGCTCGCCTGCTGGATGACCTCTGGCACGCGCTCCTCGGTCTCGACGCCGAACTCGGCGGCGACTGCGGCGGCCGTCTCGTAGTCGATCTGCTGGTTGATGCTGGCCATGATGCCACGGCGGATCAAACTCTTAATGACCTCGACAGCACTGACACCGATGGCCTCAGCCAGTTCGCCGACCGTGACCACGCTCCCGAGCACGACCGGACCAGTGAGCGTCGTCGTAGGCCCAGTGGCTCGCCCGGAGCCGTTCGGCGCCTCTTCGTACTGCCTCGGGCTCTTCCCTCGCGCTCTCCTCTGTCGCTGCTTCTGGCTCATATTTCTCCCTCCTCAAGATGTGTTACTGTCGGGGTGAGTGCTGCGCTCGCTCTCATCCTCTTCGCGACGAAAGTGGAGATCGGCGTAGCGCAGGAGCTCAGCCCGAAAGTCCGGCGGAACCGTCGCGCGCAGGGCACGCTCGAGAGCGTTCCCCTCGGCGGCCGCCTGCCAGCACGAGAACCGCCGGCACAGATAGGCACCCCGGCCGTTGCGCTTGCCCGTTGGGTCGATTGCCAGTTCACCCTCCGGGGTACGAACGATCCGCACAAAACTCCGCTTCGTGTCCTTCTCCCGGCACACGACGCACGTCCGGAGGGGGATATGCTTCAGGCGCGGCCCACGGCGCCGGGTCGGGGTCCTCTGTGGCTCGCTCATTCATGCCCCCTCGCCGCGCGAGCGCCCCGCTACGAGACGTGCGAGGCCTGTTCCTCGGCCAATGGTAGCGCACGCCCGGTCTCGAAATCGTAGCGGGCGCGAAGCTCTCGGTCGTAGTACACGTTCACCACGCCATCGACGATTTCGACATCGACGCTCTTTAGGATCAGGTCGGACGGGAGCGGGCCGAACTCGCGGTCGCGCACGCTGATGGTGCCGTCGCCTCGAACCAGCCGCGGCTGTCGTCCCAGAGCCATCATGTCCTGCGGCATCTCCGGCAAGCCGGCAGCGGCACGCAGGAACAGTCCCTCCTGGTCGCGGATCGACTCCGGGTCCTTGATATCGATGCGCCAGCCGGTCAACTTGTAGGCCAACCGCGCGTTCTGGCCATCCTTTCCGATGGCCTGCGACATCTGGTCGGTCGGGACGATAACGCGCGCCACCTTTTCGTCCTCGTTGAGGAAGACGCTGATCGGCTTGGCCGGGCTGAGGGCGTTGCTGATGAACGTCCGGGTGTCGGGTGACCACTCGATCACGTCGATCTTCTCGCCGGACAGCTCCGTCACGATGTTCTGGATCCGCACTCCCCGGACGCCGACACATGCGCCCACCGGATCGACCTTCTCCTGGCGCGCTGCCACGGCTACCTTCGATCGCTGGCCCGGTTCGCGCGCGATTGCCATCACCTCGACGGCACCGCTGAAGATCTCCGGCACCTCGAGCTCGAGGAGCCGCTTGATCAGGTTGGGGTGCGTACGGGAGACGACGAGCTGCGGGCCGCGAGGATCCTTGTTGACCTCGAGCAGGTAAACCTTGATACGCTGCCCCGGGCGGTAGCGCTCAGTCGGAATCTGCTCGCGCGCCGGCATGATAGCCTCGGCCTTGCCGAGATCGATGATCACCGCGCGCGGATCGGCTCGCTGGACGATCCCGGTCAAGATCTCGCCGACACGATCGGCGTACTCGTTGTAGATCGTCTCTCGCTCGTAGTCGCGGATTCGCTGCAGGATGACCTGCTTGGCCGTCTGCGCGGCGATCCGGCCGAAGTTTGCCGGCGTCCGCTCGAGGCGAACGACATCGCCCACCACGGCCTTGGGGTCGATCGTCCGAGCCTCCTGAACCGAGATCTCGCTGAGCGGGTCCTTGACCTCCTCGACAACCCGCTTGGGGGCGAAGATGCGGATCTTTCCCGTGTTGACGTCGAGCTCGATCTCGACCTCTTCCTCGGATCCGGTGATCTTCTTGTACACAGTGCGCAGGGCATGCTGCACGGAATCCATGACCGCGTCGCGCGGGATGCCTCGCTCGGCTGCTATCTGGGCGATGGCAGTGTACAGATCGCTCTTCATCGATTGGTCCCTCCTTTCCCGGGATCTCTGGGTGCGGACGTAGCCAGTTGGTCTACGGCCGCCGGGCAAAAATTAAAGTGGGCATGGCCCACTTGGACGGGGCACTTCGTTGACCACTGCACAGTATAACACATCCGTTGACTCGTCGCCAGGGTTGGTAGTCAAACCGTAATGACCTGGCAGGACCATCCTCGAAGACAAGTCGAGACGAGCCGCGTCGCTCACTCGCCGGCCCTCACTGGCAAGAAGGGTGCGCGAGGATGGCGTGTTATACTCGCCGGGCGAGGAGAGCGTCACGCTGTGTCTCGGTTGGAGCAGTTCGACTGCCTGGGGGACAGTAACAGGGGGATAGATGAAACTCAGCACGTGGCTCCGGCCGGGGATGCTCATCAAGCGGTGGGTTTTGCTGCTGATGCTCGGGCTGGTGATGACCAGCCTCGGCCTGGCGATGGGGCTCGCCTGGGTTTACCGGAACTACGACTTTCCTCACCGAGTCTCGGGACTGGTACAGGCGGTCACCCTCCAGTTCATCCCGCACCCGTACCGCGAGATGTTGATGCTGATGGTTGGCGGGTGCCTGGTCGTGATCGGATTCATCCAGCTCAGCCGTTCCCTCCTATCTCCGTTCCTGGAACAGCGGGCCGATGGCCAGGGACTGGCGGAGATCATCCATGCCCACCGGTTCGGTCCGGCCCAGCCCGAGTTCCGGGTGGTAGCGATCGGCGGGGGAACGGGACTCTCCACGCTGCTGCGCGGGCTAAAGGCGCACAACGTGGCGATCACGGCTATCGTTACGACTGGTGACGATGGTGGGAGTTCCGGTCGGCTTCGCACTGAGTTCAACATCCCACCGCCGGGCGATATCCGGAACTGCCTGGTCGCCCTGGCGGACTCAGAGCCGCTCATGAGCGACCTCTTCCAGTTTCGCTTCCCTGAGGTCGGGTCACCGCTAGACGGCCACAGCTTCGGGAACCTGTTCATCACGGCGATGACCCAAGTCACGGGTAGCTTCGAGCGTGCCGTCGCCGAGTCGTCCCGTGTGCTCGCCGTGCGCGGGCAGGTGATGCCATCGACGCTCGAGAACATCACCGTCTGTGCCGAGATGGCCGATGGCCAGGTCGTTCGCGGCGAGTCGCGCATCACACAATATCGGGGTCGTATCCGTCGCATCTTCCTCGATCCTGAGCGGCCCGAGGCCTACGACCCGGCGATCATCGCGATATTGTCTGCTGATCTCATCGTGCTCGGGCCTGGCAGCCTCTTCACCTCCGTGATTCCGAACGTGCTCGTTAATGGCATCGCTCACGCGATCCGTTTCTCTCCCGCTGTCAAGGTCTATGTGTGCAACGTGACGACGCAGCGTGGCGAGACGGATAGCTTCCGAGCGGTCGATCACGTGCAGGCACTCCATGACCATGTCGGAGGGCCACTAGTGGACTACGTGCTGGTCAATAACAATTTCGAACCCAGCCGGCGGATCGACCCTGCGCTCGGCATCGCGCCGGTTAGCCTAGATGGGATCGACCGGCTCCAGGACGTGGGAGTCATCTTGCGCGACGTGGTGTGTGACGAGCAGCCGATGCGACACGATCCAGCCAAGCTGAGCGCGGCGCTGCTGGAGATCGTTCGCGAGGCGAAGAGCACGGCACGAACGGCCGATTTTGGGGAAGTCCGCGAACCGGCTGCGATCACTGGGGCAGTGGGAGGGATGGCGACTCCGGCGATGGCGGACGCGCGCCGCCGGGTTTCGAGGCAGTGAGAGGAAAGGTACATGGCTGTACGAGTGGGAATCAACGGTTTCGGCCGCATCGGCCGGCAGGTGCTCAAGGCGATTCTGGATAACTACGAAGACGACCTGGAGGTCGTCGCCGTCAACGACTTAACGGACGCCCACACACTGGCGCACCTCTTCCGGTACGACTCTAACTACGGCGTCACGGACCTGGATGTATCAGCGACCGAGAACAGCATCGTGATCGATGGCCAGGAGATTCGTGTCTATGCGGAACGCGATCCTTCGAACATCCCCTGGCGCGACCACGAGGTCGAGCTGGTGATCGAGTCGACCGGATTCTTCACCGACGCGGCTAAAGCTCGTGCCCACCTAGAGGCGGGAGCGAAGAAGGTCATCATTACCGCCCCGGCGAAGAACGAAGATATTACGATCGTGCTGGGAGTGAACGAGGAGCAGTACGATCCGGCGCAGCACCATATCGTCTCGAATGCGTCGTGCACGACCAACTGCCTCGCGCCCGTCGCCAAAGTGCTGCATGAGAGCTTCGGGATCAAGCGGGGATTGATGACGACTGTCCATGCCTATACCAATGACCAACAGCTACTGGATGCGCCCCACCGGGACTTGCGGCGTGCCCGCGCGGCCGCGCTGAGTATCATCCCGACGACGACCGGCGCGGCCCGCGCGGTGGCGCTGGTTATCCCCGAACTCAAGGGCAAGTTCGATGGTTTCGCCCTGCGTGTGCCAACCTCGACAGTCTCGATCATCGACTTCGTCGTCGAGCTGGAGCGAGGTACGACCGTTGAGGAAGTGAACGAGACGTTCCGGCGCGCCGCAGAGGACGAGCTATCCGGCATCCTGGGCTATACGGACGAGCCGCTGGTGTCGATCGACTTTCGCGGGGACCCGCGCTCAGCCGTCGTCGACGGGCTTTCGACTATGGTCGTCGGAGACACCATGGCAAAGGTCGTTGCCTGGTACGACAACGAATGGGGCTATTCCTGCCGCGTCGCCGATCTCGCCTATTTCATGATGGTCGGCAGCATGCAAGAGGAGTGATCCGGCGGCGAGCGCGATGCTGGCCGGGGCACCACTGACTCGTCCCGCGCAGCGAAGCCGGCCAACTCGGGGCCGGTAGCCCTTGTGACTGTCTCGGCTCGCTGCGAGGGCTCGATCCAAACTGAGGCTCGGCGCTCGCGGTTTACCGGGAGCAAGGGAGAGAGACGGATGCGACTGCGCACCTTGCGCGATCTCGAGGTCGAAGGGAAGCGCGTGCTCACCCGGGTGGACTACAACGTTCCCCTGCAGGACGGGCGCGTGGCCGATGATACCCGCATCCGCGCCACTTTACCGACGATCGCTGCGCTGCGCGAGCGAGGTGCCCGCCTGATCCTCTGCTCTCATCTCGGGCGGCCGAAGGGGCAAGTACGGGAGGACTTGCGCCTAGCGCCGGTGGCGGATCGACTGAGTGCGCTGCTCGACATGGATGTACGCTACGTTCGGGATATCACCGGCGACGAGGCCAGGACGATGGCCAGTCAACTGGGTCCGGGCGAAGTCGGCTTGCTCGAGAACCTTCGCTTCGATCCCCGTGAGGAGCAGAACGACCCCGAGTTCGCACGCGAACTCGCGTCTCTGGCGGAGTGCTACGTCAACGATGCCTTCGGCGCTGCTCACCGTGCGCACGCCTCGACCGCAGGAGTGGCTGCCCTGCTTCCCTCGGCGGCAGGGCTGCTGATGGAGCGCGAAATTCACGCGCTTACGCGTGTCCTGGAGGCGGACGAGCACCCCTTCGTGCTGATCCTCGGCGGAGCGAAGATCTCGGACAAGATCGGCGTCATCGAAAACCTTTCCCGGCGGGCCGATGCCCTGCTTCTGGGCGGCGGCATGGCGAACACATTCTTGAAGGCGCTCGGATATGAGGTCGGCTGCTCGCTGGCCGAGGAGGATCGCCTCGATGAAGCGAGGCGCCTTCTCTCTCTCGCTGAGCAGCGGGGCATCGAGGTCGTACTTCCCAGCGATGCCGTCGTAGCGCCGGAGCTGGGCGCGGTCGAGCAGGCACGGACGGTGCCGATCGACGGAGTCGGCCCGGACGACGCGATCTTCGACATCGGACCCGATACCGTCGCGCGCTTCTCGAAGGTAATCGGCGACGCGGCGCTCGTGGTCTGGAACGGCCCGATGGGAGTATTCGAGATACCGGCCTTTCGCGAAGGGACGCGAGGGATTGCCCAGGCAGTCGCGGCGTGTCCCGGGTTCACGGTGGTCGGCGGGGGCGACTCAGCGGCCGCGGTCGAGGAGTTAGGGCTGGCTGATCGAATCGACCATGTCTCCACCGGTGGAGGAGCGACGCTCGAGTTCCTCGAGGGCAAGGAACTCCCCGGGGTGCGGCTACTTATGGAGGAGAACGGGTGAGCGGGGTAAACCGAGTTCCCCTCATCGCCGGGAACTGGAAGATGCACACCACCTACGACGAGGCGGTGAGCCTCGCTGAAGCCTACCGGGAGCGCCTGGCCCAGCTAGAGGGGGTGGAGTGCGCGCTGATCCCGCCGTATCCGTGGATCGTGCCGCTTGCTGAGAAGCTCGAGGGTTCCACGCTGGTGCTCGGCGCGCAGAACTGTGCGACGATCGACCAGGGGGCGCTGACCGGCGAAGTGTCGGCACGGATGCTCGCCCCGTTCTGCCGCTACGTGATCGTCGGGCACAGCGAGCGTCGTCACCAGCTCGGAGAGTCGGACGAGATGGTCGCGGCCAAGCTCCAGGCTGCTGTGCGCAACGGCCTGTCCCCCATCCTCTGTGTCGGCGAGCTTCTCGCGGAGCGCGACCAGGGTCTGGCGGAGCGAGTGGTCGAGCGGCAGCTCGGCAGCGCGCTGGAGGCACTCGAAGCCGCGCACCTGACCCGGCTGGTCATTGCGTATGAGCCCGTGTGGGCCATCGGAACCGGGCGGCCGGCCACACCGTCCGACGCTCAAGCGATAGCTGCCTGCATCCGCGAATGGATCGCGCAGCGGTTCGGCTCGGATCTGGCCGCGACGGTTCGCATTCAGTACGGTGGCAGTGTCAACGCGGGGAACGCTGCTGACTTCCTCCAGCTACCGGATATCGATGGGGCCCTGGTTGGCGGAGCCAGCCTCGACGTGGAACAGTTTTGCGAGATCGTGCGCGTAGCCCGCGAGCTCGCCCGGGCTACGAACTGGTCGACGGCTCAGAATTGATCGCGGGGAGCATTCGCCGATGATGGAGACGACCCTTTACCTGGCAATCATCATTACCTCGGTCCTGCTCATGCTGGTGATTCTTCTGCAATCGAAGGGGTCGGGATTCAGTGGCGCGTTCGGCGGCGATACGTCGTCGATCTACCGGACACGACGAGGAGTCGAAAAGCTCCTCTTCCAGTTGACGATCGGGGTCGCTGCCCTATTTGTCGTGCTGTCGATCCTCGCGCAATTCCTGCTTTAGAATCGTCGCTGTGCGGCAGGCGACGAGAGTGCATGGTCTGCGCGGAGATACCGTGACACGCGGCAGCCTTGCCACTGATTCGGACGGGCGGACGACAAGAGCGTGAGACCACCGACACCAGGCATTGACCGTGCTGCACGTGGCCGGTCCTGGCGCCCGCTCTGGATCCTAACCTCACTGATCGTCGTCTTGGCCAGCGCCGGGTTGTTCTGGCTCGGCACGTCGCGGGGTGGTGCCCCGGCGATGCCGACCCCAGTCGCCGACCGGCAGACTGCCGGAATGCCGGCAATGCCCCCTACACCCACTTCGGTTCCGGTGCCAGGCGGTCGATATATCGAAGGGCTGGTCGGGCTGCCTACGACCTTCAATCCACTCCTGGTCTCGAACCCAGCGGAGCGCGATGTCGCCGGCGTGCTGTTCGAAGGGCTGACGTGGGTCGATGGCAGCGGCAGGCCGCAACCCGAGCTGGCCGAAAGCTGGACCGCGAGCGACGACGGTCTGCGGTACACGTTCAAGCTTCGACGCGGTGTAACCTGGCACGACGGCCAGCCCTTCACCGCAGACGATGTTCTCTTCACGATCCTGCTGATCCAGTCTCCGGAGTTCCCGGGCAATCCGGCACTCGCGAAGTTCTGGCGAGGCATCCGCGTGCAGGTCGAGGATCCGTACACAGTGACCTTTAGCTTGCTCGAGCCCTTTGCGCCATTTCCGAATTATGTGTCGCTGCCGATCTTGCCGGCGCACCGGCTGCGTGGCGTTCTGCCTGAAGATCTCGTGGATGATCCATTCAACCTCGAGCCGGTGGGGACCGGACCGTTTCGCCTGGCCAGCTTCGACCGAGAGGGGCGGCGCGTTACGCTTGCGCGGCACGATGGTTACTACGGCCGTCGTCCTTACCTCGATGAGGTCGAGTTCCGTTTCTACGAGACGACCGACGATTTGCTGAGCGCGTTTCGCGATGGTGAGGTTCAGGGCATGGGCATGGTGCCCTGGGAGGTCATCGCCCACGGTGAAGATCTGGGGGAGGACGCTCGTATCTACGCTCCCATGCTCTCGGGGATGACAGCCTTGTTCTTCAATCACCAGACACAGTTCTTCTCCGACGTACGCGTGCGGCAGGCGATCGCCCTGGCGATCGATCGTGAAGCGCTGGTGCGCGACGTCTTGCTTGGGCAGGCTGAGCCCGGCATGGGGCCGATCCCGGCATCGCTCTGGGCCTACGATCCGACCGGTAGACCGGTCGATGTCGAGCGAGCGCGTAGTCTGCTCCACGAAGCTGGCTGGGGCGATAGCGACGGCGATGGGATCGTGGACAGTAACGGGGTCGCCTTCCGCTTCACTCTCCTGGTGAACGACGACGATCCACCTCGCGTGGCAGTGGCGAATCGGATCGCTGAACAATTGCGGCAACTCGGGATTGCGGTAACCGTCCAGCCTGTTCCGTCGGGATCGCTACTGCAAGCGCTAGTCAGTCGCCAGTACTCGGCCGCGATCTTCGGGTGGTTCCCGCCCAGTGGAGATCCCGATTGCTTCGAGCTGTGGCACTCGTCGCAAGCGGAGACGGGGCTCAACTTCAGCGGTTTCCGCAATCAAACAATCGACACGCTGCTGCTCCAGGCGCGCCAGGCGAGCAGCGAGGAGGATCGTCGCTCGCTGTACGCGGAGTTCCAGCGTGTGTTCTCGGAGCAGGTACCGGCCGTGGTGCTTTACTACCCGCGCTACTTCTTCGCGGTGAAGGCAGAGATCGGGGGTGTAGAGCCGTTGCCTTTAATCCGGCCCAGCGACCGGCTTCATGCGTTACCGCAGTGGTTCCGGCATGCTTGACGTCGTCAGTGGCGCGCGTGTCAGGTATACTGAGAGCGTCACGCGCGGGATGGCTGCGTGAGAAGGAGGACTTTCATGCCGATTCTCCTGGTACCGAGTCTCGGGTGGCAGGAACTCGTCCTAATCCTGCTGATCGTCGTGATCATTTTCGGAGCAGGCAAGCTGCCGGAGATCGGCGGCGCACTGGGGCGAGGAATTCGGGAGTTCCGCCAGGCGACCCGTGAGGAGAACAACGCGCCGGCGGAGACAGAGCCCATCGCGCAGGAGACTGTCAAGAAGGACGCCTGATATTCGTCCTGCATCCGATCATCAGTGCGTCGAATGCCGGCGCGACACAAGGGGTGATCCCACAGGGACCACCAACATGAGAGGTGCAGCAGGGACAGGGCGTAGAGGACTACGCCCTTCTGCTTTGCCGTGCTGGAGAGCGACAGCTCGGGGCTCGCAAGAGGCACGCGAACCGTGCCTACTGGCCAGTCGTATCGTCGCGGAAGAACGTGAGAAGCTGCTGCCCTGATGCTGGACCACCTTCGAGGATCTCGATGAACGAGATCCGGCTCCAAGGGTACAAAAAGTGGGTAGCCCCTTCGGTGATGAAGGTCAGCGCACGACCATCGCGCCGCCTCGGATTGCGCAGAACCACGAAATTGTCTCGCGGATCAGGCATCGTATCCATCTCAGCCAGGAACGGATCCTCATTGTGAATGTGGACCACGACCCGGTAGGTCATGCGTGCCTCCTTCGCACGATACGCGGGTCCATGAACCTGGCAAATCAAGCCTCGACACGCAGGGCATAGATTCGACCATCCAGCGCGCCGACGACCAGCCATCCGCCGGCGACTGCCGGCGTCGCTACGATTGGAGCGCCCACCGTGATAGACCAGCGGATATCGCCATCGAGAGTGAAGGCGACGAGGCGCCCGTCCACCGTTCCGACGAATCCGAGCGACTTCCAGACAGTGGCGCTGCCTGTAATCTGTGCTCCTAAGCGTTGCGACCAGATAACGGTTCCACGCTCCTGATCGATCGCGTAGAGAGTTCCGTCCGCCGAGCCAATCAGGACGAGTCCACCGGCCACGAGTGGCGTGGCAACGACCGGCCCAGCCGTCGCCACGCTCCACTGAATCTCACCACTGTCCAGGGCAAGCCGATAGAGCCTCCCGTCCAGGCATCCGATCGCGATACCCGCGTCGAGGAGAGCTGGCGAGGAGAGCACTGGTCCACCGAGCCCACGCCGCCAGCACGCATGCCCATCGGTTACGGTCCAGCAGTAGACACTTCCGTCGTCACTCCCAACCAGGATCCGATTAGCTACCACGAGCGGACTCGATCGAATCGGCGCACGCGTGTGCCGTCGCCAGGCGAGCTGGCCAGACTCACGATCCAGCGTATAGCAGAAGCCATCGTCCGACCCGATGACGACGAGAGTGCCGGCGACTGCCGGTGAGGAGCGCACTGGCAGCGCGGTCAGGTAACGCCAGCGCAGGGAGGAGGTTTTTTGATCCACCGCGTAGACAGCGCCGTCCTCCGAACCGAAGATGACGAGCCCATCGGCTACGGCTGGCCGGGTGACGACTCCACGCCCGGTCGGGAACCGCCAGACCAGGCGGCCATTGTCCAATTCCAGGGCGTAGAGAAAACCATCGTACGAGCCCACGTACACCACTTCGCCGGCGATGGTAGCGGTGCCTCGCACCTCGTCACCTGTTCGGGCTGCCCAGACGATCTCGGTGGCGGAGATCGTCGCGGTTCTGGGTTGCTCTCGCGTGTCGACGGGATCCGCCACCAGGTTGGTCTTGGTGCCAGCGTGGACGATCGGCGATGCCAGCCGCTCCTGCTGCTTGTGCTGCGTGGAGGATGGCTCGCGCAGTGAACGGAGCGCCTCGGCCATGGCCGTGGCCGATGAAAAACGGTCGGATGGGTTGTAGGCCAGCGCGCGGAGGATGATCTGCTCGAACCCTTCGCTCAGGGAGGGGTTGACCGTGCGTGGAGGGCGCTCGGCCAGCGAGAATGGCGGTTCGAGCCTTGGATCGAGCCGGGTAGCGAGATGGTAGAGCGTCGCGCCGAGCGCGTAGAGATCCCCCCTTGGCTCCGCGATGCCACGGTATTGCTCTGGTGGCGCATAGCCCTCCGTGCCAATCATCGTGCCCCGTTGCAGCGGTTGGAAGACGCGGGCGATGCCGAAGTCGATCAAGCAGATGGAGCCGTTCGGCCGGAGCATCACGTTGGATGGCTTCAGGTCTCGGAAAACAATTGGCTCTGGCTCGTGTGAATGCAGGTAGGCCAGCACGTCCAGGATCTGAAGTGCCCAATCGATTAATGTCGCTTCCTGGATCGGCGCGGTGGATCGCCCGATCAAGCGCTCGAGGTCTTCGCCCTCGATGAACTCCAGCACCAGATAGCTGATGTCGTCGAGCGTGAAGAAGTCGAAGACTTGAGGGATTCCTGGATGGCGGAGCGTCGCCAGCATCGCGGCCTCGCGCTCGAAGGCGTTGCGTTGAAGCGTACGGCTAGCCTCGTCTGGCGCGTGCGAGATCATGGCCTTGACTGCGCAGAGCCGCTCGACCTGCCGAAAGTGAGTGTCCCGCGCGACATAGACTGTGCTCATCCCGCCACGCCCGGCAACGCGAACGAGCTCGTAACGGTTCATCAGCACGGTACCCGGTGCGAGCGTGTTCGCCTGCGAAGCGCGGTTGTGGTTCGGCACCACTGAGCTCCCTGCATTTCCGGTGAAGCAACCGCCTTGCGCCATCAATCATAACCGGTGCGCGCCACGAGGCGATCCCTGCAAGGTGGCGATTGCCCATGGGGCGGTGGAAACCGGATCTTCTCGAGCATTGTAGACGGTGGTGCGAACTGGATAGAGTGCGTGCACCGCTGCGTATTGTCTTTTCCCTCGCACGGGCTGCGGTGACCGGCCATGTATAATCGGCTCCAGCGGCTCGGAGATGCTGGGCCATATCGGCAGTGTTGGGTAGAGCGACGTGAAAGATTCGCCAGTCGTGATTCGACGGCAGCATGATGCCACCGCCGAAGGAGCAGCCGCGGCACAACAGGCATCGGGCCGGAGGTCGGCGCTGTGGGACATCGCGGAAACCTTGCTCCTGGCGTTGATCCTGTTCATCGCGATTCGCGGTGTCGTGCTGAACTATCGAGTCGATGGCTCGAGCATGGAGCCCACACTGCACAACGGTGAGATGCTGATCGTCAACCGGCGGGCCTACATGCATGTCCGCCTCGCGCCGCTGGTTGGGTGGATTCCCGGCGTGAACGTCGAAGAAGACGCGGTCTGGTATCCCTTCGGACCGCCGAAGCGTGGAGACATCGTCGTTTTTCAACCTCCGGGGAATTCGGCTGAGCCGTACGTAAAGCGAATCATCGCGCTCCCCGGTGAGCACGTGGCGATCCGGAACGGGGCGGTGTATATCAACGGCCAGCGCCTGATCGAGCCCTACCTGAGCGAGCCGACGCTCTGGCGCGGCATGACGCTCGATCACGAATACGTCGTCGAACCGGGACATGTGTTCGTAATGGGCGACAATCGGAACAACAGCAGCGACTCCCGGGTGTTCGGGGCCGTGCCCCTGGCTTCCATTGTCGGCAAGGCCTGGGTAACGTACTGGCCACCCGATGAGGTTCAGGTTCTGTCGACCCCGGCCTACGCCTTCCAGTAGCACGCTCGTCACGACGGTTGTAGAATCGGATCGGGACTCTGTGCGACAACGCGTGGGCACGACCGGCGGGCTTGACACGGAACAAGACCCGACCACGCGGGAGGAAGGTGCAGGGCATGATCGAGACGGTCGTCGAAAGCATTCGTGTCAGCCTCGTGACCCAGCATCGCGTCGTGCTGTTGCGGGAGGTCAACGGAGATCGCCACCTGCCGATTTGGATCGGCCCGTTCGAAGCCGAAGCCATCGCCATGGCCATCCAGGGAGTCGCGGCTGCCCGGCCGCTGCCGTATGATCTCTTGCGAACCATCATCGCTGAGATGGGCGGTGAGATCCGGGAAGTTGCGGTGACCGATCTCGCGCAGGACGTGTTTTACGCTCGGATCGTCATCTACGTCGATGGCCGAATTCTGGAGATCGACAGCAGGCCGAGCGACGCGATCGCGCTTGCAGTGCGGGCGAAGGTTCCGATCTACGTGGATGAGTCGGTCATGGATCGAGCAGGAGTTCAGCTCGAGGCCGAGGAAGAAGGGGAGGGAGAGAGCGAGTTCGAGCCACCCGAGGCCGAACAGTTGGAGGAGGGGGTGCCCTCGGACGCGGACCTCTCAGTCTTCCGCGAGTTCATCAACTCGCTCGACCTGGATGACCTCGACAAGAAGTAGCGCAAGGGACGCGGGAAGCAGCAACGGCAAGATGAATCACGACTTCGATGAAGTGCGAGATGTGGTTCTGGGGATGGTCGAGCGGTGCTCCCAATGTGGGCGGCGGCACCGCCCGGAGAACCTGCAGATGGTGGGGCGTTCACGAACGATGTGGGCTTTCCGGTTGACCTGCCCGATGTGTGGCGCGCAGAGCTTCATTGCGGCCGTGGTGGGCGACCAGCCCTCCGATGACGAAGTCTCAATTAGCCGGACCGAGCCGGCCCACGACGACAACACCCCGATCACCGAGGACGACGTCGTCGCGATGCGTCGCTTCCTGGAGAACTTCAACGGCGACTTCAAATCGTTATTCTCGCGAGGTTCCCGAGGCTCAGTCTAACGACGGCCGAGGCGCTCAACAGTAGTGACGATTCAGACGGCCAGCTACGGCCGTTTCATGTTCCAGGGGGAGTAGCGTGACGAACGAGCCCCAGGCGCCAGCGGGCGCTGTTCAGCTCTCCGAAGAGGCGATCAGCCACATCGACGCGTTGTACCGGATGGCGCTTCGCCTGACGGGAAATGCACCTGACGCGGAGGATCTCGTTCAGGAGACCTATCTCCGCGCCTTCCGGTCGTTGCACCAGTTTCGCCCAGGAACAAACCTGCGCGCATGGTTGTTCAGAATCCTGATGAATGCGTTCATCAACGAGTACCGGAGGCAGTCGCGCCGGCCAGCGAACACCTCGCTCGAGGATCTCGACGAGTTCTCGCTGTATCATCAGATGCTCGAGAGTGATTTTCAACCGTCGGTTGCCCAGCCTGAGCAAGAGGTGCTGGCGAGGCTATCCGAAGAGAGTGTGCTCGAGGCGCTGGACGAGTTGCCGGTAGAGTTCCGGCAGGTCGTGCTGCTCGCCGACGTCGAGGGCTTTAGTTACAAGGAGATCGCGGAGGTCCTGAGGATTCCCATCGGAACGGTCATGTCGCGCTTGCATCGCGGGCGCCGGCGGCTTCAGCGACTGCTCGCGCCTTGCCTGTGCCAGTCGCCGAGCCTGTGTCACGGACAGTAGCGACGATGCTCAACTGTAACGAAGTAGCCGAGCGACTCTATAGCTATCTCGACCGGGAGCTCTCCCCGGAAGAGATGGCCGCCGTCCAACGACACCTGGATGCCTGTCCACCCTGCCGGCGGTGGTTCGTCTTCGAGGAGAACATGCTCCGCTACGTTGGGGAGTGCGCGCGCAGGGTGCGGGCGCCCGACGAGCTCACCGAACGCATCCGGGAGTTACGTCAGTCCTGAGCTCGCTGCCAGCGGGCTCGCTCTCGGGCGATCAAGTCCTCGGGGAAGCGGACCAGTTCGTGCGCCATGGATGGACAGCGAATATTGTGCAGGTCGATCTTCAGATTGATCTGCCGGGCGAGCTCAATGTACCGGCGTTCGAGTCGTCTCAGGATTGCCGCGTGGCCAGGGTCGGCCGGGTTCAACCGGGCCGCCGCGGAACGATACTCGTCGAGGGCGGCGCGCACAGCTTTCCGCTCCTCCCAGATCTCCTTCCTGAGCTGCAGCCACTCGGGCAGGAGCCCGTTCTTGCGAAGCAGCCGGTGAGCTGCCCAGTACTCGCTACTCGGCTCGTCGTCCCGAGGCAGCGGCCGCCCTTCTCCTGGAAGATTGCTAAATTGCCCTTGCTCCTGAGCGGCCTTGATCCGCTCTTCGATGAGGCGATCCCACCACATGCTTATCCGCCGTGCACTCCGAGCGTTGCCTCAGTCTCAAGTCAGCCCCCGCACTCGCAAGTATAGCTCTGGGAAACAGGGGGTCTGATATACTGCTTTGTGAAAGACGGCACGAAGGTGGGGACGAGGCGAGCTGCTGTGGCAAACCGCATCGATCGGGACGAGAAGATCGATTTGACCCCGCTGCTCGAGGTGCTTGCTAACCGGTTCCGCCCTCGAGACGACCAGGAAGCCTACGAGCTGATCGTCGGAGCGTGCCAGGAGGCGCAACGGCTCTACGGCTGGGTTCCGCCCGAAGCGGCCCAGGCGATCGCCGATCACCTGGGAGTGACCATTAACCGGGTGTACGGCCTGCTCACGTTCTATGCGGACTTCCGTACCGAGCCGCCGGGCAAGCACTTCTTGTGGCTGTGCCATGGCGCCGCGTGTTACGTCATGGGCTCGTCTCGCCTCATCGAGCTGCTCCGGGATCGCCACCAGCTCGTGGATCACGGAGTCAGCCCCGACGGTGAGCTCACGCTGCATGTGTTCAACGGTTGCCTGGGAGTCTGTGACCTGGCCCCAGTCATTCAAGTCGATCACCACGAGTACTGGGGACGACTGACCCCCGAGCGCCTCGAGGCGGCGATCGAGGCGTTGAAGCGTGGTGACAGGTTGGAGGATGCCGATGGCACGGCTGGCTGACCGGCAAGCATTCGAACGGTATGCCGCCGAAGCTCAGGCGCGTTGGGAGCGACTCTGGGCCGGTGACCACTGGGTCATCTCGGTCGGGATCAGCGAGTGCAGCATAGCCAAGGGGGCGTTGGAAACGTACCGGCATCTCGAGCTGCTCCTGGCGCAGGAAGGTATCCCTGCGACCCTGCGTCGCGTGGGGTGCGCGGGCTGGTGCTTCGCCGAGCCGTTCGTCGAAGTCCGGGCGCCCGGAGCTCCGCCCGTCGTCTACGGCAACGTCACTACCGATCGGGTGCCGGATTTGGTGCACGCGCTCAAGCGGGGCGAGGTGAAAAGCGAGTGGGCGCTGGGAGCGCGGGCCGATGAGCCATTCGCGGGTGTCCAGCCGCTGAGCCAGCACCCGTTCCTCGCTCGGCAGCGGCGTCTCCTCTTCGCCGATGCCGGGGTCATCGATCCGGAGTCGATCGACGACTACATCGCCCGCGGAGGGTATCGCGCGTTCCTCAAGGCTCTCTTCGAGATGACCCCCGACGAGGTCGTCGCCGAAGTCAAGGCGTCGAATCTCCGCGGCCGGGGTGGGGCCGGGTTCCCCGCCGGCATCAAGTGGGAGAGCGGCCGGCGGACGCAGGCCTGGCCGAAGTACGTGGTGGTGAATAGCCATGAGGGCGAACCGAACGTCTTCAAGGATCGACGGCTTTTGGAGACGAACCCTCATCTCGTCCTCGAGGGGCTCTTGATCGGCTGCTACGCGCTGGAGACGCCCTACGGATACAACTACATCGGGGGTGAGCACGCGCTGGCCGTCGAGCGTTTCCAGGAGGCGGTTCGCCAGGCCTACGAGCTCGGCCTCCTGGGTGACAACATTCTGGGCACCAGCTTTAGCTGCCACATCCGGGTGCGAACCGGTGGTGGAGCCTACATCTGCGGCGAGGGCTCGGCTCTGATGTATGCCATCATGGGTCAGCGCGGGCAGCCACGCACCAAGCCGCCGCGCTCCGTCGAGGAGGGGCTCTGGAAGCGACCGACCGTGTTGAACAACACCGAGACCTTCGCCTCGGTGCCGAGCATCGTGCTCAACGGCGGGGCCTGGTACGCCTCGCTCGGCACCGAGCAGAGCACTGGAACCAAGCTGGTCACCATCCAGGGGCCGGTCAAACGTTTGGGGGTCGCCGAGATCGAGATGGGCATGACGATGCGCGAGCTCATCTTCGAGGTCTTCGGCGGCATGCGCGAGGGCTACCGCTTCAAAGGCGTGCAGACCGGTGGTGTGTCGGCGGGGCCCTTGCGTGAAGACCAGCTCGACGTGCCGGTCGACTTCGACTCACTCACCGAGCTGGGCGGAATGCTCGGGTCGGGTGGGTTCGTCGTGTTCGACGAGTCGGTCTGCGCGGTCGACTTCGCCCGCTATCTCATGGCCTTCAACCGGTACGAATCGTGCTCGAAGTGCAATCCCTGCCGGCTGGGGAATCCCGCGCTGGTCGAGATCCTGGATCGGATCCGCAACGGATTCGGACGACCGGCAGATCTCGACATCATCCGCGAGGGCGCCAAGCATATCATCGAGCTCTCGCTGTGCGGGTTGGGACAGGTCGCGCCGATGCCTCTCCTCGGGATGATGAAAGCCTTCCCCGAGGAGTTCGATGCGCACATTCGCGAGAAGCGCTGCCCGGCCAATGTGTGTCCGATCCGCGAAGCGGCGCTGGTTGCCGCGGGAGACGACTAAACCTCACACGTTCGCCATCGCCCTGCACGGGCGGGGACGACCAGCCATACGTGCAGCGAACTCGCCCGAAGGGCGAAGCCTCACCTGCGAGTCGCTCGCTCCGTAGCGCTCCGCGCGGACGAGGGCATGTCGAAGCGGGCCAGTCAACTGCATGCCGGACGGCGCCGGCGAGATGCCACGGAGGCAAATTCGATCATCGTCGAAAGAGATCACTCGGCCCTCTCTCGCGTGCCTCGAGCCCTCCGCGTGCGCGCCTGCGCGAGCGGGGGCTAGCGCGTGAGGTCGAACTGCTGACCGCGACCACTCGCCTCAGCCTCGTGGACAGCGCGGGCGGCGACGATGACATCCTGCACCGCGTTGCCGACAGACTTGAAGAACGTGATCTGCTCGGTACTGGTACGTCCCGGTGCCTGGCCGGCGACGACCTGGCCGAGCTCCACGCGAATGTGATCACGGGAGATTAGCCCTTGGGTGAGCGGCTTAATGAGGTCGCCAGCCTCGGCGAGCGCGGCCTCGACTGAGTCCACGACCACGTACGCCCTGGCCACTGTCTCCGGCGGGATCTCCTGCATCTCCGGTGTAAAGGCTCCGATGGCGTTGATGTGCACGCCGGGTCTCAGGTCGGCATCGGAGAAGACCGGCGAGCGGGAGGTCGTCGCCGTGCAGATCACGTCCGACTCGCGGAGAGCGGTCGCCAGGTCACCGACGGGGATCACGCGTGCCGCGAGCGACGGCTCAAGCTGGCGCAGGCGCTGCTCGAAGCTGGCGACGGCGTCCTGGTTAATGTCGTAGACGTAGATCGTCTCGATCGGCCGCACGCAGGTGACGGCCCATGCCTGGGTGGGACCCTGGGCACCTGCGCCGATGCAGGTGAGCACGCGGGCGTCCGGGCGCGCCAGGAGGTCGGTCGCCGCGCCGGAGGCAGCGCCTGTGCGGAGCGCGGTGAGGTAGGTGCCATCCAGCACGGCTACTGGTTCACCGGTCGTGGTGTCGACCAGGACGACGATGGCGTGGATGGTCGGCTTGCCGAGGGCCCGGTTATTGGGAAAAACCGATACCACCTTGACGCCGAGTCCCGGAGCCGAGGGGACGTAGGCGGGCATGAAGAGCGTGACACCTGAAACATCCGGTACCTCGATCGGCGTGCGCAGCGGTGACACCGTCTGACCCGCGGAGAGGTCGCGGAACACCTGTTTCATCAGCTCAATGGCAGTGCGCATCGGCACGAGCTGGTAGACATCCTGCCGTGACAGTGCGAGCATCGTGTCCCCTCCTGTGCTTCGAACTGCGGATAGACCGGCACTCGTAGTCACGCGCAGTGTAGCATCGCGGCTGTGTACCGGCTCGGGGGCGCCACCGGGAATCGCCCGGTGCACTTCCGCGCCCTACACTGCTCTCTCGTCGCCGTTGTGTGCGGGGTGAACACGATTTCACCCCGCAGTCCTGCGCAGGCCTCCTTCACTGGAGATTCATGTCCGGGTGTGGTATCTGCCAGGGCCCTGGCACCCAGCGATGCTCGATCGACGACTAAACCGAAAGTGCTAGCTCCAAGTGTGGGAACGCGCGCAGCCGGTGCAGCGCTTGACGGGTTCGCCTGCCATGTGGCAGAATCTACGGGCGACAAGCGGATACGGTCCCCGATAGCTCAACGGTAGAGCAGGCGGCTGTTAACCGCAAGGTTGCAGGTTCGAATCCTGCTCGGGGAGCGAAGCGAGCCAGGTAACGTGTAATCGTTACCTGGCATTTCTCATCCCTACGAAGGCTCGCCTAGTCGACATCCTCCTCTTCGGGTATGTCCCAGTAGTCATAGAGCGTCAGGCGCCATTGGCCCTCACCCTCGTCCTCACTGATCATTCGCGTATAGGAGTCGAGTGTGTGCGAAGCCAAGGGTCTCCGCCGCTCCGATCGCGTCGAAGCTACCAGCCGAAGGTGCGCGCGATCAGCTCCTCGCCGACGCGCAGGAGCAGCTGCGAGCCGTGCGGGCAGACCGCCGGAGCCGCAGTGTGGCCGAGCGCCTCGACCAGTGCCCTCATCGCCGGCCGCTCGAGGGGCCGGCCGCGCCGTACCGCAGTGCGGCAGGCAACCTCTACCCAGAGGCGCTCCCTCCAGGTCTCGCCGTAGGCTTCCTCGTCAACGAGCGTCAACAGTGCCTTCAAGAGCTCGTCCGGCTGACCCAGCGCGGCCAGCCCGTCGCCGCACGGGCCAGGAAGCACGCCGGGCAGCAGAGGGGCCGCGCGCATGAGGAATGTGTGCGGGCCGAAGACCTCGCAGCGGAAGCCGAGCGCGGCCAGCTCATCGAGCCTCTTGCTGAAACGCGCCGCCTGGGCCGGCCGCAGCTCGATCAATAAGGGGTCCGCGAGAACGAACGGCTCCTCGACATCGGCTCCGTGCAGGGCCTTCAGGCGCTCGTAGAGGATGCGCTCGTGCGCGCGATGCTGATCGATCAGGTAAAGGCCGTCCGGGCCCTCCATCAGCACGAGCCGCGCCTGCACCTGTCCGATCAACCGAAGCGGCGGCAGGTTGGGGGTCACGATCGGGCCGTCAGCGTCATAAGCGTCGGGCTCCTCGGCTACCAAGACCGTGGTGGTGAGCGGGTCGAAGTCGACTCGCGGCGCTAGCCGGAGGGATCGCGGTTCTCTCCCGAGTACGGTTCGGATCAGCTCTCCGACCGCCCGTGCAATCGCCTGCTCTTCCAGCAGTCGCACCTCGAGCTTCGATGGGTGGATATTGACGTCGACCTGGTCGGGCTCGGTCTCGATCACCAGTATCAGCAGCGGGTGACGGCCACGCGGCAGTAGCGGGCGGTAAGCGGCTTCGAGCGTCGCGAGCAGGCCGCGCGGCTGCGCCCAGCGGCCGTTAACGATGATGTGAACCTGGTCTCGGGCCGGTCGAGTGACCTCCGGGTCCGAAATCAGCCCTGAGATACTCGCTCCAGCGACCTCGATCGGGCCGAGAGGTCGCAGTCGCCCTGCCAGCGGTGGCCCATACAGTTCGATCAGAGCCGTCGCCCGATCGCCAGAGCCGCTCGTCTGCAGCACCTGTCGCTCGTCGACCTTCAGCGTCATCCGGGCGTGTGGCGCGGCCAGGGCCAGCCGGCGGACGGTCTGGCTGATCAAGGCTACCTCGGCCTGGGGACGCCCGGCTGCCGCCAGCCGCGCCGGCACGTTTTGGAACAGGCGGCGCACGGTCACCGTGGTACCGCGCGGTCGCGGGGCCGGCTCGTCGACGACGATCGTGCTGTCGTGTAGCGTTAGTCGCCGACCGATACCGCTGTCGTCCGCGGCGCTGACCATCGTGAGTTCGGCCACTGCGGCAATGCTGGGCAATGCTTCGCCGCGGAAGCCGAGCGTTCGGATCTGGGCCAGGTCGTCGCCGAGCAGCTTGCTGGTGGCATGTCGCTGGCAGGCAAGCGGCAGCTCCTGCGGCGGGATGCCGACTCCGTCATCGCTGACGCGGATGAGAGCGAGGCCGCCTCCGCGCACTTCGACCTGAACCTGGCGTGCTCCGGCGTCGAGCGCGTTCTCGATGAGCTCCTTGACCACCGAGACCGGACGCGCGATCACCTCACCGGCGGCGATGCGCGCGGCGAGCGCAGGCGGCAGCACCCGGATCGGCTGTCGAGTTCGGTGGTTGTTGCCCGTCATGCCGGCCATCTCCCCTGATGGAGCGGCCCCTTCGCCGTGTCTCTTCCTACCTCGTCATTGCGCGGAGCCGGGCCTGTTGCTCGTAGAGCCAGTCCAGCGCCTCGCGGGGAGTCATGCTGTTCAGGTCGAGCGCGCACAGCTCTCGTGCCAGGCGCTGGCAAGCGCTCGAGACCGGTTGGAAACCAGTGAGCGCAAGCTGGCACGCCACGTCCTCGTTCCCGCCAGCAGTTTGACTAGCAGCCAGTGGCTCCTCTCGCGTGACGAGCTGGTATGTCGACTGACCTGAGGTCAACTCGGCCAGCAATGTCTCTGCGCGCTCGGCTACCCAGGGCGGCAGTCCGGCGAGGCGCGCGACTTGGATTCCGTACGCGCGGTTCGCTGGCCCTGGTCGAACCTTGTAGAGGAAGACCACACGGCCGTCTCGCTCCAGCGCGGCGACGTGGACGTTGGCCACACGTTCGAGCTCCGCTTCGAGCGCGGCGAGCTCCAGGAAGTGCGTGGCGAAGAGCGTCCTCGCGCCGAGTCGATCATGGATGTCTTCGAGCACGGCACGGGCTATCGCCATCCCATCGTGCGTGCTCGTACCGCGTCCGACCTCGTCGAGAATCACTAGACTGCGGCGGGTTGCCTGATGCAGGATCGTGGCGGTTTCGACCATCTCGACCATGAAGGTGCTCTGTCCACCGGCGAGGTCATCCTGAGCGCCGACACGGCAGAAGACGCGATCCACCAGGCCGATGCGAGCCTCAGCGGCGGGCACGAACGAGCCGATCTGAGCGAGGAGGACGATCAGGGCTATCTGGCGCAAGTACGTGCTCTTCCCGCCCATGTTCGGCCCGGTAACCACCAGCACGCGCGGCCCATCGCCGCCGATGTGGCAATCGTTCGGGGTGAACGGCTCGCTAGCCAGGCTTGTCTCCACGACTGGGTGGCGCCCGGCCACGATATGCAGGACCTCGCTGTCGTCCAGAACTGGCGCGATCCAACCGCCGCGGCCGGCGACCTCGGCGAGCGCGAGCAGCGCGTCCAGAAAGGCGATCTGGCTGGCAGTCCGGAGCAGCCGCGCGGCGTGGGCCGTGACTACGCCGCTGAGCCGACCCAGGGCCTCGCGCTCCAGGGCCGCAATCTCCTCCTCAGCAGCCAGAATCCGTGCCTCTGCCTCTTTCAAGGCCGTCGTGACATAGCGCTCGCCGGTCGCGACCGTCTGCTTGCGGATGTAGTCCGTTGGTACGAGCGACAGGTTGGGCCGCGTGACTTCGATATAGTAGCCGAACACCTTGTTGTAACCGACTTTGAGCGACCGGATTCCAGTCCGCTCGCGTTCCCGGCGCTCGAGACTCGCGAGCCATCGGCGCGTCTCGCGTATCTCAGCGATGGCCGCATCCAGAGCCGGGCTGAAGCCGGGGCGAATGCGCGCGCCTTCGGCGTCTTCGACCACCGCGACGTCGAGCAGTTCCTGGAGATCGAGGCAGAGATCGATCTGTTCGCCCAGCCGGCGGAGTGCGGGCGAGCTGGCGAGCAGGTGTTCGGCGATCGCCTCGACCGCCTGTAGCGACGTCCTGAGGGTCAGGAAGTCGCGAACTCCGGCCAGCCCTTGGGTGATCCGGCCGGTCAGTCGCTCGAGGTCTCCGGTAGCCACGAGCTGGCGCGCGAGGTGACCGCGCAGGCCGCCATCGTCCACCAGGGCCGCAACGATGGCCTGCCGGCGCCGCAGCTCGGGGAGATCCCGGAGCGGCCTGTTCACCAGCCGGCGAAGCGCCCGCGAGCCCATCGCGGTACGCGGCTCGCCGAGCACGCCGAGCAGGCTGCCTCGACTGCCGCCGGTGCCGAAGCTGCGCGTGAGCTCCAGGTTGCGACGGGTCGCGGCATCGAGTCCTACAGAGCTGCCGGTCGACTCAGTGCGCAAGCCGGTGAGGAGCGGCAACAGCGCCGTGTTCGTCCTGTTCAGGTAGGCGAGAACTGCGCCGGCCGCACCGATCGCCGCAGGCTTCTCGTCGCAGCCATAGGCTGCCAACGAGCGGACGCGGAAGTGTTCCATCAACCCACCGCGGGCGCGCTCGGGGTCGAAGTGCCAGTGTTCCAGCCGGGTGACGTGGCCGCGCAACGGTAGGGGCGACTGCAGGTTATCCGGTATGAGGCACTCAGCGGGATCGAGGCGTGCAAGCTCTTCGGCCAACAGCACTTGTGCCTCGTGGCCCTCGAACTCGATCACGGCGAACTCACCGGTGCTGACGTCCACCCAGGCCAGACCCAGCCGCTCTCCGCGCGGACAGACGGCAGCGAGGTAACGGTTCTCTCCCACTGGCAGGAGTGCGGGCTCGGCGACGGTTCCAGGCGTCAACACGCGAGTGACGGCCCGTTCGACGAGGCCGCGCCCCGGCTCGCTGACTTGTTCAGCGATGGCAACGGTATGTCCCGCCGCGAGCAGACGGGCGAGGTAGTGATTCAGCGCATGGTGCGGGATGCCCGCCATCGGCACACGACCGTTGCGGCCGAAGCTGCGCGAGGTGAGCGTGATGCGGGCGTCTCCGGCGACGACGCGGGCGTCGTCGTCGAAGGCCTCGTAGAAGTCGCCTAGCCGGTAGAGGAGAATAGCGTTGGGGTACTGGCTCTTGAGCTCGAGGTACTGGCGCCGGGAAGGCACGAACTCAGCCAGCGGCTGGTGCTCGGCCGCCGGCGATCGCTTGCGCGCGGTCCTGCGCTGGTGTGTGGCCTCTCGCGTCATGGGGCGAGTATACCGGCCACCCGCCGAAACGGTGACTGTCAGACACAGAACTCGGTGGACGACCGGAGACCACGGTGGACGGGAGCTCGCGCCGGGCGGTAGCGCGGCATTGGGTCTTATGCTTAACATAACGTACCTGGCCGACTCGATCTGTTAGCATTGTTCAGAATCGAGGTGGCCTCTAGAATCCCTCATGATGAAGGGAGGGGCGATGCGCGTCGCTGTCACGAGGGGGATACCCGAGGCAGGACTCGAACTGCTCCGGCGTGAAGGCGACGTCGTAGTATGGCCGGAGCCCTGCCCACCGAGCCGTGAGCAGTTGATCGAGTTTGCGGCTGGCGCTGATGGGCTGCTCACTCTCCTCACGGAGCGCATAGACGGAGAGTTGCTCGATGCCTTGCCGTCGGTGCGGGCAGTCAGCAACATGGCAGTGGGATACGATAACATCGATGTCGAGGCTGCCACGGCGCGCGGAGTCGTGGTTTGTATTACGCCCGATGTGCTCACCGAGACGACAGCGGACTTCGCTTTTGCCTTGATCCTGGCGGTGGCCCGTAAGGTCAAGCCGGCCGCTGACTCGGTGCTGCGTGGAGAGTGGCGAACCTGGGAGCCGATGGGGTTCCTCGGTCAGGACGTGCATGGAGCGACCCTGGGGGTCGTGGGGATGGGGCGGATCGGCCAGGCGGTTGCTCGCCGCGCCCGCGGCTTCAACATGAAGATCCTCTACTCGGATCAGCAGCGCCGGCCGGAGATCGAAGAGGATCTGGGGGCCCGGTTTGCAAGCTTGGACCAACTCCTGCGGGAGAGCGACATCGTCACGCTACACGTTCCCCTGACGAGGGAGACGCGCAAGTTGATCGGTGCCGAGCAGCTCCGATCGATGAAGCGCTCGGCGATCCTGATCAACACTGCTCGGGGCGGAGTCGTCGACACCGAGGCGCTCGCAGACGCGCTCGAGAGCGGCACGATTTGGGCGGCTGGGCTGGACGTGACGGATCCGGAACCGCTGCCGGCCGATCACCGTCTGCTCCGCCTGCCGAACGTCCTCGTTACACCGCATATCGCCAGCGCGAGCGAGGCGACGCGCGCTCAGATGTCCCGCCTCGCAGCCGAAAATCTGATCGCGGCGTTGAGAGGTGAAGAACCCCCGCGCTCGCTGAACTGGGAGGCAGTTCGTGGCCTTGCGCAATCGTGAACGACAAGCCGAGCGAGTGCGGGTCGTCGTGACTGGCATGGGCATCGTCTGCCCGATCGGCAACGACCTGGAGACCGTCTGGCAGGCTCTTATCGAGGGGCGATCCGGGACAGACGTGGTGACCCGGGTCGAAGCCAGCGACCTGCCGAGCCAGATCGCCGGAGAGGTGCGGGACTTCGACCCGGTGCCATGGGTCGGAGCTAAGGAGGCGCGTCGCACCGACCGCTTCATCCAGTTCGCAGTCGCCGCTGCCAAACAAGCGCTCTACCAGGCCGGGCTGGAGATCACGGATAGGCTAGCCGACCGGACGGGGGTGCTGATCGGCAGCGCGCTCGGCGGGATGGAGACGATCGAGCGAGAGTTCGGAGTGCTCCAGGCGCGCGGGCCGTCGCGCGTCAGTCCCTTTTTGATCCCGATGTTCTTGCCGGACATGGCCGCTGGCTACGTGTCGATCGTGTCCGGAGCCCGCGGCCCGAATTTCTCGACGCTGTCGGCCTGCGCCTCCGGCGCCAATGCCATCGGTGAAGCCGCTGAGATGATCCGGAGAGGGCAGGTCGACGTCGTCCTCGCCGGCGCGAGCGAGGCAGCTATCACCAGGGGAGCCATTGCCGGCTTCTGCGCTCTCCAGGCGCTGTCGACGCGGAACGACGAGCCGCGCACGGCCAGCCGCCCGTTCGACAAGACGCGCGATGGGTTCGTTATCGCGGAAGGCGCGGCCGTCCTGGTGCTCGAGCGCCTGGAACACGCGTTGGCGCGCGGCGCGCCGATCCTGGCGGAGCTCAGCGGCTATGGCTCGACCGCCGATGCGTATCACATCGTGCAGCCCTGTGCCGGCGGCGAGGGGGCGGCCCGCTGCATGGCGCTGGCGATCGAGGACGCCGGACTCACGCCCAGCGATATCGACTACATCAACGCACACGGCACGTCGACGCCGCTGAACGACGCGGCAGAGACTGCCGCAATCAAGGCCGCTTTCGCCGGGCATCGCGTCCCGCCGGTTAGCTCGACGAAGTCGCTGACCGGGCACTTGCTGGGGGCAGCCGGCGCGGTCGAGGCCGTCTACTCGATCCTCGCCCTGCAGCATCAGGTTATTCCGCCGACCTGGCACCTGCGTGAGCCTGACCCCGCGTGCGATCTCGATTACGTGGCGGAGGGGCCCCGGCCGGCGCGGCTGCGCCACGTGATCAGCAATGCATTCGGCTTCGGGGGCCACAACACCGCGCTGGTCTTCAGCCGCTACGAGGAGTAGGCGGCAAGAGAAGAGGGCTAGACCAAGGCAGCAACGGCATCGGCTCTGCCATGACGCGAGCCGTCTACGATGCTGGAGGAGTCGAGATCACCTAGTCCAGGTAGCCGCGCAGCACGCGGCTGCAGCTCGGGTGGCGCAACTTGCGCAGGGCCTTCGCCTCGATCTGCCGGATGCGCTCCCGGGTAATGCCGAACTCGCGGCCCACTTCTTCGAGCGTGCGGAACTGGCCGTCCTCCAGCCCGAAACGGAGCACGATGATCCGTCGCTCCCGGTCGCTCAGGCGGCTCAATGCCTCCTCGATCTGGTTGCGGAGCAGTTGCTGGGAAGCGAGCTCGAGCGGCGCCGGCATCGACTCGTCTTCGATGAAGTCACCCAGGAAGGCGTCGCCGTCTTGCCCGACCGGCGTCTCGAGCGATACCGGGAGGCGGGCCGCCTCCAGGACATGCCGCACTTTCTCTTCGGGGAGATCGAGCGCGCGGGCGACTTCGAGTTGGGTCGGTTCCCGCTCGAGGATCTGCTGCAGCCGGTGGCTCATCTTCTTGACGCGGTTGATCGTCTCGCCGACATGGACGGGCAAGCGTATCGTCCGGCTCTGGTCGGAGATGGCACGGGTAATCGCCTGGCGGATCCACCAGGTGGCGTAGGTCGAGAACTTGTAGCCCCGCTTGTAGTCGAACTTGTCGGTCGCCTTCATCAGGCCGATGTTGCCTTCCTGTATGAGGTCCAGGAAGGAGAGCCCTCGACCGACGTATTTCTTCGCGACGCTCACCACCAGGCGCAGGTTGGCCTGGATGAGATGGGCGCGTGCCCGCTCACCGTCTTCCTTGTCGGCCAGGAGCTCGAGCCGCTCCTCTTCGCTCGCATACTCGCCGTTGCGGAGTCGTTGCTCCGCGGCCTTGCCGCGCTCCATACGCTTGGCAAGCCAGACCTCTTCCTGAGAGGTGAGCAGGGCCGTCTCGCCGATCTCCTGCAAATACAGTCGCACGGTGTCGCTCACACCGGAGAGCGCGTCATCCGCTTCGACGCGATGGGCATGGCTCCCCAGGCGGCGACCGAGGAGAGACGGAGGGGTTTCCGGTACAGGGTGCTCGTCGGACTCTTCCTCGTCGCGGATCTCGATTCCCTGCTCTTCGAGCGTCAGGTAGAACTCGTCCAGCGAAGCGATGTCGTCCTCTGCGTGGGGAAATGCCGCCATAACCTCATCGGCATGCAGGTAACCGCGATCCCGGCCGCGCTGAATCAGGCTCGAGTCCATGGAATCCATCGGAGATCACCCCAACCTTCCAGACGCCCTACCCCGCACCCGCGCGACGCAAAGAAATCGCCCTGCGATTAGCAACGCAGGGCGATCAGGACATGCGGAGAAAACCTCTCAGCGAGCGGCTGAACTCGATTTTTCCAGCAATTTGGCTTCATGCCCGCCTTGTCACTCCCCAGGATCAGTATAGCCTGATTTTGCTACCATTTCAAGCTCGGGGTACGAAACGGCAGATCGAAGCTGTCTGAGTACCAGAAACGGCATATCTGCGTCAATGTGTAGCGTTGGCAGGGGCTCATGGGAACGGTCATCGGTGTCGATCCGGGGACAGCATTGCTCGGTTATGGGGTTATCGAGGACTGCGAGCCTCCGCGGCCGCTCGCCTACGGCGTGGTCGCAACGCAGCCCGATCGCCCGATGGCTGAACGGCTGCTGCAGCTCTACCGGGAGCTCGATCAGCTCTTCCAGCGCTATTGCCCGGCCGCGGTCGCCATCGAGCAGCTCTTCTTCGCTCGCAACGTGACGACCGCGCTCGCAGTCGGCCAGGCCCGTGGTGTCGTTCTCCTGGTCTCGGCCCAGCGAGGGATCCCAGTGGTCGAGTACAAGCCGGCGGAAGTGAAGCACGCCGTGGCCGGCTACGGCCGGGCGACGAAGGCACAGATGCAGGAGATGGTTCGCCTGCTGCTCGACCTGCCGGTCGTGCCCCAACCGGACGATGCTGCCGATGCGTTGGCCGTGGCACTGTGTCACCTCCAGATGTCGCGGTTCGAGCGCCGGCTGGAAGAGCGTGGTGGCGGTGGTTTGCGGTGACGAACCGAATCCGTGCAGATGAGCGGCTGGTCCAACAAGGGGTGACCGAATCACGCAGCCAGGCGCGCGCTCTGATCATGGCCGGGCGCGTGTCGCTCGGGGACAGGCGGATCGACAAGCCAGGAATGCTGGTCCCGGCCGAGTCGGAGCTCACCGTAACTCGTCCGCCTCGCTTCGTCAGTCGCGGTGGGGAGAAGCTCGACCATGCACTGGCAGTGTTCGGGGTGGACGTCGAGGGGCTCGTCTGTGCCGACTTCGGGGCGTCGACGGGTGGTTTCACCGATGCACTGCTCCAGCGGGGAGCGAGCCGGGTCTACGCGATCGATGTTGGCTACGGTCAGCTCGACTACCGGCTTCGTCAGGATCCTCGGGTGGTGGTGATGGAGCGGACGAACGTCCGCTACCTACAGGTACTGCCTGAGCCGATCGATCTGGTGACGATTGATGTATCGTTCATCTCGCTGCGGCTCGTGCTCCCGGCCGCGCGCCGCGTTCTGCGACCGGGTGGCAAGGTCGTTGCTTTGATCAAGCCGCAGTTCGAGGCTGGGCGGGGGCGAGTGGGCAAGGGCGGAATCGTGCGCGACCCGGCAGTTCATCGCGAGGTCCTGGAGGCGGTGCTCACGAGCGCGATCGAGCTCGGCTTTACGCCCGAAGCATTGACGCGGTCACCTATCACCGGAGCTGAGGGAAACGTCGAGTTCTTTGCGCTGCTGCGCCGGGATGCGGGCACGCCACCTGCCGAGCTCAATCGACTGATTGCGCCAGTGTTGACGCCAGAGCGGGCGGAGGCTGGTGGTGACGACTGAGCGGGACATCTTCGCCGCATTGCGAGCTGCTCTCGCCGGGGTTCACCAGGGCTACGTCGAAAACCCGGGCTTGTGGCTGGACCCGGAGCGCGAGGTACGGACCGGCACGCCGGAGATCGTCCTGGCCGAGGGGAAGTCGATGGAGCAGCTCGAGGAGAGTGTGCGATTGATGCTTGCTGAGACCGGCCGGGTGATCGTCAGCCGCTTGGCGGAGTCGCAGCGACGGCACCTTCAGGCGGCCTTCCCGAGCGCCGTATGGCGACATAACCCAGGAGGCCGGACGGCGGTCATCAGTGGCCCAGAATACCAGCGCCCGCACAGCGGCGGTCGCGTAGGAGTCTTGACCGCGGGCGCGTCCGATTTTCCAGCAGCAGACGAGGCGCGGCTGGTCGCCGAGGAGATGGGGTGTAGCGTCCGGCTCTACCAGGATGTGGGAGTCGCTGGACTGCATCGCCTGGTGGTTCCCCTGCGCGAGTTGCTCGACTGGGAGGCAGACGTGCTCATCGTGGCGGCTGGGATGGACGGCGTGCTACCGTCTGTCGTCTCCGGGCTAGTGCCGCTGCCGGTGATCGGCTTGCCGACGCCCGTAGGGTACGGCGTCGGGGGGCGTGGCGAGGCCGCGCTGCTGAGCATGCTGCAGACATGCGCGCCAGGTCTCGCCGTGGTCAACATCGACAATGGCGTAGGAGCCGGCATCGCGGCAGCGCGTGTCGCCAACGTCGCGGCCAGGGCGCGCGGCCGGGTGCAGGCGGGAGTCAGGAGCGACTCGCGGGGAAGCTGAGTCGTAAACGCTCGATCAGCCGCATGGCGAGCGTGCGCGGGTCGAGCTGCCGGGTTTCGAGCGACGCGCGATCTTCAGCCGGCAGCGTTTCGAGAACTTCGTCGAGCTGGTCTGCGAGCGCCTCCAGCGCGAGATAACGCGCCTCAGCGAGGAGCCGGCGCTGGGTGCGCTCGGTGAGCTGACCGTGGATCTCGAGCTGGCGGCGATGCTCCAGGATCGCGCGCAACACCTGGTCGATACCCTCGCCAGTCGTGGCGACGGTGGACAGAATCGGTGCCTGCTCAGCCGCACCGACCATGAGCCGCTGCATCACCCGCAGGTCGCGCACGACCTGGTTCGCTCCGGGCAGATCCGCCTTGTTCACGACGAAGATGTCCGCGACCTCGAGCGTCCCGGCCTTCAGCGACTGCACGCCGTCACCCAGGCCAGGTACCAGGACGAGCACGGTGGTATCGGCGAGGCGAGCGATGTCCACGTCGTCCTGCCCAGCGCCCACGGTCTCAAGCAGGACCAGATCGAACCCGAAGGCGTCGAGCACGTGAGCCATGGCACACAGCGCGGGGGCCAATCCCCCACCGCGGCCGCGTCCGGTGACGCTGCGGATGAATACTCCCTCATCGGATTGCACGTCGAGCATCCGGATGCGATCTCCCATCACCGCTCCACCGGTAACCGGGCTGGTGGGGTCGACGGCGAGCACGGCGGCGGTGAGGCTCTGGCGGCGTGCCTCGCGGATCAGACCTGCCACGAGGGTGCTCTTCCCGGCGCCTGGCGGCCCGGTAATGCCGATCAGGTGCGCTCTCCCGGTGAGCGGATACAGTTCCCGCTCAGCCTGGATACCGAACGGGGTTCGGTTCTCGACGTGGGACAGCAAGCGGGCCAGCGCCCTGCGTTCCCCAGCCCGGAAGCGCTCGAGAAGGTCGCTCACTCCTCACTCTCCCGGGTGGGCGCGTGCTCTCGGATAAAGCGCACGATCTCCTGCAGTGGGGTGCCCGGACCGAAGATGGCTGCGATGCCGAGCGCTTTCAGGTGGGGGACGTCGTCCTTGGGGATGATGCCGCCCGCGATGACGAGCACGTCATCCAGCCCGGCGCGACGGAGCTGTCCCATGATCTCGGGAAAGAGCTGGTTGTGCGCGCCTGACAAGATGCTCAGCCCGACGACGTCGACGTCCTCGTCGGCGGCAGCCCGCGCGATCATCTCCGGTGTCTGGAAGAGCCCGGTATAGATGACCTCCATCCCAGCATCGCGAAGCGCGCGGGCGAGTACCCTCGCGCCCCGATCATGTCCATCCAGACCCGGCTTGGCGATGAGCACGCGGATAGGGCGGGACCGCGCTGCTCGCCGGGTCGCGGGTGTCGCCTGCTTCGCCATCGGTTCGCCCTTCGCTCAGCGGCACGAGTGGCACGAGCATCAATAGTGCAACCCGCGGCGGAGCTGGTGCGGCTCGGCCTCCCGCGATTTGACCGTCTGCATCACGGTGACCGTATCGGCCGCGTCTTCCAGAGCCGGCGTCGCGGCACGACCGGTCACGACGATATCTGTCCAGGGAGCCGCGCTCTCGACCAGCTCGAGTACGGTCCGATCGGGCACCATGCCCTCATCGACGAGGGTCAGTAGTCCGTCGAGGATCAAGATGTTGGTGACACGCTGCGCGATGTGCCGTCGCGCTTCGCGTAAGGCGAATTCGAGCCGCTCCGGGGCGATACCGGGCCCGGGAATGTCCTCGGCCCGAGTACCCACGTCGATCAAGCCGTACTGGGACAGCGATACCCCGGTAAGGAAGGAGACGGCCGCGACCTCACCGCGCTCCCGACCGGTCTTGAGGAACTGGATGATGTGGATGCGCAGGCTGTGGCCGGCGCCCCGCAGAGCAATCCCGAGCGCCGCGTCCGACGTGCGTCGCTCGTCCCCGACCAGGAGCATGAGATAGCCCCGGCCTTCAGGGCGCTGCTCGTCGTCAACGTGCTCCTCGCGCATACCTGAATCCTCCACTCCCTGGGGATATTACTCCTCGTAGCGATAGAAGCCCTCCCCGCTCTTTCTTCCAAGTTTGCCAGCCGCGACCATTTGCCGCAGCAGCGGGGAGGGACGATACCGCGGATCGCCGAAATCATGGTGCAGCACGTCCAGAATCTGAAGCACGACATCGAGGCCGATCAAGTCGGCCAGCTCTAGTGGCCCCATGGGGTGATTAGCCCCGAGTCGCATCACGGTATCGATCTCTTCAGCCGAGGCGACTCCCTCCATCAAGGCATCGATGGCCTCGTTGATCATCGGCATCAGCACGCGGTTGGACACGAAGCCCGGCGAGTCCCTGACCACAACCGGAGTCTTGTCGAGTCTCAGAGCGAACTCCACGGCTGTCTCGATCGTCTCGTCGGACGTCCGCAGGCCCCGTACTACCTCAACGAGCTTCATAACCGGCACGGGGTTGAAGAAGTGAAGTCCCAGCACCCGCTCTGGGCGGCCGGTGGCCGCCCCTAGGAGCGTGATCGAGATCGAAGACGTGTTCGAGGCTAGTAGTGCCTCCGGCGCACAATACTGGTCCAGACGGCGGAAGACATCTCGTTTGAGATCGACTACTTCCGGCACGGCTTCGATCACGAGGTCGGCATCGCTGGCTGCTTCTACGCTGGTGTCCACGGCGATCAGGCTGAGCGCGACACTCGCCTGCTCAGCATCCAGCCGCCCACGCTCGACGGCCCGTTCGAGCTGCGCGCGGATCCGCTCCAGCGCCGAACGCACGATCTCTGACTCGCGGTCGATCAGCGTAACCACGAGCCCGGCCTGCGCCACCACCTGGGCGATGCTCCGGCCCATCGTTCCGGCACCGACGACCGCAACTCGCTGGATTCGGCTCACGGCGACTTCCCCTCTCCCGCGTAACACGACGTTACCTAGCTCTGTGACCCCGCTCTCTGGCCTGAACTAGCGCTGCAGCGCCCTCGACCCGCCACCGTCCGCGCGGTTGAAGAGGTTCATGGCCTTGACGATTCCCTCCCGGCTCCAGGTCAGTGCCGCTTCCGCCGCTCGCTCGATGATACCCGGGAGCCTCTCCTCCTCCTCCGGGGTGAAGCGGGTCAACACGTAGGCGGTGACATCTCGACCGTCGCGCGGGCGACCGATACCGACCCGCAGCCGCGCGAAGCGGTCACTGCCGAGCGCGACGATGATGGATTCGACCCCGTGGTGGCCGCCGCTGCTTCCTCCGAGCCTGATCCGAATGGTGCCGAACGGCAGGTCTACATCGTCGTAGACGACGAGCAACCGGTCGAGAGGCACACGATACCAGCTCAGGGCCTGCTGTACTGAGCGGCCACTAAGGTTCATATAGGTCATAGGCTTGAGCAAAATGAGGCGCCTGCCAGCCTCATCGCAGGTGGCGAGCTGGGCATCGAATCGCTCGTGCCACTGCTGCACGCCGAGCCGGCGGGCCAGAACGTCTACGACCATGAAGCCGGCATTGTGTCGTGTGCGGGCGTAGCGAGCCCCTGGGTTGCCGAGCCCGGCAATCAGAGTGATCTCCTGGCTCATCGATCGAGTAGCTCCCGATAGAGCATGAGGGTCTGCCGTGCCGTCTCTTCCCAGCGGAACCGCTGAGCCCGGCTACGTCCGCGCTCCGCGAGGATGGTGCGCATTTTGTCGTCATTCAGCAATCGCATGATCTCCTCGGCCCAGTCGTCCGGACAATCCGACTCGACCAGGTGGCCAGCTTCCCCCACGATTTCAGGGAGCGCGCCACGGTTCGCGGCCAGCACCGGCAGTCCGCACGCCATCGCCTCGGCCGCCGGGAGACCGAAGCCCTCGTCCAGCGAGGGTACCACTAGCAGCGTCGCTGTGGAGTAGAGCGCGCGGAGGAGCCGGTCGTCGGCATCCGTGTACCAGAGAGCCTGGCAGGCAGCGACTGCTGCCTCGATCCGATAAGTCAACTCAGCGTGTCGCCATCCCGGTTGGCCGGCGATAACGAGCATCGGAGCGCCGTCCCGGTATCGGTCCCAAAGGTGGCCCATGGCCTCCAGGAGGAGGCCGTATCGTTTGCGAGGTTCGACCGTTCCGACCGCGAGCACGAAGCGCCGGTCCCGCAGTCGCGCGCACTGGTCCGGGCTGGTCGCCCGTGCGATCGTTTGCCAGGGATCCTCCGACGGCTGCAGGAAGAAGGCATCGTCTACGCCGTTGTGTATGACGCGGACGCGAGGCGAGAGAGAAGGGAAGTGGTGCTGGATGCGCTGCGCTGTCCAGCGGGACACCGCGATGATGCGGTCAGCATCGGCGAGAGCATGCCTAAGCTGGCCGTAGTACCGCTCGCCTTCAGTTGCCAGGAGTTCCGGGTGGTCCAGGAAAGCCAGATCGTGCACGGTCACAACCGCCCGCACGCTCCGAGGTAATCGCGGAGGAATGAAGTCTGGGCTGTGGACCAGGGCCGGCCGGCGCAGCGCCAGCTCTGCTCCGAGGAGGCGGCGTTCCCACCGGTGGTGTACGGGAGTAAACACCCGGACGACCGGGAGGGGAGACACGAAGGGCCGGTTCTGGACTAAGCGGATGTCGAGCTCCGGCTCCAGACGCGCAAATGCCCGGGCCAGCCCCAGCACGTAACGCTGGATGCCGCCACGTCGATAGGCGAGCAGCCGTCCATCGATCAGAACACGCTGGCTCGACACCAAGTACTACCTCGGTCTTCGTCGTCTCTGCCTCGCGACGACCGACTGGTATACTACCGTTTACGGAGGGCTCCTGCGTTACAGGCGGCTGGGCCCCGGCGTGATCGAGGAGCAGAGCATGAACTTCTTCGGCATGGGCCCGATGGAACTGGCGGTGATCCTGGTTATCGCCCTGATCATCTTCGGGCCGGGTAAGCTGCCAGAGATCGGCGCGGCCATCGGGCGCAGCATTCGCGACTTCCGCGCTGCGACGCGTGAGCTGACCAGCGAGTTCGAAGAGACGATCCGGGAGGTCGAGACAACCGCGACCGAGGTGAAGGGTACGGCCCGGGAGGTCGGCGAGACGACCCGGACGGTACTCGCTGAGGCTCAGACGACGACCCGTTCGGCCGTGGCCGAGCCGAAGGCGGATCAGGCCCCTGCACCCGCTACGGCTCCGGCGAATCCAGCGGTGCCGATCGTCACGGTCGATCGCACGCCCGAGGATCCTGCGCCGCCAGAGGCGAATACCAGTCAGCCGGTGAGCAACACTCCGACCAAGGCGGATCCGCTGGCTGATCTGGCATCCTTCGGGGCTGTGCTCGACGAGACCGCCCCGCCGAGGAGCTGACACACCAGCGGTGATTAGCTCGCTGCGGGGACTGACTCGCGGCGCGTCGCCACCCAGACCAAAGCACTGCCGCGCTGGCACGGCTGGAGCTGCCACTCGCCGGGAAGCACGTCGCTCGTGAGCGCTTTCCTGGAATGCCGTTCAGCCTGGTTTGCAGACCCGTAGAAGAGTCGCACGGCGAGCCGCAGTGGCAACTGCCACCATTCCCATCGACACATCGTTCCGCTGACCACGACGACGAGCCGGCCACCCGGCTCCAGGACGCGCGCGATCTCCGCCTGCGTCTCGTGGTCGAGGATGTACTCGGATGGGAAGGTACTCACGACGGTGGTGAAGGCCGCCGGCCGAAAGGGGAGCGCGCGGGCGTCGCCACGCACCAGGTCTACCCGGCAGCACTCCGCCCTCCGACGAGCGCGGCGCAGCATGGCCGGCGAGCGGTCGAACCCGACAACCAGCGCCGCGCGACTAGCCAGGTCGGGAAGCAGTTGACCGGTTCCACAGCCGAGATCCAAGATGCGGTCTCCCTGGAGCCATGGCAGAACACTGCGTTGCCACTCGCGCCACTCTCCGGCGAAGAGTAGGATGGTGAGGGGGTCGTAGACCGCGGCTCCGCGCGTGTAGAGCCAGTCGAAAATTCGCCGCTGGAGCCAGCGGGGAACCATTCTCAGCACTCCTGTGGGTACTGTTCGGTGGGCGTCGACGTGAGGAATGACGCAGAGGCAGGGATGACAAACGAAGACGCGGCAGAACATTTCACTATCCTGGCACGCGACAGCCATACTCGGGCGCGAACGGGCGTGTTGCATACGCGGCGCGGCGATGTCCGTACACCCGCATTCATGCCGGTCGGTACACAGGCCGCTGTCAAGTCAGTGACGCCGGACGAAGTCCGGAGCACCGGCTCAGAGATCATTCTCGCGAACACCTATCATCTGATGCTGCGACCCGGCCTCGAGATCATTCAGGCCGCTGGCGGCCTCCATACGTTCATGGCCTGGCCACACCCGATCCTCACTGATTCGGGCGGATTTCAAGTCTACAGTTTGGCCGGTCTCCGAGAGATTACCGAGCGCGGGGTTCGCTTCCGCTCGCACATCGACGGGAGCCTCCACGAGCTCACACCGGAGTCGGCGATCGCGCTTCAACTCGGCTTCGGTTCGGACATCATCATGCCACTCGATGACGTCGTGGGCTACGGCAGCGAGCTGACTCGGCAGCGCGAAGCGGCTGAGCGAACGCATCGGTGGCTGCTGCGGGCGCTCGAATACTTCCGCACGATGGTCGACACGGCGGAGCCCTCCCGCCCTTGGGTATTCGGCATTACCCAGGGTGGCTTCGATCTCGACCTGCGGCGCCGGAGCTGTGACTTCGTCGCCGGGCTACCGGTAGATGGTTGCGCTATCGGCGGCCTCAGCGTCGGAGAGCCCAAGCCGGTGATGCTGGCTTTCCTGGAAGAGGTCGCGCCGCTGCTGCCGGAAGACAAACCACGCTATCTGATGGGAGTTGGGTCGCCGGAAGATCTGTGGTTGGCCGTGGCCGCCGGTGTCGACCTGTTCGATTGCGTCCACCCGACGAGAGTGGCCCGCCACGGTGGCCTCTACACTCCCGAGGGTAGAGTAGACATAACTAGCAGTCGTTTCCGCTCTCACTTCGCGCCAGTTGATGAGACCTGCGACTGCCTGACGTGCACGCAGTTCACTGCAGCCTATCTACATCACCTCTTTCGGGCGCGCGAGTTACTGGCCTACCGGCTTGCGACGATCCATAACCTGCGATTCATTCAACGGGAGATGGAACGGATTCGCCAATCGATCGCAGAGGGACGTTTCGTCATCGAGCTCGAGGAATTCCGCGCTCGCTATCGGCCTGCGGATCAGGAAGCTGCCCAGGTGCAGCGACGCCGGAGGGCCGGCTCGAAGAGCGGCGAGGGGGTGGGGGACATTGACGAGTGAGGAGCAAGCCGCGCTGCACTGCGTCGTGTACGGGCGAGTACAGGGCGTTGGCTTCCGCTTCTTCGTTGTCGATGAGGCTGAGCGGCTCGGGTTGACCGGGTGGGTGCGCAACCGGCCCGATGGCCGATCGGTCGAGCTCGTCGCTGAGGGCCCGCGTTCGCGACTCGAAGAGTTGCGCCGGGCCGTGACGAAGGGACCGCCGGGCGCATGGGTCGAGCGCGTCGAGTGTTCCTGGCAAGCACCCAGCGGGGAGCACACTGGCTTCTCCATCCGGCGTTAGTGCCGGGTTGGCGCCGCGCTACACGGGTATACTGACGCCGGTAGTCGCACCGGAGTGCGGCCTGGAGGGACACGGGGCACATGGCGGTCATTTCCATTATCGGGATGGGGTACGTCGGCCTGGTTTACGGCGCTGCCTTCGCTGACCTCGGCAACCAGGTCTATGGCGTGGACATCGACACGGACAAGGTCGCGAAGCTGCAGCGGGGAGTCGTCCCGATCTACGAGCCGGGACTCGACGAGCTCATCCGTCGCAACCGTGAAGCTGGTCGCCTGCGGTTCACTACAGACTACGCCGAGGCAGTGCCGGCATCGGAGTTCGTCTTTATCTGCGTAGGTACCCCGTCGACGTTCGACGGCGACGCCGATATGCGGGCGGTACGGTCGGCGGCCGAGATGATCGGCCGCAACCTGCGGGGCTACACGATCGTCGTCAACAAGAGCACGATGCCCATCGGGTCCGGCGACCTGGTCACGCAGCTCATCGCAGAAGCCAAACCGGCTGAGGCGACCTTCGCGGTGGTGAGCAACCCGGAGTTCCTGCGCGAAGGATCGGCGGTCTACGATGTCTTTCATCCGAGCCGCATCGTGCTCGGAGCGGACGACCGGGAGGCAGCGGAGACAGTCGCCGAGCTGTACCGCGTGCTGAACGCTCCGATCTTGATCACCGATCGGCGCAGCGCCGAGATGATCAAGTATGCCTCGAACGCGATTCTGGCCACGCGCATCAGTTTTATCAACGAGATCGCACAGATCTGCGAGCAACTGGGCGCAGATATCAAAGTCGTGGCACAGGGGATGGGTTACGATCCGCGGATCGGGCCGCACTTCCTCGAGGCCGGGATCGGATTCGGCGGAAGCTGTTTCCCCAAGGATGTCCGGGCACTCGCCTACATGGCCGAAGAGGCAGGATGTCACCCGCAGTTGCTTCACACGGTGCTGGAGATCAACCAGGATCAGCGACGGCGCTTCGTCCGCAAGCTGCAGGATCTTCTCGGCTCTCTCCATGGCAGGCCGATCGCGCTGTGGGGACTATCGTTCAAACAGGATACGGACGACATTCGCGAGTCGCCTGCTATCGACGTGCTTCGCTTGCTGGTGCAGCGTGGAGCAGAGGTGACCGCCTACGACCCGGTTGCGATGCCGCACGCTGCGGCGCTGGTACCGGAGGCGCGCTACGCGCCCGATCCCTATTCGGCGGTAGAGGGGGCCGACGCGCTGTTGATCGCCACACCCTGGAACGAGTTCAAGCAAGCCGACCTGAGTCGAGTCAAGGAACTGATGCGGACGCCGATCCTGCTCGACGGGCGCAACATCTACGAGCCAGCCGATGTCCGGGCTCTCGGCTTCGTCTATGTGGGGGTCGGCCGTGGCGTATGAGCCGATCTGGGACCCGGAGGCGGCCGGCCCAGTCGAGGTGGGCATCGATGTGATCGAGATCGAGCGGATTGCGCGCGCGCTCAACCGCTTCGGCGACCGGTTCTTGCGACGGGTGTACACCGAGCAGGAGCGGGCGCGTTATGCCGGCCGCGTCTCGGAGCTGGCGGCCAGGTTCGCGGCCAAGGAAGCGACGATGAAGGCGCTCGGCACCGGCGTGCGCGGGATTCGATGGCGCGAGATCGAGGTGCTCTCGAATCGACGTGGGAAGCCGATCCTGGTGCTTCACGGTGGAGCGCGGGAGCGTGCCGAATCACTCGGATTTCGGCACATGGCCGTCTCGCTGACGCATTCCCGCACGCAGGCGATCGCGGTCGTGGTCGCATTCCAGGAGCCCTCCAGGAGGAGCAGCGAACGATGTTGAAGTTGTGCCGCGTCGAAGAGGTGCGGCGGGCCGAGGAGGCAGCCGTCGCGGCCGGGCGGTCGCTCGAGGATCTGATGGCGGCTGCAGGGCTTTCCGTGGCCGAGCAGATTACGAAGCGCGCGAAACACGCCGGTACAGCGCTGTTTCTGGTTGGGCCCGGTAACAACGGCGGCGATGGCCTGGTGGCGGCCAGCCATCTCGTTGCGCGCGGCTGGCGCTGCCTGGTCTGGACCTGGCGGCGGAGCGAGCCCGGCACTCTGCCAGCGGAGCGTGGGCTGCTGGAGCGCTTGCTCTGGATCGATCCCGCAGAAGTCGGCACTGCGATCGCGTCGGCCGACTTGATCGTCGACGCGGTCTTCGGGATCGGCGGGAAGCCGTCCCTGCCGGGAGAGGTCGCCCAGGTCTTCGACATGGCACGGGATACTCGGGCCCGGCGCGGTACCCCGCTCGTGGCAGTCGACACGCCGTCAGGCGTGGACTGCGACAGCGGTGAGGCCGATCCGCGAGCGTTCCGGGCCGATCTCACCGTGATGCTGGGGCTGCCGAAGATCGGGTTGTACAAGCCGCCGGCCCTGCGGCACACCGGGGTGATCGAACTGGCCGATATCGGCCTGCCGGCACCGCCAGCCGAGCCCGGATCGACCGTGCTGGCAACCCCAGAGGACGTAAGGGAATGGCTACCTCGGAGGCCGGCGGATACACACAAGCGTGCCGTGGGGACGCTGTTGATCGTGGGCGGCTCGCCGGCGTTCTACGGCGCACCGCGGCTCGCCGCGGGAGCAGCGCTCCGCGCGGGCGCCGGTCTCGTGACGCTCGCCGTCACGCGTGCGTTGATCTCTCCCATAGCGGCGGCGCTGCCGGAAGTGACCTTCTTGCCTCTCCCTGACGGCGAAGTCGGGGCTGGGGTACGGATGGCTGAGCTCGTGCGGGAGGCACTACCGCGGTACGACGTTGTGCTGATCGGCCCTGGCCTGGGGCAAGAGCCGCCAGTGCCCGAGTTTCTCGCCGCGCTCCTGGGTCTACGCGGGGCGCCGAGGCCGATCGGTTTCGGGCAACCGGCGGCGCCTGGTCTTCCGCAGCGGTTCGGGGGTAGAGCCGTGATCGACGCTGACGGTTTGAACTGGTTGGCCACGCAGCCTGAATGGTGGAATCAGATCCCTGGGGCCGACCTCATCCTTACGCCCCACCCTGGGGAGCTGGCTCGACTCCTCAATATCGAGACCGACGCGATCACGGCCGATCCGTGGGCACGAGCGGTGGAGGCTGCGCAGCTCTTCAATCAGCATGTCGTCCTCAAGTATGGGCACGCGACGGTAGCTTGCCCGGACGGTACGCTGATCGTCTCGCCGCAGGTTCACCCGGCGCTTGCCACGGCGGGTACCGGGGACGTTTTGGCCGGCCTGATCGCCGCGCTAGCGTCACAGGGTCTCGGTTCACGGGAAGCTGCGGCCGCCGGGCTGGTGATCGGTAGCGAGGCGATGCTGCGAGCGGTGGCCAAGAAGGGGACACTAGGGCTCGTTGCGGGCGACCTCATCGAAGAGATCGCGGGAGCGCTCGCCGAGGTCTATGACGCGAGCTGGTAGGCTCGAGGCGGATGACCGAGGGGGAGAGCCGGTGTCGCGGTCCGCGTCAACGACATATCCCCTGATGATCGCAAAACGACTTGTCCCTCTATCGCGCCACTAGACCCCAGCTACAGAGCTAGGCCATGATCAAGCTGACTCTTGCTGGCGCCGGAGCTGTTCCACATCCTCGCGCACCACGAAGGTGCGCCCTGACATCTCGTCGCGCACGTACTCGAGCTTGCGCTCGTCCATCCAGCGGTAGATCGTCGGGCGAGTGACGCCGAGCTGCTGGGCCGCGCTGCCGATGCTGAGCAGCTCGCTCGGCTCGTAGGCGCGGAACTTGGCCAGCGAGAGGAGGCGACCGAGGTCAGTCTCCCAAAAGCTGCGGGGAACGGAGTAGTCTTCGGCTCCTGGCGCCCAGAAGAGCATCTGGAGTACGAGCTCGATCGCTTCGAGTGTCCGCTCGCGGTTTTCGGAGATCTTGCCCTGGGCAACCGCCGCGAGACGCTGCAGGACCTGGCCCAGCGGGCCCTGGCGAAGCTGCTCGAGTGAAAGTTGCTGCACCGCCGCCGGGTAGAGCCGGTTCATGAGCCGGTGGTGCTGTGAGTACAACAGCTTCAGCGCATCGTCGATGACCTTCTGGTAGTCCAGCGCCTCAGGCTCCACTGTGCCCCCTCTCACCCGCGAACGGACAAGCCTTGTACGTACCCATTTTACGGACACCATTGCGGCAGGTCAATAGCGACGAGCGAAATCTCTCTCGTGCTCACCAGATGTGGTGGAGCGATCACTTGCGCTTCAGTCGCACGTCGGCTATACCCAAGGGGCTATGAGCGTTCTGTGGCGCATCCTCAGCTATCTTCGACCGTACCGGTGGACTCTCCTTTCCGGCTACGTAGCGCTTCTCCTCGGCGTAGCAGCGCAGCTTGCCATTCCGCGATTGGTAGAGGTTGCAATCGATCGAGGTATCGCCGGGCAGCAAAAGCATGTCGTTCTGGCGGCATCGGCAGCCCTCGTGCTAGCAGGGATCGCGCAGGGACTCTTGACCTTCGCTCGGAGCTACTCTTTTCAAGCACTCGCGGAGAACATCGCATATCGGTTGAGACGCGAGCTGTACGAGCATCTCGAGCGTTTAAGTTTTTCCTTCTTCGACCAGGCATATACAGGTCAGCTCATGGCACGCGCTACCGAAGACGTGAATGCCATTCGGCGCTTCTTCTGGGTCGTGCCGCGGACCGCCGTGCAGAGCCTGGGCACCCTCGTCGCCGTATCCGTGATGTTGTTCCTCATGAACTGGCGCCTGGCTGCCCTCTCTCTCAGCGTCTTGCCTCTGCTAGCGCTAGCCACGGTTCATTTCAGTCAGAAAGCGCGGCATCTCTTTCTCGAAGTGCAGCAGCAATTCGGAGTCATGACCACCGTGCTCCAAGAGAACCTGGCAGGGGCCAGGATCGTGCGCGCCTTCGCGCGAGAGGACGCCGAGCGCGCGCGCTTCGACACTGAGCTGCAAACGCTCCAGCAACGGTCGCTCAGGGCCGCACGGTGGTCATCCCTCTACACGGCTGTCGTGACCACGCTCGGGGCTCTCGGCATCGTCGCTGTTGTCTGGTACGGGGGACGGCAGGTACTCGCGGGCAACCTGTCCATTGGACAATTAACCGCCTTCTACTTCCTCCTCGTCCTGACCACCCAGCCCATCCGCATGCTCGGCTGGATGGTCAGCAGCACGGCACGGGCGATCGCATCTGGCCAGCGAGTCTTCGAAGTTCTCGACCAGCGACCCGAGATAACGTCCCCTCCCAATGGCATCGATGCGTCGCGGATCCGCGGTGCCGTCGAATTCCGCTCAGTGAGCTTCCGCTATCCGGAATCGGGTACGGCGAGCCTGCACGACATCACGTTCGCGGCCGAACCCGGACAGCGGATCGCCGTATTCGGACCCACCGGATCTGGCAAGAGCACTCTCGTCGCCCTCATCCCGCGGTTCTACGACGTGACCGAGGGCACGGTGCTGATCGACGGAGTCGACGTGCGCGCCTATGACCTGCATTCATTGCGGCGGCGCGTCGGCCTCGTGCTACAGGATACGCTGCTCTTCTCCGTCAGCATCAGGGAAAATATCGCGTTCGGACGGCCAGACGCTAGCGAACAGGAGATCATCGAAGCTGCCAGGGCGGCCCAGGCGCACGACTTCATCATGGATCTGCCATTCGGGTATGACACGGTTGTCGGGGAGCGTGGCGTCTCCCTCTCGGGCGGCCAGAAGCAGCGTATCGCGATTGCCCGCGCGCTGTTGATGGATCCTCGTATTCTCGTCCTCGACGAAGCGACCTCCAGCGTCGATGCCGAAACCGATCGACTCATCCAGCAGGCGTTACAGCGACTTATGGAGGGCAGAACAGCATTCATCATCGCGCACCGGATCCTGACGCTACAGAACGCCGATTTGATCCTGGTGCTAGAGAATGGCCGCCTCGTCGAACGAGGTACGCACGAAGAGTTGTTGGCGCGTGGTGGCCTATACGCGCGCCAGTATGCTCGACAGGCACAGGAGCAGGTTCCCTTGCGTAGCGCCGGGGACTAGGAAGCAGACATGCTGCATCACGGAGAGCTCCTTGGTGCAACCGAGCAGGCATTGAGCCGGCGAGCCTTGCGCAGATTGGTGCGCCAGGTACTGCCCCACCGGAAAGCTCTGGGACTTGCCACGACGATGATGCTGCTCAGCGCTGTAGCCGAGCTATCACTGCCATATCTCTTCGGCGTGGCGATCGATCTGGTCAATCCCGGCAGCGGCCGAACGCTCTTCGGTGTTGGTGGCCAGCGTGCTCTCGATCTGCTCGCGGTGGCGCTCCTCGCCATGATCGTCCTCAGATTCGTCGCCACTGCTGGGCAGCTCTATCTCGCCCAGGTAGTGGGACAAAGGCTCGTCTTCGATCTACGCTCGCGCCTATTCGCCCACCTGCAACGTGTCAGCTTGCGTTACCTGGATCGTCGGGGAATCGGCCCGGTGATGTCCCGGATTCAGAACGACGTGAGCGTCATCAATGAGCTGTTCAGCGATGGTCTCGTCGGCGTGTTGAGTGATCTGCTCACCTTGCTCGGGATCGTCACCGTCATGCTGTTGACCAACTGGCGCCTCGCACTGGTCAGCTTCGTAGCCATGCCGATCATGATCGCAGGAATGCTCTGGTGGAGGCGGCACGCGATCGAGGCGTACCGCGCTACACGGATCGCGGTAGCCCGGTTGAACGGTCACCTGGCTGAGAGCATCAACGGGATCCGAGTGATCCAGGCCTTCTCCCAGGAGGAACGGCAGCTCCGGCGTTTCGAGGCGATCAATGGCGAGTATCTCGGTGCGAGCCTGCGTGCTGCTCGTCTCTCCGCGCTTCTGTTTCCCTCGGTTCAAATCGTGGAGGCGGCCACCACGGCGCTGTTGATCGGCGTCGGCGGCTGGCTGCTCCTGGGAACGCAGGCCTTCACAGTCGGCGAGTTGGTCACGTTCGCTGCGTATGTGTCGCGGTTCTACGAGCCGATCCGGACACTGAGCATGCGCTACGATACGCTGCAGGCCGCGACGACGGCAGCCGAGCGTATCTTCGAGCTTCAGGACGTCCGCCCCGAAGTCGAGGATCGCCCTGGCGCGATCGAGCTTCCGGCGGTTCGCGGTGAAATCGTCTATGACCACGTCACGTTCGGTTATGACCAGTTGCCCGTCCTTCACGATATCACCCTTCGCATCGAGCCTGGAGAGACCGTTGCGCTGGTCGGGGAGACCGGGGCAGGCAAGAGCACTATGGCGGCTCTCCTCGCGCGCTACTACGATGTCTGGTCCGGCTCGATTCGCATTGACGGCTACGATCTTCGAGAGGTGACGCTCACATCGCTTCGCTCGCAGATCGGTATCGTGCCTCAGGACCCGTTCCTCTTTGCCAGCACCGTGCGTGAGAACATCGCGTATGGCCGGCCCGAGGCAACCGAGCACGAGATCATCGAGGTCGCGAAGGCGGTGGGCATCCATGAGACGATCGCGCGCTTGCCGCAGGGGTACGACACGCCGGTGCACGAGCGGGGCGTGCGGCTTTCGATGGGCCAGCGGCAGTTGATCACCATAGCCCGCGTGCTATTGGCTGATCCCCGTATCGTCATCCTCGACGAGGCGACAGCGCATGTCGACACCGAGACAGAGCTGCTCGTCCAGCAGGCGATCCGCCGATTGCTATCCGGTCGCACTGCCGTCGTCATCGCGCATCGCCTCTCTACGGTCCGCGAGGCGTCGCGCATTCTGGTGCTACACCAGGGACGGGTCGTCGAGGTGGGCACGCACGCAGATCTGCTGACCAGGAATGGCCACTACCAGCGACTCTACCGGTTGCAGTTCCAACCGGCAGGCGGAGTGGCTGCGGACTAGCCATCGGGTCATGGATCTTACCCCCATACTTGCGCACGTACGCCTCGCATGACAGAATGCTGGTAGAGCACCCGAAGACGCGCCAGGGCTCCCCGGCGAACCGGTGGACGAGACCGACTCGGTGTATCGTCCTGCCGAGAAGGGGATACGATGAAGAAGGCCGAGCTCGTTTCGAGAGTGGCCCAGCACAGCGGACAGACAGTGGAGGAGACGACGCGAATCGTCGAGTCCATGATCGAGGTCATCCAGGAAGCGCTTCGGCGCGGCGAGGCCGTCCAGGTGGCTGGCTTCGGTAGCTTTCGCCGGCGCTACTTGACACCTCGGCAGGTTCCTGATCCACGCACTGGTGAGGTCCGTGACATTGCGGGGCGCTTCGTGCCAGCATTCGTGCCGAGTAAGCGCTTCAGGCACGCGGTCGGCTTCCAAGGGCAACGATGGAGTTCGGAGGCGATGGGCGGGCAGGAAGTAACCAAGGAGGGCCTCAACGAAACGGTCGAGATGAGAGCGCCATCGGTACGCAGAGTGCACGCCTCGACCGACCAGCTCAGCCGGAAAGTCGGGGTACATCTCTACCTGCCCCAGAGCGTCGTTGTCGGTGAGATCTTCGTGTCCGAGCCTTCGCTCGTCGACTTCCTCGAGGTTGCAGGGGCTTGCCTCTATGTGCATAACGCGGTCGCCTTTCCCTATCTCGAAGGGAGTCCACCGGTCAGAACGCGAGAGGTGGCAGTGCGTAAGGACGACGTGCTGTTCATCGTGGCGCGGGGAGAGGTCGCGGCAGAGGTACCGCCCGACGCGCAGACCGAGGTGCAGGCGATGTGCGGGCCCTTCACGGTGCGGGGCAAGTCGGCGCTGCCCTGGGCATCGCTTATCCGCGAGCTGAGTAACCGTCAGCAGCGCTTCATCCCGCTGTGGCAGGTAACCGTCTATGGGCCGAGCCGTGCGAGCTTCTCGGAAGGAGCTGTCTTGCTAGGGCTGAGCCAGCTCGCGCTCCTCGGCACCTGAGGTGAAGTGACCGGACCCTGAGATGGAGCGACCTCAGAACAGCCGGATCTGGCGGGCCTTGCTATCCGCTGTGGACGAATCCCACGACACCGGCGCACCACATCGCGGCAGGGCGCGGATCGCCAGCCGGTGATCGCTGCCACCGAGGGCTGTCTGAACGGCGTGGAGCGCATGCCGGGGCGTATTGTTTTCCGCAGAGAGATGAGCGAGCCAGATCTCTCGCACCGGGCTCAAGTCCAGCCGAGCGAGCGTGGCTGCGCATTCATCGTTGCTCAAGTGTCCCTGCGAGCTCAGGATCCGGCGCTTCAAGGGCCAGGGATACGAGCCACGCACTAGCAGTTCGCGGTCATAGTTGGCCTCTAGGACAACGAGCTGAGCGGCATGCAGCGCGTCGTACACAGCTCGGTCAACGGTACCCAGATCGGTGAAGATGGCAGCCGTTGCCAGGCCGTCGCTCAACACGAAGCCGACCGGCTCGAGCGCGTCGTGCGAGACGGCGATCGGAACAATGGTGAGCGTTCCGACTTCGACGGCCTGGCCGGGCACGAGGCGCACGCATGGAAAGCCTGGCCCCGGGTCGAGTGCATGCAGCGTGCCCGCAGTGGCGAGAACCTGGCAGGACTGGTAGCGGAGAAACTGGGCCAGCCCGCGGATGTGATCGTGGTGCTCGTGGGAGATGAGGATCGCCGTCAGGTCATGGTCACCGACGCCGAACGAGGCGAGGCGAACTCGCAGGTCACGGTGGGAGAGACCGGCATCGAGGAGCAGGTTCGTGCCGTTGTGCTGAATGAGGAGTGCGTTGCCACTGCTGCCACTGCCCAGTGAGACGACCCGCACCCGACAGTCCTCTCTTCCATCCAGCCGGCGAGAGAGCGTTGACCCTCAGCCGGCTGGCACCGCGATCACAGCGGCGAAGCGGCCAGCTCGGCTCTCGCCAGCCTGAGTCGCTCGGTGAGAGAACCACTCGCTACTCCGGCATCGGGTACAGATACCGGCGATCTCCACATTGGACGCTATGAGCCCCGCTGCCTCGAGTGTCAACAGGTTTGCCCGCCACAGGTCGAAATGCCACCGGCCATCCTGGCGAATGACTGCACGTAACCCGCGATCGAGCTGCGTACCGATCCAGGTTGCGATCACCTCGTCGCCGACTTCATAACAGCAGGGGCCGATCGCCGGGCCGATGCCCGCCCGGAGCTGCCCAGGATCAGTACCGAACTCAGAGACGAGCAAGCGGACGGCCTCGATCGCGACACCTGCCACCGTGCCTCGCCAGCCGGCATGAACCGCCGCTGCGACGCGGTTGACGGGGTCGTAGAGAAGCACTGGCGCGCAGTCGGCGCAGAAAACCGCGAGCGGTAGCGCAGGATCGCTGGAGGCTAGGCCGTCGGTCGCTGGAAGGGCGGTGGCCGGGCTGTCGGCGCCACGGCCGGCGTCGCGCTCAGAGACCAGCATCACGCGGGTACCGTGGACCTGTCGCCCGCATACTGTGCGCCGCCAATCCAGACCCATCGCTGCCCACCAGCGTTGTCGGTTGTGTCTCACCGCGGAGGGAGAGCCAGCAGTCGCGAAGCTGACATCCCCATCGGACGGGAGCGAAGGCTCTCGCCGGGTGATGCCGTGTGGTACACCCAGGTCTGCCAGGCGTTGGAAACGAAAGATCTCGAGTCGCTCCCTCGCCACGCTGGGCCTCGCTCAGTATCGCTCGAGCGCGATCGGCACATCGATGAGCATTGGGCCATCGCCGTGCACCGCGTGGTTCAGCAACTCCGTAAGCTGGTCCGGCGAGCCCGCCCGTTGAGCCGGTATCCGGTAGGCCTCAGCAATCTTGACGAAATCGGGATTCACGAGATCCACGTCGAGATAGCGGCCTGGGTGGCTGCGCCGCATCGCCACTTTGACGGCGGTGTGCGTACTGTCGTTGAAGATCACAACAGTCACTGGTAGCCGGTAGTGCGCGAGAGCACCGAGTTCCTCCATCGTGAACTGGAAGCCGCCGTCGCCGTTGAGCGAGACTACGGCTCTGTCTGGCCGAGCAAGTTTCGCGCCAATCGCCGTAGGCAGTGACGACCCGAGCGTGCCGAAGCCACGCGGGAACAGATACGTTCGGGGCTCGTAGACCGGAAGGTAACGTACCCCCTCGTAGCACATCATCGTCATGTCGTTCACGATGATGCCATCGCGCGGCAGCGCTTCGCGCAGGGCTCGAAGATAGGGGAGGTAACGCTCGGTGCGCTCATCGACGGGTTCAAGTATCCGCCGGCGCACTGCCTGTACCTCTTCGACAGGCCAGCGGTCGGCCGGGCGCGCTCCGGCGCGCACCTGCTCGATGAGCGCGCGCAGGGTGAGGGCGGCATCGGCGGCGATGCCCACGGCAGCCGGGTAGCGCTTGCCGATTTCGTCAGGGTCAATATCGATATGGATAAGAGGAGTCGGTAACGGCATCGTTCCCTGTGCCGTCGTGCGGATGCCGAGCCCTGTCCCGATCGCGATCGTCAGATCCGAGGCTGCCATGAGGAAGGCGATTGGGTTGTCGGGAGACCATCGGTATCCAAAGGCGCCGGTCGCGTAGGGGTGGTCTTCCGGGATCGCGCCCTTACCGGTCAGGGAAGTACAGACTGGCGCACCCAGTTCCTCAGCTAGTTCTCTCAAGAGCGGAGCCGTCTCTTCAGTGGCTGCGCCGCCGCCCGCGAGGATGAAGACCCGGTTGGCCTGTCGGAGCAGTTCGGCAGCCCGGCTGACCAAGTGAGGCGCAGGGGGAACGGGCTGGGGCTTCACAAGATCCAGCGGTTCAAACGTCGTCTCCTCTTCGAGCACATCGAGTGGGATCTCGACATAAACTGGCCGTGGTCTGCCTGTATACAGGTGCTTGAAGGCTTCGGTAACTGCGGGGAGGATGTCGTCCGCGCTCTCAACTCGATACGACCACTTGACCAGAGGCCGGACGACGGCCGTCTGGTCGGTCATCTCGTGGAGATTCCCCTCGAGTTTGCCGAGATAGCGCCGCTCGAGGTTGGTGGCAATCAGGAGGACGCGGGAGCTATCAGCGAACGCCTGGGCCAACGGGGTCGCGATGTTCGTCACGCCAGGGCCGGTAACGGTGAGGGCGACGCCTGGCAGGCCAGAGGCGCGGTGATATCCATCGGCCATGAAACCGGCGCCCTGCTCGTGCCGAGGTAGGACGGTGGAGAGCGCGTCGCTGTCGTAGAGCGCGTCATAGATCTCTAGCGTGTGCACACCTGGAATACCGAAGACGTACCGGACGCCCTGAGCCTCGAGGGCCTTCACCAGGGCTACTCCGCCAGTCACCCGGCGTTTTGTCTGGACTGCCACCGTTTCAGCTCCTGCTCGGTAAACCACTCGAACGTATCCAATTCAGCCGTGGCGTAGTATAACCGGGTAGGTTGCGTCTCGGAGCGCCTGCGTAGCGGCAGTGGCCAACGATGCGTTGAGGTGGCCCAGGGTAGCCGTGCGGGTGATGACCCCGCCGAGGGGCATATGAGACGCGTCCGCAGCGTACGCAGGCCACACGGCTCGACCCAGCGATCGAGAACGAGATCGCCAGAGACGTCCGAGAGTGCGTAGGCTGAGCACGGTCTCGAAGGAGCAACCTGATCCTGAGGCCGAGCGATGGCGCCCAGCTCCTTCCGCGAGGCGCGAGATCGGCTAGCCGGGTATGGCGTAGATCATTGCGCATAAGCGCACTCAGACGGCTGCCGTTCTGCCTAGTGTTGCGCAGTGTCGGTGAGTGCGTTCGTATGCGCTACCAGAACGGGTGTGCGAGGGTGTCCGTACGGCCTGGTGCCGTCCTGTGACGGCCAGTGTGTGACCATTTTGTGACCATAGGTTGGCGATCAGTCTGGGCGCTCTGGCTGGGGCCTGCGACGCGCCCATAGCAGGTTAGTGTGCGGCTGGCCTGGATCGTTGCCAGGCAGCGTGTCGAACACCGCACGCACAGCACGCCTCAGATCGCGCTCGAAGTTGCCGAAGGAGCGGTAGCGCGCTTCCGGGTTCGCCCGGTTCCACTCGGCAAAGGCCTTCCGGTAGGACTGCCAGCGCCCTGTCTGCCAGAGCTCAAGATAGAACCGGGCAAGCGCCAGCCCCCGGGAGCTGAGCGGACGTTGTGGCTGCAAGGAGGCAGCAAAGAGCTGTGCCGCCGGGGACGCCAGAACCGAGCGGTAGGCGCGTTCGACCTCCTTCGGGGGCAGCCCTGGGCGGACGACCAGCTCGATGGCAGGCCCGTGGGTAATGCGAAATCGGACGTAAGGCGGTGGCTCGGGCAGCTCGCTGGACAGTAGCCAGCGAACTGCTTCGCTGAAGCCCCAAAACATGAAGTCGGACACGTCATCAATGAGCACGCGGAGCCAGTCCCAAACGGGGCGGGTCTCTGGGTGCCGTCCATCGAACAGGCGCGGGAGCTCCAGTACGGCGAGTGGCAACTCGAGTGTCTCGACGACGACGGCATTGGGGCCTCGGTCTGACCACTCCACATCCTGAATCTCGACAACCAGTACGCGAGTCCCCGACGGACGGCGTCGCTCCTGAGCACGACTAAAAGCAGTCACTCCGTTCCGGTGGCAGAACGCGGCCGAGAGCCGTTGCCAGGCTCCGTCCGGCTCTGCCTGAATAGCCAGTGCGAACTCAGCCGCGTGCGAGGACAAGAGTTTCCCCCCGAGGACTAATTCACGGAACCTTTGGATTTGAGGCTGGCGAGCTAAGTATGCAGCACGTGCTTCATCGCGGAGCCGCTCACGGGCAATCAAACTACGCTCTTGCCGAGTCACCAGCTTATCGCGCGGTGAAGCTGGATCCCGCTGCCCCTGGTTGACGTCAGCGAGGATCGGCTCGATCAGTTTAGCTAGCTGGCTCATCAGCGCTTCAGCGTCAGCCTCACACGCACACTCTGCAAACTCGCTTCCCCATTGCTGACGAGTCCAGAACGACTCGCGGACACCAGGCGGGACGAACGCGCGGAGCCGCCGCTCTACCCGCTTCCACACCTCGTCTTCGTCTCGCCACCAGTCCATGTCTTGTCCTCGTAATTCAGGACATACATACGAGGACAGTATACCACTACACAGCACATGACAGACCTAGACCGGAGGTGATTAGGGGATGTCCGGTGACACAGACACTCGCGAAACCCTGACCGTCGAAGAGGTCGCTCGCGTGTTCGGCATCGGGCGGCAAACGGCATACGACCAGGCACGTACCGGACGGATCGGGCCGGTGCCGGTCTATCGGATCGGGCGGCGGCTGGTGGTGCCGCGGCGGGCGCTGGAGCGGGCGCTGGCGGGTGAGCTCACCGAGCAGGAGGGCCAGGGCCATGCATAGGCCGACGCCCCGCTGGGGCAGTAGCGGGGCGGCGACGGGCGCGGACGCGATCGATCTCACCATATATGATACCGCGCCCGCCGATCCGCCCCCCACCCCCAGCTACGATCCGTCGACGACGCGCCGCCCGGTCGGCGGGACGCGCCGCTGTCCACACTGCGGGCCGGTGGTGCCGGTGCCATGCCCGGCCGACCCCGGCGATCCCGCCGCGCCGGGCGACCGGTGCCCGGGGTGCGGCTATGGCTGGCCGGCCGGAGGTGCGTCATGACCGCGACGGCGACGCTCTTGCCGCACCACGAGCAGCTGCTCGCGGCGTCGGCCATCGCCCTCGAGGTCGCCGCCGCTCGCGGCTATCGCTCCGTCACCACCCGCGCCGAGCTCGCCCGGCTCGGGTTCGGCTCCAGGCAGCAGCAGGTGCCCACATTGCTCATCCCGATCTGGGACGTCACCGGCAGCATCGCGACCTACCAGCACCGACCGGACCAGCCGCGAATCAAAGACGGGAAGCCGATCAAATACGAGACGCTGGCCGGCAGCCGTATGGTGTTGGACGTCCATCCCCTGATCCGCGCCCAGCTTGCCGACCCGGCGGTCCCGCTCTGGATCACCGAAGGGGTCCGCAAGGCCGACGCCGCGGTCTCGGTGGGGCTGTGCTGCGTCGCCCTGCTGGGGGTGTGGAGCTGGCGCGGCACCAACCCGCACGGCGGCAAGACCGCGCTGCCGGACTGGGAGGCGATCGCGCTCGACGGCCGGCCGGTCTACATCTGCTACGACTCCGACGTCATGCTCAAGCCGGAGGTGCACCAAGCGCTCGAGCGGCTGGGGGCCTTTCTCCACCAACGTGGGGCCGACGTGGCCTACATCTATCTCCCGCCCGGCCCGGGCGGCGTCAAGGTCGGGCTCGACGACTACCTGGCGGCCGGCCACTCCGTCGCGGAGCTGCTCAGTTTGGCCACACCGGAACTTCGCCGGCCACCAGGCGAGGATGCCGCCCGTGCCGGTACCCGCCGCGTCGGGCCCTACGAATACGGCCCGGCGGGCATCGTGTACGTCCGTACGACCTCTCACGGCAGCGAGGCCTACCCCCTGGCGAACTTCACCGCGCGCATCGTCGAGGTGGTGACGCTCGACGATGACGTCGAAACACGTCGGGTCTTTCGCGTTGCCGGGTGGCTCGGCGACCGCGCGTTGCCGACGCTTCAGGTGTCTGCCGAGTCGTTCGCCTCGATGGGGTGGGCCGCCCAGTGGGCGCCGGCGGCGGTCATCGCGGCCGGCACCGCGGCGAAGGACCGGCTTCGCGAGGCGGTGCTCCGCGACTCCGGCGCCGCGCCGGAGCGCACGGTCTACACCCATGCGGGGTGGCGCCAGTGCGCGGGTGCGTGGGTCTTCCTCCACGGGCGCGGGGCGCTCGGCCCGGACGGGCCGGTCGAGGGGATTCACGTCGAGCTGCCTCCCCAGCTTCACCGCTACTGGCTGCCGGACCCACCCCAAGACCCGGAGGTGGCGCGCCGCGCGTGGGCCGTGCTCCTCGCCGGCGTCCGCGTGGCCGATCCCCGGATCACCGCGCCGCTCTTCGGCGCCGCGTTCGCCGCCCCGCTGGGGCTGGCGCTGGGGGCGCCGCCGGCCGGGGGCGGACTGACGGTCCCCGGCGGCTTCACGCTCTGGCTGCTCGCCCCCACCGGCTTCTACAAGTCGACGCTCTCCGCCCTGGTCAGCCACCTGTTCGGCGGCCCCTGGGACGATAAGGGCCCCCCGGCGACCTGGGAAGCCTCCGAGAACGCGCTCGAGCGGCTCGGCCACGCGGCGGCCTATCTGCCGCTGTGGATCGACGACTTCCGCCCCGGGGGGACTGGGCGCGAAGCCCTCGAGCTCGAGCGCCGGGCGCAGCGCTTCATCCGCGAGGTGGGGAACGCGGCCGGGCGGGAGCGGATGCGCGCCGACACCTCGCTGCGGCCGTCGCTCTGGCCGCGCTGCCTTCCGATCTGCTCGGGCGAGCTGTTGCCGGGCGGGGCGAGCACGGTCGCACGCCTGCTCGTCGTCGACGTCGTGCGGGAGTGGGTCGACCTCGACCGACTGAGCGAAGCGCAGCGCCTGGCGCCGGAGTGGTATCCGCTCGCCGGCGCCCTCCTGGTCCAGGCCATCGCGCGGGAGGCCGAGGCCCTCCGGGCGGCGCTCCCGGCGCGGCGGATCGCGGTGCGCGACCAGCTCCGGATCCACGTGGCCCACCCCCAGCATGCGGCGCATGCCGCGCGCCTCATCCTCGCCTGGGGCTGGGTGCTCGAGCAGGCCGCGCAGGTCGGCGCGCTCTCGGCCGCCGAGGCGGAGGCGCTCTTCGCGGAGGTGTCCGAGGCGATCGCGGTCGTGGCGGCGCGGAGCGGGCAGTACGGCGAGGCGGAGCGCCCGGCGCTGCGCTGCCTCGACCTGCTGCAGGCGATGCTCCGCTCTCGGCGCGTCCATATCAACCGCTTACTCCCCGGCGACAACGAAGAGGAGGCCCCGCCCACGGCACCCACGCTCTGGGGGTGGACGAGCCCGGGCGACGGGCCTCCCACCCCCGGCGGGCCGTGCGTCGGGTACGTCGACGAGGCGGAGGGGATCGTCTATCTCCTCCCCACGCCGCTCCTCCGCGAGCTGGCCGAGTACACCCGGACGCTTCCCCGGCGCTTCGCGGTCACGGCGGACGCGCTCGGTCGCGATCTGGCCGCCGCCGGGCTGCTCGCCAAGCGAGACCCCGGGCGGCACACCTATCGCAAACGGATCGGTCTCGAGCGCCCACACACCTGGGCGCTCCTCGCTCGCGATATCTGGGCGGAGAGTGAAGGAGGCGGCGATGCCGCTTGAGCAGATCGACCGGTGGCTGCAGCAGATCTTCCCAACCTATCAGGCCCCCTCTCCCCGCCAGAGCGGGGACAGCGGGGACAAACTCGTGATAGGCGACCGAGATCCGCGTGTTGACGGGCAATCTTCGCGGTGGGTGCTGTCCCCGCTCCCCCTCGATCTGCGGGGACAGTGCGGGGACACACTGGGGACAGCACGCGGAGCGGCGCAGGAGACCCCGGCCGTGTCCCCAGCGTGTCCCCGCGGTGTCCCCACCAGCCGGGGACAGATTTCGGACAACATTCCCAATGGTGGCGGGCCTACTCGAAGCTTGTCCCCGCTGTCCCCGCTGGGGCGGGGACAGGGGCCGAGTACCGTGGGCCTGGGTGTGGGGCGAGCCGACGACGCGGTCCTGGGATCGAACGGCCATCGCGCCGGGCATCCTCGGACACCGGTTGCGCCGGTTGCGGGAGTTGTGGGAAATACGACGACAGACCCCCAGACAGGTGGTGAGTCGCTGGCCGTCGAGCCGCGCCTCCTCACCAGTGCGGGCGAGGTGGCGGAGATCCTCCCCCAGCTCCTCGCGGCGTCGGTGGTGGGCCTGGACTGCGAGACGACGGGACTCGACCCGCACCGCGGCCGGCTGCGGCTGGTCCAGCTCGCCGCCCCCGGCGGGCCGGTCTACTGTGTCGACTGCTCCGCGGTCGACCCCCGCGTGCTCCAGCCGCTCTTCGCCGCGCCGGAGACCCCGGTGCTCGTGGGGCACAACCTCGCCTTCGACCTCGCCTTCCTTTCTACAGCCGGCCTCGTGCTCCCGCCGCAGCGGTGGCTGGTCGACACCGGGCTGGCGGGCCAGCTCCTAGAGGCAACGCCGGCGATGCCGTCGCTCGCCGCGCTGGCCGAGCGGCACCTCGGCGTGGCCCTCGACAAGGCGCACCAGCAGGCCGACTGGGGCGGGGCCTTGTCACCGGCCCTGCTCGACTATGCCGCCCGGGACGCGGCAGTGTTGGTGCCGCTCTACGACCGGCTGACGGCGGCGCTCAAGCAGCAGGGGCTCGAGCGGGCGGCCGCGCTCGAGTTCCGGGCGCTGCCGTTCGTGGTCTGGCTGCGGCTGAGCGGGGTGCCGTGGGACCCGGCGGCCTGGGAGGCGGCGGTGGAGACCGCCGAAGCCGAGCTCGCCGCGGCCACGGCCGCGCTCACCAGCCTGCTCCCCCAGGACGGGCTCTTCGGGCCGATGGCCGACCCCGACTCCCCCCAGGCCATGCGCCAGGCCCTCTCGGCGCTGGTGGGGCAGGACCTGCCCGACACCGCCGACGGGACGTTGGCGCTCCTCGACCACCCGGCGGCCGCGGCGCTGCGGCGCTACCGCCGCGTCGCCACGCTGGCCCAGCGCTACACCAGGGATTGGGCAACGGTCCACCCCACGACCGGCCGCGTCCACCCCGACTGGCGCCAGCTCGGGACGGCGACCGGGCGGATGGCCTGCACCGCCCCCAACGTCCAGCAGCTGCCACGGGACGGCGGCTACCGGCGGGCGGTGGCGGCGCAGGACGGGCGGGTCCTGGTCAAGCTCGACTACGCCCAGATCGAGCTCCGGGTGGCGGCGGAGCTGTCCGGCGAGGAGCGGTTGCTCGAGGCCTTCGCGCGGGGCGAGGACGTCCACCGTCGGACGGCGCAGCTGGTGCTGGGGGTCGCCGACCCGACGCCGGCCGACCGGCAGCGGGCCAAGGCGCTCAACTTCGGCCTGCTCTTCGGGATGAGCGTCGAGGGGTTCCAGCGCACCGCGGCCGCCGACTACGGGCTGCGGCTGACCCTGCGGGAGGCGGGCGAGCTGGTCGAGGCCTTCTTCCGGGCGTATCCGGGGCTCCGGCGCTGGCAGGCGGAGCGGCACAACGCCGGGGTGAGCGCCGTGCGCACGGCGTCCGGCCGGGTGCGCTGGGCCGTCCGGCGGCCGACCGAGCGGATGAACACCCCCGTCCAGGGGACGGCGGCCGACGGGCTCAAAGCGGCGCTGGGGCTGCTCTGGCGGCACCGGGAGCGGCTCGGGACGGCGGTCCCGGTGCTCGTGTGCCACGACGAGGTGGTGTTCGAGTGCGCGGCCGAGGAGGCGGCGGCGGTCGCGGAGGCCGCCCAGGCGCTGATGGTGGAGGGGATGCAGCGGTACCTCCGCCGGGTGCCGGTCGAGGTGGAGGCGACCGTCTGCCAGAACTGGAGCGGAGACGGACGATGAGGGGCTCGGGCACCCCAGGCGATCGGGGGATCGCCTGGGGACCCCACTGGCGGACGGGGGCACGGCCGCGGGACGCGCGCTGCCCCTCCTGCCGGCAGGAGCTGGGGGAGCCGCTGGTCGTCGATCGGCGGCTCGTGCTGGGGTGCGAGCGCTGCGACCGGTGGTGGGTGCAGGACGACGCCGGCGCGCGCTGCCCGATCTGCGGCGACCTGGCAGCCTCCATGGCGGACTACGTCTACTGCGAGCGGTGCCGCTGGTTCGACACTTGGGAGGTCTCGCAGCTGTACGCGCGGGGGATCGTCCCGGTCCGGCTCCCCTGTGGTGGGATCGTGTACGCCGAGGGCGACCGACCGGTCCTCGCGCATCCGTACGGGCCCTGCCGGTACGGCGATCTCGACGACCCGCGGCACGTGCCGCTGGTGGGCGAGTGGTGTTCCGGAGTGACGGCGGCGGTGACGCGCCGGGGGATCGTCCTCCGGCGGCGGCAGCGACCGTGAGGCGAGGGGAGGTCGGTGATGGCTGGCCCGACGACCACGACGATCCGGGCGACGGCCGCGTGGGCCTACGCACCCGGCGTCGAGCGGCTCGACCAGGAGCGCGCCGGCTTCTGGCGCTCGATTCTCAGGCGGCGCTACGCCGGCGAGGTCTGGCACCGCGTCTCGGCGCTGGTACGCGCCGGCGAGCTCGGCCCCGCTGCCCGGCTGCGACCGCTGGCGCAGGAGAAGGCGTTCGAGTTGCGCGTGTACGTGGCGGACATCGGCGACCGCGCCGAGGTCGATCGCGTCCGGCGCGGGCTGTGGCGTATGGGGTTCCGGCACCCGATCGCCTGCTACGACTGGCGCGGCCGCCGGCGCTGGCGCGATCCCGGCGCCGAGCGGACCACGCCGAAGGAGCTCTGGAGGCCTCGATGAACCGCACCATGGAACGGAGGTGGACGATGGGAAACCCGTTGACGAGGTGGATGCGTGAGGCGCTCGCGCCGGGACCGGTGGAGGCCGCCTGGGACTACGACGGCCTGGTGATCGAGTTCGTCGGGGACGGCGTCGCCGACCGTGCGGAGGCCTGCGTCCGCTGCGGTCGGCCGATCGCGCCGGGCGAGGAGGTCACGGTCGTGAACGTGGACGAGGACGACGGGGCGATCCTCCTGGGTTGGCCGCTGTGCGCCGCGTGCCGGGAGCAGATCGAGCAGCGCGGCACCCCGCTGGGGCATTACGCGGCACGGAGTGGGTACTAATGCCGTTGCGGGCGACTGCCGACCAACGCGGCCGCCTGGCCACTGAAGCCGAGATCACCGCTGCTGTCCGCGACTACCTGCGCCTGGTCGGGGCCTGGGAGCTGAAGGTGCTCGGCGGGCTCGGCCAGCGGCCGGGGGTACCGGACGTGCTGGCCTGTGTCCAGGGGCGCTTCGTCGCCATCGAGGTCAAGCGCCCGGGCCGGCGCCCGACACCCCGGTAGGCCGCGGAGCTCGAGGCGATCCGGGCCGCCGGCGGGATCGCGCTGGTCGCCACCAGCCTCGACGAGGTGGTCGAGGCGCTCCGGCCGCTGCTCGGCGACCGGGTGCGCCTGGCGGGGGAGCGGCGATGAGCGGGGCCACGCTCGCCGAGCTCCACCGGCTCCAGGCGTTGATCGACCAGCGGGCCGAGGAGCGGCACCGGCTCTGGGCCTACGGCGGCAGCCGGCGGCTCTCGGCGCGGCAGGTCGAGCGGCTCGGCCAGCTCACCGCCGAGCTCGAAGGCCTCCACGGGGAGAAGCGCTCGCTCCTGGCGCTGCTCGGGCTCCGGCTCTGGGAAGACCTGGCGGATGACCCGGCCGGCTGGCTGTATCTCCTCGCCCGCCCGCAGGTCACGCCGCCCGACCCCCAGCTCCGGCAGCCTGGGGCGCCGGCGTGGCGGCAGGGCAGGCTCGACCTTGACGCGGACGGGGCCATCCAGCCTCAAAACGCGCGCAAACACGAGACCGTTTCGCTACACGGCTTCGACGTTTCACGGGGTGTCGCATGACGAGGGACTGGGCGCGGGAGATCGCGGAGGCGAGCGCGGCGCTCAAGGCGGCGCTGGGGATCGGGAGCCGGGGGCCGTGGCCGGGGCAGGGGGCGAACGACCACCAGCCCTGGTGGGGGCTGTGCGAAGAGACGCCGCAGGTGTGGGCGAGCTGGCTCGCCGACTGGTGGCGACGGAAGACCGGCCAGCCGCTCCCGGCGACCCCGCCGTTCCGGCTCCTCGACCGCGAGGGGGTCGAGCTCGCGCTCGAGGGCGTCCGCTGCACCTTCGGCTACCGCTGGTACTTCCGCTGCCCAGCCTGCGCTCGGCGCACCGAGGTGCTCTACCAGGGGCGGCTGGGGCTGGCCTGCCGGCGCTGCAACCGGCTGGGGTACCGCAGCCAGGCGCGGCGAGCGACGGCGCCGCTGGGGCTCCTGTGGCTCGACTGGGGCCGGGAGTTCGGGCGCTACTGGGGTGACGACCGGGTGCTCGCCGAGCTGGCGAGGGAGCTCAAGGCGGACGTGGCCCGCGCGCTCGACGCGCTCTTCGCCGGGCTGCGGGTCGAGCCGAGAGACGGATCAGAGGAGGTGCAGGATGGCGACGACGCGCCGTGAGCGGCTGGAGCGACTCGAGGCGGCCAGGCGCCGGCGCGAGCAGGCCTACCTGGCGCACCGGCAGCGCTACGAGGCCTGGAGCGCGCAGGAGGAGCGGCTGCGGGGGCTGGTGCCGAAGGCGCTGGCCGTGCTGGAGCGGGCGCTGGACGACCCGGAGCAGGGGCCGAAGCTGGCGCTGGCGGTGCTGAAGGCCGTGGGGCTGTGGGGGCTCGAGCCGGTGCGCCGGCCGGACGCCTGGGCCTACCAGCTCGCCGCGGAGTTCGAGGACGCGCTGGCGACCGGTGGGGAGGCGGAACCGTGAGGCCACGGCAGGGCTCCCGGGACGACGCCGCGCTCGTGGCGCTGGTGGCGGAGGCCGAACGGGCGGCGCGGGCGCTGGTCGCCCTGCTCGACCATCCCGACCCCAGCGTGCAGCGGCGGGCGGCCTGCCTGATCCTCGACCTGCTCGGGATCGGGCGCCGGTGACGGCCCGCCCCCGCACGGCCGGGCCCGAAGGGGGCTGAAATCTTCGACCACGAGGCGCCGAGACCCGCACCCCCACCTCGAGATTTTTCGCTTCGATTTTGGGCGTTTTTTTCGCCCGGCGGCTGGCGTCCTGGGGGGACGGGAGGAGCGGGGCACAAAAATCCCGGCCATTTTGACGGCACGCGAGCGCGGGTGGGGCGCGGGTCTCCCATCGACAACTGGTAGAGATTTTGCCGCCCTGGGCCGGAGCCCAGGGCGGCGTCAGGGGAGGGAGAAGTGGAGTATGCTAGGCGCTGTACCGCTCGGCTGCGCCGGCCAGTGGCCAGCCGTGGCGGGCGAGGATCAGGCGGGCCAGGATCGACTCCGCGTAGACGGCGCGCACCGTGCCGGGGGCACAACGGCGGAACGGGCGTGCTGTCCACACGGTCACCTGGCCCGCGTCGTCGAGGCGCAGGCGTGCCGGCCGCCAGCGGTCTGACGGCCCGCGCTGCACCTCGACCGGCCAGGTCTC
>NZ_JAMSLR010000015.1 GCF_023806485.1 Thermalbibacter longus
ACAGTACCTATGAGGGCTTGAAACGTAGAGTCTCTCGATCCAGCGCCAGGGGCGAGGGTCGGTTTCGACAGTACCTATGAGGGCTTGAAACAGTGGTGAGGAAAGGATCGACCGTGGCGCGCTACGCGGTTTCGACAGTACCTATGAGGGCTTGAAACGGTGGTGAGGAAAGGATCGACCGTGGCGCGCTACGCGGTTTCGACCGTACCTATGAGGGCTTGAAACTCTGGGCGGCTCGTTCTCATGGCTCTGGATCGGGACGCGTTTCGACAGTACCTATGAGGGCTTGAAACGGTGGTGAGGAAAGGATCGACCGTGGCGCGCTACGCGGTTTCGACAGTACCTATGAGGGCTTGAAACTAGATATGCGCGTCACCGTCACCGTCACCAGCACCAGCGCCAGTTTCGACAGTACCTATGAGGGCTTGAAACTATATATGCGCGTCACCGTCACCGTCACCAGCACCAGCGCCAGTTTCGACAGTACCTATGAGGGCTTGAAACAACTCCCGACACGTCTACAACCTCCGCATAAGCTCGCGGTTTCGACAGTACCTATGAGGGCTTGAAACCAGTAACGAATTCCGCCGTCGTCAGCGTTGGTATCCGTTTCGACAGTACCTATGAGGGCTTGAAACCGCTCATGACGCTTGCGCTGGTCTTCATCGTAGAGAGTTTCGACAGTACCTATGAGGGCTTGAAACTCGATAACGAGCACGAACAACGCAAAGCAAAGCTTGCGTTTCGACAGTACCTATGAGGGCTTGAAACCTATCTGGGCCAGCTCAGCCTCGGTGAGAGTCCGGTTTCGACAGTACCTATGAGGGCTTGCAACGTCATAGAGGGACTGAGCTCCTAGGAGTTGACCGCGGCGTAGTGCGCTTGCGACCGTGTGTCTCAGAGCGCGCAGTGCCCTCTCGCCGCCGGTCTGCCGGCTGCCCGATCGCTCCGGCCAGCGGCTGTGCCTCTCCGGCCGTGCGCGGGCGCGCTTCGAGTTCGGAGTCCCTCTCGCACTCTCCTCATGTCCACGCGGTTCCAGCGAACGGCGCAAAAGGCGGGAACCACAGGCTTCCCGCCGGGCCTGTAGCATGGATGCTAGCGACCCCTGCCTGAGTCCGGCCCCTGACCGTACCCGCGCCGTGGGGCGCGACTCCCGGAGTCTCGATCCTCCCCAGGAGGAATGAATGCCAGAAAGGAGTCCTCATGCAGCTCGTCAACCTCACCCCGTATCGCGTCGTCCTGGCAGCCGAGGGCGGCGAGGTCACGCTCGAGGCGGCGGCAGTCCCGGCCCGCTCTCGCTTGGTCGTCGAAGCAGGCGAGGACGTCACGCTGGACGGCGTCACGCTCAAGACGATCACGTTCCGCCAGCGGGTCGACGGCCTGCCCGACCACCAGCCGGGCCTCGCCTACCTCGTGCTCTCCGGCGTGGCCTTCGCCGCCCAGGCAGCGGGCCGCGCCGTCGATGACCTGTTCCTCTTGGGCCCCGGCCCCCAGCGGCAGGCGACCGGCGGCACCGTCACGCTCACGACGCTGGTGCGGCTCGGCGCGCCGGAGTACCGCCGGTGAGCGTGGCGGTCGACCCCGCGCCGCGGTTCACCCCCAGCGCCTGGTCGCGCCAGCACCGGCGAGCGGCTGAACCGTGCCAGCGGACTTTTAATCCGCGGGCTGTGAGCGCCTCGGCATCGGCGGTGGCGCCTCGAGGCGAGGGTACGCTCCGCTGGTCACCGATGCCAGCGGTTTCTCCCTATTCCCGTGACCGCGCCCTCCCCGCCGAGCGCGTTGGCGCCTGTCGTGTCCAGCCATACACTTATCGCTATGGCTTCGGCCGCGGGGGCGCGGAAGCCTGGCACGATGGGATGGTCTGCGAATGGGGCTCGTCCGCGAAGCCCGGATCCTCAAGCACGGCGAACTGTTCGTCGTCAGCGACGAACGCGGCGACCTGCGCCGGCAACTGCCCGGCGCCGGCGTCTACTACCGCGATACCCGCTACCTTAGCGAGTACTGGCTCCTCTTGAACGGCGAGGAGCCGGAGCTCTTCGACTCCTCGGCCGAGCGCATCGCGAGCGGTATCTTCGAGTTCGGCAACGCCCTCTTCCGCTCCGAGGACGGCCACCACGTGCTGGCGCACACGATCAGCCTCCGGCGCTGCCGCTCCATCGACCAGTGGCTGGAAGAGGAGCTGCAGCTCCACAACTACAACCCCTTCCCGGTCACCGTCGAGCTGGCGCTGGTGCTGGCGGCCGACTTCCTCGATGTCTTCGAAGTGCGCGGGTTCCCGCGCGAGCGCCCGCGCGGGCGCATGCTTCTCCCCCGCCACCGCGGCCGCGAGCTGACGCTGGCCTACCGCGCGCCCGACGACCTGCTGCTCGAGACCGAGATCCGCTTCAGTCGCCCTCCGGACGAGCTGACGATCGAGCCGGGTACCGGCGACCTGGCCGAGCTGGTCATCCCGCGCATGCTTCTCCCCGGCCAGGATCAGCTCGTGCGCGCGCGAGGCGCGGCCAGGCCACCCCGCGTGTTCGCGGTGTTCCGGCTCCGCTTGCTGGCCCAGTCGAGCGAGCACATCACCATGCGCCTCGCCCCGCGACAACTGTTCCAGCGCCGCGAGGCGGCGCGTATCCCCGATGTCTCCATCATCGGCGAGGCCCCACAGGTCGAGGAGATCCAGTTCGCTCGCGTCCGCACCGACCATGAGGTGCTGAACCTCGTCCTCGATCGCAGCCTGCGCGACCTGCAGGCGCTGCTGACGCCGTTCCCCGGCGGGCGGCTGATCGCTGCCGGGATCCCCTGGTTCGTGGCCCCCTTCGGTCGCGACAGCCTCATTACCGCGCTGCAGATGATGATGTTCTCGCCTGAGCTGGCCCGCGATACGCTGCGCTTCCTGGCACAGTATCAGGGCAAGAAGGACGACGACTGGACGGAGGAGGAGCCCGGGAAGATCCTCCACGAGCTGCGCTTCGGCGAGATGGCCCGGCTGGGCGAGTCGCCCCACACGCCCTACTACGGCACCGTCGACGCCACCCCGCTCTTCGTCGTCACCTTCAGCGAGCTGATGGCCTGGTTCGGCAGCCCTCACCTGTTCGAGGAGTTCCTGCCAGCGGTCGAAGCCGCCGTCGGCTGGATCGAGCGGTACGGCGACCGGGATCGCGACGGCTTCGTCGACTACGGCCAGCGCTCGCGCCGTGGTCTGGTGCACCAGAACTGGAAGGACAGCCACAACTCGCTCCAGTTCCCTGACCAGAGCCCCATCACGGCGCCGATCGCGCCGGTGGAGGTGCAGGGCTACGTCTACCAGGCCAAGCTGGCCCTGGCCGACCTGCTGCAGCGCTACGGCGACGAGGCGCAGCGGATGCAGGCCGTGCGGCTCCGCAACGAGGCGAGGCAGCTTCAGGAGCGGTTTGAGCGCCGTTTCTGGATCGAGTCGGAAGGGTTCTACGGGCAGGCGATCGACGGCTCCGGCCGCCTGGTGCCGGCGATCAGCTCCAACCCGGGCCACTGCCTCTTCAGCGGCATCGTGCGCCCCGAGCGCGCTCCGCTGGTCGTCCGCCGGCTGCTGGCGCCCGATCTCTACTCGGGCTGGGGGATCCGGACGCTGAGCAGCGCGATGCCGCACTACAACCCGATGAGCTATCACAACGGGAGCGTCTGGCCGCACGACAACTCGCTGATCATCGCCGGGATGCGCCGCTATGGGTTCGATCGGGAGGTCTGCCAGCTCGTCACTGACCTGCTCGGAGTGGCCGCGGCCTTCCCGTACTATCGCCTCCCGGAGCTGTTCTGTGGCTTCGGCCGGGACGAGTCGGCCTGCATGATCCCGATCTCGTACCCGGTGAGCTGCAGCCCGCAGGCCTGGGCGGCAGGGACGATGCCGTTCCTCCTCCAGGTGCTGCTGGGGCCAGAGCCGCGGGCGGCCGACCGGCGCCTGATCCTGCGGCCAGTCTTCCCGGAGTGGTTGAACGAGGTCACGATCGAGGGGCTCTCCTTCGCCGGGCGCACGCTCAGCTTGCGTGTCCGCCGGCATCAGGAACGCTACGTCCTCGACTACCAGGCTGACCCGGATATCACGGTCGCGCTGGGGAGCGCGGTGCCGGTCGGGCGCGCGTAAGCTCCGGGCCGGCTCGCGTGTCGCCTGGGGCAGTGCGGCTACCCGCCTCGCGACGTCTCCAGCGGTGCACGGAGGGAGCAGATGGGATCGGTCGACACGCGGTGGCGGTGGGTCGTCTTCGTTCGCTCGGTGCTCTCGACGGTCGACAACCCCGGTGGGCCGCTCTTCCGCGCGCTCGGCAGAGAGCTGGTGCGCCGCGGGCAAGAGGCGCTGTTCCTCGAGGAGCGCGCCAACCCGTCGGTGCAGGCGCTCCTCCGGCAGCGGGGAGCGGCCGGCATGGCGGAACTGCGCGAGGGCTGGCCCGAGCTGGCCTACCAGACCTACGAGCGACGCTTCGGCGCCGACCTGGTCGAGTGGCTCGGCCGCACGCTCGCGACCGCTGACGTGGCGCTGGTCGAACTCGGCGTCGACCCGGCGCTCGCCCACTGGGTCGGCGAGCTGACGCGGCCCTACCTCCGCACCTATCTCCTCGACCTCATGCCCGACTCGCCGTCGCTCGCGGGCCTGCGCGGGCAGATCGATGCCTCGCGCTACTCGGGCGTCATCTGCTCGGCTGCCGTCGCGGCAGGCTACGAGGAGCGCCTGCCTGCCTCGCAGCTCGTCGTGGCCCCGATCGACCCAGCCGCGGAGCCTGCGGAGCATGGAGCAGCCGGGTTAGCCGACCTGCTGCTGGAGCTGCTCCGGGCGGCGCCACCGGCCGTCCCCTAGCTCGCCCTCGACAGGGGTGCGGGAATGCCTAGCCGGGAAGAGCGGTTTCTCTCTATGAGAGGAGGGAGGGAGTGCGGACACGTGCCGGAGTGGGCGGGTCACCGCCGAGCGCGACGCCGCACGCCTGCACTTCCTGGCTGCGGCGGACGAGGAGCGTGAATTCCTCCTCGGTCAGCGTGAAGGCGCGCCGGCAGTCCGGGCAGGTCACGACGAAGACGCAGTCGTTGCGCGTCTCGCACCACTCGGTGACGTCGCCGTACAATCCCTTCCCGCAGAGGTGTGCGAGTACCTGCTCGACGACGCGAGATGCCTCGTCCATCGGTGCCTCCTCTGCTGGCAGCTCTGCTGGTGATGGTCTATTCTCGCCAGCTTGGCGTGATTTGTCAAGTGCCGCGCGTATCAGGATGCGAGATAAGCGGTGAGCGAGACGACCACGGCCTGGCCCGAGGGGAGAGTAGTGGCGCTCGCCGGAGGGGTCGGGGGCGCGAAGCTGGCGCATGGGCTGCTGCTGGCCGGCCTGGACGACCGCCTCGACGTGGTCGTCAATACCGCCGATGACTTCCAGCTCTACGGCCTGCATATCTCCCCGGATCTGGACACGGTGATGTATACCCTGGCCGGCATCGCCAACCCGGCGACTGGCTGGGGGATCCTCGGCGATACCGCCGCGACCCTGGGCATGATCGGCCGCTATGGCCGCTCCACCTGGTTCTGGCTGGGAGACCGTGACCTCGCGACCCATATCCTGCGGACTGAGCGGCTGCGTGCCGGCACGCGGCTGACCGAGGTGACCGCGGAGCTGGCGACGGCGCTCGGTGTGACTGCCCGCATCCTGCCGATGTGCGACGAGCCGGTCGCGACGCTGGTCGAGACTCCGGCCGGCCTGCTGGAGTTCCAGGACTATTTCGTGCGACGGCGCCAGCAGGACACCGTGCTGGGGATCCGCTTCGAGGGTGTCGAGCATGCGCGCATGACCCAGGAAGTGGAGCGCGCGCTCGCCGAGGCCACGGCCATCATCCTCTGCCCGTCCAACCCGCTGGTCAGCATCGGCCCGATCCTGGCGGTGCCAGGATTCCGCGAGCGGCTTCGCGCGGCTGAGGTGCCGGTGGTGGCGGTCAGCCCGATCGTCGGCGGCCAGGCGCTCAAGGGGCCGGCCGACCGGATGCTGGCCTCGCTCGGCCACGAGGTCTCGCCGCTCGGGGTAGCCCGGCTGTACCAGGACTTTCTCGATGGTATCCTGATCGATCAACTGGACGACGAGCTGGCGCCGGCCATCGCCGAGATGGGGATCGCGGTGCAGGTCGCCGATACGGTCATGCGAACTGACGATGACCGCCGGCGGGTTGCCCGGGCGGTGCTCGACCTCGCCCGCGGGCTCGTGGAGGCGAGACGGCGGTGACGGCGCTGGCGGTCGTGCCGGTTCAGATGCTGGCACGGGCCAAGAGCCGGCTGGCGCAGCAGCTCGGCCCGGAGGCCCGCGAGGAGCTGATGGGCTGGCTGGTCGAGCGCCTGCTCCGCGAGTTGCAGGCGTCCCGCCGTGTCGGGCAGGTGCTCGTGGTGACGCCTGACCCGGCGGTGCTCGCCCTCGCCGAGGCGGCCGGCGCGGCCGGCCTGCTCCAGCCGGGTACCGGGCTGAACGCAGCCGTCGAGCTCGGCCAGCGCTTCGCGGTCGCTGGGGGTTGGGCACGCGTGGTGACGGTGCTCGCCGATCTGCCGCTGCTGGTGGCCGGCCATGTCGACCGGATGCTGGCGCTCGGGCGCGAGGGCAGCGTGGTGATCGCGCCGGATCGGCATGGGCTGGGGACGAACCTGCTCGCGCTCTGGCCGCCGGACGCGATCGTGCCGGCGTTCGGCCGGGCCAGCCGGGAGCAGCATCGCCGGGCCGCGTGGGAGATGGGCCTGAGCGTGCTGGAGTTCTGGTCGGCCGGCACTGCTGTCGACCTGGACACGCCGGAGGATCTCGACGAGCTCGTCGAGCGCTGGGGTTGGAGACCGGATCGGTGGCTTACCGGGAAGGGGGTGACTGGATGGCGGAGCGGAACAGCCGGGTGACGAGCTGGGGCGTGCTGGTGGTGGCGCTCGGCGCCTCGCTGTGGGCGGTCGATGCGCCGATCCGCAAGCCGCTGACCGACGTGCTGCCGGCGACGTCGATCGTGTTCGCTGAGCATCTGTTCCTGGCGCTCTATTCGCTTCCGATGGTTATCGCCGCGCGGCGCGTCTTCTCTCAGCTCCGGCTGAGCGGCTGGCTGGCGCTCCTCGCGATCGCCTGGGGAGGCTCCGGGCTGGCGACGGTGCTCTTCACCCAGGCGTTCAAGGTAGGCAACCCGACGACGGCGATCTTGCTGCAGAAGCTCCAGCCGATGATCGCGGTGCTGCTCGCCGCGCTGATCCTCAAGGAGCGGCTGCCGCGACTCTACTGGCCCTGCTTCGCGGTGGCCCTGGTGGGAGCGTATCTGGTGTCATTCGGGCGCCAGGCGCTCGAGCCGTTCTGGCGGCTGCCGCAAGACCGAGTGCTCACCGCCGTGCTGGCGGTGAGCGCGGCGGCCCTCTGGGGCGGATCGACGGTGTTCGGCCGCTACCTGCTGCACGGGATCAGCTTCCCGACGCTGGCCGCCGCGCGCTTCCTCTTCGCGCTGCCGTTCCTGGCCGCGCTGGCAGCCGTTCAGGGCGTGTTCACGACGACCTTCGAGGTGGGGCTGGCCCAGGAGCCTGTGCGGCTGTTCATCTTGGCGCTCGTCCCCGGCCTGCTCGCCATGCTCATCTACTATCTGGGGCTGAGCCGGACGCGGGCCTCGTACGCCACGCTAGCCGAGCTCAGTTATCCGGCCGCGGCCGTCATCGTGAACTGGTTCGCCTTGGATGCCCGCGTGGATGCGGTACAGGTGCTGGGTTTCGTGCTGCTCTGGTCAGCCATCACCGCGCTGACCTGGATCCCGTCGCCGCGACCGGCCGCTGAGGCGCAGCCGGTCACCACGTGAGGGTGAAGGTGTGGAGGATCGCCGGGCCACGCTGGCCCTGCCAGGCGAGCGCAAGCTCGACCTGCCGGAACTGATCCGCGGCCGGCGCTCGGTCCGACGGATGCGCCCCGATCCGGTTCCCCCGGAGGCGATCGAGGCGGTCATCGAGGCGGCAGCCTGGGCGCCCTCGCCGCACGGGGCGCAGCCCTGGCGCTTCGTCGTCCTGACGAACCCGGAGCGCAAGCGCGCGCTGGCTGACGCGATGGCGGACACCTGGGAGCGCCAGCTCGCGCTGGACGGTCAGGACTCCGAGACGATCGCCAAGCGGCTGGCCGGCTCCCGGCGGCGACTGCTCGAGGCCCCGGCGCTGATCCTGATCTGCCTCTACCTGGTCGATCTCGATCGTTACCCGGATCCCGAGCGCCAGGCTGCCGAGACGACGATGGCGATCCAGAGCCTGGGCGCGGCCGCGCAGAACCTGCTGCTGATGGCCTACCGGTTGGGCCTGGATACCGGCTGGATGTGCGCGCCGCTCTTCTGCCCGGAGGTGGTGCGGGACACGCTCGGGTTGCCTACCGACCTAATCCCGCACGCGCTGATCACCTTAGGCTACGCCGCGGCCGATCCGAACCGGCGATCGCGTCGCCCGCTCAGCGAGCTGATCGCGCGCTGGGAGTGAGCCGAAGCGACGCGCGCTCGTCACCCGCGTGGCGGAGGGGTGAAGCATCCGGGCTCGGGCAGAAGCACGGGTGAGCGCTGGCCAACGGGAGGCTGTTCGCGAGATGGTCGCCCGGCTCCTGGTAGGCGCGCTGCTGGTTCGTCCCGCACTGCTCGCCTTCGCCGCGATTCTCCTCGCGCTCGCGGCGTGCAGCCCCGTGCCCACCACCCCAGCGGCGGCACCGCGTGCCTCAGCCGGAACCGCGGCGGCCGGGACACCTCCGCCGGTCGGCCGGGCGGTGGCTCCGGCGCCCTCGCCGGTCACCTCTGGAGGCGACGCCCCTTCTCCAGGAACGAGCGCGCTCCCACCCGGCGTCGCCGGAGAGTCCGCGACGGTCGTCGAGGTGATCGACGGCGACACCGTCACCGTGCAGGTCGACGGCCGGCGCGCCGTCGTGCGGCTGATCGGGGTCGATGCTCCGGAGTCGAGTGGCCCCTATACCACGCCGGAGTGCTACGCCGCCGAGGCGACGGCCACGCTCCGGGATCTGCTGGCTCGCTCTGGCTGGCAGGTCGTGCTCGAGCGCGACCGGAGCGAGGTGGACGCGTACGACCGGCTGCTCCGCTACCTCTGGGCGCCGGTCGACGACGGCTGGGTGCTGCTGAACGAGGAGCTGGTGCGGCAGGGCGCGGCGGTCGCGCGGCGTTACCCGCCGGACGTGAAGTACGCCGAGCGACTGGAGGCGGCCCAACGGGAGGCCCAGGCTGCCGGTGCCGGGCTCTGGGGTGCCTGCCAGCAAGCCGCTCCCGCGACACCGGCCATCCCTGCGCCGGTCGCGCCGCCAGCCCCGAGCTCCGGAACCGAGCGCCAAGGGTGCGATGCCGCCTATCCCGACGTCTGCATCCCTCCCCCGCCGCCGGATCTCGACTGCTCCGACGTGCCCTACCGGCGCTTCCGCGTGCTGCCGCCCGACCCGCACCGCTTCGACCGCGAGGGCGATGGCCTGGGCTGCGAGGGCTGAGAGCCGGGGCTTGCTCTCCCTTCAGGCATCGGCAAGGATAGAGGCGTTGGACTGTCTTCCCGCGCGAGGAAGGCGATGGAGCGCAGCGCGTTCGAGCTCGAGCCGGTTCCGCCCTTCCGGCTCGATCTGACAGCCTGGATCCTGCGCCGCCGGCCGGACAACGTCGTCGATCGCTGGGACAGCCAGGTCTACCGGCGCGTGCTGGCGCTCGACGACGTGCCAGTCGAGGTGGCCGCCTGTCAAATCGGGCCGCCAGAGACGCCCAGGCTGGCGGTGGAGCTTGCGGCCGAGCGCTTGCCTCCACGGGCCGAGGAGCGCGCCGGCGAGCTGCTCTCACGGATGCTGGGCCTCCAGGTCGACCTCGAGGGCTTCTACCGGCTCGCCGCCGGAGACCCGCGGCTCGGCCCGCTGGTCGAGCGCTTCCGCGGCGCGAAGCCGACCCGGCACCCGGCGGTCTTCGAGGCGCTGGTGAACGCGATCGCGTGCCAGCAGGTCACCCTGACGCTCGGTATCCAGATCCTGAACCGGCTAGCGCTCGCGTTCGGCCCCCGATGCGATGGCGGGGACGGCTCGTACCCGGCCTTCCCACGCCCGGCTGACCTGGCCGGGTTGGAGCCGGCGGCGCTGCGAGCCCTGGGCTTCAGCCGGCAGAAGGCCGAGGCGATCCTCTCGCTGGCCGAGCGGGTGGTGGCTGGAGACCTGTGCCTGGACGAGTTGGAGCAGTTGGGAGATGTGGCGGCCGGGGAGCGCCTGCGCGCACTACGGGGCGTGGGCCGCTGGACAGCCGAGTACGTGCTGCTGCGAGGCCTGGGGCGCCTGCACGTGTTTCCCGGCGACGACGTGGGTGGCCAGCGCAACCTGCGGCGGTGGCTCGGCCTGGACGGGCCGCTGAGCTACGACCGGGTGCGCGCTCTCTTGGAACCCTGGCAAGCCTACGGCGGCCTGCTCTACTACCACCTGCTGCTGCAGCGGCTCGAGGAGCGGGGCGTGCGGTGACCGGCCCGAAGAGTTCTCCTAAGGAAGGTCTCGTCGTCCTCACCGTCGGCCACTCGACGCGCCCGCTGGAGGAGTTCATCGGACTCCTCCAGGCGCACGGGGTGACGCTCCTCGCCGATGTGCGGACAGTGCCGCGCTCGCGCCGCAACCCGCAGTTCAACCGCGAGACCTTGCCCGGGTCGCTGGCCGCGGCCGGGATCGGATACCGGCACGTGCCCGGCCTGGGCGGGCTCCGCCGGCCGCGCCCGGATTCGCGGAATCTGGCCTGGGAGAACGAGGGCTTCCGCGGCTTCGCCGACTACATGGGCACGCCAGAGTTCGAGGCGGCGCTCGACGAGCTGCTGGAGCTGGCCAGCCGCGAGCGGGTGGCGATCATGTGCGCCGAGTCGGTGCCCTGGCGCTGCCACCGCTCGCTCATCGCCGACGCGCTGGTAGCGCGGGGAGTGGCCGTCGAGCACATCCTCGGCCCGGCCCGCCGCCAGCCGCACACGCTGACCCGCTTCGCCCGCGTCGAGGGCGGTCGGGTCAGCTATCCGGCTACTTGACGCGCAGCTCGCTGGTCGCTGCGGCTCAGCCGCGGCTCAGCGTCCGCTCGGCGATCGACACCACGTCGGGGTACGGGTTGTAGCCGAGCGAGGCGCCCTCGTAGCGGTAGAGCAAGTCGCCCCGGCGCACGAGCAGGACGGCGACGATGAAGGTCGTGCCGTCGCTCTCCGCGGTGCCCTGGAGCGCCACGGTCTCGTCGCCCAGCGGTTGGGTGCTGACCTCGGTCAGGTTCCACCCCTGGCGCGACCTCGTCGTTTCGAGCTGGAAGCGCAGCGCCTCGCTGGTCGATTCGGGAGACCCGTAACGGCTTACCTGGGCGCGGAAGATGATCATCCGCTGCATCGCGTCGTTGACGCCCGGCGAGGGGATGGAGAACTCTCGGTAGGCGGAGCCGGCGAAGCCCCACTGCTGGAGCCGGTCGAGGTGCGCGTCGGGGTCAGGGTAGTTGGCCGCGATCTCCGGGGCGGTGACATCCGGATCCTCGTAGTCGAGCGCGAACCCGGACGGGAGGTCGGCCAGTCCGGGCAGGCGGTCGAGCAGGCTGGCCGGTGGGGCGGCGGTGGCGCCAGGGGTGCCGGGGATCTCCGCAGGGGTGGGCGTGGGGAGCGGCGGGGGAGCGACTGCGGGAGCGCTGGCCGGCCGGGCGGCGGTGGCGGTGGCCTGGACGGCTGCGACCGCGGTGAGCTCAGCGCTGCGGGTGGCGGTCGCGGCGGGGTTGGCTGGCTGCCTGGCCTGGCAGGCGGCCAGCAGGATCGCGCTGAGCAGGAGCAGCAGGCGCATCGTCGCCCTTCCGTGCTCGGGGTACCGCTACACCGGAGGCCATCTTACCCTGCAGTGCGCCGGCCCGCACCCGAGCCGCGGCGATCGCTCACCCTCGCCGGGCTACTGGGCCGCGGTTGTACAGCCGGCGCCGCGGGTTATTGGGGACGCAGAAGGACGGAGATAGCACCCCACCCACGAGGGCAGCGGGCGACGACAGGTGGCTCTCCAACGCATGGCGGGGGTGGGTTCAGCACCTGATCCTATCGTGCTGTAGGGGTGACCGGTCAGTCGCCCCTACCGTGTATGTAGCCAACCTTCGGCAATAGGGAGATCGCTAGCTGAGGGATACCGCTCAGCCCCTGCCGTAGGCGTGCCGGCAGCAAGCCGCACTTCCGTCACCGCTGGGGGGGGGGTGGCTCTCCACTCACTTGGAAGGTTGGGCAGGACATCGGCGCTGACAGGCTCGTCGCCGTCGGCCACCGGACGCCGAGGGCATCGCCGATCCCCTCCTCCGCCATACGAGGCCCGGGGTTCTCCTGCTAAAGTCTTATGCCAACCTGAGGCTACCTCTCGGACAGCACCTCTTCCGCCAGTGCCCGCGCGACGGCATGGTGTTCGCGCCAGGCATGCCAGACCTGCTCGGCCCACTGCCGCACCAAGCGGATGTGCTCCTCCGGGGATGCAGCCAGCGCCACATCGTAGGTCGTCAGCCACTCGCGTTCGCGGGGCGGTTCCAGGTGTGGCCAGGCGCCACGAGCGGCCAGCCGCTGCATCGCCGGACGGATTCGTTCCGGCGGCAGACCCCGCTCGAGCGCCAGGTACAGCCCCACCAGGTGGATACACACCGACTTGTCGGGGTGAGGGCCACCGGCGTGCTGGACGGCGTACGTATCCACCGTGAGCTGGTGTACCCGCCTGAGGATGGCCGGGTTCTCGAACTCGCGTGCTTCGATCTCTCCGAAGAGCGACCAGCACTCCGGCGACGCGTTGAAGTAGTGGTCATACGACCGATCGCTTCGCGGCATCTCCAGCCCGCAGCCCGGGCAAACACGCGTCTCGACCATCAGCTCGCTCCTTGACAGGAAACGTGCGACCGGGCTGGGCACTCGCCAGGCTGTGATCCCGTCCCGCGTCCCCGGCCATGCCCACTCGCCCTGGACTCTCGTGCTTCGGGGCTCAGGCACGCTTCGAGCGGAACGCCTTGAGCACCTTCACCTCGCCGGCCTGGCCTGCTACCAACCTTCGGTAGTCGCCGGACTCCACCGGGCACAGCGCGACTCGGCCCTCGTCGTCGAAGAGCAATCCCCAGCCGTACTGCTTCGCTAACGGAGAGGAACGCAGGCAAGCTTGTGGGCGGGAGAAGAACTCCTCGTGGAGCCGGGCGATCTCCTGCTCGGGTACGTCCTCGAGCCCCTGCCGGGCGAGCCAAGTGGCGAAGAGCACGTCCTCCTGCGTGTACCGGTAGGGATGGGCCGCGAGCAGCTCGTACTGGATCCTCGCCACCGTCTTCCTCTCGCCGCGGTCGGGTGGTACCACGCTGTGAGATACCGGACAGTCGTCCGCGACGGCGATCAGGGTGCGGTAGTAGTTCATTGGATACGACAGCTCCTTTCGGTGAGGCGCTCTTCCACCCCTGATCCTCAGCGCCGGCGCACCCGGGGGCACTAGTTCGGCTTCATCGCCAGGGCATGGATTTTCGCCAGCGTAGCCCAGTTGCGGGTCGTCACCGCGTCGCCGAGCGTCCGGTTCACAGCCTCCATGACGCGGCTGGCCATGACGCCCTCCGGGCACCAGAGGTAGGCGACGCGCCTGCCGAGAGCCAGCGCTTCTGGTGCCCACTCCCGCTCTGCCAGCGGCTCCAGCCGGGCGCGGTCCGCCGGGTCTGCGAGGACGGCCACGAGCAACCGCGATGGGTCGTCGGCGATGCCGGTGAGCGGGTTGTCGCGAATGATCTCGTCCAGCTCCGTCGACGTGAGGGCGAGCACCCGTGCCGGAACGCCGAGCTGTGTCTCCAGCGCATGCTCGATGCGAGCAGCGGCCTCGCGGGGCGACACGGTGGGCGCGGTGAAGACCACATTGCCGCTGTTCAGCACCGTCTGCACGCCACTGTAGCCGAGCCCCTCCACGAGCGCGCGTAGCTCGCTCATCGCGACCCGCTTGGCCCGGCCCACGTTGATGCCGCGGATCAACGCGACCCCGCGATCATCGCTCATTTGGCTATCCTCCGCCGCGATCAACACCCTACCTGGGCAAACTCGCGTGGGTATCGTACCAGCCCCTCGACCTCGCGCAGGATGCCCGTTTGCAGCTCCAGTGCCATGAAGGCGTCACCTGCCCCGTATTCATTGCCCAGCCGGTAGGTGCTCGCCGGCACGAATCCGAACCGCCGGTAATACCGCGGGTCGCCGAGCAGCACGACGAAGCCGTAGCCGCTCGCCCGGCAGGCTTCCAGCCCCTCGCGGACCAGCCGGGAGCCGGTGCCTTTCCGCTGGTGCGCGGGTAGCACCCCGATCGGCCCGAGCGCGAGTCCCTGGATCCGCTCAGCGGGTGTGGGATGAATCGTGACGGGCGAGAATGCCAAGTGGCCCACGACCAGCCCCTCGTGGATCGCGACGAGCGAGAAGGTCATCCTGCCGGCCCGGCGGAGCAACTCCACCAGATACGCCTCGTTGGGGCTCGGGTAGAACGCCTCCAGGTGTACGGTTCGGATCGCAGCGCGCTCCACCGGTCGCTCAGCGCGGATCTCGACTGTCACTGTCGACCTCCCGGCGGCGGCAGATCCTAATCAGATTTCTTAGGAACGCCGGCTGGCGAGCACGAGGGCGTCATCTGCCCTGCTCCGGCGGAGGGGTGCCTGGCGACATCTGCGCGTTGCCCTCGCTCAGGTTCTCCACGATCCGCCGGAGGACTCGTACGGCTGTGAGGTAGTCGGACTCGCTCACACCCTGGACGGCCCGCCAGCGGATCTGGTGCTGGGTCGCGAGTGCCTCCGCATGGACCTGGCGGCCACGATCGGTGAGCCGGTAAGCGGCCGTGCCTCGCTCGCTTTCGATAAGTTCTCGCCCAGCCAGGTGGGAGATCTGCTCCGCGAGCGACTCGGCGCTGGCGAAGGGACGCAACAGCTCGGCGAGCTGCTCGTGCGTCGTCGTGCCGGCCTCGTGCAGCGCATTGACGATCTGCCAGCCGGTACGCGAGAGCCCGTTGGCTGCCTGCGCCTGATCGATCCGGGCGGTAAGGGCCTCATCGGCTTGCTCGATCCGGGAGCCGATCGGGAGCTGCGGTTGCTGTCGCTCGGACATGACGCGTCGATTCCTCTCGTTGGGTCGTGGCGTGGGAGATGACTTCATTCAGGCGCGGCCACTGATAGGGCTTGAGTATAGCAAGGGGAAGGTTCGATCTCGCGTGTCGTCCGCCGCCTTGTCGTGTCCTGCGTCAGGTGCTGAACGCTTTTCGAGCCTCGCGAGCATTCCCGGGGAGCAGCGCGGTCGATTGACCAGGGAGCGGGCCGGGCCTACACTGGCGACGACGCGGATCAGGCTACAGGGCTATCGGGGAAGGCGATGAGCGGGCAGCGCGCAGAGATCTCCTCTGGAGAGCGAACCGTCACGTGGATCCAGGCAGCCGAGACGGCCGAGGCGTACGTGGAGGCTTTGATTGCTCAGCAGGTATCCTGCCTCTTCCTGAATCCCGGCACCGACACCTTCCCGATTCAGGAAGCAGTGGCCAAGCGCCAGGCTCTCGGGCGGCCGGTGCCGAAGGTCGTGCTCTGCCCCTTCGAGATCACTGCCCTGGCCGGCGCGCACGGCTACTACGCGGCGACCGGCCGCCCACAGGCGGTGCTGGTGCACGTCGACGTCGGGACGCAGAACCTCGGCTCCATGTTGCACAACGCGCAGCGCGGCCGCGCGGCGGTCGTCATCTCGGCCGGCCGGGCACCCTATACCATCGACCGCGAGGTGCGCGGCGCTCGCGACTCGTACATCCACTGGCTGCAGGAGCAGATGGATCAGCACGGGATCGTGCGCAACTACACCAAGTGGGACTACGAGCTGAGGCGCCCGGATCAGGTCGGCGAGGTTATCGTCCGGGCGTTCCAGATCGCGGCCAGTGATCCGCCTGGCCCGGTCTACCTGACGCTGCCGCGCGAGGTGCTGATGGCTTCTCCCGGTGACGTGCGGATCTATCGCCCGGAACGCTTTCCCCCGGCCCGGATCGGTGCCGGTGATCCTGAGGCGCTACACGAGGTGGCGCGGCTGCTGGTGCAGGCCGAGCGACCAGTGGTACTGACTGGGAGCAGCGGTCGCACCCGAGGAGGCTTCGAGGGGTTGCTGCGCCTCGCCGAGCTGCTCGCTCTGCCGGTGGCTGAGTGGCGCGACCGCGTGAATTTCCCGGCCGATCACCCGCTGTATCAGGGGTATGCCGCTGATGCGCTGCTCCGCTCGGCCGACGTCGTCCTCATCCTGGATCACGATGTTCCCTATATCCCCACCCGAACCAGCGTTGCGCCCGAGGCGACCGTCGTCCAGGTCGACCTCGACCCGGTCAAGGAGCGGGTACCGCTCTGGACGTTCCCGGTGGATCTACCCGTTCGGGCCGACACCGCGCGGGCACTCGACGTGATCGCGGGCTACGCTGGCGAGCTGCTCACCGACGCCGACCGGCGGCGGGTCGAGAGCCGGCGAGTCGAATTGGCGACCAGCTATGCCCGGCTGCGCGACGAGTGGAACCGCTCGGCGCTGGAGCAGGCGAGCGCCCGGCCGATCGCGCCAGAGTGGCTCGGCTACTGCCTGGAGCAGCTTCGTCGCAAGGCTCCCGAGCTGATCTTCGTTGTAGAGGCGGTCACGAACGGGGCGACGATCGCGCGTCAGGTTCAAGTGGCTGAGTTCGGCACCTGGTTCCAAAGCGGCGGCTCGGGACTCGGCTGGGGCATCGGGGCGGCGGTTGGCATTAAGCTGGCCCACCCAGATCGCCCAGTCGCGGCCGTGGTGGGCGACGGGTCGTTCCTCTTCGGCGCCCCGGTGGCCACGCTGTGGACTGCGCTGACGAGCGGGGCGCCGGTGCTCGTCGTGATCTGCAACAATGCCTGCTACAACGCGACGAAGCAGCCATTGATCGCCGCCTATCCCGAGGGATACTCCGTGCGGCTGGACCGCTATGTGGGGATCGACCTCGAGCCGGCCCCGCGCTACGACATCCTGGCAGCGTCGGTCGGGGCATACGGTGAGCGGGTCGAAGATCCGGCCGAGATCCTGCCGGCACTGGAGCGCGGGCTCGCACGCGTGCGGGATGGACAGTCAGCCGTGCTCGACGTGATCCTGGCGCATCCGTAAACAGAACGCGCGCGATGCTATCCGCTGCCAACCGCCGCGGTCTCTAGTGAGCGAGCTGGTACGGCCCGTCCACGAACTCGAGCACCAGGATGAAGCGCCGCTCATCGGGCCCCGATCCTTCCCAGTAGTACGGGTCATCCGGTGAGCAGCGCCAGGAGATCTTGCTAGCGATGCTGGTGCCGAGGACGTCCTCCGCGAGGAACCGGAGGGCTCCATCGCGCGAGGTGAAGACGCCGATAACTGAACACCGATCGATCCGTGGCCACTCCTGCGTGAGTACCCAGACGGCCGTGCCTGCCGGCGCGTAGTGCGATCGATCCATTCATCTCCCCGCTGTTACGACTTGATCGGACCCAACTGGTCCGCGGTCGGCTCTGCTCAGCAGAACCACGATTCGGTGAGGCGTGGCGGTGGAGGGCGATGCCCACGCCGCGGTGGTTCTGCTGGTATTGCGACTCCCGCAGCCTCGCAGGCGAGCGCCCGCACGGCCGCGAAGGTCGTGTGGCTGCTCCAGCCCTCACGCGTTGCCTGCTCCACCAGCGTTGCCACCTGTTGCTGCAGGCGATCGACTCGCGGGTCAGGGTGCGTCCAGGTGTAGGTGAAGCTGGCCTCGTCGAGCGGGCCGATCCACTCGGCGGCGTCCGGCCGGTCGAGCAGCGCCGAACCCGGCGGCACCAGCAGCCGGATCGAGAAGTGTACCGGATCCACATGCTCGATCAACCCCTGCTCCTCGATGAAGTCGAGCAGTTCCAGATAGTCCTCGAGCGTGGTCCAGGGGGTAAAGGGAAGCAGAGAGGGGCGCATGGCGATGCCAGCCTCGTCCAGCACGCGCAGCGCCTCGACGATATCGGCCTTGCGGTGACCCTTGTCGATCTTCTCCAGCACCAGGTCGCTGACCGATTCGACGGCCGAGACGACGAAGACGCATCCCAGCCGCCGGAATTCGGGGAAGAGCTCGCGGTGACGCAGGATATGCTCGATCCGGGTCGTGAAGTCGAAGGTGACCTCCGGGAACTCCTCGTGCAGCGCCTGGCAGATGCGCAGGCTATGCGTGGGACCGTTGAGGAAGTCCGGATCGCCGAAGGTGATGTGGCGCGCTCCCTGGCGTACCTGCCGGCGGATATCGGCCAGCACCACCTGGCGAGGGATGGCGAAAAAGCGGCCCCGATACAGCGGGACGATCGGGCAGTGCAGGCAGGTATGGTGGCAGCCGCGGGTTGTCTCGGTATAGCCAGCCGGTACGATACGGCCGTCCATGACCAGGTGGGCGTAGTGGCGCGGCGGCGGCAGATCGGAGCGGTCAGGCTCCGGGAAGTCGATCCGGGCCAGTGATGGGCCTGCCCGGTGGACACGATCGCTGACGCCGGGGACTGGGCCTGGATCGCCGCGCTCGAGCGCCTGGATCAGGGCCAGTAGCGGAGCCTCGTACTCGCCGCCGATGACGAAGTCGGCCCACTCGCGCAGCAGGTACTCGGCGTTCAGCCAGGCGTAGAGGCCGTAGAAGCAGAGCAGCGCGTCCGGGTTCCGGCGCCTAACGCGCGCGGCCAGCTCGACACCGAGCCGGAGCGCGGTGTGCATCGGCACCGAGATGGCGACCAGCCGCGCGGCGGCGATGGCCGCGTCGTCCGGTGGGGCCACCGCCGCGTCGACGGCGACAGGCCGGTAGCCGGCGCGACGCAGGTAGGCCAGTGGGAAAGCCAGGTTGAGCGGCTGGTGGCCCAGTTCGTAGCAGGAGAGCAGCAGGATCGCTCCCGGCTCCTTGAGATCCAGCGGAGCTGGCCGAGGTGTCACCCTCGGCAGGCTCTGGCTCTCCGCATAGGTGATTGCCGCCGGCAGCGAGGCCATGCGCGCTCCCAGAGAACAACCGCTCCCAGTCTCCAAGGGTAGCAGCCGGCTGGGACCAGGTACAGCCCGCTCAGACTGGGATGCCGGGGCTGAATTCTTCTTCGGTGATGGCCGCGTCGCCTCCGGAGTATCCGGCCGCGGCACCATCGGCCCGCCAGCAGGCACCCCCGCGGAGTAGCCCGGTCTCGGGATCGATGAGGATGCCGTTCATCCCGCCGGCTACCTTCGGCACGACCTGCACGGTATGCCCGCGGCGCTCCAGGTCGGCCATCAGCTCCGGCAGGCGGTCGTACCCGCGCTCCAGCTCCAAAACCGGCCCGCGGTCGAAGAGCCTGGGTGCCTCCATAGCCTCCTGCACGCTCATGCCGAAGTCGATGACGTTCAGGATCGCTTGCAGGACCGAGCCGAAGATGCGCACCCCGCCAGGAGTGCCGATCGCCAGCAGTGGTTTCCCATCCTTGAGGACGATGGTGGGCGACATCGAGGAGAGGATGCGCTTGCCGGGAGCGATCGAGTTGGTGCGGCCCGGCGTCGGATCCATCAGCTTCATGCAGTTGTTGAGGAGCATCCCGGTGCCTGGCACTGTCACCTTCGACCCGAAGGCGCCGTTCAGAGTCTGGGTAGCCGAGACCATGTTCCCTTCGGCGTCCACGGCGCAGCAGTGGGTCGTGCAGGTGCCCTCACCGTCCGGCGCGATCCCAGCCGCGTACTGCTGCGCTCGCCCCATGTCGATCTGCGCTCGTCGCTCGGCAGCGTAGTCTTTGGAGGTGAGCCACTCCACCGGCACCTGCACCCGTTCAGGGTCGGCGAGGTAGCGGGCGCGATCGGCAAAGGCGATCTTCATGGTCTCGGCGATCAGATGCACGGTATCAGGTGTGCCGAAGCCCAGCGTGGGCAGGTCGAACCCTTCCAGGATGTTGAGCATCTGGACGATGTGGACGCCGCCGGAAGAGGCCGGCCCCATCGAGACGATCTCATAGCCACGGTACGTGCCGCGCACCGGCTCTCGCTCGTAGACGCGGTAGCGAGCCAGGTCGTCGAGCGTGATCAGCCCGCCGTTGGCTGCCATGTCGCGCGCGACGACCTGGCCGAGCTGACCTCCGTACAGGTGCCCAGCGCCCTCGGTGCCGACCCGCTCGAGGGTAGCCGCGTACTCGACGCGGCGGAGGACGGAGCCAGCGGCAGCCGGTCTGCCTCCTGGGAGGAAGATCTCGGCTGAGGCGGGGAAGCGACTCAGCGCGGCCTCGCACAGGCGGATGAAGCCGTGCAGTTAGGGGCTGACCCAGAAGCCCTGGCGCGCGTAGCGCACCGCCGGCTCCACCACGACGGCGAGTGGGAGACGGCCATAGCGCTCGAGCGCCGTCGTCCAGCCCAGCAGGCTGCCCGGCGTGGCCACTGCCAGGTACCCGGTGTCGTTCAGGCCGCCCTCGACCTCGTTGTCCAGCGAGCCAGGGATCGGCACGTACATGTCCTCGCGCGCCGCCAGCGGAACGACGGCATAGTCGTCGATCGTGGTCAGCGTGCCGTCGGCGAGCCGGATGGTGAGGAAGCCGGCCCCGAAGATCGAGACCATCATCGGCTCGACGACCGAGAGCGCGAACAGCGTCGCCACCGCCGCGTCGATCGCGTTGCCGCCCCGTATCAGCATCTCGACGCCGGCCAGCGATGCCAGGGGATGGTTGGAGGTCACCATCCCCAGCGAGGCGACCGCCTCGCGCTTGAGGGTCGGCCTGCCGGTGCCGAAGCCCACTCCCATGATGCCTGATCGCCTCCCTCCCTCGACCCGAAGCTGCGCCAGCGCACGATACCGCGCCTTCTGGGCGAGAGCAAGATCGCGCAGTGCCTCGGGACGAGTCATTCGCCGGGACTGGCCGGGACTGCCGAGCGAGCGCTGATCTGCTCGAGGGGATCGCGTTTGGTAGAGCCGCAGCGATCGCGACGCTGCTGGCCCCGTTCGGCCCTCCCTGGCCCTGCTCCAGGGCCCTTCCCGCCGAAAACTGCTCCATCCAGTCGCCTGTATCGTTCAGTCCTCATCACAGACCGGTCTTCCGGGCGTGCCATGAGATCGCCTGGTAGCCGCGGTGGTACGATGGCAGCAGTCGTGGGCAGGTGCATGCGCAAGATGGAGATCGCTGATGGGTGAGGCGACGCGGACTAGGCCATCGAGGCGGGCACGGGAACTGCCGCCCTCGCCGATCCGAGCGCTCGCGCCGCTCGCCGAGGCGGCGAAGCAGCGAGGCGTGCGCGTGCTTCATCTCAACATCGGCCAGCCAGACTTGCCGCCACCGCCGTGCGTGCTGGAAGCGCTGGCGGAGGCTCGCCGGCTGCCGCTGGTGTACGCGCCGGCCCGTGGGCTGCCGGAGACCGTCGACGCGTGGTGTGCGTACTACCGCCGGCAGGGGATCGAGATCGAGCCGGCGGAAGTGCTGGTCACCTCCGGCGCCAGCGAGGCGCTCTGGCTGGCGCTGCTGGCGACGACCGACCCCGGCGACGAGGTGCTGGTGCCCGAGCCGTTCTACGCGCCCTACCAGGGGCTACTCGCGGCGGCGGGCCTGCGCCTGGTTCCTGTTCCGCCCGGCCCGAGCCTCGGGCCGCCCGATCCGGTCGAGCTGAGGGCGAGGGTCACTCCTCGTACCCGGGCTATCCTGCTCTGCAGCCCGGCGAACCCGTCCGGTGCCGTCTGGGATCGGGCGGCGTTGGCGGCGGCCGGCGAGCTGGCCCGCCAGGCTGGTCTCTATCTCCTCTCCGACGAGACCTACCGGGAGATCGTGTTCGATGGGCCGCGGGCGACCAGCGTGCTCGAGCTGCCGGGCCTCGAAGAGCACGCCCTGGTGATCGACAGCTTGTCGAAGCGGTTCAACGTCTGCGGTCTCCGTATCGGTGCCTTGGCGACCCGCAACCGCGCGGTGATGGCAGCGGCGCTGGAGCTGGCCGAGCTTCGGCTGGCGCTGCCGGTCATCGACCAGCTTGCAGTCACCGGAGCATTGGCTGCCCCGCGCCCCTACGTGGATCAGGTCGTAGCGGCCTACCGTGCCAGGCGCGACGCTGTGCTGGCGGCGCTCGCGGCCGTTCCGGGGGTCGAGGCCCACCGGCCCGGTGGGGCGTTCTACATCGTGGCACGGCTACCGGTGGACGACGCTGAGCGCTTCGCCGCCTGGCTCCTGGCTGAGTTCGAGCACCGGGGCGAGACCGTGATGGTCACGCCGATGCGCAGCTTCTACGCCACGCCGGGCGCTGGTCGCGACGAAGTGCGCCTGGCCCTGGTACACGCACCGGAGACCCTGGCCCGGGCGGTCGAGATCCTGGCCGCCGGCCTGGCGGCCTACCCCGGGCGCAACAGCCGAACTCATAGCTGAAGGCTATCTCACACCGTCCGAGAAGGTGGGCTAGATCCTTGTATGGGACTTACGGAACATGATTGATATGCTTCACGTGATCACTCAGGGCGGGTAGCAGGACGAGAAACTAGTTCGCAGAAATTCTCGTCAAGCCTATCGACCGCCTGCGATGAGCATCAGCATATAATATGTTGCTCGTTAGGCGCGCTCGCATCGCACGCTTGTATGCTGGTGATGCAAACTCCAGGACGCAGCCATGGCCGAAACCATCAACATCTATTGCGACGAGAGTTGTCACCTGGAACACGATAGGCAGCCCATCATGGTTCTCGGAGCGGTGTGGTGCCCGTTGGACAGGACACGCGAGATCGCGCAGCGAATTCGTGAAATCAAGATGCGGCACGGCCTGCCAGCGCATTTCGAGATCAAATGGGGCAAGGTTTCTCCAGCTCTGAAGCACTTCTACCTCGATGTCCTGGACTATTTCTTTGACGATGACGATCTCCACTTTCGAGCTCTCGTGGCAATGGACAAGGCTATTCTGCGGCACGATGAGTTTAAGCAAGATCATGATACTTGGTACTATAAGATGTATTTCGATATGCTGAAAGTCCTCTTCGACCCTTCGTTTCGTTATCGCATCTATCTGGATTACAAGGATACACACGGAAATAAAAAAATAAGGAGACTCCATGATGTTTTATGCAATAATATGTATGACTTTCGGCGTGAAATTATCGAGCGCGTCCAGGCAGTCCGGTCGCATGAAGTTGAACAAGTGCAATTGGCTGATCTGCTGACCGGGATCGTGAGCTACGCAAATCGGAAGCTGACCAGCAGTTCTGCAAAGATCACCTTGGTTGAGCGGATGCGGGAGCGATCTGGATATAGCCTAACACGCTCTACACTTCTGGCTGAGAAGAAGGTAAATGTATTTTGTTGGACGCCGAGGGCGAGCCGTGGTTTCGGAGAATGATACCAGCTGGCTTCCTCCGTTAGTTCGTCTTGAGGATTTTGGGGGTAATTGGGAACGGTACGTTTCAAAGGTCTATGCTTACTTCTACGAGGACTTCGTCCGTTCACGGCCAACGTTCTTGGGTACTCCATGTCGAATCGATTCAAGACGGGAGAAAGACGGGAGAGAGTCGACCTTCTGGCATCTCATATCTGAGGGAAGTATCGAACCGGAGCGAAGACCCGATCTGCGGCGTTGTGAGCGTATTCGCTGGATACGCCCCATGATCGAGGCAGCGTCGTGTAATCGTGTAAAGTGGTGGAAAAATGACCGAAAAGGCCAGAAACGAATTGTCATAGCTATCGAAGATTTCAGTTACGTGGTTGTTCTTGCCGAGCGCAGAAGCTACGTCTTGCTGTGGACTGCTTACTGTGTGGAGCACCTGCGTCGACGCCAGCAGCTTGAGAAGGAATACGAGACTTGGAAAACAACAGGCGCCGCCTCGACAGACGACGCCGATGCTCCTTCCACACATGGTGGATGAGCTACTACCATTATCGGCCAAGTAGTGAAACTCGTCAATAGGAAATCATATTAGGTAGATGCTGTCTACTAGAGTGGGGATGTGCGCCGAGATTCGTTCCCCAGCTCGACCTCTAGGTCGCTCGCCTGTCAGCCGATCTCTGAGGCCCGATCTGTGACTGCATGACGCTCAAGTACCGTGCCTAACACAACCTTGCGGCTTGCAACCGCTATGTCGGCTCATGAGGCGCTCAGCGAGACCAGCCTCGCTTGCATTGCGACGTTTCGGGAAGGTTGGACAGAATTGCCCAGTGTGAACAACCCCGGTCGGAAGCAATCCAAGCGTTCAATGTGGTATCCCGCCGCCGCTACCGCCGCCGATCGCGGCGGGTTGGCTGCTGGCGAGGCTGGCGGAACATATCGAGCAAGAGCAGGCCCTCGATCTCGTAGAACTCGTACATCCGCAGCATCTGCTGCAGTTCCGGGTCGGCGTGACGGTACAGCCCTTCCATCAACCCCTGCGCGACTACCGGCTCGAACATCTTCGAAAACTTGTTGTTCTGGATCGCGATGAACAGCTTGTAGAGGTCGATCAGCTCGGTGGCCGAGAGGCGCGTGTCGCGGTCCGTCTTGATGATCCGGCCGGAGGCCATGCGCACCTTGAGCCCGTGCTGCTGGGCGAAGCGATTCAACTGGTGCTCGAACTCAAGCGCGATGCGCGCGTAGTCGAACAAGATCAGCTTCAGGTAGATCGACTCGACCGCGAGCGTAAACAGCTCGATGATCTTCTCGCGGTTCGGCGGCACCGCCTCGACGTAGCCGGCACGGGCGAGATGGTAGAGCGCGCGGGCTGCCTGGAACTGGGTGATGCCTGCCTCGAGGGCGATCGCCGCGACGTCGCGATGCCCGTCGACCAGCCGGAAAACCGGCTGGAGCTCCTCGGGCACCGGCTCGACCGGCATCGGAGTTCGCTTTCGGAAGATCACATACACTGAGGGTACCACCGGGCTGATCTCGATCCACTCGTCGACCCGGCGGGTGCCCTCGATGATCAACTGCATGCTGTCGATGCTGACCGGCACGCCACCTTCGTAGACACCGTGACCAGCCTTGAAGGTGAAGCGGCAGTTCCGCCAGAGGAAGAGGGTGTAGATCGAGATCTCCAGGAGCTGTTCCTGGCAGGCCTGCAAGTCGGCATCGGTGATGGTGCGGGTGATCTTGAGGTGGCGGATGATCGCGTCCTCGGTGCGGATTCCTCTCCGCCGGAGCTCTTCCAAGTGCGAGAGCTCGACCTTGCCGGTGCGGATCAGCAGGTCTGGGATGCTCGGCAGGCGAGACCCCGCCGCGACATACGTGATGGCGCCCTGCTCGAACGTAATCGTCCGCGTGTTCCACCCCTGGATCAGGGTGAGCGTGCCTGTCTTCCGGAGGAAACTCAGCATCTGGAGAAGGTCGGAGAGCGTGAACGCGCCCAACCGGCCCTGGAGGTCATAGTCCTCCACGCCGGTCGCGAGCCGCGAGGGATCGAACCGATCGGTCATGGAGTGCCTCCGAACGGCGTGACTGTGATCCGTGACTCGCCGACGTGGCCAGCGAAATCCGAAGCGCGGACGGTCAGCGTCGCCTGGCCGGTCGCGCTGGCGCTATCCCAGAGGGCGATCCACACCTGCTGCTCGGGCAGGTAACGGAGCTCGATCGGCGGTCGATCGCCGGCTAGCAGCTCGACCCGCTCGACCCCGACGTTGTCTGTCGCCCGCACCCGGACGGTGACAAAGCGGCGCGGCAACGTGCCCGCCTGCGGGCGCTCGATCTGCACGCTCGGCGCTTCGGTATCGATGGCGAGCGCCTGCCAGACTAGGCGGGCGATCTGCTCATGCCCCTCGTTGGTCGGGTGGACGTCGCCTGGATACCAGGTCCACTCCGCGATGTGGCCGCGGAAGGCTGCCTCCAGATCAACGATCCCGGTACCGTGTTGAGAGGCCGCCTCCCGGATCACGGCGTTGAACTGGGCCACCCACCAGGCGTCGGTTCGCTCGGCGGAGGGATCTCCCTCGCTGAGGTCGTACACCGTCGTGACGACGACGGGAGTTTCCCTGCCAACGGCCTCGCGCAGGGCAGCAAGCGCGGCCGGGTAGTCCTGGCGAAAGCGATCGAGCCCGGCCTGGCGCTCCTCGGGGGGTGCGTCCGTGAGCTCGAGCAAGTCGTTGCCGCCCAGGCTGAGCATCACCGCGCGGATCTCGGCTTGCTGCGAGCGGATGCGCGTCACCTCGTCGCGGAGGCGAGCGAGCTGGTCGCCCTGGAGGAACGACCGGGTCGTCTCGCCTGGTACGGCCAGGTCGACCAGCCGGGTCGACCGGCCCGTCGCCTGTGCGAGCAGATCGCAGACCAGCCGTGGGAAAGCCCGCTTGCGTGGCAGCGTGGTGCCGACCCCGGCGCTGATCGAGTCGCCCAGCGCCAGGCAGACCGGTTCCGGTGCGGCGCTTACCGGCCGGATGGCCACGAACGGAAGACCGGCCAGCGCGGCGAGCGCCAGTGAAGCCAGTGCAGTGGTCCAGCGATCGCGGCTCATCGGCTGGCTCCGACCGGGAGACCCAACCGGCTGAGGGAAGCGCGCAGCAGCTCGCGCGCCGGCTCGTGGGTGAGCGCCACGACCGCGTCAGCCGGGTCGAGCAGCAGGGTGTCGGACTCGAGATGTCGCTCGAAGTCAGGCTCTGGCTCGGCCGAGACGACGAGGTAGGCGACCAGCCTCTCCTGGCTGTCAACGGTGAAGCGCAGTGTCCCCGCCCAGCCGATGACCTGTGCCCTCAGCCCCATCTCCTCGCGCACTTCGCGTAGCGCGGCTCGGTATACAGGCTCGCCCGGCTCGATGTGGCCTTTGGGCAGGACGATCGTGCCGTCGGAGGCGCGGCGGAGCGCGACCTTGCCGTGACCCTCGAGGAGCACGACCGCCCCGGCCTGGGGGATAGCCGTCTCGGTGCCTCCGGCGAGCGCGGAGAGCTCGAGCTCGGCCCGGAGCTTGGCGTATGTGACTGGGATAAGCTCGGGCAAGACCATCGTGTTGGCCAGGATCGGCATGAAATTGGCGTCACCCTGCCAGCGCGGTACCACGTGAACGTGCAGATGATCGCTGATGCCTGCGCCGGCGACGGCACCCAGGTTCAGGCCGATGTTGAACCCGTCGCAGCGCAGCACACGGCGCTGGGCTTCGGTAAGCCAGGGCAGCAAGCCGAACAGTTCGGCGTTCGTGGCTGGGTCGAGCTCGCTCAGCTCGGCGGCGTGTTGGAAGGGGACGACCATGACGTGCCCGGTGTTGTAGGGGAAGAGGTTCATGATCAGATACGCCCTCTCGCCCCGGTAGAGGATCAAATGCTCGACATCGTCACCAGCGGCCGGCTTGGCGCAGAAGATGCAACCCTCGTGGCGTACATCGCCGGCCACGTAGCGCAGCCGCCAGGGAGTCCAGAGTCGCTCCATCGTCGTGCCCGCGAATCCGCTCATACCCCACGAGACATTCAGTACAGATCGTAACACAGACGTCTCTCTCCTCAGCCCAAAAGGTCTGCCGGCTGGATGGAGATCATGGCTAGGTATTTCGGGCTAGTACGAGTGTAGCTCCTCTGCCTGGCCAGCTTCCAGGAACACAGCCCTCGTCCCATCCTGTCCCATGTATCCGACCGGCAGCGTGCGAGATCGGAGGAGTCCTGACAACTGCCCGCACGCCCCCGCGCTTCCAGCCCTCACTGGCACCCCGCGTACGATCGCAGTAAAATGAGCTATCGCCTGCGGGTGGGTTGACTCCGTTACTCTCGCTGTACCATACTACGCCGGCAGGCGTTGCCTCGAGGGAACGTCATTATCGAGGAGATAGACACTCGCATGGCAGCGCTGAGGCAAGCGGGAGAGGGAAGGGATCCGGCGAGCGGGATAAACGGGTTATTTGTGCCGCCTGTGCCGCGTCGCCGGCGCTCGAAGGTTTCCCCCCGGATACCGAGCGTCGTCCAAATGGTGATCGACGCGGGGCTTGTCCTCGCTGCGTTCTGGCTGGCGCACACGCTGCGCTATCAAGCTGAGCTCGGCGGTGATGTGCCAGCGGCCTTCGTGCAGCCGTTCGGCGCCTTCGCCGACAAGGCCGCGCTCCTCGTCCTGGTATCCCTGGGTATCTTCGCCGTGCGCGGGCTCTACCGGCTGCCGCGCTGGACCAGCCTCGTGGACGAGAGCTCGATCATCGCCAGCGGCGCCACGACCGCGATGGCGATCGTCATTCTGTACAGTTTCCTGCTCCGCTTCTCACCGTCTCGCTTGATCTTCATCTATGCCTGGATCCTGATGATCGCGCTCTTGATCGGCGAGCGGCTGCTGGGGCGCTGGGTGAAGGCCCAGCTCTGGGCACGCGGCATCGGGGTCGACCGGGTGCTGGTTGTCGGGGCCGGACCGGCTGGCCAGCGGATCATGCAGTATCTCTACAACCACCCGCGCCTGGGCTATCGCGTGATCGGGTTCGCCGACGTGCAGGCTCCTGCCGAGGAGCTGGCCCTGGCGACCGAGCGGCGCGTCGTTCACCCGCCCTACCTCGGCGATCTCAGCGAGGTGACCGAGATCGTGCGTTCGTCCCAGGTCGACGAGGTAATCGTCGCGTTGCCACCTGCCCATCATGACCAGATCCTGGAGATCGTCGAGCAGTGCCGCGAACTCGACGTTGCTTTCTCGCTGGTGCCCGATCTCTTCGAGCTGGCGCTCGACCGGGTTCAGATCAGCGAGGTGGCCGGGTTACCGCTGATCGGGATCAAGGAAGGCCAGATCCAGGGCTGGAACTATGGGATCAAGCGAGCGATGGACATCGCTATCGCGCTGACTGTGCTGGTCCTGGCCGCGCCGGTGATGGCCCTGATCGCGCTGGCGATCAAGCTCGACTCGCCCGGCCCGATCCTCTTCCGGCAGGTGCGCGTGGGCAAAGGCGGGCGCCATTTCATCCTGTACAAGTTCCGCTCGATGGTCGACGGAGCGGAGCAGCAGCAGCCAGTGCTCCAGGAGGTCTACGGGCGCAGTGCGCTCCTCTTCAAGCTGCGCGACGACCCTCGAGTGACACGGGTAGGCCGGTTCCTGCGCCGGACGAGCCTGGACGAGTTGCCCCAGTTCTTCAACGTGCTCAAAGGTGAGATGAGCGTGGTCGGCCCGCGCCCGCCGGTCCCGGCCGAGGTAGCCGAGTACCAGGACTGGCACTTGCAGCGTTTGATGGTAACTCCGGGCTTGACTGGACTCTGGCAGGTGAACGGGCGCAGTGACCTGAGCTTCGACGAGATGGTCCGGCTCGATCTCTACTACGCGGAGCACTGGTCGCCCTGGCTGGATATCAAGCTGATGCTCCGTACCGTGCCAGTTGTCCTCACTGGTCGTGGGGCCTATTGAACCAGCCTTCGATCTCGCATCGCTTCACACCGCGCGGCGCCTTCGCTCCCAGCAAGCGGCACGTTTACCGCGCCGGGTCGAGCGGTGCCTTCGCTACCAGGCGAGCTAGCGCCGAGGCATGGCCCGGCATGTGACGGCCAAACCCCTACGCTGGCTCCGACGGCGGCGCGAGCTGCTCGGTCGTCGCCCGCGAGGCCGCCTGCTTCTTGCGCTGGTAGTGCCGGCGAGCCTTCATCCGGTTCCCGCAGCTCCGCATGTCGCACCAGCGCCGGCTGCGATTGCGGCTGCGATCGATGAACAGCCAGCCGCAGGGCGGGTTGGCGCATGCTCGAACCCGATCCAGCTCGCCCGAGACCAGGAGTTCGGCTGCCGCTCGCGCGATCGGCCAGAGGAGGCAGTCAAGCATCTCGCCCCAATCGGCCCAGCCCCAGGTGAATAGCTCACCCACTCTGGCGATCCGCAGGTGATGCGCTGCCTCTCCGAGCGCGGCGTTCAGCAGATCCAGGTCAGCGGTATCGGGCGGTCGCCGGTGGGCTATAGCGGCGAAGATGCGATAGATCGACTCGCGCAGCTCGATGGCCCGGGCCAGCGCAGCCCGCGCGGCCGCTGGGTCTCGCTGCGCTGACTCGTGTAGCAGCGCCGCGCTGGTGGCGTCGAGCAGGCCGATGCGCTCTCCCCAATCGAGAAGTGCCTCGTAGCTGGTGAGGGTCTCGACGGGCTGCGCGCTGGCGTGCCAGTCGGCGGTATTAGCGAAGGCGAGTGCGAGGTTCCCGCTATCTGGTGGATGCACGTCTACGACGTACACGAGGCCAGCTTGTCCCTTCCGAGTCGCACCGGCTGACGACGTTCGAGAGCCGTACCGGCAAGTAATTCACAGACACGATGCCCTAACCGGCCGAAATCGTATCGGAGGTTACACAATCTGTCAAGCCGGGATGAGGCTGAAGGGGCGATCACACCCTGTGCCTCTCGCCTTCTCTGGCCCGCCTTTATACCCGACTCCCGGACGCTTCAGAGTACAGGCGATACTGCCACCATATCCCGGTGGTGTTCCGAGCCAGGCGTCAGTCCACAGGCGTCGTGCCCTGGTCCAGCACTGCGCCGCTCTCGCTCACGAAGGACCACTCGTAGCGGTCAGGGAAGAGGCGGAGGACCAGAACTCCGAAGCTGGTCTCGTTCAGGTACTCGTCGCACGGCTCTTTGCTCTTGTTCGCATCGGTGTCCTGCAGGTTCTTCCCGCCATTGCCGACTACGAAGTGGCGGATGCCGCCTGCCGAGCAGACCGAGCTGGCCGTCTGCGGCGCGAATCGCTGGTAGTTGTGGTCGTGGCCCGAGAGCGTCAGCTCCACGCCGTAGCGTTCGAACAGCTTGTACAGATCACCGAGCTCGCCCTTGCAGCAGTTGTGGTACTTGCCGGTCGACCAGTACGGGTGGTGCATGTAGACCAGGAAGTGCTTTCCGGCGTTAGCCTCGAATACGCTGGCGACGAACTGGTATTGCGGGGAACCGGCCCGGCAGCCTCCGACTTCATCACAGTTCGAGTTGACAGCGATCGCGACCCAGTGCTCGTCTAGCGCCCAGGCGTAGTACCCCTTGCAGTCCTTGCGGCAGCCCGGCTCCAATGGCGTGGCGCGGTCTCCGAAGTAGGCGAAGTACCCTGCCGCGCCACCGGTGCGGTACTCGTGGTTGCCGACCGCCGGATAGGTACGGTCGAGCAGGCGGCCCCAGGTGGGGTCGTAGCTCGCCCGGTACTCCTGGAGTGCCCCGTCCTCGTACTGCGTGTCGCCGAGAACGAGCACGTAGTCCGGGCTCTGCGCCAGCGCGACGTCCGAGGTGTACTTGTGGCGGCAGGCGGAGTCCGTCCCCGCGTTGTCGTTCCAGCTATCCGACTGCGGGTCGCAGGCGATATCCCCAGCCGCCACGATAACGACGGGGTCTCCGCTAGACGGCGGCGGAGCGGGCTCGGGCATCGTCACCGTTGCTGAGGCGCTCGGCTCGGAGAGGTTACCGGCAGCGTCGCGCGCTCGGACCTCATAGGTATAGGTGGTGCCCTGAGAGACCGACGTGTCGCTGTGGCTGGTCACGTCACCCAGGCTCGCCAGCAGCGCGCCGTCGCGGTACAGATCGTAGCCGGCGATCGGGCTGCTATCGGTCGCCGCCGTCCAGGTGAGATCGATCTGCCCTGGGCCTGCCACCACCGCGCTCAAGTCGGCCGGCGGGCTGGGCGGCGTGCGGTCCACGATCCAGGCGTGAGCGGCGGGTGTGGGGTCGGCGTTGCCGTCGGCGTCGAGCGCGCGGACTTCGAAGCTGTGCTCGCCCTCCGCGAGGCCGGTATAGGTTTGGCCACTGGAGCAGGGCGAGTAGGCGCCGCCATCCAGGCGACATTGGAACGAGCTGTCCTGCTCGGTTGCGTGGAAACTGAAGCTGGCTTCCTGGCTATCGGTGAACGCCGGCGGCCCGCTGTCGATCACGGTGTCGGGCGGCGATGTAGCGACCGGGAGGGTGACCGTGACCGGGGTGCTCGCGCTGGAGAGGTTGCCGGCCAGGTCCCAGGCGAGCACGCTGTAGGAGTAGGTCGATCCACCGGTCACTGTGGTGTCGGAATACGCGGTCTGATCGCCGACGGTGGCGAGCAGCTCGTCGTCACGGTAGATCTGGTAGCCGGCTATCCCGTGGTCGTCGCTCGAGGCTGACCAACTCAGGTCGACCTGGGTGGGGCCGGCGGCGCTTGCGGTCAGGCCGGTGGGCACGCTCGGTGGCGATGTGTCGACCGTCCAGGTGAAGGACGCGGGAGTGGGGTCGACGTTTCCGGTCGCGTCGGTCGCCTGTACCTCGAAAGTATGGTCACCGGCGCTCAGGCCGGTGTATTCGACCGGGCTGGTGCAGGGGCTCGCTGCGCCTCCGTCGAGGCGGCAGTGGAAGCTGCTCCCCTCTTCGGTTGCATGGAAGGCGAAGCTCGCGCTCGTGCTCGAGCTCAGTGCGTGAGGGCCGCTGTCGATGAGCGTGTCCGGTGGCTCGGAGTCCTCTACCGGTGGGGTCGTGGGCTCTTCCGACTCTGCAAGGACCACCACGAGTTCCGGGGCGTGCTGTCCTTCGCGCGAAGAGACATCGAGACCGTCGTCGGAGTTCGGGATCAGGGCGATCGTGTAGGTCCCATCGCTCGTTACTAGCGCGGTGACATCGAACTCCGCCCAGGTGCCCGCTTTCAGGGTGCAGTGGTCGTGCAGCGGGCTTCCCTTGATTGCTGGCCGGTTGCTCCAGGTGAGCGTCTCCTCGTCCCAATCGTTGCTCGCGGCGTAGGCGATCGGCCCGTTGGCGGTGCTATCGGTGACGTAGACGCGCAGCGTCGCCCGCTGGACTGGCCCCTGGATGCCGGTCACGGTGAAGCGGAGGTAAGTCTCCCGGCGAGGTGAGCCATCGATGAGCAGCTCTGCCTCAGCCCCGAAGCTGGTGTCCGGAGACCGCTCCTCGACGTAGGTGTCCGCGTCAGGACTGAACCGCATCTCCTGTGGCCCACCGGTCGCTGGCCAGGCCAGCAGTAGCCAGATGGCGCCAGCGACTGCCGCCAGCAACAGCACCTCGCGAAAGCGGCGAGCCTGCTGGAGGCCGCTGCGGAGCAGCCGGCCAGCAGGCAGCATGCTGATGCTCGACCAGTGTTCTCGTTGCTCATGCTTGGAATCCATTGAAGCCCTCCCATCCCCAGTCCGATGCGGTACTTCGGTCGGGCACTAGCCTCGGCTCGCCATGCTGGCTTGACCATCTCCAGCCGGTTGCAGGTGGCGAGCTCAGGGCTGGAGCGACCCGGGCGGAGCTGCGCAGACTCAACCCGGCGCGAGGGGGCGGCACGGCGCTGCGCGGTAAGCGGGCACCGGTGATGCCCGGGGAGATCCAGGTGACTGGGCCGGACATCCATCGGCGGCACGGACGGGCATGGTCAGGAGAAGAGTGGAACGCCGCCCGCGCAATCGCCTTCGTTCAGCCGCGTTCAGAGCGATCCGAAACGTATGAAGACTCTAGCGAGCGCTGCTCGGCATCGCCAGCTCTGGTAGTGACCAATCGGTGGCCGGGTGCTGGCCACTGTATAGCCATTTGTTGTTCACGGCGGTCGAGCGGGCAGGTGGGCACTAGCGGCCGGTGTCGGATAGAGATGGCCGGCAGGCGACGTGCCCGGAGCGGCGAGGAGGCATCGGATCACCGCGATACTGCATTGGCTCTCCTCAACGAGACGCTCGGCACCCACTAGCAGGAGTGGGCGGTGCCCCGCCCTGCGTAGTTCGAGATCCCAACGAGTGTAGCCGCCGAACTGCGTGAGGCGCTGGCGACTTCGGCTTCGTGGTGGCTGCCTCCTGGGCCGAGGATTGCCCGCAGCTCCGGATCCCGATTCGAGACCTGTCACCTTGTCTCCCTCGTGACCACCTGAGGGAGGCACGGTAGACTACGGCCGTGGCCGTGAGGGCGTCCGGCCGCGCGTGCAGGGAGGAGTGTGCGATGTCCACCGGAAGCTGGGCGGTGCCGGTCAGCGGGCCGGCCGCAGCCATGCGCTACCGCCAGTACAGCTACTGGCTCGAGACCTGCGACGACGACCTTACCCCTCGCCCGCCGCTCGACGGCTCGATCGATGTCGATATCGCCATCCTCGGCGCCGGCTACACTGGCCTCTGGACGGCCTACTACCTGCTCAAGCGAGACCCCTCGCTGCGGGTCGCCATCCTCGAGCGCGAGGTCGCCGGCTTCGGCGCCTCCGGCCGCAACGGTGGCTGGGTCACTCCCGGCTTCCCGCTCTCGCTCGGCCTGCTGGCCAGGCGCTATGGCGCCGACGCCGCGCGGGCCATCGCTCTCGCCATGTTCGAGACGGTCGACGAGGTGGGGCGGGTGCTGGCTGCCGAGGGGATCGACGCGCACTTTCACAAGGGCGGTGCGCTCAGGATCGCCCGTGGCCGGCACCAGCTCCCGGCGATCGAGGAGTCGTGGCGCACCTATGAGCGCCTGGGTCTGACCGAGTGGTACGAGCGGCTCGGCCCGGATGAGCTGGCGCAGCGCATCCGCGTCACCAGGGCTGAAGGCGCGATCTTCGTCAAGCAGTGCGCTGTCGTCCACCCGGGAAGACTGGTGCGCGGGCTGGCCCGGGCGGTCGAGCGGCTGGGCGCGACCATCTACGAGCAGACACCGGTGGTCGACTTCGTGACTGGCCAGGCCCCCCGCTTCGTCACCCCGCGTGGCGACGTGCGGGCCAGGGTGCTGGTGCTGGCTGGCGAGGCGTATCTCTCGCAGTTGCCCCGGCTGCGGCGCGCGCTGATCCCGGTCTACTCGCTGATCGTCCTCACCGAACCGGTGCCGGCCGAGGTCTGGGAGGAGATCGGCTGGCGAAATCGGGAATGCGTGGCCTCCAACCGCTACACGGTCGACTACCTCTCCCAGACGGCTGATGGCCGTATCCTGTTCGGTGGGCGTGGTGCCCCCTACCACTTCGGCTCGCGCATCGACGACGCCTACGATCGCCACGGGCCGACGCACGAGATGCTCCGCCAAATGTGCTACGACTGGTTCCCGATCCTGCGCCTCAAGGGAGTCGGCTTTACCCACGCCTGGGGTGGCCCGCTGGGCATGCCGCGCGACTGGATGCCCACCATGCGCTACGACCCCGGCCAGGGGCTGGCGATGGCCTGCGGCTACACTGGTCAGGGCGTGGCCACGGCCAACCTCTCGGGTCGCGTGCTGGCCGATTTGATCACCGGGCACGAGTCGGAGCTGACCCGGCTGCCGATGACGAGCCACCGGATCCGCCCCTGGGAGCCAGAGCCGCTCCGCTGGCTGGGCGTGCGCTTCGTCCAGCGCGGCTTCATGCGCATCGACGACGAGGCCGAGCGCACCGGCCGGCCCCCGAGCGGCAAGAGCCTGGTCGAGCGCCTGGGCGAGCACTAAGGCCGGAGCTGAGCTCGCGTGACGCCGCCCTCGGGCGGGCCGCTGGAAGCGTGGCCGAGGCGGCCGACCAGCGGCCCCGGGCCACGTCCCGAGGGCCGGCAGAGATCAGACACCAGGCCCGTTCCTAGCGCAGGCTCCCCTCTTGACCACAAGTGGGCTTGATGACACGGGCACGGCTGGGAAGCCGGCGAGGCCGCGCTCGCGCGAGGGTGCGTCGCGCGGGGCGGCATGCTAGCATGGCTGGGCGGAGTAGCGGCGGTGAGGTAGGAGGGAACCATGGAGCTCGATCTCGATCTGCTCAAGCGGCTGTGCGAGACGCCAGGCATCCCCGGGCGCGAGGAGCGCGTGGCGGCAGTCGCCCGCGAGGCACTGAAACCGGTCGCTGAGGACGTCCAGGTCGATGCGCTGGGGAACGTGATCGCGCGCAAGGCGGGTCGCGGGGGGCCGTGCGTGATGCTGGCCGCTCACCTCGATGAGATCGGCTTCATGGTGCGCTACATCGACGAGCAGGGCTTCCTTCGTCTCCAACCGGTCGGCGGCTTCGATGCCCGAGTGCTGCCAGCCCAGCGCGTGCGCGTCTGGACTCGCGACGGTGAGGGATTGATCGGCGCGCTCCAGTTGGCCACCAAGCCGATCCACCTGCTCCAGCCCAACGAGCAGAAGCCCCCTCGGATCGAGGAGTTTTATGTCGACCTCGGCCTGCCCTCCAGTGAGGTGCGGGCCCGCGTGGAGATCGGCGATATGGTGACGCTCGACCGGCCGCTGGAGGTGACCGGCCCACGGGTGCTCAGCAAGGCGCTGGACGATCGGGTCGGCGTCTTCGTGATGATCGAAGCGCTGCGCGCGCTCGGCGCGCACGAGGCAGACGTGGTGGCCGTCGCGACGACCCAGGAGGAGGTGGGGCTTCGCGGCGCCCAGACCTCGGCATTCGGGGTGGAGCCCGACATCGGGATCGCGCTCGACATCACGATCGCCGGCGATGTGCCGGGGATCGACGCGCACGAGCAGGTGACGAAGCTCGGCGGAGGGGTCGCCATCAAGGTGTTCGACACCTCGCATATCCCCAACTACCGGCTGGTGCGGCACCTGCGGGAGGTAGCCGAGCAACACGGGATCCCCTACCAGCTCGAGGTGTTGCCGCGCGGGGGTACCGATGCCGGAGCCATCCAGCGCGCGCGGGCCGGCGTGCCGGCAGTCACGGTCTCGATCCCGACGCGCCATGTGCACACGGTGAATGAGATGGCTGACCTGGCCGATATCGAAGCTGCCGTGCAGTTGATTGCCCGCTATCTGGAAGTGGCGCATACTGGAGACTACCGGCCGCGATAGCTGAATAGCCAGGAAGAGGGGCTCTCGATGCGGCCGGTGAAGGGACGGTTGGGCGCGCTGTGGCCGAGACATCGAGCCCACGAAGGCGCGGTCCCGGAGTACTCCGGGTGGGAGGCCTGGTAGCTCTTCTCTGCTGTGGGCTGCTGGCCAGCCTCGCCCCGGTCGCGGCCGACGGCGACGCCGGCTGGCGCTTCGTCGACGTGGCGATGGAGCCGATCAGCCCCCAGGCCGGTGATCTCCTGACGCTCGCTTTTACCGTGCTGGACGAAGCCGGTCAGCCACTGCCCGAGCTGGCGGTAACGGCTGCGCTGCGTGCCCCGATCACCGGATACAACCAGCCGCCACCGCCGCCGGCCGCTACGGTCCGCGGCCAGGGCGGCGAGCAGCCTGGCCGATACGAGGTCCGGGTGCCGCTCAACACTGCCGGGCGCTGGTGGGTAGAAGTGGAGCTGAATGCAGCCGACGGCCGGCACGATCGCTTGAGCCGCTTCATCGAGGTGGAGCCGCGCTTCCGTATCCCGGAAACCGGTAGCCAAGACCTGGTCTTCTTCCGGGGTGAGCGCTGGAAGACCTACTATCGGGTCGATCCCGCGACCGGCCAGGTGGCGCTCCTGGGCGGTGACGAGGTGCTACGCGCCGGCCAGCGTTGGCTCGTCACCGAGCGCCGGCTTAGCCCGGTAGATCGGGTAAGCCAGGCGTACGGCGGGCGCTGGAATCTCTCGCTGGTCGTTACTGATGGGCAAACCGGCGAGCCCGCGGGCGAGGTGCAGCTCGGCGAGGTGCGAGCCGCGGTACAGGACGGAAGCAGCAGCTCGCCAGCGCTGGTGAGCGCGGTGGCCGCTGACCCGAGCGGGGCACGCCTCTATGCCTACTGGGCGTGGAAGCTCGGCCAGGGTTGGAATGCCCAGCTTGCCGCGATGGATCCAGAGGGCGCCACCGTCGTCGCGACGCGCATCATGCCGGGCGCGCTGCTCGGCGACCGCGTGGTGCCGCAGCTCGCCGTCTCCGGCGATGGCGAACACCTGGTGCTCGCCGAGCAGGTCGTTCGGGTGGAGCCTGAGTCGGGATTCCGGCTCACGGTGCTGAGAACGTCAGACCTCGAGGTGGAGGCGAGTCACCGCTCGCCCGGCGAGGCTACAACGCCCTGGGCCGGCTGCCCCATTACCTACCCGGGGATGAGCGGGCTAGCCACCGGGCCGGAGCTCCGCTGGTACGCGCTCTGTACTGGGGGAGCATCAGGGCCGGTCTTGCTCATCTGGGACCCAGTGGCGGGGCAGGTAACGCAGCAGATCGACCTATCAGAGCTGAACACCGCGAGCCCAGCACTAGCGATCGCCGGGCAGACGCTCTATGCCGTTGCATCCTGGGCGCCGGAGGCCATCGCTGTCGACCTGGTCACCGGTGAGGTGCGGCGCGCTCAGTTGACGACCGCTGGCGAGCCTCCGCTCTCGCCCATCGAGCGGATCATCCGCTGGCTCGTCGGCGCAGTGATATCCGATGCCCGTGCTGCGGGACAACCTTCGCGCTGGGTGGTGGCCGACACGCAAGGACAGCGGCTGTACGTCGTCGCGCCGGTCGGGGGCGCGACTGGCTTCGGCGATGGCATCTGGGTGCTCGACGCCGGTACGCTCGCGGTCGTGGACCGCTGGCTCGTGGGCCATCCGATCATTGCCGTCACCGTGACGGATGCAGGCACAGTGGTCGCGATCGAGCGCACCGAGGGGGCGGGTGACCGGGCCTTGATCCTCGGCCCCGCGGGCGAGATCGAGATGGGCATAGCGTTGCCAGGGCCGATCAGCGATACAGTCGTGAGCGGGTGAGTTCGAAGCGCGAGACAGGAGGGGTGATGGCTATCGCGGCGGAGATGACCAAGACCGAGCGGGTGATGGCGGCAGTCCACGGCGAGGAGGTCGATCGGGTTCCGGTGTGCTTCTGGCACCACTTCCGTCCCGCCGGCTCCGGCCGTCGCCTGGCGGAGGCGACGCTCGACTTCTTCGTGAATACGTTCGATCTCGACATCATCAAGATCATGCCTGATATCCCCTATCCTTTTCCACGGCGGGCAATCTCCCGGCCCGAGGACTGGCTGTTGATCGAGCCGATCGCCCGAGAGCGCTCCCGTTTTTTCCGTGAGCGTGCCGCAGCTATCCGGCTCCTGCGCGACGCCGTCGGCTTCGATGTCCCGATTATCATGACCGTCTTCAGCCCGCTGGCCGAAGCGATGCACTTTGCGGCCTCCCCTGAGCTGGTCCTGGAGCATGCCGAGCGCCATCCGGGACTGGTCCACGAGGCGCTGGCGACCATCGCCGAGAACCTGCGCGAGCACATCCGGGACTGCATCGAGCAGGGCGCGGACGGTGTCTTCTTCGCGCTCCAGGGCTGCACGCGGGCCATGATGCCCGCCGAACGCTATCGTGAACTCGGCCGGCCCTATGACCTGCTGGCGCTGCAGGGAGCGGTGGACGGCTGGCTCAACGTGCTGCACGTGCACGGCGAGCGGGATCTGCTCTTCGATGAGGTGCTCGACTACCCGGTCACGGTCCTGAGCTGGAGCGACCGGTTGGCAGGCCCTAGCCTGGCGGAGGCGCGCCAGAAGACGGACAAGTGCCTGATGGGCGGCTGGCACGAGTTCGGCGCGCTCTCGCGCGGGCCGGTCGAGGAGATCCGGGAAGAAGCCGAGGATGCGGTGCGCCAGACCGGCGGGCGCAAGTTGATTCTGGCGAATGGCTGCTCGGTGCCCGACGAGACCGACGAGCGCTGGCTGCACGCGGCCCGCCAGATCGCTGAAGAGCTCCGCTAGGCTCCGGCCCGCCACACCACCCGCGAGGTGCCGTCCTGGGGACATCTCCGATGTCCCAAGAACCTTGTCGACGGAGCGGGCAGTCGCCCGATCTTATTGAACGGCCAGGGTGTGGTCGCGGACCGGGGTGCCGTTCAGGACGACGATGGCGCGGTAGGTGACGGCGCCCTCGTCCGGCTGTGCCGGGATCTCGTAAGGCAGGCTGACCCAGTTGTAGCTCAGCCGCAAGCCGGTGACCGGGAAGCGAGCGATCTCGACGTCGTTCCTCACCCAGACGATCTCGATCAGGTCGCTGGGGGCGAGATCGCGGACCAGAACGGCGACATAGACCGTAGCTGGGGCCTCGATCTGGGTGAGCGGCGCCCCAGCCGGCGCCTGGCTCGCCGGGTCGATGGCCGCGGCGACGGTGAGGCCCTCGACCGAGGCCTGGCTGGCGGAAGGAGGCGGCCCCTGGATCAGGAACTGCCCCGAGGCGGTCACCTGGCCGTCGATCAAGACCTCGACCCGGTAGGAGCCGGACGGCAACGGCTGATCGGAGCGCAGCGTGAAGGTGCGCATCGCCGGCGTCAGTAGCTCATCAGGCGGGATCTCGGCGAGGATGCCGTCGTTGTAGTACCAGCGGCTGACCAGGTCTTCGGACGTCGCCGGTGGGTCGGTGAGCACAGCAACGACCTGCGTCGTGTCAGGGGAGAAGAGCGTGCGTGGCTCGACGGCCTCGCCATCAGCCGGCAACGCGCCGACGAAGGCGAGCTGCGCGCGCTCTGCTGCGGCTGGCGTCCCGTTGGCGCTGCCACTGACGTGGAACACCAGCGAGTCGAGCATCTGGCCATCCAGGAACAGCCGAACGACGTATTCGCCGCCTGGCAGGTGGCTCGCGGGGCGGAGAGGAAACGCCAACCAGCGCGGCTCGCGCACCGGCTCGGTGAGCACCCGGTCACTCCGTGAGAGCTCGGCTTCATTGTGGAGCCAGACGGCCGTCAGCGTTGCTCCAGCAGGCATCTCGGCGACCTCGATGACCAGGTAGATGACCTCAGCGTCACCGGGAACGCTCGTCAGCTCCTCGGCTGGCGCCTCACCGTCGCCGATGGCCGTGGTGAGAATCAAGCGGCCGATGCGCGGGTGGAACGCCGCGACCGGCGTCGGCCGAGGTTGCGTTTCTGGCTGCGCGAGGAAGCCGGCTCGGGCTTCGGGAGTAGCTTGTGGAGTTGCTGGGCTGACTTCGCAGGCAATCAGCGCCAGGCTGAGGGCGATGAGAGCACCGATCGAGCGGCCGAGCGCGGCGAGTCGCATCAGCTCGTTCCCCATCCGGGAGGCCTCCGGTAGCGGCCGAATGCCTCCTGGTACTCCTCGGCCACCTCGAGCGCGGTCTTATGGACGTAGATGCGCGTGGTCGCCGGCGAGGCGTGCCCGAGGATCGTCTGCACAGTCGACTCGCGAACGCGTCGGCGTACCAGTTCGGTGGCCAGGCCGTGGCGGAAGGAATGCGGCGTAATCTGCCGCTCGACCCCGGCGGCCTGGGCAAGCTGGCCGATGAGGTGCTCAACAGTCCGCGGGCTGATCGGGCGGCCGGGAGAGCCCGGTTTGTCGCGCCCGCTGAACGCTGCGAGCGAATCAGTGCCACGCCCGGCATCGCCGCGTGCCGTCCAGTACGCAACCAGCGCCTCAGCGGTCTCGGCGTCGAAGTGAACGGTGCGGCTCTTCCCTCCTTTGGCGCGATAGATGTGGGCCGTACCGCTTGCGAGGTCGATATCGCGCCGGCGCAGCGCGCAGAGCTCGGAGACCCGTACCCCTGTTCGGTAGAGGAACAGCACGAGTGCTCGCAGCTTGAGCCGGCGGAGGTCGCGCGAAGGATTGCCCTCGCGCGGCAGCCGCCGCACGTACTCGACGATGCGGTCGAGGTCGGCAGTCGAGACATCAGGGGGAGGCGGGGTAAAACGCGGCATCACGGCAGAGATCCGGGCACGCAGCTTCTCGGTCGAGAGCGCGGGGTGCACGTCGAAGGAGACGAGGTAGCTGTAGAACTTGCGCACGGCAGCCAGCTTCGTCTGAGCGGTGCGCATCTGAGAGACCTCCTCGGGGGAGCGGACATCGGCCGGCATCCGGGTAGTGGCGAAGCCGGCCGCATGGTCCTCCGTCAGCACGGTTACCGGTGCGCATGCTGGGTCGAGCTGGCAGTGCTCGCGAAGGTAAACCAGGAACTCCTGGATAGCGATTCGATACGTCTTTTTGCTCCGTGGCGACAAGCGCAGATCCTCGAAGAAGTCCTCAACGGCTGCCTGGATGGTCACCGGCTGGTCGGCCATGGGTACCTCCGTTGCGGATATCGGCAAACGTTTGCGCTGCGAGTAGTGTACGTACACTCACGCTGTCCCGCAACGCGACGTTCGCGATCCGATTACGGAGTGTCCCAGGCAGCACGGTGCTCCTCATCTCCGCTAGGCGCATAGTAGATCATTGTGGACGAGCGAACAACTGGTTTCGCGCGAACAGGTGGCAGACCGTTACAGCGCCCTCCGGGGCACCGGCTGAGGATGGCCAGCCGCGCGCAGGCGGGTGACCTCGACGTCGAGCCAGAGGTGCAGGCGTGTCGGGATAGCCAGCCGCGCGGGACGGTGAGATGCTGGCGGACTGCCTGGCTGGCGATCGGTGTCGGCGCTTCTCTCGTGCTTTGCCGCGTCCCCGCGCCGCGCTTGCCGCCTGGACAGCCTGCGCCTCCTCGTGTAAGACTTCGTCGAGCCGGGGGACAGCACCTGCCTCGCGATGTCGCCGATACCTCCCTGGCAGGAGCCGCTGGCGAGCCGACTACGCCGCGGCGACCGACGAGACGAGGAGTCACTCAGGGATGAATCCAGAGCGCGTTGCGGTGCAGGCCCAGGCTGTGACGGGTAGCCGGCTTCGGGCCGCGCCCTTCGAGTTCGGGCTCATGGCGAGCCTGTTCGTGCTCTACTACATTACCCGAGGGATCGCTGCCGGGCGCGCCTACGATGCATTCGCCAACGCGTTCGAGGTCATGCACCTCGAACAGAAGCTCGGTCTGTTCCGCGAACTCTGGGTCCAGAGCTGGGTACTGGCGGCACCGGCGCTGGTACGCTTCCTCAACTTCGTCTACGCCTATACCCACCTGACGTGCGTGATCCTGTTCGGCACCTGGGTGTTCTTGCGGCATTACCACTATTATCGTGAGGTTCGAGCGATCTTCCTGGCGATGCTGGGCGTGGGGTTGCTCAGCTACACGCTCTTTCCGCTCGCACCCCCGCGGTTCTTCAGTTGGCGCGGCTTCGTCGATACGCTGGCGCTCTACCACGGCGTGAACTACGATCACCCGGGGATCGCGACGCTCTACAACCCCTTCGCCGCGATGCCGAGCCTGCACGCGGCGTTCGCGCTGTTCAGCGGCATCGGTGTAATCTGGATCGGCCGGCGCTGGTTCCACTGGATCCTCGGGGTCACGCATCCGACCCTGATGGCGCTGGCAGTCGTGGGTACCGGCAACCATTACGTGCTCGACGTGATCGCTGGGTTCGGGCTGGCCGCCGCATGCTGGATCGTAGTGCCGCGACTGCTCCGGCGACGGCAAGAGCCGGCTCTCGATGTGAGCCCGATGATACCGGCATCACGCTGGTAGCGCCGGAAGCACCGGCTGGACAGTGGCTCGCTCGAACGCCGGGTGAGCGGCACTCCCCTTCCCCGCGATTGCAGATTTCGCGCGCGATCGGCGCTCTCGCTGGGAACGCTGGTGCCCCGCCTGCTTCCCGCGCTCGGCCGCCACTGGCCCAGCAGAGGGACGCACGGCACGACGGGACGGGAGGAACAAGCCGGTTTCTCCCAGCGTACAATGCTCGTTGACGTGCATTGGCCAAAGATGTTACTTATGTCGTGAAGGAAATCAGCACCCTGCTCGAACGAGCGCTGAGAGATGCACCGGGTACGAGCCGAGAGGAGCGCTGACATGGCCGAACGACGAGCTGCACTGCTGGTTGTCGATGTGCAGAACGACTTCGTGCCAGGCGGTGCGCTGCCGGTGCCGGAGGGAGACCGGGTAGTGCCGGTGCTCAACGAGTACATCCGGCGCTTTCGCGAGGCCGGCCTCCCGGTTTACTTCTCTCGCGATTGGCATCCTGAGCGGACTCGACATTTCAAGGAATTCGGCGGTGCCTGGCCGCCGCACTGCGTCCAGGGGACGCCCGGGGCAGAGTTCCATCCCGAGCTCGAGGTACCAACCGATGCGGTGGTCATCACCAAGGGCGCGGATCCCGAGGAGGACGCCTACTCCGCCTTCCAGGGGCGCACGCCGGAGGGCGAGAGCTTCGCCGAGCGGCTTCGCCGTGACGGGGTGACTGACCTGTATGTCGGAGGTCTCGCCACCGACTATTGCGTCCGGGCGAGCGCGCTCGACGCCCTTGCGGCGGGGCTGAAGGTGACTGTCCTGGTGGACGCGGTGCGTGGTGTGGATGTCCAGCCTGGTGACTCTGAACGCGCGCTCGCCGAGCTGCGAGACCGTGGCGCCGAGACCGCGACTCTGGAGACACTCCAGCTCGGGGAGCCCACTTCGCCGCCAGCTCCCCGCCCGGGAAGCTGACCACGCCGCAGAAGACGAGGGCGCTCCGCGCGGTGACAGCCTAGGGTTCGGGGATGAGTACCGAAGGGCCGCGTGACTCACCTGAGACGGCACGTTCCCGGCGGGCAGTACAGGCGACTCGGAGGCTAACGCTGATCGCCGCCAGGTCGGCAGTGCGGGGCAGGGAACCGACTGGCCAGTGGCTCGCCGGGGGCATGCGCAGCCGGGCAGTGCCGCCGGACGTGATGCAGAACACCAATGGGCGAACCTGGCTCGTCGTGAAGATGGCATCAATCAGTTCGAAGCCGTCGCAGTCCGGCAACAGCGGGTTGAGGAAGACGGCATCGGGTTGCCACTGCTCGATCCAGTCCCGCGCTTCACCACCCCGCGTGAGGACCTGCACCTGGGCCCAGGTCGTCAGGTGTTGAGAGAGTTCCTGTGTGAACTCCTCCTCATCATCGACGATGAGGATCCGCACCCGATCCGTCACTGGCTCGAACTCCTAAGTGTTCAGTATAGCGCTGACCCTACCACCTCACCGCAGACGCTGTCAAGGATCGGCCATGGCCCCGGCCATGACCAGGGAAATGTCTCCTATCTTCTCAGGGACGATTGGGTGAGAGCGCCGCGGGATGCCGGCATGTCCAGGTAGCTGATACTCATGCCCAGTGCTGGTACTCAACGGTACTGCCACGCTCAGGCAGCGATCTCGTAGCCAGCCTCCTCGATGCCAGCGCGGATCTGCTCGTCGCTCACCGACTCCTCAGCCGCCACTGTCACGAGCTTGCTGTCGAGGTCGACGTGCACCGACCGCACCCCTGGAATCTTCTGGAGCTCGCTGGTAATGGCTCGGATGCAGTGCTGGCAACTCACGTCGGGCACGCGATAGACGCGCTGAACCACAGACCACCTCCTCGGTCCTTCGCACTGCCCCACCGATACCCGGTGGGGGTATCGTGCAGCTAGTATAGCAGATGCTCGCCGCGCCAGCGAGGCCGGTATGAAAAGCTCCACCTGGGTGGACGGCGTCCGTGCTCGGCAGCTTCCCGCCTGCCGACATGCTATCCTCAGGCGTGCCCGCGGAGGGCGGGACAGGCGGGAGGGGCCAGGCCGCGTGGTCCAGATGCTCAGTGCACGCTATGTCATCGCCAACCGGATTCCGCTGGCAGCGATCGATCTCACCTTCCGCGTCGCTAGCGCCGCAGTGCTCTCGCGAGCCGGGCGCTACCGTTTCGTGGTCGGCGGCATTACCCCGCGGCAGCTTGCAGCAACCCTCGCTCGCATCCGCACTATCCGATCCTGGCCGGTCGCCTGGGTGCGGACGGCACGCTCGTACCTGAATCAGGCGCGCACTGGCCGACGCTCGGGCGATCTGGCGATCGCGGCCGAGCAGCAACGCTCGGCCGCGTTGTGCTACCACTTCGCGCACATCTTCGAGCTCGAGAACCTGGAGCGTCGACGCCGGCTCTACCGCCGTGCGGCCAGGCTATTCCGCGACGTGGCGCCGCACCTCGCTCCGCCCGCCTTCCCCGTCGAGGTCGACTGGCGCGGGACACCGCTGCCCGGCTACTTGCGCCTGCCAGAGTCGTCCTCTCGTCCGGCCCCGCTAGTCGTCCTCCTCAACGGATCGAGCACTGTCAAAGAAGAGACGATCGGCTGGGCGACACCCTTCCTGGAGCGAGGCCTCGCCGTCCTGGCGCTCGACACGCCGGGCAGCGGCGAGGCGTGGGATCTAGCGCTGGCGGCACCCGGGCAGGAGGACATCGCTGAGGCGATTATCGACTTTACGTCGCGTGTGCCCGAGCTCGATTCGCGGAAAGTGTCGCTTCTCGGCGTAAGCCTGCGTGGCGCGATGGCGGTGCAGCTCGCCACTCACCTCCCGGAGCTGCCAGCGGTCGTGGCGGTGACGCCGCCGTATGATCCCGCTCCGTATCTCCCTTACTTGCATCCCGTCGTCCAGCAAGACGTGGCGTGGGCGATCGGAGTGGCGCCGGCAGACCTCCCGAATCTAGTCTCGCACATCACCCTGGTCGAGGCTGTGCGCGCGCTCCGCGTCCCTCTCATGGTCGTCGGGGCGGGCGCCGATCTCGTCGTCCCCCCCGCAGAGGCACTCCGGCTCTATCGCGCGGCTGCCTCCCCGAAGTACCTCCTCTTCCTCGACGATGCCAATCATGTCGCGTTCACGCACCTCGAGCAGTGGACCGCAGCCGCGGCGGACTGGCTGGCGGCGACACTATCCGAAGCGTAGCGAATCGCTGCCGCCAGCAACTGATCTCCGCGGCAGCCCAGGACTATCCGCAGGAGCGAATTATGTAGATCTCAAGCGGACTGTTAGAGCCACCTGGCGTGAGGTCGCCTCGCCGAGATGTCCCTATCAGGGCCGGTGTCGCCCCGCTGTACTGGCAACTCTGTTGCTGCGCGAGAGACGCCAGGTGCGCCCGTCCCCGGCTCTCCCGCATACAGGCCGCTGAGTTCAACCGGGAAATTGACCGTTCTCCCCTGCTGGCCCCTCGGAGCCATCGGGACCGGTAATTGACTCTTCCGGCTGGGGCGTGGTCTCCGGCGAAGCCACGCGACTCAGTACCGCCTCCTGCGCCTGTCGGACCTCCAGCGACTCGACCGGCTCTGGCAGCGGTGGGGGGATCACCAGCTCGAACTGCCGCAGTATCTCACGAATCTGCTGCTCGTTGAGCTCGTCGCGCGCGAGCAGCTCTTCGGCGAGGGCGATGAGCGCCTCTCGGTTGGCTTCCAGCAGGCGCTTCACGTTCTCGAACTGATGCGCCAGGATACGCTCGACGCGCTGCTTGCGGAACAGGTCGGGCACCATCTGATTGTAGGGCAGGGCGGAGTAGAGGCTGCCGTCCATGCCCCACATCGAGACTGCCAGGTTGGCGAGGTGCGTCGCCTGGGCGAGGTCGTTGGTCACGCCAGACATCTGGATCCCGAGGAAGAGCTCCTCGGCGGCACGCGATGCGAGTGCCACCTGGATATCCGTCATGATCTCGTCGCGTGTCTTGGTGAAACGCTCTTCGGTCGGCTTGGTGGCCGAGAAGCCGAGCGCCTCGCCATGGCGGATGATCGAAACTTTGACCACCCGGTTCTTGGGCTGCAGCATGAATTGCGCCAGCGCGTGCCCGGCCTCGTGGTAGGCGATCCGCCGCCGCTCCTCGTAACTCATCGACTTGATCGGCTGGCGCAGCCCCAGCTCGTGCATCTCGCGGGCCGCGGTGAAGTCCTCGTAGGTGATGTAGTTGCGGCCGGCGAAGTGCGCGTGGATGACGGCCTCGTTGATGACATAACGAATAGCAGCGGGTGTATAGCCGATCGTATCGTATACCATGTCGTCGACCGGTATGTTCGGGTCATGCTTGACCTTATTGAGGTAGTACTCGATGATCTCGCGCCGGCCCTCGGCGCTGGGCGCGTCGACGACGATCTTGCGGTCGAAGCGACCGGGGCGGAGCAGGGCGGGGTCGAGCGCATCGGGCATGTTGGTCGCGGCGATGGTGAGTACTGGTGGCAGCTCCACCCGGCGGCGGCGAAGTCCGAGCAGGCGGAGCAACCGGCCGATCAGGGTCAGCTCCTGGGGCGGTGGATCGAGCTGCAGGAGCAGCTCGTTGAGCATCGCGTTGCCACCGAAGCCGAAGAGTGGACCGAGGAAGCCTTGCCCAGCGTAGCGGCCACCGCGGGCCTGAGCGATCGCGTCGATCTCATCGATGAAGAGGATGCACGCACCGTACTTGCGGGCTAGCTTCCGCGCCTTGCGATACAGCATCATGATCCGCAAGTTGCTGACGCCGAAGAACATGTTCTGGAACGACGGCGCGCTGGCGTAGCCGAACGGCACGTTCGCCTCGGTGCTGATGCACTGGGCCAGGTAGGACTTGCCGGTTCCGGGCGGGCCGACCAGCAGCAAGCCGCGGATGGCTTCGCCTCCCATCTCCTTGAACTCCTTCACGCCGCGGAGGAGCGTGACGACGCGCCGGGCAGATTCGAGCACTTCGGGATTGCCCTTGTAGTCGGCGAAGCCGACCCCGGTTTCACCTGGCTTGATCCAGTAGGTTCGTCCGCGGCCGAGGAACCAGAAAATCGCGCCGAACTGGATGATGACGAAGACGATGGCGAAGGCAATCTGCAACAGAGCGAAGCCGACCATGAGGGCTACCGGACCCCAGGTGCCCCGCGACGGCCAGAGCCAGAGGAAGAAGCCGGTCACTAGGAGCACGATCAAGATCAGGCCGCGCAGGTGGAAGCGGAAGAGGTCGATGATGCCCTGGATGAACTCGTCGATCTGCGCTTCGAGATCGTCGCGGTAGCGGGGACGCGGTTGCCCGCTGAGCGTGGTGGGAGCCGGTTCGATCTTCTGCGCCATGGGTCACCGTCCTCACTGCTGAAGCTGCGGAGTGTCGACCTGGATCACTTTGCCTTGCTCGTCGACGGTGAAGACCTGGTATACCTGCGCGGACTGGCCAGCATCGTTCCGCACCTCAGTGACATAAAAGTAGTAGCTGATCCCGTTCTCGAGGTGATATCCGCCGATATACTGGCTCTCTCCATAGCGCAGGCCGCTCTCACGCATGCGCTCGATCGCTCGCTTGAACGTAGAGAGGGAGCTGCCCTCGGCCAGGTGGGCGGCCTTGGTCTCCTCGCTGAACGCCTCCCACATTGCCTCGGCGTCGAAGGCGCGCTGTCCTTCGAGGTATTGCTGGACACTCTCGGGCGGCTGGATCAGCGGCGCGGCCTGGATGGCCGGTGGAGGAGCAGTGCTGGGTGGCGGGGCGAAGTACGCCTGCGCTTGCTGGTAGCCGAGATACGCGCCGATGGCCAAAAGGAGCGTCAGCGCCGGATGCCGCCAGGCAAGGCGGAGAACCGAGAAGATGATCCAGAGGAGCTTGCGAAAGAGAAAGCGCAGTACTCCGCCGACGCGCCTGCCGACGACATCGGCCACCCGCACCCCCTGTCGAAGCGGAGCTGGCAAGGCGGTAGCGAGACTCACCGAGTGCGGACCGTCGCCAGATGCAGCCATAATAGCCCTCACATTGGCTGTACCGATCCCTGGCGCGTGTGAGTGGTAGCGCCACCGCAAGGCCACCCAGGCGTCGTGGGAAGCATCTCACGGTTTCCTAATTGTAGCACCTGACTACGTCGCGAAATACAAGCGCGTCGCTCCACGCCTCATAAAGGCACGCCACAGCGACGGCCGGCAGCGCTGGTACCACGGTGCCTGTGGCTGGCACCTAGGGTGGCCGGGCTCCACCCGGGTGGACCTGCTGGGCTCGTTTGACGCTGGCCCAGGCGAACGCATGCGGAGAAGCCGCTCTAGTCCGATCCGCAGCGCAACCCAATCGCCTGTGCTAGGCTACGGCCTGGTGTGACCGGCGGGAGCGATCTGGTGGGAGGAGCGTTACACCATGCCTGGCCCCCTCGAAGGTATTCGGGTGCTCGATCTGTCGCGCGTGCTGGCAGGCCCCTTCTGCACCATGATCCTCGGCGATCTCGGGGCCGATGTCATCAAGGTGGAGCAGCCAGGCAGCGGGGACGACACGCGCCAGTGGGGCCCTCCTTGGGCCGGTGGCGAGAGTGCCTACTACCTCTGCGTCAACCGCAACAAGCGCAGTATCACGCTCAACCTGAAGCACGAGCGCGGGCGCGAGATCCTGGTCGAGCTCGCCCGGGACAGCGACGTCGTCGTCGAGAACTTTCGGGTCGGCATGCTCGACCGGATGGGCATCGGTTACCAGGCCCTCGCGGCGCGGTACCCGCGACTCATCTGGTGCTCGATCACCGGCTACGGCCTCGATGGCCCCTATGCCGAGCGGGCCGGCTACGACTTCGTCGCCCAGGGGGAGGGTGGACTGATGAGCATCACCGGCGAGCCCGACGGGGAGCCGATGAAAGTCGGCGTCGCTATCGTCGACCTCTTCACTGGGCTGTACGCTGCCAGTGCCATCCTCGCCGCCCTCCACGCGCGGTCCCAGACCGGCCGAGGCCAGCTCATCGACGTCGCCCTCCTCCCGAGCACCGTCGCTATGCTGGCCAACGTCGGCAGCAACTACCTCGTCTCGGGGCAGATCCCGAAGCGCTACGGCAATGCCCATCCCAACATCGTCCCGTACCAGACATTCCGCGCGCGCGACCGCTGGATGACAGTAGCGGTCGGCAACGACCGCCAGTTCCGCCAGCTCTGCCGTATTCTCGGCATGGAGGAGCTGGCCGACGATCCTCGCTTCGCCACCAATCCCCAGCGGGTCGCCCACCGCGACGAGCTCATCCCGTTGCTCCAAGCCGTCTTCGAAACGCGCGACGCCGACGACTGGCTCGCCGCGATGACCGAGGCCGGCATCCCTTGCGGCCCGATCAATACGCTCGACCGCGTCTTCAGCCACCCGCAGATCCTCCACCGGGGTATGGTGATAGAAGTTCCGCACCCGACAGCGGGCTCGGTCCGGCTTGCCGGCCCTCCCTTCGTCCTCTCCGAGACGCCGGCCGGGGTACGGAGCCACCCGCCGCTGCTGGGCGAGCACACTGAGGAAATTCTCCGGGAGCGGCTTGGCTTGTCGACCACAGAGATCGCGCGGCTGCGCGAGGAGGGGGTCGTCTGAAGCCCTGGTCAGCCTGCCAGCCTGCGCGCCCCGCCCGGCTCACGGCGATCGCTCTGGCCCCACCGGTGCCAGGCACCGGCGCCGCGACAGGTGCCACACAACGTTACGGGGAGCTCAGGATGAGGGGAGCAAGAGCGTGGGGCTGGGAAGGGCAGGGAGGGAGTCCGTAGCGTGTCACGGCGCTTCACGACGGAGCGGGTCTCCCCTGAGTCGGCTGCCCTGCGGGTGACATGGCTCCAGTGCCTCGCGCCTTACCGCTGGGCAGCCCGCCTCGCCGCTGGCGCGGTCGTGCTCGATATCGGCAGTGGTGACGGCTACGGTACCGCGGAGCTGGCCCGCGTCGCCCGGTGGGCCGTCGGCCTCGATGTCGACCCTGCGGTGTTGGCCCGGGCGGGTCTCCGCTACCGGCAGCCTGGACTTGGCTGGGTCGCCGGGCGAGCCGAAGCTCTCCCATTCCCCGATGCCACGTTCGATCTGGTTTGTTGTTTTCAGGTGCTGGAGCACTTGCCTGACCCCACTCGTTTCCTGAACGAAGCGAGACGAGTGCTCGCACCTGGCGGCCGCTTGCTGCTGACGACGCCCAACCGAGCGGCAGTGGTGGCCGGACTCAACCCCCACCATGTACGCGAGTACGACGCCGACGCCCTGCGGGCGTTGCTCGAGCCGGTCTTCCCCGAGATGCGGCTGCTGGGCGTCTTCGGCAGTGAGCGGGTTCTAGCTTACCGGGCACGCAACCGGTCAATCGTGGGGCGACTGCTCGCGCTCGACCGGCTGGGCCTGCGCGGTGTCCTACCGCGGCCGGTGGTCGAGCGGTTGCATGCCTGGGGGACACTGGCTGTGCGGGGCTGGCTGCACAGGCGTGTCCCTGAGCTAGTCGCGACGATCACGGTCGAGGATTTCCGGGTCGAAGAGGGCGACCTCGAGCAGGCGATCGACCTCGTCGCCGTGTGCCGGGTGCGGACTGAATAGTGTCTGCCTGCCGCGCGGGGATCAGCGCGCAACGATCGCTCGGAGATCGCCCAGGCCACGTAGGCGCGACGGTGGCTCCGCGCGGAACATGCCGCATTCGCACAAAGCCGACGGCGCGCGGCGCCTGGCACAGCCTCGGCCAGAGAAGCACAGCACGAAGCCGAGGAAGTGCATGCCGTCGTGTAAGATCCCGCTGGACGATGGGTCGCGGACGAGGCGTGGGAGGAGGCAGGGCGCCGTGCTCGATATCGAGCGACTGCGGGAGGAGACTCCAGGCTGTAGCGAGGTGATCCACTTCAACAACGCTGGCGCGGCGCTGATGCCCCGCCCAGTGCTCGAGGCCGTTGTCGACCACCTGGAGTTGGAGGCGCGGATCGGCGGCTACGAGGCCCACGACGCCGCGCTGGACAAAGTCGAGCACACGTACCAGGCGGTGGCTCGGCTGATCGGCGCTGAGCCGGACGAGATCGCCCTGGTCGAGAACGCGACCCGCGCCTGGGACATGGCCTTCTACTCCATCCCGTTCCAGCCAGGCGACCGCATCCTCACCTCGGTGTCCGAGTACGCCAGCAACGTGATCAGCTTCTTGCAAGTCGCGCGCAAGACCGGGGCCGTCGTCGAGGTCGTGCCCAACGACGAGCATGGCCAGCTCTCCGTCGAGGCGCTGCGCGCCATGCTCGACGAGCGGGTCAAGCTGATCGCGGTCAGCCATATCCCCACGAACGGCGGGCTTATCCAGCCGGCGGAAGAGATCGGCCGGGTGGCTCGCGAGGCGGGCGTTCTCTACCTCCTCGACGCTTGCCAGTCAGTGGGCCAGATACCGGTCGACGTGCGGGCCATCGGCTGCGACATGCTCTCGGCGACCGGCCGGAAGTACCTGCGCGGACCGCGTGGTACCGGATTTCTCTACGTCCGCCGCTCGCTGGTTCCCCAGCTCGAACCCGTGCTGCTCGACCTGCACGCGGCCACCTGGGTCGCGCCTGACCGCTACGAAGTCAGGGGCGACGCCCGGCGCTTCGAGAACTGGGAGTCGTACGTCGCCGGGCGCATCGGCCTCGGGGTCGCAGCCGACTACGCGCTGTCGGTGGGGATCGAGGAGGGGGCGGCTCGCCTGCGCGCGCTGGCCGAGCTGCTACGCCAGCGCGTCGCCGAGCTGCCCGGAGGGCGAGTGCACGATCTGGGCAAGGAGCGCGGCGGCATCGTGACCTTCACGCTGGACGGCATCGCGCCGGAGACGATCAAGGACTACCTCGCGAGCAAGCGGATCAACGTCACGATCTCCACCGTCGCCTCCACGCGCTTCGACATGGAGGCGCGCGGGTTGGACAAGATCGTGCGGGCCTCGGTGCACTACTACAACACCGAAGAGGAGATCGACGCGTTCATCGACGCGCTCGTCGACCTCCGACGCCAGGGGCCGGAGGCCGTCCATCGCCTGATGGCCGAGCGAGCGGGCAAGCGCAAGGTCTAGGAACGCTCGCGCCCTGGCACCGCGCCTCTGTACCCCGGCTCCGCTGCCGCTCGGTGGACGAGCGGGAGCCGGGCCGCTGCGCCGGCGGCAGCCCTGAAGTCGCGCGAGGCGCGCTCATGCTCCTTGTGACGATGGGGCCGATTGCCCTGCCTTCGGCGGCGGCTACTACGCGGAGGCCGGGGGCGATTCCCAGTGCGCGAGCGCCTGCTCCCAGCCGGAGGCGGCACCGTCCTGGATCACCACCACAGGCTGCGTGCCGAGGAGCGCCTCGGCTTCCGCCGTCACTCGGGCGCCGGCCACGACTGGGATGGCGAACTCGCCCGCCTGGCGGAGCAGGCCCGCCCGGCGCGCGGCACTCGCCACGTCGTTGGGATCGATCGCCGACGAGACCTCGACGACCAGCCAGACACTCCGCTGCGGCTCGTCCCTCAAGCGCCCACGCACCAGCAAATCGGCGTTGCGCAGTTCCTCGAACGCCTCCTCGCTGATGCGGTCTTCGATCTCCTCGAGAAAGACGACTGGCGTCGCGACACGGGCCCTGCGGAGCACATGGCCCAGGATACTAGGTAGCCGGCGCTCGTAACGCAGCTCCAGCGTCCAGCCCTTCAGGTCATCGAACTCTCTCCGGAGCGTGGCGTGCGAAGCGGCCAACTGATCTACTCGCTCAGTCAAGCGGGCCAGAGCCGCAGCCATCTCGGCCTGGCGCTCAGCCATCTCCGCGAGCGCCGCCTCGACCCGATCCATCCGCGCCGAGAGCGCCGCCTGCCCCTCCTCCAGCCGTTCGACCCGCTCGGCCAGGCGGGCCAGTACGGCCTCCGTCTCCGCCTGGCGCGCGGCCAGCTCCCGCAGGGCTGCCTCGGTGCGCTCCTGGCGCTCGGCCAGGCGAGTCAGCGCAGCCTCGGTCTCGGCCTGGCGCGCGGCCAGCTCCGCGAGCGCCGCCTCGACCCGATCCATCCGCGCCGAGAGCGCCGCTTGCCCCTCCTCCAGCCGCTCGACCCGCTCGGCCAGACGGGCCAGCGCGGCCTCGGTCTCGGCCTGGCGCTCGGCGAGGCGGGACAGCGCAGCATCCGTCCGGGCCTGCGCGGCTGCCAGCTCCCGCAAGGCCGCCTCGACTGCTGCCAGGCGCGCGTCGCTCTGCTCGACCGCGCGCGTGAGCCGGTCGAGGCGCTCCGGCATGGTCAGCAGCTCCTCGCTCAGCACCAGCCGGCGCAGCTCGGCCCGCCACTCCGGGTGTTCCTCGAGAAGCTTGATCAGATCGCGAAAGTTCTCGACTGTGAACGACACTCCTGCCACTCCTGCCCCATACGGACCATTATACCAGCACTTGCCCGTCTCCGCGCGGTTTTCACCCCCGCAGCCGCTCCGTGCGAGAGCGGAGATCGCAGTAGCCGCTCGCGCCCCCTTTAGCCGCCGGCGCGATCCGCCGAGATAGTCTCATGGGGGAGTGGCTGGAGCACCGGCGAAGGGACATCTTCTGTGCCTGAAGAGCTACTGCGCGCCGTCGGCGAGCGGGTCTTTCCCCGGCTCGGCTTCAGCCCGACCGATCTGTTGTGGCAGCGGCTCGCTCGTGTCGTCCAGAACCAGGCACGCCAGGCCGGCTTCGACGCTCCCGAGGCATACCTGCGCTATCTGCTCCGGGCGGGCGAGCGCGAGCTCGACCGGCTCGCCGAGGCCCTCACCATCAACGAGACCTACTTCTTCCGCGAGCCGAAGCACTTCGATGCCCTCCGCCAGCTTCTTCCCGAGCTGGCGCGTGGCGGCGGACCGGTGCGGATCCTCTCGGCCGGCTGCGCCACTGGCGAAGAGGCCTACTCGCTCGCCATCGCCGCCCACCGCGCTCTTACCCCACTGGGTGTCGAGTTCGAAGTGCTCGGCGTGGACATCGACCGCCGGGCGCTCGAACGCGCGCGGGAGGGGCGCTACCGTCGCTGGTCGTTCCGCGAGCAGGGACTGCATCACGCGCAGGGCTACGTTCGCCAGGACGGGGACTACTGGCTCATCCGCGCCGATATCCGACAGCGTGTCCACTTCGAGCAGATGAACCTGGTCGAGCAGGCGCCGGCCGGTCCCTTCCACATCGTCTTCTGCCGCAACACCTTGATGTACCTCACGCCCGAGCACCGCAAGGCCGTCATCGCTCGACTGGTCAAGCTGCTGCCGCCCGGTGGGGCGCTCTTCATCGGCTCGGCCGAGACGCTGGACGCGCCCCCGCCGGAACTCGAACGGGTCACCCTCGCCGGGGCGTACCTGTTCCGCCGGCGGGAAGCCGCCGCGCCTCCCGCCACCTCACCGGCCCACCGCCGGGGCGAGCCGCTCCGCGTCCTGCTCGTCAGCCGCTCGCCGGCCACCCGCGTCGTGCTCCGCCAGGTGCTTCAGGCCCAGACCGGCCTGGAACTGGCCGGCGAGGCGCGCTCGCCGGCCGAAGTCGCCGAGCGGCTCCGGGAGACCGGGGCCGACATCGTGCTGCTCGACGCGGTGACCGACCCGGCGCTGGCTACGGCCGGTCGGGAGACCTGGGCGCGGGCGACTCCGGCCCTCACGCTGGCCGGGCCAGCGAGCGGTTTGCTCCGGGGAACCGGCGTGCTCGTCCTGCCCGACGACCGCGCAGAGACCCTCCGGGGGCTGGGCGAGGAGCTGGCCCGCCGGATCCGCACCGTCGCCGCGCGGGGCTCCCGGCCGGCACCGGCCGGCACCGGGCCGCTGGTATCGCTGCGCCGGCCGTCGTGGGAACGGCTGCTGCTCATCGGCTCCTCGACCGGCGGCCCGGCGGTCGTCACCGAGATCCTGCGTCGGCTCCCGACCGGCCTGGGGCTGGCGGTGCTGATCGTGCAGCACATGCCGGCGAACTTCACGCGCAGCTTCGCCGACCGGCTCGACCGCCTCAGCGGCTATACCGTGCGCGAGGCGGCGACAGGCGATCTCCTGCAAGCGGACGCGGTCTACGTGACGCCAGGCCAGCACAACACGACGGTCGCCCACGGCGGGCGGCTGAAGGTCGAGCTGCCGGCGCCCGGGGACATCTACGTGCCGAACATCGATCGCGCCTTTCTCAGCGTGGCGCGCGCTGGGCTGGCAGATCGCGCCCTGGCGGTGGTCCTGACCGGCATGGGCGATGACGGCGCCGAGGGGATGACCCGGCTGGCGGCGGCCGGGGCGTACACGCTGGCCCAGGATCCGCGGGAAGCCGTCGTGGCCGGGATGATCGAGGCGGCGCTGGCGCGGGGAGCAGTTCAGAAGGTGCTGCCGGCTGACGATATCCCAAGTGAGATCGCCCGCTGGGCGGGGAGCGGCCGGCGGGCGCTCGTGGGACAGTCGTAGCGCGAGGAGACGCCAGGTGCTGAGAGTCCTGATTGTCGACGACTCCAAGATGATGCGGATCATGCACGCCCGCTCGCTGCGCCAGGCCGGCTACGAGGCCGAGATCCTGGAGGCCGGCTCGGGTGAAGAGGCGCTCCAGCTCTTCGAGCCAGGCACGCTCGACCTGGTGATCGTCGACTGGAACATGCCGGGCATGGACGGGGTGGAGTTCGCCCGGGCGGCGCGGGAGCGGGAGCGGGCGTCCGGCAAGCGGCGCACTCCCTTCCTGATGATCACCAGCCAGAGCACTGACGAGCAGATGCACCGGGCCAAGGATGCCGGCGTCGATACGCTGCTCACCAAGCCGGTCACACCGGAGGCCCTGGCTGCCACGCTCGACATGCTGCTGGCGGCCCGGGCGTAGGCGAGGGAGGACGCATGAGCCACGCGATCGTCGAGGAGCTAGTCGCCAGCGGACAGCTCTTCGATTTCGTGAGCCAGGCCGCGGTGGAGAGCATCTACCCGCTCTGCGGGGTCGAGGTGACGGTGCTCGGGCCCGGGCCGCTGCCCTGGAGCGACCCACCGGTCGGCATCGCGCTCGTCTCGCTGGCCGACACCGGCGAGAGCGGGTTCCAGGCGGTCGCCTGGGTGGGCGGCCCTTTCGAGGCGCTGGCCTCGCTGGCAGAGGCGTTGCTGGGCGAGCGCCCGGCGGAGGACGACGAGATGCTGCAAGACGCCGTGCGCGAGCTGGCCAACATCGTGGCCGGGCGGATGCAGGAGCGGCTGCAGGGTGCCGGGATGACGCTCGGCCTGGGACTACCCGTCTACGTCGGGGGCGCGAGGAGCCTCAACGTCGGCGCGAGCCTGGTCAACGGCGTTTCGGCCCACGTGCAGCTCGGCCTGCCCGACCGGCCGGTGCTGGCCATCGGCTTCGCGGCGAAGGAGGGATGACAGGTACGGCCATGACGGTCAAGACACCCGCAATCTTCCCCGAGACCGCCCCGCTCGTCCGGAACCCGAAGGCGCCGCAGCGATACCGCCCGGTGCTCTGGGAGAACCACCTGCTGCCGGTGGTGGCCGAGAACCTGGGCACCCTGCTCGGGATCGCCATCGACTTCCTGCCCGAGTCGATCGTCGGCGCCTACTGGGAGCCGCGCGGGTTCCCGCCACGCTCGACCTGGGCGCTCGCGCGCTTCACCCTGAACCTGGGGCCGGAGTCGACCCCGGCCTTTCTCCTGCAACCGCTGGCCGAGGCGCTCGACTGGGGGGCGATCGGGCTGCGACGCCCGCCGGCTGCGCGCCAGGTGCCGGAGGCTGGCCCGGACGGCGGTCTCGCGCTCAGCGAGGCGCAGGAGAGCGATCTCATGGCTTACCACGAGGTGTGCAACGTGGTCACCTGCGGCGTGCTGGCCCGCGCCTGGCGGGCCAAGCTGGATCGGCCGCTGTACATCCTGCTGGACGGCGTGTCAGCGGTGACGCCGCGCGACTTCCCGGCCGAGCTGGCCGCCGCGAGGCACCTGGCGCTGCAAGCGACGTTCGGCTACTCGGAGCGGCCGGTGCGGGCGGCCAAGGGCCAGCCGCCGCAGCACGAGAAGCGGGCCGTCTGGCTCATGCTGCTGCCGGAGGAGCTAGCGCTGCGCACGCTCTGGGGCGCGCCGGACGGCAAGGAGCGGGACAAGACAGCGTGGCTGGCCAGCACCGGCCTCTGGCGCTGGGCGTAACCCTCACCCGCTAGGCGCCCTCACCCCCTTCCCCCTCTCCCGCTAGGTGGCCCTCACCCCCTACCCCCTCTCCCGCACATGCGGGAGAGGGGGTGCGACCCGGACCTGTGGCCCCTCTCCCGCAGAGCGGGAGAGGGGTGCCCGAAGGGCGGGGTGAGGGTGGGTAGGGAGAGGGGGCGTAGCCCTCACCCCCGGCTGCCTCTTCCGCTACGCGCCCTCACCCCCTACCCCCTCTCCCGCAGGGCGGGAGAGGGGTGCCCGAAGGGCGGGGTGAGGGCGGGGTGAGGGTGTGGTAGGCTGGGGGTGGAGGTGGCGCGATGTACTTCTGCCGCAAGCACGTGCTCATCTGCACCGCCTCGCACTGCACCCAGAAGGGCGCCCAGCAGGTCGCTGGCCGGCTCCGCATCGAGCTGAAGCGCCGCGGCCTCGACGCCGAGGTCATGGCCAACACCTGCGACTCGATCGACCTGTGCGATATCGGCCCGAACATCGTCGTCTACCCCGACGGCCTCATCTACCGCAATGTCCAGGTGAAGGACATCCCCGACATCATCGAGTCGCTGCGTGCCGGTGGCCGGCCGGTCGAGCGGCTGCTGCTGTTTGCGGAGAGCGAGGACGAGGTCCGGCGCCGGCAGCTCTTCGCCGAGGCGGCCGCCCGCGAGCCGGTGCCAGCGGACGAGTTCCTGGCGCTGGCCCGCGCGCACGGCTTCGACGAGGCCTGGTGCGCCGAGCAGGCGCGGCGCGGCTTCATCGCGCGCAAGCCGCAGGGCGAGGGGCAGGCGGTGTGGGTGACCAGCAAAGCCCGGCGCCGCTACGGCCTGCCCGGCGGCGGCGCGGAGGGGGCGTAGGCCGCCCTCACCCCCGGCCGCCCTCACCCGCTAGGTGGCCCTCACCCCCTACCCCCTCTCCCGTTCGACGGGAGAGGGGGCGTACGCCGCACCCCCTTCCTCCTCTCCCGCTCTGCGCCCTCACCCACTTCCCCCTCTCCCGCGTGGTGCGGGAGAGGGGACGCGGCCCCACGCGAGTGCTGGGGCTGTTGCATCGCCCGCGGGCTCCCGGCAGTCGTCGTCCGCGGCCCCACGCGCGTGCTGGGGCTGTACTGCATCGCGCGACCGGTGGCCCCTCTCCCGCTCGGCGGGAGAGGGGTGGCCGAAGGCCGGGGTGAGGGCGGCTCGGGAGAGGGGTGGCGAAGCCGGGGTGAGGGGGGAGGCCGCGCAACCACTGGCCGCCCTCGCGCGTTAGAGAGAATGGGTGCGCCGGAAGCGACCGGGCGCCGCGGCGGCTCTTGCCGAACGTTCGCAGCCTCGTGTAGACTGCCGGCAGTGCCCGGCGATCTGGCGAGCTAGGGAACTATCGGAAGGGAAAGGAGGGTAGCACATCGAGGGGGACGGATGAGACCGGCGTCACCGCCTGGTGGCGCGTTTGTTGTGCGCGGGTTCCGGGTGGCGGGCACGCTGCCCATGATCGGTGAGTCGTCAACTGGGAGACTGGCTGGCGACGAAAGGAGTGAGAGACGCGTATGACTAAGCGACTAGTACACCTGCTGGTCGCGCTGGGGCTGGTGGCCGGAGCCCTCGCGGGCGCCGTCGTCCCGGCCGGGGCGCAGCCGCCCGGGCCGGAGGTGCCGGGCAAGAACGCCATCTTTTTCCCCTACATCCCCAACGGCGTCGACATCGAAGAGGGGAACGGCCCCTGGTACGGCGTGATCGCGGTGCAGAACCTGGAAGACCGGGCCGTTGACATCGAGATCATCAGCGCAGCGGGTGACTCGATCACTACGGCCACGCTCAATCCGCACGCATCCAAGACCTTCTCGGCCGACGCGCTCGGCATCGAGGACGAGGCGGCCGGGGCGGTCTACGTGGCCGCCGAGTGCGATGAGACCGGCACGGCCAGGATTACTCGACAAGACGCTTCCCGTGATGTTGCTCTGCTGCCGGGCTGGGACGGCAACATCGGCACCATTAAGATTACCCAGGACGGCACGACCTACGATCCCTTCGAGGACGGCCAGGGGGACTACCTGCTCGAAGTCTTCGGCGGCGACGATGGTGTTGACGTCATCTGGTTCTTCGAGGCGGGCGAAAACGAGGGCCAGGCGATTGGCGACCATCCTGCCATAGGAACGGAGTACACCATTACCTATCAGCTCCGTGACCCGATCTGCCCGCGGATCGGCGGCATCGAGAAGCACGCCTCGGTCGACCTCAGCTCGGCTGGCCGCACCAGCAGCGACACGGTGGCGGTGACCGGCTACACGGCGCTGCCGCTCTCCGACCTGGCGCTCTCGCGCGGGCTGCCGGCGGACAGCACGCTCGACGACGTGCTGGGCGAGACCGGGCAGTGGAACTGGGCCTTCCCGATCGTCCAGACCAACAACGGCTGGAACTCGGTGATCCACGTCACCAACTTCTCCGAGGTCGACTCCTGCGGGATCACCGTGACCTTCTACCAGTCGCCCAGCGGCTCCTCCGACCCGAGCTTAGGCAGCTTCACCACGCTGCTCGATGCCGGGGAGATGGTCGACATCGATCTCCTGGCGGAGGGCTTCCCGACCGGGGTGAACGAGTGGGTGGGGCAGGCCTGGGTCTCGGCCGACTGCGCCATCGCGGCGACGGTCGACCGGCTCAAGGACGAAGAAGACATGGCGCTCACCCTGATCCCGCAGCCGCGGGTGGACACCGGCACCTACGCCAAGTACGGGCCGCTGGTGTTCGAGAACTTCAACGGCTGGAACACCGGCATCACCATGGCCAACCT
>NZ_JAMSLR010000016.1 GCF_023806485.1 Thermalbibacter longus
GAGCCGAGCCGTGCTCATGGTCGAGGGCAGCCCTCAACCCTCACTCCCCCAAGCGGGAGCCCGGCACTTCCTAGCATCCTGCTCACCAGCAGCCCTACACACCAGAGTCCGGCTGACCCGGGCGCGTGGCCGAGAGCGGCGTCGAACCACCCCGTCCCATCCCGAACCGGGTCGTGCCCGACGCCAGCGCCGGAGAGTACTGCGCGGGGGACCGCGCGGGAGGCGAGGCCGCTGCGCGCCCGGACCAGCCGAACTCCCGGTCGCCACGCTCTCTCATCGCCGCGGGGTGGAGCAGCGGCAGCTCGTCGGGCTCATAACCCGAAGGTCGTGGGTTCGAATCCCACCCCCGCTACCACCCGAGCGCCCCAGGGATATCCCCCTGGGGCGCATCGTGTTTCGCACTCGCTTCCTCCGACGACACATTGGGCTACGCTTGCCCCAGCAGAGAGGAGAGCCCGTGCCTGATCTCACCCCCGCCTTCGCCCTGACCGCGATCGTCCTCATCCTGACCGCGCTCGCCTCCGGCATCGTGGCCCGAGTACCGATCTCCTATCCTCTCATCTTCCTCGTGCTCGGCGTCCTCCTCGGTCCGACCGGCTTCGGGATCATCGACCTGACCCCGCACAGCCCAATGCTCGAGGTCATCACCATCCTTACTCTCGCGCTGGTGCTCTTCATCGATGCACTCAAGATTCGCTTCGACGAGGTCGGCGATGACTGGCTCATCCCGATTCTCTCGCTCGGCCCAGGCACAATCCTGACAACCGCCGTCTACACCGTCGCCGCCTATGCGCTCTTCTCCACCACGCTCGCCGAGTCGCTGCTGCTCGGAGCGATCCTCTCCTCGACGGACCCCGTTGTCCTGCGTGACGTGCTCCGCGATGAGCGCATTCCCCGCTCGGTCCGCCGGGCCCTCGGCGTGGAGGCCGGCACGAACGACCTGATCGTCTTGCCCATCGTTTTGATCTTGATCGCGATGTTAGAGTCATCCACCCAGAGCCTGGAGCGCTGGCTCGCCTTCCTGGGTCAGCTCTTCGTGCTGGGGCCGCTCGCCGGCATCGGGATCGGCTGGACTGGCGCTTGGTTGATGGCGAAGGCAGATGCACGCTTCGGTATCTCTCGGCTGTACCAGGCGCTCTACGGGCTGGGGCTCGTGCTGGCCGCATACGTGGCCGGCGAGTCGATCGGGGGAAGCGGCTTCGTGGCAGCGTTCGCCGCCGGGGCAACCATCTCGATCAGCAATGTGGAGCTGTGCGATTGCTTCGTCGAGTACGGCGAGACTACCGCCGAGATCGCGATGCTCCTCGCCTTTACCCTCTTCGGCGCTCTCCTCTCGACCATGGTCACGCAGATCGAGCTGGTGCCGGCACTGCTCTTCGCTCTCGTCGGGATCGCGGTTGCTCGCCCGCTGGCGATGACTCTGGTGCTCCGACGAGCTGTCGCTAGCCGACAGGCCCGCCTCTTCATCAGTTGGTTCGGCCCCCGGGGTCTCAACTCGCTGCTCCTCGCTCTTCTAGCGATCCACAGCGGCGTCAGCGGTGCCGAGCGATTGCTCGCGATCGCTGGGGTGGTCGTCTTCGCTTCGGTGATCCTGCATGGCTCCTCTGCCACTCCGCTCGCCGCCTGGTATGGCCGGATAGTCGCTGAGGCAGCCCAAACGCCAGGGGAGGAGCGTGAGAGCACGGCCGCGGGGTTGTTTCGATCAACTGCCGGTGAGGTGCCACGGATATCGGCGAGCGAGCTGGCCGATCTGCTGGCCGGGCCTTCTCCGCCGCTGGTGCTCGACGTACGTGCTCGCGCGCACTACGCTGAGGACCAGGTGCGCATTCCCGGTAGCCTGCGTGTCCCGCCTGACCAGGTCGTGGAATGGGCCACAGGCCAGCCGCGCGACCGGCTGGTGGTCACCTACTGCACCTGACCGAACGAGGAGTCGAGCGCCCGTGCGGCGCGCCAGCTCCGGTCAATGGGTTTCGAAGCTGTGGCTCTGGAGGGCGGATTTCAGGCCTGGCGCGCCCGCTACCCGGTCGAGCCGATCGTCGAGGAAGGGGCGAGGGACATCTCGCCCTCGCGGAGCCGAGAATCCTAGCGCAGGTCCTCACCCCTCGCTTTCGCACCGCGATGGTCGCGAATGCCGTGCGTGCCGCGCGCTCTTACTTCGTGAGATAGACCATCGGCGGCTTCTGCTCGGTCGAGGGTGGCACCGTGATCTCGAGATCGATGCTGCCCTGCAGCTTCACCTCGTACCCGATCAGCATCCCCGAGAGCGCGGCAGCGCTCTTGTTGCCATTGAACTGGATCGAGGTGCACGGCGCGTAGATCGTGCCCTCGATCGTCCAGGTCCCCGTGCCGGAGACCTTGAGGACGTTCACCGAGTTGCACGCGCCGGAGGCATTCGTATTGTCGATCCAGATCGCGATCTCATCCCACCGGGCGGCATCCCCGGTCTGCCCCCAACTCGTCCCGGCCGCCTTGGCATCGCGGATGGTCAACGTCTTGATCGTGTTGGATGCCACTGAGAATGTGCTTCCACCGGTGAAGTACAGGAGCACGCCATCGCCGCCATCGATTACCTGAACGCTATTCGACGGATCGAAACTGACCCCATCGAAGCAGTAGATGCCGCGCTCGAGGATGATCGTATCTGCTTGCTTCAGGTTTTTGAGTGAGGTGGTCTTATTGGCCTGCGTGTAGTGGCCCGGATGCAGCGTCAGCGTCTTGGTGGTCTCGTTCCAGCCAGGGGCCGGCGGATCGCCGCCGCAGGCCCCCTTGGTCAGCGGCGACGGCGTGCCCCAGAGCGGGTCGGTGACGCCGCCCATGCCACCTGCCGCGAAGCCGCTCACCTTAAAGGTCCCCTCGGGCTGCTTCACGATGCTGCCGGCAGCCTCGAGGTTCCCATCGACCGACCCCTGGGTATTGCCGTTGAAGGTGATATCTGTATTCGACCCCACGCTGCCGCACGCCTGTGAGGGATCCTCGCAGACGATCGTGATGCAGGTGACCTTGGTGCACGATGTGCTCCCGGAGCCGCCCGCGCTCAGCCCGCCGAAGACCACGCCGTCCCCGTCTCGGCCGAGCGCCAGCAGCCCGAAGTGCTCGCCAGTGTTGATCACCGTCGCGGTAGCGGTGGCCGATACACTCCAGGGGCCGGTGTAGAGCGCGCGCAGGAAGAACGGTTCGAGCTGCCGCGTCACAGTCACGGTGACCTGTCGTGGGTGGAACGGTGGCGATGGCTTGAGGATCGGCGGCTGGACAACGGTGGTCGATCCGTCGTCGGGAAAGCCGTTCAGCCCGGCGAATCGCTCCGCAATGGCCTCGGCATCGGACTGGGTGACGAGACTCCCCGAGCTGTTGAGGTTGCGCGCCAGGGCCTTGCCCACCGCCATCGCGGCCGCGTCGGCCGCGTTCTGGGCCGCGCGTCGCTCGCTCATCAGGTAAGTGGCATCGATGGCAAGCGCGGTAAAGCCGATGAGGACGGTGATCATCAGCGCGAACAAGACCATGACCTGGCCCGGCGCCTGACCCAGCCGGGCAGGGCGATCCCACGCGCTCGCGCGGGCCGTGGGAACGGTGCCCTTGCGGAATCGGGGATGTGGGAAGCGTGCCATAGCTGCTCGTCCCCCTCAATAGTGAATCCGCATCGTGCTAGAGGCACTCATCGGGATCGACACATCGAAGACGATTCCAACCGCCGGCTGGAAGGTGTACGTCGCAGTCACCGTCACCTCGACACCAGGTCGATTGGGCATGTTCGGGCAGATAGCCTGGTTGGGTACCGTCCCGGACCCGAGGCTATCCGACCAGGTCGCCGTCAGCGTGAGGGCGTTCGGATCGATACCTTGCACCAGGTCGCGGACATAGGGCGTGAGGTACTTCGAGTAGTTGGATGGGGTCACCGATGGGTTCCCCACGCAGCCGTGGGCTGCGGCGTAGCGAGCGCCTTCGCGAGCCGCATTGCGGAGCTGGCCATACACGAACACGGCTCGGCCAGCCTCGATGACGCCAAAGACCAGCATAAAGAAAACCATCGCCCCGAGGGCGAACTCGACCGTTGCCTGACCCCGCCTGACACGCTTCATGGCCCCACATCCTTACAGCCACCGGCCGGATCTACCGTGGGGTCGTACCAGGGCCGGAACTGGACGCGCATCTGGGCAGTGCGCGACAGGCGCACCGAGTCTGGTAGCCCAGGCACTGGAAAGATCGGGTGGAACTCGTACTCCACGCGGACGATCGCGATGCACTCCGGCATCGCTTCCGTGCCCATCCCTGGCTCGGCTTTCGAGTCAGGATCCTTGAGGATCGAGCTCACGGTGACAACTGGCTGCTCCCCCCAGATGGTATGGTCGCTCCCGAGCTCATCCATTGCGGCAGTAATCATCTTCTGCTCGATCGCATCGACGTCGTCGCTCGGCGAGAGGAACGCTCCCATCGAGCCGTACTGCGCGCCGGCGCGCGCCATGTTGCCGAGCTGCACCCAGGCGGTAAAGGCGCGACCGAACTCGAACAGGGCGAGAATCAGCAACAGGAGGAAACCGGCAATGACGGCCAGCTCAACCAGAGCCTGCCCAGGGTGGTATGGAAGGCTCGGAGGTCGGCGCGCTACTCGCGGCCCGGTCCCCTCGCTGCTCAGGACCATACCTGCTCACCCCGATCAGCGAGACCAACAACAGAAAAACCGGCTCAACCCTCTCGTCGGCCGGTTGCGCCACTCGCTCAGCGCGGGCCAGGCGCCCATACTAGAGCCCACGCGTCATCGCTGCCGTTTCGGGTTACTCGATTGTGTCCTGCGCCAGAGGCTCAGCGTACTGTCAGCACCGCCCTCAATGGCCCTCCCTCAGGAGCGATAGGCAGAGCCTCTGCGCGGCGACGTGGCCGCCAGTGCGCATTCTGACAGGCTACCCTTCCTGTCGACAGGATAGAGGAATGGTAAGTAGAGTCAAGAGTACGAATGTACCGTGGCGCCGTTTTGTATAGTCGCACCCCGTTCACGGTCCTCCGGCACCCCGCCCAGCATGCATACACAGGCAACAGCAGCGGGCGGCAAGGCATGGTGGCTTCTATCCTGCGCCCTTTGATCTAGCTATGCGGGTCGTTCTATACTGCTACAGCACCTTGAGCTGAAAGGAATCGGCTATGCCAGCAACCTCTCCCGCAGAGATGCATCTGCGGTTCGCCGAAGCGTTCAATAGAGGAGATCGGGAGTCCCTGCTCGCCCTCTACGAGCCGGAGGCGACATATGTGGCGGGGCCCGAGCAGCTTGCCACCGGCACAGCGCAACTCAGCGCGGCCTTCCAGCAGCTCCTGGCGCTAAAGGGACACCTGGCGCTGGACACGAGGTTCGTCTCGCAGTGCGGCGACCTTGCGCTCCTCATCGGCGACTGGAGCCTAACCGGCGCTGGCTCGGACGGGAAGGCGATGGTGCTCCACGGGAACTCGGTTCAGGTCGCGCGGCGGCAGGCCGACGGGTCATGGCGGTTCGTCATCGACATACCGAGCGGAGAGCGAATCCTCCGGTGAAGCAGGGAGAATACCGCAACGCGCGATTGTTCCGGCCGCTGGCAACACGTGGGGGAACCACTGGGATGGACATAATATTTCTCCGTTCGAGAGGGTAGGGAGAGCGGTTGGGCGACCCAATCCGGGCCTGGTGACGTGAGGGACGGAGGCAGGGAAGTCTCGCCGGCACGGCCAACTCGGCTGGCTACACCGTGTCGATCCGGCAGAGCCGCTCCGTGACCAGAGCCTTGCCAGGACTCGCAGCGGCCGGCCTCTACAGAGGCCATCGCTTGTCGAACCGCCGCGAGGAAGCGAGTGCCACCATCAAGCAAGAAAGGCTCGCGGCAGGCGGCCTCTCACTCGAGGCACCGCGCCCGGCGCTCCGGCACGCTGATACCACGTCCAGCCCGTCATGGCCCGCCGACCCATGACGCTCGAGTCCAGGAGAGTCTCGATCGGGCTCGGGTACCGCGCCACCAGCGACAGGAGTTCGGGCCAAGGATGGAAGAAGCAGCCGTGAGCTCCGGCGACCTCACCGTTGTCGGGCGCGAGAGACCACCGAGTCTGCAAACGCGCCCCGCAGCCGATCTCACACAAGCACCGCCTGCCAGGGAGCAGCGTCCAGGACCAGGTGCAGCCGCACTAGGGGGCTGCTGGAGCACCCGAAGCTATTGCGCATAACTCTCCTTATGCGCAAGATAGACGTTCAGGTGCGTGCACGGGCTCGACGAATTCCAGCATGCCCGGCGCACGGCCCCGCCCCTCCTTGCGCTGCCGAGCTCCGCTCAGCGTCAGCCGCGCCGGCTCGTGCGGCACGACCACCAGGCCAAAGAGCTCGCAGGACACCGCAGCGTCCAGCATCATCGGACAGCCCACTGCACCATGCGCCGGGCTCGATCCGTCGTGCGCACTGCGCGGGAGCTACCCCCAAGTCCCTCATTGCGCCCCTTCATTGCTCGTCTCGTCGCCGGCTACAAGCCCACCGGGAGCACTGGCGGCGTCGCGAACAGCGCGTTGTACCGCACCAGGAGCAGCAGCCATTCCGTTACCGTCAGTTCCGCCCGCCTCACCAGCCGCAACCAGCCCGAACTTGCGCTAGGTCGCGAGCTCGCCTGCTGGGTAACACCTGGGGCACGTCCTGGGAGCTCGTCAACAAGAGATCGACCGTCACCGCGCTAGGCGAAGGGGCTTCAGCATTACGAGCAGACAGAGCAACGGGATTGCGTCGATGACGACGTCCAGCGCGTGTTCTCGCAGATCTCGCTTCACCCGCCCAGCAGTCGCACCACCACGCCAATCGCCCCGCCGGCGAGCACCAGCCACGCGGAGTTCACCTTGAAGCGCAGCAAGAGCACGAGCGCTATCAGCGCCAGCCCAGCCGTCAGTGGATCGACGATCGCCTCCCGGCCGAGCTGCCACGAGACCGCCGCCATCAGCGCCATTGCTGCCACGTTCACGCCGTCCAGCAGCGGCGCCGTCCACGGGGAACGCCGCAGGCGCGGAACGAACGGCTCGATGGCGGCGACAAAGAGGAACGACGGTAGGAAGATCCCGATCGTCGCCAGGACCGCGCCGGGCCAGCCGGCCACCAGGTATCCGACGAACGTCGCGGTCGTGAAGACTGGCCCCGGGGTGAACTGGCCAACGGCCACGGCGTCGAGGAGCTGCTGGTCGGTAAGCCAGCCGAGCCGCTCGACGAAGTCGCGACGCAGGAACGCCAGCAGCACGTAGCCACTGCCATAGAGCACCGCGCCGATTTTGAGGAACGTGAGGAAAAGCTGGAGCAGGCTAACCGGCACCGCCGGCGCCGCGAGCGAGAGGGCCGGCAGCGGCAGGCCACCGAGCGGCAACAGCATCGCAGCCGAGCTGCCCCGCCATTGCCGCGCAAGGTGAACCAGCAGTACGGCGAGCGCACCGCCGAACAGGATGGCGATCTCATTGATTCCCAGGAAGTACAGTACCAGCGCGGCCAGGCCCACTGTCGCCAGGAAGACACTCCGCACGGCCGCGCGCGCCAGCCCCCAGAGCGCCTGGCCGACGATCGCGATGATCACCGGTTTGATCCCATAGAGTAGCCAGCCAGCCTCAGGCGTGGAGCCCCAGCGCACGTAGGCCCAGGCAAGGCCCAGCACCATGAGCGCGGCCGGCGTGATGAACAGCGTCCCGGCGGCAATCAACCCGCGCCAGCCCGCCCGCAGGTACCCGCAGTGGATCACCATTTCTGTCGAGTTCGGGCCAGGGATCAGGTTGGTGGCGCCGATCAGGTCGAGGAAGTACTGTTCACTCAGCCAGCGCCGGCGGACGACCACCTCCTCGCGGAGCATGGCGATGTGGGCTGCCGGGCCGCCGAACGCCGTGAATCCCAGCTTGAGCGCAACCCACGCCACCTCCCCGAGCGGCCCTGGCTCCACAGCCGGCACCGTGCGTCCTGTCGCCATCTCCCGATCGGGCATCCACCTCCCCTTCGCACGATGCGGTATCGATACCTGCCAGCCAGCAGGCTGCGCCGGCAGTATACCAGCGGGCGCTTCCGCCACTGTGAACGCTCGATGACCAATCTTGTATCTATCTCCGGCGCGCACCCTCCCCTCGATACGACGCTGCGGGTAGCATTGCGCCGGTCGCGCCGCTCGGCTCGGGCGGGACGCACCGGCAGAGCGTCGTGTGAAACGGGGAAGCGATGACTCTTATGAGTGGGCAGACACGGGCGCAGATCGCCGTCCCGGCGGAGCGGTTCCTGGCCCTTATCGAGGTCGTCGCCGTCTGGGCCTCCAGCCTCGCGCTCCTCTGGGCATTCTCCCGTGGGCTGCCCGCGATCGATGATTGGCAGCGTGACGTCTTCGGCCAACCCTTCCTGACTACCCTTTTCGTCTTCATCGCGCTGCCGCTCCTGTTGCTCCTGGCCACCCGGCGGAGCCTTCCCGCCTACGGCCTCACCTTTGCTCCCATCGCCCGCCCACTGGAGGCCGGCTGCCTGGCGCTGGCAGTCCTGGGACCACTCAGTGGGCTCGCGTTCCCGCTGTTGATTGCGCTCGACCTCTCGCCGACCGGATGGCCAGGTGCGGTAGTCCTCGCACTGTGCTACGCCGCCTCCCTACCAGTCGTCGCCTACGCTGTCCGTAACACGCAACCGGTCGAGCAACGGGCGCCGCAGGCACGTGCAGTCACTGGCCTGGTGCTTTCGCTCGGGCTCGCGCTCGCGCTGGCAGCGCTCGCCCGACCACACACTTCCCTGGTCCCGGCGATCCTCTATCGGCTCTTCGTTGTTGCCCTCGCCGAAGAGGTGTTCTTCCGCGGTTACGTGCAGTCGCGGCTCAATGAGTCGTTCGGGCGTCCCTACCGCCTGCTCGGCGCACCCTGTGGTTGGGGGTTGGCCATCGCCGCGCTGTTCTTCGGCCTGGCTCATGCGCTCAGCCCCGCCGGACCGTTCCAGTGGGGATGGGGTCTGTGGACAGCAATCCTCGGCGTGATCTTCGGGTACCTGCGCGAGAAGAGCGGCAGCGTCCTAGCGCCAACGGTCGTGCATGGAATCCTGATCGCGGTCGCGGTTATCGCCGGCGCCGGCTAGGGGCGAGCTCCGGGTCGACTCGGAACTCTCACTCAGGCTTCATCTCCGCCTGGTGATCGACGACCACGAGGAACCAGCATGCCCACCAGGTGAGCGGGCCGATGACGCTGGTCACCCGCCGCTCTGGGGAGCGTTCTGGACAAGAGAGCGTTATGACCGTCAACGCGTGGCTGCAGCCAGCGCGAGCGTGACGTCCCAGGTCGCTGGGTCGCCCTGGTAGTCCGTTCGCTGAGCCAGGGACGAGGCCACGAGCGCCTGCGAGTCGAAGGCTTGTTCAGCCTCTTCCGCCTGGGCCAGCGTTGCGTGGGTGGCTGGGTGGCGCGGGATGAAGACGGTGCAGCAGTCATCGTCCGGCACCCGGGAGATCGGCTCGGTGCCGATCTGGATCGCCTCGCCCAGGATCTCGTCCTTGTTGAACCCCACCAGCGGGCGCAGCAGCGGCAGGTCGGTCACCGCGCCGATCACCCGCATATTCTCGAGCGTCTGCGAGCTGACCTGCCCCAGACTCTCGCCGGTGACCACCGCCCCGGCGCCCTGCTCGTACGCGATCGCGGTGGCGATTCGCATCATCAGTCGCCGGTACAGCACGACACGGAGGGCCGGCTGGCTGGCCAGCGCGATCTCGCGCTGCGCGTCGCCGATCGGCACGACGATGAGCCGTACGCCTGGCTGGTAGCGCCCGAGATGCCGCGCGATCTCGACGGCTTTCTCGATCGAGATCGGGCGGACGTACGGGTAGGCATGGAAGTGCACCAGCGTTACGAAGCAGCCACGCTTCATCATCCGGTAAGCGGCGACCGGCGAGTCGAATCCCCCGGACAGCAGGACGACGACGCGGCCGCTGACACCAACCGGCAATCCACCGGGACCCTTGACCGCCTCGCCGCTGACCAGCGCGCGGTCGTAGAGAATCTCTACCTGGTAGGTGACGTCGGGCTCGGTCAGGTTCACCGGCGCGCCGGTACGATCCTTGATGAATTGGCCCAGTTCACGTTCGAGTTCCGGCGAGGTCAAGGGATAGCTCTTGTTCGTGCGTTTGGCGCGCACGCGGTAGCTTCCTGATGGAGGACCGAGAAGCTCCATCAGCTTCGCGAGCCCGGCCTGTATTTCTTCCTGCCGCAGGCCCGTCTCGAGCGCAAGGGAGAAGTTCGCGACCCCGAAGACCCAGGACAGCCGTTCGCGAACCGTTGGCCAGGTCTCGAGCCCCGGGATCGGGATCACCAACCGCGTGTTACGCACCCTGACGCGCTCGTGCGGCACGTCCCGCAGCGCGTGCTCGACGTTCTGCACCAGCGTGTGCATGAACCAGGGCCGGTTCGCTCCTTTGAGCGCGACCTCGTGCACCCGGGCAACCACGATCGGCTTGTACCCGCTGTCCACTCGCCCGTTCACGACCACGACATTCGATTCCAACGCCGAGCAAGGAGTCGACAGACTCCTGCCCGGACCATTCTTGGATCCGCGGCACGTCGTGCACGCCGCTAGCGAGCGTCACCGGCCATGGACTACGCCCTCAGGCGCTCGCCGACCAACCGGACGAGCTCATCCTCCTCGGGGAAACGGCCAGTCATGTGCTTCGAATAGACCAGCTCTCCATCGACCGTGACTTCGAAGCGCCCGCCGTCTGATGGCTTGAGCGCGATCTCCTCGATGTACTCCTCGAACCGGCCCACCAACAGCTCCACCGCACGGGTGGCACGCTTCTGGTAGCCTCAACTCGTGCAGTACTCGATCCGGATCGCGTGCAGCACGACGCCCCCTTTCCACTCCGCACCGCGTCGCACAACTGCGTGAGTATACCAAATAGAGTATGCTTGGCCGCTTGGAACCGTGCGGTCGGGAGCGAGGGGTACGCCAGCGATGCGGGTGATGAAGTTCGGCGGAACATCGGTCGGTAACGCAGAGGCTATCGACCAGACGGCCCGGATTCTCACCGAAGCCTACCGGTCGGGCGAGCCGGTCGTGGCTGTCGTCTCGGCGATGAGTGGTGTGACGAACCAGCTTCTGGCCTCCGCCGCAGCCGCCGCATCCGGACAGGGCGACGCGAGCAGCGAGCTCCGACAGTTTCTGCTCGATCGTCACCTGGCTGTCGTCGCCGAGCTGGTGCACGATCTTGGGCGACGCGCGCAGGTCACGGTGACGCTGGAGGAGATCGCGAGCCGCTGCGCGCGGCTGGTAGAGTCAGTGCATATCCTCGGTGACCTCTCGCCCAGAGCACAGGACTGGATTGTCTCCTTCGGCGAGCGGATGAGCAGCGTCCTTGTCGCCAGCGTGCTCCAGGATCGCGGCATTCCGGCCGTTGCCGTCGAGAGCGACCAGGTGATCATCACTGACGATGCCTTCGGCAATGCCTCCCCGCTCCTCGAGCAGACGCGCGCGCGAGCTCAGGAGCGCCTGGGGCCGCTCCTCGCCGAGCGGAAACTGCCCATCGTGACTGGTTACTTCGGGGCGACGACCAGCGGGTCGGTCACCACGCTCGGCCGGGGCGGATCCGACTTCTCGGCGTCGATCCTGGGCTACGCGCTGGACGCCGATGAGGTCTGGATCTGGACTGACGTCGACGGCGTGATGACCGCCGACCCGCGTCTGGTGCCGGAGGCGCGCACCCTCCCGTCGATCTCGTTCGCCGAGGCAACGGAGCTGGCATACTTCGGCGCCAAGGTGATCCATCCCCGCACGATGCAACCGGCCGCCGAGCGCGGCATTCCGATCTGGATCAAGAACACGTTCCGCCCAGAACACCCTGGCACGCGTATCGGCCCGGACACGACGCAGGACGGTTCGGTGGTCAAGGCCATCACCGCGATCCCCGGCGTCAGCGTGATTACGGTCGAGGGAAGCGGGTTCCTCAGCGTCGCCGACGTAACCGCGCGCGTGTTCGACACAGTCGGCGAGACCGGCGTCAACGTCTATATGATTTTCCAGGCATCCTCGCAGCACTCGCTGGGCTTCGTGGTTCGCCAGGCCGATACGGCGAAGGTGCTGGCGGCACTGGAGCAAGAGTTCGAGTTGGACTTGCTCAAGGGCCGGGTCATGCGCATCTGGGAGGATCCGAACCTGGCGGTCGTGGCGGTGGTCGGCGCTGGCATGCGGGGCACACCCGGTGTGGCCGGTCGCGTCTTCCAGACGCTGGGCCAGAACCGGATCAACATTGTGGCGATCGCCCAGGGATCGTCGGAGTTGAACATCTCCTTCGTGATCGCCGAGCACGAGGTGACCCGCGCTGTGCCAGCCATTCACGCGGCATTCGGCCTCGGCAACGCGAGGGAGGCATAGGCTCGCGGACTCACCGCAGACGCCTCCAGCGCGGACGAACTTCTCGTCACCCTGAGCGCCTTCCGGGCACGCACGTGGATCATCCCGCCGTCTCGCCGGACGCGGGGTGGCAGCTAGGACTCGGTCGGCGGCAACTCCGCAGTCTCGGCTATGCCCGCCTCTGCTCCTGACGATGGATCCGCTCTCGGCGCTGCCGGCGGTGGCAGAGTCTCGTTCGGATGTGACGACGCGGCCCGACGCTGCCGGCGCAGGGCCGCGAGGCTGGTGAGGATGACCAATATCGGCATGACCAGGAAACCACCGATGAAGAGGACATCACCCCAGTCTAGCGAGCGCACGACCATATCCTCATCTCGCCGCGTCCTCGCCTCCCTCGAACATAAAACGCTCCGGCAGACGATCCGGCTCCAGGGCTAGGGCAGGGAGGGCACTCGATGCTGACCTGGATCGCGCTGACGTTCCTCGCGGCCGCCGCGCTGCGCCTGGGGATCGCTTGGCTGCTGCGCCGGCTCGGCGTCGAGCCGGCCGCGCCCGAGCAGCGGGCCGGCGGCTTTCGTGACGTGGTAGCACGCCTCCGAGACTGGACGGCGAGTCGTCCCGGCCGCGGCTGAACGTTCCCTGCGAGGAGCCATCGCCCAATAAGGCGGCGATTCATCTCCTCAACCCTGCGCCGGTGATCCCTCCTCGCTCTGGCCGGTAGGATCACCTGAGGATCGAGCTCGATCGTCTCGCTCATTCCGGCGGCTGCCGAAGTCGCGGAGGCGCTCAGCGTACGCGCGGAGCCGGTCCGACACCAGGCGATGGACGGTTCCTTCGGGATATTGGCCATCCGGCCCGCGCTCGCCAGCCGGGATGCCGGTCAGGATCTCGATCCCCTCGTCGACCGTCCGCACGGCCCAGACATGGAACCGCCCCTGCCTCACCGCCTCCACCACCTCGTCCTTGAGCATCAGGTGCTGCGCATTGGCCGCCGGGATGATGACCCCCTGCCCTCCGGTCAAGCCCTTGGACTTACAGACGGCATAGAAGCCTTCGATCTTCTCGCTGACCCCGCCGACCGCCTGGATCTCCCCATGCTGGTTGACCGATCCGGTGACGGCGATCCCCTGCTCGAGCTCCAGCCCCGAGAGCGCCGAGAGCAGCGCGTAGAGCTCAGCCGAAGAGGCGGAGTCACCTTCGATCTCCTCGTACGCCTGCTCGAACGTGATCGAGGCGCTGATGGAGAGCGGGAACTCCTGAGCGTACGCTCCGGCTAGATAGTTGGAGAGAATCAGGAAACCCTTCGAGTGAATCGGGCCGGAGAGCGCGATCTCCCGCTCGATGCTGACGACCGCGCCTCGGCCCAGCGAGACGCGCGCCGTCACCCGCGTCGGCCGGCCGAAGGCGTAGTCTCCGAGCTGGATGTACGACAGGCTGTTGATCTGCCCGACGCGCGTCCCCTCGGTGTCGATCTGAAGTGTCCCCTCGGCGATGAGCTCGCGGATACGCTCCTCCACCAGATTGGAGCGGTATTCCTTCTGCTCGATCGCCCGGTCGACGTCTTCGGCCGTTACCAGCTCGCGATCAGCCTTGCCGGCCCAGTAGCTGGCTTCGGCGACCAGGTTGCTGATCTCGAGGAGCTGGAGCGAGAGCTTGCGCTGGTGTTCGACGATCCGGGCGCCGTACTCGATGACGCGTGCCACGGCCCCGCGATCGAAGTGTCGCAGCCCACCGTCGCGGACACACCGGCTGATGAACGCGGCGTACTCTAGCGCATGCTCGTCGTTCCAGTCCATATCCGGGGCAAAGTCGGCCCGCACGCGGAACAGCTCTTTGAAGTCCTCGTCCAGGGCAGACATCAGGTGATAGAGCAGCGGCGTGCCGATCAGCACCACCTTCACGTCGAGCGGGATCGGCTGCGGGCGCAGCGACGCTGTTGGAACCGGGTTCAACAACTGAGCCCCCAGGTTTTCGATCACGATCTGCCGGCTGAGCAGCGCTCGCTTGAGCCCTTCCCAGGCGAAGGGGTTGCGCAGTGTATCGGCCAGGTGCAGCACGAGGAATCCACCGTTTGCCCGATGGAGGGCACCGGGCCGAATCTGGCTGAAGTCGGTGACCATAGCGCCGAAAGCAGCGCGGTAGTCGATGCGCCCCAGCACGTTATAGTAGCTGGGGTTGCGCTCGAAGATCACCGGCGCTCCCTCGAGCCTGCTGTTGTCGACGAGCACGTTCACGCGGTAACGTGCCAGGTGCTCCTCCTGCTGGACCACCTGAAGCTGCGCGATCGGCGGCGGGACGTTGGCCGCTTGCGGCGGGAAGAAGTCGTGCAGGTGATCCGGCAGATCCTCGCGCACCTCCTCCAGGTACGCGAGGACGGCTGGCTGATCGGCATAGCGCTCGCGCAGATCGTCGAAGAGCGACCCGACGGCGAAGAGCGCCACTTCGCGGTCGAGCTGGCGCAGCCGCTCCGCTGCCTGCTTCTCGAGCCGGCGCACTTCGCGCAACGTATCGGCGATGCGCGCCTGGATCTCCTGGTTCCTGCGCTCCAAGTCCTCGCGCACCGGCGCCGGGAGAACCTCGAACGCCTCCGGCGTGATGGGGCGCCCCTGCACCACCGGCACGCTGACGACACCGGCTGGGGTCGCCTCGAGCGCGAATCCTCGCTGTTGAGCGAACTCCTGCGCTGCCGTCCAAAGCTCGCCCCGTTGGCGCTCGAGCCTGTCCACGATCTCTCGACGGCGACGGTCGTATTCGTCGCTCTCGAAGGCTCGAGGGATCGCCTGCTGGGCCGCCCGCACGAACTCGTCCATGTCCCGCGCGAACTGGATGCCGCGCCCGGCTGGGAGGGCGATCGCAACCGGCTGCTCCGGGTCTTTGAAGTTGTGGACGTAGACCCAATCCGGCGGAATCGGTCGCCGCCGGGCGTAGCGTTCAAGGTAACGGCGGACGGTGCTCTCGCGTCCTGAACCGGGTCGACCGGCGACGTACAGGTTATAGCCTTCGGTCGGGATCTCCAGCCCGAACTCCAGCGCGCTCAGCGCGCGCGGCTGGCCAATCGTGGCTTCCAGGGGCTCGATGTCGGCGGTCGTCTCGAACGGCAGGCGCGCCGGATCGAGGCGGCGCCGCAACTGGTCCGGTGCGAGTGCCAGGTGCGCAGCCGCTGCCCGGGTCAACTCGGACATCGCCCCCCCCTTCCCGGTCTAGCCCAGAGCTGGGGCCAGCATGAGGTTGAGCAAGACGAAACCGAGCCAAGAGATTGCAGCAACCACGAGTGTTCGCGTCGTTGTCAGGTCGAGCGCCTCGCGCAGGGCGACGATGGTGGCCAGGAGCACCCAGACGAAGACGAGTGGCCCGAGCACGACGAGGAACGGCGGGAAGATCCCACCCAGGGCCAGCAAGAGCACCGGAGTCTGGGCGAAGCCCAGCGTGCGCACGAGCTGGCCGATCGTAGCCGAGGTTTCAGGACCAGGTAGTGCTTTGGTTCCGATCAGGTAGGCGATGATAAGGAACAGGGTCCAGGAAATGAACGCCGTGGCAGCTCGCGTGTAGACGCCGGCCAACCCGACGGCCGGCAGCAGCGCCACCCCGCTGGCCAGCGACGCCAGGACCACGACGAGCAACGCGGGTACCGTCGCGCTGTACTCGCGTTCCAGCTCATCGTAGATCGTGGGGTCGAGCCTGGCCGCCCCGATCATCCAGCGCAGCACACCTGCTCCTTTCCGCCTTGGCCTCTCCCCGGCCACCTCGGCCGCTAGCGCGGCCACCCGTACTCCTTGACGACCCACACGTACGGTTCCGGCACCTCGAGGAACTCGACCCGCAGCCCGAGCACCCGCGCTTCCCACAAGAACCGGGCGACCCGATCGGGATCTACGTAGAGCCGGTCGGGCGAAGCGGCGACGACAACATCGAACTCTTTGTGCCACATCGCGGTCCGCAGCCGCTTCAGCTCGGGCCGGCTTTCCGGTAGGTCCGGCAGCACCTCGCGAAAGACCGCGGTCACCTGGTAGCCGGTGTCAGCGGCATAGTCACGACAGCGCTGCTCCTGCTGTGCCAGCTCGGTTTGAGGATCGCTCTTCTTCTGGACCCGGGCGCCGAGGAAGAGCGCTGCGCGTTCGTGCATGGTGAAAGTCCCTTCGCTCTCCGACCCCGCCACTGCCATTCTGCCACGATTTCCAGAAGCGCGATAACGGCTAGCCACGCAGGCCCTATATGGTAGGATTTAGCCAGATCTGTATGTACACTACGATAATTGGGTCGTGCCCCTCACGTTAGGAAGCATGGTCATGGTGGAGCGGTTCAATCTCACTGAGCAATCACTGGCTGAGGCAAGAGCGCACAGCATTATCCTACCCGGCCGCAGTTTGCAGCACCTCAACGGCGTAGTTCCTGAAGGCGCTGTGAAGCTTTTGCACTCACTCGGACAACAGGCAGTACCAGCTATTGCCAAAGACCCAGTCCTTATAAGACAGATCAATGCCGTTGTTCGACAGCTATCATCGAATCACCAGCTATTTCTCGGTGATAGCCGAGAGGTTCTAACTGCCCTTCCTGATGAGTCAGTACATCTGATTGTCACGTCACCTCCGTACTGGACACTTAAGTCCTATCCTGAACGCACCGGGCAGCTCGGTCTGATTGCTGACTATGAAGCCTTTCTGGATGAGCTCGACCATATTTGGAGAGAGTGCTTCCGTCTACTAGTACCCGGTGGACGCTTGATAATCGTAGTTGGTGATGTCTGCTTACCACGGCGTCGATTCGGCCGTCACGTGGTGTTTCCACTACATGCAAGCATCCAAGAGCGCTGCCGAAAGATTGGATTCGATAACCTGGCTCCTATCATCTGGTATAAGATCGCAAATGCTCAACTGGAGGCTACTGGAAATTCTGGTAGTTTTCTTGGTAAGCCATATGAGCCTAACGCGATTATCAAGAATGATATTGAATTTATTCTCTTCCAACGCAGGCCTGGAGGTTATCGTAGCCCCTCTGACATAGTTCGTATTCTCTCAGTCATACCAGAAGACTGTCATCGGGAATGGTTCAGGCAAGTATGGACACTTAATGGCGCCTCCACTCGTTATCATCCTGCTCCATTTCCACTCTTACTTGCCGAACGCCTGGTCCGGATGTTTAGTTTTGTCGGCGACACAGTCCTTGACCCCTTTATGGGGACAGGGACAGCAAACGTTGCGGCGGCGATGTGGGGACGGAACAGCATTGGAATTGAGATTGAGCCGTCCTACCTTCCTCTGGCAATCCGGCGCTTAGAAAAGCTTCAGCAAGCAACGTTAGCCTTCTGACGCGGAGGTCAAATGACGGCTATTAGCATTCCTGACCGCGTTTTCTATGAAGCCGTGCAGGAATTCTGGCGGGTAAGGGAGGAACAAGCAGCTCGGCAGCTTCAGCGAGGCACCCCCGATCAAGGCTACCGGGGAGCAGTCACCGGTGGCAAGCAGATGCACGGATTCGCTCGGAAGATTGAAGAGCTTCTTATTGGTGCTGGCGTAAGCAAGGATGATATCTTTTATGGACTGAAACCCACTACCTTGCCCGGTTTCTATCGGCCAACCAAGGAATGGGATATCATTGTTGTCTCCAAAGGTCGGCTCATCGCAGCGATAGAGCTCAAATCACAGGTAGGACCCTCGTTCGGTAACAACTTCAATAATCGTGTAGAGGAAGCAGTGGGGACGGCTGTCGACTTATGGACTGCCCATCGCGAGAGTGCATTTAGTGTTCTATCGAACCCTTGGTTAGGCTATTTCTTCGTCCTTGAAGATTGTACAAGATCAAGGAGTGTTGTAAGGATAGAAGAACCACATTTTGAGGTACTGTCTGAGTTTAAGGAGACGTCCTACGCTAAACGCTACGAGATATTTTGTCGCAAGCTAGTCAAGGAGCGCCAATACTCTGCCGCTTGTCTCCTGCTTGTGGACCGCTCAAAAGCCCACGAACGAGCGAATTACGATGAGCCGGCCGAGGATCTCTCAGCCCGACGATTCTTGGCTCAGCTTCTTGGTCATGTCCTTGGGCAGTTAAGTTCCTAAATCGACTTTGTTATGGTCTCGATCGAGCTGAATCGGGGTGATGGTCAGCCTGAACCAGAGGAGGCTCCATGAAGGTCGTTCGACGTGGCGAGCAGCCGGCCCAGCGCGGCACTACCTTCACCGGGGAGGTAACCCTCGAGCGGCTGCTCGAGGCGCAGCAGCCCGGCGGTGTCAGCGTGGCGCGAGTCACCTTCCGCGACGGCGCTCGCACCCACTGGCACACTCACCCGGGCGAGCAAGTGCTGGTGATCCTCGAAGGGCGCGGGATCGTCGGCAACGAGCGGGAGCAGGTCGAGGTTCAGCCGGGCGACCTGGTCTACACCTCGCCAGGCGAGAAGCACTGGCACGGCGCAGCGCCTGGCCAGACGATGGTGCACTTGAGCATCACCACCGTCGGCCCGGCCGAGTGGTACGGGCCGGTGGAGCAGCCACCCATCGACACGGCCCCGGATCAGCAGTGAGTGAGATCGAGAGGAGCTGGCGATGCAGTCGGCGCAGCACCGGGAGCCAGCAAAGGACCCTACCATGGAGGCAGTCGAGCGCTTCAACCAGGCGTTCAACCGCCATGACGTCGATGCGGTGATGGCCGCGATGACCGAGGACTGCGTCTTCGAGAACACCTTCCCCCCACCAGACGGTGAACGCTTCGAGGGCCAGGCGGCCGTCCGCGCCTTCTGGGAAGCCTTCTTCCTCTCGTCGCCGGGCGCGGTCTTCGAGGTCGAGGAGCTGTTCGCGACCGGGGATCGCTGCGTCGTGCGCTGGCGGTACCGCTGGGCCCCAGACGTCGAGGGCACGCCTGGACACATCCGCGGTGTCGATCTGTTCCGCGTGCGCGACGGCAAGGTTGCGGAGAAGCTCTCGTACGTGAAGGGATAACGCAAGGAACTGGCCGTACGGTCAGCAGATCGACCGGGAGCGACGCGAGATCGGGCAAACTGGGCCGGGCTGAGCTCGACGATGAGGGTCGCGCCCGCAGCGAGCGAGTGTGACAGCAACGCCTCGTCGCCGAGATGTGACGCGCTGTCCCCGATTCTCTGACGAGCATGTTTTCCGAGGGCTCGCCCACTGTCCATGGCCCCCGTCTGACATCGATGTCAGGCTCGCCTACTTACTCCGAGTACCTGCGTGGTGTTCACTTCGGGCCGGACGGCCAGTAATCACACACGCGAGGTCAGGAATAAGGTGCACGACTACCTGGCCGCCGGCACCCGGCTGGTCTGGGGGCTCTCGCCCAAGAGTCGCTCGGTTACCGTCTACACCCCAGACGGCCAGGCCCGCGAGCTCGGCCCCGAGGAGGAACTCGATGGGGGCGGCGTGCTCCCAGGCCTCCGCGCGCCGGTGGCGTCGCTCTTCGCGGTCGAGCCCTGATCCTCACCCCAGGCTGATCGCACTCACGCCGGCTAGCACCGCCCCCACCCCGGCGAGCTGTACCGGGCGCAGCCGTTCCCCGAGAACAAAGCGGGCCAGGAGCACCGTGCTCACCGGGTAGAGCGAGCCCAGCACCCCTACAACGCTCAACGCGCCGAGGCCCGAGGCGACGCCGAAGAGGAGATTCGAACCCGCATCCAGCGTCCCCGCAGTCACGATCAACAGGCTAGTGAGCCGCCGCGAATCCGATCGAACCGTCGTGTCCCCAGCCGCCGGCTTCACGGTAGCCGGCCTAGATTCCCCCAGCGGTGACTCGCCGCCAAGCGCGTGCCCGAAGACTCGGCGCGCCAGCAACCCGCCGAACAGCGCGGTGACGACCGCCAGGCGCAGCGCGAGCACAGCCCAGACCGGATGAGCCGTGCTGGCCGCGTTCAGCCCGACCAGCGCGCTCCCGATCCCGGCCGCGGCCACCAGCCCGAGCCCAGCAGCCACCCAACCCGGCTGGCCGCCAGCCGGCGTCGATGGCGCCGCCGCGGCTGCAGCAACGCCGAGCAGGCTCAGCGCCATCCCGACGAGCTGCAGCCCGGACGGTCGCTCGCCCAGGGCCAGGCCGGCCAGCAAGGGCACAGCCCCGGAGAGCGCCGAGATCGGCGCCACGACCCCCATCGGTCCGAGAGCTAGCCCCCGGTAGAGCGCCCCGAGCCCCACCGCCGCGCCGACCGCTCCCAGCGCCGCGTAGCCGAGGCGGGCATCCCGCGGCAGGGCATCCCTACTTGCCAGGAGGACAAGGGCGACCAGCGCCAGCCCCGCGAGCTGGGTGCCGAGCAGCACAGTTACGAGCGGCGCTCGCCGGTTAGCCAGCCCAGCCAGGAAGTCGGCAGCCCCCCAGAGGAGGCTCGAGACCAGCGCTAACCCGACCCCGACCACTGGCGCTATCCCGGCCTCTCCGTCGCGGCCACTCCCCTCTGGCTTTCTAGCAGCCGCTCGGCGGCCTGGCGCAGCGACTCCGGCAGACACTGCGGGTCGACCAGGCCAGCGCGGAGATCGGCAGCGGCCAGTTCTGGGTCGCGCTGCTCCAGCGGCCCGTAGCCAGCGCCACCCGGCAGGCGCAGCTCGAGCCGGTCATCCGGCGTCTGCAACGTGATCTGCCCGGAGCGCAGCTCCTCCGGTCCGAGCCGCCGGCCATTGACGATCACCTCGGTACAGGGACCATCCTGCCCCCCAGCGAGCCCCTTCGGAGGGAAACGCAGCCGGTCAGGGTCGATGAAGACGTTCACCGGGAGCGGGTACCCGGGCAACGGGCTGAACTCGAGCTGGTGCCCGAAGGCACCACGCCACTGCCCCAGCCCGGCCGAATCCGGTCGAAGCGAGCGCGTTCGCACCAGGACCGGCGTGCGGCTCTCGAAGATCTCGACCGGCACGTTGCGAGCGCTCGAGGGGAAGCAGTTGCGACCGATCCCGTCCCGCCCCAGGCTCGCGCCACGCCCGCCGGCAGTGAAGAAGTGCGCGTTGTAGAAGCGTCCGTCCGGCTCCTGGCCGTAGACATGGATCGAATGCATCAATCCGTTGCCGGCCTGCACCCGGTCGGGCAGCGCCGTCGCCAGCGCGCCGAAGATGAGCGCGTGTAGGTGCCAGCCGGTGCGCGTGCGCGAGCCGACCGAAGCCGGGACTGTGCAGTTGAGGATCGAACCTTCCGGCGCGATCACCTCAATCGGCCGGAAGGTGCCCTCGTTGGCCGGGACAGTCGGGGAGAGCAGGCACTTGAGCGGGTAAGCAGTGTGGGCCCTGGTGTAGGTCAGCGTGCAGTTGATGCCTCCGCGGGGACGTTGCCGATCCGATCCAGTGTAGTCGACCAGGATCTCGTCGCCCCGCACCAGGATCCGGCAGCGCAGGTAGACCGGCTCGTCCAGCCCGTCGGCCCACACCTCGTGCTCGTAGACCCCGTCCGGCACCGCGGCGATCGCCTCGCGCATCGCCCGCTCAGAATACGCCTGGATGACCCGGGAGATAGCCTTGAGATCCGGCAGCCCGTACTCGTCGAGGAAGGCCAGTACCCGCTCGGCGCCGAGCCCGTTCGCGGTGAGCTGGGCCTCGATATCGGTCAACACCAGGTCGGGCGTGCGCACGTTCTCGCGGATGAAGGCGAAGGCGGTCTCGTTCGGCCGGCCGGCATCGTAGAGCTTGAGGATCGGGATGCGCAGGCCGTCCTCGTAGATGTCGCGCACGGTGCGGCGGTCGAGCGAGCCGCCGATGCTGGTGGTATGGGCGACGCTGACGGCGAAGGCGACGACCCGGCCATCGCGGAACACTGGCGTGATCAGGGCAATGTCGTCCAGGTGCCCGGCGCACAGCCAAGGGTCATTCGTGATGTAGACATCGCCGGGACGCATCTGCTCGATGGGGTAGCGGGCGATCACTCCTCGCGTGACGGTCGGCATGACCAGGTTGAAGACGGGCATGCTGCGGTTGGAGTGGGCAACCGAGCCCGCGTCGGCGTCCAGGATCTCGCAGCCGAAGTCCTGGGCCGCGCCGATGATGGTGGAGACAGCAGTGCGCAGGATGGTCACCCACATCTCGTCGGCGATGCCGATGAGCCGGCTCCACATGATCTCCAGGCTGACCGGGTCGAACGACGGCTGGGCAACGTCCTGGCCCACTCCTCGCGTCTCACTCATCGATCGAATACCTCCTCGCCCCTCACCTGCCTCCACCGGCGACCTCACTCGTCAGCCTCGTGCCCAGCGCGCTCGAGAATCAGGTTACGATAGGCGTCTACCTTCGCCTGCCAGCCGGGTGGCACCACGATCGTCGTCTCGCGCTCCTCGACGATTGCCGGGCCGGCGAGCTGCATGCCAGGCCCCAGCCGGTAGCGGTCGTAGACCGGGCATCGCCGCTCGCCGGGCGTCGGGTCGTCGAAGTAGACTGCCCGCTCGCCCCGGAGCGCAGGCGTGGGATCGCGAGCTTCCTCTGGCTCCGGAGCCAGCCGGAAAGCCGGCCGGGGCACCGAGGCCGTTAAGTGCCAGTTGAGCGCCTCTACCCCCAGGCCCGACGGTACCCGCCCGTAGACTTCGCGGTAGCGCGCGGCGAAGGCCGCCTCCAGCGCGTCCCGCGACCCGGCCGAGAGCTCCAGCCCCTCGGGGATCGTGACGCGCAGCTCGTGGTACTGCCCGGCGAAGCGCAGGTCGACCGCCCGCGTCTCGATCAGCGCTGCCTCGCCGGCTACCGGAGCGAGGGCTCGGGCAGCCTCGGCCCGCATCTCCTGGTAGAGGTCACGCACCACCGACCAGTCGCAGTTCTCGAGGGTCGTCATATACGTGCGCGTGAAGGGCATGGCCAGTGGTGCCGTCAACGCGCCGATCGCCGAGGCCACTCCGGCGCCGAGCGGCACGATCACCGTGCGGATGCCGAGGATGCGCGCTACCGAGGCCGCGTGGGCCGGCCCGGCACCGCCGAAGGCGACCATCGCCAGCGAACGCGGGTCGCGATTGCGCTCGATGATGTGCGTCCGCGCCGCTTGGGCCATGTTCTCGTTGACGATCGCGTGCACGCCGCGGGCGGCTGCAGCGAGCTCCAGCCCTAGCGGCTCCGCGACGAAGCGGGCAACCGCCCGGCGCGCCTGCTCCGATCGCAACGTCATCCGGCCGCCGAGGAAGGCTGCCGGATCGAGATACCCGAGCAGGAGGTTCGCGTCGGTCACTGTCGGTCGCTCACCGCCCCGACCGTAACAGGCCGGCCCAGGGTCGGCCCCGGCGCTCTGTGGCCCCACTTTGAGCAGCCCCAGCCGGTCGATCGTGGCGATACTCCCGCCGCCGGCACCGATCTCGATCAGGTCGACTGTCGGCGTCATCACCGGCAGCCCACTGCCTGGCTTGAAGCGGTGCACCCGATCGACTTCGAGCATGCGCACGACTTCCGGCGCGCCTCGCTCGATCAGGCAGGCCTTGGCAGTGGTGCCGCCCATGTCCAGCGAGAGCACATCCTCGTGCCCGGCCAGCCGGCCGTAGAAGCTGGCTGCGAAGGCTCCAGCCGCCGGGCCGGACTCGAGCAGACGTACCGGGAAGTCCATAGCCGCTTCCAGCGTCGTGACCCCGCCGGAGGAGAGGACGAGGAAGAGCCGGCCCCGGAAACCCTCCCCCTCGAGCGCGTCACGCAAGTCAGCCAGGTACCGACGGAGCAGCGGCTTGACGTAGGCATCGGCGACGACTGTCACGGTGCGCTCGTACTCGCCGATCAGCGGCGCCACCTGCGACGAGAGCGAGACCGCCAGCTCCGGGTAGCGGCTGGCGATGAGCTCGGCGATGCGCCGCTCGTGGGCCGGATTCCGGTACGCGTGGATCAGCGAGACGGCGATCGACTCGACCCCTTCGGAGACCAGCTCATCCACCTGGGCCAGCACGCTGTCCTCGTCCAGCGGCTCCAGCACCGACCCGTCCCTGCTCAGGCGCTCGCGCACCTCGCGCCGCCAGTGGCGGGGCACCAGCGGCTCCGGGTACGGAGCGAAGAGATCGTAGATATCGTAGAGCTGCTCGATGCCGATCTCGAGGACATCGCGGAAGCCCTGGGTCGTGAGCAACGCCGTGCGGGCACCCCGCCGCTCGACCAGCGCGTTCGTCACGAGCGTGGTGCTGTGTACGACTTCAACGACCTGACGTGGCTCGACGCCGGCCAGCTCCAGCAGCTCGCGCCAGCCCTGGAGCACCGCGCGTGCCGGCCGCCGAGGATCGGTCAGCACCTTGTGCACCCCTGCGACGGTTCCTGCGTCGACATCGAAGAGCGCCAGATCGGTAAACGTGCCCCCAACATCGATGCTGACGGCGTACCGTGGTGCGGCCACCTGTCCTCCCCTCAGCCCATGCGAGTCAGGTTCTCTGGTTGTTCAGCGGAGACGGACTCCGCCGCCCGTTTCTACCACCGAGCGCTGCCTTCGCCAATGGTCTGATCCGGGAAGCCAGCGGCGCTGAGCCTCGTGGTCTCCGCCCCCGATGCCGATCGTCTGCAAGTACAATGCGGGCCGGGCTCCGATCGGCTGCGAGGCAACGTGAGGGATTGGCGGTGCGCAGGGAGGGCGAGAGCGATATCCAGGCTACTCCGGCAGGGGAGATCGTCACCCTCACCAGGTTCCCGGGTGGGGAGCTTCACGACGGGGCGGAGCTCGGTGCCGTCACTGAACAAACCGTTCGCGTCTGGGCGCGCCAGCCCGGAGCGCCGACGCTGATCGCCCGGCTCGAGATACCGGGGTTTTCACCGGTTGTCGGCTCGGTCCCGCTCTCCGCTGAGACCGACTGGACCGGGGTACTTACGCTCTCCGCGCCGGCTCCCGTACCTGACCAGCCGTTCGTGTGCATCGTCGGGGAGCGGCGGCTCAGCGGCCGCTTCGCGCCGGCACCGGACGAACACTGCGCGTTCGCCTTTGCCTTCGGGAGCTGCCACCGTCCGTACGAGCTCGACCCGGATGGCCACGTCCGTCTAAGCGAGCGAGCCAAGCTGTACCCGGCGATGCGCGAAGAACTCCTCACGCAGGGAGCCCGCTTCCTGCTCCTCTGTGGAGACCAAGTCTACAGCGACGCATTGCCTCCCATCAGCGTGCGGGAGAACCTGCCCGGTGACGAGGACCATCCGCCACCGCTCGAGACGATCATCGAGGCTTACCGGCGCGTTACCCGGGGCTATCTCGGCGAGGCGGGCTTTCGCGCGCTCCGAGAGGCGTTCCCGACGTACTGTATCTGGGACGACCATGACATCTTTACTACTTGGGGCTCACGACTGCATGAGAGTCCTCTGGACCGGCGACTATTCCATGCTGCCAGCCGCGTCTACTGCGAGTACCAGCACTCGCGCAACCCCGGCGGTAGCCTGAAGGAGCCACCCTACCACTATACCTTTCGCTTCGGCACGGCCGGGTTCCTCGTACTCGACGTGCGCGGTGCCCGTCATTACCCCAGCGGCACGCTCCTGGGTACGCAACAGTGGGAAGATATCCAGCGATTTCTCGGCAGCGCAGAGGCTGCCAGCCTTCACACGCTCTTCGTGGTAACCAGCATCCCGGTCGCCCACGTCTCCCGCTGGCTGGTACGCCTGTTTCAGCGGCTGCCTGGCCATCTCGCCGACGAGGTACGTGACCGCTGGTGTTCTGACGCGTTCATCGAAAGCCGGAACCGGTTGTTGAGCGCCCTGTTCGACTGGCAGACCGCCGCGCCCTACCGGCAGGTCGCCCTGCTCTCGGGCGACGTGCACGCAGCGAGCGCGTTCACCATTCGCCGGCGCGGGAAGTTCGGCGCGATCCTCGAGTGCACGAGCAGCCCGCTAACAACGAAGGCCACCCGTCTCGAACGGTGGCTCAACCTCATCGCCACCCGCGCCCCGAACCTGCTCGAGCCCGAGCTGCATTTTGAGCGCCACTTCCTGGTTCTGGCCAACAATCACGGGCTCGTCCGGCTCCGCCCGCTCCCGGGAGGAGGGCACCACATCGAGTTCACCGTGCGGGCCTGGGAAGAGCGCTCCCGCGCCTTCCGGCCCGCGGGTCGGCTCGCCAGCGCGCCGGAGTTCTAGCCGCACGCACCACTGCTTCGCAGCGCTGGCAAGCGGGGTATGCTGCCCGGGTATTCCCTGCCAGATGACGAGCATTCAACCTGAGGGGCACTACTTCTCTCCGTCTAAGCAGCCGCGCGAGTCTGCCGGCCCTTTTGTCCGCAAGTTTGAAGCCCGCGTCACCCACCAGGAGCGGTTGGAAGCCGGCTCGGCGAGGGTAAGAATCAGCCTCTTTCATTCCACCCGTTGACATGCGGAACCGGTTCCACTACACTAGCACTATCAACCCGAAGAAGCAGAAATAGGCTGTCGCTCCCTTCCGTACGAGCGATGTATTCAACGAGCAGCACGAAGCCGCGACCGGCGCGATGAGCAGCGACTTTGGCGGTGGCCAGCGCTCAGTTCTTTGTGAGCCGTCTGAGGACATAGGGTTGGCCCGGCGTGTCTGGGCTGCCCGCCGGAGCCAGGTGGCTCATCAACCTCCAGGCGCTGGCCTGCTGCGTCATTGCCTGAGATTGAGCGGGACTGTGTGAGCGAAGCGGAGGGTGCCTGAATTCGGTTCGGCAACCGTGAATGCCGACCGGAGGAAGGAGGTGCGGCAGGACCGAGCATTGCGAAGCCAGCAGTGCAAGACGAAAGGAGGGAGATCGACTCGACGATCGATACTCCATCGCTCAGTTCGGCCATAAAGCGCGAGATGGGGAGGAATGTGATGGAAGACCAGCGATCGCAGGCGGAGCAGAGCCGGATCGCGGCCTACTGGCGTGAGAACTGGCGCCTGATCATCATCCTGCTCGCGATCTGGTTCGTCGTCAGTTACCTGCATCCACCGTTCGCCAAGGCGTTGAACAACATCCATATCCTCACCGGGTTCCCGCTCGGCTACTGGCTCTCTAGCCAGGGGGCCATCACGGTCTATGTGATCCTGATCTTTATCTACGCCCTGCGCATGAACCGCGTGATCGACAAGAAGTACGGCTTCGACGAGGAGGAGTAGCGAAGATGGCGCAGGAAGGGTCGTACGTCCGGGTCACGCGCAAGGAAATCTCGGTCTTCCAGAGCCGACTGGCACGGTACTACGGCGCGTTCTTGGTCGGGTTGATCCTCTTTACGCTCTTCACCATGCTCCTAGAACTCTATGCCGGGCTGCCCAACCGCGTCATCGGCTGGCTGTTCATCCTGCTCACGCTCGGCATCTACGCCTTCATCGGCATCCTCAACTTCACCCGCCGGCTCGATGAGTATTATGTCGCCGGGCGGCGTGTGCCCGCCGTCTTCAATGGTATGGCGACCGGCGCCGACTGGATGAGCGCCGCCTCGTTCATCTCGATGGCGGGCACGCTCTGGCTCCTCGGCTATGACGGCCTGGCCTACATCATGGGGTGGACCGGCGGCTACGTGCTGCTGGCGCTGCTCTTCGCCCCCTATATTCGCAAGTTCGGGCAGTTCACGATCCCGGACTTCGTCGCCGCGCGGTTCGGTGAGCGCGAGAAGCTGGCCCGCCTGGTCGCCGCCATCTGCGCCATCATCGTCTCCTTCACCTACGTCACGGCACAGGTGACCGGCGTCGGCATCATCATGAGCCGCTTCTTCGGACTGGACTACCGGGTCGGCGTCTTCGTCGGTCTGGCGGGGGTACTGCTCTGCTCGTTCCTGGGCGGGATGAAGTCGATCACCTGGACGCAGGTGGCCCAGTACATCATCCTCATCGTCGCTTACCTGATCCCGGTGACGGTGCTCTCGGCGCGGCTCACCGGCATCCCCTTCCCGCAGCTCATGTACGGCGAGGCGCTGAACCAGATCGTGCAGATCGAGCGGCAGTTGAACCTCTCGTCGTACGTCGAGCCGTTCAAGACGGCGCTGTCCAACGCGTCGGCCGTGCGCTCGCTGTCGGAGATCGGCCTCCCGGCGCCGGAGCCGATGGTCAACCGCGACTGGGTGGGCACGCCCTGGGAGTTCCTGGCTCTCACGTTCTGTCTGATGGCAGGAACGGCCGGGCTGCCGCACATCCTGATCCGGTACTACACCGTTCCCAGCCCGAAAGATGCCCGGCTGAGCGTCGGCTGGTCGCTCTTCTTCATCTACCTGCTCTACTTCACCGCGCCGGCCTACGCCGCCTTCTCCCGCTGGGAGGTGCTCCGCAGCGTCGTGGGACAGCAGATCGCCACGCTCCCGGCCTGGGTCAACAACTGGGTGCAGACCGGGCTGCTGACGATCAACGACGCCAACGGCGACGGGATCCTGCAGTTCAGCGAGCTCCAGATCGTGGGTGATATCGTGGTGCTGGCCACCCCGGAGATCGCTGGCCTTCCATTCACCATCGCCGCGCTGGTGGCGGCTGGTGGACTGGCGGCGGCGCTGTCCACCGCGGACGGCCTGCTGCTGGTGATCTCTACGGCACTCTCGCACGACATCTACGCCAAGATCATCAATCCCAACGCGAGCTACGGCCGGCGCTTCCTGATGAGCCGGGTGATGATCCTCATCGCCGCGGTGCTCGCCGGTCTGGCCGCGATCCCGCGCCTGGCGCTGATCGTGCAGATGGTGGCCTGGGCCTTCTCGCTGGCGGCCTCGACCTTCTTCCCAGTGCTGCTGCTCGGCATCTTCTGGAAGCGCGCGAACGCGAACGGAGCCATCGCCGGGATGATCGGCGGGCTTCTGACCTGCATCGCGTACATGGCCGCTAATTACGTGAACCCGAACATCACGATCCTCGGCCTCTCGCACCTCTCTGCCGGGATCTTCGGTATGGCCGTCAACTTCGCGCTGCAGGTGATCGTGAGCCTGGCGACGGCGCCCTCGCCGAAGCACATCCAAGACATGGTCGAGCAGCTCCGTATCCCGGTGGGCGAGCTGAAGGTCGCGCCTCAGCCTGGGGCGGTTGCCGGTGGCGAGGACTGACGTGTACCAGGGGGGCGCCGGGGTTGCTGCTCCGGCGCCCCGCTCCTTATGCCGCGGGCGTGTCGAACAGGGGATAGATGGCGGAGCTGATCGGACACCTCGTCAATATCGCGCTCTCGCTCCTGATGTGGCTCATCATCGGGCGGATCGCGCTCACCCTGATCACCGGCGACACCCGCACCTTCTTCTCCGAGTTCTTCCGCCGCACGACCGAGCCGGTCTACCAGGTCGTTCGCCGCATGCTGCCGATCCCCGAACGCCTGGTGCCGCTCGCCGCGCTGCTCTTGATCATCGCGCTGCGTATCCTCTTGCTCCCCTTGCTCCGGGCGGGCTGAGGCGACCGGAAGCACGAGTACCCGTTCCCCGCAGATCGCTCGCACAGCCTACCGCCGTGGCCCGGCACTGCGGCGTAACGCGCCGATCAACGCCAGGTCTCCCACAGTCGTGACCCTCTCTGCCAGCAGCCGGGCGAGTTGACGCTGCCAGAGCTGAGCCGCCACGAAGGCGTCGGCCAGAGCATGATGGGTGGCCGGAACTGGGATGCCTTCCTGCTGCGCCAGCGTGGCGAGGGTGGGCAACCGCTCCGATGCGCCGGCTTCCGGGAGCCGGCCCGCGCGCGAGCGCAGCCAGCGCTCCACCCGGGCGATATCGAGCCACAGGCGAGGCAGCTCATCCTTCCCTAAACGCGCCAGGCTCCGCTCCAGGACTCGGCGATCCAGGTCGACCCCATAGCCCACCATCACGGTTCCCTTGCAGAAATCGATCAGGGCCGGCAACACGGCCTCTGCCGGAGAAGCGTGCTGCACATCCACCGGCCGAATCCCATGGACAGGCACGCTTGCGCCCCAAGCCCGGCGCTCCGGGCGTATGGCAGAGAAGAGGGTCTCTCCCACCAGGATGCGTGTCCCGATCATCCGGATGGCGCCGATGGCCAGGATCTCGTCCGAGTCGGGATCGAGGCCCGTCAGCTCGGTATCGACCACCGTGAACGCCGTTTCGGCGAGCGGCTGGCGGGAGAGCGAGCGGATCGATCGCAGGCGCTCGACCAGCGGCTGGAGCGCATGGCGGCGACCGCCGTGCCAGCTCATGCCATGCCGTGCTCCACAGAGAACTCTTGCCGGACTACTGCCTGCGCTCGACCGATGATCTTGAACGACTCCTTGAGCAGGCGCCGCTCGAGCGACGAGAGCTGGCGTGGATCGATGAAGTTCGAGATCGGCTTGCCAGCTCGAAGATCTTCCCACTGCTGGCGAAAGCGCAGGCTCAGCAAGAACTCGAAAGCCTCGGCCAGGTCGTTCGCCAGCTCGTCCTGCATCTGCCCGGCAGCCTTGAGCCGCTCCAGGCGGCTGAGCGTGTTGGTCTCCTCCACGCCATGCCGGAGCGCGAAGAGGCGAACGAGGTTCACGATGGCGCCGGTCCCACCGTGCTTGAGGTCGAGCTGGTCCTTGTGCTCCCCTGAGCGCTCCACGACGAACTGCCCGAGGAAGCCGAGCGGTGGGCCCTGCGCGGTCGAGATGCCGGCCACGTGAACGAGGAACAGCCCGCTCTGCGGCATCAGCTCCGTGATGTACCGGCGGAGCTGATCGGCGAGCGCAAGGTCCCCGTGCACGCCACGGAAGTCGAAGAAGATCAACGAGCTGAGCACATCTTCCGGCTCGGGTACCGCGACCCACGCCTCGAAGCGCCGTCGCCAGCGCGCCAGCGGCTGTACCCACTCCGGGTTATCGGCCGTGTAGCGGCCGGAGCAGGGAGGAAAGCCGACCGCCACCAGCCCCTCGACGGCGCGCCGGCCGAGTTCGAGGAAGTAGTCGCGCGCGGCATCCTCCTCGCCTTCGGGAGGGTCGGCATAGAGGAGTGCGTTGTCCTGATCCGTCTTGATCGTCTGCTCGCGGCGCCCTTCGCTACCCAGCACCAGCCAGCAGTAAGGCACGGGGGGCGGGCCGAGCTCGGCTTCGAGCAGGGCTAGCAGCCGCGCGATGATCCGGTCGTTGATCTCGGCCGCGATGTAGCCGAGCTGGGTCGCCCGCACCCCACGCGCGAGCAGGAACGGGAAGAGTTGCCGCTGCACCTGCTCCAGGAGCGACCTCATGGCCTTCGGGTCGCTGGCCCGGTCGATCGCTTTTGCGATGAAGACCGGGCTGGTTCCCTGGCGCACGACCAGGTCGTAGCCCGTGATCATCCCGATCGGCCTGGCACCGTCCACGACGACGAGGTGATGGATGTTCCTGGCGATCATCAGCCGAATGGCTTCAGCGACCGGCTCGTCGCCCGCGACGGTGACCAGTGGGCTGCTCATGATCTGGCTCACGGGCTGCAGGTAGTCGAGGCCAGCGGCGACGACACGCTCCCGCAGGTCCCAGTCGGTGACAATGCCGCTTCCGTGTCCAGCCTCGTCGACAACGACGATCGAGTTAACCCGGTGCTCCGTCATCCGTCGCGCGGCTTCCTGGATCGGAGTCGCCGGCGAGCAGGTCAACACCGGTGAGCGGGCGATATCCCGGCAGCGCGCGGCGAGCAGGAACGAGCCGTCACTCTCCCAGAGCGCCGCCCGCTGGCGGAGAGCCTCCAGGCTCACGTCCAGCGCCTGTTGCAGCGCGTGCAGCAGGTAACGGGTAAAGGCTGGCTCGGTCGCCATAAGCTCGTCTACGACCGCACGGGGAATGGCGTAGCAGACGGTGTCTTCCAGCGCGATATCGTCGAGATGGCCGGCGGTGTGATCCACGGCCGAGAGCACGCCGACGAGGTCTCCCTCGCCCGCGATCTCGACCACTGTCTCTTCGCCATCCTCGGATCTGACCGACTTTTTTACGCCGCCGCGCTGGATCACGTAGAGGTACTCAGCGGGTGCTCCGCCGCGGCGGATGAGCGCCGTGCCCTTCGGGAAGTAGTGGATCTCCGCCTGGGCAGCGACACGCCGCAGCGTCGGCTCCGGCAAGAACTGGAACGGTGGTATCCGCTGCAAAAAGGCGACAGTCGAGTCGAGGACGACATTGTCCATGCCGGTGTGCCTTTCCTGGAGCTCGCGGTAACTATACCGGGCTACACGACCGCGCTGCCATCGACCGTGCCCGTCCGTACGGCACCGGTGGCTTGGGAGTCTGGACAACCAGGCAATCAACTATTACAGTGAGGCTGTAGCCGCGAGGTCAATCGAGCTGGTGCCGCAGACCGCGAGCTGTCCAGGGAGGTGCTCGATGGAAGTGGTCAATCCGATCGTCGCACGCTGGCAGCGAGAGGCGAAGGCCGATCCCGAAGAGTTCTGGGCCCGCGCCGCCCGGAAGGCTCCCTGGTTCCGGACCTGGGACCGCGTGTTCGAGTGGGAGCCGCCAACCTTCCGGTGGTTCGCGGGCGCCCAGACCAACCTGTGCTACGCCGCGCTCGACCATCATGTGGAGCGCGGCTGGGGCGGGCACGCGGCGCTGATCGCTGAGAACGAGCGGGGCGAGCGGCGCGTCTACACCTATGGCCAGCTCCTGCGCCAGGTCAAGCGCCTCGCCGCCGCGCTCCGAGGCCTCGGCATCGAGCGAGGCGACCGGGTGGGTATCTACATGCCGACCTGCCCGGAAGCGATCATGTTGATGCTGGCAACTGCCCGGATCGGCGCGATCCACCTGGTCGTATTCGCCGGCTTCGGGGCAGGCGCGCTGAACGACCGGCTCACGATGGCCGGAGCGAAGGCGGTCTTCACAGCCGACGTGACCTGGCGCCGGGGCAAGCCGATCGCCCTCAAGGAGATCGTCGACCAGGCACTGGCGGCCGGTGCCGAGACGGTGCGCTCCGTCGTCGTCCTGCGCCGCGGCGAGCAGGACGTGCCGATGCAGCCTCGGAGGGACATCTCGTGGGAGGACTTCCTGGCACTGGGTCAGGGACAGGACGACGGCTATGTCCCGATGGAAGCCAACGAGCCGGCCTTCATCCTCGCCACCTCCGGCACAACGGCCAAGCCCAAGCTGGCCGTGCACAGCCACGGAGCCTACCAGGTCGGCATCCGCAGCACCGGCGAGTGGTGCTTCGGTCTCAAGCCGACCGACGTCTGGTGGTCGACTTCCGACATCGGCTGGATCGTCGGGCACAGCTACATCGTCTACGCGCCGCTCCTCATCGGCTGCACCACCATCGCCTACGAGGGCGCGCTCGACCACCCGAGCCCGCAGACCTTCTACCGCATCGTCGAGGAGAACCAGGTCACCGGGATCTTCACCTCGCCCACCGCGGCCCGCTTGTTGATGAAGTACGGGACAGAGCCCGCGCGCGGCTTCGACCTGCGGTCGGTCGAGCGCGTGGTCTGCGCCGGCGAGGTGCTCAACCCACCGGCCTGGGAGTGGCTGCAGAAGGAGGTCTTCCAGGATCGCATCCCGGTGCTCGACCACTGGTGGCAGACCGAGACCGGTGGCCCAGTCGTCGGCAACCCGTACGGCCTGGCGATGCTGCCGATCAAGCCTGGTTCGGCCGGTATGCCGCTACCCGGCATGGACGTCGCGGTGGTCTCGATGGATGGCACCCCGCTTCCACCAGGCGAGCGCGGCATCGCAGTGATCCGGCGCCCCTTCCCGGGCCTGACCCCGACCCTCTGGGGCGAGCCGGAGCGGTACGACCGCGACTACTGGCAGCGTATCCCCGGCGTCTACTTCACCGGCGACGCTGCGATGGTTGACGAGGACGGCTACTTCTGGTTCGCCGGGCGCGCCGACGAGGTCATCAAGATCGCCGATCACCGGATCGGCACCATCGAGGTCGAAAACGCCCTGCTGCGCCACCCGGCTGTAGCCGAGGCAGGTGTGACCGGACGACCGGACCCGCTGCGCGGCGAGGTGATCTCCGCCTTCGTCACGCTCAAGGAGGGGTACCAGCCGTCGGAGCAGCTCGAGAGCGAGCTGATCGAGACCGTCCGCCGCGAGCTGGGCCCGGTGGCGGTGATCGGCGAGCTGAATTTCGTCCGCCTCCTGCCGAAGACGCGGAGCGGCAAGATCATGCGCCGCGTACTGAAGGCGGTCATCCTCGATCGCGACCCCGGCGACATCTCGACCATCGAGGAGGAAGGCAGCGTCGAGGAGGCACGGGCCGCCTGGCTGCAACTGAAGGAGATGCTCAAGGTCGGTACCTGGCTCGAGTCCGAGACAGTGTCGACCTCGGACGACAAGTGACGGCTGCCAGCGCCGTGCGCCTCTATTGCGCCGAGCGCTAGAGCCCCGCGCTCAAGTCTCTATCCCCTGCGAGGGACTGGCCTGCCGGTGAGCCGGCTTCTAGCCGGCTCCTTGCGCGCGAGCGCGTGGAGACATCGCTGTGCGAACTGTTCGCACGTCAGCCGCCGCCCCGGCGCAGTCGCTTGCGACTGTAGACCGTCGCCTGGCCTACCCTGGTGGCGCGAAGCGGAGATCCACACGCTTGCACGGGCAAATGGTGATTCGCCCCTGCAACCCAGGGTAACGCTCACCCCCGTTCCGTCGTCTGACACGTTAGGAGATACAGCCTGAGCACGGAATGGAGCGAGCGGCCGCCCTTGACAGCTCCCGCTCCCTGCGCGACAACAGGCGCGGCGCGCCCTCGATGCGGAAGGGAGATGGGCGCGCGGCGACGAGGCGAACGGGAGGGAGCAGCACGATGGCCGAGCGTGGACGGCGGGATCTCGATCAGGCGCTCGAGTTCCGGCTGATCGGCCCATTCCGGGGTGGGCGCGTCGTCGCGGTCGCGGGCCACCCGACCGACCCGCTCACCTTCTACTTCGGATCTACCGGGGGCGGCGTCTGGAAGACAACTGACGGCGGCCGCTACTGGAAGAACATCTCCGACGGTTTCTTCAAACGCGCCTCTGTCGGCGCCATCGCGGTGAGCGACGCCGACCCGAACGTGATCTATGTCGGCATGGGTGAGACCTGCATCCGCGGGAACGTCTCCCACGGCGACGGCGTCTACAAGTCCACCGACGGCGGCCGCACCTGGATTCACTGCGGGCTGGCCGATACCCGCCACATCGGCGAGATCGTCATCCACCCGCAGAACCCGGACATCGTCTACGTCGCCGCGCTCGGGCACGCCCACGGCCCCAACGAGGAGCGCGGCGTCTTCCGCTCGACCGATGGCGGCAAGACCTGGCAGAAGGTGCTCTACCGCGACGAGCACACCGGCGCGATCGACCTGGCGCTCGATCCGAACAACCCGCGCATTCTCTACGCGGCGCTCTGGCAGGCGATCCGCCGGCCATGGGAGCTCGTCAGCGGCGGGCCGGGGAGCGGGCTCTTCCGTTCCTTCGACGGCGGCGATACCTGGGAGGAGATCACCCGCAACAAGGGCCTGCCCAAGGGCGAGATCATCGGCAAGATCGGGGTGACCGCCTCGCCGGCTAAGCCCGGCCGCGTCTGGGCCATCGTCGAGGCCGAGGACGGGGCCGTCTTCCGCTCGGACGACTACGGCGACACCTGGGAGCGCTGCTCCGAAGACCGCAACCTCCGGCAGCGTGCCTGGTACTACCACCATATCTACGCCGACCCTCAGGATCCGGAGACCGTGTGGGTGTTGAACGTCGAGGCCTGGAAATCGAACGACGGGGGCAAGACCTTCTTCCAGGTTCCCGTCCCACATGGCGACAACCACGCGCTCTGGATCGACCCGAAGAATCCCCGCCGGATGATCAACGGCAACGACGGCGGCGCCTGCGTCAGCTTCGACGGCGGCCAGACCTGGTCGGATCTCTACAACCAGCCGACGGCCGAGATGTACCACGTCACTGTCGATACCCGCTTCCCGTATCGCGTCTACGGCGCCCAGCAGGACAACACCACCATCTCCGGCCCCAGCCGCTCCCACCTGGCCGCGATCAGCCAGGGCGAGTGGCACGAGGTCGGCGGCGGCGAGAGCGGCTACATCGCCGTCCACCCCCAGAACCCCGACATCGTCTACGCCGGCAGCTACCTGGGCTATCTGACCCGGTACGACCGCAAGACCGGCCAGATCCAGAACATCCAGGTCTGGCCCGAGAGCACGCTCGGCGCTGGCGCCATCGAGGCGAAGTACCGCTTCCAATGGACGTACCCGATCGCCATCTCGCCGCACGACCCAGACACCCTCTACGTCACCTCCAACGTCGTCCACCGCTCGCGCGATGGCGGGATGAGCTGGGAGGTGATCAGCCCCGACCTCACCCGCAACGACCCGGAGAAGCTCCAGCCTTCCGGCGGGCCGATCACCAAGGACAACACCGGCGCCGAGTACTACTGCACCATCTTCGCCTTCGCCGAGTCGCCGGTCGCCCCTGGTGTCCTGTGGGCTGGCTCCGACGACGGCCTGGTGCATGTCTCCCGCGACGGCGGCCAGACCTGGCAAAACGTCACCCCACCCGACCTGCCGGAATGGGCGCTGATCAGCATCATCGAACCCTCGCCCCACGACCCGGCCACCTCCTACCTGGCCGCCACCCGGTACAAGCTGGACGACTTTCGCCCCTACCTGTTCAAGACGACCGACTACGGGCAGACCTGGACGCAGATCACCGAAGGCATCCCAGAGGACGACTTCACCCGGGTCATCCGCGAAGATCCCAATCGTCGCGGGCTGCTCTACGCCGGGACGGAGACTGGTCTCTACGTGTCGTTCGACGACGGGGCGAGCTGGCACCGCTTCCAGAGCAACCTGCCGGTCGTCCCTATCCACGACCTGGCGGTCAAGGACAGCGACCTGGTGGTGGCGACCCACGGCCGAAGCTTCTGGATCCTGGACGATCTCACGCCGCTGCGGCAGTTCGAACCCGCCCAGCTCGAGCAGCCCGCCCACCTCTTCCCGCCCCGTACCACCGTTCGCTTCCGCACCTATCGCGGCTTCGGCCATCCCCCAGCGCCCGGCGTGAACTACCGCATGACCGGAGCCACCCAAGTTGCCTTCGAGACGCGCCAGACCGAGACCGGCGAGAAGGTCGAAGTTTACCTCGATGCCGGGCAGAACCCGCCAGACGGCGCGATCATCACCTACTACCTCCGCGAGCAGCCGGAGGGCGAGGTGACGCTCACGATCCTCGACGCCGAGGGGAACGCGATCCGCTCCTACTCCAGTGAGAAGAAGGAGCCACAGCCCGGCGAGGAGGAATCGAAGGAGCCACTGGTTCCCAAGACGCCCGGCTTCCACCGTTTCGTCTGGAACCTGCGCTACCCCGACGCCGTCAAGGTGCCGGACGACAAGTCGATGGAGTTCGCCGGCGGCGTACTCGGCCCGCTCGTCCCACCGGGGCGGTACCAGGTGCGGTTGACGATCGGCGAGCAGTCCTGGACAGAGTCGTTCGAGGTGGTGCGCGACCCGCGGATCGAGGCGAGCGATGCCGACCTGCGCGAGCAGTTCGAGCTGGCACTTCAGGTCTGGCGCAAGCTCTCCGAGACGCACGAGTCGATCAACCGGATCCGGAAGCTACGCCGCCAGCTCGAGGTGTGGGAGACGCGAGAAGATCTCGCCGAGATCCGCGAGAAGGCTAGGGAACTGCGCGAGAGGCTACTCGAGATCGAAGGCGAGCTGATCCAGTACCGCGCGCAAGGACGGCAAGATGTGCTCAACTACCCGCTCAAGCTGAACGCCAAGATGGCCGGCCTGGCCACGGCCATCGGCTCGGCCGACAGCCGGCCCACCCGGCAGGCGTACGAGGCGTTCGCCGATCTCAGCGGGCGCGTCGATGCCCAGCTCGCCCGGCTCGAGGAGCTGATCGAGCGCGACGTGGCCGCGTTCAATCGCATGGTCGCCGAGTCGGCGGCGGTTGTCGCCGTCTAGGCCGCGAATGGCCGAGCGCCAGCGTGGCTCCCGCGATGCCCGCGGCTCGGAACGCGGCGGGGCATCCGTGGCGCTGTTTCGCCTGCCGCCGCCAGCCGCTGGCGGCTCACCCTCGCGCGCTGACCAACTCATTCTGGCGGCCGCGACCGGAGCGCGCCGGCTGTCTGACGAGGAGCTGCGGGAGGTACTCGAGCACGTCGCTCACGCCGGGTTCGACCCGCGGCCGGACCGGCGGGGAAGGACTGCAGCCGAGAAGCACTTTCGGAAACATGTCATCGAGCAGCGAGAGTGGCCGGAGGACACCACGTTCGAGCAGTATCTCGCTAGCGCGCGTATGGTGGTGCTTGACCCGAGAAGCAGCATCATGACCAGCCAGTATTATCGGGAGCATCAGCTCGCCGTCATAGGACCATCGGGTTCGATGCGTGGTCCTAAGGGCGGCGACTGGATCGTGGTAGAATACCGCCTAGGACTCGGGCACTGGACCACGGTATTTCAACCTGAAGACCTTCAGCATGACTTTATTCATGTTCCAAGACGGGAGAATGTGCGATGGCTACGTCGGCACCTTTGACGACCGATATCGAGACCGAACTGGAAATGTTTGCTCACGCCATCGCTGATCTCTATCGGCTCCAAGAGGACTGGGATGGTGACCCGAACGATCCATGGCACTACTCTGAAATGCTTGCCTGGAGACGCAATCTCACTCGACTGGAGCGTTACCTTGATGGTCCGTACCGTACCGGCCAGATGACGCCCGAGCAGGTAGCCCGCTACCGCGCGCTACTCGTGCGCCTCAAGGAGGCGCTACCGATCATCGAGCGCCTGGGGTTCCCCAAGCCGACGATTTCGCTCGAGCCATAGCCAGCCCTTTGGGCGAGCTACGCCCGCCAGTGAGCCGGTCATCATGGAGGACTCCCGGCGCGCCGCTTCCAGGCCTCGGTCCATCGTCGCACCGCGTCGAGATGATGTGTCCGGAGCCAGACGCCAGGCCGGCCAACCTTCGGCGCGAGATCGCGGAGCATGACGACGCCAGCCCAGGTATAGAAGAGCGCCATCTCCGCCTGATCACCGAACCGCTGCCCATAGCCGTGGCGCCAGCCCAGTTCCAGCAGCCGGGTGATGAGACCGTGCAGGCGCTCGGGAAACCCCGGCGGTGACGGCGCCAGGCGGAGGATGCTCAACGTCCGGGCCAGGTCAGCTCGAGCGTCACCGATCGAGACGTTCGCCCAGTCGAGCACGCCGGTGACCTTAGTTCCCTCCACCATCACGTTCAGCGGGTGGTAATCGAGGTGGATGAGCGCATCGGCACGCGGCGGCAGGGCGCGTAGCCGCGCTTGCAGGGCTTCCTCCCCAGGACCAGCCAAGGCGATCCAATCAGTCTCGAGCTGGCGCAGGGCTTCGGTAACTGGCACCGCGTGGATCCGTACCTGCGCTCGCCCGAAGGCGTGTCCAAGCCTCCCGGCCAGCCAGGGACGGGCCCGCAGCGCATGGGCTAGCGGCCGGCCCGGCACCCAGGAAAGCAGCAGGGCTGGCCGCCCGTGCCACGTCCCTTCGGCCTGGACCTCGGGCACGGGGACGTGCCCCACGAGCGCGCGCAGCGCCAGCGCCTCGCGCCGAGCGATGCTCGCCTGCTCCGGGCGGAACAGCCGCAGCGCACTCGATGCTCCACTACGCTCGACGCGCCAGAGGGCCGTATCCCAGCCACCCGCTACTGGCTCCACCGCCCTTGCGTCCTCCAGGCCGAGCGCTCGCAAGACCGCGAGCGGATCGAGCTCATCGCCAGGGGCCACGCGGTGGGCAGCCATCTTGGAGGCGTCTACTAGCGATACTGAAGGATCGGGCGCTGGTGTTCTGGCAGCACCGCCCAGACCGGCCGCTCGCTCTCCGGGATGAGGGGCAACGGCTCACCGCCGAGTAGCGTCAGCGTGTTCACCAGCCGCTTCGTGCCTCGACGAGACGTCATCTCCACGTCGTAAAAGGTATACTCGCCCTCCTCGATGCGGAAGAGCGCGACGTCGGACAAACTGCCAGGCTTCAGCGTCCCCAGATCCTGCCGTCCGATCACGCGGGCCGGCGCGACGGTAGCGCGCTCGATCACCTCCGGCAAGCTCATCCCTAGGGCCAGGAACTTGGATAGCGTGGTCGGCAGGTCGAACATTGGCCCCTGGATGGCGAGCTGGTGGATGTCGCTGCTGATCACGTCGGGCAGCAGGCCTTGCTCGAGCAGGGCCTCGGCCACTGGGAAGCTGAACGAACCCGCCCCGTGCCCGATATCGAGCACCAGCCCGCGATCGTGCAACTCGCGGATGACCGGGTGCACCTTGCCGTCCTCGGTCAGGATGCGCATGGTACCCCCGGTGAAGCAGTGCGTGAGGATGTCGCCGGGCCGCAGGAGCGCCGCCACCTCGTCGATCGTCGGCGGGCCCTGGCCGATGTGCACCATCAGTGGCAAGCCGAGCCCGTCTGCCAGCTCACGGGCCAGCTCCAGTGGCCGGACCCCCACGCCACGGGTCGTGTTGCGGTCGATCCGGGCCTTGATGCCCAGGATCAGGTCGCGGTTCCGCTCGACAATCTGCGCCGCGAGCTCCAGGTCGCAGTAGTCCAGGTTCGCGAACTCCCAGGTGGGTGCAACCAGTCCGATCGCCGAGAGGTTGAGCAGCGCGTAGATCCGCACCCGGCTCGGCTCGACGATATAGCGCCGGAAACCGGGAAAGGTATACGACCCGGCACTGCCGACATCCAGCCAGGTGGTCACGCCGCTGCGTGCCGCGACCGGATCGGCTTCGATACCCCAGTAGGTGACACCCCAATAGACATGTGTGTGCAGGTCGATCAGGCCGGGTGTCACGATCTGGCCACGGGCATCGATGACTCGCTCGGCCCGCGCGCTCGCGAGCGAGGGCTCGACCGCGGCGATCCGCCCCTCGCGGATGCCGACGTCGAACTGTCCGACGACGCCCGCACCCGGATCGATGACGTGACCACCGAGAATTACCGTGTCGAACTGCGGTGCTGCCCCTTCCGCGCTGGTGGATGTTGCTCCTGCCATAAAGCACTCCTCGCCTCCCGGTCGACCACGCTATCTCTCTGCCACTTTATCGTGCTAACCGCGGCGTGCAAGCCCCATCTCCCGCTGTGGCCACCCTCTCTGGGGACAAGCGCGGCTCTCGGGCCAGCTCTCCTCCGAGCATCCACAGCCCTCGCGAGAGCTAGTACGATCCTCCAAAAGCAAATAGGGACTACCGGGCCACAGCCAGCACCGCCGCCATTGAAGAGAATGAACGGTAGGGACCATGGTGCGATTGGATCGCTTTGGGCTGTGTTTTTCGTCAATCGGCACATCGCTCGTCGCCCGGAATAGAGAGCGCTTGCGTGAAAGTCCCGCCAGCGTTTACACGAGTGCTTTCCCCCTTCCCGGCCGACCTTCTGACACGGGTGCGGCTTCTTCTGCTGTCGCTCGTCCTCCTGTTCGGCCTGCTTGCTATCCCTGACCTGGCGCTTTCCAGCGTGCAGCCGCCGCCGATACGCCTGCTGGCCATCGGTGCGATAATCTGGCTTGCGCTCCGCTGGATCGCCTGGTATCGGACGGAGCGGCAACTGCCGCTCGACGTCGCGGTCGAGGCGCTGGCTGTCACCCTTCTGACCGGCAGCGTGTCGTTGCCGGCCGATGCGCTTGCGGTGGTCTATACGGGTCTGTTCTACCGATCACTCTTCGCACCAGCGCGGCAGGCGTACCTGGGGCTGCTCTGCTACAGCCTCGCCGTGGTGGCAGGGACAATGATCGCGCGTCCAGACCCGTGGCTCCTCGTGCGGGAGGTGGTGACGCAACTCCCTGGCTTCGCGCTGGTCACCATCGCAGCGTACCACGTCGCGGAGATGCTGCGACACCAGCGCCGGCTGGCAGCAGAGCTAGAGGCAGCCGAGCGGCGCTACCGAATCCTGGTCGAGCATGCACCGGTCGTGACCTACCTAGCCGACACCGCCGGTACGATCAGCTATATCAACCCGCGAGTCACCTCGCTCCTCGGCTATGCGCCCGCCGAGTGCCTCGGCGACTGGACAGCCTTCCTGGCGAGGATCGTCCATCCCGATGACCGCGAGCGGGTAATCAGCGAAGCGACTCGCGCCCTGAGGAGTGGCCGATCGTTCACGGCAGAATGCCGGATGATACGACGCACCGGTGATATTCTCTGGGTGCGCATCGAGGCCAGGCTGATCCGAGAGACTGGTCACGAGCACGCCTTCTGGCTCGGCACCATCATCGACGAGACCGGGCAGGAGCGCCTGGCACAGGAGCTCGTCCACCAGGCGTTCCATGATCCGCTCACTGGGCTGCCGAACCGCGCCCTGCTCCTAGATCGCCTCGAGCAAGCGCTCGCTCGACTGCGCCGGCGGCCCGGGAAGGTCGCCGTGCTCTTCCTCGACCTCGACAATTTCAAGTTCATCAACGATACCCTCGGCCATCGCGCCGGCGACCAGCTCCTCCAGGTCATCGCGCAGCGACTGGCTACCGTCCTTCGCCCCAGCGACACGATCGCGAGGCTGGGTGGCGACGAGTTCGTGCTCTTGCTCGAAGACCTGCACGAGGAGGATGTAGCCCGTCGCGTCGCGATGCGCATCCTCGAGCAGATGGGAATGCCGGTCGAGCTCGCTGGGCAGCCGGTCTACGTCACAGCGAGCATCGGCATCGCCCTGACCGACGACCCCTGGCTGCACCCCGATGAGTTGATCCGCCGGGCCGACCTGGCAATGTACGAAGCGAAACGACTCGGCCGTGATCGCTACGCGCTGTTCGATGGGTATATGGAGGCACTGGCCTGGCGACGCCTGGAGATCGAGTGCGGCCTGCGCAAGGCGATCGAGCAACGCGAGCTCCGAGTCCATTTTCAACCGGTCGTCGAGCTCCGAACGGGCGCGCTCCGCGAAGTCGAGGCGCTCGTGCGCTGGCCACACCCCGAGCGCGGAATGCTCCAGCCCGACGAGTTCCTGCCGGTCGCTGAGGAGAGCGGCCTGATTCTCTTGATCGATCGCCTTGTGCTCGAAGAGGCTTGCCGGCAACTCAAGGACTGGCAACTCGAGTACCCGGCAAAGACGAACCTCGTGGTCAGCGTCAACCTCTCCACCAAGCAACTGCGCGAGCCGACCATGCTCGAGACCGTGACCTCGATCCTCGGCCAGACCGGGCTGCGTCCGGAGCATCTGCGCATCGAGATCTCGGAACGCGCGGTGACATGGGACCTCGCTACGGCGCTCGATCAGCTTCACACGCTCCGCAACCTGGGAATCCGCCTGGCGCTCGACGACTTCGGGAGCGGACATGCGGCGATCGCGGCGCTCCGGCGTCTCCCGATCGACACGCTCAAGATCGACCGCACGCTGGTCGGCGCGCTGGGCAAGAGCGAGCGCGACACCACGCTGGTTCAGGCAGTGATCAGTCTGGCGAAGATCCTGGGGCTCACCGTGACTGCCGAAGGAATCGAATCGCCAGAGCAAGCCCGGCAGCTCCGCACGTTCGGGTGCGATTTCGGACAGGGCACGTACTTCGGCGGCCCCATGCCCGCCGAGGAGTTCGCGCAGTACCTCTCGACCGACTTCTCCGACCTCCTCCAGATCCGGTAGGGATCCTCGCCTCGAGGATTCGCACTCTCCTCTCACAAGCATCAGGCAAGCGCCCCGCCACGACTGTGTGACGCTATCTCCCCCGCCTGCAGATGCTCGATGAACTGCTGCATCCGCCGATAGTGCGAGCCCTTCCAGTAGAGCTGATCACACTCCTGGCAACGATAGAACTCGTCGTAGTAGCGCCGTGTTCGAGGAGGCAGCCGGTGAACGATTTCCTGCTTGGGCACGGGCGTCAACCGACCATTGCACCGCATGCAACGCTGGAACGGGGCAATCGAACCCAGCAGATCGAACCGGCGGATGACCTCGACGAGCTGCTGCCGCGGTTCCGTGGCCCGGACGTAATAGCCGTGGGAAATCACGCTACGCCGGAGCAGGCCCCGGTCGCGAGTCAGCAGGATCCGGCGCTGGCTGGTCGCCATACGGGTGAGGGCTTCGTCGTCGTAGTCATTCCCGTAGAGTGTATCGAACCCCAGCATCCGAAGGTACGCCGCGAGTTTCCCCAAGTGAACGTCGAGCACGAAGCGTGGCTCCCGCAGGGGGCGTGGCCGCAGACGCGCGAGCGGCGCGATGTCGATCGACTCGAACATCGGATAGACGCTGATGCGGTCGCCATCCCGCACGATGTGGGCGAAATCGACTGGCTCGCCGTTGACCAGGATGAGATCGACTTCGGTATGCGGCACGCCGAGCGACTCGATCAGATCTTTCACCGAGGTGCGGCTGCTCAGCGGATGAGCAAACGCCACCTGCCACCGCGGTGGCGGGAGAAAGTCGTTCAGCTCAGCATAGAAGCGGAGCGTTACCTGCCCAGTCGGCTCACGCATCTCGCCCGCCTCGACCGGCTCGCTCTCCATCAGCACAATTATCCCTGATGATTCCGGGCAGAGATCGATCAGTAAGTGGCCGGAACCTTGCCGTAACGGGCGATAATTCAAGACAACCTGGCCGGAAACGGTGTATCTTGACGCTCGGCGGGAGGCTCACCTACAATACGCATAACTTCAGCGCGACGCCGCGCGGAGATGGCAGTGTTGGACGGGAAACCTACCGCGAGGCGCGTGGCGAGGGATGAGCCACTTGCGGAGTGGCACCGCCGTGCGCTAGCCTGCTGGCGTTCTTCGCGCGCAGCACGGCGCGTTCTCTGAAGGTCGAAGGCAGCGAGTGGAGAGCTGAGGAGGAGCTGAGATGACGTACGATCCGCGAGTGGAAGCGCTCATCCGAGAGGCAACCCGGCGGCGCTACGACCGGCGCACGATCCTGCGGCGCGCGGCGATGCTCGGCCTCTCGGCACCGGCTGTCGCCATGGTGCTCGCCGCCTGCCGCCAGGAGGAGGCCGCGCCGGGGCAGACACCCGCCCCTGCCCAAACTGCCGCTCCTGGCCAGACCCCAGCTCCGGCAGCGTCCCCGACCGCAGCCGAGCAGGCGACCGGGGGCATGGTCAACGTCATCAACACGCTCGGTGACAAGCAAGTCGGCAACCCGATCCTCAACAGCGCCGACTACTGGGTCGAGTGGCTCTGCTTCAACAAGCTGGTCAAGTACGACGATAAAGGCAACATCATCCCCGACCTGGCGGAGCGTTGGGAATACAGCAGCGACGGCCTGACCCTGACGTTTCATCTCTTCGAGGCGAAGTGGCACGACGGTACGCCCTTCACCTCCGCCGATGTCCTGTTCACCTTCGAGACGATTAAGGACGAGAAGACCGACACCCCCTACGGCTCGCGCCTCCAAGTCGGCGGTGAATGGGTGAGCTGGGAAGCGCCCGACGACCGCACCGTCGTCCTCACGATGAAGGAGCCGTTCGCCCCGTTCCTCTACGGTCTCTCCCAGATCCCTATCATCCCGAAACACCTGCTCGAGGGCTCCAGCGATATCAACACCGACCCGTTCAACACGCAGCCGGTCGGTACCGGCCCCTTCAAGTTCGTGGAGTGGAACCCCTCCCAGTGGATCCGGTTCGAGCGCTACGACGAGTACCACAAGGGCCGGCCAGCGGCCGACGGCTACACCGCCTTCTTCATGGAGGACACCAACGCCGGCGCCGCGGCCCTCGAGCGCGGCGAGGTCGACATGATGTTCGTTCCTCCCGAGATGCAGCCGCGCTACGAGAGCGATCCCAACTTCATGCTTCTCAATTACGTCTACTTCACGCCGATTACCCTCGCCTTCAACCACAAACACCCGATCCTGCAGGACTTCAATGTCCGCAAGGCGATCGCCCACGCCATCGACAAGAAGTCACTCATGGACACCGTGACCAAGGGGCGCGGCCTGCTGGCGGAGAACCAGTACGCCACCACCGGGCCACTCGACAAGTACAACGACTACGACAATGTCAACTACTCGGAGGAGTACCCGTACGACCCCGAACTGGCCAAGAAGATCCTCGACGATGCCGGCTGGACTCCCGGCCCCGACGGCATCCGGCAGAAGGACGGCCAGCGCATGTCGTTCACGCTCCTGACGTACTCCGGTTTCGATGAGTACAAGAACGGTCAGGTCATCCTCCAGCAGATGCTCAGCCAGGTCGGGATCGAAGTCGTGCCCCAAGTCCTCGAGTACACGACGCTCGAGCAGATGTGGCACGATCCCAACGACGACCCGATGGGCCGAGCAATGGAACTGCAGGAGTGGCCGCACCCCTTCGAGCAGGATCCCGATGTCTACAACGAGCTCCACTCGGCCAACTGGCCACCGGGTGACAACTACATGTGGTTCAAGGACGCGGAGGTCGACCGGCTCATCGAGCTCGGCCGCACCACGGTCGATCCGGAGGAACGCGTCAAGGTGTACCACGAGCTCGATCTGGCTCGGCTCAAGACGCTTCCCGCCCTGCCGCTCTACTGCGCCGTGGACGGCTGGGTCGTGAGCCGGGCGCTGGGTGGGATCCCGGAGGATACCCCCAGCATCCGGTGGTACCACCGTGCCTTCCCGGAGAAGATCTACAAGAAGCAGTCGTAAAGCCGTACCCGGTCAGGTCGTCCCGCGCGGCCTGACCGGGTCGCCCGAGCGAAGGACGCGACATGACCGCCTACATCGTGCGGCGACTGCTCTGGATGATCCCGCTGCTGGTGGGAGTGTCGATCATCACCTTCGCCATGCTCAAACGCATCCCCGGTGACCCGGTGACGGTCATGCTGCTCGAGTCGCGCAGCTCCGGGCGAGTAATCACCGAAGCGGATCGCGAACGGCTGCGCAAGCAGTACGGGCTGGACAAGCCAGCATATCTGCAGTATTTCGACTGGCTGGGAGAGGTCTTGCGCGGCAACCTCGGCACCTCGATCCGGATGAAGCAGCCGGTGACCGAGGTCATCAAGCAGCGGCTTCCCAATACCATGAAGCTCGCTGGCGTCTCGCTGGTGATTACCTTGGCGATCGCGCTGCCGCTGGGGATCCTCTCGGCCGTGCGCCAGTACTCCTGGCTGGACTACGTGCTGACGGCGTTCAACTTCGTCGGCATCTCGATCCCGCAGTTCTGGCTGGCGCTGATGCTTCTCTACCTCTTCGCCGTCGAGATCCAGCTCCTGCCGGTACGCGGCATGCGCAGTCCCTATGTGGAACCCGGCTTCTGGAACCATCTCGTCGACACTGTCACCCACTACATCTTGCCGGTGACCTCGGTCACCCTGGCCAGCCTGGCCGGCTACATGCGCTACCAGCGCGCCGCCATGCTCGAGGTCATCCGGCAGGACTACATTCGCACAGCACGTGCCAAGGGGCTCCCGGAGCACGTGGTCATCCTCAAGCACGCTTGGCGCAACGCCCTCATCCCGATCATCACCCTGCTCGGCTACGTCCTGGTGATCTTGGTCGAGGGCTCGATCGTGGTGGAAGCGATCTTCTCCTGGCCAGGCATGGGGCTGCTCGCTGTGGACTCGCTCCAGCAACGCGACTACCCTGTCGTGATGGCCATCGTGATGCTCTCGGCCGTGCTGATCATGATCGGCACGTTGCTGTCGGACATCCTGTACGCCATCGTCGATCCGAGGGTGCGCTATGATTGACCGCGACGCGACTTTCGAGCGAGCCGAACTGTCCACTGGCTTGCCCCGGGCGACCGCGCTCGAAGAGCTGGTCAGCGAGCGGCCGGAGAGCCCCTGGCGGCTGACCGGACGGCGCTTCCTGCGACACCGGCTGGCGGTCGTCAGCGCCGTCTTCCTCCTCGCGCTGTTCCTCGTGGCTCTGCTCGCCCCCTGGATTGCCCCCTACGATCCCAACGCTATCGACCTGCAGCTCGCCCAGTTCGGCCGCCCGGCCGAGCCGAGCCTCGCTCACCCGATGGGGAGCGATCAGGTCGGGCGCGACCTGCTCTCTCGGCTAATCTACGGCTCGCGCGTCTCGCTGGCCGTCGGCTTCCTCGCCACTGGCATCTCGATCATGGTCGGCGCGGCACTGGGTGCGATCGCCGGCTACCTCGGGCGCTGGGTCGACATGGCCATTATGCGCCTCGCCGACCTGCTCCTGGCCTTCCCGCCGCTGCTCTTCCTGATGGGCGTGCTCGCCGGCTTTCGCAGCCCGACCATTCTGATCATCTCCGCAGCCATCGGTGTCATCGGCTGGATGAACGTCGCCCGGCTGGTGCGCGGCGAGTTCCTGACGCTGCGCACCCGCGAGTACGCTGAGGCAGCGCGTGCCATCGGTGTGCCCACCTGGGCCATTATCTTCCGCGAGCTGTTGCCCAACGCGATGGGACCGATCATCGTTGCAGCCACACTCAGTATCCCGGCCGCCATTCTGACCGAGTCGACGCTCTCCTTCCTGGGCTTCGGCATCCAGCCCCCCACTGCTTCCTGGGGCAATATGCTCCAGAACGCGTTTACCTACCTGCGCGATTACCGGGCCTGGTGGATGGGCTTCTACCCCGGCCTGATGATCGCGCTCACGGTGCTGGCATTCAATTTCGTCGGCGACGGCCTGCGCGACGCGCTCGACCCGCGATCGCGGATCGACTAGCGAGGATGAGTGAACGTGGAGAGGACGGCCCCGCGCCGTGACCAGCCGTTGAGCGCTCCGACAGGGGACGAGCTCCTGCGGGTCGAGGACCTGCGCACGTACTTCTTCCATCGTGGGACGACTGTGCGGGCAGTCGACGGGATCAGCTACCAGCTCAACCGGGGTGAAGTGCTCGGCGTCGTCGGCGAGTCGGGGAGCGGCAAGACTGTCAGCGGTCTCTCGCTCCTCCGGCTGATCGATAGCCCGCCCGGGCGAATCGTCGGCGGGCGCATCTGGTTCGACGGACAGGATCTGCTCAGCCTCTCCGAGGCCGAGATGCGCGAGATCCGCGGCAACGAGATCGCCATGATCTTCCAGGAGCCGCTGACCTCGCTCAACCCGGTGTTTACGGTCGGCGATCAGATCGTCGAGGCCCTTGTCCTCCACCGCGGCTTAACCAGGGCACAGGCACGCGAAGAGACCATCAATCTCCTAGCACGCGTCGGCATCCCCAATCCGCCCGAACGGTTCAAGGCCTACCCGCACCAGCTCTCCGGCGGCATGCGCCAGCGCGCGATGATCGCGATGGCCCTCTCCTGCCGCCCCAAGCTCCTGATCGCCGACGAGCCGACGACCGCGCTCGATGTCTCGATCCAGGCCCAGATCCTCGAGCTCATGAAGGAACTCCAGCGTGACTTCGGGATGGCGATGATCTTCATCACCCACGACCTAGGCGTCATCTCCGAAGTGTGCGACCGCGTGAACGTCATGTACGCCGGGCGTATCGTCGAGCAGGGCACCACGCCGCAGCTCTTCACCGCCCCCAGACACCCCTATACCTGGGGGCTGCTGGACTGCCTGCCCAGGATCGACGAGCCGCGACGCCAACGGCTGACCCCGATCATCGGCCAGCCGCCGAACCTAGCCCGGCTGCCTTCTGGTTGCACGTTCCACCCCCGCTGCCCCTACGCCTGGGATAAGTGCCGTATCGAGGAGCCGCCGCTCTTCCGTCTGCCGGAGGGTCAGACCGTCCGTTGCTGGCTCTACGAGCCGTCACGGACTGAGATGCCGGCCCGCATCATCGCCCGAGAAGAGATCCAGGTGCGGCGCGCGGCCGACCGTCGCCCGCTGCTCGAGGTCGAAGGGCTGGTCAAGCATTTCCCGATCACTCGCGGCATCCTCCAGCGGAAGGTGGCCGACGTCGTAGCCGTCGACGGGATCGACTTCACCGTATACCGGGGGGAGACGCTGGGGCTAGTCGGCGAGTCTGGCTGCGGCAAGACGACGACCGGGCGGCTGGTGCTCCGGCTGCTGGAGCCGACTGCAGGGGCCATCCGATTCGACGGCGTGGATCTGCGCTCGCTCAAGGGCGACCAGCTCCGCTCCTTCCGCCGGCGGATGCAGATCGTCTTCCAGGACCCATTCTCCTCGCTCAACCCCCGCCGGACCGTCGGCAGCATCATTGCCCAGCCGATCGAGGTACACCAGCTAGCCCAGGGGCGGGAGGTGGAGGAGCGGGTGCGTCACATTCTCGAGCGCGTCGGGCTCAATCCTGCCTACGCCAACCGCTACCCGCACGAGTTCTCCGGCGGCCAGCGGCAGCGTATAGGCATCGCGCGCGCCATCGCGGCTAACCCGGACTTCATCGTCCTCGACGAGCCAGTCTCGGCGCTCGATGTCTCGATCCAGGCCCAGATCATCAACCTGCTCCAGGATCTCCAGCTCGAGCTGGGACTGAGCTACATCTTTATCGCCCACGACCTGAGCGTCGTGCGGGCGGTCAGTGACCGCGTCGCGGTGATGTACCTCGGCAAGATCGTCGAGCTGGCCGAGAACGCCGAGTTTTACGGCAACCCGCTGCACCCCTACACCAGAGCACTGCTCTCGGCTGTCCCGCGGATCGACCCGGATCGACGCGGCGCGCGCCAGCGCATCATCCTGCCAGGCGATGTGCCGAGCCCGATCAACCCTCCGTCTGGTTGCCGCTTCCATACCCGCTGCCCATATCGCTTCACCCCATGCGACAGGATCGAGCCGCGACTGCGCGACATCGGCAGCGGGCACTTCGTCGCCTGCCACCTGTACGACCCCGAGTTCGCGGAGCAGGCCGGACTGGCCGCCAAGACCGTCCCGGCGAGCGAGGCAGCCATCGGCTCGCCAGGCCAGGGCTAAGCAGGCCATCGAGCCCAACGATGCATCCAATTCCAATCGTCTCGGGGGAGGCTTGGCTGTTTGCAGCACCGGCGCGCGCAGCTATCCTCTTCTCCTGGGGGCGCTTGCGCTCCGAGTGGTGAAGGACGCTAACGATGACACAGGCAGCCACCGCAACTCGCGAGCTGATTCTCGCCAACCTGGAGGCGGTTCGTAGCCGTATTCGGGACGCTTGCCGCCGGGCTGGCCGCTCTCCGGAGGAGGTGGATCTGCTCTTGGTAACCAAGACGGTGCCTGCCGAGCGGATCCGGGTCGCTGTTGAGGCCGGCGAGCGCCTAATCGGCGAGAACAAAGCCCAGGAGGCGCTGGCCAAGTACGAGGAACTGAAAGACCTGCCGATCGAGTGGCACTTCATCGGCCATCTCCAGACCAACAAGGTCAAGGACGTGCTCACCTTCGCCAGCATGATCCAGTCGGTCGACCGGATGCGGCTGGTGGAGAAGCTCGACCAGCAGTTGCAACGACTCGGCCGCAGCCTCGATGTCCTGATCCAGGTCAATACGTCCGAAGAAGAGAGCAAATTCGGCGTGGCACCGGAGGAGACGCTCGCGTTCGTCCGGCAGGTGGCGCGCTACGACACGCTCAACATCAAGGGGCTGATGACCATCGGCAAGCTCTCGGCCGACCCCGAGGACGCACGCCGCTGCTTCCGGCTACTCCGCCAGCTCCGCGACCGGATTGTTGCAGAGGGCATCCCGCGCGTGCGCATGGAGATCCTCTCGATGGGCATGTCCGGTGACCTGGAGATCGCAGTCGAAGAGGGATCGACGCTGGTACGGGTCGGCACGGCCGTCTTCGGCCCGCGGCCGCAGCCGGCTAGCCATTTCTGGGACGAGCAGGCAAAGACGCGCTGACCGGAACCCTCACGCCAGGATCTCATCCACGACCAGCTCGAGNGCTTCGGCCATCCGGTGGTACTCGTCTACAGTGAAACGCCGACGGGCGATCAGCTCCGCGACAGCCATGCTCTTTTCCTCGACCTCGACAGTTCCGTGATGTCCACTCCCAATTATCCCCTACCGCTGGCCGATGGTTCGCTGATCACGTTCCGATGCTCTTGGCGATCACACGGCGCACTCCCTAGTTGCCACGCCACCGGGTATCGCCGTCCTCGTCGCCCTGCCCATGCTCACCGGCATGCCGGGCAATGATGAGCAGCATTGCCGTTCACCCCAGGATCTCATCCACGACCAGCTCGAGGTCGGGGAAGGCCTGCGGCGCCACCNGATGGGGCCTTGGGGACGCAGGATCGCCCGGCCCTGCAATGCCGGCACCAGCCTGTAGATCAACCGATCCACGCATGCCTGGTGCCGCCAGCCGATCGGGCTCATCTCGATGATCTCCCCCTCGAGCAACTCCACCCGGTCATCCTCGCCCAGGATGCCGACCTCGGCCATCCGGTGGTACTCATCCACCGTGAACCGGCGGCGGGTGATCAGCTCGGTGACGGCCATGGCGCTCTCCTCGGTCTCCGATGAATGGTAGGTCCGGATCGGATCGAGTACCATCCCCCTCGACACGCNCGCGCTCTGCCTCTCCACGGCGATATCCTTTCGAGCACCGTGGCCTAGAGATACCACAGTGCAGGTCTGCCTGCCACAGAACGCGTTGCCGACTCTCCTCCCCCAGATGCACGCGCGGGATACCGGTGATACACTCGCACATACGTTCCGCTCGCCCGTCCTCAGTCGTATGCAGGTGTCATGGTAGCTGGCATGGTGATACAGCATCCCAACGAACCTGGCTCGATACTGGTCGGCAGAGCCCGCGAGCTGGCAACGCTCCGGGAGCGCCTCGAGGCAACCCTGGCTGGAAACGGCGGGCTCGTTCTGATCGGCGGGGAAGCTGGAATCGGGAAGACAGCCCTAGCTGCAGCTCTTGCCAGGGAAGCACGGGCACAAGGGGCACTCGTGCTAGCCGGCTACTGCTACGACCTGACGGAGACGCCACCGTACGGGCCGTGGATCGAAGTGCTATCCCAGGCACCACGGCCTGATCGCCCCGCGTTGCCACCGCTGGGCGACGCCCCCGAACAGGCGACCAACCAGGCGACGCTCTTCGTTCAGGTGCGAGAGTTCATCTCAGCCCTTGCCCGGGAACAACCGCTCGTGCTGCTGCTCGAAGATCTGCATTGGGCCGACCCTGGCAGCCTCGACCTGCTGCGCATCATGGCCCGCAGCGCCGCGATGCTACCGCTCTTGATCGTCGTCACCTATCGGGCAGACGAGCTGACACACCGCCATCCGCTCTTCACCCTCTTCCCGCTCCTCGTCCGAGAGGCACGCGCGGTACGCCTCGATCTGCGCCGGCTCGAGCTCGACCACGTGCGCGAGCTCATCGCCGCGCGCTACCGTCTCTCGAGCGATGACGAGGAGCGACTCGTCGGCTATCTCGCTGACCGTGCCGAGGGAAACCCGCTCTACATCGTCGAGCTGCTGCGCACGCTCGAGGAGGAGCGGCTGCTCCAGCTACAAGGGGAGACCTGGCTCCTCGGTGATTTGGCTCAGGCCCGTGTACCCCTGCTGCTGCGCCAGGTGATCGAGGCCCGTTCACTTCGCCTCGGCACGAAGGCTCACACCCTTCTGTCGGTCGCGTCGGTCATCGGTGAGGAGGTGTCGCTCAGCCTCTGGAGCGCGGTCAGCGAGCTCTCCGAAGAGACCCTGCTCGAGGTCGTGGAAAGCGCGGTGGAAGCTCGCCTGCTGGACGCCCTGCGCCATGGCGAAGGAGTGCGGTTCGCACACGCGCTCATCCGGGAGACACTGTACGAGGGGATGCTCCCTCCACGGCGGCGGGCCTGGCACCGCCGCGTCGCCGAGGCGCTGCTCGCCCTGCCAGCTCCCGACCCCGATGCGGTCGCCTACCATTTGCAGCGGGCCGGCGACCCGCGTGCCGCCGAGTGGCTGATCCGGGCCGGCGAGCGAGCCCAGCGCGCCTATGCGCTGCTGACCGCCGCCGAGCGCTTCGAGGCTGCTCTGCAACTGCTGGAAGCCCAGGGCGCTCCGGCGAGCGAGCGGGCCAAGCTCCTCTATCGCCTGGCACGGATGCGCCGCTACGCCGACCCTCGCCAGGCGCTCGGCTACCTCGAAGATGCTATCGCGCTCGCCGAGGAGGCCAGCGACCACGCCCTCGCCGCATATATCGGCTGCTTCCGCGGCAGCCTCCTCTGCACGAGCGGCGAGATCCGGGGCGGTTTGGCCGACCTGGAAGCCGGGGTCGCGGCCATCGATGCGCTCAGCCCCGACGAGCGCGGCCGGCTGCGCGCGCTCCAGCAACAGCTCGGCGATCCGCCCGACGAGTACCACTACCGTGGGGCATTGGTGAGCTGGCTGGCGATCGCCGGGCGTGGCACCGAGGCGCTGGCGCTGGGAGCTCAGCTCGATACCCGCCCACCGGCACACGCCCTCGGCACCTCCGGCTATGCCAATGCCTGGCGCGGTATCGCGAGCGCACTCGCCACGCTGGGGCGGCCTGAGGAGGCGCGCCAGGCCTATGCGCGAGCATCAGCCGCCTATCGCGCAGTCGAGCACCACTACCAGGTCGGCAACGCGCTACTGCTGGAGCTGTTCGAGGTCGTGCTGCCCTACCGCGCTGACGACCTTGCCGAACGCCGTCGCCTGGCGCAGGCGGCCGAGCAGGCATGGTCGCGGGCCAGCGGTGCGCTCTCCGATCTCCCCCCGCGTTTCGCCTGGCTACCACTGCTGCTCATCGAGGGCGACTGGGCCGAGGCGCGCGAGCTCGCGCGGGCGGTCTCCGCGCCCGGCGAGCGCACGAACTGGCGACCGTTCGCCCGCATGGCACTCGCGCTGCTCGCGCGCGAGCAGGGGCAGCCCGACGTCGCCTGGCGGATGATCCGAGAGCACCTGCCGGCTGGCCCTGCCAGCGAGCCAGGCGACGCTATTCTGCTCGACACGCTCCCGCTGCAGCGCCTTGCCGCTACACTGGCGCTCGATGACGGGAACCTCGAGTTGGCCGCCGCCTGGCTGGAGGCACACGAGCGCTGGCTGGACTGGAGCGGCGCAGTGCTCGGGCGCGCCGAGGGGCAACTGGGTTGGGCGGCGTATCACCGCGCGGCCGGCAAGCTTTCCCTGGCACGTCACCACGCCGAGCAGGCCCTGGCCTGGGCCGAGCAGCCGCGCCAGCCGCTGGCCTTGCTCGCCGCGCACCGGCTCATGGGCGAACTCGAGACACACGCGCGGCGGTACGATGAGGCAGCGGCTCACCTCGACGCCGCTCTCGCACTTGCCGGCGCCTGCGGTGCTCTCCTCGAGCGGGCTCTCACCCTGCTCGCGCTCGCCGAGTTGCGTCGTGTGACCGGGCAACCCGGGAGCGCGCGCTCACTCATCGAAGAGGCGCGCGCAATCTGCGACCCTCTCGGTGCGGTCCGGGTGCTCGCGCTGGTCGATGACCTGCTCACTCGCATCGCGGGCCGGACACCGCCCAGCGCCGTTGCCGGCCTCACCCCACGCGAGATCGAGGTGCTGCGCCTGGTCGCCGAGGGACTGACCGATGCCCAGGTGGCCGAGCGCCTCTTCCTCAGCCCGCGCACCGTGAGCCAGCACCTGCGCTCCATCTACAACAAGCTGGGCGTCTCCTCACGCGCCGCGGCTACCCGCTTCGCCATCGAACACGGGTTGCTGTAGCCTCAGTCTTCCTCTCGTACGTACGCGCCCAATCCCTGCGTAATCCTGCGTACCACCTGTGCCCTGGCACGTTTTCGAACGCTCGTTCCAAATTGCGCAGTTCTGACGATGTGCGAGGGAAGCGAGCCGCCTAAGCTCGTGGTGTGACATGGCGGACGGCGACGACAGACCGGAAGGACACCTCACGATGGATGGCTGGAGCCCAATTGCCGTGTACGAGGTCGTGCGGGTGATGCAGCGAGAGCGAGCCAGGTGGCACGAGATTGTGGCCACCGTGCAGGGAGCGACGCCCGAGCGGCACCGACTGAGCCCGGTGCTGGCCACGCTGGTGAGCTGGCTGGTACAGATCGGACGCGGGGTCTGAGCAAGGCGTGTACACGCTCCCCGCTTGGCCGGGCTCGCCCGATGGCCTGGCCGAATGGACAGGAGCGGCGACGACCGCACTGAAGCAGACTCGTGTGTGACGAGCAATCGAGAGAGGTACCACCGTGATGAACTTCTACGAGATCGAGAAACTGAGCGAGCACCGGCGCACCGAGCTGGAGCGCAAGCTCGTCGAGACGACCCGGCTGCGGGAGGCAGGCCTGGGCATGAGCACACCCATCCGGGTGATAGCGGCCCACGCCCTCATGACCCTCGCCCACCGCCTCGATCCTCGCCTCGCCGCACTGCCGGCGGGGCAGAGCGAGCTCGCTCACCCATCCGGTTGCTGAGCCCAACTCCCCATACCCCATCCCCTAACCGCGTGCCGCCCCACCGTACTTGGTGGGGCGGCACCCATTTCGCCAGTGAACGAGTTTCGCGTTGTCCGGCCAGCCGGGACTCGAGGGCCCGAGCTGGCTGCCGCGGCTCGCTCGTCAGATACATCTACCCCTGCGTGGGAAGCGGCCCTGCACGTACCGGTGTGAGACGCCCCCGGGTTTGGGGGCATGGCGACCTGCGACAGAGCCCGAGAGGCAACACCGCGGGAGGAGTGAAACCCTTAACGGCGCATTGACAGCCCGTATGGCGGCGGTCAGAATCCGGTGGGACCACGTGGAAGGGAAGGAGGACACGAGATGGGTCCTGACGTCTTCCGCTCGCTCGAGTTTCGCCTGATCGGCCCGCACCGCGGCGGCCGGGTCGTCGCGGTCGCGGGCCATCCGACCGAGCCAGGCACCTTCTACTTCGGCGCCTGCGCTGGCGGCGTCTGGAAGACGACGAACGGCGGCTCCCACTGGGAGAACATCTCCGACGGCTTCTTCGGCACTTCGGCCATCGGCGCCATCGCGGTGAGCGACGCTGACCCCAACGTGATCTACGTGGGTACTGGGGAGGCCTGCATCCGGGGCAACGTCTCCCACGGCGACGGCGTCTACAAGTCCACCGACGGCGGCCGCACCTGGAAGAACGTCGGCCTGCGCGATACCCGCCACATCGGCAAGATTGTGATCCACCCGCACAATCCGGATGTCGTCTACGTCGCCGCGCTCGGCCACGCCTTCGGTCCCAACGAGGAGCGCGGCGTCTTCCGCNCCTGCGCGATACCCGCCACATCGGCAAGATTGTGATCCACCCGCACAATCCGGATGTCGTCTACGTCGCCGCGCTCGGCCACGCCTTCGGTCCCAACGAGGAGCGCGGCGTCTTCCGCTCGACCGACGGCGGCAAGACCTGGGAGAAGGTGCTGTATAAGAGCGAGCAGACCGGCGCGATCGACGTGACGATCGACGAGCAGAACCCTCGTATCCTCTACGCCGCTATGTGGCAGACCCGGCGCTACCCCTGGGCCCTGGTGAGCGGCGGCGAGGAGTCCGGCATCTGGCGCTCGTTCGATGGGGGCGACACCTGGGAGGAGATCACCCGCAAGAAGGGACTCCCCAAGGCAGCCGTGCTCGGCCGGATCGGCCTGGCTGCCTCGCCTCCGCGCTCCGGGCGTGTCTGGGCGCTGATCGAGGCGGAAGACGGCGGGCTCTTCCGCTCCGACGACTACGGCGAGACCTGGGAGCGCGGCTCGGACGACCTCGAGCTGCGCCGCCGCCCCTGGTACTACATGCACGTCATCGCCGACCCGGCCGATGCCGATACGGTCTGGATCATGAACCTCCAGGCCTGGAAGTCGGTCGACGGCGGCAAGAGCTTCGAGAACGTGCCGACGCCCCACGGCGACAACCACGCATTGTGGATCGACCCGCGAAATCCGCGCCGGATGATCAACGGCAACGACGGCGGTGCCTGCGTCAGCTTCGACGGCGGCACGACCTGGACACTACCGCTCAACCAGCCGACCGCGCAGTTCTATCACGTCACCGTCGATGACCAGGTGCCCTATAACGTCTATGGCTCCCAGCAGGACAACTGGGCGATGCGCCTCCCGAGCATCGGCTTCGAGGGAGCGATTAGCTGGATCAACTACGTCGAGCCGGGCGGCGGCGAGAGCGGCTACATGGCTGTCAGCCCCATACCGCCTCACCGGGTCTTCGGCGGCGGTATCGGTACCGGGATGGGCCACGGCCGGCTGATCGCCTGGGATCCCCGCACCGGACAGAAACGCAACGTGACCGTCTGGCCGGAAGTCCATGGCTTCGGGGTCGGAGCCGACTACCACAAATACCGTTTCCAGTGGACGTTCCCG
>NZ_JAMSLR010000017.1 GCF_023806485.1 Thermalbibacter longus
GATCGTGACGTCGTAGACGTCCCGCTCACCTGGTATCTCGCTCACCTCTTCCCTCCTCGATGGTCAGGAACCTTTCCGGAACGATTCGGGTGGTCGAATGCCCCATGGAGAAAAGAGATCCGGACTGTCTCCCCAGAACGTTGTCGGAGCAGCACGGTTAGCGACAAGTGCCATCTCCGCGGACAGCTCGTACCGATTACCGTCCGGGGTCCAGAAGTACATGAAGAGGTTGCCTCCGATACTGTGGCGTCCCGGGCCAACCTCGACCTTTCCCCCCTGTGCCGCGAGCATATCGGCGAACGCCTTCATGGCTTCGATGCCAGCGACGCGAAAAGCGATGTGATCGAGCGTTTCCCCGTCGTTGCCCAGAAGAACTGCGAGGTCGTGGTGCTGATCGGTCAAATGCAACCAGGCACCTCGCCACCGCCCATCTCCGGTTAGGCGTACATCTGGGAGGTGGAAGCCGAGAACATCGCGGAGAAAGGAAGCGACAGCTTGCACATCCGTGTGGCGAAGCGTAACGTGGTCCAGGTCGAGCAGAAGCGACGAGCGGCTTTCTGGAAAGCACCGCACAGCAGGGTGAGCGTACGAGTATGAAGCTGCGGAAATCGGGGTGGGGACGACGAATTCCACTCCGTGCCCAGACGGTAAGGAAAACCGGACAGCGGCAGCGATACCGGGTTCAGCATCAGTAACGTGGATATAGGGCACGCCGTTCTGGCTCAAACGTTCTGCATACGCGGCGAGCGTTTCGGCGTCCGGAACGGCGTAGGCCACGTGACCGAGACCGGTTCCACCCGACGAGAGGCAGAGGTCGATTGACGGGTCGTGACCGCAGGCAAGGTAAGCGGTATCGTCCTGCTGCTCGACGAGCGTCAGTTGCAGTACGTCTTGATGGAATGCTAGCGCGGCTTGGAGGTCAGGAACGCGCACTTCGACATGGTGAAGCCAGGGACGCATCTCCTCTCCTTCCTGTCGCATTGGTCTCAGTGTCCTTGGAACGCGAGATCGAACCACTCGTCGCCGCGCACCGCCGGGTTGACCTTCATGTCTAGCACGATTGGATAGCGATCCCGATCACGCAGGACTTGTCCCAACGCGTACAAGTCCGCGACGGAACGAACGGTATGACCTGTCATCCCGAGTGCGCGGCCGAGCGCGGCAAAATCGATATCAGGGAAGGTCACCGTGGTGGTGTCGTAGCCCATTGGGGCAAAGTGATGCACCTCGGCACCGTAGGCACAGTCGTTGTACACGATAACAACGAGCGGCAGCTTCAGACGCGCGACCGTTTCGAGCTCCGGGAGAGACATGAAAAGTCCCCCATCGCCCACTGCGGCAATCGTGACACGATCCGGACACGCTAGTGCGGCTCCGATTGCCGTCGGCAATCCGAGCCCGATCGACTGGAACGCTTGAGTGAAGACAAAGGCTCGCTCGTCGGGTACGGTCAGATACATGATTGGATAGGCCATAAAATGCCCTGAGTCGATCGCCAGAACGCGCTCGGCAGGGAGGAGTTCATCGAGCGCCTTCGAGGCTGTGCGCGGATCGATGAGGTCCGCAGTGGACTTGTCTTCGAACGGCGTATCCTGCCATGTGGAACGACGGACGCGCTCCGCCACTTCGGGCGTCCGCCATCCCTCTTGCGCCGGTGACAAGAGGTTTGCCAGCGCACTCGCGGTCGCGCGGACATCTCCGACGCACCCGAACGCGACCGGATAACGAGCACCGATGGCGCCCGGATCGATGTCCACCTGAACGATCTCAGCCCTCGGGTCGAACAGTCTCCCGTGACGCCGCGTCCACGCCGTCAGCGACGCTCCCATCGCGAGGATCAAATCGGCCTGGCGCATAAGCTCGACAGCCCCAGGGGCCGAGAAGCCACCCGCGATACCGAGATTCCACGGGTTGCCGGCGAACAGGCCATGCGCGTTGGCTGTGGTCGCCAACAGGGCGCCAACGGCCTCGCCGAGCCGTTCGAGCTCGGCCCGAGCTCGTGAGATGACTGCGCCTCGTCCTGCAAGGATCAGCGGCCGACGGGCCGTGCGCAGCCGGTCAGCCAGGTGAGCCAGCGTCTCGATATCCGGCGCGTTGGACAGGCTCGGAAACGAACTAAGGAGTGGTGTGACGAGCTCGAGCTCGGCGACCTGGATATCTTGCGGCATCAGCAGTACCACGGGGCGACGTTCGAGGAGCGCTCGGCGCCAGGCCCGCTCGAGATCCGCGAGCGCCGTTTCCGGTGTGTGCAGGCGTTCCGGAATAGCGCCAGCAGCCGCACCGATTCCTTCCTGGTCGATGGCGAAGTTGGAGTGAATTGCACCACGGGACACTTCTGCCGTCAGTAAGAGGAGCGGAGTACGAGCCTTGACGGCCTCAACCAGTGGTGTCAGCGTGTTGGTGAAGCCCGGCCCCATGTGCACAGTGCAGAGACCGACGCGGTTCGTAACCCGCGCCCATGCATCGGCCATTGCGACCGCCCCAGCCTCGTGTCGAGCGGCGATAAACCGGACGCCACGGAGGCGTAACGCTTCGGCAACGAAGAAGTTGCCGCTACCCACGACTCCGTACAAGGTGTCGACGCCGAGTTGGACGAGGCGGTCAGCGAGTATTTCGTATACCTGTGGCACTTCACCACACCTTTCGTCTCGTAGAGGCCACCGTCAGGACGATGCGTTCACAAGCCCCTGCTGAATGCGAACCTGTTCCGAGAAGATATCGAGCACCTGCCGCTTGAGCTCCTCATGGTCACGGATGTTCTCGGGATATACATCGAGCAAGATGCGGGTCGGGCGCGCGCTGAGCACCAGGAGACGCGTCGCGAGGCGGAGGGCCTCATCGACATTGTGTGTGACGAAGAGAATGGTGACGCCAGTCTCGCGCCAAATGCGATGGAGCTCGTCCTGGAGGATTCGACGGTTCTCCGGATCGAGCGCGCTGAAAGGTTCATCCATCAGCAGCAGCTCTGGCTGGACGGCGAGTGCCCGGGCGATCGAGGCGCGCTGTTGCATGCCACCCGATAGGTGGTTCGGGAAATAGTCCTCGAAGCCAGAGAGCCCCACGAGACGCAGGTAGCGATGCGCTGTCGCCACTGCGTCCTGCCGGTTACTGCGACAAACCCGCTCGACAGCCAGCGCAACGTTCCCGGCGATCGTCCTCCAGGGCAGGAGGCGTGGCTCTTGGAAGACGTATCCGACGCGATGGTCAGCGGACTGCCTCCCCTCGAGCTTCGATCCATGCAGGTAGATCGCTCCGGAATCGGCACCCTCGATTCCGGCGATGACGCGGAGCAGCGTCGTCTTGCCACACCCATTGGGACCGAGCAAGCACACGAACTCTCCGTCGCGAACCTGGAACGACAGGGTATCGATGACCGGAACGAGAAAGGTCTTTCGAAGATCTTCAACGGCGAGCGCGATCGTGCTCGCTTGCTGGGACTGGGCCACCGGCATCGCTCTATCTCCTCTCGCGCCTATCGGCTGGACCTGAAGGAACACGCAGGTCGCAGGCGATTGCGATCGTCTCTGGCGCACGCTCACGGAGCAACCGCTTCAGGATCTTCCCGGTCGCGCTCTTCGGTAACTCGGAAGCGAATTCGATCGAACGAGGGATTTCGAAGCCCGCCAGGTGATTGCGACAGTGTTGGATAATATCGGCCGCGAGCTCGGGCGTCTCAGTGAAGCCAGGGCGAAGCACCACTACCGCATGGACAGTTTCTCCCCAAACGGCATGGCGCAACCCTACGACGGCCACTTCTCGTACCGCGGCGTGACTCCGTACGACGTCCTCGACGCGCGGGCTGAACACGTTTTCACCGCCCGAGATGATGACGTCCTTGATGCGGTCGGTGACGTAGAGGTATCCATGCTCGTCGAGGAAACCGGCATCGCCCGTTCGCAGCCAGCCATTCACCAGGACCTGCGCGGTTTCTGCCGGACGGTTCCAGTAGCCCCCCATCACCTGCGGGCCGCGCACAACGATCTCTCCAACTTGACCAGACGGAAGCGGCGTGCCGTCACCGCTCCAAACGGCGAGCTCGGTCGCGGGCAGCGGGCGTCCGGCTGAGCGGAGCAGGTGCGGCGCATCGGCTAGCCCGACACGGTGATCGTGCGGCGAAAGAACAGTCACTGCCTGGGTCGCTTCGGTAAGTCCGTAAGACTGGATGAGCTGCGCACCGAGACCTCGCATCGCTTCCTCGATCAGCGCGCGTGGGGCGGGTGAGGCACCGTAGTAGATGAACCGCGGGTGGTCCCCGGACGGGAGTCGATCACCACCCAGGAGATCCAGGCACGCCTGAATCATCGTGGGTACCATCACCGTCCAAGCGATTGATCGCGTCGCGAGGAGTTCGATTGCCTCAGCGGGAGAGAAACGTTCGCAGACGACGAGCGGCAAGCCATGGCTCAGTGGAACAAGCGCTGAGGGGATGAGGGCAGCGTGGAACAGCGGGGTGACCACGAGGGCTTCGGCCTTCGCCGGCGGTGTGATAGCAGCACCGATCTGGCCAACATTGGCAAGGAGGTTCCCCTGTGTCAGGGGAACCCCCTTCAGCGCCCCCGTTGTGCCACTGGTGTAGAGCATCAACACTGGAGTGGCAAGATCCCCCGCTGGGTGTTGCAATTCCTGCGCTGCTTCCTGCACCGAGAGCGCCGGCTGTAGAGCGAGGTCATCAACAGGCACCATGTGGAACGATGACCGCAACTGCGCTGCTCCCGCCTCTGCGAGCGCCTGCGTGGCCGTGTCGTAGAAGAGGGCACACGGCGACGCATCCTCGAGGACGGCGGCGACTTCGGCAGGGGAGTAGCGTGTATTGAGCAATACCACGATGCCACCGATATGCGCAGCCGCGAAGAGAAGCAGCAGCGTCTCAGGCCGATTGAGCGCGAGGACAGCGACGCGCGATCCAGGAGCGACGCCAATCTCCTTCCTCAGGTACTGGGCAAGACTAGCGACGTTGGCAACGGCTTCGCTGACGGTAATGACCCGTTCGTGCCAGGTAAGGAGCGGCTCCTCGGCACCCTGCTGCAGGCGGGAGAGCAGGACTTCGTTGAGCGATCGTTCGCGCAGGTGCATTGCAAGACCTCCAGCCGGCCCCGGCAGCCTGTCTACGGCTCCCAGAAGAGCGCTGCGCGAGCCTCTTCGGCATTCAGCCAGAGGTCGCTCTGGAGCAACACACCGGATTCGCGATTGAACTTGAGCTGCATCAGAATGGTGTCCTGCAGATCCTTGCTCAATCCGGCTAGCGGCGTCGTCCGCGAGAGCGCGGTGCTGATGACGTCCGGTGGCAGTTCCGTAACGTTGGCAAACGCTTGGACGGCCTTGTCATCCCCTGCCTGCCAGAGCTCGGCGACTTCCTCCTGCGCCGCGATGATGTCTTGCATGAGCTCGGGGTACTCGTCAGCGAGCTCCGGCGAGGTCATGTAGATCACGTGCACTTGCGGGGTGTCGCTGCCGGAGACCTGCTTCCAAAGCTCTTGCTGCGTGACGAGGATCTCCGCCTGGCCGGAGTTGGTCAGCCGCGAGACCGTCGGCTCCCACATGAGCAGTGCGTCGACGTTCCCGTTGATCAAGAGATTGACCGCATCCGGAGGAGTCGAGGCCTGAATGAACTCTGTATCGGTCAAGAGGTCGAAATCGTAGAGTCGACGCACCATCGCGTTAATGTCTTGCGTCGTCGTCCCACCGGGAATGCCTCCAACTCGCTTGCCACGCAAATCGGGGACAGCCGAGACGCCAAGCCCCGGGCGAACCAGGATCGAACCGAGTGTCCCGACCGCCGCGCTGAAGATCTTGAGCGGTACTCCTTGCTCGTGCATCTGCGCGGCGATCACGACGGACATGTCGATGATGTCCGCCTGGCCGGCTGCGAAGGCGTTCGCCAGCGCGCTGATCTGATCGATCCGGTTCCACTCCAGTTTCCAGCCACGCGCGCTGAGCAAGCCGAGGTCATCGATGGCTTCGCAGCCCGCCCAACCGAGCCGGAGATAGGCGAACCGGAACGTCCGGTCGGGCCGCTGCGCCATGGTCGGGCTGGCGGCTGGAGCGACCGTCGGTGTGGCCGCCGGGGTCGCTGTTGCGGCCGCGGGCTGAGTCGGTGAGGCCGCCGCAGCCTGCGTCGGGGTCGCAGCCGGAGCAGCAGTCGGCGCCGGCTGCTGCTCTTCCGACTGACACGCGGAGATCAGCAGCGAGGTGACGGCAGCCGATACGGTGCCGATCAGGAATTGGCGACGCGTGTACCGTGTGGCCATGGTCTCTCCTCCTTCTACAGCTACGCCTCTCATCGCCCACACACCACCAGCTTGGGGTTCAACGACAGGGAGGACGGATCGCACTCGATAGCCCGTCCACCGGGTCGTTTGCCAGACCACCGCTAACGCCACCGCGTCAGCCACCGCAGTAGCGGAGCGAACACGAGGTTGTCGAGCAAAAGCATCATGAGAATCAGGACGACCGCCCATGCGAAGACCGCGTCCGTGCGGAGCGTGTCGCGCGCGTAGTTCATCATGTATCCAACCCCGGTCGACACACCGAAGATCTCAGCGACCACGGAGACGCGCAGGCCTAACGCGAAAGCGACACGCATCCCTGCGAAGAGATACGGAACCAGTGATGGCACGGTAATGTGAAAAAACGTGGCGTACGGGCCGAAGCGATAGACCTGCGCCATCTCGAGGAACTTGCGGTCGAGGTTGTCAATTCCCTCGAAGACGTTGCTCAAGAGGACCGGGATGGTGATCATCAGCGTGGTGAAGATCGGCGCGCGATCGGTTAGGCCGAACCAAATGAGCGCGAGCACGATCCAGACGAAGACCGAGGTGGCATTGAGCACGGCGTTGATGTCGCGTAGCACCCCTCGGGCGGTCTGGCGGGAGCTGGCGAGCAAGCCCAGGACGAGAGCGAGTGCCGTACCGAGCAAAAAGCCTGCAGTGACCCGATACAGCGTGGCTGCAACGTGGGCCCAGAGGTCACCCGAGCGTGCCAGATCGAGGAGCGTGCGCCCCACCTTTTCAGGTGAAGGAAGGACATAGGGGCTCGTGCGCGCCGCGATGATGGCCCAGGCGACCACCAGCAGGATGAGCACGAGAATCGTGGGGGCATGAACGCGGCGAAGGAGTGCCGGAACGCTCGCCGCGCGCGGGCGCGCTGTGGCAGCGGGCTGGGCTACGCGCTGGCTGGTCATATGCCATCTCCTCTTCCTCCTCCATCCGGCGAACGCTGGTGGGTGCGCTCAACCTTGCGCGCACGCCATGTTTCGCTTGCTCGCTGGACATCTGCCGATTGGAGACAGAGCGCCAATCGATATCGCGAATCGTCGAAGGCAAGGCCGAACGGCGTCTCGAACGCGGTGCGCATCAAATGCTTGCCATGCACCGCCGCGGTGAACGGAATGGCAAGCAGCTTCTCGATGATGCGCTCGAACTCCCCGGCACCATCAAGTTCGGGGACGATCCAATCGACGAGGCCGACACGTTCTGCCTCGGCAAGCGGAATCGGATCGCCCAACAAGACGTACCGCCGGGCGAGGCCGAGCCCGAGGAGGCGCGGGAGTCGATACGGAGCCATTCCAGGGAAGAGCCCCTCGTTGATGGCCGGCAGTGCCAGGACAGCACCCTCGGCGACGATTCGAAAGTCACACGCGATCGCGAGCTGGACACCGCCGCCGAGGCAGTAGCCGTGTATGGCCGCGACGACGAGTTTGTCCATCGTCTCGATCAATCGGAACGCTTGTTCCTGCATCGGGTAGAACTCAGGGGGCATCCCTACCTCGGCCATCATGTCGAGGTCGAGGCCAGCACAGAAGGCGCGTCCCGCTCCGCGCACGACGACAAGACGAATGCCTTTATCCTGCGCGATTTCGGTTAGCGCGTCACGCAGATCCGTAACCAGTTCGACATTCAGGGCATTGAGCTTTTCCGGGCGGTTGAGCGTGAGCGTCGCGACCGCGCCGTCTCGGGATAGCAACACGGTGGAGGTGGTCATTCCCCACCTCCAGACGCGGTGATGTCCTGTTGCCGCGCCAAGCTGTCGAGTAGAGCGCTGAGAGCCAGGCGGTTGGCGTGTTGCGCGGTAAGACTCTCGCTATCGCGAAGAAAGGTCTTGAGCTGGCGTACAGGATTCGGATCGTACGCCGCGAGGTCACCTGCGAGTTCGATTGCAGCACGGTCAAGCACGTGATCAGGGACGACACGCGATACGAGTCCTAATCGGACCGCCTCGTCCGCCGGAACCTCGCGGCCGGTCAAGACCATATCGAGAAACGCACGCCACGGCAGCCGTTTCGAGTAGTACGCGGCGACGATGACTGGGGGCACCCCCTTCCGCAGCTCGGGGAAAGAAAAGCGAGCTGTTTCCGCGGCAAGCACCAGGTCGCACCGGCAGGCGAGACTGCAACCAGCACCGATCGCTCGACCCTGCACTGCCGATATGCTGATACCGGGGAAACTGGCGAGTCGTTCGTTACACGTCACTACGAGCTGGTAGGCCTGCTGCAGGCTGGACAGCGGCTCACCGTACGACGCCGGCGGGCGACCGAGGCTGAAGTCCGGCCCACTGGCGCACAGTAGCAGCACGCTGGCATCGTCGAGCAGGGTGAGTACCTGAGCGAGCTCGGCGAGCAACGCTGTACTGAGCGCGTTGCTGTCTTCCGGGTGAGCTAGGCGGACAATCGCACTACGCCCTTGTCGAGTAAGCTCGATGTACTTGAACTGCCCTGCCGTCTTGACGCTCATGCTGCTGCCCTTCGATGCTGGATGTGGACCTCACGCACCGATGGCGGCGTATTTCGACTACGCAACGTGTGTAACTGGCCATCGATGACGACCGCTGCGATTCCTGGAATATCGCCACGCGCAATCGCGGAACGTGCATCGCGGGCCACAGACCCCCATGGCGCGTCGATCACCACGAGATCGGCCGGATAGCCCGGTTCGAGAACCCCCGCGTGGAGTCGATATGCGGCTGCATTGTTCCCCGTGGCGAATGACCAGACGACCTCAGGCTCGAAGTCCGCGAGCGAGGACAACTCGACGATGGTCTTCAGCATGCCGAGCGGCATGACGCCTGTGCCGGTCGGCGTGTCGGTGCCGATGATGACCCGGTGCAGGTTGCCGGTTTCGCGCGCAAGATTGACGATACGCAGCGCAGACCGCAGGTTCCCAGCCTGCACGATCTGCAAAGCCATGTCGGTTCGAGTCACGAGAGTATCGACATCCTCGTCCGGGAGCGAGGTCGGCCCACCGTTGATATGACCGAGGACGTGAGGCCGAAGGTGCATGAGATGGCGCGCGAGAATTGGCTGTGAACCGGGAATGCTGGCTCCCCCGCAGTGAGACATCACCACCATACCGTGCTGCTTGGCCCAGCGCACTTGGGGCTCGCCGTCCATCGGGTCGGCATAATCACCGAAACCGAACTTCGCCAGGCGTATGCCAATTTCGGCCAGCTCCCGAAAGTCGTCCTCCGTCAGCGATGGCTCGAGGATCACGCTGCCCGCGTGAACCTTCATGCCTGCGGGATGGAAGTGTGCGTAACAGTGGTAGGCTGCGACGGCCAGCGCTTTCACCGCGTGGCGGTCGTGTGGCCGACCGGGGGCATGCACCTCGGACGCCGACACGACAGACGTAACGCCGCCATGGACGTAGCTCTCCAAGAAATCCACCGTCTTCTGGCGAGGGGTATAGTCGCCGATGACCACGTGGCAATGCGAATCGATTAACCCCGGCGCGACAGTCATGCCGTTGGCGTCGATAACTTGGTCAGCCTCGCTTATGTGGCCAGCGAGCTGGTCACGGGAACCAACGGCCGTCACAATTCCGCTTTCAATGACGAGCGTATCGCTCTCTCGGTCGATGGGCTTGTCGAATACGCCGGTAAAGAGCGTGCCCACGTTGGTGATGGCGATCTTCATTCCCACCACTCCCCGCGCTACGTGCGCTGCGCTTGCAAGCGCGCGAGCGCCTCTTCCTTCGAGAGCCCGCCGAGCCGAGCGTGCAGGCGTCCGCGATTCGCGAGGACAACGACGACGACGATCTCATCTGGCAACGGTGCGTCTGGCACGCGGACTTCAAGGGTGTCGTAGTGGCTCCGTACCCATAGTTCGTCCTTGAACGCAAGAGGGACATCGATCGCTGTACCCGGCGGGCCAACCTTGCTGTTCGATGGAATCCACGCCCGCGCGCCTCCGAGTGCCTGGCGCAGGGCGTCGCCGAAGACCGAGGTGATGCAGGCAATCGCGTGCTCCTGTTCCCCGGCCATACCAGCGATCGCCGCTTTGCCGTAGCTTTCAGCGGGGCAGCCGAGACACTCGAGCGCGAGTTCGCCGAGAATGCGACCAAGCTCACCTGATGGCCGAATGAGCGCCGACAGGTCGTCGGCTAGAGGCTGCCCTGCGTAGGGATTCGTGATCACCGCGCAAGCTGCTACCCGACGCAGCGGCCCGTTCGCGTCTGCCCCACCGAGCGTGCTATGCGTCTCGTCAACGATGGTGTACAGCTTCCGGATCTGTAACTGCCGATCACTCACCTGTGCCTCCTTCTCGCTCGGTTTGCATACAGGCAATGGCTTGGCAAAGCTGTTCAGCGGTATGTGGCATATCGAGGTGCACTACACCGAATGGGCGAAGCGCGTCGAGCACCGCGTTGCTGATGGTTGGCGGAGCGGCGATCGCGCCCCCTTCGCCAATGCCTTTCACCCCGAGCGGGTTGGACGGCGAGGGAAACTCGTACAGTGCGGTCTCGATGGTTGGGAGGGCACTAGCCCTGGGAAGCGCGTAGTCGAGTAACGAGGGACTTGTGAAGTAGGCCTGTGGCGTATATGCCGCATGCTCGAACAGTGCTTGGCCGATGCCCTGCGCGACTCCGCCGTGCACTTGCCCCTCGACAATCATCGGGTTGATCGCACGACCGCAGTCGTCGACGGCAATGTAACGCCGCAGGTGAACTTCACCGGTCGAGGGATCGATCTCCACAACCGCTAGGTGGACACCAGCGGCATACGTATAGTTCGGCGGGTCGTAGGTTACCTGGACGGTCAGGCCAGGTGATTCTCCCTGCTGATGGACCGCAGCGGAATAGTAGGCTGCTGAACAGACCTCCTGAAAGCCAACGCTCCGCATCGGCGAGCCGCGGACCGTGAAGGTCCCCTGGCAGTAGTCCACGTCCTCGGGAGTACACTCCAGGAGGATAGCCGCGATGCGCTTAGCGCGGTCGAGGAGGCGTTGCCCAGCGATATACACCGCCGAGCCGCCGATCGTCATCGATCGCGTGCCGAACGTGCCGAACCCAAAAGGTGCTGTTGCTGTGTCGCCGAACTCGACTCGGAACGACTCGATCGGCAGCTCGAGCACCGAGGCGGCGATCTGCGCGAAAGCCGTTTCGTGCCCCTGCCCGTGCCCCGCGGTCCCGACCCGAACCGTTACGCCGCCCGAAGGGTCTGCTGTCACGGTCGCGCTCTCCCACAACGGGGACGAGCCTTCCATCGCGGCTGCAGTGGACGGTGTCGCTCCGCCGAGTTCGACATACGCGGCGATACCGATACCGAGAAGCCGCCCCTGCTCCCGCGCCTCGCGTTGTGCAGCTCGAAGGCCCTCATAATCCGCAAGCTCGAGCGCGCGATCGAGCATGACGTGGTAATCGCCGGAGTCGTAGGTCAACCCAGTTACGGTAGTGAAAGGGAACGCACCGCGCGGTACGAAGTTCCGGCGTCGGATCTCCACGGGATCCATCTCGAGCTTGGTCGCTACCATGTCGATCAGTCGCTCGATGAAGTAGATCCCTTCCGGCCGCCCCGCACCGCGATATGGGCCCGTCGGCACGGTGTTGGTGAAGACGCCGTACCCGGTCACATCGACGGCGGGTATGGCATAACAGCCGTTCAGCAACGGGAGCGTGCGAGCGAGGACAACTCCCGAGGTATTCGGGTAGAGGTATGCCCCCAGGTTGAGCCACACCTCGCCGCGTAGTCCGAGTATCCGACCATCGCGGTCAGCAGCGATCTCGAGATCGGCGAGCTGATCACGCCCGTGCGTGGTGGCCAGAAAGTGCTCGCTTCGCGTCTCGATCCACTTCACCGGAGCACCGAGCACCATGCTCGCGTAGGCCACCGCCACTTCGTCGGGGTACATCGGTTCCTTCGCACCGAAAGCCCCTCCGACGTCGGGCATGATGACCCGGATATCTTGTTCGGGCAGACCGAGGATCTCTGCGAGGAACCAGCGCGTATGGTGGGGGCGCTGCGTCGAGAGCCAGCAGGTTAAGGTCTGGCGAGCTGGATCATAGTCGGCAACCATCCCACGTGGCTCGAGTGGATTCGGCACCACGCGATTGTTCCGCATCTCCTGCCGAACGCGCACAGCCGCCTTGGCGAACGCGGCCTCGACATCGCCCTGTTGGAGTCGCCGGGAAAAGGCGATGTTGGTTTCGAGCGACGGGTGCACGAGCGGGCTGGTGGCTCCCCGGGCTTCGTTGAGCGAGCCCACGGCAGGCAGCGTCTCGAATTCGAGCTGGATCGCTTCGACCGCATCGAGTGCAAGAGCAGGAGACGTAGCGACGACGAGCGCGATGGGCTCCCCCTGGTACCGTACGATCCCATCTGCCAGTACCGGGGGCGCTGGCAAGGCTTCGTGCGTAGTCGGAGGCCGGCGTATGAGCGGAATCGGCCGTACGCGAGAGGCGATGTCCGCCGCCGTCAACACGGCGACCACACCCTGAAACCGGGCCGCGGCCGCTGTGTCGAGGAGCGTGATCCTGCCGTGGGGCACTGGGCTCCGTAGAAATGCAGCATAGAGCATGCCCGGCAGATGAACGTCACCTACATAGGTTGCACGGCCGGTCAGGAATCGCCGGTCCTCGACACGCCGAATCGAGCGACCGATCACCGCATCTCCTCCTCCGCGAGATGTGCGATCTTCACGGTACCGGCGACGCCTCGCCCACCATCTGTGTGGATGACCGTTCCCGTCACGACGCGACTGCACATATGCGACGCCAGGTAGACGTAGGCCCAGACGTGGTCGGAGGTTTCCGGTGTGACCAGCAGGGGCACCGAGCGCCGAATGCGCTCTGCTCGCTCAGGGCGCTCATCGACCTGGGTCTGGCCCTCACCGAATGTCTGAAGTCCACGCAGCGATGTTCCGACTGTACCGCCTGGAGCAACGCCGTTCACCCTGACGCGTGGAGCGAGTTGATAGGCAAGATGAGTCACCAGACCGCGCGTCGCAAATTTGGCAGCGCCGTAGAGGATCCCTCCTCCCTCGGGATAGAACGCCGCTGTCGATAGCGTGAGCACGATCGCGCTCGGCTGGCGAAGGAGCAGGGGAATGGCGCACCGGACGGCGAGGAGATAGGACAAAACGTTCGTCGTGAAGATCTCGGAGAAGGCCTCCGGCAGCAGGCGCTCGTCGAGATCGAGGATAGTTCGGTAATAGTCGAAGACACCGACAGTGCACACCAGCGTATCGAGCTTACCGAAGGAGTCGCGCGCGCACTCGACCGCTCGCTGCACGTCGGTGACTTCGGTCGCCGAGCCGCAGACTGTGAGGAGCGGCGCATCGGTCGTCGCCTCATTCTGTAGTGCAGCGAGCTTGTCCGGATCCCGCCCGAATGCGACGACAGAAGCGCCCGCGCGCACGAATCCGAGCGCAACCGCGCGACCGATTCCGGAGGTCGCGCCTACGATCAGCGCGACCTGACCGTCGAGCAGAGAAGCGGTCGGGATCGGCTGGAGCCCTGTCACGATGGCCCCCAGGGGTTTTCGAGCATCCGGGAGAAGGTATCGACGGGCTGCCAGCTAATCGCTTCGAGCTCCAACGGGTCGAGATGGATGGTATACCCGAGTTTGGGAGAATGGATCTCGAGTCGCTCCCCGTTGCGCGTCCGGACCTTGCGGACGTGAGCTTCAGCGAACTCGTTCTTGATCACGATCGTCTCGGTTACCGGTTCCAGTGCTGGCCATGCGGCATGATTCTCGTGCTCCATCGCACGCCTCCCTGATGATCGTCGAGCCGACTACAGGAAATAGGACAGGTTCCGAACGGACAGCACACTTTGGTCGACGATGATCGTGCGCCGGGCGATACGCCAGCCAGACTCAGTGCGCCGCAGCAGATCGGTACGCTGGGTGGACAAGAGCTCGTATTCCGGTAGCTCTCCTCGCGAGCGATAGATCAGGACGTTGTAGTGGACGTGGTACTCGTCCTGCTGGTCCGCAGGGCGAACACGGATGTTGGACAGATAGTAACGAACACGCGAAGGTGGATCTTCCGCCCAGGCATATTCAGTGTTCAGGCGAGCGACGCGAACGGCCAGCGTCTGCTTCGTGTCGTCGAACAGCCGGCCGGTCGGCGAAACCTCCCAGGCTGCTCCGCGTTCCCGCGTGACGCGGATCGGCACCTCGTACAAGGCATCATCCGTGAAGAGTTCGACCCAATCGTCATATCGCCGCTCGACGAGCAGTGCTGCTTCATCGTAGAGAAACTGCGAAATCTCGTGGTGAAGCAGCAAATCGTCGACCGTTGGGGAGGAACGCGTAACCGCTTCAGTCATGGCCTTCCACCTCTCCACTGTGGGCCTGGCACCAGCCTCAGCACCACCCCTAGTCAGCGACAGGTTGCGTCTCCGGCGGATGGAAGGCTGGCGGCACGCGAGCCGGGTCGACGGGCTCACCAAGGGGTGTCAGCAGATAGTTCAACCAGGTGCCCCAGAGGTTGCGGAAACCAATCTCCGTAACATACGGGGTAAATGCGCGCCCTGGCCCTGGAAAGTCAGCGATCGGCTCCAGGTCGAGCCCCTGGAGATAGGCAAGTTCGAAGCTGTCGGCGTTGAACGCGGCGTGCTGCCGGGAGAGATTTGTCCAGTTCTCGAAGTCGTCTTGTTCGAAGGTCCCGGCAGCGCCGAAGGCCAGACTGTAGACACGGTAGATCTCGTGCTTCAGTTCGGCGGGGATGTGCTTCGGTACGAGACACCACGTCCACATCTCGATCTTGCCCGGTCCGCGCGGATGCCACAGTCGCATAGTGCAGAACTTCAACCCGGGCTGGCCCGGAGCGAGACTGAACGGTTGGATGAGGAACGAGAGGTTCGGGAAGACGGTGGCCACGGACATGCGGGCGTCGCGGAACACGCTGATCTGCTCAGGGGACAGCGCGTTCATGTATCCTTCGACAACTTCGGGTGGAAAGCCGACGAAAGGCGGTAGCCCTGGCGTGTGACCGATGCCGATACAGTGGCCTCGACCGGGGATATGGACAGCGTAACCCATAAAGTGCGTGCGGCCACTCGAGGGATAGAACCCGAGCGCAAAGCCGAACTGGTGCGCGACCGGGGTATGATACCCGTCTCCTCCGAAATTCTCGGCGCAAATCTTCCAGTCCGTATCGGAGACCCAGCGCTCTGGCGGGCCGTACACTTCCGCGCCCTCGGGTCCAGGCTTCAGGAAGAAGTCGAGGTAGAACTGGAAGCCCCCGAGATACTCGTCGAGCGGGTCCGCGTTCGGGTCGAGAGTGCCGAAGATTAGCCCACCGTACGTGTCGATGCGGACTGGGCGTAGTCCCCATTCGGCTCTGTCCAAGCGTCCACGGTAGACCTCGCGATGATACGGAACGCCGATGAGCTCGCCCGTATTCTTGAACGTCCAGCCGTGGTACGAGCAGCGGAAGTGCGACGCATTGCCCATCTCGGCCTTGCAGACCTGGTTCCCGCGATGCGTACAGGCGTTTCGGAATGCTCGCACTTGCCCGTGCTCGTCTCGAACCACAATGACCGAAAGGTCGGCAATCCAGCGCAGCACGTAGTCGCCGGGGTGTGGGATCTCCGACTCGTGAGCCAGAAACACCCAAGCGCGCGAGAAGAGGCGTTGCTTCTCGAGGGTATGAACGGCTGGATCGTTGAAGATCTTGGCCGGAATGCGCCCCTCGGGCAACGTCTCCCACATCCGGTGGAGGTAGTCCGGGATGACGGGGGCAGTCATGTGCACACCTCCTGCCTTGCACTCACTGCACGACGGCGGATCGTGCGGCAAGACGATCACGCACCTCCTGGCGCAAGACCTGCCAGCGGCGCACGTGCTCGAGCGTGGACGAGACGTGATCCTGTGGGAGCAGATCCATGTAGTAGGGTGGCCGGCTCGGGCCGGGCTTCATGTACCCAGCCGCCTCGTAGCGCAGGCGCTCGAGTTGGATGTTGTACCGCGCGAACTCGGGGAAGTCGCGACTCACGATGAACGGCTCGTGCGCCCACAAGATGCGTTCGGCGATCCAGCGCCCTTCTTCGAAATCGTTGGCGAGAAGCACATCACGGAGGTAGAAGACCGGCTCCGGGCCACAGGTCGCGGTGGTGCTCCAACACCCAGGAACCTGGTCACCGTACAGGCTATACGCAAAGAACCAGATGCACTCGATCGGGAAGAGACGGATCTTCCCCTGGACAGCCTGAAGATCGTTGTGATAGCGGAATCCGATCGCCGCGCCACCGGCATACTTGACAGCGACAACCTGCGGGATGTCGGCCAACGCTGCATAGACCTCTGTCGGGATCACGCCGCGAAACGCGGCTGTATTGTCGTAGACGCAGATCGCGAGCTCGGGAACTGCCGCCGCCACGTCCTGGTAGAAGCGGATCATCGTCTTAGCAGTCATCTCCGACCACATCGGTCGGCCGAGCAGGACGCCGACGGCCCCGATGTCGCGCAGGAAACGCATGCGATCGATGGTATCGCGCGTGTTGAGGGTCGTCGCGCCGATGAACAGGGGGAAATCGGGGTTAAAGGCCCGCACCGTTTCGACGACAGCCGATGCGAAGGCCTTCCACTCGTCGAGCGTCAGGGTCCCCATCTCGCCGAGGGTGCCATTGGTCGCGATGCTGTCAGCCCCGTCGTGGAGCAGGCTCCGGATCATCCGCTCGGTCTCGTCGAGGTCGACCGTATCGCGCGCCGAGAGATCGCCACCGTTGTCCTTGGCAGGTGTCGGCGGGTATGCCATTACGCCCTTGAGGTCCTGCGCCGAAATCCGTGGGAGTGTCACCGATCTACCCCTTTCGATCTTGCGCTCCGCAGCAACACAACACGACAGTGCAGCCCCTTCCCCTGCTTCTCAGCCGAGTCGATGACCTCCTCTCTGTCGTGTCGCGACTCGTCTCCCGTCAGTCGGAACATCGGAGCTCGGCGTCCCCGTCTTGTCGAGGACACTGAACATCGCGTCGGCAGCATTCCGGATATGCTGGCGAGATCGTTGGTCCGCGAGGCGGGCGTCTCGACGTTGAATGGCTTCGACGATCTCGCGCATCTCGGCCAAGCTGACCTTGAGCCGGCCAGGGGCTTGTAGCGACGTCGCGCGCAGGAATCGGAAACGCCATTGCAGCGATTTCAGGAGCGATTCCAGAATGGGATTCCGCGCTCCTGCCAGCAGCAACCCGTAGAACTGATCCTTGAGCAGGAGATACCGGCGGAAATCATCCTCTGCGACGGCCTCCGCGAGACTATCCAGAGTCAAAGTCAGCTCGGCGATCTCGTCATCGGTAGCGCGCTGGGCAAACAGTGCGGCGGCAAATCCCTCCAGGACCTCACGCACTTCGTAGAGTGCAAGCGCCATGGCGCTGTCGAACTGAGCGACGATGAGTCGTCCGAGTTCGTCCCGCTCCAGTAGACCTTCGGCTTCCAGCTCGCGCAGCGCCTCGCGCAGGGTCGGTCGAGAGATTCCGAGCGTTGTGGCGAGCTGCCGCTCGCTCAATCGCGTTCCAGGACGGAGCAAGCGCTGCGCAATCGCCTCGCGTAACACCTGAACCGCTGTGCTTCGCGTGGGTGCGATGACTCGCGGAATCTTGGGCAACGTATCCATCGCTCGGCCTCCCGCACCGAGGAGCGTAGCACGAAATGGCTTGATTGTCAAGACCGTCTGGTGGTCTGACCATTTTTGGCTCGTCCTGAGCCGGCTCGGCTCCAGCCACTCGCTCAACGGCTGGACCCACAACGATTTCAAAGCTATCCGTCGCCGAGCAGGGCGTGATTGAGTAACGCGTGATCCAAACCCGGGGGAAGACGATTCGGCGCTTCTACCTGACCCAGAACAGATATCCTGGTCGCATCCCAGCGAGGTTAAATCGGTTCGCGCTCAACGACGCCATTGTTCGAGCGATGATTTGATCTGGATTGCATGGAGAAGCTCTCCCAGGCTAGGTGAGATTTTGAGATCCTGTAACGTCAACGAACGTACCTCTGATCCGCAGAGAGCGGATGGGCGGGAGTAGCGTCTACCGGCGGCGATTGGCGGTGACGGCCAGGAAGAGGGCAGACATGTCCTCCTCGCCGTGCCCCATCGCGATCGCCTCCTCGTAGCGCGACCTCACCGCTTCGGTGATCTCCAGCGGCTGCCCGCCGCCCTCGGCTGCTTCCAGAATCAGCCGGGCATCCTTCAGCGCAAGCCTCAACGAAAAGCTCGGCTCGAATCGGCGCTCGACCATCATCCGCCCCTTGACGCGCGCAAAGGGCGCGTCGAGCGGCCCGCCCTCGATCGCCTCGAAGAACCAATCCGGGTCGACGCCGATCGCCTCGGCCAGCGCCAGGGTCTCCGCCAGAGCGCCCAGGAAGCCGGCAATCCAGTTGTTCGTCACCAGCTTCAGCCGGCTCCCCATCCCCGCCGGCCTTAGCCAGAGCGTCCGTCGCCCGATCGCGTCGAAGATCGGCTGGCAGCGCTCGCGGAGCTCCTCGGGTCCTGACGCCAGCACGACGAGCGTGCCCTCCTCGGCCGGCTGCCGCGTGCCGAGCACCGGCGCGTCGACATAGGCAATCCCGCTCTCGGCGGCGATGCGCCCGAGCCGCTCACATCCCTCGATGCCCACAGTGCTCATCTGCAGCCAAACGCCACCCGGCGCTAGCGCGCCCAGCACGCCATCCCGGACCACCTCCTCGATGACGCTGGCGTCCGGCAAAAAGGTGATCAGGAAGTCGGCATCCCGCGCCGCGGCAGCCGCGCTCTCCCCGACCTGAATACCCTCGCGCGCCAGCGGCTCCGCCCTCTGCGGAGTCCGGTTCCAGACCCGCACCTCCATCCCCGCGCGCAGCAGGTTCCGCGCCACCGCGATGCCCATGATCCCGGTGCCCAAAACCGCAACGCGTGCGCGACTACTCATCGACGCACAACCCCTCTCTGGTTTGGTCCCCGTGAGCAGCACGACCTCAGCTCTGACTGGTCGCCCGCGCCGCCTCCACGAGTTCCACTCGCGGCATGTCTTTCGCCTCCGGCTCCGGGACCGTCCCACCGGTGAAGACGACCGCCGGCTTCGGCGACTCGTCTACGACCAGGCGGAAGATGTCCGGCCGGGCATAGTGCCCGACGACGTCGAAGTCGTACTTCCCCCTGATGATCTCCCTGAGGTCGAGATCGGCCACCAGCACGGTCTCGCCGTCGAACGCCGGACCGGCCAGCACCTCTCCCAGCGGCGACACGATGAGCGATCCACCTCGGCACAGGACAGCGTCAGGATCGTGCATGCCCTCGATCGGGTAGTCCTCCGGATAGTCGCGGCGGCGAGCGAACTGGTTAGCCGATAGGACGAAGCACCGCCCCTCGCAGGCGATGTGCCGCATGCTGGCGATCCAGGTGTCCCGGGCATCGGCTGTCGGCGCGCAGTAGAGTTGAATTCCTTTCTGGTACATCGCCATCCGGAGCAGCGGCATGTAGTTCTCCCAGCAGATCACCGCGCCTAGCCGGCCGATCGCGGTTTCGAACACCGGGAGGGTCGATCCGTCGCCGAAGCCCCACACCAGTCGCTCAGCCGCCGTCGGCATCACCTTGCGGTGCTTGCCCATCAGCTCGCCGGCCGGATCGAAGAACAGGACGGTGCAGTAGAGCGTTCCAGCGGAGCGCTCGATGACGCCGATAACCAGGTACACACTGCGCTCGCGCGCCATGGTACCCAGCCGCTGCGTCACCGGACCGGGCACGTCGATGGACGATTCCCAGTAGCGCCGGAAGAGTTCCCGGCCTTCCGGCGTGCGCGAGCCGATGGTCGCGCCGAAGGTAACGCCACGCGGATAGCAGGTGACGAACGCCTCGGGGAAGACGACGAGCCGGGCACCGCTCGCGGCAGCGTCGTCCAGAAAGCGCTGGGCTTTCTCCAGGGTTCCGTCCAGGTCGAAGGCTACCGGGGCCGCCTGCACCACGGCTGCTCGAACGACGGTCATAGCCGAACCTCCCAATTGTCGCGCGGCGGATGAATCCTGCTGGTTTCCATTGGCAGGCTTATGGAAGGATCAGCCGGCGCTACAGATGTCCTTCTCAGGCATTATAAACCGAGGGATACCAGGGCCCGCGGGGCAGCGTTACGCCGGCCTTCGGGCGAGCAGGCTCGCGAGCGCCGAACCATGCGAGACCCGGTAACCTGTCCAGAGAGCGCTAACGCTCGGAGCCGGCCAGCTCTATTAGGTCGAGCCAGCAGGCGCTGGCTGCGTTACGAGTGGCAGGTACCTTGCCCGGCGTCGGTAAAGGTACCACCGGCGGCCGGAATGAATTGCCACTCGTACGAGTCCGGTCGGAGGGTGAGCTTGAGAACGCCGTATGTCTGATGATCCCGCACCTCGCTGGCTGGGTGGATCTCGGCGAACGGCCGCAGGCTGCGCCCGCCAGTGCCAACCACGAAGGAGCGGATGCCGCGCTCCGGATCGACCTGCCCTTGGTCGTTCAGCGGCGCGAAGCGCTCGTAGTCGTGGTCGTGACCGGTTAGTACCACGTCGACGCCATACTCGTAAAGGATCTCCCAGATGGCCTGCATCGAACGGAAGTCGCCGTGCTGGCCCGAGCTGAAGCGAGGATGGTGCCAGTAGGCGACGGCACACTGGGTAGGGTGCGCCGCCAGATCACTGCGCAGCCACTCCGCCTGAGGGGAGTCGGCGTGACAGCCCCCCACCTGCTTGCAATTCGAGTTGAGCACCACGATATGCCACCGACCGAGGTCGTATGAGTAGTAGCCCTTGCCTGGCTCACCCGCCAGCTCTCCGAAGTAGGCGAAGTAACCGGACGCTCCCGGTGTCTTGTACTCATGATTGCCCACCGCAGGCCGGATCCGCTCCTTGTGCCGGCCCCAGGCAGGGGCGAAGCATTGGGCGTACTCTTCCGGCTTCCCCGACTCGTAGACCGTGTCACCCAGCGCGGCGATCAAGCCGGGCTGCCCATCGAGGAGCGCCGCTGTTGCCTCGTCACCCTCACTCTTGCAGGACGCGATATCCCCCACCGCGAAGAGGACGGGATCCGCCTGCTCCACCTTACCCTGCAGCCCGGGCGCGCCCTCGGTAGAGGGTGTGCTCGAGTCACGCGACGCCGGTGTCTCGAAGCCGGGGAGTTGGACGGGCGTGCTCGGCGTATCGGTGGGCACGCCACAAGCAGGAGCGAGCAGCGTGAGCAGCAGCGCGATAAGGGCGGGCTTCGAGCGAAATCGTCGCGAGCGCTGCATCGGGCGTACCCTCCCGAGCGGAACGAGTGTCCAATCGCCTATCTATGGGAGACTCGACAGCGAAGAGCCAGGGAACAAAGCCAGGGATCGGAGGCCCGGCGGGCGATACAGTCGGAGCGTGCGGCCGGTACAATCCCTTGCCACCGGTGGCGAGAGCGCACGCTGGTAAATATGTCGCACCCAAATCTAGATGCCGGTTCTCGGCATGGCCAGGCAATCGACTATCCATCCGTTGCTCATTTCCTAGTCAACCGGTGTCCAATTGCTGTCCACGGTAGACCGGAGGACTCCATAGCGAAGTACGCCGAGATGGCGTTTCAGCATCGCGGTCGCGCCGCTCCACATACCGCGAGCCGATCGCGGATCTTCTACCGGACGTCGAGGTGAATAAGAGCAACTCGGGTCACACCCGCGTATCATGAGGTATGTCGACAGCCATTCGACTCCCGAGTTGTGGCAGCGCACGAGTGGATCCTGAGCCATCGCCGAGACGACGGCGTCTACGCACTCGGACGCCAGACCCAGTGAGCGACGGCTAGTTCACTGCCCGGCTCGAATCGTGCGAGGCCTCTGGGAGGATTATCCGGAAGGTGCACACAGCGGGTATCACAGATAGCGCGCAACGTTCGGCCCCAGAGCAGGAGGGCGAATGGCGTTGGACGACGTGGAACGAATCGAGATCCGCGGGTCCGCCTGGAAAGTCACCCTGGCGTTCATAGCGTCTGCGGCGTTCGCCCTTACTGGGTTCGCTCTGGTCGTCTACTCCGAAGACACGTTCGCTAAAGTTGCGGGAATCCTCTGCATCGCATTCTTCGGCGTGTTCGGTGCGGTGGCGCTGTACGGGCGAGCGCGCGGGGACTACCAGAGGATAGCCGTTTCACGGGCAGGCCTCGAAGTCTACCTTCCGGGGGTCGGATGGCGGCTTATACCCTGGGGCGACATCGAGGAGATCTCCGTGCTCGAGGTCGCCGGGCAACAGTTCACCGCGGTGCGCCTCCGGAGCTACGAGGCACTGCTCGCGGGGCTGACCCCCGAGAAGTCCCGTGCGGCCGCGCGCAGGTTCGCCGCCCTGGGACTGTTCGGGCAAGCCACCGCCGCGCTGCTAGGAGGCTCCCGTTTGGGGCACCTCGTGCAGGGCTCGGAAGCGGTCAGGGACTTGCCGAGCATGCTCGCGTTCAGCCGAGCAAGGTTCGGGGCGGAGCTGTTGTTCGGGTGGGATCAGCGCGATCGCAATGCTCACGACTTCGCCGAGTTCTTGAAGGAGTGGCAGCGAGCGGGAAACTCTGAATCAAGGCCCCGGTAATGGAGGCTTGCCCCGGACCCACACGGCACTCAGTGTGAGACGGTGAGCTGCGTTGCTGCGCGGCGCGGTCGATGAGCTGGAACCACGCCTCACCTCGTGGAAAGCAATGTCGCGGTGGTGACCGAAGCTACGCTCGACCGGTGGCGCAGCGCGCGAGCGCCCATGCTGACTGGCCATCCAGCCTGATCAAGGGCGTCGCTCGCCCCGGCCACGGTCACGCTGCGGCGGCTCGTATGGAAGCGGGATGTACTGCACCGAGGGGCGCCGCTGGCTCGTCTGAGGATAGAGGTCCATGAGCTGGTAGACCTCTTCCGGGATTCCGGTGTTGACGGGCAGGCCGAGCGCCTTCGCTTCCTCCACCGCGATCGGGTAGTCGTGTGTCCACTGCCCGCAGGTGAGCGCGTCCGCCAGTGGCTCGGCCTGCTCGCGCCCCATCCCGTTCGCCGAGAGGACTTCGATCACCGTGGAGCGCACCTGCTTGAGCGCCTTCTCGCCGATATCGGCGAACACGAGCGTCTGATCGTCGATCTCAGCAATCGGCTTCTCCCGGACAACCCTTAGGAGCGAGGCCGCCGGGAACTGCCCGATCTGGGGATCGACCGGCCCCAGTACCGCGTTCTCGTCCATCACGATCTCATCGGCAGCCAGCGCGATCAGCGTCCCGCCCGACATCGCGTAGTGCGGCACGAAGACGGTGACTTTGCCTTTGTGACGCACGAGCGCCTGTGCGATCTGCTCTGCCGCCAGCACCAGCCCTCCGGGCGTGTGCAGGATGAGGTCAATTGGAAGATCGTCAGGCGTTAGGCGAATCGCCCGGAGTACCGCCTCCGCGTCCTCGATGTCGATGTAGCGCGCCAGCGGGAGCCCGAGGAAGGAGATCGACTCCTGCCTGTGGATCATCGTGATAACGCGCGTGCCACGCTTGCGCTCGATCTGGTGGATCATTCGCAAGCGCTGGGCTTCCAGAAAGCGCCGCTGCACGACGGGCGTGAGTACCGAAAACAGAAAGAAGAGCCAGAACAGCAGGCCGATGATCTCCATCGCCTCGCCTCACCACTCGCTCGGCTCACAGTTCCCAGGCAACGCCCAGGCAATGCCCATCTACTGAACAAGCTACCAGCCCGAGCACCCACCGGACAAGAGCCCGCGCCGCTTTCAGCTCGAACCGCTTTCGTGCAAGCCCTCCCCTGCCCTATAATCCTTCCCGGCAGCCTGTGCCGGAAGGGAGCGAGCGATCATGGGGTTGATCTCGAGAATGACGACCCTCATCAAGGTCAAGCTGAGCCGCCTGCTCGACCGTGCCGAGGACCCGCGCGAGACCCTGGATTACGCGTACGAGCGGCAGCTTCAGCTCCTGCAGGAAGTGCGCCGCGGCATCGTCGATGTAACGACCTCCAAGCGGCGGCTCGAGCTCCAGCGGGCAAAGCTCCAGGAGAGCCTGGACAAGCTGACGCAACAGGCGCGCCAGGCGGTGGCCGCTGGTCGGGAGGACCTCGCCCGGCTGGCGCTGGAGCGCAAGGCCGTCGCCCAACAGCAGATCACCACGCTGGATCAGCAGATCGCGAGCCTGGAGCAAGAGCAGGCCAAGCTCGAGCAGGCTGAGACGAGGCTGCGGGCGAAGGTCGAGACCTTCCGGACGCGCAAGGAGGTGATCAAGGCACAGTACTCCGCAGCCGAGGCGCAGGTTCGGATCAACGAGGCGGTCACCGGCATCTCCGAAGAGATGGCTGATGTCGGTCTGGCACTCGAGCGGGCCGAGCAGAAGACCGAGCAGCTCCAGGCCCGCGCCGGAGCGATCGATGAGCTGCTCGCCTCCGGCGTTCTCGAAGATCTTACTGCCGGATCACAGGACACGATCGAGCGGGAGCTCGCCAGGGTCACTGTTACCGAGTCTGTCGAGGCCGAACTGGCGGCACTGCGCCGCGAGCTAGGACAGCCCGAGCAGCCCAAGCAACTCGGGGAGGGGAGCAGCACATGATCGTGCGGATCTCGACGGAGGGCCAGTACCGGCTGGAGAGCACCTACCTCGACCAGCTCAACGCGATCGATAACGCCGTCGTGGAGGCCATCGCGGCGAACGACGAGTCGCGCTTCCGGACACTGTTCCAGTCCATGCTCGATCTGGTTCGCCAGCACGGCAAGCCGGTGCCGCCAGAGGAGTTCGTCGAATCAGACATTATCTTGCCCCCTCCTGATACCTCATTCGAGGAGGCGCGGGAACTCTTCGCCGGCGAGGGCCTAGTTCCGGGCTAGCAGCAGCCACGCTGGACCGGCGGCGGACCGGGTGCAGAGCGTTCTCAAAGCGGAATACCCCACAAGGGATACCAGCGCTCGAGCTCAGGCTCGATCGGGAGTTCGCGCTGGAGCGCGTTCGCCAGGCGGAGCTCCAGCGCGTGGTCGCGCTGCTGATCTCCGCGCGGCGCGAACGGCGTGAAGCGCCCTCGCTTGTACTGGTAGATCCAGTAGAACGGTTGGCCATCCGGCGACGTGAACCGGAAGACGGCAGCCAGGAGCTGTTCCCCGAAGCCCTGCTCGAGCAGAGTCTGCGCCAGCATGTGGACGGCTGTGATCAGATCCTCGAAGTCAGGATCGCTCAAGATTACCCAGCGGTAACGATAGCGATCGACCTGCGTACGGTACTCGGTGCCAGCTTCGCGGGCGCTGACCGCGAGCAGCTCGTCGAGTTCCTGGCTCGCGCGGTCGAAATATGGCGACTCAACCGGGCGGAAGACCAGCGCCGCCTCCTGGCCCGGACGGAAGCCGAGCTGGGCCTCCATCGTGACGACCGCCGTGGAGAGCGCGATCAAGCCCTCGCTCCGGGCTGGTGGCGGCTGCGACCGCCCGAGCAGGATGTCGAGCAGGCGCTTCACAGCCCCTCCATCTCCCGGGCCAGCTCGCGCAGTCGCTCCAGCCGGCGCTCGAGCGATGGGTGCGTCGAGAACAGCTCCATCAAGGAGCTTCCCTTGATGGCCGGGATGATGAAGAAGGCGTTCAGCTCGGAGACTTCGCGCAGGTCGCGGTCAGGAATACGTTGCATCACCCCACTGATCTTGAGCAGCGCGGACATGAGCTGCGACGGCGCCCCGGTGATCAGAGCCGCGCCGCGGTCGGCCGCGAACTCGCGATAGCGCGAGAGGGCCAGGACGAGAAGGTGACTGACGAAATAGACAGCCAGTGAAACGAAGAAGACGAGCAGGAGAGCGGAGCCTCCTCCCTCTCTCCGGTCACGCCGCGTGCTCCACGAACCACTCCACGAGAGCATACGGACAATGAGCTGGGCCACCACAGCGAAGAAGCTGGCGATGGTCATCACCATCACGTCGCGGTTGCGGACGTGGGCAATCTCGTGGGCGAGTACTGCCTCGACCTCGCGCGGCTCCAGCGTGTCCAGCAGCCCGGTCGTCACAGCCACCACCGCCGCGCGTGGACTTCGTCCAGTCGCAAACGCGTTGGGAACAGGAGTGTCGACGATGGCCACCTTCGGCTTCGGCACATCGGCCAGCGCCGCCAGCCGCTCGACCATCGCGTGGAGATCCGGAGCCTGCCGCGGATCGACAACCCGGGCACCGACGCTCAAGAGCGCGATCTTGTCGGAAAAGAAATACTGGAAGCCGGCCATGATCGCCGCGATGATCAGGATCGTAACGGTGTCGAACCCCGACGAGATGAGCACCGCCATGAACGCTAGGTAGACGAGCGCCAGAAGCCCCATGACGAAGAGCATCCGGGCGGCTAAGCCAGGGTCGGCACTCCACTTGACTACTCGGCGCATCGAGTACGCCATCGTTCCAGCTCCTATGCGGCGTCGATTCACCGTTGCGATTATACTCTCGTCAACAACCTGTTTCCGTGAGCAATGAGGGGTGTTCGTGCCGTTCCGGACCGTTGGAACAAGGCTCGCGAAATTGCGTCAGGGCCTCTTCGTTTACCCGCTGGTGATCGCCTCGTTCACCGTTCTCACACCTGCTGGCAGGCCGCCCCTGCCCGCTACGAGATACGAGCTGGCAACGGCGGACACCGATCGTGCGAGCTCGAACCGGCGATGGTGACACCACGGATCTTCTTTCCGCGAGACTTCTTGCACCACCGTCGCCGGGTCGCCGAAATCGTCGCCGTCCTGTCGCGGCATGGCCTGGGCTGGCTCCTCGACCAGCTCGGCTTCGGCACTCTGGCTGTTCGCGAGCGTGGTCGCCTGCGCGCGCCGCGGCTCGATCATCGAGCGAGCGGAGCGGTTCACCTGCGCATGGCCCTGGAAGAGCTCGGCCCGACCTTCATCAAGATCGGGCAAGTGCTCTCGACTCGGGAGGATCTGCTTCCTGCCGAGTACATCTCGGAGCTCGCCAGGCTCCGAGACCGCGTGCCGCCAGTGCCTACCGAGGCGGTGGTTCAAGAGATCGAGCGTACCTTCGGCCGGCCGCTGGCCGATCTCTTCTGCGAGTTCGATCCCGAGCCGCTGGCGTCAGCCTCGATCGGGCAAGTGCATGCGGCCAGGCTCCGGATCGGCACCACCGTCGTAGTCAAGGTCCGCAAGCCTGGAATCGCGGAGGCGATCGAAGAAGACCTCGCAATCCTTGCTCAACTCGCGCGAGTCGCGCAGCGGCGCGCCCCGCTGGCCGAGTATTACGATCTGGTCGGGCTGGTCGACGAGTTTGCCTGGACAATCAGGGCCGAGCTCGATTACCGGCGGGAAGGACGCAACGCCGACAAGCTGCGGGAGCAGTTCAGCGGGAACCCCGATATCGTCATCCCCCGCGTGATCTGGGAGCGAACGGCCGAGTCGGTGCTTACGCTCAAGCGCATCGACGGCATTCCGATCGATGACGTCGCTGCGCTGGATCGCGCCGGGATCGATCGCCCGGCCCTCGCCCAGCGGGCAGCCCGCGTCGTGCTCGACGCGATCCTGTTGCACGGTTTCTTTCACGCCGATCCGCACCCCGGCAACTTCGCGGTACTCCCCGACGGTCGGATCGTCGCCTACGACTTCGGCATGGTGGGGCGACTCGACTCGCACACCCGCGACAGCCTTCTGGAGGCTCTGGTCGGCGTGATCCGCCAGGAGCCCGACCGCGTCATCGATGCCCTGATCAGGCTGAATATCATCCGCCATGAATCCGAGCGGGCTGGCCTGCGCCGCGATCTCCAGCACCTCATCGACCGTTACTACGGGATGGCGCTCGGAGAGTACCGCCTGCACGAGGTCGTCGGTGACCTGCTTACGATCATGCGTCGCCGGCGTCTGGTGCTGCCCACCGAGCTGATGCTCGTGCTCAAGACGCTGATGATGCACGAGGGCGTCGGGCGACACCTGAACCGAACTTTCAGCCCTTCTCCGTCGCCGAGCCATACGTCCGGCGCATCCTGCTCGAGCGATATCTGCCTCAGAACTGGCTCCCCAGGATCACCGAGACGGCCGACGACAGCATCCGCCTGCTCACCGAGCTACCCCGGCGCCTCGACCGGCTGCTCCGCCAGCTCGAGCACTCGGACATCGAGGTGACGATGCATATCGCTGAAGCCCAACAGCTTATCCAGCGACTGAGCGCGATGATCAACCGGCTGATCATCGCGATCCTTGTCGCAGCCGGTCTGATCAGCCTGGGCCTGCTGCTCTCGGTCTGGCACCCAGATTGGCTGCTCGCTTGGCTGGGGCCGTTGATGGGCCTCGGAGTCGTGTTGCTCCTGCTGACGAGTTTCCTGCTTGCCTGGCGTGTTCTACGCGGCCGGTGATCGGCGGCACCACGGGGAAGCCATTGACGCTTCTCCCGCGTCGGCTCAGCGGCGGCGCTGGCCCTGGGTGGCCTCGAATCGCTCCTGGTCGCGGATACAGCGCTCGGCCCAGGGAATCGCTTCCAGCCGCTCCGGCTCGATCGGCTGCCCGCACTCGACGCAGATCCCGTAGGTACCGCTGTCCATTCGCTTGAGCGCAGCATCGACCCGGCTGAGCTCATCCTCGAGCGCCAGCATGAGGGTGGCGTCGACCTCGGCGGAGAAGAGATCCGACGCCTCGTCAGCAGGATGAGTGGCCACCGTGCCCTCGTCTTCCTGATATTGAGACTCTGCCGAGAGCGAGGACTGTGCCGCGGCGAGCTGCCGTTGGAGATCCATCCTGTGCGCAAGCAGCCGCTCCCGCATCGTCTCCAGCCACGCGGGGTCAAATACCGTGGACACGCCTACCCTCCCTCGCGTTGTGCCCACACCTCGGCACGTCGTCCTGATCATGAACCCCTCCCCAGGCCACTGATGACCAAGCGTGAGCTACTCCTACCGCATCTCACACCCCGTGCATCGCGCAACGGCGCTACAGACCGAGGAGTTCGCATATGAACGCCAGCTCATCCTCGATCATTCGCGTGATCAGGAAAAGACGACGAACATGCTCCTTGCCTTCACGCGCGAGCTTGCGCGCCTTCTCCCGATGCTGCAGGATATCCCGTACGCGTTCGACGAACCCTTGCTCGTCCTCTGGGTCGACCAACAACGAGCTCGCTGATTCGACGACCTGCAGCACGATCCCCCCGGTCCGTCCGGCGACGATGGGCGTCTCTTTCCACAGTGTCTCGCTTACTACGAGCCCGAACCCCTCACGAATCGATTTCTGGATCGCCACGTCGGCGCAGTGCTGGAAAGCATTCACCTCCACGCTGCTGATCCCGGTGAGGTTGCTCCCGACGTGAATGTCCGGGTCATCGCTCGCTTCTGCCCGTATCCGCTCGTAGAGGTGCCATCCCTCTGGGTCATCGTGTGCCATCGACCCCAGTAGAGCGAGTTGCAAGCCGGGCACGGCTTGGCGTACCGCCCGGTACACGCGCAAGACCCCCAGCGGATCCTTCCAGGGATCGAACCGCGATACTTGCAGGAGTAACGGACGACTCCGATCCACGCCGTGCCAGGCCACAATCCGCTCGCATACGTCGGCCGGCAGGCCAATATTCTTGGGGCTGAGTGGGTCAATGCCGGGCGGGATGATCCGAAGCCGTTCGCGCCGTAACGAGGGCAAGACGAACGACTCCATCGTGAAGATGAACGCATCATACGGCTGCAGAAAGGGGCTGAGAAAGTCGGCGACTTCAGGGTTAGGCTGCGACGTATCGATGTGGCATCGCCAAATCCAGCGCCCCTGAGCGTTCGCCAGGAAGTGCCTGATGGCTGCAGGCTGCGGATCGTGCACGATGTACACGTCGTAGTCGCCTTCCAGGCGACCGGCGTTCGCGGCGCTGTTGTGCAGGTAGATCTCCTGCGCCTCATGGGCGAGCGTGTAGCGCCCGCCTTGGAGGGCGTTGTGAATTCCCTTCGTCACCTCGAAGAATCGCGTATCGCCGGCGATCACTAGCCAGTCTACGTGCAGGCCGAGCCCTAGAAGCAGGGCTACCTCCGACCGCAGGAGCTCCGAGACGCCTCCTCCGTACGGGGTTGCGTTGATGTGGACCATCCGCGCGCCGCGCAGGCGAGACGAGAGCTCGCTCAATCGGGTGATGCTCTCTTCGCCGATGAGCGGCCGGTAGGGTTCCAGCGGCATCGGCGTGAGATCGACACGGTGCAGCATCTGCTCGCTCCCCTCGTTGCACGAGCGGGACACCCGCTGCCCGGATCAGAGCCCCTCGCGCGCCCGGATCGCAGCGACGGCTGCCTGCTGGCGTGCCTGTAGGACAGGGCTGAGTCGTACGGGATACGGCTCGACGCGATCGATGCGCCGGAGCGACTCCGGGAGTCGCTCCATACTGGCGAGATGTTCCGCCCGCAGCTCCTCCACCGAGGGCAGGTCGACTAACCGTCCTGCGCGCATAACCGGCTGCAGGAGCGGCTGCCAGCCTGGACCCGGCGACGGCTCGTCGCGCGCGGCGATCAGATCTTGATCGAAACGACCATCTGCCCCGAGGTGGCGCCACACCTGCTTCGGCCCGACCAGCGTCTGCTTGCCCGTGCTGAGCTTTAGTGCCGGTCGTCCGTCGTATTCGACGAGCTTGTAGGCCATGTCCACGAGCGGCGCGTCCTCCGAGGTGCCGAGCCGCGATCCGACGCCGTAACCATCGATCGGCGCGCCAGCCGCCGTCAACGCTGCCAGCTCGAATTCATCGAGTCCACCGCTTGCGAAGATCTGGATATCCGGGAATCCCGCCTCGTCGAGAATTCGTCGTACCTGTTTGCTCAACTCTGCCAGGTCGCCGCTGTCCAGGCGCACAGCGCGCACTCGCCGACCCTCAGCTCGCAGCTCCCTCGCTACCTGCACCGCGTGCTGCGCGCCGCGAAGCGTGTCGTAGGTGTCGATCAGCAGCACTGGATCACCCGGGTAGGTGCGAGCGAACGCGCGGAAGGCCTCCAGCTCCGAGGGAAAGGCTTCGATGAACGAGTGGGCGACCGTGCCCGTCACCGGGATCCCGTAGCGCTCTCCTGCCAGCACATTGCTGGTGGACGCGAAGCCGGCGAGATAGGCGGCCCGGGCAGCGGCCAATCCGGCATCGAAACTCGGCGTTCGACGCAGGCCGAAGTCGACGAGCACCTTTCCTGGCGCGGCCAGGCGACAACGGGCAGCCTTGGTCGCCACTAGACTGGGATAGTGGATCGCGTTGATAATCAGCGTCTCGATGAGCTGCGCTTCCAGGATCGGCGCCTCGACCTCCAGCACCGGCTCCTCAGGAAAGAGGACCGTGCCTTCTCGAACCGCCCAGATATCCCCGGTGAACCGGAAAGACGCCAGGCTGTCGACGAAGTCGCGCGGCAACACCGGGAGGGAGCGCAAGTAGTCCAGCGCTTGGTCGTCGAAGTGGAGCTGCTCGAGATACCGAAGCGCCTCCGTAATGCCAGCCACGACCAGGAAGCTGCGGCGAGGTGGCAGCTTGCGAACGTACAAGCTGAATATCGCCTTGCCCCGCATCCCTAGCGCGTGGTAGCTCGCAGCCATCGTCAGCTCGTAGAGGTCAGTCGAAAGAGCAACCTGGTGCACTGTCGCGACCATGCGAGGGGACTCTCTCCCTGTTCACTTCGCGTTGCCGGTCCTAGCCGGCCTCGGAGAACTGCATTTCGCGCAGCGCTTCGGCCAGGAAGGCCCGGCTAATCTCAACGATCGAGCGCACCTGTTCAACCGGTATGCCCTCGGCCTCGGCTACCATGTCTTCGTTCCAGCCATCGACGGTTCGCATCAGGAACACCTCGCGCCAGAGCTCCGGGAGGCGGTCGAGCGCCTGCTCCAGTAGCGCCTGCGCCTCTTGCGTCAAGAGCAAGTCTTCCGGGAGCTCCGCGTGCGGGTCCGCCAGAATATCGATCAGCCGGACTACCTGGTCGGGCCAGTCTTCGCCGAGGGTCGCCACCGGCTCTTCGAGCGAACGCTCGTGCTCGATTCGCCGGCGCTCAGCGTCGATCGAGGTACGAATGACCCGCCGGGCGAGGCGGCGGAGCCAGCGAAACAGTCCTTGCCGAGGCGCCTCGTGGGCGTGCTGTAGCGCCCGCACGAACACGGTGTCGACGAGCTCATCCTCGCTGAGCGCATCCGGCGGGACCGCACCGAGCGCGACCCAACGCCCCAGTTCACGCCGGACGAAGCGCCGCAGCGGGCGGACGTGCTCGACCAGACGAGCGGCGAATGCCTTTCGCTGGTCTGCCACGCTCACATTGTCCGGGGACTGCTCGCCTCTCACGATCTCCGCCTCGATCTGCGCGTGCAAGCGTTCAAGCAGGCGCTGCCTCACCTGGCGCTCTTGGTGATCGGCATCTCGGCTCTCGACCGGCACCTCCCATCCTCCTTACCGCGCGAGTCCGGTCACCGTTCGTTGCATCATACCGAACGGAAGCTGCTTGCGGCGAAAAGCACCGAACCGGTGCGAGCTCAACTGCCTTCCTCCGGCGGCACAGGCGGCTTGACTGTGCCCGGATGCTGGCGTGCGCGACGGATCGCGTCTTCGCGATGGAGCTTGGAGAGATGCCGTTCGATCGCATCGTAGAGGTCGCTGAAGGCATCACGAAGTGCTTGGGCCGGGTTTTGACCCGCACCCCGCGCGACCAGATCTCGATCGGGAACTCGGAGGAGGAGCCGAGCAGTGTAGGAGTCACTCCGCTGGTGATGCTCGATGGTGATGTCGAGCTGGGGCAGGTCAGCGGGCAGTCCCGACAGCCGCCGCTCGAGTACGCGGATCTCTCGCTCGACGACATGCCGAACCTTCTCGGGATCAACACCCAGATCGTGGTACCGGAACTGCATGCATCCCTCCCTGTCTGTCGTACCCGGAGGATCCCATCATTCACGCTGGCTTCGTCCGCATGTCCCAGATCGCCGTTTCAGGATAGCACGAGGCAGCGGAGAAGGCTCGTCTTGGCGCTCGATGTTCTGTCCAGTACACTGCGGTCACGTACACTTCGCTATGTGGAGGATAGACGCTACTACGATCTGAAAGGAGGCCACAATGAGCATCACGAGCTGGTCCCCTCTGCGTGAACTGGAGACGCTGCGGGAGCGCCTCGACCGGCTGGTCTCTGAGCTCACCGGCCGCGAGGGCGGCGCATTGGGTATTCCGCTCGACATTCAGGAGACTACCGACGCCGTGATCGTGCGAGCTTCATTGCCCGGTTACAGGCCAGAGGATATTGCCGTCGAAATCAACCAGGGCGTGTTGACAATTCGCGGGGAGAGCCGCGAGGAGCGCGAAGAGACCGGGGCAACCTGGCATCTCAGGGAGCGGCGGGTCGGTTCGGTCTATCGCGCAGTGACCTTGCCAGCGCCTGTCCAGGAGGACGAGGCCCAGGCTTCCTTCGAGCACGGCGTGCTCGAGATTCGTCTACCCAAGACTGCGCCGGCCCCGCAGCGGCGCATCCCTATTCAGGTACGATCCTGATCACCGATCGAGAGAGTTCTGCGAGAGCCGGGGCACTCACCTGAGGGGCCCCGGCTCGGTCCGCATGCGCGCGGAACCTGAGGGCCCATCATTGACTGGGCTGTGAGCTGACAACATCGAGTCTCGCCCCTCTAGAGCGCCAACATTTTCGAGATGGCCGGTATACTGGCACAAGCGTGGCCCTGTGGCGTGGCCCGAGCGCGGGCCAGCGCGGACGCTCCAGGAGACGGCCGAATGCCTGGTCACCGCCCCGAACGAGCGCATCGAACGACGCCCAGTCTAGGCAGCGCTGAGAAGGTCGCCCCGATCCTCGATGCCCTAGAACAGTGCTACGGACGGCCGACAAACCAGCCACACGGCAACGTGCTCGAGGAACTCGTCGGGACGATACTCTCGCAGAACACGTCCGATCTCAATGCCGATCGTGCCTTCGACTCGCTTCGGCAGGCATTTCCGGACTGGCACCAGCTCGCGCAGGCGAGCGACGACCAGATCGTGGAAGCGATCCGCTCAGCCGGTTTGAGCCGCCAGAAGGCTCCGGCTATCCGCGCGGCAGTCGCAGCGCTGCTGGACGCCGGAGGTGCAGACCGAACTCAGTGGCTCCAGCAAGCGCCGCTGGAGGAAGCGCGCGCCTGGCTCGAGGCACTACCCGGAGTAGGGCCGAAGACCGCCTCCTGCGTGCTGCTCTTCGCGCTCGGTCGGCCGGCATTGCCGGTGGACACGCACGTCTATAGGGTCTCTCAGCGGCTGGGCCTCCTGCCTCCCGGTGTCCCGGCGGCGTCAGCGCACAAAAGTCTCGAGGCCATCGTGTCGCCCGACGATGTGTACCGGTTTCATGTTCTCCTCATCCGGCACGGGCGCGTGGTCTGCCAGGCGCGTCGTCCGGCTTGCGAACGCTGCGTGCTGACCATCTGGTGCGACTACTACAATCGCCAGCGGCAGGGGAACGTCCCCGAGCGTGAGCGATCCGCACGGGTCGAGACATAGCCGGCTGCTTCCGGATCGGCGCGTTTCATGGCGTTCCGGCTCGCCCGCCCGATACGGGCCCTCGAGCCCTGGATGCGGTTGCGCATGCAGTTCGGTCACCGGTGCCCGACCGCTCGCGGTTGCGACAGAGAGGATGAACATGATCCGGATTACTGTACTGGGCGGAGCGGCGGCTTGCCCTAATCCAGCGCAGGGTTGCTCAGCATATCTCGTCGAAGCCGGCGACCGGCGCCTACTGCTCGACTGCGGGCCGGATACCCTAGCAACACTCCAGGAATACGCCGCGATCGACGAGGTGTCCGCTGTCATCATCTCGCACCTGCATGCCGACCACACGCTCGACCTGGTTCCGCTCCGCTACGGGCTCAAGTACATGCCGGGCCTTACGCGGCGCTCAGTTCAGCTCTGGTTGCCTCCGGGAGGGAAAGCCTTCCTGGCTCGACTGGCTGCGGCGCTGGCGAGCGGCGGCGAGACGGCCGAAGGCTTTTTCGAGGAGGTCTTCCAGGTCGCCGAGTACGTTCCCGATCAGCCACTCGACCTCGGCACGGTGAGGGTGCGGTTCCACCCAACCCGTCATTTCATCCCCTGCTGGGCTTGCCGGATCGAGTCAGCAGGCCGGGTGATCGTCTATCTCGCAGATACCGGCCCCCTCCCGGAGCTCGTTCCTTTCGCCGAGAGAGCAGACCTCGTCATCTGCGAAGGGACGTACTTGGAGGAGCCTGGGAGCACCCTAGCCGAGCACCGCGGCCATCTCACCGCCCGCGAAGCCGGTGCGCTAGCGGCTGCGGCTGGAGCAGCCCGGCTACTGCTGACTCATTTCTGGGCGACGCTGGGAGTGGAAGCTCTTCGCCAGGAGGCTGAAGATGGGTTTGGCCAGCCAGTCGACCTTGCGGCTCCGGGCCTGGTCATCGAGATCCCTTGACCGGCTGCGAGAAGCTTTAGTGCGAGATCGGGTCTTCCGGCCCTTGCCACGCCACAGGCTCATGCCCGCTCGCCCGGGTACCCGTCGCTCCGATCCGGGAGGTGCCCGATGGTGAAGGTCATAGAGCCACCGTTCTCCCTCGATGGCTTTCTGGTCGGACACTGGACCCATCCGAGCGGAGAGACCGGCTGTAGCGTCGTCATCGCTGAACGGCTATCCCCAGCCGTGGCCGAGGTGCGCGGCGGCGCCCCGGGCACGCGTGAGACCGAGCTGCTACGGCCAGGAATGCTGGTTCAGCGGGTGGATGCCGTGCTGCTCACCGGCGGCAGCGCATTCGGCCTAGCCGCCGCGGACGGCGTGACACGCTGGCTGGCCGAGCGCGGGCGCGGCTTTCGCACGAGTGTGACTCCGGTGCCGATCGTGGCTGCCGCAGTGCTCTTCGATCTCACGCGGCCCGACTCACCTCGCCCCGATGCCGAGGCTGGCTACCAAGCAGCGGCGGCGGCAGTGGCGAACGGCTGGGATTCGGGGCGGATCGGAGCAGGGGCTGGGGCCCGGGTAGGCAAGGTGGCAGGCAGTGAGAGGTCAACGCCGGCGGGTCTCGGCACCGCGAAGGTAGAGACGCCCTTCGGGGCCGTCGCCGTACTGGTTGCGGTCAACGCGGTCGGGGACATCATCGATCCTACGACCGGACGGATTCTCGCCGGCACCCGGCACGAGAGTGGAACGGGCTGGGCAGACAGCCGGGCACTGCTCCTATCAGGTGGCACGTCCTTGCTATCCAGTCCTTCCAATACAACCATCGCTGTCGTGGCGACCGATATCCCAGTCGACCACGACACGCTGACTCGCATGGCCATCGCAGCACACGATGGCCTCGCGCGCGCGATCCGGCCTGCCCACACGTTGCGTGACGGCGATACGGTCTTCGTGGTCGCATCACGCGAGGGCCGGCCCGATCCACACATCACTCTCGCTGCCTCGGCTGCCGCGGAAGTCGCGATGGAGCGGGCGATCTGCCTCAGCGTGCGGGCGCAGCGCTAAGTGCCGGCCAGCCGGCAGCAGGTGATACACTCAACGCCGGGGGCAACGGTACCTGGGGGACAAGGCGGCAAGGATTGGCGCGCACGGCGAGAGGTCACATCGATGCAGGTTCTCCTCTCCACCGGATCGCTCTCCTGGTACTCGCTCCCCCAGCGCTTTGCCATCGCACGCGCTGCGGGGGTCGATGGTCTGGAGTTGCTCCTCACCCCGCGGCTCGCGCGTCGCGGTGTCGAAAGAGTGCGCGAGCTAGAAGAGGAGTACGGACTCCCGGTCCGAACCGTTCACTCGATCCTGCGCGTCCAGCTTCGCAGCGCCGAGCAGATGGCCGCGGACATCGTCGAGTCGGCGCTCCTGGCGGCCTCGTTCGACGGATGCTCGGCGCTCGTTATCCATCCTCCCCCTGCTCCACACGCTCAGACGCGAGAAGCTAGGCAATGGTTCGACGCGGTCGCGAGAGCGTTGGAGATCGCTGAAGGGGCGAGCTTCCAGCTCGCGCTCGAGAACCTCTCGCGCTCGCGACCGGGACAGCGTCCAACCGCGTTCGATCAGCTCGAATACGTGCTTCGCGTGGTCGGAGAATGGGATCTCCGCTTCACGCTCGACACCGCGCATGCCGCCAGCTTTGGTTGGGATCTCGTGGCGACGGCGAGCGCGATGCTGCCGCGGCTCGCGAATGTGCACCTGAGCGATGCGGTAGAGCGAGACTTTTACCTGAGCTTGGCAAATTCGCTTCTGCGTGATCACCGGCTTCCAGGCCGGGGAAGCCTGCCGCTCGCGCCGCTGCTCCGGCTTCTGGAACAGCGGCATTACGCCGGCTTCGTGACTCTAGAACTGAGCCCGCTGGCATTCGGGGTTCCACGGCCGTCGCGCGTGATCGAGCAGCTTCGGGACGCGATCACGTTCTGCAGGCACATCGGACAAGCAACGGCCGGTGGGGTGCCGCCGGGCTCGAGCCAGCGGAGCCGGGAGTCCGGGTAGCAGGTACGGTATGCGCCGGGAGGACGGTTTCTCCCGGCGCAGAGTCGATCTTCTCGAGTTTTCCCTTTACCCGGCGCGGGAAGCGTGCTACCGCTTGGTGTACTGCGGCGCCTTGCGCGCTCGCTTGAGCCCTGGCTTCTTGCGCTCCTTAACGCGTGGGTCTCGAGTAAGCAGGCCGGCACGGCGCAGAACCGGCTTCAGCTCCTCGTTGAAGCGGAGCAGCGCCCGGGCGATGCCATGGCGCACCGCCCCAGCCTGGCCAGAGAGGCCGCCACCGACGACACGGGCACGCACCTCGAACTGATCCAGCAGGTTCGTGAGCCGGAGCGGTTCCGCGATCATCACGCGATACAGCTCGCGGCCACCGAAGTACTCCTCCGCTGGGCGGTTGTTGATCACGAAGCGGCCGCTACCGGGGTAGAGCCGTACCCGCGCGACCGAGGTCTTCCGGCGCCCCACGCCGTAGTAGTAACGCTCTTTGGGTCGCTGCGTCTGCTGCGCTGCTCTCGCTTCCACCACGGTGTGCTCGACCTCCCTACGCCTCGATGTTCAACACTTCGGGCCGCTGCGCCGCATGCGGATGGTTCGGCCCCGCATACACCTTGAGCTTCTTGAACTGCTGCCGGCCGAGCGGCCCCTTGGGCAACATCCTTCGGACGGCCAGCTCGATCGGGCGGGTGGGATGCTTGGCGATCAGGTCGCGGAACGTGGTCGCCTTGAGCCCGCCGGGATAGCCGGAGTGACGGTAGTAGATCTTGTCGACGTTCTTGGTGCCAGTTACCCGCACCTTATCCGCGTTGATCACGATGACGAAGTCACCCACATCGATGTGCGGGGTGAACGCCGGCTTGTGCTTGCCACGGAGGAGCACAGCGATCTGCGTCGCCAGGCGTCCGAGGGTCTTCCCCTCGGCATCGATCAGGTACCACTTGCGCTCGACCTCACCTGGCTTCGCGACGTAGGTGCGCTGAATTTTGGCTCTCTTCTTCGGCTTGACTCCCATATGTCTCTCCCCTGCCGTAGCTTACCGGATTGTGCCCTGGCTCAGGCGGACGCTCGTCGAGCTCCTCGCCAGAATAGGCCACGCGCCACAGTACCAATCCCTGCGGCGGCGCCGGAGGTGGCGCCAGGCGTCGATCCCGGGCCTCCAGCAACTCGCCGAGCCAATCCGGAGTTCGTTCCCCTGTGCCCACAGCCACCATCGCGCCCACAATGTTCCGCACCATGTGCGGGAGGAACGCGTCTGCGCCGATCTGAAACTCCAGGAGGCGCGCGCCACGATCGACTCGATCGATCGACTGCTCGAGCGGGCGCCAGCGCGCCACGGTGATTGTGCGCACACTTCGCTTTCCCGATCCCGGGATCCCGAGCCCCTTCCCGGCGAACGAGCGCAAGTCGCGGGTACCCACCAGTACCGCCGCTGCTGCTTGCATCGCCTCCACATCGAGCGATGCGCACACACGCCAGGCGTAGCGCCGGAGCAGGAGCGGCGGGGCGTGCCCCGACCAGATACGGTAGCGGTACTCCCGATAGCGGGCCGAGCGGCGGGCATTGAAGCCGGGCGGTACGGGCTGAACCCGGTAGACCACCACGTCATCGGGCAGCACCGCGTTGAGCGCCCGAGCCAGCTCTTCCGGGCCACGCTTCCAGGCCAGCTCGCCGCTGGCCACCTGCCCCACGGCATGCACGCCGCGATCGGTTCGGCCAGCCAGGACGAGAGTGACTGGACCGCCGGTAAGCCGGCCCAGAGCCTCTTCGAGAACGCCCTGCACGGTTCGGCGGCCGGGTTGCCGCTGGGAGCCGGCGAACTCGGTCCCATCGTAGCCGAAGTCGATTCGGAAGAGCTGAGCTCCCATCCCACGGCTACCGCCGCCCACACGCCCGTACTAGGCCACGAACTCGATCAAGGCCATCGCCGCGCCATCGCCCCGGCGTGGACCGAGCTTGTAAATCCGGGTGTAGCCTCCGGGCTGCCCCTCGAAGCGCGGCGCGATAACGTCGAACAGCTTTGCCACAGCGCGCTCATCGGCCAGGCGTGCCATGGCCAGGCGGCGATGGTGTTCCGTATCCTCGCGCGCGAGCGTGACCAGCCGCTCGACGATCGGGCGAATCGTCTTCGCCTTCGCCTCCGTTGTCCTGATCCGCTCGTGCAGGATCAACGAGACCGCCAAGTTGCGGAAGAGCGCCTTTCGCTGGTTCGTGTTCCGGTTGAACTTCCGCCCGGCTTTCCGGTGCCGCATGCGTCAGGCCTCCTCGTCCTGTTCCAGCGGGCTCGCCGCCTCGGTCTCCTCCGCTTCTCCGAATTCAGCCGCTGGCGTACCGGCCGCATCGGCAAACAGCGGCCCCTCGGTGTAGCCGAACTCAGCGAGCTTATCCCGCAGCTCCTGGAGCGCTCGCGGGCCAAAATTCCGGATCCCCAGCAACTGTTCCGGTCGAAGTGCCAGTACCTGCGCGACTCGTTCGATACCCCGAGCGCGCAACGCGTTCAGGACACGCTGCGACAGACCGAGCTCCGAGAGCAAGCGATTGTCTTCGACCGGAACGGCAGCCTCGCCCTCGATCTCCTCGGCGACACCCTCGCGCTCGAACTCGGCGATGATGCTGGCATGGTCGACGAGGATACGCGCTGCCTCGCTGAGCGCATCGGCCGGGTCGATGGTGCCGTCAGTGACGACCTCGATAATCAACCGATCGTAATCGGTCATCTGGCCAACACGCGTATGCTCCACGACGTAGTTGACCTTGACGATCGGCGTGAAGAGCGCATCGATCGGGATCTCACCGAGCGAGTAGATCTCCTGAGCCTCGGCCGGCAGGTAGCCACGGCCACGGCCGATGACGAGATCCATCTCCAACCGCGCATCGGCGTGGTCGAGGGTCGCGATGACATGCTCGGGGTTCACGACTTCCACCTCGCTCGGCCAGTCGATATCCCCGGCACGAACCACGCCCTCACCTTGAGCGAACAGCGTCGCGCGCGCTTCACGGAAATCGGTAACCGCTCTAAGGCGCACTCCTTTGAGATTGAGCACGATCTCGGTCACGTCCTCGCGAACGCCCTCGATCGCCGAGAACTCGTGCCAGACGTCGGCGATCCGGACACGCGTGATCGCCGCACCCGGCAACGAGCGCAGCAGAATCCTGCGCAGGGCGTTCCCGAGCGTGGTTCCATAGCCAGGATCGAGTGGTTCGATGACGAAGCGCCCGTATGTGGGCGCGCCATGTGTCTGCTTGACGCGAGGTCGGGCAAAGTCCAGCACGCTTCACAGCCTCCCGAGCTCGTTCGATCGCCGCACGTCAGTCGCCATCGGACTAGCGGCGGCTGTAGTACTCGACGACGAGCTGCGTATTGATCGCCGGAATGTCGATCTGGTCGGCCGCCGGCAAGCTGACGACCCGGCCGCTCATCGTCTCCAGGTCGCGCGTGAGCCAGGCCGGCACCGGCTTCGACTGGGCAGTCTCCTGCACCACCTTGAAGTACTCACGCTCACGGCTCTGCGGCCGCACGGCGATGATGTCGCCCGGGCGTACCAGGTAGGACGGAATATCGGTCTTGCGGCCATTGACCAGGAAGTGTCCATGCGTGACGAGCTGGCGGGCCTGCCGGCGGGAGTCGGCAAAGCCGAGCCGGTAGACCACGTTGTCCAGTCGCCGCTCCAGGATCTGGAGCAGGTTCTCGCCGGTCAGGCCCGGTCGACGCTCCGCCTCCTCGAAATGCCGGCGGAACTGCCGCTCCAGGATGCCGTAGAGCCGCTTCAGGCGCTGCTTCTCACGGAGCTGCAGCGCGTATTCCGACGGGCGTCGAGTCCGCTTCTGGCCGTGCTGGCCCGGCGGGTAGTTCCTGTTGGGCTGTCGCTTCACGATCGGGCACTTCGGGCCGAGACAGCGCTCGCCCTTGAGGTAGAGCTTCATGCCCTCTCGTCGGCACAGCCGGCACACTGGTCCGGTATAGCGTCCCATTCAACCTCCCTCGCCACGCTGGGCGATGTGTATGCGCTCCTGAATCGATGGGCTACGTGCGACGCCGCTTCGGTGGCCGGCACCCGTTATGCGGTACCGGGGTCACGTCGGTGATCGAGAGGACTTGCAGCCCGGCAGCCTGGAGCGAGCGGATGGCCATCTCACGCCCCGCCCCTGGCCCCTTCACGTAGACGTCCACCTGGCGCAGGCCGTGCTCCATCCCCTTACGGGCTGCGCTCTCCGCAGCTACTTGAGCCGCGTACGGCGTGCTCTTGCGAGAGCCCTTGAAGCCAGAAGAACCCGCGCTCGCCCAGGCGATCACGTTGCCGTTCGGATCGGTCAGGGTCACGATCGTATTGTTGAACGTCGCCTGGACGTACGCTCGCCCACGCGGGATGTTCTTTCGCTCTCGCCTGCGCAGTCGCCCTCTCGTGCGTCCAGCGCCGCGCCGTCGCTCTGCCATCTGCTCAGGTCCTCCCCGTCTTCACCCCGAATTACACGACGACATTCGATACGAGTCACCGAGGAGAGCGCGTCACGAAGCCCCCTGCCGGGCCCGCTTGGTACCACCGATCCGCGGGCGCGGCCCCTTGCGTGTGCGGGCATTGGTGCGCGTCCGCTGGCCGCGTACCGGCAGGCCACGACGGTGCCGTAGCCCCCGGTAGCAACCGATGTCGATCAGCCGCTTGATGTTCATGCTGACCTCGCGGCGCAGATCGCCTTCGACCACCATCTCCTTCTCGATGACGTCACGAAGGCGCTGCACCTCATCGTCGGTAAGATCCTTGACCCGCGTGTCCGGGCTAATTCCGGTGCGAGCCAGGATCTTCTTCGAGGTCGGCAATCCGATACCGTAGATGTAGGTCAGCGCGACCTCGACGCGCTTGTCCCTGGGCAGATCAACTCCTGCGATCCGCGCCATGCCCGCCAGCTCCTAACCTTGCCGCTGCTTATGCTTCGGGTTCGAGCAGATGACCCGCACGACCCCACGGCGACGGATGATCCGGCACTTGTCGCAACGCCGCTTAACCGATGCCGCTACCTTCACGACGTCTCACCCTCCCCGTGCTTCGCTCTCGTCTCATCCGGATCAGCCACGCAGGCGGTAGGTGATCCGCCCACGGGTGAGGTCGTACGGTGACAGCTCGATCCTGACCCGATCCCCAGGAAGGATCCGGATGAAATTCATCCTGAGGCGCCCGGAGACATGAGCCAGGACCTCGTGACCGTTGTCCAGCTCCACCCGAAACATCGCGTTCGGCAGCGCCTCGGTCACCGTTCCCTCGACCTCGATGACATCCTTCTTCGGCACACGACACCTCGATCACGCGCGATCGCTCGCACGCATCACAAAGATACAGTATACCATAGGGCCGATCAGCGTGCCGTCAAGATCACCGGCCCTTCCGAGCCGATCCAGATAGTGTGCTCGTAGTGCGCGGTCAGACTCCCGTCCCGCGTCGACACCGTCCAGCCATCGTCCGCCACGACGGTCTCGGGGCCACCGGCACTCAACATCGGCTCCACCGCCAGCGTCATGCCAGGCCGCAGGCGTATCCCGCGCCCAGCCGGGCCCGTGTTTGGAACCGACGGCTCCTCATGGAGATCCAGACCGACACCATGACCCGAGTAGCCGGTGATCACGCTAAATCCCTGCGCCCTAACGTAGGCCTCGATGGCTGCGCCGAGATCACTTAGTCGTCGGCCCGGGTAGGCCACCGCCAACGCGGCGCGAAATGCGCCCTCCGCCGCGGCCACCAGTCGTTGAGCTAGCGAATTAGGGGAGCCGACGACGAACGAGACCGCCGCATCGACGTAGAGCCCTCGGTACTCCACGCCGACATCGAGCGAGAGCAGGTCGCCGTCGCGCAGTACACGCTTCCCCGGGATGCCGTGCAGCACCTGCTCGTTCACCGAGGTGCAGATGCACGCAGGATAGCCCCGATAGCCCAGAAATGCCGGCCGGCCACCCAGCTCGCGGATTCGCTCGCATGCCAGCGCGTCCAGCTCTCCTGTCGTGACACCCGGCCGAGCCACCGCCCTGAGCTCGTCGAGCACGGTCGCGGCGATCCGGCCCGCAGCGCGCATCAGCTCGATCTCGCGCGCCGACTTGAGCGTGACGGGCATCGTCACGCTCCCAGTCGGGAGACCAGGGCAGCGAGAATCGACTGGCTGACCTCCTCGATCGGCCTGTCGCCGTCGATGTCGACCAGAAGCCCTCGCTGGCGGTAGTACTCGAGCAACGGCGCGGTCTGTTCCTCATAGATATCGAGCCGGCGGGCGATCGCCTCCGGCGTGTCATCGCTACGCTGGATGAGCGGCCCGCCGCAGCGGTCGCAGATTCCCTCCTGGCGCGGGGGATTGAAAACGCGGTGATAGGTCGCGCCACACTGCTGGCACACCAGCCGGCCGCTCAACCGCTCGATGAGCGCCTCGCGCGGCACCACCAAATGGATCACCGCGACGAGATTATCGCCTCGCTCGCGCAGTACGCGATCGAGCGCCTCCGCTTGGGCCCTGTTGCGCGGAAAGCCGTCCAGAAGAACACCTCGATAGTCTGGCTGCTGGCGATCGAGCTCATCCAGCCTCGCTACGAGGACGCGTACCGTTAGGTCGTCCGGCACCAGCGCCCCTCGGTCGTAATACGACCGCACCTCACGGGCGAGCTCATTGTCGCTCGCCATCAGCGCGCGGAAGAGATCGCCGGTCGCGACATGCACGAGCCCGAGTTGCGGGGCAACCACGGCCGCTTGTGTTCCCTTGCCCGATCCCTGGGGCCCGATGATGAGAACGTGCGTCCGGTTACTCCCCATGCGTGCCTCTTAGCGGATGAACCCCTCGTAGTTCCGCATCATCAACTGGGCCTCGAGCTGCCGCATGGTATCGATAGCGACACCGACTACGATCAGGAGCGATGTAGAGCTCAGGAAGAGCACCGTCACGCCGGTTATCTTGGCGGCAATGTACGGCAAGACTGCCACGAGGCCCAGGAAGAGAGCGCCGACTAGCGTAATGCGCATCAGCACGTGAGTCAGGTACTGATCGGTATTGCGACCCGGGCGGATACCGGGGATGAAGGCTCCCTGACGCTGGAGCGTCTCAGCGATGTTCTGCTGCTGGAACAGGATCATGGTGTAAAAGTAGGTGAAGGCGACGACGAGCACGAAGTATGCGATCTGATATGGTGCGCTGTTGGGGTTGAAGACCGCGGCGATGCCGCCGGCCAGATCGCGCAGCCAGGGGCGCTCCGAAGTGGTGAGGAAGTTCGCGATCATACCTGGCAGCACCAGAATACTGATGGCGAAGATCAAGGGGATCATCCCTGCGGAGTTCACCTTGAGCGGGATGAACGTCGTGCCACCGCCGTACACCCGGCCTCGGCGCACGCGCCGCGCGTGCTGTACCGGGATGCGCCGCTGCCCCTCGTTGATCAGCACGATGCCGACGATCGTGAGCAGGCCGATCGCGAGGAAGGTCACTGTCCCGATCAGGTTCTGCGTGAGCGTTCCGCCGGTCAAGAGGTTGCCCACCGAACTGGGCAAGCTGGCGACGATTCCACCGAAGATGATGATCGATACGCCGTTCCCGATCCCGTTTTCAGTGATCAGCTCGCCGAGCCAGACGAGGAAGACGGTGCCGGCCGTCATAGTGAGCAACAGCGCCACGCTGCGGAGCGCGGTCACTGAATCGAACAGGCCGAAGTCGCGCAGGACACCGGCCTGGGCCATCAGCGCAGCCTGCCCGTACCCCTGGAGCAACGCGATAGGGACAGTCAGCCAGTGGGTGTACTGGTTGATCTTGGCCCGGCCGATGTTCCCCTCCTTGGAGAGCTCGGTGAGCCGGGGGATCACCGGAGTCAAGAGCTGCATGATGATCGACGCAGTGATGTAGGGGTAGACGCCCATCGCGACGATCGAGAAGTTCGTCAAGGTGCTACCCGAAAAGAGGTTGAGGATGCCGAGGAGCTGGTTCGACTCGAGAAGTTGCCGCAGCGCCTCCTGATCCACGCCGGGAACCGGGATCGTCGCCACGAAGCGGAAGATCGCCAGTATCCCGAGGGTGAACAGCATCTTCTGCCGAAGATCGGGGATCTTGAAGGCGTTGATGACGGCCTGCAGCATTACTCGATGACCTCCACCGTTCCGCCGGCCGCCTCGATCTTCTCGCGGGCGGTGACGGAGAACTTGTGGGCGCGCACGTGAAGCGGCCGGGTCACGTCTCCGTCACCCAGGATCTTCACCGGCAGCTTCTCGTCGCGCACGATGCGCAACTCGTAGAGCAGCTCGGGCGTGATCGGCCCATCGACCTCCAGCTCGTTGAGCCGGCCGACGTTGACCACCTCGAAGACGGTCTTGAAGATGTTCGTGAACCCGCGCCGGTAGCCGAGCCGGAGGTACAGCGGGTTCTGTCCGCCCTCGAAGCCCGGGCGCACCTTCCCCCGCGCCTTCTGGCCTTTGGTGCCGCGCCCAGCAGTCTTGCCCTTGCCGGCCGCGATCCCCCGCCCGACGCGGGTCTTGGGCTTGCGCGAGCCCGGAGCGGGTTTCAGGTCATGCAGCTTCATGCTCCGCACCCTTCTGCGAAGTCCTCGTCCGACCCCGACGCGCCGGGGTCTCCTCAGGCACGATCTCCTCGACGCGCACGAGATGTCGCACCTTGTTCACCATGCCACGAATCGAGGGCGTGTCCGGTTTCTCGACGGTCTGGTGCAGGCGACGCAGGCCGAGCGAACGGAGAGTATCCCGCTGCTCCTGCCGATAACCGATCGCGCTCTTGACGTACGTGATTCTCAGCATCTTGCTACTGCTCATCGCTCTTCGCCCGCCTCCTCGCCCGCATGCGCTCGACCGGGATCGACCGGCGCCGCGCGACGTCCTCAGCTGATTCTAGCTGGCTCAGAGCCAGCAGTGCCGCCTGCGTCACGTTGACCGGATTGTTGCTCCCGTGAGTCTTGGCGATGAGATCGCGAATACCGGCTGCTTCGGCAACGGCGCGCACACCGGCGCCGGCGATCACGCCCGTGCCCGGCGCGGCCGGCTTCATGATCACCCGGGTCGCCTTGAACTTCACCTCGACCTCGTGCGGAATCGTCCGCTGGTCGAGCGGCACCCGGATCAGTCGCTTCTTCGCATTCTCGACCGCCTTGCGGATCGAGTCCGGCACCTCACCGGCCTTGCCGATCCCCACCCCGACATGGCCCTCGCCATCGCCGATGACGACGACGCTGCTGAAGTGGAAGCGGCGTCCGCCCTGCACGACCTTGGCGACACGGTTGATCTGTACGACGCGCTCGCGCAGCTCTCCCACCTGGTCAGGGGAGACAAGACGCGATCGCCTCAAAATGGCTTGCGCACTCACCTGCGATCACCTCGCTCCGCTAGAATTCGAGGCCCGCCTCCCGGGCCCCGTCGGCCAGTGCCTTGACTCGTCCATGGTACTTATAGCCGCCGCGATCGAAGACGATCCGGGTGATTCCCTTGGCCCTGGCTCGCTCACCGATAACCTGACCCACCACGCGCGCCTCCGCCACCTTCGGGTGCTCTTCCGGGAAACGCTCGCGCACTTCCTGCTCCAGGGTAGAGGCGGCCACCAGGGTGCGCCCGCTGGTGTCGTCGATAATCTGGGCATAGATGTGCTCGTTACTGCGAAACACGTTCAGTCGCGGTCGCTCGGGCGTCCCTGACACCTTGGCGCGCACCCGCAAGTGGCGCCGCTCGCGTGGCGAGAGCTGTCGCTTGTACTGAAACCGCATAGCCGATCGAACCTCCTGAGAAGCTACTGGTCACTCGATCCCGGCACTGCCGATCCCTTCGAATCGGCAGGGCCCTTTCGAGCTCCCACTTCTCTACTTCCTGGCCTTCCCGGCCTTCCCGGCCTTGCGCCGGATCTGCTCACCCAGGTATCGAATGCCCTTGCCCTTGTACGGCTCAGGCGGACGCACGCGGCGGATCTGCGCCGCAATCTCGCCGACGAGCTGCTTGTCGATCCCCACCACACCGATCCGAGTAGGAGAATCGAGAACGAAGCTAATCCCGGCTGGTGGGTCAATGCGCACTGGATGAGAGAACCCGACGTTCAACACCAGGGTCTTCCCCTCCAGCGCGGCACGGTACCCGACCCCCTGGATCTCGAGATCCTTGCGGTAGCCTTCGGTGACGCCCTGCACCATGTTCGCGATCAGCGTCCGGTAGAGGCCATGCAACTGCTTGTGGCGTCGTTCCTCGGACGGCCGCTGGACGTGCAGCGTGCCGTTCTCCCGCGTGACGATCATCTCCGGATCGATCCGGAGCTCGAGCTCGCCCTTCGGCCCCTTCACCCGGACCAGCCCGGACTCCACGCTTACCTCGACCCCAGAGGGGATCGGAATTGGTCGCTTCCCGATACGTGACATGCCAGCAACCTCCCGTCCCGGCGTTGGTCGGACCGTCAGAAGACGGTGCAGAGCACCTCGCCGCCAATGCCACGGCGCCGGGCCTCGACGTCACTCATTACCCCTTGTGAGGTCGAGACGATCGCGATGCCGAGCCCATTCTTCACTCGCGGTAGCCGGTCCTTACCGGCATAGATGCGCAGACCCGGCTTGGAAACCCGCTTGATCTCTCGGATCGCATGGCGGCGATCCGGCGTGTACTTCAGCCGAATCTTCAAAATTGGCCGTGGCTCGGCAGGCTCGACGGAATAGTCCTCGATATAGCCTTCTTCCTTGAGGATCCGGGCAATCTCGATCAGGATGCGCGAGGCGCGCATGCTCGTCTCTTGCTTGCGCCCCATCCCGGCGTTCCGGATCCTCGTGACCATGTCCCCGATCGGATCTGTAATCGTCATCGCCCAGTCTGCCTCGCTCCGCTCAACCGCTTGCCGACCACGCTTACCAGCTCGCCTTCTTGACCCCGGGCAACAGTCCCTGGAGGGCCAGTTGCCGGAAGCAGATCCGGCAGACGCCGAACTTGCGGATGTACGCCCGCGGCCGGCCACAGAGCTTGCAGCGGTTATGTTGCCGCACTGCGTACTTCTGTGGCTTCATCGCCTTGACGATCTTCGACTTCTTCGCCATCGCTCCTCCAGGTCGAGTCTAGCTGCGGAAGGGCATCCCCAGCAGTTCCAGCAGGCGTCGCCCTTCCTCATCCGTACGGGCTGTGGTCACGATGCTTACCTCCAGCCCGCGCACGCGGTCGATCTTGTCGTAGTCGACTTCTGGGAAAGCCAGTTGCTCGCGCAGTCCAAGCGTATAGTTCCCGCGTCCATCGAAGGAGCGCGGCGAGAGCCCGCGGAAATCCCGGATGCGCGGTAGCGCGATCGAGATCAGCCGATCCAGGAAATCGTACATGCGATTGCCACGCAGCGTCACCATCACCCCGATCGGCATGCCCTTGCGCAACCGGAACGCCGCGATCGATTTTCGTGCCTTCGTCACGACCGGCCGCTGACCGCTGATCGCTGCCAGATCGTTCATTGCGGCATCGATCGCCCGCGGGTTGCTGACCGCCTCACCCAGGCCGATGTTGAGGACAATCTTCTCCAGCTTCGGCACTTCGAAGATGTGCCGGTAGCCGAACTCCTCCATCAGCTTGGGCACCACCTCTTCGCGGTAGAGCTTCTTCAACCTGGGCTCGACTCGCTCCTTGACCTCTGCTCCCATACCTGCCCCAGCCCTGTCACGAGCGTGCCTTGGTGGGCACTGGCTTCTCGATCACCGCATCGCACTTCTTGCAATAACGAACCTTCTGGCCACCCTCGGTGATGCGGAAGCCGACCCGCGTCGGCTTGCCACAGTGCGGGCAGAGCAGCATCACCTTGGAGACATGGATCGGTGCCTCCATCTCGATGATCCCGGCTTGCCGCACACCGGGGATGGCCCGCTGGTGCTTCTTGACGATGTTGACCCCCTCGACGATGACCCGGTCCTCGCGGGGCAGATTCCGTCGCACGCGCCCGCGCGCGCCCCGATCCTTGCCCCGGAGGACGATGACCTCGTCTCCGGTCACGATCTTCTCCGCCATCGGCACCGCCCCCTTACAGCACTTCCGGCGCCAACGAGATGATGCGCATGAACTGGCGCTCGCGCAGTTCCCGGGCAACCGGGCCGAAGATGCGCGTCCCCCGCGGGGTACCCTGCGGCGTGATCAGGACGGCCGCGTTGTCGTCGAACTTGATGTGCGAGCCGTCCGCTCGCCGGTAGCCCTGCGCGGTACGCACCACGACCGCTCGGACCACATCGCCCTTCTTCACGCTGGCGTGCGGCTGGGCTGACTTGACCGAGGCGACGATGATGTCGCCTACTGTCGCATACTTCTTCGCCGAGCCACCCAGCACGCGGATGCACATGATCTCCTTGGCGCCGGTGTTGTCGGCGACGACGAGACGAGTGTGCGGCTGGATCATGACGTCGCCTCCTCCTCTCCCTGTTCCTCTTCAGCGATCTCGGCAGCGACCTCGGGCGTCGCTCGCTCGAGGATCTGGCGCACGATCCAGCGCTTGGTCTTGCTGAGCGGCCGGGTCTCCTCGATCAACACGAGGTCTCCGATCCGGCACAGGTTGTGCTCATCGTGCGCCTTGAACTTGCTCGTGCGCCGCACCGTCTTCTTGTAGATCGGGTGACGGCGGAAATAGTCGACGGCCACCACGACCGTCTTGTCCATCTTGTCCGACACCACCCGACCGACCTTGGTCAGCCGGCGCTTGGGTCGCCCCTGGGTCGAAGTCTCAACACGTGCTTCCATGCGTCTCACCACCTACGACTGCTGCCGCATCTGGCGGGCCTTGCGCTTCTTCCGCTCGCGGCGCGTGAGCTTGGGTGGCGGCAGCAGGCCCTGCTCCGCCAGTGCCTGCCGCTCACGCTCCGTGAGGATCGTGTAGATTCGGGCAATATCCTTGCGAATCTGCCGGATCCGCATCGGGTTCGCCAGCCGGCCTAGGGCGGCATCGAAGCGCAGGTCACGCCACTCCGAGCGCAGCTCGTCGAGCCTGCGCTGGAGCTCCTCATTCGAGAGCGCACGGATTTCAGCCGGCTTCACGGCAACTCCTCCCACTTCCGGCTAGGCTTCTGGCGCGGTCGCGGCTTCCACGGCCGTTTCGCGCTTCACGATGCGGCACTTGCACGGCAGTTTGAAGATCGCTCTGGTCAGCGCCTCTACGGCGAGATCCTCGCGAACCCCCGCCAGCTCGAACAGGATGCGGCCAGGCTTCACCACTTCCATCCAGTACTCAGGGTTGCCCTTGCCGCTCCCCATCCGCGTCTCCGCCGGCTTCTTGGTTACCGGCTTGTCCGGGAAGATGCGAATCCAGACCTTTCCACCACGCCGGACCGCGTTCGTAATCGCGCGGCGGGCCGCCTCGATCTGGCGCGCCGTGACGTAGGCCGGCTCCAGGGCCTGGATTCCATACTCCCCGAACACGACCGTGTTGCCGCGAGTGGCAATTCCTCGTGTTCGGTAGCGATGGTGCTTGCGGTGCTTTACCCGCCTCGGCATCAACATCGTCGCACCCGTCCATCCTAATCAGCCACAGCGACGGCCTCGACAGCCTCCGGAACGCCACGCTTCTCCGGCAGCACGTCGCCGTGGTAGATCCACACCTTGACGCCGATCTGGCCGTAGGTCGTCGGCGCGTGCACCTGCGCGTAGTCGATGTTCGCTCGTAGGGTCTGCAAGGGCACACGCCCGACCATCTCGGTGACCGCGCGCTTCATTTCGGCACCGCCCAGGCGCCCCTTAACCTTGATCTTGACGCCCTTCGCCCCCGCGCGCATCGCCTGCGCCGCGGCATGCTTCATCGCGCGCCGGTAGGAGACGCGGCGGGTGATTTGCTCGGCGATGCTCTCGGCGACGAGCTGGGCATCCAGCTCTGGCTTGCGCACTTCCTGGATATTCAGGTGGACCTTCTTGCCCACCTTCGCCTCGAGGAGCTGGCGCAGCCGCTCCACGTTCGCACCCTGCTTGCCGATGACGACGCCCGGCTTCGACGTATGGATCGTGACGTCTACCCGGTTCACCGCACGCTGGATCTCGATGCGCGAGATGCCGCCACGCGCCAGCTCCTGATTGATCAGGTTCCGGATCTCCAGATCCTCATGGAGCTGATCGCGATAATGCCGGTCCTTTTCGGCGAACCACTTCGACTTCCAATCATGGACGATGCCGAGCCGGAAGCCGATGGGATGAACTTTCCTGCCCAAGCTAGGCCCCCTTCTGCATCTCGTCGAGGACGACGGTGATGTGAGTGGTTCGGTGCCACTTCCGCCCCACGCGGCCGCGGGCCCGTGGTTGCCAGCGCTTGTAGCGCGGCCCGTCATCGGCGTAGATGCGCTTGATGTACATCTGCGACGGATCCAGATCATAGTTGTGCTCCGCGTTGGCCGCCGCAGACTTGAGCAGCTTGAGCACGACCGGGGCCGACTTCTGGGGCAGGAAGCGCAAGATCGCCATCGCTTCGGTCAGCGGCTTCCCGCGCACCGCGTCGATCACCAGACGGGCCTTCCGCGGTGAGACCCGGATTTCGCGGACCTTAGCCGTCACTTCCATCGCTCGTCACCGTCTCCCTCAGGCTGCATCGCTACCGGCGCCGCGTCGTCCGCTCGGCATCCTTGCCATGACCACGGAACGTCCGCGTCGGCGCGAACTCTCCGAGCTTGTGGCCGACCATCTGCTCGGTGATGAAGATCGGCACATGTCGCCGGCCGTCATGGACCGCGACGGTGTGCCCGACCATCTCCGGGAAGATGGTCGAATCGCGCGCCCACGTGCGGATCACCCGTCGTTCGCCGGTGCGGTTCAGTTCATCGATCTTCTTCTTCAGTTTCTGATCGATGTACGGTCCCTTCTTCGACGACCGTCCCACGTTCGCCTGCCTCCCGTCTCAGCACCGGCTACGAGCGACCTTCATAGCGGCGTCGCACGATGAACTTATCCGTCTTCTTGTTGCGCCGTGTCCGATACCCGAGGGCGGGCTTGCCCCACGGCGTCTTCGGCGGCATTCCGGCCGGCGCCTTGCCTTCGCCACCACCGTGCGGGTGATCGCGCGGCGTCATCGCCGAGCCGCGCACCACCGGACGCCAGCCCATGTGCCGCTTCCGGCCCGCCTTCCCGATTCGCACGTTGGCGTGGTCCACGTTGCCGACCTGGCCGATCGTCGCCATGCACTCGAGCCGCACCATCCGCACTTCGCCTGATGGCATGCGGATCTGGGCGTACTCGTCCTGCTTGGCCAGGAGCTGTGCCGCCGCTCCGGCCGCCCGGACGAGTTGCCCGCCGCGGCCTGGATAAAGCTCGATATTGTGGATCTGTGTACCGAGCGGTATGTTCGCCAGCGGCAACGCGTTACCGACGCGCACCGGCGCATTCGGCCCTGATTCTACTACATCACCCACCTTGAGCCCAAGCGGCGCAAGGATGTACCGCTTCTCGCCGTCACGGTAGTGCAGCAGCGCGATGAATGCGCTCCGGTTGGGATCGTACTCGATCGCAGCGACTTTGGCCTGGATGCCGTGCTTGTTCCGCTTGAAGTCGATACGCCGGTAGAAGCGCTTGTTCCCGCCCCCCCGGTGACGCACGGTGATCCGACCCTGATTGTTGCGGCCCGCGTTCTTCTTGAGCGGTTCGAGCAGGCTCTTCTCGGGCTCCTTCTTCGTAATCTCCTCGAACGTGAGCACCGACATATTGCGGCGCCCCGGCGAGGTTGGCTTGTACTTCTTAACCGGCATCGTCTCGCTCTCTCTCCAGACCCGGCCTCAGAGCTGGCTGAACAGGTCGATCGTATAGCCGGGTTCCAGGGTCACGATCGCCTTCTTCCACGATGCCTCGCGGCCCATGACGGGCAAGCGCCCACGCCGGCGGATCCGGCGTCGAGGCTTGCCCCGGACGTTCATCGTGTTGACCTTCTTGACCTTGACGTTGAACGTCCGCTCGACCGCCTCTTTGATCTGGATCTTGTTGGCGTCCGGCGCCACCTCGAAGGTGTACTGGTTCATCTCCATGATGCGCGTATTCTTCTCGGTGATGAGGGGGCGCCGGAGAATGTCCTGGTAGTCCATGGCTACTGTCCCTCCTGTGCCCAGAGCCGATGGATCTCATCTACCGCTTCGCGCATCAGGATCATCCGCTCGTACTTCAGCCCATCGCGGACGTTCATGTACTGCGCCATGAGCACCTTGACGTTCTCGAGGTTGCCGGCACTCCGGTAGACATTGTCGCGCGGCCGATCCACCACGACGATCGTCGAACGCGCGTCGCTGAGCGGCAGCCTGCTCAGCACCGCTTTCATCGCCTTCGTGCGCGGTTCGATCTCGCTCAGCCCCTCGACCACCACGATCTGGTTCTCGCGCTGCTTCGCGGAGAGGACGGAGCGAATCGCCAGGCGCCGCATCTTCTTCGGCATGTCCTTCGTGTACTTGCGCGGGTGCGGCCCCCAGACCACCCCACCGCCCTTCCAGTGGGGAGCCCGGATACTTCCCTGCCGGGCACGGCCGGTGCCTTTCTGACGCCACGGCTTCCGACCGCCGCCCCGGACCTCGCCCCGCGTCTTCGTATCGTGCGTTCCGGCTCGGGCATTGGCAAGCTGCCGCACCAACGCCTGGTGCATCACCGGCACGTGCGGCTGGATCCCGAAGACGGAGTCCGCGAGCTCGATCTGCCCGACCTGCTGGCCCTGAAGATCAAACACCGCAACCTGCACCGCTCGCCTCCCTCTCACGCCGTGGTCGCCGCGGCGCGCTTGCGCTGCTTGACCGCATGACGCACGATCACCAAGCCGCCGTTAGCGCCCGGGACCGCGCCCCTGACCAGCACCACATTCCGGCTGGGATCGACTCGCATCACGTGCAGATTCTGGACGGTCACCCGCTGCACGCCCATCCGGCCAGCCATGCGCTTGCCCTTGTGGACGCGTCCAGGGGTCGTCGTCGGGCCGATCGAGCCTGGAGCACGCAGCCGGTCGGACTGGCCGTGCGTCTTCGGCCCACCGCGGAACCCGTGCCGCTTGACGACGCCCTGGAAACCGCGTCCCTTGCGCCAGCCGGTCACGTCCACGAGCTGGCCGGGCTCGAACAGGGTACAGTCGAGAACCTGGCCAACGGAGAAGGACGCCGAATCGTCGACCTTGACCTCGCGCAGGTAGCGCGGCTGTGCCCCCGAAGCCCGGAGATGTCCCTGCATCGGCTTGTTGAGGCGCTTCTTGTGCCCGAAGCCGAGCTGGACCGCCTCGTAGCCGTCCTTGTCTTTCGTCTTCACCTGGGTCACGACGCACGGGCCCACCTCGAGCACCGTGACTGGCACGGCACGGCCCGCATCGTCGAAGATTTGGGTCATACCCAGCTTGCGGCCGAGTAGTCCTTCGATCATCAGCTCTCCCCAGTCTAGGTGGCAGCTCCAGACACAGGTGCCCTCGCTGCCCTCAAGAGCATGATCCGGCGCGTCAAGCGCACCGCTACAGCTTGATCTCGATGTCAACCCCAGCCGGCAGCGTGAGGCGCATCAGCGCCCGGATCGTGGCGTGGCTGGGCTCGAGCACATCGATGAGCCGCTTGTGCGTGCGGATCTCGAAATGCTCCTGCGAGTCCTTGTCGATGAACGGCGAGCGGATCACCGTGAACCGCTCGATCTTGGTCGGCAACGGGACCGGGCCCGCCACCTTTGCGCCGGTGCTCTCGGCCGTCTCCACGATCTGGCGTGCCGACTGGTCGAGAATACGGTGGTCGTGCGACTTCAGCCGTATTCGGATCTTCTGCGCAGGGCGCCGGGACATACTCGTCTACCTCCTGGACGCTACTTCAGGATCTTGGTGACGACGCC
>NZ_JAMSLR010000018.1 GCF_023806485.1 Thermalbibacter longus
CTCTACCAGCCCCGCCCCACCGTGCGGTGGCGCTTCTACGGCCGCGGCTTCTACCGGCACCCGAAGACCGCCAACTACAAGATGACCGGCCCGGTGACCGTGACCTACCGCCTCCGCGAGACGCCGATGGGCACCAATGGCGAGGAGTTCCTCGACGCGGGGAAGAACCCGCCCGATGGCGCCATCATCCACTACTACCTTAAGGAGGAGCCCGCGGACGAGGTGACCCTGAGTATCCTGGACGAGCAGGGCAAGGTGATCCGGACATTCTCCAGCAAGAGCGAAGAGCCGCCCCGCGTGCCAGTCCAGGCCGGCATGAACCGTTTCGTCTGGGACCTGCGGCACGAGGGTGCCACCAAGCTGGAAGGGCCAGCCAAGCGGGATCGCTTCGAGCAGGCACTGGAGATCGCCGTCCGCCCCCGGGCGCTGCCTGGCCGCTACCAGGTACAGCTTAAAGTTGGCGAGACCGTGTTGGCGCAACCATTCGAGGTCGTGAGGGATCCGCGGCTGCCAGCCAGCGACGAGGATCTGCGGGCACAGTTCGAGCTCAAAGTGGCCATCCGTGACCGGATCAGCGAGGTGCACGACGCGGTCAACCGGATCCGCCGGTTGCGCAAGCAGGTAGAGGAGTGGGAAGAACGCGCGAAGGCGGCCGGCAAGAGCGACGCGATCGCTGAGGCGGCGAAAGCGTTCAAGGAGAAGCTAGAGACGCTGGAGCGCGAGCTCGTCCAGGTCGACTCCGACAAGCCGCAACCCGGGCCGGCCCGCGTGCGCGAGAAGCTGATCGCTCTCAGCTCGATGATCGATGAGTCGGACGACCGCCCGACTAAAGGTGCTCACGAGGTGTACGAGCTGCTAGCTGGCCAGGTGGGCGAACTCCTGGTGCGATTGCGCCAGGTACTGGAGGAGGAGCAGCGGCAGTTCAGCGAGCGGCTGGCACAAGCCGGCGTGCCCGCGCTGGCCTGAGCGCCCGGCTCCCCTGCCGGGCTCCAGCGCCCAGCCTGCTGGCGGCAAGCTACTCGCGAGTGGGGGTAGGGGCGAATGATCATTCGCCCCTACCCTCTCTCTCCCGCTGGTGCCGCGAACGATGCCCGCTCGGCAGCAGTTCCCCGGCCGTGAGGAGGCGGAGACGCAGGGCACGCGTTGTCGATCTTCGGCGAGCACGCCAGGATGCGTTCGGTGCCGCCCGGCGTTACAATGCAGCGCGAGGCTGCGACGAAGGAGGGAGTGAGAATGGAAGCGACCACCATGCTGATCGGCCGGTCGATCCCTCGCATGGACTCGCCGCAGAAGGTGCGGGGCCAGACGCGCTACACCGATGATCTCCACGTGCCCGGCATGCTCCACGCCCGGCTGGTCACCGCCCCGTACGCCCACGCCCGCATCCTCGGCGTGGAGACCAGCCAGGCGGTCTCGCTGCCCGGCGTCGTGGCCGTGATCACCGGGCGCGACCTGTTCCCGGAAGGCCCGGAGCCGGCCGAGCGCGCCCGGCACATGCTCGCCCGGGACAAGGTCATCTACTACGGGCAGCCGGTCGCCGTAGTGGTGGCCGAGACTGCCGAGGCCGCCGCGGACGCGGTGGAGGCGGTACGGATCGACTACGAGCCGCTGCCGGCTGTGGTCGACCCCGTCGCGGCCATGCGGCCCGATGCGCCGGTCATCCGGCCGAAGGAACTCGAGGGCGAGTGGGCCGAGGCCGGCATGCATGCCACGGTCGCGGGAGGAGAGGAGCTGGACGTCGCTCGGCTGCCAGCCAACATCACCAACGCGGCGCGCTTCCGCCGGGGAGATGTCGAGCGCGGCTTCGCCGAGGCCGACGTGGTGATCGAGCGCACCTACCGCACCCCGTTCGTCCACCAGTCGTACCTAGAGCCGCACGCGGCGCTGGCCGTCCCCGACCCGACCGGCGGGCTGACGATCTACACCTGCACCCAGGGACAGTTCTACGCGCGCAATGTCACCGCCAGCACGCTGGGCCTACACCCCGAGCAGGTCACGCTGGTCCCGATGGAGGTCGGCGGCGGCTTCGGCGGCAAGACCGTGCTGCTCGAGCCGCTGGCCGGCGCGCTGGCACTGCGGACCGGCCGGCCGGTCAAGCTCGCCCTGACCCGGATGGAAGAGTTCCTGCTCGCAACCCCGGCACCCGGCGCGGTCATCGAGCTGAAGACCGGCGCCCGCAAGGACGGCACGATCACTGCCATCAAAGCACGAGTGATCTTCGACTCCGGTGCCTACCCCGGAGCGCCGGTCAACATCGCGCTCCTGCTGCTCGGCGGCTACTACCGTTGCGAGAACCTCGACCTCGAAGGCTACGAGGTGCTCACCAACAAGCCCGGCGTCGGCGCGTACCGCGCGCCCGGCGCGCCGCAAGCCACCTTCGCCATCGAGCAGCAGGTGGACGAGATGGCCCGCGCGCTCGGCTGGGACCCGCTCGAGTTCCGGCTCCGCAACGCCTCGGAGACCGGCGATCCCCAGCCGAACGGCGTCCCCTGGCCCCAGATCGGCCTGCGGACGGTACTGGAGCGAATGCGCGAGCACCCGATCTGGCGCAACCGCTCGAGCGATCCCAACGAGGGCTACGGCGTGGCGATCGGCGGCTGGCCCGGCGGCGTCGAGCCCTGCGCCGCCAACGTGCGGCTCAACATCGACGGGACGCTGAGCGTGACGCTCGGCTCGGTGGACATCACCGGAACCAACACGGTCATGGCGATGATCGCCGCTGAGGTGCTGAGCCAGCCGGTGGAACGTATCCGAGTGGTGACCGCTCCCTCCAATTTGGCTCCCTATGCCGGCATGAGCGGCGGCAGCAAGGTGACCTACACGATGGGTCTGGCCGTACAGGCGGCAGCCGAAGACGCCCGCCGCCAGCTCTTGGAGATCGCCTCGGCCGAGCTGGAAGCGGCGCCGGAGGATCTGGAGCTCGTCGACGGCGCGGTGCGGGTGCGCGGCGTGCCCGACCGTAGCATCACGCTGGAGCGAATCGCCGGGATCAGCATGACCTTCGGCGGCAAGTACGCGCCGGTCTACGGCAGCGGCCGGGCGGTGATCACGCAGCAGTCGCCGGGGTTCAACGGGCAGATCGCGCACGTGCGGGTCGATCCGGACACAGGCGAGGTCGAGCTGCTGGAGCTCGTGGCGATCCAGGACGTCGGCCGGGCCCTCAATCCGGCGCTGGTCACCGGCCAGGTCCAGGGCGGCGCGGCGCAGGGCGTGGGCTGGGCACTGCACGAGGGCATGATCTACGACGACAATGGGCAGCCGCTGAACCCCACTTTGATGGACTACGACCTTCCCAAGGCGACTCACCTGCCACCGATCCAGGTCGAGCTCGTGGAACTGCTGTCCGAGGTCGGGCCGTTTGGAGCGAAGGGCGTCGGGGAACCACCGGTGATCCCGACTGCCGCGGCTATCGCCAACGCCATCGCCGACGCGGCCGGCGTGCGGCTGACCGAGCTGCCGATGACCCCCGCTCGCGTCCTGGAGGCACTGCGGCAGCGCACGTAGTCGGCGGCTGGTGAGCGACCAGACACGGCTCACAGTGCCCAGGCAAGCGAACGCGGGCGCTCGTATCCCGGGCGCCCGCGGGCGTCTCGCCATGCCGCCCGCGATCGGTATGGCGGCAAATCTTCGAACAAAATTGCTCATCCCGATCAGGACGACCGGCCGGCCGCATTCAACTCGATGGTATTCTAGGTATGGTCAGGACCTAGTGGTATCAGGTGAGGGAAAATCGGCGATGCCTAGAGAGCGCGCGCCCGCGCCGGGCTGGGACGCCGAGCTGTACGATCGAGCCGCCGCCTTCGTCTGGCAGCACGGGAGCGACCTCGTCGACCTGCTGGCACCCCGGCCGGGCGAGCGCATCCTCGACCTCGGCTGCGGCACCGGTCACCTGACCGCCGAGCTGGCCGCACGCGGAGCCAGGGTCGTCGGGATGGACAACGACCCTGCCATGATCGAGCGGGCGCGACAGAGCTACCCCGCGCTCGTGTTCGTCCACGGCGACGCGGCCAGCTTTCGCTTCGCCGAGCCCTTCGATGCCGTCTTTTCCAACGCCGCCCTCCACTGGGTCACCAGGGCAGCGGACGCGGCCGCCTGCATTGCTGCAGCGCTCAGGCCGGGCGGTCGCTTCGTCGCCGAGCTCGGCGGCAAGGGCAACGTCCAGGCCATCACGAGCGCGCTCCTGGCGGCCCTCGCCGAGGCTGGCTATCCCCTCCCCGAGGAGCGCTTCCCCTGGTACTTCCCGAGCATCGGCGAGTACGCCGCGCTGCTCGAGGCACACGGGCTGGAGCCGGTCTACGCCGCGCTCTTCGACCGCCCCACCCGGCTGGAGGGCGGCGAGGCGGGCCTTCGCACCTGGCTGGCGCTGTTCGCGGGGCGGTTCTTCGAGGCTGTGCTAGCCGAGCAGCGGGTCGAGATCGTCCGCCTGCTGGAGGAGCGGCTGCGACCGCAGCTCTCCCACGACGGCGCCTGGTTCGCCGACTACCGCCGCCTCCGCATCGTGGCCGTGAAACGCACCCGCGTGTAGCCGGCAGTACGATCTTCCCCTTGCCAGCTCCAGGCAACTCCGGTATAGAGAGAGCCGAGCGACGAGAAGGTAAGCTGCCCGGCATCCTCTTCGCCCGAATCGGGACACCCTTGCTCGGGAGATGCGCGGCCATGGTGGCAACACCGGATACCCTCCTCGAGGCACTGACGCCGGAGCAGCGGGAAGTTGTCCTCCACGAGAGGGGACCGTTGCTGGTGATCGCCGGCCCCGGCGCGGGCAAGACCGAGGTGATGCTGCGGCGTGCCGCCTATCTGGTCTGCGAGCGCGGGGTCGAGCCGGAAGCCCTGCTCCTCACCACCTTCACCCGCAAGGCGGCCGAAGAGCTGCGACTGCGGCTGGCGCGCTTCCTCGGCCGCAATGTCGAGCGCGTCTTCATCTCGACCATCCACGGGTTCTGCCAATGGGTGCTCGAGAACTACCCACAGGTCCATCCCTACGGGCGCTACTTCCAAGTGCTCGATGAGGACGCCCAGTACCTGCTGATCCTGAGCCATCTCGAGAACCTGGGGCTCGGTCGCGGGAAGGGCAGGGTCGGCGATCATGTCGAGGCTGCGATCGCCGCTTTCAACGCCTACAGCGAGGAGTGCGTCGATCCAGCCCGGCTACTCGAGATTCTCCGGACCAGCGGTGCCGGCGACGAGGAGATCGCCATGGCCGAGGCCTATCGCCGCTACCTCGCGCTGCTCGTCGCCGAGCGAGCGATCGACTTCGGCGGATTACAGCGCGAGGCGTATCGGGTACTCCGCGAGGATGCGGCAGTACGGGAAGCGGTCCAGCGCCGCTTCCGTTACCTCATCGTCGACGAGCACCAGGACACCAACCCGATCCAGGACCGGATCCTCGGCCTGGTCGCCGCGCCCGAGTACAACCTCTGCGTGGTCGGTGACGACGACCAGAGCATCTACCGCTTCCGGGGTGCCACCGTCCGCAACTTCCTCGACTTCCCAGCCACCTACCCGAACACCCGGACGATCGTGCTCAGTCGCAACTTTCGCTCCACGGCCCCTATCGTCGAGCTCACCGGCCGGCTGATCGCCCACAATCCGGTCCGCTACCGCAAGGCTCTGGTGGCCCACCGGGGCACGGGACCGGAGATCCTGCTGCTAACGGCGGAGGATGTGGACGACGAGGGCGAGCGGCTGGCCGATCTCATCGATGACCTGCGCCGGTCACAGGTGATCCGTGGCTGGCGCGATGTCGCGGTGCTCTTCACCAGCGTGCGGTACTTCGCCGGCCCGCTGCTCGCTGCCCTAGCCCGGCGCCGCATCCCCTGCGAGGTCACCGGCGATGGCGGTTTCTTCGACCGGCCGGACGTCCGGCAGCTCAAAGACCTCGTCATCGCGCTCGGCTGGCCATCCTACTGGCGAACCACCATGCTCCATGGCCCGGTGCTGGGGCTGGCGCCAGAGACACTGACTATCTTGGAGCAGTACGAGGGCAACCTGTGGGAGCTCGACGAGGCCGGCATGTACACCCTCGGCATCGTCGATGAGCGAGACCGCCGGGTGCTGGCGCAGATGATCGCCCTCCACCGCCGCGTGCAGGCGAAGGAGTACGCCAGCATTACCGGCCTCGTCCACGAGATCCTGGCGATCACGGGCTATCTGGCCAATCGCCTCCGGGCCGGAGACGACGCCGCGGTACTCAACGTGGCCCAGTTCACTAGGCTCGCGACCAACTTCGATCGCCATGGCCGCTCGTGCTCCACCTTCCACTTCGGCGAGTACCTCTGGAGCCTGCCGGAGCGCTCGCTCGACGAGCGCCGGCCACCGCTGGACGACGCCGTCCAGGTGATGACCATACACCAGTCCAAGGGGTTGGAGTTCCCGGTCGTGATCGTCCCCTCGGTCGTCGAGGGCCGTCTGCCCAAGCACGCCAGGCACGGGACGGTCACCTATCGCGTTCCGGACGAGCTTGCCCCGCTGGTAATGCCGCCGGAAATCGCCACGCGGCGTCAGCCGGCGGAGGACGATCCCCACCTCGCTGACCAGCGCCGGCTCTTCTATGTCGCGATGACCCGCGCCCGTGATCTGGTGATCCTCAGCGTCCCGGAACGCATCCGGAAGCAGCGGTGCAAGCCCTCCCGCTTTCTTGCCGAGATGGGCCTGGAGCTGAAAGAGCTCCCGATCCCGTCCTACCGCATCGACGGCTCGGAGCGGCGAGCGCCCGGCACACCACGAGCACACCTCACTTTCTCCGCCATCAACGCCTACCTGACCTGCCCGCTTCGCTACCGGCTGCTCTACGAGGACGGGCTGAGCGTACCCACCTGGTACTTCGTTCAGTTCGGCACCAGCCTGCACCGCACATTGGAAGCGATCCACCGGCGGGCGCTCGCGGGCGAGCCGGTTGACGAGGGGGCCGCGCTCGCGCTCTTCGAAGTGTGCTGGATACCCTTCGGCCCGCGCTCGGTAGAAGCCGAACAGCGGCTCAAGGAGACCGGGCGCGGCTACATCGCTCGCTACGTGCGCGAGCACGCGGCCAGCTTCCCGCGCGTTCGCCGCGCCGAGTTGACCTTCAACTTCGACGCCGGGGATGCCCTCCTGAGCGGGCGAGTCGACCTCGTCCGCGAGGCAGAGGGTGGCGGGCTGGAGATCGTCGACTTCAAGACCCGGGCGCACGGCGGCCTGGAAATCACCAACGCTCGGCTCCAGGTAGAGCTGTACGCGCTCGCCTGCGAGAACCTGCTCGATGACGAGGTGCGACGACTCACCGTCCATCTGTTGGCCGATGGCGAGACGCTGGATTTCCCCTGGGACCCGCAGGCGAGGCAGCACGTTCGCGACACTCTGGACAAGGTGATCGCCGGGATCGCCAACCGGCAATTCGCGCCCAGCCCGGGGCCGCACTGCCAGGTCTGTGATTTCCGGCGACTCTGCCCGTACGGCACACGAGCGGCACTTCCGGACCGAGCGGAGACATAGGCATGGCGCGCGTTCGCAACCTCGACTACCGTGGGTTCTATGAGCTGCTGCGCGACGATCTCGCCGGCTACCGAGGCGAGTTCGACGAGGTGGTGCTCCTAGCGCCGGACTATTTCCGGCTGCTCACCAACCTGCTAGAGGACGCCCGGGTACCCCGCCAGGCGCGGCTCCAGATCGCCGCCGCGCTCGCCTACTTCGTCGCGCCCTACGACGTCGAGCCGGAGGAGGTGTACGGCCCGCTCGGTTACCTGGACGACCTCTTCGTCTGTACACACGTGGTGCGGGAGCTGCGCGCCATGCTGCCGACTGAAGTACTCGAAGCCGCCTGGGAGGCCGAGTTCGACCTCGAGGCGACGACCGACGCCGTCTATGAGCGGACGAAACAACGGCTGGGCGAGCGTGCCGCTGGGGCGCTCGCCTACGTCGGCCTGAGCTAACCCCGCGCCGAGCGGGCACGCGCACGGCGGCAACCCAGGCGCGCCATGGAGGCCGATTGCGTTCGCTCTCGCCGCCCAGCTCTGCCCTGACAGTCGCGGGGTCGAATCCGGCTCGCTCCGGCGGAGCGGCCCCCTTTCAGGGAGCTCAACAGGATGAGCCCGGCGCTCCAGCGCCGGGCGGCGCGGCCCCCTCGGGCCAGGCCCTGGCGGCGCGGGCGCTACCAGACCTCTACGGCCATGACCACCTCCTCGTCGCCATCGACCTGCTGGTACCAGACGGTGTGCGGGTCGACCCAGACTGGATAGGACGCGGTCACGCCCTCCGGGCTCAGCGGCACGCGCCGGCGCCCATCGGCCGAGAGCAGCTCGACCCGCCCGCGCAGCCCGGCGACCAGCCAGCGACTGTCCGGCGACCAGTCGAGCCCGTCGCCCGGCTTCCCCCGCGCGATCTCGAGCTGCCGGCTCGCGTCCGCGACCGGCACGACGACTAGCGTGTCGAATGCGCCGGACGCTGGGTCGGAACGGGTATAGTGCCGCAGCCGGTAGGCGAGCCGGGTGCCGTCCGGGCTGAGCGCGAGCTCCCGCAGGTGGATGCCAGCTTCCCGGCCGCGCGCGTCGATCGTCATCGCCGGCTCGGCGGCAAGCTGGCCATCGGCCGTGACCGCCACGCACCAGAGGGTCACTCGTCGAGGCAGGCCAGCCTCCCAGTCTTCAGGCGCGGCGTAGAGCAATGTCCCGCGGTCGAGCCAGAGCGCGACCGGACGCGCCTCGCCCAGCGGCGACCCGGCAGGCCAGTCGCTCTCGATCGGGACTCGTCGGGTGCGGCCATCGGCCGTCGCGATCCAGAGCTCGACCGTGCCTGCCTGGTCGTCTACCGTGAAGAAGGCGACGGCGAGGCCACCCGGCGCGACGAGCGGGCGGGCGTAGCGCCGATGGGGCTGGCCGTCGATCTCGATCGGGTCGAAGACACGCAAGTCATAGCTCGTCCAGCTCCGGATCGATTCGACGCCGAAGACGATCCCGGCAGACGAACCTACCCGCTGGCCAGGCGCGTTCCGGAGTACTCCCGCAAGGACAGGCTGTCTTGGCACCCACGAGGGGTCTCCAATTCGCTGCCCCAGCGCTCGGCCCACTTCAGCGGTGCGGTGCCAGACGACCACCCCTTGGCCCATACGGTCGTCCACCAGGAGGACACGTTCGCCGTCAGCACTGGCGCTGCTTCCGGCGCTGAGCCGGAGCCCTGAGGGCAAGCCAGTCACCGGGGACGGCACGCTCACCGCTCCCTGCAGAACCGCGACTGTCGCCGGATCCTGGAAGGCACCGGGCGGTAGCCAGGAGAGTACCTCGACAAACCCGGTGAATGAACCAGGCATGACCATCACTGGCGCCCGCGAACCGTCGGGCCTCGTGACCATGAGCGCCACCCAGGGAAGTGTGTCCTCGCCGCCGGCCCGCTCGCCCTGGATGAACAGCGACAGCTCCTCCGCGAGCAGCAACGACCCGTCTCCCGTCCAGGTGAACTGCACTGATTCCAGATGGTGCCCCGGTGTGGCGAGCTGCCGCGCTTTCCCACCGTCAGCGCCGACCCGCCAGACGCTCCGGACAGGCTCGCCGAACGGATCTTCCGCGACGGCCAGATAGACCAATGTCTGCCCGTCGGGCGAGACGGCGAGAGGGAGAAGCCAGTTCCCCGGCTCCGCCGGCACGATGGTCTGCAACCGTCCCTGACGATCCAGGGCGACGATCTCGACCTGCTGCGGGAGGTCNCGGAGACGCCGGAGGAGGAGGACGAAGCTCCCGATCCGACACCCAGCCGAGGTAGAGACGGCTGCTGTCCGGCGCCCAGACCGGGTGACCCCATACCCGATGCCGGACAACCGCGAGTGGCAGGCCGAGGCCACCCGGCTCCACGGGGCAGAGGATCACCGTTGAGCCAGGCCAGGTGTCAGGCGAGCTGTGGACGATAGCTAGGAGCGAACCGTCCGGAGAGGGATGCGCCTCGTAGATCGCCCTGCGCGACAGCACCCGCTGGCGACCGGTATACACGTCGAGACTGAAGAGATCTCCCCGGCCGCCCGTGGTGCACTGGGTTCCGGGCGCGTCCTCAGACGGCGCTGGCGCCGCCCCCACCAGGAGCGTGGAGCGATCGAGCCAACCGAAGAGATAGTGCACCCTTCCTTCGTCCTGCCACAGCCAGGTGCGCACGAGGCTCCCATCGAGCCGAAACACGCTGATACGGAGTCCAGCCCGGTCGGCATCCCATCGCGCGACCAGTTGCCGGTCAGGCGAGATCCGGTAGTGCGACCAATACGCGCTCGGGGAGGCCTCGAGCACCGTTCGCTGTCGCCCGGTCGCGAGATCCAGCGCTACGAGACCGAAGTCGCCACTGCGCATCAGGAGCCAGCCCTCGACGACCGGCGTCGTGGTGCCTGTGAGGGGTACCGGCGCGCGCCTCTCGGAGCCCAGGGAATCCCAGGCGATGCCCCCGGCGGCGAGCAGCGCCACGAGGAGCGCGGTCAGGCCTAGGAGGAGCGCGGCGGGTGACGTAAGCCAGCGCTCGACTCGCGAGGGACGGCACGGGCCTGGCGTCAGCGCGGCCTGGAAGGCGTCGATGGACGCGACCAGTCCCTCGTCGACCTGCCGCCTAGCCTGGAGGGCATCGCGGCACCGGGCGCACTCCTGCCCATGTCGCAGGAGCGCAAGCCGCTCCTCGGGTTCGAGGGCGCGGTCGCGGTAGCGCGCGGCGAGGGCAGCGTACTCCTTGCAGGCAGGCGGCAGGCCGGGCCGAATCGCCTGCCGGGCCCGATCGAGAGCGAGCCCGACCTCCTCTGGGTCGAGACCGAGCGCGCGGGAGAGCTCGGCGCCGTCCAGGTCGAGCCCCAGGTGCAACGCGAGAGCCAGCGCCGCGCGAGCCGGGAGAGCTTCCTGTGCCCCGAGGGGAGGATAGCCCGGCCCGCTGTCACGACGCCGGACCAGCGCGCCGCGCCAGCGGGCCAGCCCCCGGCGGAGCAAGCTCGACCTGGCGACCCGCCGGAGAGCCTCGTCACGGCTCCGCGCGCCGGCCGCGAGCGCGGCTACGCGATCGGCCTCCTCGCTCTCGAAGAGCAGGCGCAGCGCCGCCCGCAGGCGATCGGCATCGCCTGGAGGCATCGCGTCCCGCCGGTCGCCTGCTAGTGGTGCGCTGAGTCGCCGCTTCCAGAGCCCCATCGCCGACCGTCGCTGCCGAGGAACCGCCTTCTCTCGTACATACCCGGGTATTCGCGGAGAGGTTCCGCTGGCCGTCTTGTGCTATCGGCCGTCCGGTGAGCAGGCGCGGCTGGAGCCTCCGCGCGCGATCCTGGCTGCCCGAGCCGATCCTCGTCCTGCCTGCTACTGCGCGAGCACCCACGGACTGAAGCAGACTGGCAGTCACTCGGCGCCGTGAGTTGCGTGCCCCTGAACCTCGACGACCGCCAGCAGCCCCGTGGTATCCGGGCTGATCTGCCAGGACGGGCCCCGGCGCGCGGTGACCGACGCGATGGGCTCCACACCACGCGCAGCGACCGAGTCACCGGCGTTCGAGCAACGCGCCGCGAGCGAGCCGGCGATGGCCAGAACCACGACCAGGACAACGACGCCGACAGCCCGGGCCATTGGTATGGTTGCCCGGCTCAAGCCGGAGACGGGTTCGAGCGGGCCAGGCGGGAGAACCCGCTGCAGCTCGTCGACGCGCGCGCGGAGCTCCTCGTCGATCCACCGGCGCGACTCGATTGCAGCCCGGCAGCGGGCGCAACCACGCGCGTGGCGCACCAGCTTCGCAGCGTCGACGTTATCCAGCGTGTCGTCTCCGTAGCGGCCAAGCGTGCCCGCGTATTCCGGGCAGGAGGGCGCCAGCGCGGGATAGGCCGCCCTCCTCGCCTGATCCAGCAACAGCCCCACCTGCTCTGGGGCAACCTGCAGCACGTCGGCGAGCAGGGCTGCTCCAGTTCCCAGGCCAACGTGCAGGGCAAGCGCCAATGCCGCGCGTGCCGGTGCCCGGGTCTGTGGCCCCAGCGGAGGGGCTTCCGGTTCCACCTCATCGCGCTGCCTTGCGCTCCTCGTCAACTGGAAGACGGTGTACCGTGAACCGAGCGCGCGCGCAACCCGCCTCAGCGCCTCGAGGTCGCTCGGCGCGCCCAAAGCGTGCGCTGCTACGACGTCTGCATCCGGATCGGCGAGGAGAAGCCGCAGCGCGGCGCGGAGTCGATCGAGGCCATTGGGGACGTCTGGCTCTCGTTGAGCATCTGGTAGCGGCATCCGCGGGGTCGGCCCCGCTCCCCAGTCTCTCACTACTGGCGATCCCACCAATGCTTCCCTACCCCATCACCTGTTTATATCGACCGCGCGAGCAAAAAGGCAACCTTGCGGCCCGCTCGGCGCTCGCCCGAGCAAGCCGCAGAGTGCGGCTTTAGTTCGACCGCAGAGCCAGACCCGTCAGGGTAAGAGACGGATCCGCACTGGCCGAGATCCGGTCACGCGCGCAGCCGCTCGGCTGCCAGCAGCCAGATGGCCGCGGCGAAGCAGATCCCGTCCAGGTAGTGCCGCACGGTGATGAACTCGTTCGGAGCGTGCCCGCGCCAGGCCGGCGGCCCGATGCCGGTCTGCACGCCCGGGATGCCCAGCCGGTTGGCCAGCCAGGTCGCTTCCCGGCCCGAGGCATCTCCTGTCGGGAGGAGGCGTGGCTCGCGCCCGTACACCTGGCGGGCCGCTTCGACCGTGACGTCCACGATCGGCGCGTCCGGCGGGGTGCGCGAAGGTTCGATGCTGCCACCCAGCACTCGCATCTCCACGTCGGCAAACCCGTGCCGGTCGAGATGCTGTCGTAGCAGCCGGGCGATCTCCTCGGGATCCTGATCGCAGACGAGACGGAAGTCCAGGTTGACGGTCGCCGTCGCTGGTAGGACTGTCTTGGATCCCTCGCCGGCGTAGCCGGCGCTGAACCCGGCGATGTTGCAGGTAGGCGAATACAGTAGCCGCTCCAGCGCATCGATTCCCTGGAGATCGTCGATGAACCGCTCCACCCCGAGCGCCCGCCGCTGCGCCTCGTCGTCCCAGCCGGCTCGCTCCAGCAGCGCCCGCTCCGCCTCTGTCGGCGGCCGCACCCGGTCGTAGAAGCCCTCGATCTGCACCCGCTCATCTGGTGTCTTCATGGTGGCCAGGGCCCAAACGAGCCGCCAGGCCGGGTTCGGCACCAGCCGCGCGCGGGCGGAGTGGAGGTCGTGCGCCGCGCCCCGCGCCCGGAGCTGGACGAACAGCAGCCCGCTGGTTCCCAGGCTGATCCGCGGGATATCGCCCGCGTCGAAGCCGCCGTCGAACGCCATAGCCGCGTCGGCCTGGAGCCGCGCCCTCAGCCGCTCGACGGCCGCTGGCAGGCTGGGGCTGCCGCTCTCCTCCTCGCCGTCGAACAGGAAGGTCAGGAGAACCGGCAGCCCGCCCGTCGCCCGTAGCGCCCCTACGGCCTGGAGCAGCGCCATCAGGTTGCCCTTGGCGTCGGTCGTGCCGCGGCCCACGATCCGGTCACCGACCCGCCGGGCCTCGAACGGCGGGTACTCCCAGGCATCCAGCGGGTCTGGCGGCTGCACATCGTAGTGGCAGTAGACCAGGAGCGCTGGGGCATCCTCCCGTTCGGCTCGTGCCCGCCCCAGCACGAGCGGCTGGCCGTCAGTCTCGACCACCTCCGCCTCGATACCCAGGCCGGCCATGATCTCGACCAGCAAGCGGGCGCACTCGGCTACGCCCTCGCCGGTGGCAGAGACTGAGGGCTGGCGCACCACCCGCTGGAGATCAGCGATCATGGCCTCCGCGTGGTCGTCGACGTAGCGGCGGACCCCCTCGAGCCGGTCCATCGCCCCTCCCTCCCTGTAGATCCGGCTCATCGCGGTATTACCTCGCTACCTCGAGCTCGACGCCTGGCGGCAAGTGCCGGCGGAGCTCCTCGACAGCCTGCTCCGGGTCGACGTCGTTGGGCAACCGCAGCGTCAGCCGGACAGTGCGCTCGGCCGGGAGGCGCTCAGCCACCTCGCGCAGATCCTGGCGCAGGGTGAGCACATGGTAAGCCAGCAGAAGCCCGGCGACGATCACCACGCCGAGCGCGACGCTGATGTCCGAGATAAGGCTCGCGCCGCCGGTAATCCCCAACACCCAACCCAGGAACCGGTAGAGCACGACCGCCAGGCTGCCTAGCAGCCCCACGATGGTCGCCGCCAGCACGATATAGAGATAGGCCCGACGGCTCAGGCTAGCCCGCTCGGCAACGGGATCCGCAGCCATTCGCCGCAGCGCGGCGTACCAGTACCAGAGCCAGGCCAGCCCGCCGACTAGCGTCACGGCAGCGTAGCCGCTTATCTCGTCCCGCCACAAGTCCGGCGGCAGAACCGCTACCCGGTTGCCGCCGAGCAGCAGATCGAACAGCAGCCCGAGCAGCAGCGCCAGCCCAGCACTCGCGAAGGCCAGTCCAGCCAGCGCCGAGAGGTAGCCGATCAGCCGGCCGACCGAGACGCGCCAGCCTGCCTCTGGGATGCTCTCGGCCTCGTGGTGGATCTGCCGCCGGTGGTAGAGCCAGAGCAGGGTCACCGGCAGCATCTGTGCCGGTGGCTCGACGATGTCACGCAGCCGCTGGCTCGTGTCGCCGACACCTACCCCAAGCGCCCAGCGGAACAGCTCCGCTAGGCTCACAGCCAGCGCCCCCAGCGTCAGCGCCACACCAGCGAACACGCCCAGGTACAGGTAGACCCAGCGCAGCAGCGAGCGCCGCTCGTGCTCGCCCCGCCAGTCCTGCTGCCCGCGCAGGCCTAGCGAGTAGCCCCAGTGCAGGCTCCAGACCACGAACCCACCGAGCAACTGAGCCGCTCCCTGCGCCAGAGTCCTCCTCAAGTCACCCGCGACCACCTCGCCGACGCCGAAGAGCGCGTCGACCAGCGCCTGGATGAGCTGGCTCGCGCCGACCAGCAGCGTGACTAAGCCAAAGGCAGCGCCCACGTAGAGGTAGAGCCGGGGCAACCAGTCAGCTCCGCCCGACAACGTTCCAACACGGCGGTCACGCAGGACGATCCAGGCGTGATAGATCCAAGTCCCACCGAGCACGAGCAGCATGGCGAGCTGGCCGATGATGGACTCGGCCACCGGCTGCGCCGTGAACGGTTCGGACACATCGAGGATGGCGGCAAACGCCCGCTGCAGCAGATCCAGCGCGGCATTCGCCCAAAATAGAAAGGCCACCAGGAGGAGAAGCGCGAGATAGAGCCCTCGGATCAGCGAGCGCCGCTCGACCTCGGCCTCGGCGCGCGTGGGCGTTAGCAGCCGCTCGGTCAGCCACCAGTGCAGCAGCCAGATCGGCAGGGCGACAGCCGTCAGCGCGCTGTAGAGGCTCAACTCACGCCGCACTGCATCCGGCGGCTGGACGATCACCTGAGAGCCAGTCAGCGCCTCCCAGATCACTTGAAGACCGAGTTCCAGCAGGTTGACCAGCCCGGTCGCCAGCACGGCCAGGCTCACGCCCGCAACGAAGTAGAGGTAGAGCCGCCGGGCAACCAGCATCGCCGCCTCCTCACCGGTGAAGCCGCACCGCTCAGAGATAGACGAGCGGCTCGTCCACCTTCCAGCTCCCATCCTCCAGCACCAGGTCGACGGTGCGCGTGTAGGAATACCGCTCGCCGGAAGGGAACGGCGGGAAACCCGGGCCGGAGCTGGCGAACCGGTCGATGGTCAAGGTCAGCGTCGCGTGGGTGTCCCGGCGCTCTACCTGAGTGATCCGCACCCGAGCATCGCGTAGCGAATCCCGGGCATATCGGATCTCCTGGCGAAAGCTGTACCCGCCCGCTTGTTTCTCCTGCCGCTCGATCTCTTCGCGCGCGCTCCGCGAGAGCAGCGCGTAGACACGGTCAGCATCGCCCGCCTCGAGCGCAGCGAGGTAGTCGACGAGTGCCGCTTCCGGCGAGCCAGGTGGATAGCTCGGCTGCTGCTCCTGTTCCAGAGCCAGCACCGCCACCACCGCGACGACGATGAGCAGCGCGATCACTCCCCCGATAGCGAGAACTACCCGGGCTGGCTGGCTCACGGCACCTGGCTCTCCTGCTCACCAGATCCGCACATCTGGAGTATCCGGCGAAGAGGCCGACCGGTCAAGGGAGAATCCGTGAATGCCCGGGCAAATCCGGGTGTCCCAGCCACCCAACCCCGCTGGTTACGGGAGCCGCTCGCCGGTCGCTCCCGTCCCGTCCGTCCGAGCCACCCGTACACGGCCGACGCGATACTGCTCCATCGTGAGCACCTGGCAGCGTAGCGGGCCGATCTGCACGGTCTCACCGGGTTCTGGGAAACGCCCCAGGCGCTCGACGATCAGCCCACCGACCGAGTCTGCCTCGTGTGGCCCGAGTGCGTCCTCTTCGAGGTCGAACCAGTCGAGCAGGTCGTAGATGCCCACCCGGCCATCGACCTCGACTTCCCCGCTGTCGAGCCGGCGCAGCGGCTCGTAGTCGCGATCGAACTCGTCCCTGATCTCTCCGACCAGCTCCTCGATGAGATCCTCCAGCGTGACCAGTCCGGCCACGCCGCCGAACTCATCGATCACGATGGCCATGCGCGTGTGCCGGGCACGCAGCTCTTCGAGCAGCTCACCGGCCCGCTTCGTCTCCGGCACGAAATAGGCCGGCCGCGCGAACTGCCGGCATGGTTGCGAGCGTGCCGCTGGGTCGCTCCAGGCGACCCGGAAAGCGTCCTTGACGTGCAAGATACCGACGATGTGGTCGAGATCGCCCTCATAGACTGGAAGACGGGAAAAGCCAGTGGCGAAGAAGCGCTCGATGGCAACCTCCAGCGGCAGGTCAGCCGGCAGGGCTTCCATGTCCACCCGCGGCACCATGACGCTGCGCACGACCGTCTCGCGCAGCTCGAACGCCTCCTCTACCATGTCCGCCTCGCTCGCGCTGACCTGGCCTTCATCCTCGGCCTCTTCGAGCAGCGTCAGCAGCTCTTCCCGCGTGATAGCCGGCAGCGTCGCTCGTGCCGGCTGGCCCAAGGCCCGCAGGATCAGGTTCGTCGTTCCGGTCAGGATCACCACCACCGGATGTGCGAGCGCAGCCAGCAGCTCGATCGGGCGAGCGACCAGCAGGGCGAGGCGTCCCGCATGCTGCACCGCCACTGTCTTCGGCACCAGCTCTCCCACGACGATGCTCAGGAACGAGAGCGCGGTGGTGACCAGCACCAGCGCGAGGCCGGTGAGCTGTGCCTCCCCCAGCGGCAGTGACAGCTCGCTCAGCCCTGCGGCCACCACGCGCACCAGGGTGACCGCGCCGATCGCCGAGGTGAAGAAACCAGCCAGGGTGATCCCTACCTGGACAGTCGAGAGCATGCGGGCAGGGTCCTCGACCAGCCGGAGGACGCGCTCGGCGGCCACGCTGCCCTCCTCGGCCCAGGCGCGGAGCTGCGAGCGCCGGGCGGAAACGAGGGCGATCTCCGAAGCCGCAAGAAACGCGTTGAAGCCGATCAGTACGCCGATGAGCACCAGCTCGGTGAGCAGCGCCATGTGGACTCCTGACACGTGAACCGCCCGCGACGTCTGCAATTCTGTCAAATTCAGCACGAAGAGGGAGCCGCCGCTCGCGCGCGGATGCTCCACAGCGATCCAGTCCTCGCGCTGGGAGCGGATACTCCCCACTTGGTGGAGCGACCTTCTCCGCCTACGCCGCAGCTACGGGCCTAGGGTCTGCGGGGCGTATAACCATTCGCCCCCGCAGCATGGTCATGCGAGGGGCTTCGCCTGTGCGTGGTTGCATTCACGCCGCCTGCCGCTCGCGCCGAGCAGCCGGCGCCTCGCTAGGCCGTCCTCGTACCGTGCCCGCGCACTTCGACTCCCGCCAGCCGCTCGACCGGCTTGAAGAGGGCCACCATGTCCTCCTCGCCGAAGCCGGCCGCCCGCGCCTCCTTGAAGACTTCCTGGGCCAGCGCGCCGAGCAGCAGCCGGGTATCCAGCTCCTTGCCCACCTCGTGGATCAGCCCCAGATCCTTCAGGATGAGGTTCACCGGCGTGCCCGGCTGGAACTGACGCTCCATCACCAGCGGCAGCGCCCGCTCCAGCATCCGGCTGCCGCCGAAGCTGGTCTTGATGACGTCCAGCAGCACCTGCGGATCCGCCCCCGCCTTGACCCCGAAGACGATCGCCTCCGCCACCCCTGCCATGTTGATCGCCACCAGGAGCTGGTTCACCAGCTTGACGACGCTACCGGCGCCGGACGGCCCGACGTGGTGGATGTTCTTGCCCAGCGCCTGGAAGACCGGCATGGCCTGTTCCACGACCTCGGCATCGCCGCCGACCATGATGGTCAGCGTCGCCGACTCGGCCCCAGCCGGCCCTCCGCTCACCGGCGCATCGAGGAAGCCAGCGCCGCGCTCCTTCGCCGCCTCGTAGAGCCGCCGGCTCAGGCCCGGGCTCACCGTCGAGGTGTCGATCAGCACCTGCCCCGATCGCGCCGCGCCGATGAGGCCGTGCTCGCCCAGGTAGACCTCTTCGACCGAGGCGGGGGTGGGTAGCGAGGTCACCACGACGTCCGCCTGCTGAGCCACTTCGGCCGGCGACCAGGCAGCCACGGCGCCCTCTCGCGCGAGCTCGTCCACTGGGCCTCGGCTCCGGTTATGTACAACGACCGTGAAGCCGGCCTTGAGCAGGTTCCGCGTCATCGGCTTGCCCATCTTGCCCAGGCCGATTACCCCCACGCGCATCTTCGCCTCCTTTCGTCGCTGCTATGATCGCTCCACCGGTTCTCACTGCACTCGTCCCGGCGGCAGGCGATCGACAGTGGAGCAACACTCTGCTGGACGACAGGATATCGAACCACACCTCGCGCCCAGCGTCGCACACGGCGGGAGGCCCGGCAACCAGGAACGCCCGCAGACCGTCGGACCCGGCTCACGCCGAACTCGCAGCGCCACGCTAGGGCAGGTAATCGAGCGGGTCGGCCCACACCCCGTGGTCGAGCACTGCGAAGTGCAGGTGCGGCCCGGTCGAGGCACCGGTGCTTCCCATCGGCCCCAGATAGTCGCCCTGGTTCACCCACTGGCCGACCGATACGGCGGGCTGGCCGGCCATATGCCCGTACCAGGTGACCAGCCCGTTGCCGTGATCGATCGCGACCGCATAGCCGTAGCCCACCGTGCTCCAGCCCGCGAAGATGACCTGCCCACCATCGGCGGCGACGACCGGCGTCCCCATCCCGTTGGCGATATCGAGCCCCTGATGAAAGTGCGCATAACCCTGGTACGCGGGCTCCATCCAGAAGTCGGTCGGCCCGAAGTACTGGGTGATGGTTCCCACGGCCGGCCAGATGAAGAAGCCGGTGGCCGCCCCCCCAGGCGTGCTCCCCTGATCCGAAGCGGCGCCGGCGGGCGCCTGCGCGGCCACCACGACCGGTGGTGGCGGGGACGGCGGCTTCCCGCCGGGGATCATCACCTGCTGGCCGACCCGGAGCTGGCCATTGTTCCCGAGCCCGTTCATCGGGTAGTCGCGGATAACCTGAGGATCGACGCCGTACTTCTCAGCGAGCGATTCGACAGTGTCTCCCTCCTGCACCGTGATCATGACGCCGTCGGTCGGCAAGATCGCCAGGTGCTGGCCGGGGAAGATCAGGTCCCCGTCGGGCAAGCTGTTGGCCCAGACGATCGTCTCCGGATGCAGGCCGAAGTACTGCGCGATCGTGGCCAGCGTGTCACCCTCGCGCACGGTATAGAGGAGCACGTGGTCGCGCGCCGGGAGCGTGCCGCCAGGGACCATCAGCAGCCGGTAGGGTACCAGGTCGGCGTCGCTCTGCACCTGATTGGGCTCGTAGCCGGTGATCGCGCTGACGTCGACCTGGTAGCGCGCGGCGATGCTCTCCAGCGTATCGCCGTCATGCACGACGTGGAGCATCCCGTCCACCGGGGGTACGCGGATCGGTGTGCCGGCCGGCAGCGGCTGCAAGGGGTCGGTCATCCCGTTCGCCCAGAGGAGCGTTTCGACGCTGCGCCGGGTCTCGCGGGCGAGGTCAGCAATCGTCTGGCCGGCTTCGGAGTTGACGATCTGGATCGAGAGGCTCCGCGGCGATACCGCGCTGCCGAAGTCGCGCAGGTAGCCAGCCAGCGGATCGAAGCCTCCTGTCCCACCGCTGGCAGGAACTGCCGGAGCCAGGAGTACCTGGAGATCACCGAGCTGGCCCCTCGACGCTGCGCTCGACGGCGCTGCCGGCTGCCGCGGCGCGGTGGGCAGAACGGTAAAGTGCTGGCCAGCCACGATGAGCACGGCGAAGAGCACCAGCAGCGCATGGCCAGGGACCCGCGCGAGCCGGGGACGGAAGGGCCGCCGCGCGGTGAAGCGTGAGGCAGCGCGCGACCAGGCGAAGCCGTTGGAGCGCGGAGTGGCTGTAATCGGTCCTGTCTGGCTGCCGCCCAGTCTACGGCTGCCACTCCCCGCCTTCGCTCCCGCCAGAGACTGCCGCCGGGTGTGCCCATTGGGCGAACGCCCGGGCGTCCAGACTTCCCGCGCGGGAACTTCATCCGCCCCGGTCAACTGTTGGCCGTTCAGTGTCTGGCCGTCATCGGGGACGATCTCACCGGGGCGATCGCCCGTTTCGGCTGGTCGCCAGCCGAAGATCGGCTCTTGCCGGTCCGCTCCCTCTCGCGCGTGCTGATTCACTCGGCGTCCCCCTCAGCGCGTCGTCCCAGGTCCCTACCCTTCCCGACGCTCGACCCAGTCGATCAGTGTACGTACATCAGCGTAGCGGTCCTGGCTCCCCAGGACAACCGCTAGGTAGACCCGGCCGTCAACCGTGCGCCAGGCGGCCACTAGGCACTGACCGGCGGCTTCGGTGGTGCCGGTCTTGATCCCGAAGACCCCCCGCTCGCCGAGCAGGGCGTTGGTGTTGGTGAGCCGGAGCGTTCGGGATTGTGGCCCGCCGACCCGCACGGCCGCCTCGCGCATCGACGCGATGCGCACCAGCACCGGCTCCTCGAGGAACGCCCTGGCGGCCAGCGCGAGGTCGCGGGCGGACATAGCCTGGCCCTCGACATCTTCCCCGTCGGGCGTCAGCGCTCGGCTCTGGGTCATCCCGAGCTCGGCCGCCAATTCGTTCATCGCCGCGATGAAGCGTTCCTCCGATGATGCGCCATCCGGCCCGTCGAGCTGCCCCCCGACCGCGCGCGCCAGCGCTCGCGCTGCATCGTTGCCAGACGGCAGGAGCAGCCCGACCAGCAGGTCGTGGATCGTCAGGGTATCGCCGGCCTGGAGGCCCATCGCCGACTCCTGCACGGGGTCGACGACCTCATCAGGCTGGATCGTCACGATCGTCTCCGGGCGCGCATGGCGGAGCGCGGTGAGCGCGGTGAGGATCTTTACGGTGCTGGCCGGTGGCAGCGGCTGGTCGGCGTTCTGTGCCAGGAGCACTACACCGTCGTCGACGCGCATGACCAGTGCCGCCCTGGCCGAGAGGGACGGAGGTGCCGGCGTTGGGCCCAGCGTGGGCGTAGGTGTCGCGGTCGGTTCCGGGGTCACGAGAACCGTCGCGGTGGCCGGCGGAGCGGCCGGCGGGCCACCTGAGGCTGCGTTGAGATAGCGGCGAACGCTCACGCCGGCGATGAGCAGGCTGCATGCCAGGAGCGCGAGCCCGAGCACGAGCTGACGCACGCCCAATCCCATTCCCTTCGGTCGGACCAGGCAGGCCCAACCGAGTGCCCATTGTACCCGAGCTACGGCGCTGGCTGCTTCAGCCACCCGACGAGCGGTAACGTGTCCCTACCGCCGCCTGATCGCAGAAAGCACTTAGATCGTCCGGGACGGGATCGAACTAGGAAAGCGACAGGCCTCACCTTGTGCCGTGTGTCATCCGACACCAGACGATAACCTCGAGCGCGCGCCCTACGAAACGGTGTTCGCCCGATGGCTAGAGTCCCCGGCGGCGCTGGAGCGGGCGAACACACCGAGGTTCCCTCGCAACACCCTCCAGAGAATTCTGGGCCGAATCAAGCTTCGGGGAGGCGCTATCAGCCCGGCCACATCGTTGAAAGCGCGGGCGATGACTGCATCACGATGTGCCGCCCGGTGCAGCCGTGCCATATAGGCGTTGATGAAGCGAATGGCCGGCACCCGTTTCCCCTCTACCTCCGGGAAGCGCAGGTCACCGCTGACCACGATCTGCCAGGGGATGTCAATGCTCTTGGCTGCCCGGCGGAAGAAGCGCCGCCACAAGCCTTCGGTTCCCGAGCGCAGCTCGTGCTGCAAGTCCAGAGCTTCCATCGCCGCCACCGACATCCCCTGGCCATAGATGGGGTTGAAGCTGCAAATAGCGTCTCCGAAGACCAGAAATCCCTCCGGGAAGCGGGGCAACCTCTCGTAGCGCCGGCGCAGACTGGCCTTGAAGCGGTAGGGAATGGCCTCCGAGAGCGGCTCGGCCTCTTTGATGACGTTGTAAACATCGGGCGCGGCCAGACTGCGGGCATAGGCGATGAACCCTTCCTCGTCCAACGGCGGATGATCGCCGACGAATCCCCCCAGACTGACGATCCACCGGTCACCTTCCTGGGCCAGCATCACCCCGCCCCGTTTCAGCGCCGGAGAGCCGGTGCTGACGACCACCTTGGCACCATCCAGATGCTCCGGCCGACGGCGGTAGAGCCGGGTGCTGTAGCCGAAGTTGATGGTCACCTGTTCCTCCTCCGGCGGCGCATAGCCCAGCTCCTCCAGCCACTTCACTGCGCGGGAGCCGCGGCCGCTGCCGTCCACCACCAGGTCGGCCTCCAGCACTTCCTCGGCACTGCCCTGCGCCCGGCGAATGATGCGCACCCCGCGCACCCGCCTGTTGCACTCCGATGGCACCAGCCCCAGGGCATCGCACCCGTCGATAGCGCAAACGTTGGGCAAAGCCAGAAGCCGCTGCCGCACATAGCCCTCCAGCAGCGGCCGGCTCACGCCCAACGCGCCGAGACGTCCGTCTTCGAGTGTAAAACGGGCGTGATAGCCGCCGCCGTCGAACCAGATCAACTCCTCTTCGGGACGGTTGATGAGCGGTACGCCCTGCGCTACCAGGTCGGCGATTAGGCGGGGAAACAACCCCTCTAGAATCTCAACGCCTCGCAGGTGCAACGCGTGGGCATGTCGGCCCTGAGGCACACCCTTGCGGTGTTGGCCAATGGCTGGGAAGGTATCCCGCTCGATGAGCGTGACCTGCTCGAAGAAATCAGCCAGGGCGCGGGCGGCGAGCAAGCCGCCCATGCTAGCACCGATGACGATGGCATGGTTTTGACCTGACATCGTCGTCTCCTTCACGTTGTCAGGTGTTTCAGTAAGAAAGGAATGAGTGCACCCGCCACAGCTTCCGGGTCGTCGGCGAAGGGCCAGTGCCCGCTCTGTTCCAGGATGACGATGCGGGCGCGGGGGAAAAACTCCCGCTGGCGCTCGGCGTAACACACCGGCACATATGGGTCGGCCGCGCCCCAAATGACCAGGGCCGGCACGTCCAGTTGCCGGAAGAGGGGCCCCAGGGCTTCAGCCATCTGGCCGGGGTTGTGGGTAGCGCGGTATAGACGCAGCACGGCCCGCTTCGTGCCCCAGTCCAGGTCTCGATACATGCGGTCCACCATGGCCTTGGGCAGGCTGCGGGGGTTGCTGCGCTTCAGCAAGAGGCCAAAGGCGAAGCGGGTCGTCGTGGCCTGGAAGAGTTCGCCGAGAAGGGGCGTGCGCCAGATGCGGGCCAGGGAGTGCCAGCGGTAGCCCGGCATGATGCCGATATTGATCAAGATGACGCTGCCCAGCCGTGCCGGGTGTTGGGCAGCCCAGGCCAGGCCCCACGGCCCGCCGAAGTCGTGCAGCACCAGGTGCGCCCGGCGCACGCCCAGGTGGTGCAGAATGCCGTCCAGATGGCAGGCGTAGCCTTCGACGGTGTAGTTGAAGTCTTCTGGCTTGTCCGCCTGACCGTAGCCAGGCATATCTGGGGCCAAGGCGCGGGCGAACGCGCCCACCTGCCCCACCAGGTCACGCCAGTCCTCCGACGAGCCAGGGTTACCGTGTATGAAGACGACGGCTTCTTCGGCTTGCCGGTCCCCGCTGGACAGATAGGGGGAGCGGACACCCCGGTAGATGACCGTACCTCGCGTCACTTCAGCCGTTTCCAGTGGAATTGCAGCCATGTCGATCGATCTCCGTTTCGTTTTCCGGTCGTTGTAGCTCGAGGGAAATTCGAATTCATCCACCTTCACCCAAGCGGCCCGGACTATCGTCGTCCTGCGTAGAGTTCGGAGCCGGCCTCCGTGCCGTCTTGCAGACAGGCCGGTTTCTGCTTGAGCCAGCCCTGCTCCCAGTAGTAGGCCAGGGTACGAACAATGGCCTCCTCCAATGAGGTGTAGCGCAGGCCCAGTTCCCGCTCCGCCTTGGAGCCGTCCACACGCATGCCGTGGGCCAGCAGGGCCACGACCTCACGCGGCAGATCCGGCGGCCGTCTGGTGCGCCGAGCAACCAGCTCTTGCACATTGGCGACGATGCGACCGATAAACAACGGCCCGACGGGCGGCGGCCTGACGCCCGCCAGCCGGCAGGTTTCCCGCATAAAATCGGCAGCGTCCACGTTGTAGGCGCTCACAATGTACCGTTCGCCGGGACGAGCCTTTTCCGCCGCTAGCAGGTGGCCCTGAACCACGTCGTCGATGTACACATGGCTGACACTGCCGCGGAGCAGCATCGGTTGTCTGCCGGTCACCGTATCGAGCATCATTTTGCCAACCGGTTTCAGCGGGCCGGGGCCGAAGATGCCGCTGGGATTGAGGATCACCACAGGCAGTCCCTGCCATGCAAACTCCCGGGCAACCTGTTCGGCGTGGTACTTCGCTTCGTCGTAGACGCCGATAAAGTAGCCCCGGTGGTGGGTCTCCTCAGTCCCCGTCTGGCCACGGGCCTCACCGATGGTGTAGCTCGTACTGGTGTAGATCACCCGCCGGACACCTTTGGCCTGCGCCGCGGCCAGCACGTTGCGGGTGCCCTCCACGGTTATGCGCTTCTGGAGCGCCCGGTCAGGCGTCCAGTATTCATAGACGGCGGCGGCGTGGTAGAGCACGTCACATCCGTCCAGCGCCTGCTCCACCGACGTCCGGTCGAGGATGTCGCCGGTGGCGATTTCCACCCCCAGCCGGGCCAGCTCATCGGTGCGGCTGGTCTTACGGGCTAGTACCCGCACCCGGTCGCCGCGCCGGCGGAGCGCCCGCACCACCGCCCCACCTAGGTAGCCTGTGCCTCCGGTTACCAGAATGGTCATCGTGATACGTCCTCTCTCGGTTCACCCCGGCCTGCTGCCGCTTCCGGGCCACTAGCACCCGACGCAGGACTTTGCCGGCGGGCGATTTGCGTTCTTGCTGCTCTACACCTTCCGCGCCCAGGCTCCTACCAGCGGCGGCGTGACCAGCGTGCAATCCTTCTCGACGGCTTCCCGGCGCATGCGCTCGGCCAGGGTGTCCACCTGCACTTCTTCGGCCGTGGCCACGCCGACCTCCTGCATCAAGGGCAGGACACTGCGGGTGACCTGGGCGATCCAGTCGTAGATGGGCGAATCGGGGCCACGCTCCACGCGCAGCAAGGCCAGCATCTGTGGCGCAGGCAGGCCGGCGCGCTGGAAGATCGGCCCCAGTTGGTAGGCAGTGCGGTTGTTGAGACCGGCACGGGCAAAGCTCTGGTTGACCCATGTGCCGGCGGTGACGTAGGTTTCGCACAGGGGCTGGCACATAATCTCCGGCGGCGGCGATGGAAGCAGGTCCAGTTCCTGAAAGACAACCAGGCCACCCGGTTTGACGAAGGTCAGCAGCCGGCGCAACACCGCCGCCGGATCGGGGAAGTACATCAGTACCAGCCGGCCGACGAGAGCGTCCACGGCCTCGTCGTCGAGCTGGAATTCGGCCAGGTCGGCGAGCACGAAGCGGACATTGGCCAGCCCGGCCTGGTGCGCCCGTTGTTGGGCGTAGGTGATGGCTTCCGGCGCTTTGTCCACGCCGATAACCGCGCCCTGGGGCCCGATCAGTTTGGCGGCCAGGAACGAGACGTCTCCAGCGCCGCAGCCCACGTCCAGAACGCGCATGCCAGGGGCCAGCCCGGCCTGGTGGAGCACATACTCGGTCAGATCGCCGAAGAAGCTGCTCTGCTGCACCAGGCGCTCCAGTTCCTGGCGGGTGTGGGCCAGGGGATAGTCGTTAGCGGTGTTGACGGGTTGTTGCATTTCGCACCTCCATATGGTTGGAGCAGGGGCGCAGGGGCATATCGCCGCTGCGCCCCCGCCCGAGCCCAACTGTCTAACTGCCTGGCCGGATAGGTTCTGGAACTAGCGGCGACACATCCCAAAGCTGGACAGTGATGTTGGTGCAGCCGGCCGCCCGCAGACCTTCCATGACGCGGGCAAAGTCCTCGGTCTCGATGAACTTCAGGGCCGCAGCCAAGCTGTCATACTCGGTGATGCTCATAGCGTGGGGGCTGGCGTGGAAGGCGTTGCGCAGGGCGCGGAACTCCTTGACGCCCGGCTGGCGCACCGCGGTGGGGATCCAATCCGTGCGCGCCTTTTCATTGTAGACCGCCATCTGCTCCTGTGGCGGCAGGTCCCATGTGAGAATTGCCATAGCCATAGTGTTTACCTCCGTTTCGTCGAACACGTCAGCTTTGCCGGGGAGAGCGCCCTTCGGTCGTGAAGAGCGCTTCCCAAATGGCACCTGTCCACAAGGTAGTCCGGGGAACTGATAACTCTCCAGACAAATTGCTGCCGAACCGTTGTCGAAAACACGGCAGAGGGAGCCGCTGAAATGTCCGTGACCGCGCATGTCTCACGTGTGCAGAGATGTCAGTCGTTCGGCCCGAAGAGCTCGCGCTGCCACAGCCAATCAGTGACCCAGCGGATACCCTTGGTCAGGTGATAGCGGTAGGTGCTGAACGGCAGTCCCAGCAGTTCGGCGGCAGCTTCCTGGGTGGGAGCTGGCTGGAAATAGGTGTGGTGTAACGCTCGATAGTATTTCTCGTCTTTGGGGTTAGGGATCAGGGTTTCAGCGGCGGCGCGCAGCAGGGATTGCAGGGCTTCCGGGCCAGGGTTGGAGCCGGCCACTTCGCGCAGGACACGGGAACGCAGCAGGGGATTGCCAGCCAGCACGTCGGCGCGGTGGTAGTCGCGCAGGGCCCGGCGCACGGCTTCCGCGAACTCCGGCTGGGAGAGGACCACGAGCGGGGGCGAGGCGAACTGGTCAACCGGCTCCGGCTTGAAATCCAGGCTGAGCTCCCGCTCGCTCATGATCTCTCTCCACACGGCCAGCGGCTCGGCGCGCCAGTCGTGGGCAAAGCTCCCATAGCGGTGTCCGCCTACTTCGAAATCGGCTTCAACGGCACGCGAGAAGTTGATGTAGGTGAACAGCTTTTCCCAGAACGGCGGATCAGCCGTGCAGCAGAAGGTCCAGGCCAACTTGGGCGTGGTATACCAGGTGATCACGGTGTTCAGGGTGATCATGTTATGTGTCAGCGGCCCCTGGTAGGTCTCCTGACCCATCCAGAAGCGGGCGATCTGGATGCGTTCGCCAGGGCGCAGGGGGCCATAGCGCCGCACAAAGGCCCAGATGGCACGCACAGCCGGGTCGGTCCGCTCGTCCTCGGGGGTCACAGCGTCCAGGAGGAGGTTGGCCGAGAAGCCCACGGGGAGAGAGTCCGGCCCCCGATAGACAACAAAAGCTCCGGGCTGGTGTTGGAGCCAGTAGTCGGCGATACGGGCCGACTCTGGACCTTCGTGGGTTTCCACCATGGCCAGAATATGGGGATGATCTTGCGGCGTGGCTGGGTCGTGATAGGCACCGCCCAGGGACTTCCAGTCGTAGAAGGGCTTCATGGCCGGCTGATGACGCTGCAAATACAGCAGGTCTGCAAAGGCCTGCTGGCGGGCGAGGCCGCTGCTATTCCAGAAGCGATGGGAGAGATGGTGACGCACCCGGCGGTAAAGCTGTCGCCAAGCCTCGGGGTTGCGCCAACGCAGGTCGGTTTCCAACACGTCCCGCACCAGATCGTGAGGGAAGAGGCCCGCCGGGCCGCCTTCGATGAAGGAGAGTCCACGCAGCCAGGCGTAGAGTGGAGGGGCGGCTTCTTCGCCGACCACCTCGGCCAGCAGGGCTTCGGTAGTCACTCGGGCCAGGGCGCACGCCTCCAAGGCCTGCCGATGCAAGGGCGTGGGGACATCCCGCATAAACCGCTCCACCAGCAGGCGGATCACGTCGGGGGCGCGCTCGAGGCTGATCTCTTCTGCGCTGGCCTCGGTCAAAGCCAGCCAGTCGGCCAGTAGAACCAGTGCCAGGGGATGGCCGTAACTGAGACTGAGAATGCTCTCTTGCAGGGAGAGAGGTACCTGCAACGTGGTCAATAACTGCCGACTCTCTTCCGGGCGCAGGTTACGCAGGGAGACGATGCGGGCCAGGTGTCGCCAAGCCGGGTCGGTACGCCAGGGTTCCAAGGGGGGATTGCGACCGGCGATAACCACTAACACATGCGCCGGCAAGGCCGGTAAGAATGTTTCGCGCAGCCAGTTATCCAAGGGGGAAAGGCGCTCATAGGTATCGAGGATGAGCACGGCGGGCGGCAAATTGGCCAGCGCCTCGAGGGATCGGGGCGGCGCCTGCGGATTGATAGCCTCGGAGAGGGCAAAGAGCAGCCCTTGCGGGGAGGCGTCGATCTGACGGCCGTCCAACCAGTATACGGCGTGCCCCTGCGCTTCGGCGATGCGCAGGTACTCCCAGAGCAGCGTCGTTTTACCCACCCCGCCGGGACCGAAGAGGTAGAGCACAGCGAAGGGAGGCTCTTCTGCCAGCATCGCCTGCCGGAAGAGTTCCAGCTCAGCAGCACGCCCGACAAATAGCCGACTTCGGGCAGTCGTCAGCCGGCCGGCAAGGCGGTTTCCCGATCTCCAAGGCGGCTGCTGAGGGTTTGACGCTGAGCCCTCGGTCATAGCACCGCCTCGCTCCGCTTCGGAATCCGTGAACGGACCACACTATAACATGGGTGGTGAGACCTCGCTACCTGTCCAGGCGAGGTCTCGCGGCAGAATGGCCGGTGGTGAGCTTCGAGCGAACACCTGCCGGAAGCCCTGACGGCCTCTCTTCAGCCCCGAGCACCAGCGGTCACCGCGCCGAACGTGGGCCAACGGGAGCGCCACGGTACTCGATGACTGCGCGGGCCCGATCGAGCCCTCAGCGGCTGCGGGCCGTGCAGGTGGTCGAGAGATCGAACACTCAGAGCGCAGTAACCAGGAGGCGCACCGCATCCATCGGCATAGGACGGAGTCCACCCCGATCGTCCTTAGCGCTCCCAGCCCCCTCAGCGGTGATCTTCGACCGGCCAGGACAGCCGTGACCGAGGCCAGTCCTGCCGGCCCGCGCGAGCCGCCGGCCAGAAGCGCAGCACTGGGGGCCACCAGGGCAGCGTCGCCCGGATCGACCTTGAGATGACCACGAGGGCGAGCTGATCGCGACACCTCCAGTCAAACCTGTAGGCCGCCCGCAGCTCGGCCGGGAGCAGCCCGATACTGGCCAGCCGCCAGAGCCGCGCCGCCGGCCGTAACCAGACCGGCAGCACCGGCCAGAGGAGCTGCCTGGCCAGCCGGCGCGCCGTCTCACCCACCACGATCTGCCCGCTATGGCGCATGCGCTCCAGGTAATCCTGTAGCTCGCCCCAGCTCCCGGGCAGCGTGCCCGGCTCCAGCCCCAGCCAGCCTTCCATGCCCCGGCTCTCGGCGCAGTAGCGGTCGCGCTCAGCCGGAGCCAGCGGCCGGACGAACCGCTCGTAGGCGAGCAGCGTCGAGTCGACCACCGTCGCGTGCACCCAAGCCAACAAGGATGGGTCATGGGCACTGTACGGCGTCCCTGACGAGTAGGGGCCAACCGGCTCAGCGAGCACACCATCGACGCGATCGTGCACCCGGGCGATCCGCCACGCGGCCTCGATCGCCGCCTCCTGCGGGCCGAAGGTGAAGGCCAGCATCGCTGAGACCGTGCCGTGCAGGCGGTCGAGCGCGAGCCCCGGATTGGCCGCGAACCGGCTGTGCTCGGCGACGCCAGCCGCGACCAGCGGGTGGGCGAACTGAAGGAGGATCGCCCGTCCCCAACCCAGGATCACGATCCGCTCTGCATTGACCTCTTGAGCGAGCAGTGGCCACGTCGTCATCTCCAGTAGCACCCTGTCGCTGCACGCAACGGTCAGCGAATCGATCCACCCGAACGCGCGCTGCCCAGGCCAGGCAGCCAGCGCGTCACTCCTGGTTCAAGGGTACGTCAGGAGTCTCCTGCCCGCTCCGCTCCCCAACAGGGCCCTCGTCGCCCGTGCTGGATGGCGAGTTCTCGACCCGGCTCGCCTCGCCGCCCACCGCCACGGCTTCGCCCGGCGCCAGCCCGGGTCGCCGCGCTCGCAACAGCAGGCGAGGTGTCCAGAGTCCGTACGCTCGACCATCGTAGTCACCCCAGGCCTCTACCTCCTCGAATCCAGTCTCCTGGAGAAGGATCGCGACCTCGTGTGCGGGGTAGAGCCGCAGCCGGGATTCCCGGCCAACCTCCCGTCCTCCCGGCAGCAGCACGCGCCACTCGAGGCGGAGCACGTTCGCGAGCAGGTCCCATTCCTGGCGCTCGAGCACGCGGGCGCCGTCGAGCTCGGCCCACGTCCGCTCGACGAAGTCGCGGGCGAGGAGCTCGCGGTTCGGGAGATCGAGCAGTAGCACCCCGCCCGGCTTGAGCGCCTGCCAGGCCGAGCGGAGCAGCTCCAGATCGTCAGCCCGCTGGTCGCTGAGGCCGAGCACCGGCGAGCCGGCGTACACCGCGTCGAACGCGCTCCGGAAGAGGATGCGCCTCAGGTCACGGCGCACCCAGCGCATGGACACGCCGCGCGACTGCGCCTGCTGGCGTGCCGATTCCAGGAGCGATTCGGACGGCTCCAGCCCAGTCACCTCGTAGCCGCGGCCGGCCAGCTCGATGGCAACGGTGCCGGCCCCGCTGGCCAGGACGAGCAGGGAGGCTCGGGGGGACAGCTCCAACAGGCGCGCGATCCCCTCGACCTCGAACCGCAGCCGCTGCTGGGTGAGCGGCGGGCGGAAGAGATCTCGTGTAAGGCGGATGAACAGCTCGTCGATCCAGGGAGCGGTCTCGGCCATGTGCCACGCTCCTGGGCGCCCGCGTCACGCCTTGCCTCATGGCCCGCTAGCCGCTGCGTCTAACGGATTACTGGTGCCTCGCCGAGCGTGACCGTGAGCGATCGCTCGCTTCCTTCCCGGTTGATCACGATCTCCACCTGATCTCCCGGCTGGTGCTGCCGGAGCGCCTGCTCCAGATCGCTCACCCGGGTGACTTCTTGCCCACCGAATCGCACGATGATGTCGCCAGGCGTCAACCCCGCCTGCTCCGCCGGGCTGCCCGGCGCTACCGACACGACCAGCACGCCACGATCGACCGGCAAGTTGAACCGCACGACCAGGGCCCTCGTCACGGTGACGCCGCTGATGCCGAGGTACGGCTGCGGCCGTGCCTCGACGATCTGGGATGCGATCTCCCTGGCCCTATTGATCGGGATGGCAAAGCCGATCCCCTCGGCCTGCTGGATCTTGGCCGTGTTGATCCCGATCACCTCGCCCTGCAAGCTCACCAGCGGGCCACCAGAGTTTCCTGGGTTAATCGCGGCATCTGTCTGGATCAGCGGGCCGAACGGCGGCTCGTTGGGGCCAGGCTGGAGTGTGCGGTTCAGCGCGCTGACGACGCCCGCGGTGACAGTAGGGCCACCCTCTAGCCCTAGCGCGTTCCCGATCGCTACCACCCACTGGCCGACCCGGAGCGTGTCGCTATCGCCCAGCTTCGCGACTGGCAGGTTATCGCCATCGATCTTGATCACCGCGATATCGTTCTCCGGCGAGCGCCCAACCACGCGGCCAGTGAACTGCCGGCCATCGGGCAAGACGACGACGATCTCCAGCGCCTCGCCGACCACGTGGTCGTTGGTCAGGATGTAGCCCCGCTCGTCGAACACGACACCGGAACCCTCGCCCTGCACCACTTGGCCGAAGCCGAAGATGTCGGTCTCGACCTTGCGCACCGTCACGAACGCGACCGCTGGGGAAACTTCGCGCGCGACCTGTTCGACCGCCGTCGCGAGATCACCCGTTCCCTGGCTCCCCACCGTAGCGGGCGCGGTCGCGGGGACGGGATTGGATGGGTTGGTGCTCGGCGTCATCGCACCGCTCGAGGCCGGCGTGCTCGTAGCCGAAGGGCTCGGCTCGGGTCGCCGCGCCGAGCAGCTAGCGACGAGAGCGAGCAGCACGATCAGCAAGAGCGTTAGAGGGATAAGTCGCTGCCGTGCCCGGAGCATCATGATCGCGTCACCTTTCTCTCCGTGCGAGACATCGAGCTTTCCGGCACGTACCTCACGCCCGTGACTGGAAACGCCCCGGAGGAGCTCTGTTCGGGCGCGGCAAGCCCTGATCAGGTGTCGCGCCGTCGTGACCGGGCAGCGCGATCGACCGGCCGAACCCGGTCTGAAATGATCCTATCGCACGGTGAGCGGCGTATCATGATGGCGCGAGTACCCCGTCGCCGCGGCGCAGGGATCGAGAGAGAGCACATCCGCTGTGACGCGCGAGCCGAGCGATCAGGAACTGATGGCCGGTCTCCAGCAACGGGACCACCAGGCGTTGGCCCTGCTGTACGATCGGTACGCGCGGTCGGTCTATTCCCTCGCGCTGCATATTCTGCGCGACCAGGCGGCGGCGGAGGACGTCACCCAGGAGGTCTTCCTCCAGCTCTGGCGACAGCCTGAACGCTATGCGCACGAGCGTGGGCCGCTCGGCCCCTGGCTTCTGCGCGTGACCCGGAACCGGGCCATCGATCTGCTGCGACGCAGCGGTCGGGAGCGTCGACCACCGTACGCGGATGCGAGAGGGGTCGACTTCCACCTTGCCGACCCCTCTCCGGGACCAGACGAGCATGCCTGGTCGTCGACGGTTGCGACGCGGGTGCAGGCAGCGCTCGGCGAGCTGAGCGATACCCAGCGGCAGGTGATCGAACTGGCATACTTCCGCGGGCTGACCCAGCGAGAGATGGCCGACGTGCTGGGCCTGCCCTTGGGCACGGTCAAGACGAGAGTGCGAACCGCCCTGCGAAGGCTGGCCGAAATTCTGACGAGGGACGGAGTATGGACCGACGTCGGCTGACCCACGCGCTTGCCAGCGATGAACTCCCAGCTTACGCGCTCGGCGCGCTCGACGCGGACGAGTCGGCCGCGCTGGTGGAGCACCTCGCCGAGTGCCCCTTCTGCCAGGCAGACCAGCACCGGCTCGACGAGCTGGTGGGCCTGCTCGGCACCGCGGTACCGCAAACGTCACCGCCGCCCAGCCTCCGCGAACAGGTGCTCGCCCAGGCTGCCATCGAAGCCAATGCCGGCCCCACCGGCGAGCGCCCAACCTTGCGCCTGTTGCCTGGCTGGGCCAGGGCCGCCCTGGCCGCAGCGGCGGCTCTGGTGTTGATTCTCACCGGCGCGGTAGCGGTGCTCCTGTACAACCAGTGGCAAATCCGCCAGGAGCTGGACACGCTGCGCGCTGAGCAGCGCGAGATCGCGAGCATCCTGGCTCAGTCAGCCTGGTGGGCTCCGGTCACCGCAGAAGCCAGCCAGAGCCAGCCAGTGGTCGGCCGGCTCTATCTCGAGGAGGGCCAGGCCGGCGTCCTGGTCATCGACGGTCTGTCTCCGCTCGGGCCAGGCCAGGTGTACCAGATCTGGCTGATCCGGGCAGACAACACGAGGGTCAGCGCTGGCGTCTTCACCGTTGACGCCTCGCGGCGGGCAACCGTTCTCCTCCACGCTCCGGGTACCTGGTCGGCCTACCAGGGTATGGGAATCACGGTCGAGCCAGGGCCGGCTGGTAGCCCCGGTCCTACCGGCCCACGGGTCGCCGGCTGCTCGCTAGCCGACTGGCAGCCGGGCGGGCTCTAGCCCCGCCGGTCCCCCTCTCCCGCGATCGCGGGAGAGGGGGATGGGGCTGAGGGCTGGACAGCCCTAGTGCTTGAGGATCTTGTAGTAGTCGTAGTCCCGGATGAAGATGTTCCAGGCCGGCGTGAAGTTGCCGTCCTTATCCCGCGGCAGGTTGGTGACCCACGGCTTCACTAGCGCGTAGTTCCACGGGTTGTACACGTAGATCGCCGCCCCGTCCGCGAGCTGGATCTCCTGAGCCCGCTTGTACAGCTCGAGCCGCTTGGCCGGGTCGGTCTCGCCATTGGCCTGGAGCACCAACTGATCGTACTCATCGTTGGCCCAGGAGTGCCGGTGGCCGCTCGGCTGCTTGGAGTACCAGACCTGGAACAGCGTATTGGCCGGATCCGGGTAGTCGATGTACCAGCGCACCCACATCAGCGGGATCTGGTGTGCCCACATCCGATCGTACGTCTCGCGCGGCTCGCCGATGACGTGCTCCAGCTCCATACCGAGCACATCCTTGAGCATCGCGATAATCGCGGAGCCGACTGCCGCCTCGGCGTCACCCTCGCGGCGCTGGGTCAGGGTCATCCCGCTCGGCCAGTTACGACCGCCCTCATAGGGTGTCCCCTGGAGAAGCTGGCGGGCCTTGTCGGGGTTGTACTCGGTGTACTCGGGGAACGTGTCCTCGATGTAGAACGGCATGCCAGGCGGGTTCATCGTGTACGCCGGCGTACCCAGCCCCTTGAGCACATCCCGCACGATCGTCTCGCGATCGATCGCGTGGCCCATGGCCAAGCGGACCTCTTTGATGTTGTAGGGCTCGAAGTTGGGGTCGGGGACGAGATACCAGGTCCCGTACAGGTTGTACTTCTGCATCTGCTTGCTCAACTCGGGGTCGTTCTGCACTCGCTCGAGCTGGCCCAGCGGCGCACGGTAGAGGATATCGATCTCGTCGTTCTCGTAAGCCAGGAAGGCGGCATCTGGCGTAATGATCGGCCGCTCGATGCGCTGGAGCGTGATGTTCTTGGCATTCCAGTACTTGTCGTTCTTCTCCAGCACGAAGTACTCGTCATGCTTCCACTCGACCAGCTTGAACGGGCCGTTGCAGACGATATTCTGCGGCTCGGTCCACTGGTCGCCGAACTTCTCGACCGAGGGCCGGTGCGCCGGAGCCGCAGCGATGTAGGCGGCCAGGATCGGGAAGTAGCCACGGGGACCTTCCAGCGTGACCTCGAGCGTGTAATCGTCGAGCGCTTTGACGCCCACGTCGTCCACGGTCACGCTGGGATCCGCGTTGTTGTACTTCTCGGCGTTCTTGATGTCGTACAAGAAGCCGGCGTAGGTAGCCTGCGTCTCCGGGTTGAGCTGCCGCTTCCAGGACCACTCGTAGTCGTGCGCGGTCACCGGGTCGCCGTTGCTCCAGAACGTGTCCTTGCGAATGTAGAACGTCCAAACGGAGGCATCCTCGTTCGGCTCCCAGCGCTCGGCGATATCGGGCACAGCCTCGTTGTTGGTATTGAACATCGCGAGCTGCGCGAAGACGACCGCGTCGCCACCAGCGTAGAGGTCCTTGTTGAAGTCGAAGGACTGCGGCTCCTCCTCGACGTTGGTCCGCAGCACCTGCTGCTCGGCCAGCTCGCCCTCGGCAGCCGGCGACGCGGCAGCCCCAGGCGTCGGGGTCGGGCCCACGGCGGTCGGCGGCGTTGGCGTCACTGCCGGAGGTGGCGTTACCGCACCAGGTGGTGCTGTCGTCGGCTCCGCCTCGCCACCACGGCAGGCAGCCGCAGCCATGGCCGCGCCAGTTGCGCCGCCCGCGGCGGCAACGACCCGGATGAAATCGCGCCGATCGACGTGTATCGCTTGCAAGCGTTTCCAGAGCAGGGAAACCTGCTCGGGATCTTCCCACCAGCGCAGCTTGTCACTCATGGTTCTCCTCCTCCTGGTGAAGTCAGACAGATCCTCCTCGGCCACGACGCCATTAGCTGCCTACGGTGCAGGCCTCTGCCGCTGGCCCCTGCGGCTCACACTGGTTTCTGACAGCCGCACCCCTCCTTTCCCAGCCCCGCTACGTGCTCCGCCGCGTACGCGGATCGAGCGCATCGCGCAGGCCATCTCCGAAGAACGTGAACGCGAGCATCACGACCGCGATGGCGATCGAGGGGAAGATCGACATGTACCAGTAGGAGGTGATGTACTCCTGATACTCGCCGGCCATCTTGCCCCAGCTCGGTCGCGGCTCGGGGATACCGATCCCGATGAAGCTCAGGGCGGCCTCGGTGAAGATCGCCTGCGGGATGCCGAACGTCAGCGCCACAATAATCGGCGAGAGCGCATTGGGCAGCATATGCTTGGTGATCAGCCGCCAGGGCCCAGCTCCCGCGGCCCGGGCAGCGACCACATAGTCACGTTCGCGCAGCGAGAGGAACTCCGCCCGTGTCAGGCGCGCCAGCGTTACCCACCCGGTAACGCCGATCGCGATGAAGACATTCTGAAACCCGCGCCCGAGCGCCGACATGATGAGGATGACGAACAGAAGCTGGGGGAACGCGTACATCACATCCACGAGACGCATGAGGAGGGAATCGATTCGGCCGCCCATGTAGCCCGAGAGCGCTCCGATCGGCACGCCGATCAGGAAGACGATGATCTGGGCGCCCAGCCCGACCGCCATCGAGACTTGAGCGCCCCAGAGCATGCGCGTCAGCATGTCACGGCCGACGAGATCCGTCCCAAGCGGGTGTTTGCCGGTCCAGGTCGGAAACTGGGAGATCGCGGCGTAATCGGGTTGAGCGTAGTCATACGGCGAGATGACCGGTGCCAGGATCGCCAAGAGGGAGATCACGATGATAAGGATCCCGCCGACCATCGCCAGTCGGTTCGCGATCAAGCGATCGAACGCGTCCCGCCACAGCGTCCGGTGCGGGCGTGTCGCCCAGATCAGTGCGTCGGCTCGCTCGGCCCGGCCGGTAAGGCCGGCGCCCGTGGTCGCCATCCCCCGCCTCCCTCAGTACCCCATCACCTCACGCACTCCGGGTCGCCGCTAGCTCAGCCGGATACGCGGATCGACGACCCCGTAGAGCACATCGACCAGCAGGTTCATCACTGCCAGGAACGCTCCATAGAGCAAGATGACCGCCATGATCATCGGGTAATCGCGGGTAATCAGGCTATCCACGAAGAAGCGGCCCATGCCGGGAACCCGGAAGATCTTCTCCACGAACGGCGAGCCGGTGCCGATCGCCGCGAACATCGGTCCCAATATGGTGATCGGCGGGATCAAGCCGTTCTTGAGCACATGCCGCAGGACCACCTGCACGTCCGAGAGGCCCTTCGCCTGTGCCGTACGTATGAAGTCCTGCCGCATCACCTCGACCATGCTGGCGCGGGTGTAGCGCGCCAGGATCCCGACAGGCCCGAGCGAGAGGGCAAGGGTGGGCAGAACCCAGTCGATGGGTGACGACCACCCCCCAGTACGAGGGATGATCGGTACCAGCCGCACGAAGAGCACAATGAGAAACAGCGCGAGAATGAAGTTCGGCAGCGAGACCCCGAGCGTGGCGAACAGGCTGCAGACGTAGTCGATGGGGCCGTTCTGGTTCACCGCCGCCAGGACACCGAGCGGGATGCCGACCAGGATCGCAACCGCCATCGCCATCGCGCCCAGGTGCAGCGAGATCGGGAATGTCCGGTAGATGATGTCCTTTACTTCCCGTGTCCGGTACTGGTAGGAGATACCGAAGTCGAGATTCCAGATGTTCTTGAGGTACACCAGGTATTGCTGCCAGAGGGGCTTATCGAGGCCGAAGCGGCGGGCGAGGGCTTGCTGCGCTGCCGGGGGGAGCGGGTTCGCGTTCGGTGCCGTCGGCTGTAGAGGACTCCCGGGCGTCGCGTGCATGATCACGAACGTGATCAGCGAGATCGCGATCAGCGTAGGGATAATCATCAGCAAGCGCCGGGCAATGTACTGCGCCACCGTCTCCTCCTCGCTCGGAGATCCCAGTCAGCACCCTGACCGTTCATCAATCGGCCGGTCTACGCGCGCAGTCTCCAGCATCGATCGGGGCGGCTTCATTGCCACGACCCTGAGACGGTTCAGACAATAGCACGGTCTTTCGAGGGCTGTCAATACCCTGCCGTATGGTCATCGCACAAGCCCGATGGCTAGCGTGTCCGGAGCGAGCCGGCGATGAGGGTTCGATGAAGCGACGATCCCTGGCACATGCCCCGAGAGCCGAACGCCCTCGCTCGCCCTGGGACCGCGATATCCCGGTGCTCGCTCGCATCGAGCTAGTTCTTACTGTCTATACGCGTGAGATTGCTCGCCGGATGCTTCAGGCAGCCGAGGCTGCCTTCTCCCGCTTTTCCATGATGTTGGTGGA
>NZ_JAMSLR010000019.1 GCF_023806485.1 Thermalbibacter longus
GAGCCGAGCCGTGCTCATGGTCGAGGGGAGTCATCCGGCTACCTGGCCGGTCCACCACTGGCGCTGTCTGAGCGCCGTGCGTTCTCCGAGTCCCACTCTCACTCTCTGCTGGTCTCTCCGGCGGGCGCGTGGCCGAGAGCGGCGTCGAACCACCCCGTCCCATCCCGAACCGGGTCGTGCCCGACGCCAGCGCCGGAGAGTACTGCGCGGGGGACCGCGCGGGAGGCGAGGCCGCTGCGCGCCTGCCCGAGAGACCGGCACTCGCTCGCTTCCTCTCATCGTCGCGGGGTGGAGCAGCGGCAGCTCGTCGGGNCATCCCCCTGGGGCGCTCTTTCATGCCCCAGTTGTCTGCTCGCGCCTGATGTGTACCTTCGTACTATTGAGATTCCCCCTCGGTCCCAATACACTGCCTACGGTACGGCCATGGACGGATCACAGCGTGCTTGTCCGGGTAGGACCGGAGGCACCAGAGCGGGGGCAAGGATGCTGCGTGGGGGACGGGTTTTTATCCTTCTCGGTGTCGTACTCGCAGTGGTCGCAGTTCTGCTCGGTATCGTGGCGCTCAGTCGCCCGAACCGTGAGGCCGCAGAGACACCAGCTCCAGATGAGATGAGGGTACCCGTCGTCGTCGCCGCGCGGGATGTCCCGGCCAACACGGTGATCACCACCGCCGATATCACTGTCACCGAGGTGCCGCAGGAGGAAGTTGCCCCAGGGACGGCACAGCGAGCCGACCAGGTTGTCGGCCTCGTGACGAGTGGCCCCCTGGTCGAAGGCCAGCGCGTACTCATGGCCAACCTTGTCGCGCCGAGCCTGGGCAACGTGGTTCAACCCGGCAAGCGGGCGGTTGCGCTGCCAGTCGACCGGGTCAGCGCGCTCGGCGGGCTGATCCAGCCGAACGACACGATCGACATCATCTACTCGGTGCGGGTCAACCTGACGCGCGTGGTGCCAAGCGAGCCGCTCGAGGTCGTCGATGCCACGCAGGGATACGCGCAGCAAGAGAACCTGCAGCTCCCGCCGTATGGACAGCCTCCAGCAGGGCCGACGTATCCTTTCCCAGGCGAGCCGGGCTCGCGCTTCATCGTCACCGATGAGGGTGGTGGAAATCCGGTCACGAAGCTCGTTCTCCAGAATATCCGGGTGCTCCAGGTGATTGCCGGGAGCGAGCCCGTCACGCCCGCGGCCGAGGGTGCAGCGCCGGCACAGACGAGTGCGGAAACGGGCGAGGCAACCCCCACGCCGGCACCCGACACCGCAGAGCAGGCTGCATCCACCTTGCCGGCTGTTGATCTCCTGATCATCGAAGTCGACCCGCAGCAGGCGGAGATGATAACGTTTATGCTGGATCAGCAGGCTCGTTACCAGGTGGTGCTGCGGTCACGCAGCGACCAGGAGCCGGCTACTACCTCTGGCATAACCTATGACCGGCTCGTGAGCCAGTACGGCCTGCCGGTGCCTGCTACTGTCCGCCTGCCGGGAGGACCACAGTGACGGGTGGCTCGCCTATTCGGGTCTTGATCGTCGACGATGTCCCGGAGAGCCGGGACAACATCGAGCGCCTCCTGCGCTTCGAGCCTGATATCCAGGTCGTCGGCAAGGCCTCGCGCGGCCAGGAGGGCGTGGAGCTCGCTGTCAGGCTGCAGCCAACCGTCGTCCTGATGGACATGACGCTCCCAGACATGGATGGTGTCCAGGCGACGCTGGCGATCACTGCGCAGGCGCCTGGCTCCGCCGTCATCATGCTCTCCGTCCAGAGCGATCCCGAACTGTTACGCCAGGCCATGCTGGCCGGAGCGCGCGAGTTCCTGGTAAAGCCGTTCCGCTTCGAGGAATTGATCGAAGCGGTTCGCCGGGTTGCCCAGCTTGCCAGGCCAGTACAGATGGTTGCAATGACTCCGGTACCGGGCGCGCCCGTCGTCGAAGCCGGTCGACCGGATCGCGACGGCAACGTCATCGCGGTCCTCGGGACGAAGGGCGGAGTAGGACGCACCTTTCTCGCGACGAACCTCGCCATCGCGCTGCGCCAGCGGACCGGCAAGCGAGTCGTGCTCGTCGACACCGACATGGCGTTCGGTGACGTCGCTGTCGTCATGAACGTGACGAAAGCCAAGACCTGGACCGATGTCGCTCAGCTCGGCTCGTCGCTCGACCAGGAAGTGCTGGAGGAGATCCTGACCACGCACTCCAGCGGAGTCCAGCTCCTGCTGGCGCCCTCGATGCCGCAAGAGGCAGAGATGGTCACGGCAGACCACTTTCAGACAGCGATACGCCATCTCCGGCACATGGCCGACTTCATCGTCATCGACACCCGCCCGGGCTTCGACGAGCTGATGCTCGCCGTGATGGACAGCGCTGACTATCTGCTGTATGTCCTCACGATGGAGATGACGGCCATCAAGGATGCCCGCCAGTTCCTGGAGGTGGCCGAACTCTTGGGTTATAGCGACAAGCGACTCATGCTCGTCCTCAATCGGGTCAACTCCTACTCCGGTATCCCGATTGCCGATATCGAGGAGAACTTGAAGCAGGAGCTGGTGGCGCGGATCGCTGATGACCCGGCTCCGGTCCTGCGTAGCATCAACGAGGGGACGCCATTCATCGAAGTGCACGCCGATCATCGCATCAGCGCCGAGATCTCACGACTGGCCGGCGTCGTCGCGGATCAGGAGGCACCGGCTGCGGCGCCGCAGCCCCAAGAGCCGCGCCGGAGCGGGTTGATCTCACGTCTGCGGCTGGGCCGGCGCCCGGCGTGAACGAGGCTTTTTGTCGTGCTCGACCGTATCGTATACTAGGGAGGAAGCGAACTGCGGCCAGTGGCGAACCAGGGATTGGGTGACCGGTAATGCCCGCAGGCGAACCTCGCGGCGGCAATTGCTGCGCGGGTTTGGCCGGGGCTGATGAGGCAGTGGAGGGCAACATATGTCATTGCTTCGACGCCTAGGTACTCCCGCTGATGGACAGGCTGGCTCGTCACCTGCCTCGTCTGAGACTGGTCCGCTCACGCCGTCTACGTCGCGACTCCGCCCCTCCTCGCCGGGCACATCCAGCACATCGGGCCGGCCGGGCGGAGGTGATCTCAGTTCGACGCTCAAGCGACCTGGCTTGAGCGGGTCAGGCGTTGCCACACAGGCGAGCGACTCGTTCATCGACCTCAAGAATCGCATCCAAAACCGGTTGATCGCGGAGCTCGATCCCCGAATGGACTTCAGCAATCCGGACGAGGTTCGCCGCACGGTCGAGGAGACGTTCGCTGCCGTCCTCGAAGCCGAGAGCATCGTGCTGAGCCGGCTCGATCGGATGCGCCTCTTCGAGGCCATCGCGGCCGAGATCCTCGGCTACGGGCCGATCGAGCCACTGCTCAAGGACGATACGATTACAGAGATCATGGTCAACGGGCCGAAGCAGGTGTACATCGAGCGGAACGGCAAGATCGAGAAGACCGACATCACATTCGAGGACGACGATCACGTGATGCGGGTCATCGACCGGATCGTCTCCCCGCTCGGGCGACGCATCGACGAGAGTTCGCCGATGGTGGATGCCCGCTTGCCGGATGGCTCGCGAATAAACGCCGTCATTCCGCCGATCTCGCTGGTTGGGCCGTGTCTGACGATCCGAAAATTCGCCCGCGACCCGCTGACGGTCGAGGACCTGATCCGCTTCGGCACGATGACGCCGGAGATTGCGAACTTCCTGAAGGCGTGCGTCGAGGCCCGGCTCAACATCGTGGTCTCTGGTGGGACGGGTTCCGGGAAGACGACCTTGCTCAACGTGCTCTCCTCGTTCATCCCAGCCGATGAGCGCATCGTCACGATCGAGAACGCGGCTGAGCTGCAGCTTCGACAGGAGCATGTAGTCACGCTGGAGTCACGGCCACCCAACATCGAAGGGCGTGGCGAGGTCACGATTCGTGATCTGGTGATCAACGCCTTGCGGATGCGGCCGGATCGAATCGTCGTCGGTGAGTGCCGTGGCGGGGAGGCGCTGGATATGCTCCAGGCGATGAACACCGGCCACGAAGGCTCGATGACGACCGTTCACTCGAACAGCCCGCGCGACACGCTGCACCGTCTGGAGACGATGGTGCTGATGGCCGGCATGGACTTGCCGGTGCGGGCGATCCGCGAGCAGATCGCCTCGGCGCTCGACCTGATCATCCACACTGCGCGCTTGAAGGACGGTTCGCGGCGGATCGTCGCCATCGCCGAGGTTCAGGGAATGGAAGGCGACGTCATCGTCATGCAAGACGTGTTCACGTTCGAGCAGACCGGGATCGAGAACGGGCGAGTCATCGGGCGGATCAAGCCGACCGGTGTGCGGCCGAAGTTCGTGGAGAAGTTCGAGGCGGCCAACATTTACCTGCCGCCCTCGATCTTCGGCGCGTCGTTCACGCGGGCGTTCTAGGGCACTCGCAGGGGGCTGACCTGTGGATTCAGCATTTCTGTCCGTCTCTCTGCTGATGCTGGCGGCGGCGATCGCGCTGGTGGTGGCCGGGCTGGTAGGACTGCGCGAGCGCCCGGCCAGCCCGGAGTTGGAAGAACGATTGGAGTACTTCGCGGCGCGCGAGCACGCCTCCGAAGAGTTCGCGTCGGCACGCGGCCCGAACGTCGTCGCTCAGCGGATCGACCGCGCGGTCCGAGGTCGCACGTTCAGCGAGATCATCCGGACGAATCTGGCCCGAGCCGACCTGCGGCTGACCGTCGGCGAGTTCTTGTTGCTCCGGCTGGGCAGCACCTTCGGTGGGTTCCTGGTGGGCTTCGTCATAGGCCGTGGTCCTAGCCGGCCACTGCTCGGGATCTTCGTCGGGGTACTCTGCGCGGTGATCGGCTGGTTCATCCCGCACTGGTACGTCCTGATCCGCGCGCGGCGACGGATGAACGCCTTCGTCAATCAGTTGGGCGACACGATTACGCTGATGGCCAATTCGCTGCGCGCCGGCTACAGCTTGCTCCAGACGATGGAGATGGTGGCCCGGGAAGCTCCTTCCCCCATGCGGGAGGAGTTCCGCCGGGTGGTACGGGAGATCGGATTCGGTATCCCGACACAAGAGGCGCTTACTCACTTGTTACGCCGCATTCCGAGCGAGGATCTCGATCTCCTGGTGACCGCGATCAACATCCAGCACGAGGTCGGTGGCAATCTGGCCCAGATTCTCGACGTGATCGGGGAGACCATTCGAGAGCGCGTGCGGATCAAGGGCGAAATCCGCGTCTTGACCGCGCAGCAGAGTTTGTCCGGCTACATCATCTCGGCACTCCCGATCGGCCTCGCTGCCGTCCTCTTCGTGCTGAATCCGGACTATATGTCGACGCTGTTCACGTGGCCCTGGATCTGCATGCCGATCGTGGCGGTCATCTGTATGGTGATCGGGTTCATCGTCATGCGGCGCATCGTGGCGATCGAGGTCTAGCGTGACGGTAGGAACGGTCAGATGAGTTCGAGCTTGATGGCCCTCATGACGATCGCCCTGACGCTGGCCAGCGCGCTCCTGGTCGTAGTCGGCGTGCGCCGAGCTCGGAGAGATGTGGTCATCGAAGAGCGGCTCGCGCAGTTCGGCCATCGTGTGCCAACGCTCGAAGAACTCGAGCTGCAGCAGCCATTTCGAGAGCGTGTGATCTTGCCGATGCTAGAGCGGCTGGCCTCGGTCGCAGGCCGGTTCACGCCGCAGGCCAACCTCCAGCGATTGCAGCAACGGCTCATCGAGGCGGGCTCACCCGGGAACCTTCGCGCCACAACCTTCGTCGGTATTCGCATGCTGGCGGCTCTGCTGCTGGGCGGGCTCTTCCTGATCCTCTTTCTGCCAGCCAGCGTGAGTCCGCTCATGAAGCTCGGGTTTCCAATCCTCACGGGCGCCATCGGGTTCATGCTGCCGAATCTCTGGCTGAGCCGCCGGATCGCCGCCCGAAAGAAGGAGATCACCCGGGCGCTCCCGGACGCGATCGATCTTCTCTCGATCAGCGTCGAGGCCGGCCTGGGCTTCGATCAGGCGCTCACCCGCGTGGTCGAGAAGTGGGACAACGCGCTGACGCGCGAGTTCGGTCGCATGCTCTCCGAGACGCGCATGGGAGTTTCCCGGCGACAGGCGATGCGGGAGCTGGCCGAGCGCGTCAACGTGGACGACTTGAGCGTCTTCATCTCGTCGCTCATCCAGGCCGATCAACTGGGTGTCAGCATCACGCAGGTGCTGCGCGTGCAGTCGCACCAGATGCGACAGCGCCGCCGCCAGCGAGCGGAAGAGCAGGCCCACAAGGCTCCGATCAAGATGCTCTTTCCGATGATCTTCTTGATTTTCCCCGCGCTCTACATCGTCATTCTCGGGCCGGCCATCCCCAGAATTTTCGAGGCCTTCCGCTAGCTCGACACATCGGCTCGATATCGCCCGCGCCCGGGCGCGGCCGCTACGTCCGGCGCGTCGATCTGGATCGACGGGTCATTGAACGAGTGGAAGCGCGTGACCATGTAGTGGCCGATCGCCATCATTTCGTAACGCCGGATCAGGTAGTCGCTGGTTCCTATCCACATGCGATATCGAGCACCTGAGCGAGGATCGAGGAACGACACGACGTAGCAGTCGACTCCGTCGATCGACTCCGTCCCGAGCAGCAGCACATCCCGCGCTCCCTCGGCGAAGCGGTAGTCGGGCCAGCGGAAGGGTTGGGAGCCAGGCCAGGGACTGACTGTCCATGGGCCGTTTCCGACGCGGTCGTACCGCCTGTCGTGTACCGCGATGGTCGTGGTCGATTCACGCCCAGGCGTTTCGACCACGTAGCGAAGGCGATCCGGCGCGCGGTATTCAGAGATGGTCCGCACGACGGGGCCACCGCTCGTGAGCTCGTTGTACTCGATGAGCGAGTCCAGCCGGTTCATGGCTGCGTCGGCGCGCTCGAGAATCACTCGAGCCCCCGGGACTGGCACGGCCAACTCGAATCTCGCCCGCTGCTCCTCGCTCAGGGTGGCGTGCCTCACGAGGAGGTCGATCGACCAGCGGCCGCTGGTCGGCAGGACGATCTGGCCCCGAAAGACAGTGGAGGATCGCTTCAACCGGACAGGGTAGGGGGTCGATCCGGCCTGGGGTACCGGCTGCACTACGACACTGACGTCCGCATCCTCGACATCGCGACCGCCCGGGTCCTGGAGGAGGACCGTGACCTGGTTCGTACCCGGCTGGGCAGGCGCAAGCGTGAGCGTCGCCAGGAATGGCCCGGCGTTGTGGGCGAGCGTTACTTCGGGGACGCTTGGAGTCGTGCTGAGGAACGATGTGAATGACTTCGGCGGGGGCAGCGCCGTGAGAGCTCCCACGCTCGCCAGGAGCAAGACGGCAATGGCTGCCTCGACCGTGGCGAAGCGCCGGCCGCGGGCGACGCCACCATCGTTCGATTCTGGAGCCAGCCAGGTTCCGCGTAGCGACCAGGCACTGGCGGCGCCCAGCGCAACCAACCCCGCGATGAAGGCCCCTTTGATCAACAGTGCCCGCCCGTAACCAGTATCCACAAGCTGGGCCGGGCGCTCGAGGTTCATCCAAAGCTGGTAGGCACCGGTGAGCAAGAGGATATCGAAGGAAGCCATCGCGCCGATCGCGTAGCGCGGCAGCACCCGGCGCAGCAGGCCGGAGATCGCACCGTTCACGTCCGGCTGTTGTACCCTGGCCAGGAGGGGCACGAGAACCAGAAGTCCACCGAGCCAGACGACGGTGGCGAACAAGTGGAGCGCATCAACTGCGACTGAGAGGGGCACCGGCGGAGTCGTGGCAGGGTGGCCGGTCAGGCTGGTAATCACGATGAGCGCGACTAGCACCAGCGCGCTCAGCAGCGGTACGGCACGCGTCCGAGTTTGCCGCAGTTGGAGGTACGAGCACCCGAAATAGACGATACCGAAGAGCAGTAATCGGATGACTGAGAGCCATCCTACTGTCCCACTGAGAATGAAGCGTAGCACCGCCGGATCGAGTGCTGCCGCCGAGCTGCCGCTGAGCGCGAGTGCCTGGACCAGGAGGAACAGGATTGTGCCGGCCAAGCCGAGCAAGGCACCGCGACGAGCGATGGACCAGAGCAGGCGCTCGACCTGGACCGGCGGCGCGTGCCGGTGGAGCAGCACGACAACGAGCGGCCCACCGGCCAAGCAGAGCGCGATCAAGTGGATCCAGCGGGCGAGGGCTTGCCAGTACCAGGCAGCGATACTGGCCACTCCTGTCTCAGGCGGCGGCGCCGAGGGGGAACCGACGCTGAAGGTGTAACTGCCGGCAATGACGTGAGCATCGAGGGAGAGGACTCGCCACACGACCCGATACGTGCCGGTCTCGCTCGCCTGGATGCTGACTCGAATGATGGTCGGATCTCGCTCGTCGGCCTCGGCGGCGCCCTGGTCGACCCGGCGGCCGCTCGGCGAGATCACGGCCACGGCGCCGGCTCCTAGTCTGACAAGCTCCGAAAACCGAACGCGCACCTCGGACGGAGGCTGGGGAACAATCTCTTCGAACCCGGGCTCGGTCTCGACTACCGCTGCGTGAGCCAGAACGGCCCGAGGTACGGCCGCCAGCGCGAGGAGCGCAATGACGCAGCGCACCAGCCATAGCATCGCCTTCTCTCTGCGTCTCATAGTTCGTGGCAACCTAACGCATCGAGCAGATGCATTCTCAGCCTCGACTGGTTCCACCTGGCGCCCGCTACGAGGATAGCCAATCGCGCGCCGGGGACGGCTCGTCACTTTTCTGGCAGCTCGTCCCAGTCCTCATAGTCATACGCGCGTGCCCGCAACCCGGTAACCGAGCGCACGCTGCACTATCGTGAGGATAGCAAGCCGATGACTGCTCGCGCGCCGGGAACTGAGGAGGACGAAGGGCGCATAGAGGCTTGTTTCGTTTGTCCGGAGAACAGGCGAGATACTCGATGCCGTTGGCGCATTTCGTGGTAGGCTACGCCCTAAGAGCGCTAACGGATCGCTCAGTGCCGGCAAGAGCGTGAGGCCGATGCGGGCATGGGTCGAAGAGCCTGGCCAAAGGAGATCCGCCTCATCGATCAGACACGCGGCGTCGTGATCGCCGAGCGCGTACGCGTGGCCAGGTCCGTCGCGCAGCGCTTCCTGGGCCTGATGGGCCGCTCCGGGCTGCAGCCGGGAGAGGGCCTGTTGCTGGATCCGTGCTCCTCGATCCATACGTTCTTCATGCGCTGCCCAATCGATGTGCTCTACGTCGGTCCAGACCACATCGTACGCCGGGTGGACCATGCGATGCGGCCGTGGCGAATCGGTCCCCTGTTCACTGGGGCGGCGTACGTGGTCGAGCTCGCTCCTGGGACGGCGAGGCGGACCGGCGTCGCTGTAGGAGATCGGCTGTGCTGCCAACCCGCTACGGCGGCGAACAGGCCGGAATCAGGCTCATGAGCAGGCAACCTGCTCAAACCTGGTTGGAGCGGACTCTCACTGTACTGGAGACTTTGCTGCTCCCACCGGTTTGCGGGGGCTGTGGTCGCCGGGGCGCGTGGTTCTGCGCTGAGTGCGCCGCGCGCGTTCGTCGTGACACTGTCCCACGCTGCGCCCGGTGCGACGCCCCGGCTGCGGAGCCGGTGTCGCGCTGCAGGCGATGCGCGACCTGGCCTCCAGAACTGCTGATGGTCCGCGCGCCCTTCCTGTTCGAAGGGCCAGTTCGTGCTGCGCTGCACCGGGTGAAGTACCGGGGGGAACACGCGCGAGGTCGCGACCTCGGCCGGCGTCTGGCGGCCTTCGTCCGGGACGACCTTGCGGAGGTCATGCGGCCGGTCGATCTCGTTGTCCCGATCCCGCTCCATCCCTCGCGACTCCGCCAGCGCGGGTTCAACCAGTCCGAGCTACTGGCTGCCGGGGTCGTCGAGCTTCTCGGCTTGCCGATGGTCAAACAACTGGCACGAGTTCGCCCCACCCCGCCGCAGGTGGGACTAGGGCGCGAAGCGCGGCAGCGCAACATCGACGGCGCCTTCGGCTGGTTCGGTCCGTCGCTAGACGGCCAGCTCGTGCTCGTGGTCGACGACGTCGTGACGACAGGCGCGACACTAGGTGAGGCTGCCCGCGCGCTTTCGATGGCGGGCGCGGCTGGTACGATCGGCCTAGCGCTGGCGCGGGAGCCGTGATGCTCCCCCGACGAAGCGTGCCTGCTGGATGCGACGCCGCGCCTCCGCGCGTGCCCAGCCATCGGCCTCGGCGATGTGTTCCAGGGTTAGTGGGCCTCCTGGGGCCTGGTGCCGCTCGAGCACGTCGCGGACGACGCGCGCGATATCGGTGAATCGCAGCTCTCCTCTGAGGAAAGCAGCCACAGCGACTTCGTCGGCGCTGCTGAGCACGGTGGGGTACGTGCTCCCGGCCTGCCCGGCCTCCCGCGCGAGCTGCAGGGCGGGGAATCGCTCGAGATCGGGTGGCGCGAACTCCAGCCTGCTGACTGCTCCCAGATCGAGTGGCTGGCAGGCGGCTGGAAGCCGCTCCGGGTAGACCAGCGCGTACTGGATCGGCAGGCGCATATCGGGGCAGGCGAGCTGGGCCAGCACGCTGCCGTCGCGGAACGTGACCAGCGCGTGGACGATGCTCTGCGGGTGGATGAGAACGTCGATCTGCTCGAAGGGCAGGTCGAAGAGCCAGTGGGCCTCGATAACCTCGAGTCCCTTATTCATCAAGGTAGCGGAGTCGACGGTGATCTTGCTCCCCATCTTCCAGACGGGATGAGCGAGTGCTTCGGCTGCCGTGACCTGTTCGAGGCGCGAGAGCGGCGTGTCGCGAAAGGGTCCGCCCGAGGCGGTGAGCGTCACTCGGGCCAGCTCTTCGCGCCGGTGGGGAACGGACAGGCATTGCCAGATCCCACTGTGCTCGCTGTCGATGGGCCGGATCTGCACCCCGCGGCGTCGAGCTTCGGCCACGATCAGTTCCCCGGCACACACGACGGTCTCCTTGTTCGCCAGGGCGATGGTCTTGCCGGCGGCGATCGCGGCGAGCGTGGGGCGAATCGCCTGGTGTCCCGAAGTCGCAACCACCACGAGGTCGACCTCTGGGGCGGTTGCGGCGGCGATCAAGCCGTCCTCACCGGCAAGGACGGTTCGAGCCTGAACCAGCGCGCGATCCTCGTCTCGAGCGACCGAAACGATCTGCGGCCGGTAGCGGTCGATCTGCTGCTGGAGCAGGACAATGTTGTGGCCGGCGGCGAGCGCGACCACGTCGAAGTGGTCGGGATAGGCGTCCACGACCTCCAGCGTCTGCCGGCCGATCGAACCGGTCGAGCCCAGCACAGCCAGGCGCGTCTTCATAGCCAGTGAACCTCCTCGACCAGTGTAGCAAGTGCGAGCGTGAGGGGGAGGGAGAAGAGGAGCGCGTCGATTCGGTCAACTACGCCGCCGTGTCCAGGGATGAGGTGTCCCATATCCTTGAGACCGGCGGCGCGCTTCATCAACGACTCGGCGAGGTCACCGACCTGGGCTGTCAGGCTGACGACGAGGCCTGCCAACAACGCGAGCCAGAACGGCAGTGGCACGCCGAAAACCGCCGCGCCGAGGCATCCAGTCACCGAGCCGGCCAGGAGACCGGCCAGTGCTCCGGCTCTGGTCTTACCTGGGCTGAGGTGCGGCACGAGCTTGGTATGTCCGAAGCGAGCGCCGAAGAGGTACGCAACAGCGTCCGTTAGCCATGTCACGCTCAGGCCCCAGAGAAACCAGGCGAGACCCAACCCGGTGTCCGCCGAGTTCAGGTACTCGGCGATGCGCTGAAGCCATCCCCGCGACGATGCGCCCTCCAATCCGCGCATCACGCCGGCGGCCCCCAAAGGCAGCGCAAGGTAGAGCACTGCGAGACTCGTCAACGCAGCGCTGGCAAGCGCCTCCTGGTGGCGAGCGCTCGTGAGCGACCACACGAGGGGGAGCATGACGGCGACGCTGACCGCCAGCAAGATCTCGACGGGCGTGCGCCGGAGAGTGATACTGAGCAGGGTCACCAGGAACAGCGCGCCACTCAGGCGGTAGTCGACGCTGTGGCCGGCCCGTCGGAATGCGTGTGCTAGCTCTCTGATCCCGATCAAGCCGATAGTGACCAGCAGAGTGACGAAGGGCCAGCCGCCCAGGAGAGCAGGTACCACCGCGACCAGGACGACGATGACGGCGCTGGCTGATCGACGCCGCAGCACGGGTGCCGGCGGGTCAACGGTCTGAGTCAGACGGTGGCGAGGCGCAGAGGCCACCGAAGCGTCGCTCCCGCTGCTGGTAGTCGGTGATCGCCTGCTCGAGCTCCTCCGGGGTGAAGTCGGGCCAGAGCGTCGGTGTGAAGTAGTACTCGGCGTAGGCAGCCTGCCAGAGCAGGAAGTTGCTGGTACGGAGCTCGCCGGAGGTCCGGATGATCAGGTCGGGCTCCGGCATACCGGCGGTGTAGAGGTATGAGTCGACGAGCTCCTCGGTGACCTGTTCAGGCGGGATGCGATCCTCGATCATGCGGCGGATCGCCTGGATCAGCTCGGCCCGGCCACCGTAGTTGAAGGCGATCGTCAGGACGATGCGATCGTTCTTCTTGGTCAGCTCGATCGCGTCTCGGATCTGCCGCTGTAGCTCCGGGTCCAGCCCCTCGAGGCTTCCGATATGGCGCAGTTGCGCCCCGTTCCGGTGCAACTCGCCCGTCTCGCGCACGATCGCCTCGCTGAGGATCTGCAAAATGCCCTCGACCTCTTCGCGCGGCCGGCGCCAGTTCTCGGTGGAGAAGGCCCACAGCGTGAGGTACTGAATGCCAAGTTCTGCTGCCTTGTAGGTGATACGCCGGATATTCTCCGTTCCGGCTTGGTGCCCCGCAATGCGCGGTAGGCCGCGCCGGGTGGCCCAGCGCCCGTTGCCATCCATGATGATGGCGACGTGTCGCGGCACAGGGCGGCGACTGCTCGCCGGCTGCTCGAGAACCGCTGGCGCTGCACCCGGTGGCGAGTTCGGCTGTTGAGGAAGCATGTCGGGTGACATGTTAGACCTCGAGGATGTCATGCTCCTTCTGCTTCCCGATCTTCTCAGCTTCGACGATATAGCGATTGGTCAGCTCCTGCAGCCGCTCCTCGGCACGCCGCTCGTCGTCCTCGCCGATCTGCTTGTTCCGCAGGAGATCTTTGAGATCGCTGAGTGCATCCCGCCGCACGTTCCGGATGGCGACTTTCGTCTCCTCAACGTGCTCCCGAACGAGCTTGACGAGCGACTTGCGACGTTCCTCGGTGAGCGGGGGAAGCGAAATGCGGATGAGCTGCCCGTCGGTCGAAGGGTTGAGTCCGAGATCTGAGGTGCGGAGTGCCTTCTCGATCGCGCTCACGGCGTTCCGATCCCATGCCTGCACGACCAGCATGCGCGGTTCGGGAGCGCTGATGGTCGCAAGCTGGTTCAGCGGCATGGGAGTGCCGTAGTAGTTCACTTCGAGGTGCTCGATCAAACCAGGCGAAGCTCGTCCGGCGCGGATGCCGGCGAGTTCGTGCCGGAGCAGCTCGAGACTCTTCTTCATCCGCTGTTCGGCATTGTCGAAGATGTTCTCCAGCATGGCTGCTCTCCTCCCGCCCAGCGCACGTCGCCAGACTTGTTCAGAACGCTAGCACACGAGGGTGCCGACCTCCTGGCCGAGCGCGACCTTCTCGATGTTACCCGGCTTCAGCAGGTCGAACACGATCACCGGGAGATCGTTTTCGCGGCAAAGCGCCAGGGCCGATTGATCCATCACCCGAAGATTGCGCTCCAGAGCCTCCTGGTGCGTGATGACCCGGTATCGCTGGGCTTGTGGGTTGAGCCGGGGATCGTCATCGTAGACGCCATCGACGTTGTTCTTCCCCATGAGCAGGACGTCGGCGCCTAGTTCGACAGCGCGCAGGGCCGCCGCAGTGTCGGTGGTGAAGTAGGGGTTGCCGGTACCACCGGCCAGAATGACGATGCGGCCCTTCTCCATATGACGAATAGCGCGCCGGCGGATATACGGTTCGGCTACCTGGTGCATCTCGATTGCCGTCTGGACTCTCGTTTGCATGCCCAGGTGCTCCAGCGCGTCCTGCAGGGCGAGCGCGTTAATGATTGTGGCGAGCATACCCATGTAGTCGGCGGTCGCGCGATCCATCCCTCGGGCACTCGCGGCGAGTCCACGCCAGATGTTACCGCCGCCGACCACAATCGCGATCTGCAGCCCACGCGCGGCCACCCGGGCGATCTCGGCAGCGACGTTGTGCACCACCTCTGGATCGATACCGTACCCCGCGCTGCCCATCAGAGCCTCACCCGACACCTTGAGCAGCACTCGGTGATAGATACGGCGGTGCGCGTTGCAGCCACTCATCGGCTGGAGTCCACCAGGTTTACTCATCGACGCCGAGCTCGAAGCGAGCGAAGCGCCGCACGCGGATATTTTCTCCGAGCCGGGCGATAGCCTCCTTGACGATCTCTTCCACTCTGCGTGACGGGTCCTTAATGAAGGGTTGGGCCAGCAGGACGACTCGCTCGATGTACTTCTCCTGGCTCCCCGCTTCCTGCGCGCCGGCTTCCAGTTCGTCCGCCGGGATCTCGTCGGCCGAAACGTAGCGTGGTGCGGTTGCGGCTACCTGCATTGCCAGATCGTGCACGAGATCCCGGAACTCCTGTGTCCGGGCAACAAAGTCGGTCTCGCAGTTCACCTCGATAAGCGATCCGATTCGACCTGCGCCGTGGATGTAGGCGTCGACTAATCCTTGCGACGTTGCTCGTCCGGCCTTCTTCTCCGCACGGGCGAGACCCTGCTCCCGCAACAGCGAGGCTGCCCGTTCCATGTCGCCGTTAGCAGCTTCGAGCGCGCGCTTGGCGTCCATGACACCGGCGCCGGTTCGCTCGCGGAGCTCCTTAACCATCTGTGCCGTTACGCTCACGTGCTTCCCTCCCGCTCAACCTGTGGCCCTGAGCACGATCTGGCCGGCAGTGAGCTGCCGGCCGAGCCCGAATCCTCGATTTAGAAGGAATGCTTGGGAACCCTGGCGTCGCGCTCTTCCTCGACTTCCTCTTCGATCTCCTCGTCGAACTCCTCTTGAATCCCGACGTACTCTTCGTCGTACAACTCGTATTCAGGGACTGCGCCCTCCTCAGGCGCCAGCGCCTCCTCGGCCATCGTCGACTCGAATTGCGTGCGGCCGGCGATGATCGCATCGGCGATCCGCGAGGTAACAAGCCGGATCGAGCGGATGGCGTCGTCATTGGCCGGGATCACGTAGTCGATCAGATCTGGGTCGCAATTCGTATCCACCATGGCGATGGTGGTGATCCCGAGTCGCTGCGCCTCGCTGACGGCAATAGACTCACGCTTCGGATCGACGATATAGAGCGCGTCCGGGAGCCGATTGAGCCCGCGCAGTCCGCCGAGCACTCGCTGGAGCTTGTCCAGCTCCCGGATCTTGCGCATCTGCTCCTTCTTGGGCAAGTTCTGGAACACTGGGGTGGTCACCTCTTGCTCGAGCTGGACCAGATAGCGGAGGCGCTGGCGGATGGTCACGAAGTTGGTTAGCGTGCCACCCAGCCATCGCTCGGTTACCGAGTACATGCCACACCGCTCGGCTTCGCTGCGGATGGTCTCCTGAGCCTGCTTCTTCGTGCCGACGAAGACGACGATCCCGCCGCGCGAAGCCAGCTCGCGGGCGAATTCCTCGGCCTCCTGGAGGAGTCGCAGAGTCTGGCGAAGGTCGATGATATGGATACCATGCCGCTCGCCGAAGATATAGGGGCGCATCTTGGGGTTCCAGCGCTTCGTCTGGTGCCCGAAGTGCACCCCAGCCTCCAGCAGAGCCTTCAGCGGCAGTTGCTCCGTTTGGTGTTCGGCGATCGACGCCATAGCACGATCCTTTCGACTGGTTGGTGTTCAACACCCGTGCCCTTCATCCTGCGCGAAGACCGCGGATAGCGGCACACCCTGCGCAGTCCAAGCACGTGCTAACTTGCCGGCCACGAGCCGGCATAGCTCAGTATAGCATGCCAATGGCCTTAGCGCCCGGCGAACGAGATTTAGGGGGTTGCCGTCGCGGGCTGCAAGTAGTCGGCGACGACGTACCCGGAAAGGTCACCCGATTCGACCGGCCACCAGACGTACCCTTCGGCAGAGACCGACTCGCCCACTACCGTGAGCTCGGTGCCTTCGGGTAAGGTCTGGACGATCTCAGCCGTGGTGCTGGGAGCTGCGCGCAGATTGACTCCTGCCCCATCGGTATTCGCCACGATGACGGTGGCGCCAGGGCCGATTGTTCCACTGGGCTGCGGGGTCTGAGTGGTCGTACCGGGTGAGACCGTCGTGACGATGATCGGACCGGACGGGGTAGTCGCAGGCGTGGCGGTCGGCCCGGTGATCACGGTCGGGAGGCTCCCAGTCTCGGGTGTGGGCTGGTTTGCGGACCGGTCGCCCAGCAAGTTGCTGATCCAAAACCAGGCGAGACCGAGTATGAGAATGACGCCGAGCACTGGCGCCGCGATCCGGATATAGTCTGTCCAGTACCGCTCGTCGGTCTGGTAGGTAAATTGCCGTTCGCTCCCGAACGGGCCTGATCCTGAAGGCCGGCTCGTAAACGGTGGAACGGGCTGGTACTCGTCCTCGGGCTCGGTATCCCGAGATCCGCCCGGTCCGGTGTACTGGTCCATGCGCCCTCCTCGCTCTCTCGCGGTCCGTTGCTGAGCGTCGCCGATCGGTTGCAGCGGAATCACAAGCTTGTGTCGCATCGTCGGGGCGCTGTGGGCGAGCGCTTCTTGCGTTTCGGTTACCGGCGCCCCGGTGAGCTCGTCGGCCGGCTCCCAATAGTTGCCCATCCCGCGGTCGCAGTCCAGGTCGTCCTCGCCGACGAGATGGCTCTGGTGTGGGGCATAGAGGAGCGGGTTCCGGCACCATCCTTTTCGCCAGATGGGGGCCGGCTCGTAGTACTTGCACGTCCCACACTTCCGCTCGGTCATGTCCACCCCTGTGATCGTGCCTGGTATGGCGGGGCGAGCAGCGCCCAGCTCCCTCCGTTACTGCGTATGCAGGGCCGCATCGGGTGCCTGAGGAAGCGATTATAGAGCACACCTTGCGATAACTGCGACGCTCCCTCACCTTCCCGGCCGGCACTCAGTCACCGGGAAGCGGCGACGCCTTCTCCTCGTTGCTCCGGTCATCTCCCCCCTGACGACCGGAACGGCGCGACGGAGCGCGAACAGCCGAGGCGAGCATCGATTGGGTCGCACCGTCGCCGGCGTCCATCTGGAGCTCGCCTTCGCAGCGTCCGCCCTCGTTGACGACCAGGAGCTGAGTCGTGATCGTGCCCTGTACCTGGCCGGTATTGAGGATCGTGAGTTTCCCTCGGCAAGCGATCGAACCCCGGAGTTGTCCTGCGACGGTAATATTCGCCGCTTCCACGGTTGCCTCGACGACGGCGCCCTCGGCGACGTGGACATACCCGTCACAGCGCAGGGTCCCCCGAAGTTCACCCTCGATCCGTACGTCCCGTGTCGTTGTGAACGTCCCGTCGACCGAACTATATCGATCGATCAGGCTCAGACTCTCTGGTGCAGTGGTTTGTGAGCTCATACGGGCCACAGCGGGCGATTCGTAGCTCATGCGCACTCCTCTCGCGTTTCTGCCCGGCGAGAACGATCCGACCTGAAGACGCTGAGCTACTGTGTCGTGGCACCCGGGCGTACCGGCTCGCTACCGCGTTCCATGCGAAGCTGGCCGGAGAGCTTGGCCCCCTCGTGAACCACCAGCGAGGGAGCCTTGACATCACCGATGACCTTGCCAGTGGGAAAGATTTCCAGCCGCCCGTGAGCCTCTACCCGGCCACGTACCGTGCCGTGAATGAGCACGTTCTGTGCGAAGATCTCGGCTTGGACTTCTGCCCCCTCGTCTATGGTGACGTCTTTGGTCGCATGAACTTGCCCTTCAAGTCGGCCCTGGATCGTCACCGATCCCTCGCTCCGCAATGTGCCCTCCCAATGGGCATGCGCTGAGAGGATAGTCACATAGCTATCGGCTGAGGCCGGTACACGGCCGGTCCGTGAGCTCGGCAGCTCGGGTTCTGACGGGGTAGTTCGGCTGCTCGCTGTGCGTGCCGGAGCGAAGGGTGATTCGCTGGGGAGATCGAGCGAGAACGAGGTCTCCGTATTCTCCTCGACCGGTACCGGAGCGGTAGACTCCGGCTCGGACTCCTCGAGCTGCTGCCGCAAGCTCGAGAGCTGGCGATGGAATGACTCGCCACGGTTTTCCCGGCGAAAGATCATGCCCCACCTCCTGTCGCCTAGTCCCTGCCCTGGCCGGTTGCCGCCTGCCGATCTGCCAGCCCCAGGCTCAAGAGGCTGAAGGATACGGCCATTGCGGGTCTAGCGCGGCTTGCTCGTGCTCAGGATCCCCCTTCCCCGGACGTTGCCCGAGGCAACGGCGGCTCGAAACCGGCCCACCTCGATCCTATACCGGCGATTGTACCCCTCCCGCACGTGCCTGCGACAGGTGCATTATCACCTAGCTCGCTTCGGATGTAGACTGTACGTACACTGCTGCCCGGGAGGATCAGCTCGCGACTTGCCAGGATCTCGGAACGCCGGGTGGGGCGCGAGCGAAGGAAGGCTCTGCCGGTAGCCCAGTCCGGTAGGCAGGAGCTGTGCGCTGGGGTACACTGGTGCCATGGACGAGGGTCAGAAGATCCGGCAGATCGCCATCTGGTTCATCGGGATCCTGGTTGCCTTCAAGCTCTGGACGGTCCTGCTGATCGTGATCTACTCCTCGAGATGGGAGACCGTCCAGTTCTTGCTGGCGAACCACGTGCTGTGGTTCGTCGCTGGCGCAGTTCTGCTCTGGGGGCCAGCGCTGTTCTGGGCTCGTCTACTACGGCTCCGGGCGCGGCGCCGGGAGTTGATTCGCTCCGAGTGGGAAGTTGAAGACTCGCACAAGCTGTACCGGTAGCCGAGATAGCGGCTGGTGGTTCGAAAGATGAGGGACCGGCTCAGCCGGCCCCTCGCGCGAGCGTGGTGCGCCCGGCAGGATTCGAACCTGCGACCTTTTGCTCCGGAGGCAAACGCTCTATCCTCTGAGCTACGGGCGCGTCGTGGCTTTGCTCAGCAACTATAGCATGCCTCTTTTCTCGCCCGCAAGGTTGACGAGGACCGGCGGGTAAGGTATACTGGGCTTTTGCTGAGGGGTGGCGCTCACGCATGCGGATGCCTCTACGATTGCAGGCTCAGCGTCTGACACGCCAGAGGCTCGGGTTCGAAACCCTGTGCCTCCTGGCGCGCTTTGCTGTTTCTCGTCCCCAGCGCGGTGGCTGGGGCATACTCGACAACGATCCCCCAGGATGGGATGAGTTGGCCTCCTAAGCACAGTCCGGCCAAGGTGGCACTTTGGCGCGGCGCTTGGTCTCTCGTTAGTCAGTAAAGGAGCGGTGCATGGCCGTGACGACGAGCGGCACACGTGCCTCGGCGGTGGGGTCCCGCCAGGTTCGGTCGAACCTCGGGATCGACCGCGTCTCCTTCTCCCGCATTCCCACTGTGCTCGAGATGCCGAACCTGATCGAGTTGCAGCTTCGCTCCTTCGAGTGGTTCAAGACCGAGGGCATGCGCGAGCTACTCGAGGAAATCTCGCCGGTTATCGACTACAACGGTAAGCTCGAGCTGCACTTCCTCAAGCACTGGTTCGAACCGCCCCGGTACTCGGTGGAGCTCTGCCGCGATCGGGACATGACCTATGCGGCTCCGCTCTATTTCCGCGTTCGGCTGGTCATCCGCGATACCGGTGAGGTCAAGGAGAGCGACGTCTACGTCGACGACTTCCCGATGATGACCGAGACCGGCACCTTCGTCATCAACGGGGCGGAGCGGGTCGTGGTCTCGCAGCTCGTACGCTCTCCGGGGGCGTATTTCGAACTCGTCGACGATCCGGCTACCGGGCGCCAGCTCTGCACCGCAAAGCTGATCCCCAGCCGTGGCGCCTGGCTCGAGTTCGAGACTTCGAATCGTGACGCGCTCTTCGTGAAGGTCGATCGCAAGCGGAAGCTGCCGGTCACGGTGTTGCTCCGGGCCGTCGGCTACGGCCGAGACGAGGATCTCTACGAGCTCTTCGCCGACGTCGACACCGACCCCGACCATCGCTACATTGCCGCCACCATCGAGCGGGACAAGACCAAGTCGGTCGAAGATGCGCAGATGGAGCTCTACCGGAACCTCCGGCCGGGCGATCCGCCGACCCGGGAGAATGCGGCCTCGCTGATCGACCGGCTCTTCTTCAATCCACGGACCTATGATCTGGCGAAGGTCGGCCGCTATAAGCTGAACAAGCGGCTCGGCGTGAACGCTGACCCGGCGACCCGGGTGTTGACGCCCGAGGATCTCGTCGCGCTCGTCAAGACGATGATCAGGGTCAACCGTGGCCTCGATCACGCCGACGACATCGACCATTTGGGCAACCGCCGGGTCCGGACGGTCGGCGAGCTGATCCAGATGCATCTGCGCACTGGCCTGCAGCGGCTCGAGCGCGGCATTCGCGAGCGGATGACGATTCAGGACATCGAGACGGTAACGCCCAACGGGCTCATCAGCAGCACCCGGCCGGTGCGCGCGGCCATTCGCGAGTTCTTCGGCGGGAGCCAGCTCTCGCAATTTATGGATCAGACGAACCCCCTGGCTGAGTTGACCCACAAGCGGCGCCTCTCTGCCCTGGGTCCGGGTGGGCTCAACCGCGAGCGGGCCGGCTTCGATGTCCGGGACGTGCACGACTCGCACTACGGGCGCATTTGCCCGATCGAGACGCCGGAAGGGCCGAACATCGGTCTGATCGGCTCGCTGGCGACGTACGCGCGCGTGAACGAGTACGGGTTCATCACCACGCCCTACCGGCGGGTCTACCGCGTCTTGGAGCTGCCGGCCCAGGCCGACGCCTTGCTCGGTCAGGTCACGCGTCTGGACGTGACCGATCCGGCGAGCGGGGATGTCATCGTACCGGCCGGCACGGTCATCGATGAGCCGGCGCGGCGGCGCCTCCTCGATGCGGGCGTCAGCCAGGTACCGATCGTACCCTTCGTCAGCGACGAGATCGAATACCTGACGGCGGACCAGGAAGAACACTTCACCATCGCCCAGGCGAATACGCCGCTGGACGAGGGGATGCGGTTCGCCGAGACGCGGATCGAGGCGCGACGAGCTGGGCAGTTCGTACTCGAGAGCCCGGAGCGGATCGACTTCATGGACGTTTCGCCCAAGCAGGTCGTCTCGGTAGCCGCGTCGCTGATCCCGTTCCTGGAGCACGACGACGCGAACCGGGCACTGATGGGCGCGAATATGCAGCGGCAGGCGGTGCCGCTCCTCAGACCGCGGGCGCCGATCGTCGGAACTGGCGTGGAGTACCAGGCCGCGCGGGACTCTGGGCAGGTGGTCGTGGCCCAGGCTGGGGGCATCGTGACCTCCGTGACGGCCCGGCGCATCGTGATCCGTGAGGACGACGGCAACGAGCGGGTTTACAACCTGCGGAAGTTCGTTCGCTCGAACCAGGACACCTGCATCAACCAGCGGCCGATCGTGCACAAGGGCCAGCGAGTGGAGGCGGGCGACATTATCGCCGACAGCTCCAGTACCGAGAACGGTGAGCTGGCGCTCGGGCAGAACGTGCTCGTTGCGTTCATGTCCTGGGAAGGCGGGAACTTCGAGGACGCGGTGCTCATCAGCGAGCGCCTGGTGCGCGAGGATGTCTTCACCTCGATCCATATCGAGAAGTACGAAGTGGAGGCGCGCGACACTAAGCTCGGCCCGGAAGAGATCACGCGTGATATCCCCAACGTTGGTGAAGACAGCCTGCGCGACCTCGACGCTGATGGGATCATCCGGATCGGCGCCGAAGTCCGCCCCAACGACATCCTCGTGGGCAAGGTCACGCCGCGGGGCGAAACGGAATTGTCGGCCGAGGAACGGCTGCTGCGCGCGATCTTCGGCGAGAAGTCGCGCGAGGTGAAGGACACCAGCTTGCGCGTGCCGCACGGCGTGCACGGGATCGTCATCGATGTGAAGCGCTTCCGGCGGGACGAGGCGAACGAGTACGAGCTGCCGGCGGGCGTGAACGAGATGGTGCGCGTGCTGATCGCCCAAAAGCGGAAGATCTCCGAGGGCGACAAGATGGCTGGGCGGCATGGCAACAAGGGGGTCGTCTCGCGGATCGTGCCGATCGAGGACATGCCGTATCTGCCCGATGGGACGCCAGTCGACATCATTCTGAACCCGATCGGTGTGCCGTCGCGTATGAATCTGGGGCAGATCCTGGAGACTCATCTGGGCTGGGCGGCCCACGAGCTGGGAATCAAGATCGCCAGCCCGGTGTTCGACGGGGCGAAGGAGGAGGAGGTTCGCTCGCTCCTGGCGAAGGCTGGCCTGCCGCTCGATGGCAAGGTCGAGCTGTACGATGGGCGCACTGGCGAGAAGTTCGATCGCCCGGTGACCGTCGGCTACATCTATATGATGAAGCTGGTCCACCTCGTGGAGGACAAGATCCACGCGCGCTCGACTGGCCCGTACTCGCTGGTTACCCAGCAGCCTCTGGGCGGGAAGGCGCAGTTCGGCGGGCAGCGCTTCGGTGAGATGGAGGTGTGGGCACTCGAGGCTTATGGCGCGGCCCATACCCTGCAAGAGATGCTGACCGTCAAGTCGGACGATGTCGTGGGCCGGGTCAAGACCTACGAGGCAATCGTCAAGGGTGAGCCGATTGTCGAGGCTGGCGTGCCGGAGTCGTTCAAGGTGCTGGTCAAGGAGTTGCGCAGCCTGGGTCTCTCTGTCGAGGTGATCAACGAGGACGAGGAGCCGATCGAATTTGCCGAGGACACCTCGCGGGAGATCCTGTCGCACCTGGATCGGATCAATCTGAGCGGCTTCGAGCGCACGGAAGACTGAGGGCGATACGCGAGCGTTCCAAACCGGTGAGGAAGGCGCATGAGCACAGCAGTGCGACAGCGTGAGAGTCAGAAGACGCTTGACGTCAACAACTTCGATGCAATCAGGATCGGCCTAGCCTCGCCAGAGGCCATCCGGAGCTGGTCATACGGCGAGGTGACCAAGCCGGAGACGATCAACTACCGGACGCTGAAGCCCGAACACGGCGGCCTCTTCTGCGAGCGCATCTTCGGGCCGACCAAGGATTGGGAGTGTTACTGCGGCAAGTATCGCCGGGTCCGCTACGCCGGCACGATCTGCGACAAGTGCGGCGTGGAGGTGACGCGCTCCAAGGTCCGCCGCGAGCGGATGGGACACATCGAGCTCGCGGCGCCGGTCGCGCACATCTGGTACGTGAAGGGCACGCCGAGCCGGTTGGGCCTCTTGCTCGACGTGACGCCCCGGAACCTGGAGCGCGTGCTCTACTTCGCCTCGTACCTGATTACGTCGGTCGACGAGGAGAAGAAGCGCCAGCTCATCGAGAGTGTGCATCAGGAGCTCGCCGCGGAGCTGGAGGAACTCGACCGCCGGTACGAGGAACAGCGACGCGAGCTCGAGGCGAGCCGCGAGGTCGAAATTTCGAGCCTGCGAGAGGGCGCCGATAGCCTCGAGCAGCGTGCCCGGGAGCGCCGGGAGCAGGAGCTGGCCGTGGCGCGGGCAGAGGCAGCGGCCTTGCGAGAGCGGCTGCAGTCGTCCCAGGGCCAGGTTGCGGAGACAGACCTGGAGTTCCGAGGCCAGGTCATCGCCCGCGCGGGGGAGACCATCACCGAGAACCACCTGGTGATCCTCGAGGAAGCGGAGCAGCAGGCGATCCGGGAGATCGATGAGGCCATCGAGCGCGAGGTCGCCGGCAACAGGACGCTGGCCGAGGCCGAGCAAGAGCACGTGCAGTCGCGAGCGATCGACCAGCTTCGCAAGCTCGAGCAGCAGATCGAGCAGCAGAAGGCGGACCTGCGGAGCGAGGCCGAGGAGATCGTCCGGCAGATCTCCGATATCCGGCCGATGCAGGTCATCACGGAGCAACAGTACCGGGAGCTGTCCGAGCTCGCGCCGGGCGCGTTCGAAGCGCGGATGGGCGCCGAGGCGGTCTACGATGTCGTCTCCAAGATGAATCTGGATGAGCTCTCCAAGCAGCTTCGCTCCGAGTTGCAGAACGCGACCGGACAGCGACACAAGAAGATCGCGAAGCGTCTCCGGCTGATCGAGGCCCTGCGCAAGAGCGGGAATCGCCCGGAGTGGATGATCCTGACCGTGTTGCCGGTCATCCCGCCGGATCTGCGGCCGATGGTGCAGCTCGACGGTGGCCGCTTCGCCACCTCGGACCTGAACGATCTGTACCGGCGGGTCATCAACCGCAACAACCGGCTCAAGCGACTGATCGAGCTCGGCGCGCCGGAGATCATCGTCCGCAACGAGAAGCGGATGCTGCAGGAGGCTGTGGATGCGCTGATCGATAACGGCCGGCGTGGCCGGGTCGTGTCCGGGAGCAGCAAGCACAAGCTCAAGAGCCTCTCGGACATGCTCAAGGGCAAGCAGGGACGTTTCCGCCAGAACCTGCTCGGGAAGCGCGTGGACTATTCCGGCCGCTCGGTGATCGTCGTGGGCCCAGACCTGCGACTCGATGAGTGCGGCCTCCCCAAGCGGATGGCGCTGGAGCTCTTCAAGCCGTTCGTCATGCAGCGGCTCGTGGCTCACGGTCACGCGCACAACATCAAGGCTGCCAAGCGGCTGGTGGAGCGCGTGGATCCGCGCGTGTGGGATGTGCTCGAAGAGGTCATCCAGAACTACCTCGTGCTGCTCAACCGAGCGCCGACCCTGCACCGGCTGGGCATCCAGGCCTTCAAGGTGAAGTTGATCGAGGGCTCGGCAATCCAGTTGCACCCGCTGGTCTGCGCGGCGTTCAACGCGGACTTCGATGGCGACCAGATGGCCGTGCACGTGCCCCTCTCGGCGGAGGCGCAGCGCGAGGCGCGAGAGCGCATGCTCTCCACGCGCAACCTCCTAGACCCGTCCGACGGCGAACCGGTGATCGCGCCGACGCTGGACATCGTGCTCGGTTGTTATGCGATGACACTGCCGGATCCGGACGCGCGAGGCGCGGGCAAGGTCTTCGCCAGCCCGCACGAGGTGGTGCTGGCGTACCAGGCTGGGTTGGTGGACTTGCAGGCACCGGTGAAGGTCCGCATCGATCGTGACGGCCACGGGGCGGAACTGATCGACACGACGGTGGGGCGGGTCCTGCTCAACGAGGAGATCCCGCCGGCGCTCGGCTTCTGGAACGAGACGATGGACCGGAAGGCGCTGCGGCGGTTGATCGCAGCCTGCTATAAGCAGCTCGGCCCGGAGGAGACGGCCCGGCTGGCTGACCGGATCAAGGATATCGGCTTCCACTACGCGACCAAGGGCGGGTTGACGATCGGTCTTACTGATGTGCACATCCCGCCGGAGAAGGCCGAGATCATCCAGCGAGCCGAGCAGCGAGTGGCCGAAGTCGAGCGGCAGTACCGGCGCGGTCTCATCACAGATTCTGAGCGGCATCGCGAGGTGGTGACCATCTGGAACGAGGCGCGCGACGAGCTTGCCCAGGTCGTGGAGCGCAGCCTGGGTGAGAACAACTCGCTCTACATGATGAGTAAGTCCGGCGCCAAGGGTAACATCAACCAGATCAACCAGATGGCCGGTATGCGCGGGCTGATGCTCGACCCACGCGGGAACATCATCGAGCTGCCGATCCGCTCGAACTTCCGCGAGGGGCTCTCGGTGCTCGAGTACTTCATCTCGACGCACGGGGCCCGGAAGGGGTTGGCTGATACCGCCTTGCGGACGGCTGACTCTGGCTACCTTACGCGGCGGCTGGTGGACGTGGCGCAAGACGTCATCGTGACGGTCGATGATTGCGGCACCGAGGAGGGCATGTGGGTGCGGCTGGCCGATATGCCCGATCGGGAGTCGTTCGCCGGTCGCGTGGTCGGCCGGGTAGCTGCCTTGCCCGTCGCGGACCCGAACACCGGCGAGGTCCTGGTAGAGCGTAACCAGGAACTCCGGGAGGAGACCGTTGACGACCTCCTGGCCCGTGGCGTCGATGCCGTCATGATTCGCACGCCGCTCTACTGCGCGGCCGACTACGGCGTGTGCCGGCTGTGCTACGGGCGCAATCTGGCAACCGGGGAGCTGGTCGAGCTGGGCGAGGCGGTTGGCATTATCGCGGCGCAGAGCATCGGCGAACCTGGAACGCAGCTCACCATGCGGACGTTCCACACCGGAGGCGTGGCTGGCGAGGACATCACGACTGGTCTGCCGCGCGTCGAGGAGCTCTTCGAGGCGCGCGAGCCGAAGGGCAAGGCGGTGCTGGCGCGTAACGACGGTATCGTCCACATCGTGGAGGATGACCAGGGACGCAAGGCGATTGTTAGCTCCGAGCGCATCGTGACCGAGGAGCATCGCATTCCGGCGGGGTACCAACTCCTCGTTGGGGACGGCGCCGAGGTGACGGTCGGCCAGGTTCTTGCGTCTGCTAACGGTACCGGTGGGGAGCCGGTGGTCGCGACGATGGCCGGCCAGGTCTTCGTGGATGGCGATTCGCTCGTCATCCGGCGCGAGGAGCAGGAGTCGGTCGAATACGCCATCCCGGCGGCGGCCCACCTGCTGGTCGCCGAGGGTGAACGGGTCACGGCCGGTACGCCCTTGACCGACGGCAGCCTGAGCCCGGAGGAGCTGCTCGACACGCTCGGCCGGGACACCGTGCAGCGCTACATCCTGGACGAGGTGCAGAAGGTCTACAAGTCGCAGGGTGTGGTGACGAACGACCGCCACATCGAGATCATCATCCGGCAGATGCTGCGCAAAGTGGCAGTGACAGACCCTGGTGACACCGACCTGCTGGTCGGAGAGATGCTCGACCGGACCCAGCTCCTGAAGCTCAACGAGGAGATCGTGGCCCAGGGCGGCGTTCCGGCCACCGCGCAGCAGGTGCTGCTGGGGATCACGAAGGCGTCACTGGCCACGGAGAGCTTCCTGTCGGCTGCGTCCTTCCAGGAGACGACGCGGGTGCTGACCGAGGCGGCGATCCAGGGCAAGATCGACTACCTGCGTGGCCTGAAGGAGAACGTCATCATCGGGAAGCTAATTCCGGCTGGCTCGGGCTTCTGGGAGCGCAAGAAGAAGCGCGACGCCGCGGCGCTCAGCGTCCTGGACGAGGTCATGCTCCGGGCCGTAGCCGGCGAGGGCCGGTTGCCGGAGGCGGCCGAAGAGTTGCCGTCGCTGTCGCCGGACAGCATTGAGCCGTTGGATCGCTCGACCGACTCGGCTCCGCCCGAGTCGACGGAGCAGTCGCAGTGGGATCTGACGGCGGAGGGCATGGAGGACCTCGGCGATGCGGATCAGGGCGAGGACCTGGGCCAGGAGCGGAGCCCAGGTGCCGAGTGAGTTGATCCCGCGTGCGGGTGAGCCTCACAGCTCTTCTGGTAGTTGACGCTGGGCCGAACGACTGGTAAACTTCACCCTTGTGACCCGCGAGGGTCACAAGGGTGAAGTCTTGTTCGGAACAGTCCTGGCGATCGTTGCCTGGACGGGAGAGAGACGTGCCGACGATCAATCAGCTCGTGCGCAAGGGCCGCGAGAAGCCGCGCAAGAAGCCGAAGGCACCGGCGCTGCGGTTCATCAACAGCCGCGTGGGCCGGAATGCCGGGCGGCTTCGCGCGGTGCCGAAGGGGTCGCCGCAGAAGCGCGGGGTCTGCACTCAGGTGCGGACGATGACGCCCAAGAAGCCGAACTCTGCGCTGCGGAAGATTGCTCGCGTGCGGCTCACGAACGGTCTCGAGGTGACGGCGTACATCCCCGGTGAGGGGCATAACTTGCAGGAGCATTCGGTTGTGCTCATCCGGGGCGGGCGCGTCAAGGACCTGCCTGGCGTCCGGTATCACATCATCCGCGGTGCGCTCGACGCCCGTGGGGTGGAGAACCGCAAACGGGGCCGGTCCAAGTACGGGACCAAGAAGAGCTAGGCTGGGCGCCGGGGCAGCGACCCGTCGCGGCGCTGACCGGTCGTCAGGTACGGAAAGCGGGCTCACGACGTAACATCTCGTGCTGGCCGCTTTTTCGTGTCCCTCTCGGAGGGCAAAGCAGGCGGCAAGCCACGCTGAACCGAGGGCGTCGACAGGGAGGCGAGGAACGGATGCCGAGGCGAGCGAAGATCGAGCGGCGGGCAATTCCACCTGATCCGCGTTATGGCAGCGAGCTCTTGCAGCGCTTCATCAACAAGGTCATGCAGCGGGGCAAGAAATCGCTGGCCGAGCGCATCGTCTACGATGCGCTGGACATCGTGGCCAGCCGAACGGGCCAGCATCCGCTGGATGTCTTCCAGCGCGCGGTTCAGAATGCCATGCCGCTGCTCGAGGTGAAGCCCCGGCGAGTCGGCGGAGCGACCTACCAGGTGCCGGTGCAGGTGGAGCCGCACCGGCGGGTCTCCCTGGCGATGCGCTGGCTGATCTCATCGGCTCGTGCGCGCTCGGGCAAGACGATGTCCGAGAAGCTCGCGGCTGAGTTGATCGATGCGGCAAACAACACCGGCGCGACGATCAAGCGCCGGGACGACACGCACCGGATGGCTGAGGCGAACCGTGCCTTCGCGCACTATCGCTGGTAACGCCGGAGCGTGGTAGACGAGCTTGAAGAGTAACGAGGGGAACTTCGGGACAAAGCATGAGTACGGTACAAGCACAGGTCACTGATGCCAGGCGCGTGATCTTGCAGCGCACGCGGAATATCGGCATTATCGCCCATATCGATGCTGGCAAGACCACCACGACCGAGCGCATCCTCTTCTACACCGGCCGGGTCCATCGACCGGGCGAGGTACATGAGGGCTCGGCGACGATGGACTGGATGGTTCAGGAGCGGGAGCGCGGAATCACGATCACAGCCGCGGCGACCACCTGCTTCTGGCGAGACCATCGTATCAATATCATCGACACCCCCGGCCACGTCGACTTCACCGTCGAGGTCGAGCGCTCGCTGCGCGTGCTCGACGGCGGAGTTGTCGTGTTCGACGGCGTCCATGGCGTCGAGCCGCAGTCCGAGACGGTCTGGCGTCAGGCCGACAAGTACCGCGTTCCCCGTATCTGCTTCATCAATAAGCTGGATCGCATCGGCGCGAACTACGAGCGAGCCATCGAGATGATCCGGGAGCGGCTCAAGGCCAGGCCGGCCGTCATCCAGTGGCCGATCGGCCTGGAGTCGGACTTCCGGGGGATCATCGATCTGATCGATTTCCGAGCTCGGCTGTACCACGACGAGCTCGGCCAGAACATCGAGGATGCCGAGGTCCCAGAGGACTATCGCGAAGTTGCCCAGTCGTGGCGGCATGCGCTCGTCGAGCAGATCGCCGAGTCCAATGAAGAGCTGATGCTCAAGTACCTCGAGGGTGAGGAGCTGACTCCGGAAGAGCTGCGCGCTGGGCTTCGAGCCGCCGCGATCACTGGGCAGCTCGTGCCGGTCCTCTGCGGGTCGGCTCTGAAGAACAAGGGCATCCAGTTGCTCCTCGACGCCATCGTCGATTACCTGCCCTCGCCGCTGGATATTCCGCCGGTGCAGGGGACCAACCCGCTGACGGGCGAGACAGAGATTCGCGAGGCGGACGAGGAGGCGCCCCTGGCGGCGCTGGCGTTCAAGATCCAGGCAGATCCACACGTAGGCCGGTTGACCTATGTTCGCGTCTACTCCGGCAGGCTAACCTCCGGCACCTACGTCTACAACTCGACGAAGAACGAGCGCGAACGCGTTTCCCGGCTCCTCCGAATGCATGCGAACCATCGCGAGGAGATCGAGTACGTCGGCGCTGGGGACATCTGTGCCGTCATCGGGCTGAAGAAGACGTTCACCGGCGATACGCTCAGCGACCCGGATCGGCCGATCCTGCTCGAGGCGATCCAGTTCCCCGAGCCGGTCATCTCCGTCGCAGTGGAGCCGAAGACCAGAGCGGATCAGGACAAGCTGGCCCTGGCTCTCCAGCGACTGGCCGAGGAAGATCCGACCTTCCAGGTCCGGATCGACCCGGAGAGTGGCCAAACGATCATCAGCGGCATGGGTGAGCTCCACCTCGAGGTCATCGTGGACCGGATGCTTCGCGAGTTCCGCGTGGGGGCCAATATTGGCCGGCCGCAGGTCGCCTACAAGGAGACGATCACCCGGCCGGTACGAGTGGAGGGCCGCTTCGTGCGCCAGACGGGCGGCCGTGGCCAGTACGGTCATGTCTGGCTCGAGCTGGAGCCACTGCCTCGGGGCGGTGGGTTCATCTTCGAGGACCGGATCGTCGGTGGCGTCGTGCCGAAGGAGTTCATCCCGGCGGTTGAGGCCGGAATTCGAGAGGCGATGGAGACCGGTGGCGTGGCTGGCTACCCGGTCGTCGACATCAAGGCGGTCCTGGTCGATGGCTCGTACCACGAGGTTGACTCCTCGGAGATGGCATTCAAGATTGCCGCGTCGATGGCGCTGAAGGAAGGCGTTCGCCGGGGCCAGCCGGTGATCCTCGAGCCGATCATGCGGGTGGAGGTCGTAACCCCCGAGGAGTTCACCGGGGACGTCATCGGCGATCTCAATGCCCGGCGCGGACGGATCGAAGGGATGGAGATTCGAGCTGGTTCCCAGGTGGTTCGGGCGATGGTACCGCTGGCCACCATGTTCGGCTATGCGACTGACCTGCGTTCGATGACGCAGGGTCGGGCGACGTACACGATGGAGTTCGATCACTACGCGCCGGTGCCGGAGTCGCTGGCGGCGGAGCTGGTGGCACGCAACGGCAGATAGTGCTGGTCGGGTAAGTAGAGCGGCGATGCGCCGCGAGGAGCTGGGTAGGAGGAGAAGCCGTGGGGAAGCAGCGGTTTGAGCGG
>NZ_JAMSLR010000002.1 GCF_023806485.1 Thermalbibacter longus
CTCTACCAGCCCCGCCCCACCGTGCGGATGAAGGTCTACCACGGTTTCGGCAGCAGCGTCTCGGGAACGGTCAACTACCGCTGGGCCGGCCCGCTGGTCTATGCGGCCTGGGTCGAAGAGCTGCCCACCGCGGTGACCGAGGAGCGTCCGCTCGATGCGGGGAAGAACCCGCCGGACGGCGTGATCGTCACCTACTACCTTCGCGAGCGGCCGGAAGGGGAGGTCAGGCTGACTTTCCTCGACATGGCTGGCAACGAGCTGCGCAGCTTCTCCAGCGAGAAGCCGGCGGATCCGTTGCCGGAGCTGCCGAAGGAGAAGAAGCCGAAGGAGGAGCCCCGGCTGGAGAAGGAAGCCGGCTTCCACCAGTTCGTCTGGGATCTCCGAGTAGCCGGCGCCCGCCGGGTCGTCGGCGACAAGAGCTACGAGGAGTATCTGGCCGGGCCGCGGGTCGTACCCGGCGCCTATCAGGTGCGGCTGACCGTCGGCGAGCAGTCCTGGACGCAGGCGTTCGACGTGCGTCGCGATCCGCGGATCGAGGCGACCGAGGAAGACCTGCGGGAGCAGTTCGACCTGCTGCTGCGGATCCGCGACAAGGTGTCGGAGGCGCACGACGCGATCAACCAGATCCGCAGTGTACGCCAGCAGCTCGGGGAGTGGCGGAAGCGGATCGAGGCGCAGGACGGCCGGACGGAGCTGATCGAGGCGGCGGGGGAGCTGGAGAAGAAGCTGGTCGAGATCGAGGAGGAGCTGATCCAGCCGAAGATGGACGATCCCCGGCAGTTCCCCTGGAAGCTGGCGGCCCGGCTAGCGGCGCTGACCAGCTTCGTCGAGAGTGCCGACAGCCGCCCGACGCAGGGGGAGCGCGAGGTGTACGCCACGCTGGCCGGAGCGATCGACGAGCAGCTCAGTCGCCTGCGCGAGCTACTGGCGACCGAGCTGGCGGAGCTGAACCGCCGGTTGGCCGCGGCCGGCGTGCCAGCCATCGTGCCGCGCACCGCTCTCGTGCCGGCCGGAGGATGATCTCTCCAGTCCTTCTCCAGTGACACGATACCGTTCTTGAAAGCCCCGGCGCCGGACAAGGGTGCCGGGGCTTCACTCCTTAAAAGCGTGCCTGGTCGGCACCACAGGCACGCCCCGGCACACGCTTCCCTGGCCCGCGTTACCGGATCGGGCGGGTCGATAGCAACCTGCGTGACGTGCTCCAGGGTGGGAACCCCTGCCTTCCCGTCACAGCACTATCGTCAGGAGTAGGACCGGTAGGCCGTGCCTGTGCCTGGTCCAGAGCATCGATGAGCGGGGTGGGATCGTGGTAAGGAGGTCTACGATGAAGTGGCTCATGACGGCCTTCAGAGGCGTGCTCGCGACCTGCGTCATGATCAGCGTCGTGGTCCTGACCGCTGGCTGCGAGACGACCAGCAGCCAGCCGGCTGTCACGCCGTCTGGCGGAACCAGCGGGGCGGTCCGGCCAACGAGTACCCCTACAGTGGCGGCCAGCCCGACTAAGCCCTGGGGCACGAGCAAGGAAGATGTGCACGTGCCGCTGGCCGAGGGGCAGACCGCGGAAGTGACTTCGGGCGACCAAACCTACCGCGTGACGCTCGTCAAGATTGTCGACGGCGCGACCTCGTCGAATATGTTCCAGGCGCCTGCTGAGGGGAAGAAGTACCTGCTCTTCCAGGTTATTGTGGAGAATGCTGGTACCAGCGCGCTGCATCTTATCGGCAGCGAGTGGGCGCTCCGCGACAAGAACAACTTCGATTACGACCCGGTCTTCGCACCGGTCGGCTTCACCGAGGGGGAAGCGCTGGCCGGTGAGGTCGGTCCTGGCGGCAAGCAGCAGGGGATCGTTGTCTTCGAGATCCCGCAGGACGCGCAGCCGCTCTTCCTGAAGTTCGACCCGAACATGTTCACCTCCGGCGAGATTTACTTCGATGCGGAGTAGCGCCAACTGGGCACGTGGAGGGACCGGTGAAGAGCTCAGCCCGTCCGGGAACGGGCGCGGGCGGCAGTCGCGAGTCCGGAGAGTACAGCTCTTCTCTCTGAGACAAAGGTGTGAGAGGAGGTCGACTAGATGCGCATCGCGGCGCTCATCCTCGGCATCGTCGGTGGAGTGCTCGGGATCGTCGCCGGGATCTTCGCGATGACAGTCGGCGGGATCGGGGCGGCCTTCGCGGCGGAGGGCGCCGGCACGGTCACCTGGCTCGGCTTCGCTGCCATCCTGCTCGGCGTGCTCGGCATCGCCGGTGGAGGCGTGGCCCTGCGCTACCCACGCGCGAGCGCGCTCATGCAGCTCATCGCCGGCCTCGGCGGGTTCATCGCGGTATCGCTGTTCTGGATCCCGGCGGGCCTGTGCCTGCTGGCCGGCGCGCTGCTCGCCTTCCTCGGGCGGCGCCCGGCCAGCCCTGTCGCGGCTGCCTGAGGCCTACGCGGGGCTGACCCAAACGCTGCGCGAGGGCTTCCGCCCCTGCGGGCCGAGCTGGGACACCGGTGTGCACCAGCACGCCCATGGCTTCGCTCGGCTCTAGGCTCGGCGGGCGCAGAGGTTGCCCAGGGCATATCGCTAAGAGGCGATCACTCGCGTCCTTTCACCTGCGGTGCGACTCTCCAAGCCTGTCGGGCGCGGGTATGCATCCAAGCGCTCATCGACCCTCACCCGCTTCCCCTCTCGCACGGCCCGTGCGAGGGAACGCCACCCGGCGCGAGTGGTGAGAGAGCAGTGCGCTCGGGTACTGGAGAGGCGACCCGCCGGTCGCCCCTACCCACCGGTAGGGGGTGAATGATCATTGGCCCCTACAGCCATACAGGCGGAGCTCGCCCGCGCCCCTCGGCTCTCCCGAACCTTCGGGAGAGAGCACCTGCCGGTAGGACCGGCCCTGCTTTCGCATGCGGGAATCGGGGTGGTGATGCCGGGGTGAGGGCGGCCAGCGGAGACCTGGCTCGCAGCCGGCTTGTGAGGGGGAGGAAGTCCTCTTTCAGGGGGCTTGCGGACTGAGCGCGGTGCTTCAGCGCCGTGCAGGGTCGGCGTGCGCGTTGCGAGCGGGCGCAAGCTGTTGACTCTGAGCAGGCGACCTCGTTGCCGGGGCGCATGGGCGTGTTCGGTCCGGTCGATCAGTCCTCGCCTTGGTCCCTCCACCGATCCATCGATTCCAGCCAATGGCGCTGGCGCTCCAGCGCGCGCAGCCGGTAGGGGACCAGCTCCGGAGCGTTGTCGAGCGCGCGTTGGAGGTTCGGGTCAGCCGTGCCGGTCAGCGTCTTCACATCGAGGCAGCGGTTCGTGTACGCCATGTCCGCGGCCGGCGTGAGCCGCGCCCGGCTGGCCTCGACCCGCTCCAGGCACTCCACCGCCAGCCGCACCACGCGCTCTTCCTCGCTCTCGACCAGGCGAGGCGCGATCGCCACGAAGGTTGCGACCAGCGCCAGCGCAGTTACGCCAGTGGCTACAGCCGTGGCTGTGATCATGCTGGCACGCCTCATGCGCGTGCTCCTCTTCTTCTACTCGGGTTGAGCTGCATACCCTCGGGCTGCGCTCCCGGCGGTGTGACCACGCGGCGGGTCAGGCTGCCTGTCCCGGCCCCGGGTGACCGGCCGAGCGCTCCGCCTGCGCCGCCTGGAGCACGGCCGGGAGGTCGAACAGGACGAACGCGGTCAGCGCGGTGATCGCGCCCTCGAGCCGGTCGGCGTCCCGCAGCAGCCGGCTGGCCGGCTCGAGCGGGCCGGGGATGTCGCGGGTCTCAGCGATCACCGGCCGCCCGCCGAGCGTCAGCGTCCCTCTCCGGACTGGTCGCAACGAGGCCCGCACCCTGGCCCACCCCTCGTCGAATGGCACGCCGAGCGCCTCCAGCCGTGCCGCCAGCGGCGGGTGGCTGTCGACCGGGTGGGGCTGCGTCTGGGCGGCGAGCCAGGACGGCGCCGACTGGCTGCGTGCCAGATCCGCGGCCTCGGAGGTGGTGATCGCGCTCATCCGGGGCACCGGCTCGTTCATGGTCTCGGCGATCTCGGCTAGCTCGGAGAAGTCCTCGCCGCTCTCGGTGGCAACCTCCCATCGGCGCCGGGCCGCGAGATACTGCGTGTTCCACTGGCGGAGGCGGTGCAGGTAGGCGGGCCAGACGTATCCGGCCAGGTGGACCTTGATCAGCGCCGTCGCGATCGCCAGCGAACTTGCCACCCGAGCCGCCGTGCGGTCGGCCACCAGCTCGCGCTGCCGCGAGCGCTCGGCCGCGGCCACCTCGAAGGCGGCGACCGCATAGCCGAGCACCGGGATGGCCGGTAGCACTGCGATCGAGCGCGGGTTCTCTTCGAGGCTGCCGACCGCGTTGCCGAGCGCCTGCAGCGCCCCGCGGTAGAGCGGGTAGAAGCGGCGACTGAAGGCGGTGTCTTCACCGTGGAAGTGGGCGAACTCGTGGGCCAGCACCGCGCGGAGCTCGTCGCGCTCCAGCACCGCGAGCAGGGGCAGCGAGAGGTAGAGCAGGCGGCCGTGGCTCTGCCCGCCGGGGTAGCTCACCGGCACCTCGGTCACGTAGCAGTTCGGCTCGGCCCCGAGCAGGATCGTGCGCGGTGGCTCGGTGCCCACCACGCGCGCCACCTCGCGGGCCAGCTCCCAGAGCCCCGGCTGGTCTTCGGGGGTGACCGCCACCGCCAGTTCGGTCACCTTCACCGGCTGGAAGACCTGGAGCACCCCAGCTCCGACGGCCAGCGTGGCGACCAGGCCGGAGAGGCCGATCCCGGCCAGGATGAAGGGGTGAAACCGCTCGATGAAGACGACTTCGAGCAGGTAGAGCACCACTACCAGGTTCGCGCTCTGGATCAGGAGCAACCCGACCAGCCCGAGCGCGACCAGTACCAAGGAGAGCCGGAAGAGGCCGAGCAGCTTCCGGTGGTCGCGTCGCGCCGCGCCCCCGGCCCAGGCCACGAACGCCAGCAGGGCTACCCCGCCGGCGCCAGTGAGCACGCTGCCGAGCTGGCTCAGCTCAGCCAGGTTGAAGTGCGAGCAGAAGTCTTCGCTGCTCACCTCGGGCTGGTCGCAGAACGATTCCAGCCGGACGAGCTCCCACTCCTCCGCCGTCAGCCGGCCGTACTCGGCCTCCACGGCGTCCCGCCAGGCCCCGTTCATCCGCGCCTCGACGATCCAGGCTCCGACCCAGAGCGCGACCGGGAGGATCAGCACGATGACCGCTGCTCCCAGCCACGGCAGCCCGGCCTCGCTCTCCCCCTGCGCCCCACCCTTCGACGACGGTGTCCCCCCAGCCATGCGGATCCCCCTCTCGCTGCGCGTGCAGCCTCCGGCGAGCCACAGCCTAACCCCTAGCGGGGAAGACAGGGGTTCCCGCCGGTGACTGGGTGGTAGGCGATTGTATGATGCGGGGCCGCCTGAGCCGGTGGCGGGTTGGCGCGCAGAGGTACCAGGCTCGCCGGTGACTACCTGGCGCTGAGCCAGGACTCTCCCGGTGACACGCGGGTGCTGCCCAGGGCTGCTGCCCGCCCACGGGTCGCCACCGGCCGCCTGGCGTGAGAGCCGCTGGAGAGCGCGGTGCGCCGCGCGGGGAGGCTAGCGGGCGGCGTGAGTGCGTGTTTCAATGCTGGTGCCGGCTTCTCTTTGCCAGCGCGGTCGAAAGGAGCGAGGCATGCAGTTCGAGACGACCTTCACGATGGACACCTCCAGCATCAAATACGGCCCCGGCGCGACCCGCGAGGTCGGCCACGACATGCGCCAGCTCGGCGCGCGGCGCGTCATGGTCGTCACCGATCCCCGCCTGGCCCACAGCGAGCCGGTCGAGATCACGCTGGCCTCCCTGCGCGAGCAGGGGATCGACGCCGTCCTCTTCGACCAGGTGCGCGTCGAGCCGACCGACCTCTCTTTCAAGGAGGCGATCCGCTTCGCCACCGAGGGCCGCTTCGACGGCTTCGTCGCCGTCGGCGGCGGCTCGAGCATCGACACGATGAAGGCGGCGAACCTCTACTCTACCTACCCGGCCGATTTCCTGGCCTACGTCAACCCACCGATCGGCGAGGGGCGGCCGGTACCCGGTCCGCTCAAGCCGATGATCGCTATCCCAACGACCGCCGGCACCGGTAGCGAGACCACCGGCGTGGCGATCTTCGACTTGACCGAGATGCACGCCAAGACCGGCATCCGGCATCGCGCGCTCAGGCCGCACCTCGGCATCCTCGACCCGGAAAACACCCGTACCATGCCGCGCATGGTGGCCGCCTGCTCCGGTCTCGACGTCCTCAGCCACGCCCTGGAGTCGTTCACTGCCCTGCCGTACTACCGGCGCCCGGCGCCCGAGCGCCCGGAGCTGCGGCCGGCCTACCAAGGCGCCAACCCGATCAGCGATATCTGGGCCGCCCAGGCGATCCGGATGGTCTCGGCACACATCGTGCGGGCTGTGGAAGACCCGGACGACGACGAGGCGCGGAGCCAGATGATCCTCGCCGCTGCGATGGCCGGCGTCGGCTTCGGCAACGCCGGCGTCCACCTGCCGCACGGGATGTCCTACCCAGTCTCCGGCATGGTGCGCGACTACGTGGCCGAGGGCTACCCGCCCGACCACCCGCTGGTGCCCCACGGCATGTCGGTCATCCTCAACGCCCCCGCCGTCTTCCGCTGGACGGCCTCCGCCGACCCGGCGCGGCACCTCCAGGCGGCCGAGCTGATGGGCGTCGATGTGCGCGGAGCCGCCCCTGAGGATGCGGGCACGATCCTGGCCGACGCCATTATCCGGATCATGCAGCGGCTGGGGATACCGAACGGCTTGAGCGCAATCGGCTACACGCCGGACGATATCGACGCGCTGGTGGCGGGTACGCTGCCGCAGCGTGCCGTGATCGGCCTCTCGCCGCGGCCGGTGACCGCCGACGACCTCAGGGCGATCTTCCTCGATGCCATGCGCTACTGGTGAGCGCCGGGCCTGATGCTCGGCAACGGCAGCGAACGCGTCGAGGTCCCGCCGGCTTCATCGGGCTCAGCCGCTTGCCGAGGTGGTCTGGACCGAGTCTATGCAGGTGAACGAACGCGCCGCCGATCTCGTCCCGAGGTAACGCCTGATCGCCAGCGAATGTGAGCGTGCAATCCTCGCGCTGCTGCTCTCCAACAGCGCTTCTCTCTCATCGGGGTCGAATGCAGGTACAGATGGTGAGGGGGAAGCCGCTGTACTCAGGCAACCTGCTCGGGGTGCTTGCGCACCTGAGAGCCCTCATCAAGATGCCACCACCAATTCTGTCTCGGGATATTCGCCTTGCGCTGCGGATGGAACAGGTCAGGGAAGCGACGGACGAGGACCTCGCTTGCCCGGATCAGGGCCGCATCAGCCTCGGCGAGCAGATGCGAGGTTTCCGGTGAGGGCGTCTCGCCGGCGTGCAGCCGTTCCTCGATGGCATCGCGCCAGTTGAGGGCACCCTCGACTTCCAGCTCGTCCTCGTATGTCATGAGTGCTGCGGCCATCGCCGCATACACGCGTACCTCAAAGTCCAAGCCGTTTGGCACGTTCCGTCACCTCCACCGCTGCGAGGTGTCGCTTCCACCAGAGATCGACATCTCGTAACGGAAATACCGTGCGAATGAGACCCGCACGAGTGACCACGGCAAGTGTAGCAACTTTACCCTGCACCTGATAGGTGAAGATATAGGACACCATGCCGCTTCGCTCTAGCTCGGTAAACAATCGGTTCCATGAGTGGAGGACAACACGGCTGCAGTCGTCCAGCTCTGTCGGCGTCAGTGGCGCGCCGAGAATCTCGGTGAAGTCACGGGCGTGGCGTTTGGCATGCTCCACGAGGCTAGGAGCACGCCACCGGGACTGCTGATGGCGACGAACTTCATCCGCGAACTCCGTGTCGCTCGTTCGCCGCAATTGTTCAACTCGCCGCAGCCGGCGATCTTCTGGCCCATTTCCACCTTCAGCACTACCCTGAGAATGACCTCTGCCTGTACGTCTCATGCTGGTTTCTCGCCTGCCTGCGACGCGGCCACTCGTGATCCCCTCATTCCGGCTAGCGCTCCTCTCGGCGTCGACAATCGCACCGCAGATCCTGCTTGGAACCGGCCCCTGCCAGACCGGAATTCCGCTACAACCCGGCTGAACTCGGGCATTGGCTGCCAGCGGTCTAGGCCGCTCGCCTGGCTAGCCGAGTGCCAGGGCGATGATGCCCAGCACCATGCCGCTCGCGGCCAGCAGGCGCCGGTGAGCGTTCCCCTCATCGAGCAGGTGCGCGCCCATCGCCGTGCCGATCAGGATGCTGATCTCCCGAGCCGGGGCCACGTAGCTCACCGGCGTGAAGCGCATGGCGGTAAGGACCAGGATATACGCCAGCGGGGTGAGGATCGCCACTCCCAGCACCGGCAGCCGGTGATCGCGCCACAGCGCCTGCACCTCGTCCCAGCGCCGCGCGGCGATCGGCGTCAGCAGCAGCGAGCGAGCGACCGCCGTAGACCAGTCGAGCACGACCGGCGGGATCGCCAGCGCGCTCACCGCGTGCTTGTCCCACAGCGTGTAGGTCGCGATCAGCGTGCCGGTCAGCAGGCCGAAGACGACCGCGCCGTCGGCAGACAGCGGGCGCCGGAGCAGCCGGGCGCCGCCGGTCAGCAGGAAGATGCTGCCGATGATGAGCGCCGCACCCGCGAGGGCGAGCGGGCTGGGGCGCTCACCGAAGAGCGCGATGGCGCCGAGCGTCGAGAGCATCGGCCCGGTACCACGGGCCAGCGGGTAGACCAGCGAGAGGTCGCCGACCCGGTAGCCCTGCTGGAGCAGCAGGAAATACGCGATGTGCAGCAGCGCGCTGCCGACGATGAACACGAGCTGGGGTAATCCCAGCTCGGGCCGCTGCCAGAGGATGATCCCGATGGCCAGCGGGCCATAGATTAGGGCTCCGAGCGTCCCGAACAGCCAGATGAAGGGCGCTCCGCTCCCGACGCGCTTGGCCAGGAGGTTCCAGGTCGCGTGGCAGAAGGCCGCCGCCAGGATGAGGCCGAGGGCGAAGAGCGTCATGGGCCACCGCCTCCTCGGGCCTGGCGACTCACTCCGCGAGCCAGCGCTCGTACCAGGCGACGATGCGCCGCAGCAGGTCGAGCTGGTGAGCCCGCTCGTGGAAGGCGTGCTTCTGCCGCGGGTAGAGGACGAGCTCTGTCGGCACCCCGGCCTCGCGCAGGCCGAGATAGAGCTCCAGGCCTTGGCCAGGCGGCACCCGCTGGTCGGCCTCCCCATGGACGATCAGCGTCGGGGTCTTGATCCGCCCGAGGTAGCGGACAGGCGAGCGCTCCCAGTACACGTCCGGCTGCTCGTGGAGCGGGCCGGGGAAGCGATCCTCGTTGAGCGGGCGGATATCGGTCGTGCCGACCTTGCTGGCCCAGTTGGTCACGGCGGCGCCGCAGACGGCGGCCCGGAAGCGGTCGGTGTGCCCGATCAGCCAGGCGGTGAGGAAGCCGCCGTAGCTCCAGCCGCCGACGCCCAGCCGGTTCGGGTCGGCCACTCCCTGGGCCACGCACCAGTCGACCCCGCGCAGCACGTCGTCGGCGTCGCCGCCACCGAGGTCGTTGCGGTTGGCGGCGGTGAATGCAGCTCCCCGGCCGGTGCTCCCGCGCGGGTTGGGCAGCAGCACGGCGAAGCCGGCCCCGGCCAGCACCTGTCCCCAATCGTGCCAGGTGGCGTGGAAGGTGGCGCCCCAGACCGCGCTCGGCCCGCCGTGGATGTCGACTACCAGCGGCAGGCGCTCTCCCGGGCGAGAGCCGGGTGGGGTGAGCACCCAGCCCTGGATGGCGAGGCCGTCGCTCGCCTGCCACTCGACCGGCTCCATCGGCGCGAGCTCCACCCCCGCGAGCTGCGGGTTGAGTTCCGTAAGGCAGCGTAGCCCCTCGGCCCACTGTCCGGCCCAGACCTCCGGCGGGCTGAGCGGCGACTGCCGAATCAGCCCCAGCGTCCGCCGGTCGAGGCTCAAGCTGGCTAGCGGGGTCACCCAGCCGCCGGCTGGCACCGGCTCCAGGGGGCATGAGGTACCGGTCTCGACTTCGTAGCGATCGAACCGGGTCCAGAGCCCAGCGGCCGAGAGGATCAGCAGCGTGCGCTCTCCCAGCCAGCCTGCCCAGAGCGGCGTGGTCTCGCCAGGGTCGAGGGTGCTGACGTGGCCGCGCGACAGATCGAGGAGGATCACCCGCTGGTCGTCGGGGTGGCCTGGGAGTATGCCGACGATCGCCAGCCGGCGTCCGTCCGGTGACCAGGCCAGCGAGGCGGGGAGCCGGGCCAGCCGCAACAGCTCGCGCTCGGCCCGCGTGCTCGCGTCGAGCAGGATCACGCGCGTCTGGTCGGGCGTCGAGTCCAGCAGGTCGCTCGGTGACACGACAGCGGCCAGCTCGTGGCCGGTCGGAGACCAGGCGTAGTCCCAGACGTGGCCGGCGGCTGGGCCGAGAACGCTCGGCGGCCCGCCGTCGAGCGGTACCCGGACGATGACCCGTGGCCGGGGTAGCAGGCTAGCGACCCGGACGTCGACCGGTGGATCCTCCGCCCCGGCCAGGATTAGGCGGTCGACGGTCACGGTGACGGCGCGGCCATCCGGGATCCAGGCGGGGAGGTCGACGCCGCGGCGAAAGCTGGTCAACCGCTGGGCTGTCCCGCCCTCGGACGGGATGATCCAGAGCTGGTGGGCACGGTCCGGTTGCGCGCGCTGCTCGCGGTCGGAGAGGAAGGCGATCAGCCGGCCATCGGGGGACCAGCGCGGCGCCCGGTCTTCTGCGTCGCCGGCCGTAAGCTGGCGCGGCTCGTTCGTCCCGTCGACCTGGCGCCACCAGAGCGATGACGCTGGTGCCGGCTGAGCGTGGCCGATCGGCGCGGTGACCCAGGCGACCCGGCTGCCATCGGGCGAAACCTGCACGTCGCCGGGTACCTGCAAGCTGACTGCGAGCTCGGGCGTATAGCGTCGCACGCCGCCTCCTTCCTCTCTCGCGCACGCGGCGGAACGTCGCCCTACTTTCCCCCAGCCGCTCGCAGGCGGCAACCCCCTCGGGGGGATCCTCGCCACAACCTCCGGGAGGCGCTGCTGAGGAATCCGGTTCGCATGTCGAGAGTGAGGGGGCCGCGCTTGTGGCAAAGCGCGCGTCGCGTGCCGGGCACCCGCGGGGAGAAGTGCAGGGGGCGATGGACTGGCCTAGAACCCGCCGTCTCGGCCGATGGCCTGGATCTCGTCGACGATCAGGCGCAGCTCGGTCGACCGGGCGTGCATGCGGACGATCGGCTCGCCCTCGGGGTCGAGGAACAGGATGTCGACGTGGTCGTTGGCCTCGATCAGTTCCGAGCCGCTGTAGTCGAGCTCGACGGTCAGGACCGGTGTGATCCGGTCGCTCTGGTGTGCCGGCTCACCGGGCGGCGCGTGCGTGAGCGCGTAGCGGAGGTGGCCCAGGAGATCGGTGAGCGCGCCGCGCTCGTTCGGCTCGGTGCCGAGGTAGAGGGCCAGGTCGATGCGGCCGTCGCTGACGTGCAGGTAGTAGCCGTCCTCGGCGTGCTCCAGCGCGATATCCTGCGGGAACCAGAGGTCGTAGATCACGAGGGGACGGACTTCGGCCTCGTCTTCCTCGTCCTGGTCCTCTTCGATCGCTTCGCCGGAGGAGAAGACGGCGGCTCCCTGCCCCTGGAGCAGGGAGAAGTGCGCGAGGCCGTAGAGATAGAGTGTCTCCGCCAGGTGCGAGCGAACCGGAGCCGTGAACAGGCCAGGGAACTCGTCTTCGAGCAGCCGCTCGAGGGAGCGGAGCATCCGCTCGTACTCCGGGCGCCCGCGCAGCTCGCGGTGGACGAAGCGCCGCGCCTCCTGGAACGCCGCGCGGAGCTCGCCATCGATCGCGTCACCGGACTGCTCGGCGAGAAAACGCTGGATGGCCTCGAACAGGTCATCCTCGGCCGATTGGCCGTCACGGACGGGTTCGTCTGACACGGCTGGACTCCTGAGTCACCACGGGCGGCGTGGCCAGCATCGATGACTAATTGTGGCATGACCGCGGTAACCCGTCTAGCCAGGTAGGCAAGAGAACGCCTGCGACTGCGGGACGATGTGCGGCTGAGCGCGCTCGCGGTCCCGGGCGTCGGGTTGGGCAGCGCGCTGCGGGCCGCGCTGCGCTTTCGCTGGGAGTAGACCGTATGGACTAGCGAGCCTCTCCAGGCTGGGATACGATACCGTGCCGGTGGAAAACGGAGAGACGCACCAGGCGGAGGGAGCGATGCAGGCGCACACGAGGTGGCGTGATCCAGAGACCGAGCGTGTCGTGCTCGACGCGATCGATATCGAGGAGCCCTGGGCGCTGCTCGAGCGCTTCAATACCCTGGTCCGGCTCTCTGGTAGTCAGGATGAGGCCGAAGCCGTCGCCTATCTCACCGGCCGACTCGATGCCTGGGGGGTGCCCTATCGTGTCCATCACCCGGTCTGCCTGATCAGCATCCCGGTGCGAGCCACGCTCCGCGTGGTGAGCCCGAGCCCGCGTCCTATCCGGGCCAAGACGCTCTCCTTCTCCCCCTCCACCGACGGCGCTGAGATCACCGGCGAGCTGGTCTACGTCCCCTCCGCGCACGCCCGGGGTGTAGCCGAACTGCTCGGCGCTGCTCGGCCGCAGATCGAGCAGGACCTGCGCGGCAAGGTCGTCCTCACCGAGGGGCTGGGACTGGCCGCCCGCGGCCTCGATCTGGCGAAGACCGGCGCGATCGGCGCCATCTTCATCAACCCAGGCGACTACATCCACGAGGGGATCGCGACCACCTCCTGGGGCTCGCCCGACCTCGACTCGCTCGGCCGGGTACCCCCGGTGCCCATCCTGGCCATCAGCCGGCCCGACGGCGAGTCGCTCAAGGCCGAGCTCGCGCGCGGGTCAGTGCAGGTGGCCTTCTCGACCACGGTCGATACCGGCTGGCGGCCGATCCCGGTGGTGGTCGCCGAGATCCCGGGCACCCAGGCAGCCGATGAGTTCGTGCTCTTCCACGGTCACCTCGACTCCTGGCACGTCGGCATCGGCGACAACGCGACCGGAGACGCCACACTGCTCGAGATCGCCCGCGTCTTCTGGCAGCACCGCGACCGGTTGCGCCGCACGCTGCGCATCGCCTGGTGGTCGGGGCACTCGCACGGGCGCTATGCCGGCTCGACCTGGTATGCCGACACCTTTGCCCAGGACCTGATGCCTAACTGCATCGCGCACGTCAACTGCGACTCTCCCGGCTGCCGCTGGGCGACCGAGTATCGCGACGTAGCCTGGATGGCCGAGGCGGGCGAACTGGTGCGCGCAACCATCCGCGACGTGACTGGCCAGGAGGCGACCGGTTCCCGGCCACTGCGCGCGGGCGACTGTTCCTTCAACAACTTGGGCCTCACGACCTACTTCATGCTCTCCTCGACCATGCCCGAAGCGTTGATCCGGGAAAAGGGCTACTACCCGGTCGGCGGTTGTGGTGGCAACATCCAGTGGCATACCGAGGACGATACCCTCGAGATCGCCGATCGCGACAACCTACTGCGCGACATGCGCGTCTACGCCGCGGTGCTGCTGCGCACGCTCAACGCGCCGGTGCATCCGTTCGACTACCGGGCTACCGTGCGCGAGATCGAGGGCTATCTCCAGCGCTACCAGGAGGCGGCCGGTGACGCGTTCGACTTCCGGCCCGCGCTCCAGGCGGCCGGCAACCTGCTGACCACCCTCGACCGCTTCTATGAGCTCGTCGAGAGCCTGCTCGACCGCGAGGTCGACGACCCCGAGGTGCGCCGGGTGAACGCGGCCCAGCGCGCGCTGGCCCGGCACCTGGTGCCGCTGGGCTATGTACGGGCCGGACGGTTCCGCCACGACCCGGCGCAGCAGATCCCGCCGCTCCCGGAGATCGCGCCGGCTACTGAGCTGGGGCAGGTTCCGGCGGGCAGCGATCGCTGGCACACCCTGCGCACGCATCTGGCGCGCGGGCAGAACTACGTCGTCTGGAGCCTGCGCCAAGCGCACCGGCGCATCGCCGAGATCCTGCCCTAGCCCGCTCGACCCTGGCGACCGCTGCCTGGCTTACCGGAGCGTCGGCCCGTGAGCCGAGCGGCCGGTCTCGCTCGCCAGCGAGGCAATCACCCCCGGGGCGCGCCCCGGGGGTGATCCTGTCGGAAGATGCGGTGTGCGCGCTGCCTCGCCCCGCGGCCGGATCCTCGCTCGGCGTCTAGGACGCTCGGCCCAGTACGCGCGACAGCGCGCGTTCGAGTTCTCGCTCGGGTTCCTCTGCCCCAGCCTCGTTGCGCCAGGCCACGAAGCCGTCGGGGCGAACCAGCAGCGCGCCGTCCGGTCCGATGCCGTGCGCGGCTGTTCCGTCGGCGCCGCCGAGCTCTACGCCGAAACGATAGGCATCGAGCGCGATCCCGACGCGCGCTGCGATTCGCTCTGCCGCCGTCATCCACGCTGCTCCTGCCGGGCCGGCGAGGAGAACGAATCGCCGCCCGTACAGGTCGAGCGAGGAGATCTCTCTCCCATCTCTCCAAACTGAGAGGTGTGGTGCGCGGGTACCTGGCTGGCCGGACAGCTCCCGCGGGCGCACTGGGGTGTCATCGTCAGGCGCGCCGGCAACGGCCGCCGAGCGGTAGCGGTAGCCCATCGCTACGGCCGCGTAGTCGAGCAGCGGCATCTCGGCGCCTGGCCCCATCCGGGCGCCGAACCGGGCCAGGGCTTGCTGCATGGTGAGGAGCCCTACTGGGCGCCGCTCCACCTCGTAGGTATCGAGCAGCGCTGGGCTGGCCTGTCCGCGCAGCACCATGGCCAGCTTCCAGGCCAGGTTGTGCGCGTCTTGCACGCCCGCGTTCCCGCCGAACCCACCGGTGGGCGGGACGAGGTGGGCCGAGTCGCCAGCCAGGAAGATCCGCCCCACGCGGTATCGCCGTGCCACCTGCGCGCCGATGGCAAAGCCCAGTACCTTCCGGTCGGTACCCGGGATCTGCGGAAACAGGGTTACCTTCAGATCGGTCAGCCCCACGGCTTCCCGGACTAACGCGGCGACCCGCTCATCGGTGAAGGTCTCGACCGGCTGGCGTGCCGGGTCGTAGCCGGTGCCGAAGATCCAGCGCTGTCCCGCGTCATCGTGCGCCATCAGGAGCGTGTATGGCTGCGGCCGCTCGAGGTAGGCGATGCTGACGCGTCTCCCCCGCAGGGCCGGGGTAAGATCTGCCTCGATCATCGCCGTGATCGCATGAAAGAGGAGACCAGGGCCATCGAGCTCGATCTCGAGCTGCTGCCGGATACCGCTACTGGCGCCATCGGCGGCGATGAGGTAATCTGCCCGCAGCGCGTGTTCAGCTCCAGTACGGCGATCCCAGAGTAGAGCGGTGACCCCGCCGTCGTCCTGCTCGAACGAGACCAGCTCGGTGGCGAAGCGGATGTCTGCCCCGAGTTCCCGCGCTCGCTCTCGCAGCAGCATCTCCAGCCTGTCCTGGTCGATGGCGCCGAACGCGCACGGGCTCGCGCTCTCCGTCTCGTCGACTTCGCCTCGCTCCACGGCGGGCAGGTACGTCTCGCTGGCCAGCGTCTCGGCGCGCACGGCGATCCATTCGAACTGCTCGTTGCTCGCATAGCTCGCCGCCCTGATCGCCGGCTCGAGGCCAACCTGGCGGTACAGCTCGACCGTGCGCGGGGTGAGACCGCGCAGGCGCGGGTGGATGAGCAGGTCGGGGTGGCGCTCGACGACGACGCAGGGCACGCCGTGCCAGGCCAGGAACACGGCACTGGAGAGACCCGTCAGCGCGCCGCCCACGATCAGTACCGGGGTGTACTCCGTGATTGTGGTTGTCTCCATCTTCGGAAGGCCGTTCATCTCGTCATTCTCCCTGTTCGACAGGCCAGATCACCGGACGGTGACCTGGCGCTCCCGTATCCCAGCGGAGTCTTAGGCGACCGAACCAGCCGCCCAGGTCACGGTCTCCTCCTGGCGACGGATCGCGATCGCCCTGGCCACGACGGCTTCGATCCTCGGCGTGATCACGCGCCAGTCGTATCGCTCCCGCACAGTCTCGAGACCCTGCGTGGCCAGGCGGCAAGCCAGCTTGCGGTCGACCAGGACACGCCGCATGACCGCCGCCAGGGCAGGCGCATTGCCCGGCGGAGCCAGCAGCCCGTTCACGCCGTCGGTCAGCACCTCGGCGTAACCGGGTATCCGCGAGGCGACCACCAGGACGCCGGCTGACAGCCCCTCGAGCAGCACCTTGCCCTGGCTCTCGCCGCCTAGCGACGGTACGGCCAGAACCCAAGCGCGCCCGAGGGCCGCCCGCTTCTCCGCCTCGCTCACCGGGCCGAGAAAGGCGACACGACCGGCGAGGCCCAGCCGTTCCACCTGCGCGCGGTACGGTGCCCAGGCGATCTCGTCCCCGGCGCCAGCCACCTCGAGCCGCGCCCGCGGCACGAGCCGGGCGAGGTGAGCGAAGGCGTCGAGCAGCACGGCCAGCCCCTTGCGTGGCTCCGGTCGGCCCAGGAACAGGACGGTCGGATCGGGCGCGAGCGGCGCCTCTCTGGCGGCGGAGAAGGCATCGACATCGACCCCATTCGGCACGATCTCGGCCGGCAGCTCGAGGTACGAGCGCGCGAACTCGGCCGCCGCGGGCGACACCGCCGCCAGGGCATGCAGGCGATCGAGCCCTGGAGTGAGCAGATCCCTAAGCAGCCACAGCGGCACCTGCCGGCGGCGCAGCATGGCCACGAGATCGAGATGCCCCCGTCGTGCCGAGACGTCGAGCCACGGTGGCGGGCCCTGCTCGCTGAACGCGTGGACGACGCCCACATTGGCGCTCGTCGATCGGCTCAGGAGAGCCTGGCCGAGCGGCAGCACCGGCTCGTGCACGATCAACGCATCGTAGCGTTCCCGAGCCAGCAGCCGGTCGATGGCCTGATCGGACTCTGGCCCCGTTGGCACGACGATTCGACTGATCGAGCCGTTGAGCGGCACCGAGACGACCCAGCTCGGGATCGGCCGGATCATGGGATCAGCACTCCCCTCGCCGTCATCGCCGGTCACCAGGTGGACGGTGTGCCCTCGCGCCCGAAGCCGGGCTGCCATCGCGATCGCGGTGTCGGCCACGCCCCCAGCATGACGCCGGTCGTAGGGCAACACGATCGCCAGTCGCCAGGGACCGCGCGCGACTCCGGCTACGGGGTCAGTCATGTCCGGCCCGCGCAGGCGCGGCAGCTCAGAGAGCATCGCTGTGCTCCTCTCCGATTCCTTGCCGGTCATCGGCTCGTCTATCGAACCGTGCCGCATCGTCACCTTTCACCTCCCGTTCTCTCCGGGCGCGTCGGTCCGCCGCTGGACGGAACCCCGGCTCGAGCATCCTGTCCAGAGCCTGTGCTCGGAGCTGCTGTCACCGGTTCAGTCTCTACCAGAGGCTTCTCCTGACGGATCGCGAGACAACTCCCCGCCGCCAGCAGCACCACCACGATCGGCAGCAGAAGGGCCAGATGCATGGCGTCCACGAAGCTGTGCCGGAACACCTCGACGGCGAGCTGCTGGATCTCGGCCGGGAACGGCACGCCTGGCGCGCTCAGTCCGGCCTCCACGTGCAGCCCGCCGCTGGCTGCGCCCGCGACGGCGTCGAGGAACTGCTCGCGAAGCTCCCCGGGCAACTCGCCGGACCTCCGGAGAGCCTGCTCGCGCAGGGCAGTTGCCAAGCGGTGCTGCAGTAGTGCTCCCACGACAGCTCCAGCGATGACTCCGCCGATCTCCTGGATGGTTTCGATCACTCCAGCCGCCGTGCCGGCGACTCGAGGCTCGATCTGGCGCATGGCGATGCTGAACAGTGGCGCCCAGACGCATCCGAGGCCGGTGCCCATGAGGAGTAGTGCGGGGAGCAGATCCCAGCGCGCGGTGCTGGCCCGTGCCATCATGTCCAGATAGGCCATGCCGGAGGCGAAGAGGGTGAGCCCGGCGAGCAGAATGTGCTTGCCCCCGAGCCGATCAGCCAGCGAGCCGGCGGGGCCGGCGACGACCGTCATCACCAGCGCCTGTGGGAGAACGGTCAGGCCGGCATCGAATGCATCCAGGCCCAGCACTGATTGCAGGTAGATCGTGAATGGGAGGAAGAGTCCCAGCATGGCGAAGCCCATCGCTGCGGCGATCCCCGTCGTCAGCGCGTAGTTGCGGTGCCTGAACAGCTCGAAGGGGAGTAGCGGCTCGCCGTCCTGTCGCCGGTACTGGACGAGGAGAAAGAGTGCCAGCACGAGAATGCCCAGCCCAATGACGTGAGGGATGGCGATGACCGAGACGATCGTCCCCCAGCGATAGCGCTCGCCCTCGATCAAGCCGAAAGTGAGCGCCAGCAAGCCGGCCGTCGCCAGTAGCACGCCGAAGAGGTCGAGCCGGTGCCGCTGCCCAGGCCGGAGGTCCGGCACCACGAGCGTGACGAGCGCGAGCGAAATCGCTCCCACCGGCACGTTGACGAGGAAGATCGCCGGCCACCCGAACGTGTCGACCAGAGCGCCTCCCAAAATCGGCCCGGCTGCCACTGCCAGGCCACCGAGAATCCCCGGAATGGCGAAGGCGGCGCCCCGGCGCTCCGGCGGGAAGAGGCGAGTGATGATCGCCATCGGCTGGGGCGACATCAACGCGCCGCCGACGCCTTGCAGGGACCGGGCTGCGATGAGCTGGACGGGATCGCGTGCCAGGCCACAGAGTGCCGAAGCGAGGGTGAAGAGCGCCATGCCGGCGAGGAACAGCCGCTTGGGGCCGGCGATGTCGCCAAGCCGGCCCGCTGTGATCAGCAGGGCCGCGTATACGAGAACGTAGGCGTTCACGATCCACACGATCTCGTCGAGCGAGGCGTCCAGGCCGGCACCGATCGCCGGAATCGCGATGTTGACGATGGTGGTGTCCAGCAGGGCCATGAAGAGGCCCAGGCACAGGACGGCCAGCACCGCCCAGGGATTCGTTCGCAGATCATGAGGTGACATCAGGTCGAACCTCCGCTCCGTGCCCTTGTGCGCGCGAGCTCGGGCAACCTCCGGCGGAGCGGTTCGACCTGCTATCCTTAGAAGTGCGCGCCTCGGACAACTGGTCTCGCTCCGCGGGATCGGTTGCTCTGGGCATCAGGCCTCCGGCTCCGGGTGCGGCAACACCTGGCCGGAGGTCGTCGCTTACCTCAGCTCATCTCGTCCTCCTTCCCTTGACCGTTCGACCGCGACCGGTTCGGTCCACGAGTGAAAGAGCTCCCACAGATGCAACCCCTCGATCGTCCCCGCTTCGATCTCCTTCACCAGTGCGTGGACCCAGGCCACCTCGGTCTCCAGCAGTGCCAGCTCGTACTCGTGTTCGATAAGGAACAGCCGGGGAACGCCCAGGGCGCGGCCTTGGGCCAGACCGCCGCGCACCCGCGAGATCCGGTCCTCGAGGAGCTGGATCCGTTCCTTGAGCAAGCTCAGCGCTTCCGACGGTGGGAGCGCCGCCAGAAACGAGAGCCCGGCCATGAACCGGGGATACTCCTTCTCCGGCACCCGCACCAGCTCGCGTAGCCAGTCGAGGAACTCGACCCGCCCGGCCTCGGTGATGGCGTAGACGGTTCGTTCCGGACGGCGGCCGGCGCGCTCCGTTTCCCGGGGCACGATCAGGCCGGCTCGCTCCAGCGCCTCGACGACCGAGTAGAGGGAGCTGTACCGTAGCTTGACCGACTCGTGCTTGCCGCGCTCGCGCATGGTGGTCACCATCTCGTACGGGTGCATCGGGCGCTCGTAGAGGAGCGCCAGTACGGCGAGCGCGAGCGGGTTGGGGACGGTTCGCTTCGTTGCCATCTCGACCCTCACACTAGTCGATCTCGTTTAGTCGATATCGACTATACAGTCTCCGTCCCCCGCTGTCAAGCCGCGGACGAGTTGGCGAGTGCGGAACTCTAGCCTGGTCTATTGTTCCGGCTTGGCGCTGTGTCTCGGAGCCTGGCGAGCTCTTGGGGCACTGTGGCACGGCTCGCTGGGTCTAGCTGTGGCGCGGCACCTCCGGTAGGATGTGCTCCCAGAGCATGGGGAGAACGTCGTAGTGGGCGTTTGCACGAGTTCGGGCTTGTCATCGTGATGGCACCCGTCCTCGAGCGCTTTATCGCCCGCGGGCTACTGGGCGCGGTGCGCGGCTGAGCCAGAAGGCGCGGCCGTCGTCGCAGGGAACGAAGGGAGGGCAGATGCCTGAGCTAGCCGGGCGGATTGCGATCGTGACCGGCGCGGGGTCGGGGATCGGGCGGGCGATCGCGCACCGCTTCGCCGGGGCTGGCGCGGCCGTCGTCGCCGCCGACCTGAACCTCGCCGCAGCGGAGGAGACCGCGACCAAGTTCTCCGAGCAGATCGTGCCGCATCAGGTCGACGTCACAGACGAGCCCAGCGTCCAGCGGCTCGTGCAGGCGACGCTGGAGCGCTTCGGGCAGATCGACATCCTCGTCAACAACGCGGGGATCGGCACGACGAAGGACATCGTCGAGACCGACCTGGAGGAGTGGGAGCGCGTCTTCGCGGTCAACGTGCGCGGGGTCTTCCTCTGCTGCAAGCACGCGCTCCCCAGCATGCTGGCGCGCCGGCACGGCGTCATCGTCAACATGGGCTCGGTGGCTGGACTCATCGGACTTCCCCAGCGGGCCGCCTACTGTGCGAGCAAGGGAGCGGTCGTTACCCTGACCAAGCAGATCGCCGTGGCCTACGTCAAGCAGGGCATCCGCTGCAACTGCATCTGCCCGGGAACCGTGGACACGCCCTGGGTGGAGCGACTCGTTGCCCAAGTGCCCGACCCGGAGGCCGCCCGGCGCGCCCTCGAAGCCCGCCAGCCGATGGGCCGGCTGGTCCTGCCGGAGGAGGTGGCCGCTGCCGCGCTCTACCTGGCCTCCGACGATGCCGCCGCCATCACCGGCTCGATCCTGGTCATCGACGGCGGATGGATGGCCCAGTGAGCTGGAGTGAGCGCGCCAGGAGCACTGTGCCTCGTTTCGCTGGCAGGGGCCATACTGTGTCCTCCCTCGGTGCGCCGCGGGAACAGTGTCCCCGGGCACCACAGATCCGAGGATGTCACGCGGAGCGACCTGGAGGAGAAACAGCCTCGGCCCGGCGGGAAGACGCCCGCCGGGCCGGCCGGTTCACAGGCGTTCCGGCTACGAGCAGCCGAGGCTGTTGCCGCAGTTGAGGCAACTGAGACGTGCTGCGGATGGCGTCGCTTAGGGTATCTGATAGGCCCCTTCGTACGCGGGATTCGCTTCCCCAGGTGCTGCCGGTTTCTGCTTGTGTCCGCATGCGATTGCGGTCAGGATTGCGGTCAGCGTGCCACGTTAGGCGGACGGGCATGCCGTCGTCTTCTGCGTTCGCGAGCCCGGGCGCCTTGGCGGCGGTCGTCGGCTGGCGGGTGCAAGAGAAGGCGCGTGCCTGGAAGATCCTCATGTCGCTGAACTGACCGTCAGGCCGCGAGCGAGTGCGAGGCTGGCCCCGGACAGCCCAGGGCCAGCCTCGTATACCGTTTCGATGGGCTCGCGCTGTCAAGCAGAATCTGCGACCATCCGAAAGGATTATCAGGATGCAGAGCGACCGCAGCACGATTGGGAGCCTGTCGTGCCATCCCGTGGGGCAGGCTCTTGAGCTAGACGACGGCAGGGCCATTGCGGAGATCGAGGGGATTATGGCGAACCGGAACGCGGGCGCATTTCTCAAGGGGTGTGTTGTCGGTGCCGGTATATCGATGATGGCGTTCGTATCGATTGCTGTAGCCGCCCTGTGGTGTACCAGAGTGCCGGTTCGATCTGACTTCATTGGCTCTCGATGGCGGCTTGCGTGGAGGGAGAGCTGCACGAGCTGGGCTGTACATGGCGGCGTGCCTAGTCGAATCGTTTGGTTATGAGCTGCACTACCTTGGTGCGAACACGCCCGTAGCCGACGTCGTGAACACCGTCTGACGCTGGCGGCCAGCGCTCGTGCTGTTGGCCGCGGTCTATCCGAAGCATGTGCCAGCAAAGGGGGCGGACAGCGCGTGCGTTGGACGCCTTGCCAGATGCGGTGCGGCCGCGGTGGGTGATGCTGGGGGCAAGGCCGCGCTAGAGCGGCGAGCGTGGTTGGCCCACATGCCGGTGATTCCCCTCGATCACCGGCCGCACAGCGTGGAGGAGTTGCAAGGGTTACTTCGCGGTAAGTAAGGATGAGGGCGCCGTGATTCCCAAAAGCATTACGTCATACCACTGTCCATTTTTCCATACTGCTTCCTTCTTAACCCCTTCTCTTGTGAAGCCAACCTTCTCAAGGCAATGAATCGCAGCCACGTTACCGGATAGCACCAAGGCTTCGATACGATGAAGGCCAAGATCCGAGAACGCATATTCTATTATTATTCTGGACACCTCTTGGCCAATTCCCCGTCCCCGCATTTGACGATCCCCTATTATTAGACCGTACTGAGCAGAACGATTCTTCCAGTCAATGCCTTGGAGGATAGCTTCACCAATAGGTGAGATAGAATCGAGTGGAACTATTGCAAACATCCGTATTCGAGGATCAGCGCGGGCGGCAACAATTTGCTCTTCAATCTCCTCAACAGTCAGTGGCCGCGGGTCACCGAAGACAGCCCATTGCGCTACGTCTTCATCAAGCAACCACTCCCGTACTTTTGACGCCATGTGTCGTTCCATTGGGAGAAGCATTAGACGCTGGCTTTTAAGCATTCTCTATGCCCTTCTAAGCGTTCTTGAGCACAGCGCAATGATCCCGAGCATCGTCATCACAGATCCCATTCCGGCAATGCTCGCCTTAGGACCAAAAGATTCGGCAAGTCCACCACCCAAGAGTATGCCGATAGGTCTAATAACAAAGGTAAGCGACTGACGGAGGGCTGTGACCCGACCAAGCAGAGTAATTGGCACGTCGCGTTGATACAGTGTTCGTGCAAAGATTGTTGTGGCAATCGTCCCTGCACCTGCCAAAAAGGATCCGAATAAAGCGCTAGCGAACACTGGAGAAAAACCGAATAGGACATTGCCTAGCCCAAGCAGTATGATGCTAATCCCCAGCAGCGAGCCTACACGCCGGCTTCTTCCGAATACTGACAGTAGTCCACTCATTGTAAGGACGCCAACGGCAAATGCTGATGAAGAAAGCCCCGCTGCGGCTGAGCCAAGTGCGAAGTCTTGCTTCACTGCAAGAGGCACGAGAAAGCCAAGGGGGGCAAGTGTCAGGCTGACCACTGCTGTCAGAAATGTTAGCACGAGTAGATGCGGGGTATGTCCAAGGAACACCAGAGCTTCTTTGAGGCTATGGTGGGCTCTAGTACCCCGAGTCTCAACATTTGCTACCTCAATGCACAGGAGCGACAACAGGAGTACACCAAACGTTATGGCATTGACCCAAAAGAGCAATCCGATTGCCTGTGCCGCAATATAGCCGGCAAAGGCAGGTGAGAGAATACCAACTACGGCACGGATCGTTTCAAGCCTGCCATTCGCCCGGGAAAGACCATCCGGTGATACGAGCTCCCTCAGCAGGACTTGCTGCAAGAGCAGGTATGGCTGGTCGAGGGAGGCGACAGCAAAGGCAATGGCGTAGAGAGCCACAAGAGAGACTCGATCAAGCAACATCGCGCTACCACTTATTAGAACGATAAGTATATACACAATGACAGTGGTGATCATGAGCTTCTTATGATTGAGTATATCAACCAATATGCCTGCGCACGGAGCAGTGATAGCACTGGTTACTGCCATGATGAGTGAAACAAACGATACCGCCACAGCTGAATCTGTATAGGTCACAGCCCACCAAGTTAGAGCAAAAGGGAGAAGTTGATCGCCAAAGTAGGAAATCCCTTGCCCGATCCAAAATGCTCGAAGACCCCGGGAGGATCCGGAGTCTTCATTCAAATCACCGTGATTAAGTTTCGGTGGTGCGTCCGAACGAGAGCACATAGGCTGCCAATGAATATCCCAATCCGTTCAGTAGGCTACAGGCGAGATAATGTTGGTATCACTTCGGTTCTAACAAGCGCTCCTGGGATCTCGCGAATATCGATGCCCCTAAAGGGATTAGAGGGGGATGCCAGCGATCGGAGCTCCTGCAATTGCTCTGATCCTTCCCAGATCTGCTGCAGCGAAGTAGTGGTCACATGGCCAACAGTATGAAACCTCGGACACCAATGACGAAGCTTGGCTGAGACGTAGACAGCTCCGGTTGGATCAATCCGAAGAGTCCGATCCGCCTTATTGGTTATGTACACTTGATCGCGAACAGGGTTCGAGGCAGGAACCACATCAATTAGCTTGTGCCAAAGCGCATCTGCCGGCATGACCAGCCCAATTCTAACTGCCTCGACGAACTGTCGGACAGCGCAATCCCATTCATCCGGAGAGAGCACTAGATGCCATAGGCGTGACCCTCTTCCGACCGGATACATTGGACCAACATAGTACTGCCCGTCAAACTGGCTAACAAGCTCAGCTATTTCCCTAACCGTATTAAAATTTCCCTTGTGAACAGTTGTGCCCACACCAATCGGTATCCCCAAAGAGCTAAGCAATCCAAGCTGCTTTACGGTGATCTGCCAAGCCCCTCGTCCTCGCGATGCGTCGGCCACCTCGGGTGTTGCACCGTCTAGGCTGGTTTGAATCGCCGCTAAATGCTGTATTGCTTGCAGTCTCTCAAGATCTGTTGTCTTCAAGATACTTAAATCCGAGTTAATATACATTATGATACGCTTCTTGTCCGCATATGTCAGGATCTCCCATATATCATTCCTTGCAAAAGGATCTCCGCCTGTTAACTCCACAGCAATAACACCATTTCGCTCTATCTCGTCAAACACGGTAAACCATTGCTCCGTCGATAACTCCACCTGACAAGGGATTTTGGGATTCGGACCAGACTCGTACGCGCAGTATATACAGTTCCGGTAACATTTGTTCGTTATCTCGAGTTCCAGACCAAAGGGGGATTGATAAACCATATTGGGATCCACTGATACTCTCATTGAGTAGATAGTGGCATTTGACTTTTGCTGTGACTCAGTAGCCGGCACTAAAACACCAACAGCGAAAAGTTCTTGCAGAAACGCTCCAAGATCACCGGGGGTTATTGCTATCCCATCGTGTTGGATTTCAGTGGATAGTCGAACAAGAGTTTTTGGATAGACAAGCCTTTCAAGAATTGTTGTAGCTTCAGCGGTGAGGAAGTAGACTAACGTCCGATATTGGACGATTCCGAAAGATCTCTCTCGCCGAAGGCGAACATCGTCGCTAAGCAAAACAGGCGTATCTGTGCTAAACTGATTGGCTCTTCGCGACAAGAAAAGCTTATTCCTGTTAGGTGGTGCTGGGGTTAGTGTATCCCATCCAGCTCTAAGCCAAAGGTGATCATCGGTCACATCCCACCATCGCTTGACCATAGACCCCCCTTGCCTTTTATCGGTTCCTTGGGCCAATGTCATTCTACAACGTTGTGGTTAGTCTGTCAACCCCTATGGCGGGCAGCGTAACGGCGAAGGAGAATCGCCCTAGCATCGACGCTATGGCTGGTGATCGGTCACATGGATCCTGACCTGGCCCAGTGAGGCGGGGAGCCAAGGGGCAGGCGCCTAAGCGTCCGGATCCCATCCGATGAAGAACCCCACCAGTGCTATCCCGCTTGGTTGACCATCTCCTCGACCTGACCGCGCAGGCGCTCCGATGGTACCGGCGAGAAGACCGTCGGGGCGTCGTGCCACGGGCTTTCCGGCTCCGCCATCCCGTCCGGAGTGAGGACAAACCGCCAGGGATGCAGCCTGCCCGCATGGTACTGCGGATCCCAGGACAGAGGGGCGAGGAACAGAAGGTACGTCTGCCCAGCCTCCATCGGGATGTGCGGAAAGGTCTCACGCGCCTGCTGTATGGTCTGCTCGCTGACCGGCATCCGGTTCACATTGATGAACCCCTCGCTCTGCACCACGTGCAGAATGTCACCTCCGGTGCCTGAGGTAGCGCTCGACGGCAACATCGTAGACCTGGCCGAGAATGAAGGTTTCTGGGTCAGGTTCACGCGGGTTGCCCGGCTTCCTGGCCATGTTGACGATCTCCCCGGGACCGATGACCCGGCCGACGACGATCACCGGCGACTGGGCGATGAGCTCGTCCAGCGTGCGCGCGGTCATGTAGCTGGCCTGCGCTGCCCCCTGTTCTCCACCGGTGGGTGACGGTCCAGTACGCTGTGCCGTGCAGCTCGTAAGGGCGGCAAGCCCTACGAGCACGAGGGATAATACTGACAGGCGGATGAAGGCCCTCTGGGAAACCACCTGGATCTCCTTCCTCAGTATACTACCAGTATACCTGGTTAACAAGATCAATATCTAGTTGTTGCGGTGTATAGTAGATTTCTGAATCTGGATTATTACCAAGCAGAGCAATACCCGAATCGGCAATATGGCCAAGACTCCATCCGTGCCCTAGCTCATGACCAGTTACTGACCTTCGATGATTTGAAGAGTAGCCATAGAGTGCATCGTAGTAGGTATTACCCATGACGTCGTACGCAGTGGTCGTTGTGCCGCTGCAGTATGGGACAGCGAATCCAGCAAGGCCGTCATTCTCGCCCCAATAGGTATTGATGTGTACATCGCCGTAGCTGTCGAAGTAGTAGAATAGACAAGTAGGCGTATTATTCCAATCTTGCAGAGACTGCTCAAATATTGTGGTCAAACACGAGCCCGGTGCCGCAGTCGGGCACCGGGCTTCGTTTGTGCTCCGCGTCTCGAGGGCGGGGTTCGATCTCCCGATCAACTGCAGCCGAGGCTGTTGCCGCAGTTGAGGCACTTGTAGCACGAACCGTTGCGCACCGTGATGTGGCCGCAGACATCGCAGAACGGCGCGTCGCCCATGAGCTGCGAGAGCTGCTCGCTCAGCGCGTCGGCTGGGCGTGGCCCGCGCTGGCCGGCGGCCTGGGTCGGCCCCTGGACCACGGTGACCAGCTCCTCGGCCTCCTGGCGCTGGCCGTTCTGGTAGTGCGCGCCGTTCTGCGGCGAACCGGCGGCTGGTGGCTTGGTCTCGCCTGCGCGCTGCTCCGGCGCCGGGGCTACGCTCCCGCCACGCGGCGGTACCTCGTCGGCATCGCCGCCGTGGATCGGTGGCTGCACCTGCACGAAGTCGGTGCGGCCCAGGTACTCGTAGCCCAGCACGCGGAAGATGTAGTCCACGATCGAGGTCGCCATCTTGATGTACGGGTGCCCCTCGACCAGCCCCTGCGGCTCGAAGCGCTGGAAGGTGAAGGTGTCGACGAACTCCTCCAGCGGCACGCCGTACTGCAAGCCCTTGGAGATGGCGATCGCGAAGCAGTTCATCAGGCTGCGGAAGGCGGCGCCCTCCTTGTGCATGTCGACGAAGATCTCGCCCAGCGTGCCGTCCTCGTACTCGCCGGTCCGCAGGTAGATCTTGTGGCCGGCTACCCGCCCCTCGTAGGTGATGCCGCGTCGCTTCGGCGGCAGCGGCCGTCGCCGCGGGCGCTCGACGATCACGACCTGCTTCTCCGGCTGGGCCTCCGGCTCCTTCTCTTCGGCCTTCTTCTCGGCCCGTGTCGAGAGCGGCTGCGAGAGCTTGGAGCCGTCGCGGTAGATCGCCAACGCCTTCAGCCCGAGTCGCCAGGACTCCAGGTAGGCGTCGGCCACGTCCTGCACCGTCACCTCGTTCGGCATGTTGATGGTCTTGGAGATGGCGCCGGACAGGAACGGCTGCACGGCCGCCATCATCCGGATGTGGCCGAGGTGATGGATGAAGCGCGTGCCGTGCTTGCCGCACTTGTTGGCGCAGTCGAACACCGGCAGGTGCTCGGGCTTCAGGTGCGGCGTTCCCTCGACGGTCTGCCGGCCGCAGATCACATCGTTGGCCTCCTCGATCTGCTGCCGGGTGAAGCCCAGCTCGCGCAGCAGGTCGAAGTCCGGCCGCGTCCACTGCTCCGGCGCGAACCCCAATCGCCGCATCGTCTCCTCGCCCAGCGTCCAGGGGCTGAAGGCGAAAGAGAGCTCGAAGACCGACGGCAGCGCCTGCTCGATCCGGGTCAGATCGTTATCGGTGAATCCGCGCTGGCGCAGCGACTCGCGGTTGATGTGCGGCGCGCCCTCGAGCGAGAGGGTGCCGAGCACGTAGCGGAGGATGTCCTCGATCTGCTCCGGCGAGTAGCCCAGGCGCCGCAGCGCCGGGGCGATCGAGCGGTTGGCGATCTTGAAGTAGCCGCCACCGGCCAGCTTCTTGAACTTGACCAGCGCGAAGTCCGGCTCGACGCCGGTGGTGTCGCAGTCCATCAGCAGGCCGATGGTCCCGGTCGGCGCCAGCAGCGTGACCTGGGCGTTGCGGTAGCCGTGGCGCTCGCCGAGCTCGAGCGCGCGATCCCAGGCCTGCCGGGCGGCCTGCACCAGGTACGGCGGGCAGTGCGCCGGGTTCAAACCGACCGGCGGGGTGTGCAGCCCTTCGTACTCGGCCGGGTGGGCGTTGTAGGCGGCCCGGCGATGGTTGCGGATCACTCGCAGCATGTGCTCGCGGTTGGGCGCGAAGCCGGGGAAGGGGCCCAGCGCCTCGGCCATCTCGGCTGAGGTGGCGTAGGCCTCCCCGGTCATGATGGCGGTGATGGCGGCGGCGATCGCCCGGGCCTCGTCGGAGTCGTAGGGCAGGCCCATGGTCATCAGGAGCGAGCCCAAGTTGGCGTAGCCGAGCCCCAGGGTGCGGAACTCGTAGCTCTTCCAGGCGATGGCGTCGCTGGGGTACTGGGCCATCAGCACGCTGATCTCGAGCACAACCGTCCAGAGCCGGACGGCGTGCCGGAAGGTCTCGACGTTGAAGACGCCCGTCTCCGGGTCGTAGAACTTCATGAGATTCAGGGAAGCCAAATTGCAGGCAGTGTCATCGAGGAACATATACTCAGAACACTGCGCAATATAAACCCCGTTGGCCCAGACTGCATGATCATGTGGCTCGGTCAGATTGTAGGTCAGCTCCTCGCCGTCCTCTTCGACCCGTACGACGTGCACCGGCCGGTCGGCCGCCTTGCTCATTCGCCGGCTGCCCAGAAGGCTCCGAAGCCGCTCCTGCTTGTAGCGGACAGAAAACCCAATATCAGTGCTGAAGCGCTCGAGATCCTGGGGATGTACCCGGAGACGATAGCAGGCTCGAGAGGTATATCCCCCAAACCCTTCCTTCTCGGCACCGCGCATCTCACCAATCGAGGAACGAATGCCGAAGAGCTGGAGGAGGAGCTGGATGTCTTCGAGCAACCCTCTGGCCGCACTCGCTGCGGAAACCTCGCACTCTCCCATTTCACCGCGACCGTAGCATGTACCGTCAGCGCCGAAGTAGCCGCGCAGAAAAGCGGCAACGATCTCCTTCGGTGCCGTGAAGAGAGAATTAGGCACTCGCTTATCGTGCGCGCGCGCTGTCTTGACTCCAAGGGCGGCGAAGAAGCGACCAACTGCTCGTCGGGAGATACGGAGTTGCCGGCAGCCGTTCCCAACACGCGTATCACTCACCGCAATGCCGAAGAGCGTCTCAAGCCATCGCTTATGTCGTTCGGCCGTCTCCTCCCGCTCATCTTCATGCGTGCCGTAGACCAGTACGGTGACGCCGGTCGAGTCGATGCAGCCATCGCCGATTAGGTGGCCGAGAATCTCGGCCAACTCGGGTGACCATCGCGTGGGCATGGCCGGAAGGCTTCGCTCGCCCAACTGGCGGTCAATGCGGATCGGGAGCTCCCAGATGCCCTCGTACTCAACGGGAAAGTCATGAATGAGCACCTCGTCGCCGTCGACCAGCTCCGCAGCGGGCTTACGGGTTCCATCGCGAAGGATCCACGTATGATTTGGCGTTGTACGGAGTCTTCGCCCATCTGATAGGGTTACCTTGAGAATCGGATTGACGCCGGTCAACATAAGCTGGCTGGGACGTGACGGGCTACCATCACGCCGCAAGACGCGGATGAAGCGCCCCTCGATCCCTTCACCGACGAGCTCGTCGATGCGCATCAACCCGTGTTCGGTCAGAATGCGCGTATCGCCCGTGAAGCACGGGTTGGAGGCATTGATGCGGCCAGAGGCCGGGCAGGTGTGCCAGTCGTTGATCGTCGTGTCGAACTGGATGCCCGGGTCGGCGCACTGCCAGGCCGCCTCGGCGATCAGGTCCCACAGGTAACGGGCCTTGACTGTCTTGGAGACGCGGCCATCGGTGCGCCAGCGCAGGTGCCAGTCCCCGTCGTTGAGCACGGCCTGGATGAACTCGTCGGTGACCCGCACCGAGTTGTTGGAGTTCTGGCCGGAGACCGTGGCGTAGGCCTCGCCGTTGAAGTCGGCCGGGTAGCCAGCGGCGATCAGCGCCGCGACCTTCTTCTCCTCCTCGGCCTTCCAGCGGATGAACTTCTCGATGTCCGGGTGGTCGATATCGACCACGACCATCTTAGCTGCCCGGCGCGTGGTGCCGCCGCTCTTAATGGCGCCGGCCGCCCGGTCGAAGACCTTCAGGAAGCTCATCAAGCCGGAGGAGGTGCCGCCGCCGGAGAGCGGCTCGCCCTCAGCCCGGATCTTGGAGAAGTTGGTGCCGGAGCCGGAGCCGTACTTGAAGACGCGCGCCTCGCGCATCACCAGGTCGAAGATTCCGCCGGGGTTGACCAGGTCGTCCTCGACCGACTGGATGAAGCAGGCGTGCGGGGTGGGGCGGGAGTAGGCGTCGGTGGACTTCTTCAGCTCGCCAGTGTCGGGGTCGACGTAGGCGTGGCCCTGGGCGGGGCCGGTGATGCCGTAGGCCCAGTACAGCCCGGTGTTGAACCACTGGGGCGAGTTGGGCGCGGCCATCTGGTGGAGGAGCATGTAGGTCAGTTCGTCCTCGAACGCCTGGGCGTCCTCCGGCGTGGCGAAGTAGCCGTAGCGCTCGCCCCAGTCGCGCCAGCAGCCCACCAGCCGCCGGACGACCTGGCGCACGCTGCGCTCGGGGCCGAGCACCGGCTGCCCGTGCTCGTCGAGGATCGAGTTGCCCTGCTCGTCGTACTGCGGGACGCCGGCCTTGCGGAAGTACTTCGAGACGACGATATCGGTCGCGACCTGTGACCAGGGCTCGGGCACCTCGGCGTCGGTCATCTCGAAGACGACCGAGCCGTCCGGGTTGGTGATCCGGGAGGTGCGCCGCGTCCAGGGGATCGTCTCGTAGGGGTTCTGACCCGCCCGGGTGAACACCCGGGCGATCCGGAGCCCTCCCGGCCGTCTGGCGGTGCTGGCTGTCTCACTCTTGGTCGCCTTGGCTCGCTGCGCCATGACTCTCGTTCCCCCACACTGACCGAAACAGATGTCCTCCGCTGTTGCGCCGGCGGCATCTCGCCGGTTCCAGGATGCCCGCTGGACCAGAGGACCCGACTATCCACCGGCTCGGCCTCGATCGGGTGATCTTCGGGATTCCGGTCTCGCTGCGGGCAGGGGTGGCCCGAACGCCGAATTCGGCGAGGTATGACCCCGCGACCACGATATCTTGGGCCGAGGCGCCTTCGTGACCCAAGATCTAGTGTAGTCGCTGTTCGCACCCGTGTCTAGATTTGTCAGAAAGGCACACTCGTCGACTCGAAGCCCGCGCCTGCCGCCGTCTCTTGGAACACCTGAGCTATACGTACAGCCCGAGCCTAGTGTAGCGGAGTGCTGTGCTCCTGGCAAGCCCTGCGTACGGACGCTCCGAGCTATCTGTCCTGGTCATCTGTTTGGCCATCAGGGCGCGCTCGGCACACCGCGCGGGGTGCCGCGATGGCGCAATGCCTCGTCCACATCGCTGGAGCAACCCTTCGATCTCCCCAGGATGGCCCTCGTGACGGAATGAGGGGTCCACGCAGCGAGATCCCCTCGCACTCGTCAGCGCGGGACGAGTGGCAGCAGCAGGTGCGAGGGGTGGGCGCGATCGTGGTGGATCGTGTTGATGGCCACCTGCGTGCGCGTGTGCTGGCCCAGCGGCTCGCCGGTGTTCGGGTTGACGTCGAAGCGCGGGAAGTTGCTGCTCGAGATATCGACCCGGATGCGGTGGCCGGCCCCGAAGAGGTTGCTGGTCGGGTAGAGCGGGATCTCGATCCGGTAGACTCGCCCCGGCTCCAACGCCTGTGGTCGATCCCAGCCCGCGTGGTAGCGCAGGCGGAAAATGCTGTCCGAGAGGTTCAGCGCGTAGCCCTCCGGGTAGTCCGGGTTGGGTGGGTAGACGTCGACTAGCTTGACCGTGATGTCGGTGTCCGGTGCCGAGGAGGAGACCCAGAGCACCGCCGTGATCGGCCCGGTGACCTCGACGGGCTCGGCGAGCGGCTCTGTCTGGAACACCAGCACGTCGGGCCGGCTGGCGAGCGGCAGGTACGGCGGCCGGGCACCGAAGACGGCCGGGCTCGTGCGCTGGTCCTGCCCGCCGACGGCCACGATGCTGGCCCATCGCTCCTCTAACCGCACGCGGGCTGCGATCTCCGGAGGCACCGGGTAGAAGTCGGCCAGGGAGGAGATGTTGCCGCCGATCGTCGGTACTGGGTCAGTCGGGTCGAAGCGGAAGCTGGTCGACGCCTCGTCGACCTCCGGCGGGCGGGTCGACAGCCCACCACCGGGTTGCAGGTAGAAGGGGGTGTCGACCGCGCGGGCGAGCGGCCACTCGCGCTCCTCCCGCCAGGCCCCACCGTGGTAGAGCCGGCCCTGCGGCGTGCGGTGGCCGTCCCCGCCACCCATGACGAAGATCCGGAGCGGCGGCTCCTCGGCCATGCCGGTGTCCAGGCCTTTGAGCCACCAGTCGAAGAACCGGAGGTGGTGGTCGTAGACGTCTTCCGCTAGGTTGCCGGCGATCGAGGCGGCCGGGCCGAGCTCGATGTCGCCGGCGTAGGTGAGGTCGGGGGTCTCGGTGCCGTGCGTCCAGGGGCCGACGATGGCCCGCACCGGCCCGCGCTTGCGGCGTGAGAAGGCGACGAAGTTCTCGAGCGTCGAGCGGGTGTAGGAGTCGTACCAGCCGCCGCAGAAGAGCATCGGCACGTCGGCATGACGGTCGACGTGGGCGAGGAAGTTGAAGCCGGGCTGCTCCCAGTACTCGTCGTAGTCGCCGCGCGTCCAGATGTCGAACATCCAGCGCTCGTACGCGGGTACCAAGCTGAGCGGGCTGAGTCCGGTCCGGAGCGGCAGCCGGCCTAGCCAATCGCGGAAGCGGGTCGAGGTCAGCGCCGCCTGGATCGTCGGGTCGGCCATTGCCTCGGGGCTGGTGGCCGCACCCATGAAAGCCCAAGCCATAAAGCGCAGCTCGAAGGCGCCGTTGTGCCGCACCGAGCTGTGGTAGGCGCTAGCCCCGCCCTGGTTGACGTACATGGCCGCCAACCCGGGCGGATTCAGGCAGGCGAGCGCGTTCTGCACCCAGGCCAGGTAGGAGGTGCCCAGCGTGCCGACCTTGCCGTTGCACCAGGGCTGCTGGGTCAGCCAGACGACGGTGTCGTAGCCGTCCTCCGGCTCCTGCACCAGGAACGTAAAGCTGCCCTCGGAGCGGTAGCGGCCACGGCAGTCCTGGATCGCCACTGCGTAGCCGCGCCGGGCGAAGTATTCGCCCATCTTCACCGCCGTCTCCTGCCCACGCTTGTCGTACGGCGTGCGGATCAGGAGTGTCGGGAAGGGCCCTGGCAGGGCGACCCCGCCCTGGGCCGGGAAATAGACATCGGTCGCCAGCCGCACGCCGTCGCGCATCGGAACCATCAGGTCGAGCGCCACGACCACGCCGTGCTCCGGTCGCGAGCTCGCTCGGTGTGCCATCGCCTGCTCCCCTCCCGTGGCTCTGCCGCTCACAGCCGCATTCTCGCACGGCTGACAGGCCCAGGCACGGGGTCGGCTGAACGAGCACCGGCTACGGGCGCTACTACACAGAACCGTCCGGTGGTGTGTCGCGCGGGCTATCCGTCATATACTGCGGAAGCGCGGAGGAGAGCGCTTGCGAGAGGAGACCGCGATGGACTTCCGGCGACGGATCGACGCGCTCCAGGCGCGGATGGAGCAGGCCGGCGTAGACCTGGTCTGCCTGACCCGCGGAGCCAACCTCTTCTACCTGACCGGCATCCGCCGGCCGCTCGAGCACGGCACCGACCATAACGCCTACGGGGATTGGGCCAGCATCGCGCTGGTCGGCCGGCGAGACGGCGTCGTGGTGCTGGCCCCGCGCATGGGTGGCAGTTTCTACAGCGAGGAGGCGCAGGGAAAGCCCTGGGTGCGCGAGGTGCGACTGATCCTCGAGTCCGAAGACCCAGCAGCGGTGCTGCGGAGCGCCGTGCAGGCTGTCGCCGGCTCTCCTCGACGCGTGGCGCTCGATGAGCGGCTCTGGGCTCGGACCGCCCTGGAGCTGCGCCAGTTCCTGCCGGAGGCCACGTTCTCGCTGGCGTCCGACCTGATGGCGCCGCTGCGGATGATCAAAGACGAGGAGGAGATCGCCGCCATGCGCCGGGCAGCCGCGCTGGCCGACCAGGTCTTCGAGGCGGTTGCCCGGCAGCTCGTCCCCGGGGTGACCGAGCTGGAGGTCGCGCTGGAGATCGAGCGGCAGTTCGCTCTCCTCGGCGCCGAGTACACCTCGTTCGAGACCGGCGTGTTCTTCATCGGTGGCGGTGAGCCGGGCCGCGAGGGCACGACGCGCTCCAGCACCGGGCGCCGGCTGCGGCATGGCGACTCGGTGATGTTCGACTTCGGCTGCGTGCTCGACGGCTACTGTTCCGACTTCGGCCGCTGCGCCTTCGTCGGCGAGCCGCCGGAGGAGTACCGCCGGGTCCACGCGCTGGTGCTCCAGGCCCAGGCCGAGGCGATGAGCGCGATGCGGGCTGGCCAGGTCACGGCGGCGGAGGTGAACGCCATCGCCCGCCGCGTGATCGAGGAGGCCGGCTACGGCGAGGGATTCACCCACCGGCTCGGACACGGGATCGGGGTGACCGTCCACGAGCCGCCATACCTCGACGTCGTCGACCAGACGGTGCTCCAGGCGAACATGACCTTCACCGTGGAGCCGAGCGTCGTGGTACCCGGTCGCTTCGGCAACCGGGTCGAGGACGTGGTGCTGGTGACCGAGCGAGGCGGGCAGTCGCTGAATCGAGCTCCGCATAACCTTGTCATCGTCGGCTGAGCGGAGAGGAGCGGAGGCGCTGCGATGGCGCGAGCAGGCAACCTGTACGAGCTTCCAGAGCATCTCCCGGTTCCCGAGGACGACGGCGCCTGTGATCACCTGCCGGGGTTGCGGGTTCCGTCTATTCCCCTGCCGTCGACCGCTGGTGGGATCGTCGACCTATCGACGCTGCTGGGGACGACGGTCGTCTACTGCTATCCCCGCACCGGGCGGCCTGGCGAGCCGCTGCCGGCCGGCTGGGACGAGATCCCTGGCGCCCGTGGCTGCACGGCGCAGTCCTGCGCCTTTCGTGACCACTATCAAGAGCTTCAGGCGCTCGGCGCGCGAGTCTTCGGCCTCAGCATGCAGGACACCGACTACCAGCGCGAAGCGGTCGAACGCCTGCGCCTTCCCTTCGAGCTCCTGAGCGACGCCGATCTGCGCTTCGCTCAGGCGCTACGCTTGCCGACGTTCACGGTCGAGGGTATGCGGCTGATCAAGCGCCTGACGCTGGTCATCGAGGATGGGCAGATCGTGAAGGTGTTCTACCCGGTCTTCCCCCCGCAGCGGAACCCAGAGGACGTCATCGCCTGGCTGTCAGGGCGCCAGGCGTGAGAGTCCGGTTCGCTGGCTCAGCTCAGGCGCAGGCGCCGGCGGGCGTGTCCTTCGCGCGGATGACGTAGCAGCAGCAGTGACCGCCGGTCAAGAGGTGACAGGAGCGTTCGATCTCGACGCCCAGCAGGTCGCGATACATCTCAGCCTCCAGCCGGCATGCTGCTGGGAAGGCAGATGCGACTTCGCGGATCGGGCAGTGGTACTGGCTCACCAGATACGTGGAGTCGTCCAGCTTCTCCCAGACCACCAGGTACCCCAGCTCGTCCATGCCCTGGGCCAGGATCTGCACGCGCTCGTCGAAACTCCGCGCCCTCGCCAGGCGGTGCTCCAGCTCAGCCCGCGTCCGCTCAGCACGGCGTGCCAGCAGCATCTCGACTTTCCCTGGCCCGTCCAGCTCGAGCAGGTCTGCCAGGAGATCGGTTACCAGCAGGTCGTACTGCTTGGGGAAGAGCTCATCGGCCCGCCGCGACAGCCGGTAGACCCGGGCCGGGCGACCGACTGGACGTCGACTCGGGGTCGTCTCGACCAAGCCCTCGCGCTCCAGCGTCGCCAGGTGCTTGCGGACTGCCATGGTCGTAATGCCGAGCTGGTCGGCGAGCTGGTCGGCAGTCAGCCCGTCGCTCTTCTTGAGGAGGTTCAGGATGGTCTGCCGCGTGCCGTTGCGCGGCAGCGACGCCGCGACGCGAGTACCCATGGTCGCCTCCTGGCGCTATCATACCATAAAAGCCGCGCGCGGATCGGAGAATGAAGGCGACGGTATCGCCGTCCGGTTATGGAGGAGCGAGGTGGTCGAGCTGCGCACTCCCGGCGGGCAAAGCTCCCTTACCCGGCCATCCTGGCCGAGCCGGCTGCTGGCAGCGGCTGCCTATCTCGGCGCTGGCGCGCTGCTGATCGTGATCTCGCCGCTGCAGCGGCCCTTCGTGCTCCGGCACGCTCGGGTGGCGCTGGCTCTGCACCTCGCCCGCGCGGCGGTGGTCACCGCGTTGCTCCTCGGGCTGGCCGCGGCGCGAGCCGGGTTCGAGCTGACTCTCGCCCTGCGGCTGGCGATCGCCGTTGCCTTTACCCTGCTCGCCGGTGTCCCCTGGGCGCCTGGTCTCGACCGCTCGCTCATCCTGGTTCCATCGCTCGTCTCGGTGGGCATCTGGCTCCTCAGCCTCGCTGGTCTGGCGATCGCGCTCGCTGGGCGGACTGCCGATGTGCGGGCATTCCTAAACGCTGACTGGCCCGAGCATCCGCTGAGAGCGGCTCCCCAGCGGCCGGACGAGCCCGTGCTCCGCGAGGAGGCGCGCGCGCTCTGGGAGCACCGCCTGGCGCGCATGTGGGAGGCGGCACGGGTGGCGATGGCCGAGCGCCAGCGCCGCGCGCGGATGACCGAGCTGGAAGAGCAGATCCATGCCGTGCACGCTCGGCTGGCGCATCTGCGTCATCTCCTCGGGCTCGGGGAGCTGAGCCTGGGGCAGTTCAGCCAGGCCGAGCAGTCGCTTCTGCGCTACCTGTCTGAGCTGGAGCGCGAGCTGGCGGCCTGGACGCAGCGCCTTCCGATCGCCCAGCCAGCGCCGCCACCTCCAGCAGTTATGACGACTCTCCCACGGGCCGAGCTGGTGATGCTCACCGTGATCGACCCGGCGGGGACGCCGGTCTTCTCCTGGGGTCACTTCCCGCTGGACGAAGCGCTCACCGCTGGGATGATGTCGGCGCTGGACTCCCTGGCTGAGGAGATGTTCGGGGCTCCGGTGCAGAAGACGGCGCTGGCCGAGGGCGCGGTCGTCTCGGTGGTACGAGGCGAGCGCACTCGACTGGTCGCCTGGTTCGACGGCGACCCGTCGCCGGTGCAGCTCCGCGACCTCCAGAGCTATCTCGAGGAGTTCGAGCGTGCCAATGCCGCTGCCTTAGCCTCGCTCCCGGTCGACCCCGGCCGGATCGTGGCGCCGCCGGTACCGCTGGTGCCGAGCGAGCGTGCCTGACTCACCGCGACCCTGCACCCCGGTACCCCTCGAGGACAGCGGCGAAGAATTCCTTCACCGGTTCGAGGATCTTGAACCCCTCGTGGGCCACTCCTGGCACGACGTCGAAACGAACAGCGATCCCGGCACGCTCGAAGCTCGCGCGCAGAGCTTCGAGTCGCTCGACGCGAGTCTGCCCGGCATCGTTGGCTCCCGGCATCCAGTAGTCCTGCCAGAGCGGGCTATCTGGAGCCAGGATGATGTCCCAGTTATCAGTGTCCTCAGCCCCGATCACCATCTGCACCGGCACCTGGCGCATCGCTTCGTAATCGAGCGGTCGCCCGAACTTCTGCTCGACGTCGCGCACGCCGAGCCACCAGTCTCGACGCTCGTCGAGCAGCGTGACCACGCCGGGAGCGCCGATCGAGATGCCGAGGAGGCGCTCCGGGTGAAGGTAGAAGAACCGGTGGGCGAACTGGCCACCGCCCGAGAACCCGTGGAGGAGGAAGCGTCGCTTGTCGATCCGGTAGACCTCGGCGACCTCGTCGATCATGGCGAGCAGCACCAGGTCGAACCGGATATCGCGGTACGTGATGAATTTGTAGTTGTGGATCTCGCCGGGCTGATCGATGCCGCCGGGGAACAGCGGCGCGAGGACGATGCACTCCTGCGCTTCGGCGAAGTCGGCGAAGGCATCGCGGTACTGGAGCGCTGGCCGGTTGGTGCCGTGCACGACGACCGCGAGGGGATAGTGCCGCGTGCCGGTTTCGTGATAGCTCGTGGGGACGTAGAGGCAAAAGGAAAAGCGCTGGTCGGCACGCGAGGCGAACAGCGTCGTCGGCCCGATCCCGTAGCCGGTGCGATGCTGGGTGCGGCGCGTCATGCTCATGCGATCTCCTCTCTTGCCCTCGCTCGCGTCTCACGGTCTCACGAGCGTTCGAGGCGACGCGGGTCGAGCGCATCCCGCAGCCCGTCACCGACGAAGTTGATCGAGATGATGGTGAGGAAAATCATGAGCCCGGGGAAGAAGCCGCGCCACCAGTGCCCCTCGTGGATCACCATCTTCTGGGCCTCCTCGAGCATGCGGCCCCAGGTGGCCTGCGGAGGTTGAAAGCCGAGCCCGAGGAACGAGAGCGCCGACTCGGCCAGGATGGCCCCGGCGATGCCGAGCGTGGCTGCGACGATGATGGGGCTGAGCGCGTTCGGCAAGATGTGTCGCAGCACGATGCGGACGTTACTCGCTCCGATCGCGCGCGCCGCTTCCACGAACTCCTGCTCCTTGAGCGAGAGGAAGCTGGCGCGCACGAGCCGGGCCGTCGTCATCCAGCGCAGTAGGCCGAGCGAGATCACGATGGTCCAGAAGTTCGGCCCTAACAGCGTGACCAGTAGAATGATCACGAACAGACCAGGCATCGAGTAGAACACGTCGACGACGCGCATGAGCGCATTATCGACCCATCCCCCTGCGTACCCAGCAATTGCCCCGATCGCTACCCCGACCGACATCGCCACCAGTACCACCGCCAGCCCGACCGCCAGCGAGACCCGGCCGCCATCGAGCACGCGCACGAGCTGATCGCGTCCGAGCTCGTCGGTCCCCATCGGATGGGCGAGTGTCGGCGGGCTGCTCTTGGCGCGGAAGTCGATGCGCTCCGGGTCGTACGGGATCAGCTCTGGCCCGGCGATGACCGCGAGCACGATCGAGGCGAGCGTGAACAGCCCCGCGAGGGCGAGACGATGTCGCCGGAACTGCCGCCAGGCATCAGACCAGAGGGAGCGTGGCCGCTCGTGGGAAGCCAGGGACGGCACGCTGGGTCCATGGAGTCTAGCCTGTTCGAGCACGTGCGCTCCTTCGAGCCGGTCGCCCTTCGTCGCCTCGCTCATCGGTAGCGGATCCTCGGATCGAGCACGGCGTAGAGCACGTCAGCCAGGAGGTTGAAGAGGATCACGAGCAGTGAGGCGATCATCAGGATCCCCATCAGGACTGGATAGTCCCGGAGGTGCGCCGACTCGACGAAGAGGCGGCCCATGCCCGGGATCGCGAAGATCGATTCGACGATGACCGAGCCGATGAAGAGGTCGGGGATCTCCAGCGCCAGGATCGTCACGATCGGGATCGCCCCGTTCTTGAGGGCATGCCGGAGGATGACCACGCGCTCGCTCAACCCTTTGGCCCGCGCGGTGCGCGTGTAGTCCTGCCCGATGGCGTCGAGCATGGCGGCGCGGATGTAGCGGGTCAAGCTGGCGGTGGAGACGAGCGCCAGCACAGTGACGGGCATGACCAGGTGGCGCGCTCGATCCCAGAGCGCGACGAGTCCCTCGTAGTCCTGGCGTGGATCCTCGAGCCCGAAGGAGGGGAGCCAGCCCAGCGTGAAGGTGAACACGTAGAGCAGCATCAATGCCAGCCAGAAGCTGGGGATGGACACACCGAGGAACGCAACGCTGGTCGAAAGGTAGTCGAAGACCGAATACTGGCGTACTGCGGAGACGATCCCGATCGGGAAGGCCAGCAGGAGCGTGACGAGGAAGGAGAGCCCGGTCACCAGGAAGGTCACGGGGATCCGCTCACCGATCATCTCCAGCACCGGCCGGCCGGTGTTGAAGGATGTCCCGAAGTCGCCCCGGAGCAGGTCGGCGGCCCAGCGGAGATAGCGGACGTAGAGGGGATCGTCCAGGCCGTACCGGTTGCGCAGGCGCTCCAACTGCTCCGCCGTGACCCGACCGGCACTGCCGGGATTCTCAGCGATCGCCAGCGGGCCACCAGGCGTCATCTGGAGCAACACGTAGATCAGCACGCTGATGCCGGCGAGCAGCGGAACGGCTTGCAGCACGCGGCGGACGACGTACGACGTCATCTCTCTCTGCCTTCGGCCGGGCACAACTCGCGGGGGCGGAGAACGTCGATCCCGTCTTCGCCCCCGCGGCCGACCCAGAGCCGGGTTACTCCTCTAGGTACCAGTCGGCTGCGCTGTACAGTGTCCCGCGTGGATTGAACCAGATCGACTTAATGCCTTTCAGGCGGGTGCTCCACGCATCCGCTGAGGCCGAGCGGTAGAGCGGCAGCGCCGGCCGCTCCCGAGCGAAGATCTCGACCGCCCGCTGGTAGGCCTGGCGGCGAACCTCCGGGTCGAGCGTCGAGTTCGCCTCTTCGACCGCGGCGTCGAACTCGGCGTTGCGCCAGTGACAGTACGTGAAGCCGCCTGGGTTCTGCTCGCTCGGGATGGACGCGCTAGTGAAGATAGCGGCCCAGTCGGCAGGATCGACCTCGTAGCCGTCGCGGCTCATCACGATGTCGTAGTTGCCGCGCGCCAGCAGGCCGCCCTCCTGCCAGCTCCCGAAGATCGTGTTCGACGGGACATTCTCGATGCGCAGCTCGATCCCGACGTCCTTGCAGTTCTGCTGCACGAGCTGCTGGTAGAGCTCGCGCGTCTGGTCGCCAGCGATCGTCTGGTAGCGCAGGCTCGCCCGCACGCCGTTCTTGACTCGAATGCCGTCGCCACCCGGCACCCAGCCAGCCGCATCCAGAATCTGCTTGGCCTTCTCCGGGTCGTACGGGGTCGGCGGTCGATCCACGGCAGCCCAGCCCGCGTAGATAAATGCGCCGGTGAGAGATCCGAATCCGCCAAGCACCTGGTCGATGATCGCCTGCCGGTCGATCGCATAGTCGATCGCCTCGCGGATAGCCGGGTCTCCGAGTACCGGGTGAGGCTTAGTGGGATCGCCGTTGTCAGAGAGATTGAACCAGAGCCACTCGACGCTGGCTCCTCCCTCGAGCAGCTCCACGTGAACCGGCTTGCCCTCCTGCTCGGCGGTCACCAGCGTGGGGAGGTCTCCCGTCACGATGAAGTAGACATAGTCGAACTCGCCATTGACGAACGAGGCGATGGCCGCTTCCTTCTCAGGCGTGACCTTGATCGTAATGCCATCGAGATACGGCTTCTCGGGGTCGCGGTAATTGGGATTGCGCTCCAGCGTGATCTGGTCTCCGGTCTTCCAGTCGACGAACACGAAGGGGCCGGTGCCGAGCGGCAAGCGAGCGAGCGGGTGCTCCTGGGTGATCGCCGTCGACTCGAACTTGTGCTTGGGCAGGACCTGCTGGAAGAGATCCAGATAGCCCGGGTTGATCTCGGACATCTTCACCTCGACCGTCAATGGATCGATGGCCCGGGCGGACTCGATCTTCTCCCAGGCCGCGCCGACTTGCGGCGTGCTCTCTGGGTTCTGGTACACCTCGACGGTGAAGACGATGTCCTCTGCGGTGAAGGGCTGCCCGTCGCTCCAGGTGATGCCGTCTCTGAGCTTGTAGGTGATGGTGAGGAAGTCCTCGGAGATGCCCCCGTTCTCCAGGGTCGGGATCTCGGCCGCCAGCACCGGCTGGTACTCCCCGTTGCGGTCGGGGACGAAGAGCGGCTCGACGGCCAGCACTGAGAGGAACGAGCCGGACTGGCCGTTGAAGAAATCGTTCATCTGCCCCGGCTCCTGGATCAGGGCGATGACGGCGCGCCCGCCACGCTTCGGCGTACCGGCAGCTCCCGGTGTCGCCGTCGAGGCAGCCACGGGTGTGTCGACGCCTCCGCCTGTCGGCGTCGAGCGCGCGCCGGCAGCGGTCGGCTGGGGTGTCTCACCACCTTCGCCACCACCGCAAGCCGCCAGCAGCGTGCTGACGATCGTCCACGACAGACCGATCGCCGCGCCTCGGCGGATGACCTCCCGGCGGGTCAACCGACCCGCCAGCACGTCACGGATAAGCTGTTGTGCGGCCCGGAACTGGCGATCTTCCATACCTCGTCCTCCTCTCGTTGCCCTCAGGCCGCCGGCTCGCTCGAGAGCGCAGGGAGCGCCTGACGCCGCTCCCGATGCCCCACGGGGGGCAAGCGGGACATCCGTCCCCCTCGCAGTCGTCACCTCGATCCGCGCGGACGTCGCCAACGCTTACTGGACATCCGATCCTCCTGCTGTGCGAAAGGCATAGCGGTGGTACGGGTGCTGGTTCGGTGGGCCGACCGCTGCCCAGAACTCGCCATGGGTCGGCCGCGCGATCACCGAGGCGAAGGTGATGATGTCGGACTCCTCGTCGTCGCCGGGCATCCGGCAGAGCGCGTCTGGATAGCAGGCGCGGTCGCGGAGGATGTCCTGCAGCGATGCGACGTTGAGCTGGCCGCGCTGAGTCTGGAGCAGCTCTTGCATCCGCTGCAGGCGGACACGGGAGTTCTCGAGATGCCGGCCGGTCGAGCGCTCCTCCTCGAGGAGTTCCCTGGCGATGTAGTGGTTACTGTGGACGAGCAAGCCGTCTACTGGGTCGAGGCGCGCGTCCTGTGTCGGCGTCGTCTCCAGATCGGCCGCCGTGCCGCTAGCATCGAGCATGATCAGGTTACGCGAGGATGCCCTCGGGACGCGGCGCACGGCGGCGATCGCGTCGTCCACCCGTTCGTAGAGCAGCGCCAGCCGGGAGAGCAGGTAGCGAGGGAAGCCGACGCGCCAGCCGTCGCAGGTGACGTAGTTGGCGAACACGCCGAGGCCACGCTCGTTGATGCCGATGTAGGAGACCTGGCCAGCCGGCGTGAGCATCAAGACGGCCGGCCCGTCATCCGGAACCAGCTCGACGACGACCCCGATCTCGGCGTAGAACGCGGGGAGATCGGCATTCTGGCCGATCAGCGGTGTGCCGTCGGCGCTCGCCTCGGCGAGGATGGCAAAGGTCGTGCACTCGTCGCCCGGCTCGACGGGTGTCGCGAGCTCGGCGCGCAACTGGAGCATGTAGGCTTCGGCCAGGGAGATCCCGGCGCCCTCGGCGATGCCCTGGATCTCCTCGTCGAAGAAGGGCGCGTGGTCACGGACGAACGGGCGATAGCGCATGGCTTTCGCGAGCGCCTGCTCGGGCGCGATGCCGCTCCGCTTCTGCAATCGGGCGAGCGCCAGGTCGCGATGACGGTGGATCAGCTCAGCACAGGCCTCGCCGAACTGGCGGCCGATCTGGCGATGGGTCCCGGTAAAGCGGTAAGACGGGAACACCCGTGTGCTCGTAACCACGCTACCTCCCCTGACCTGGTTGTTTCCCGCGCTGGCGGTGTCGCGCTGCGGGTCGGGTGCAGTCTAGCATGCACGCACTCGTATGTCAATGCATGGTACTGTATACAACAGAGCACAGAGCGAGTCGTGCCCAGTTGGCCGGGACAGATACGGTAGGATAGGGCAAAGCTCGACGGACGCGAGGTGCGCAGTGAGCCGAGCGCTGGAGGAACGCCGGACCAGCCTGATGGAGCTACGGGAGCGGCGCGCTCACCACGGTGCGGCGGCCGAGATCGCCTACTGGACGATTCGCGACGCGATACGCCTGGGCGTGATCCGGCCGGGCGAGCGTCTGGTCGAGGTCGAGCTGGCCGCCGCCCTCGACATGAGCAGGACGCCGGTGCGCGAGGCACTGCGCCGGCTGGAGGCCGAGCGGCTGGTTGAGAACGTGCCGCGGCGCGGGCTGGTCGTGCCGACGATCACTATCGACGACCTCATCGAAATCTACGAGATCCGCGGTGTGCTCGAGGGGCTGGCCGCCCGGCGGGCTGCCCAGCGGATGGGCCCGGCCGAGATCGATGCGCTGCGAGAGACGGTCGAGCGCATGGAGCGGGCCCTGGCGGCGAACGATCTGGCTGCCCTCGGCGAGGCCAGCACGCAGTTCCACCGGCTAGTGCGCTCAGGCTCGCGTCATGCCCGGCTCCCGGAGCTGATCTCGCTCCTCTTCGACTCGCACCGCTCGGTGGGACTGCACGAGTTCAGCCCGGCCGAGCGCGCCGTCGCCGCAGTGCAGGAGCACCGCGCCATCTACGAGGCGATCGCCAGGCGCGATGAGGAGGCGGCCGAGCGGCTGGCCCGCGAGCACTCCCAGAACGCACTGCGTGCCCAGATTATTGCCCACCACTTGTCCGAGGGGAGTTGACCTGCTCCAGACCACCCCGCAGGCGGGCGCGGCACGGCGTGCCAGGCGAGCGTGAGCCGATAGCCCTGCTCCCCATCGGGGCGGTCATTCACGCGCGAATTCCGGCATCGCTACGAGAAGCGCGTCCGCTATAGCCGAATCGGCAAACGAGTGTGGCATACGCATTGACAACGGAGAGCTCACCCGTTATAGTCCCGCTCTGACGGGATAGATGTGCCGGCCAACCGGGTCGCCAGTGGCCAGCATGCTGAACCGGTGCAGGTAGTGACGAAAGCCGGCGCCCTGGAGGTCGAGGAGTGAGGAGGACACCGATGCGGTCACACGATGAGGCCCAGCGTGCCCTAATGCTCGCCCTGCAGCGACGGCTCGACCGTCGGCTGCTCCTGCGCAGTTCGGCGGCGCTGCTCGGCGGCGGGGCGCTGGCGAGCCTGCTTGCCGCCTGCGGTGGCGAAACGACTGAGGAGGGCGGAGGGGCGAGCGGCACTCCGGCTACGAGCGCGTCACCGGCTGCTGGCGGGGCTTCGCCCACGGCGGCTGCTCAGCCCAGCCCGGCCACCGGTGGGCAGAAGGGCGGCGTGCTCCGGGTGGCGATCATCGGCGAGCCGCCAGCGCTCGATCCGACCTTTACGACGGCGACCATCACGTCCAACATCACCTGGCACATGTTCGAGTCGCTCTTCACCCGCGATGCGAGCTTCAGCCCCAAGCCGATGCTGGCGGAGTCGTTCGAGTTCCAGAACGACAACAAGGTGCTGGTGATCGCGCTGCGGCCGAACATCAAGTTCCACGACGGGCGGCCAGTCACTGCGGACGATGTCATTGCCTCGCTCACCCGCTACTCGCAGCTCTCGGGGCGCGGCAAGAACTTCTTCACTCGCGTCGCCAACCTGGACAAGGTCGACGACACTACGGTGCGGTTCGAGTTCAACGAGCCGACCGGCATCGCCCCGGTCTTCCTGGCTCAGGTCGACGCGATGATCATTCCGAAGGATCTGGCCGAGGCCTATCCCGACAAGGAGCTGGGCGAGTATATCGGCACCGGCCCGTTCAAGTTCAAGGAGCGCCTGCCCGACCGTCACATCAGCCTGGTACGCAACGACGACTACGTCCCGCTCGAAGGCGCGGCCGACGGCTACGGCGGCGCACGGGTGCCGTACTTCGACGAGATCCGCTTCATCCCGGTGCCGGAGCAGGCGGTGCGCGGCGACGGGTTGGTGACCGACGAGTTCGACTTCGCCGAGCAGCTCAGCCTGGACAACTACGACGCGTTCACGGCCGAGCCGGATCTGGGCTTGCAGGTGACGCTGCCGTACTACTTCTACGGCGCGCACTTCAACAAGTCGCAGGAAAGCATCATGAGCAACCTGAAGCTCCGGCAGGCGCTGCTGGCGGCGGTCGAGATGGATCCGATCGCCAAGGCCGGCTTCTCGCGCAGCGAGTTCTACCGGCTCTACTCCAGCATGTCCGCCCCGGAGACGCCCTGGCACACCGAGGGCGGCGCGGAGTACTACGACCAGAAGAATCCGGAGAAGGCCAAGCAGCTCCTCCAGGAGTCCGGCTACGATGGGCGGCCGATCCGCTGGCTGTCGACCAAAGAGTACTCGTACAACTACAACATGGCGTTGGTGCTCAAGCAGCAGCTCGAGGCGATCGGCGCGGTGATCGACCTCCAGGTCATGGACTGGGCCACGCTGGTCAAGACGCGGAGCCAGCGCGATGCCTGGGACATCTTCATCACCGGGCACGAGTCGTACCAGCATCCGGTGCTGCAGCCGTACATGAACGAGACCTGGCCGGGCTTCTGGTCGAACGCGCGGCGCGATGAGCTCTTGCAGCAGCTCATGGGTGAGACTGACGAGGCGAAGATCAAGGAGCTGGTCACCGAGCTCGACAAGGTCTGGTGGGAAGACGCCGCCATGATCAAGGTCTGCGAAGGTGCCACGCTCCGCGGCTACCGCACGCGCCTGAAGGGCTATGCCAGCCTGCCGGACTGGTTCTTCTGGAATTGCTGGTTCGAAGAGTGAGCCCTCAGGAAGAGGAAGGGGCCAGGCAAGAGTGAGGCGAACGCGATGACCGCCTACATTCTGCGCCGGCTGATCATGGCCGTCCCGGTCATGCTCATCGTGGCGGTCACGACCTTCCTGCTCCTGCATATGACGCCCGGTGACCCGGTCGCGGTGCTGCTCGGTCCCGATGCCACGACCGAGCAGATCGAGCAGCTCCGCGACCAGCTCGGGCTGAACGACCCAGTACACGTCCAGCTCGCCCGCTGGTTCACCGGCCTGCTGCGCGGGGACCTCGGGCAGAGCATCTTCCTCAATAAGCCGGTGACGGAAGCCATCCTCGAGCGCCTGGCGCCGACGCTGGAGCTGAGCATCCTGGCGTCGCTCGTCGCTATCCTCATCGGGGTGCCGACGGGGATCCTGGCAGCCATCCGGCAGGGGCGCTTGCTCGACTTCGGCTCGATGCTGGTTGCGATGGTCGGCATCTCGATGCCGACGTTCTGGCTGGGGCTCAATCTGATCTTCATCTTCGCGGTGAGCCTGCGCTGGTTGCCGCCACAGGGCTACCAGCCGTTCCAAGACGGGCTGTGGGAGAACCTCAGCCGGATGATCCTGCCCGCGGTCACCCTGGGGGCAGGGCAGGGGGCGTTCTTGGCCCGCATGACCCGCTCGGTGATGCTCGACGTCCTCTCCGAGGACTTCGTCCGTACGGCCCGGGCCAAGGGGCTCTCGGAGCCGCGCGTGCTGCTCGCGCACGTCCTCCGCAATGGGCTGATCCCGGTCGTGACCGTCGTCGGTCTCACATTCGCGATCTTGATGGGCGGAGCAGTCGTCACCGAGCAGGTCTTCAACATCCCGGGAGTCGGCCGGCTCTTGATCCAGGCCGTGCTGCGACGCGACTTCCCCCTCGTCCAGGGGATCGTGCTCTTGATTGCGCTCGTCTACGTCCTGATCAACCTGGGGATCGACATCCTCTATGCCTTCCTGGATCCTCGCATCCGGTACGCCTAGCGGCCACGACGTGAGGGCACTGACGAGGTGAGAGGCGAGAGGTGACAGCGCGACAGATCTCGCTTGCCCCGGCAGCACAGCGGAGGCGCCCGCTCGGCCAGGTGATCCGCCAGGGGATGCGTCGCCATCCGGGTGGGGTCGTCGGCGGCCTGGTGCTCGTCATCGTCTTGCTCATCGCCGTGTTCGCTGGCGCGCTGACCGACCAGAGCCCGACATCGGTCGATCCGGCCAACCGGCTCAGCCCGCCGATGGCCGGTCACCCGTTCGGCACCGACAACTTCGGCCGGGATCTGTATGCCCGCACGTTGTACGGCGCCCGGATCTCGCTCACCGCCGGCTTCGGCGTGGCGGTGCTGGCGCTGGCGGGTGGGATCGTCTTCGGGCTCCTGGCCGGCTACTATCGTCGCCTCGACGGCGTGCTCATGCGGATCATGGACGCGATGATGGCCTTCCCGGGCATCATCCTGGCCATCGGCATCGTCGCGGCGAGAGGCCCCAGCCTGACCAACGTGATCATCGCGCTCGGGGTGATCTTCATCCCACGCGTTGCTCGGGTGGTTCGCAGTATCGTCCTCAGCGTACGCGAGCGCCAGTTCGTCGAGGCCGCGCGTGCCGTCGGAGCCAGTGATCTTCGCGTTCTAGTGCACCATGTGCTGCCGAATGCCTGGTCACCGATCGTCATCCAGGGGACCTTCATCTTCGCCGAGGGCGTGCTCGGCGAGGCGACGCTGAGCTTTCTCGGGGTGGGGCCGCCGCCCGAATTCCCGAGCTGGGGCAACATCCTCGGGGAGGCGCGGCTCTACATCCGCGAGGCGCCGTGGATGATGCTGCTCCCCGGCCTCGCACTCACCCTGACGGTGCTGAGTCTCAACCTCATCGGCGATACGATCCGCGACCTGATCGACCCGCGGGTGCGCCGGCGAATGACCTGATCCGGCCGAGCGTGTCCCGATCCAGCTCGGCTCGCGCCTGCTTTTGCGGCTGTGATAGATTCAATCGGACCGTGCGGGCGCAACGGTGATGCCTGCACCCCCGTAGGGTTCGCCGGCAGCGTAGATCGCCGGAAGGGGTCTTTGCCGTGTCACCCGGGCTCTTGCTCGCGCTCACGCTCGCCAGCATCGTTGGACTGCTCTTCCACAGCCTGTTCGGCCGGAGACTCTGGCAGTTCCCAGTCTACTGGGCGGCGGCGATCATCGGGTTCCTCGCTGGCGAGATCGCGAGCGGGGTCGTGGGCGGAGCGCTCCTTCGAATCGGCACGGTCCCGGTGGCCGAGGGATTAGCCGGCGCGCTGGTCGCCCTCGCCATCGGCTGGCTGCTGACAACTCCTGCCCCACCGCGGAGCCGGCGGCGGGTTGCAGACACACGCCGGGCCTCGATGCTCCGGCATCGCCGAGCGCCCGTCGACTAGCCGGTGGGCATGGGGCATTGGGAGGGAAGGAAGGGGCATGCGTCGGGGTTGGGTGATTCTGATCGTTGTGGGGCTGCTTGCCCTCTTCATCGGGCTCTTCATCCTGCTCTACGTCCTCGGTGGCCCGGAGCAGTCCGCACTCGAGCGCGTTCGCGATATCGCCGTCATCTTCCTCGCGCTGGCCATGGTGCTGGTGGTCCTCCTGCTCGGCGTTCTGGTCGGCGTCGGCATCTGGCTCGGCCTACTGATCAAAGACCGCCTGATCCCACTCCTGGAAGTGGCGACGCAGACCGCAGTGCGCGCTCGCGGTACCGTCGAATTCGTCGGCGAGTCGGTGGCCCGGCCGATCATACGGACCTATGGTCGGATCGCGGCAGTCCGCGCGCTCGTGCGGACGGTCAGCCGGCGGAGATAGCGGACAGGGCAGTGCGATCCGCCCAGCGCATGGGAGACTGTGCTGGGCCGAATGGTGGCCATTGCATGCCTTCCGGGCGGGTGGCTGACCCGCCTGGTGGACGATCGAGCGCTGGACGCGAGCAGCGTCGCTTACCCCTCGCCCGTGCTGGCACCCCATTCGATGCGCTGCGCCGCGTGCGCCGAGCGGTGCTCCCGCCCGTCCAGCGGTCTGCGTAGTACGACTTCCACCCGATCAGGCCGGAAGCCTTCCCGGTGGTAGAAGGCGTAGGCCTGCGGGTTCGTTACGTCCACCGTGAGCTCGACGAAGCTGCAGCCCTGTTCCCGTGCCCGCGCGATCGCGCTCTCCAGGAGTGCCCGGCCGACCCCCCGCCCGCGGTAGTCGGGGTGGACGACGAAGCGGCGGACGAGCGCGAAGAAACCGTGCCGCGCCTTGTAGGCCCGGAACAGCTCGAGCTTGCCGACAACCTGGCCGTCGAGCTCGGCGACCAGCACGCTCGAGGGCTCATACGCGTCGTCGTGGTACTCGGCGATGATCGCCTCGTCGTCATAGCACCAGTCGGCTGAAGCATGGAGCGCCGCCTCGACGGCAGTGTCGTCGAGCCGGCCTGGACGAACGGTAACTCGGATTTCGTCTCGCGGCTCATCGCTCACCGGTGGCTCTCCCTCAGCTCGGCGTCACACGCTGCGGCGTTCTGCCGCCCGTGCGATTGTGACACGAGCAGGTGATCGCGCAACGATTGCCCGGGAGGCGGCGAACCGCCTATACTCACCGGGTGTGCATGCCGGCCTCGAACGGAGCTACTGTGGTCCATCCGGTCTTCTGGAACGTCTCTTGAATGCCGATCCGGCATTCATCGCTGCCCGCCCTGTGCGAAGCGAGGGGCGCGGTGAGGAGCCGCTGAGGAGGTGCTCGTTTGGAACAGGCGGTCCGCCGGGGCACGTCGATGCAGCCGCTCGAAGACGTGCGCGAAGAGGTACAACGGATCCTGGCCGCGGCCGAAGAGCGAGACATCATCCTGCGCGCGCTCGGCGGCGTGGCTGTCTATTTCCACTGTCCGAGCGCCCGGCACCGCGCACTCCAGCGGACGTATCGCGACGCTGACCTCGCTGGCCTCTCGGCCCAGAAGCGGGCGATCGAGGCGCTCTTCGCCGATCTCGGCTATCTCGCCGATCGCGAGTTCAACGCGCTCCACGGCCACCAGCGCCTCTACTTCTGGGATCCGGTCAACCAGCGGCAGATCGATGTGTTCCTCGATATGCTGCGCATGAGCCACACGCTCGACCTGCGCGACCGGCTGACTCTGGATCGCCTCACCGTCTCGCTCGCCGACCTGCTGCTGTCGAAGCTGCAGATTTGGGAGATCAACGAGAAGGATCTAACCGATATCGTCGCTCTCGTCCACGACCACCCCTTCGGCCGGGGGAACGACGAGACGATCGATCTCGACCGGCTTCTCGACGTGCTGACGTCGGACTGGGGCTGGTACCGCACGGCGAGGGAGAACGTCGAGCGCACGAAAGCGTTCCTCGCTCACCACGATCTCGCGGCAGAGTTCGACGTGGTGGAGCGCCTAGACCAGTTCTGGCGCCAGGTCGAAGCGGCTCCCAAGAGCCGCGCCTGGAAGATGCGTGCCGTGATCGGCGAGCGCAAGCGCTGGTACGAGCTGCCGGAAGAGGTTCGGCGCGACTGACTGCTGTGCAGCGGGTCGAGAAGCCGGTGGGGTAGAAAAGGGGGCGGCGAGGAGTGGTGCGACTTTTCCGACGGAACGAGCCAGCCAGCAGGTCAACGCGACTGGCACTCTACTACACGAGCGACGTCCACGGCTCCGAGCGCTGCTTCCTCAAATTCCTCAACGCGGCGAAGTTCTACGGGGTCGACACGCTGGTCTTGGGCGGCGACCTCACCGGCAAGGTGCTGGTGCCGATCGTCGAGATCGATGGCCGTTGGGAGATGACCTTCCTGGGTCGGCACGAAGTGCTGGCCACGCCGGCGGATGTCGCCGAGGCGGAGAAGCGGATCCGCTTCAACGGCTTCTACCCGTACCGGTGCGACCAGCGGGAGCTAGCCCGCATGGAGGCCGATCCCCAGTACGCAGTCGAGGTTTTCCGGCGCACGATGCGGGAAGCGATCGAGCGCTGGGTACGGCTAGCTGAGGAGCGGCTGCGCGGCTCGGGCGTGAGCTGCTTCATCATGCCGGGGAACGACGACGAGTTCGACATCGACGAGGCGCTGGCACACAGTGACGTCATCGTCAACCCGGATGGGCGCGTCGTCCAGCTCGATGGCTACCAGCTCCTGAGCCTGAGCTGGGCCAACCCGACCCCCTGGAACAGCCCGCGCGAGCTGCCGGAGGAGGAGCTGGCGGCTCGGATCGAGCGCCTCGCTCGCGAGCTCGATCCCGGTGTGCCGGCCATCTTCAACCTCCACTGTCCGCCCTTCAACTCGACCCTCGACAGCGCTCCCCAGCTCAGGGAGGACTTGTCGGTCGTGATGGTCGGTGGCCAGCCGAACATGGTGCCGGTGGGTAGCCGAGCCGTGCGCGCGGCGATCGAGCGCTACCAGCCAGTACTCAGCCTTCACGGCCACATCCACGAGTCGCGCGGCGCGGTGCGGATCGGCCGGACGCTCTGCATCAACCCCGGCAGCGCCTACGGCGAGGGCGTGCTGCACGGCGCGCTCGTCGTGCTGGAGGGTGACCGGGTAGCGAGCTACCAGCTCGTGAGTGGTTGAGAGTAACAGATGGATGTCTACGACCTCTCGCACCGAATCGAGAACGGCATGCCGTTCTTCCCCGGCGACCCGGAGCCACGCGTGATCCCCGGGCGTGGAGCGCCGCCCTGGCAGGTGAGTGCGCTAGAGCTGGGCACGCACACTGGCACCCACATCGACGCGCCCAGCCATCGCTTCCCGGAAGGCCGCGCCATCGCCGACTTCCCGCCAGCGCACTTCGTCCGCCCGGGCCTGGTCATCCCGGTGGCTGGCCTGGCAGAGGACGAGCCGGTCGAGCCAGAGCGGCTGGAACCGTTCCTCGCGCGCGTCCGAGCCGGTGACGCGGTCGTCTTCGCGACCGGGTGGGAGCGCTACTGGGGCCAGCCCCGCTACTTTTGCCATCCTTACCTGAGCGAATCCGTCGCTGGGCTCCTCGTCGAAGCCGGCGTCGCGATCGTCGGGATCGACGCTCTCAACGTCGACTCGACCGTGCGGGGGACGTCCGGAGTGCACGAGCGGCTGCTCAGCGCGGAGGTGCTGATCGTCGAGAACCTCCGCGGGCTGGATCAACTTGTCCCTGGACGGCGCTATGTCTTCAGCTTCCTACCTCTGCCGGTGCGCGGGGGCGACGGCTCGCCGGTGCGCGCAGTGGCCTGGGAGAGCGACACGCGGTTTACCTGAGCGCGTGAGTTGAGAGGGTTGGCAGGCGAGCGCTCGGAACGAGTGCTCGCCGCTGAGTGAGGAGGGGAGTCGATGGAGCAGGCACAGCAGCGAGGTGTGCCGGCCGGTGCTCCGCGAGTGTTCACTCGGGCCGCGACTGGCCTGGTGCGCGAGGCGGGGCTACTCGACGCGCTGATCTACAACGTCAATTTCATCAGCATCGGGCTGATGGTTGCCCTGATGTTGCTCTATATGTCCTCCTACGGCGGGGTGAGCGTGCCGCTCTCGCTGATCTTCTGCGCCGCGCTCGCGCTGCCCACCGCGGCGACCTACGGCATGCTGGCGGCTACGATGCCGCGGAGCGGCGGCGACTACGTGTACGTCAGCCGCGTGCTCGGCCCGGCCTTCGGCATGATGAGCAACTGGAATACGACCGGTACAGGTTCTCTCGTCGGCTGAGTCATATGCTGAGTGATATGATGACTCAGCACAGCGACAAGAGTCTGCGCCTCAACCATGCTGACATTCCAGTTTGTGGCTGTTATGCCCGTCTCACTCACCGTCCAGCCGCCTGTCCCGGCTACAGCGACGTGGGATACCCTACGCGGATGCCTGACCTGTCTAGGGCGTCCCTGGCTGAGCATTGGCCGTGCTCTTTGGGACGGCTGCGATTGCTTCATGCTGGGGTACGGGTACACCGGCTGGTGTGGCCTGCTGCTCTCCTCCCTGTGCGGTAACAACACCGGGATCGTCGGTGAACCGTGAGACAGTGGCGAACACCAGCGTACTGGCTAGAAGCCCGATGAGGATCGTCGCGGCTACTGTTCGCGTTACGTTCCGTCCCTTTCCTAATGCCGCATCGGACGAGATCGTAGGGAGTGTGCTCTCTTGGGCCACATGAAACCTTCTCTCCGCTCGCACTCTCTCCGACACCGAGCGACAGGCCCTTGCGGCAGGCCTGTCGCTCGGCCGACACACTTACTGTCCACCGCAGCCAGATCCTGCTCGCCAGCGCCCGCGGCAAGACCGTACCATCGATTGCCCATCACTTGAGCGACAACGAGCGGACCGCCCTCCATGCGTGCAGTCAGCAGCGGATCGCGGCGCTGAGGCAGGGTTCCTCACACCCCCGCACCCTCCGGGCCGCCTTCACGCCCGAGACGGTGGCCACACGCGGCAAGATGGCCTTGCTGCGGGTTCCCCTGGTACGGCGGCTAGGTGGTGCGCGGCTGGATGCGGGAGTGCAACCTTCACGTCAAACAGACCGGCGAGGGGGTGCGGATCGTGGTCAGCTCGCTGCCGCGCAAGAGCCCTTGGCTTAATTAAGCCGATTGTGCCGCTCTGGGTCCACACTAAGCGCCATATCATCGCGCTGGATCCACCCTGCCGGCCCGCGAGCTGGCCCGGCGTGTTTAGGGGTCCTGAGATGCCCGTATCATGACCACCTTCCGATTCCCGAACAGGTCCCTCGATCGTGCAGTTAAGCCATGACCCTAGAGCTTTCCTGAGGACCGAATCGGGACGTATGCCGTAGCATGCTTCCAGGTGCCGCACTGGCAGCTTGCTGGCGTCAGAGCGGCTCGGACTCGGCTGTCGATCCCGGGGCTGCCACCGCGTCGCGGGGCCAGGAGCGTTTAGCACGAAGCGCGAACCCCAGGGACATGATGGCCAGGATTAGGCATCCTGGTCGTGCGGGCACCGGAAGACCATCGGCGCCTATCCCGAGTGGCAAGAAGACAGACCGCAGAGCGATGACTGCCTCGACGATCAGGTACAGCGGCCAGGCCAGGAAGCCAGCGAGCGACAGCCCAGCAAGGAGCAACCACCGGCGCCGGTCATCGCGCCCGAAGAGCAGCGGCCGGGCTCCCTGCGCCCCGAGCAGCGCGTACCCTGTTAACCAGCGTGCCAACCCAGCGGCATCGAGCACCGACTCGGGCACGAGCCACCTCGGCGGGTCGGCTGCGAACCAGCCGGCCCACCAGGAGAGCAATGCCGACCAGCCGAGCACAACTAGCCCGAGCACGCGACGAGCCACGGTGCTCCACTCCACGAGATCGCCTCCTTGTCAACTCTTACTGCGCCGCCCGATCTCGCGCTGCCACTCGCCGCGAACCACCCCTGGCTGCGCCGAGGAGCACGAGGGCTGCGAGCCAGGGATAGAGCACGAGCAGGGCGTTGAACACGAGTGGCAGCGAGCTCATCCGCGCCCAGGCGAAGGCCGGTCGGCCCTCGGTAACGGCCAGGTGGAGGGTCGCTACGCTGCCCCACCAAACCATACCGAGTCCGGTACCGACCCCGGCAACGAGTGCAGCCAGCCCCCATACCCAGGTCCGGCGTGGACAGGAGAGCATCGTCCCCGCAGCCACGCCGTTCGCCAGCCCGAGCGCCAGCGCGCCCATTGCCGCCCAGCTCAGCCGGGTGTCGCCGTGCACCTCGTCAGGATCGCGAAGCCGAACCCAGCCAAGAACATCGCGATCGCGGCCAGTCCCAGTCCTATCCCTCCCATCACCCGGCTGAGCCGGCAGTGCCAGGCGAACACCGCTGACCTCCACCACTTTCCGCATCACGCCAGCCCTTGACGGGCGGCAGGTCCAGCGCAAGGGTCGCTCACCGCTGTGGCCCTGCTGCGGTCCGCAGCGGACCACGTCGCCGTTCCCACCATCCTGCCAGCAGCCCGATCAGGACGAGCCCTGCCCCGGCGGCGAGCGCCCACCACTGCCACCTTACGGCCCTCGTCCCCTCCGCCGGCCCAACTGTGACCCGAAGTTCGAGTCGTTCGCCGCCACCGCCGCGCGCAGCCGCCTCCACCGCGACCGGAAATGTCCCCGCCTTGAGCAGGTGTAGGTGGAATGCACCAGTAGCCATGTGCTCGACGACCGGTGCCTGCCATGCCGGCGCACCGGCTACGGCGAATGCGCCAGTCGGATCGTCGACGCGCACCACCGCGTCGCGTGCCGGTTCGCTGCCGGTATTGCGCACCCGGAAGCGCAGTGTCACATCCTCGCGCACAGCGAGCGGGCCACGCGGCAGGCCCAGCTCGAGGCTGAGCTGCGGCGGCCCGCGGCGGGCTACCTGAATCCCGGAGTCGTCCTCCACGACAAGCCGGGACACCCGTACCCCTGGTGTCATATCGATCCCGAGCTGCAAAGTGTTCTCGCCGAGGCGAGGCCATTGGAACGGCACGGCGTTCCGCACCACCAGCTCCAACGCCGTCCCGAGCGCCGTCCCCACTCGCACCCCGTCGTAGAGGTCGAGCGTATTCCAGGTGAGGAACACGTTTCCGTCGTCTGCTCGATGGACGCGCACCCGAACCAGCGTTGCGCTCCACTCGTTGGCCATGTCCCAGAGCTGCAGCTCGCCCGGTGCTGTGTCCGGTGCCAGGACGATCCGATAGTGAAGCCAGACGACGATGGTTCGTCCGGATCCTTGACTCGCGTCCGCCAGCGTGTAGCGGGCGAGGGTATAGCGCCCCGGTCGTGGGTCGCGCCACTCCAGCCGGGTTGCGCCGAGCTCGCGCAGCGACCAGTAACCGTAGCCAGCGATCCGTCTCGGCTCCTCAGATGCAGCGACGGAAGATCCAAGGCCGGTCACCATCAGGAGCAGTACGGCAGTTAGTCGTATCGCCCGCACGCCTGTACTCCCGGGCTGCTGTCCTTGAATCCCAGTCACCTGCCATAGCGGCGCCAGTCCCACCGCCCTGTGCTCACCCCCTGTGGACCAGAGCGGAAAAGCTGGGCTCAAACAAGCAGTCTATCGTGCCTTACGGGAGAGTAACTTGCGACGCATAGCCGTTGTTCAGATAGTAATCGTTGCCATCCTGGCGGGTAGTCGGCCAGCTATCGTTGTTCGCCATCCAGGTAACATCATCGACGACGTGGTAGCCCTTGTCGCGAAGCTTCCCAACGAAATACTCCTCGGCTGTCTCGCTCCAGCCATATTTTGGAGAGAATGACGATTCATCTTTGTCGATATGGGTGGTAGCGACGACGTAGCGGCTCCACCTAGTGTTGTAGAAGTAGTCGGTCGACGGTGGCGCGTAGATTCGGATATGGTGAAAGCTATCGCTATCCCCTGACCACTGGTGCTTTTCCCCCTCGTCCGAATCCCAGAACCATCCGGCTCCATCGTTGCCACGGAAGTTCATTGAAGAGGCAAGGTGGTTGGTTCTCCCAACTGCATCCTTCGCCTTGTTGACGTCCGCGTTCGGGTAGAAGATCATGTTCACGGGCCAGTCGACCCGGTCCGTGCACGCCGGTTGTCCCGAGCCTCCGCATTGCGTCGTCTCATTGTCCCAGTTATAGAACGAGTCATCGCCGAAGGTGAGCACCTGGTAGGTCGTCGTTGAGTTAGCCAGCGCCGACCCCGCGCCGAGTGCTATCAGGATCAACGCGAGCAGGATAGCAGCGCGTGACACCAGTCGTAGCATTGCTCCCACCTCGCGTTCGTCATTCCTCGATTACTCACCGTGGTAGAGGACAGCCCGGTTCGCATCGAAGTCGACGAGCACGACAATACTCGTTACTGGCCGATCAGGAAGGTCCCGGCTCGCGCGCGCCGCTGTGGGAAGCGGCCACTGCCATCCCCCCTCAAAATCGCGGGTGACAATCGGGACCTCGCCCCCGAGCGTGACCGGCCCCTCCGTCTTCACCCACACGAGCGCCCCGACGAGCGTGCCGTCCGGTGCCTGGATCCGGCTTACACTCTCGATCCGGTAGCTGGAACCGGCCAGCACCGCTGCCAGCCACGGCTCCTTGAGAGCGATTTCGATGGCTCGCGAGCGCAGCGGCTCCTTCAACTCGCTCGGATCCTCCTCCCGCGCCACCGTGGTGTACGGGCCGGTCGGCTCCACCTGCACGACCTGGCCACTGGCCAGATCGACCCACACCACGACGAGATCCACGTTGTATGCCGTATAAGTGTGCCGCTCCGTCGTCGGCGGCCAGCGTACCCGCCAGTCGACCGCCAGCAGCCACTCGCCCCGTAGCGTCTGCGGCTCGGCGAAGTCGACCGCGACGTACCCGCCGACCAGCTCACCGGTCGGCCCGGTCACCGGACCGATCGAGATTGCGTACTCCTCCGGGCTGCGCTCGGCGAGCACTGCCTGCACGGTCGGGTGAGCCAGCGCCACCGCGCGTACCCGCGTGGCCTGCTCCGCGGTGAGCTGCGGGCCAGGCGCCGGCACTTGCTCCTGCACCTGCGTCCGCGCCCCAGCCAGGTATCCCAGCCCGAACGGCACGGCCAGCGCCGCGACGAGGAGGGCGCCCCCGAGCCATCGCCAACTCCATCGCATGGCATCCTCCGTTCATCGGTCCGGCTATGGTTCATCTGAAATGTAGACGACCGTTGCGAACCCGTTCGACAGGTAATAGCGCGTCTCACCATGCTCAGTCACATACCCGCGGTTATCCGTGTTCACCAGACTGATCCAGTCCTCATCGACGCGATAATCCTTACCCCGCAACAGGGCAGCAAACCACTCCTCAGCAGTCTCCGACCATCCATACTCCGGGCTGGTGCACTCGTTCTTGTCGATATGGGTGGTTCCTAAAACATACCGTCCCCACTCTTGGTTGTACAGATATTTATTCGATGGGTGAGCGTACAGTCGGATGTGGTGATACCAGTCTCCACAGCTACCATGCTTGCGACCATTGTCAGAGTCCCAGAAATAGTTGATCCCATCATCGCTCCCGCGGAAATACATATTGCTAGTGAGGAATGACGAACCGCCTATGGCATTCTTTACAGAATCCTTGGTATGATTACTGCCTATTCGGAAGATCATGGTTACTGGCCAGTCGACGTTGTTGCCACTCGCTGTCTGTGATCGGTTATCCCAATTGTAGAAGCGATCTTCGCGAGCCGCGATCAGTGCCCAGGAACTGGTGGTACCTGCCAAGACCGGAGTTAGCACCCCGACCAGCACGAGCCCGGCGATCACTCCCGCAACTGTGATCAGGCGCAGCATATCCACCTCCACAGCTCAACTTCGCCGTCATCGGTTCCCCGGCATCGTCGCCACCACCGACCAGGGCTCCACGCTGACATCGATCAGTACCGCCAGCTCTCTGACGCCGACCTCCTCTCCTTCAGTCACGACGACCGCCGGTGGCCACTGATGTGCTGGACGAGGCTCGACTAGGACGAGCCAGCTCCCTCTCAGGACAACCGGTCGGTCGAAGACAAAGCTCACCCCGATGCCCACAGGCACATCACGGGCGTCCCGAATCCACCACGCTTCCCGCACCTCGTAACCGTGTCCGTCCAGGAGCGTCGCCACCCGAGGATCGCTGCACGCCACCTCAATGGCCCGCTCCCGCTCCGTGCCGAGCACCGGTTCGTGATTAGGACGCTCTGGATCGGTACGAAGCAGTGCGCCGCCTGGGAACATCGCCGCCAGGTCGCCGCTTTGGGTGTCCACGAGGAGATGCAGTCGCGTCACCCCATGCGCCGTGTACGTGAGCGGCCGTCCCACGAACCACTCGCGGCCGTCTTCTCGGCGCAGCACGGGCTCAAGCCACTCTGTCGTGAAGCTCCCCGGCTCCTCCAGCTCGATCGTGACGTTCACGATATGCCCTTGACCGGGCGTGTTGAGCGGCGCCCCCACCGTCACGGTGTATGGTTTCCCTGTCAGCAGTGCTGCAACGCGTGGATGCGCCACAGCCAGTCTGGCCGCCGCTTCGCTCAGCGGCGCTGGTGTCGGCGTAGAGACGCTCTCGCTGCGCGCTGCTACGAGGTACCCGAGCCCGAACGGCACGGCCAGCGCCGCGACGAGGAGGGCGCCCCCGAGCCATCGCCAGCTCCATCGCATGGCATCCTCCGTTCAGCTGTACGCTACTGCCCTACTGCGGGATGCGTAGCGCACTCTCTTTCTATTTCGCTTAGATGCAGCGTGAAGCTCATTTCGGACATCGTAGCCTCCCGATAGGAGGAGCCACAGGGTGTCGCGCGCGGAATGTCCAAACCCGCTTTGCAGCGGCATCCTAGAACATAGGAGGCAGGTCACAGGATGAATCCACCACCTAGACACGGGCTAGACCATGACGCAATCCATAGCGAACGGAGACTGAGTACCGCGAGTCGGAGTCGTGATGCGGACACGTTCAATGAATTCGTCGACCAATACTATGCGCCGCTCCGTCGCTATCTCCTGCGCCTAACCGGCGATCCCGAGCTGGCGGCTGATCTCACCCAGGAGGCTTTCCTGAAAGCGTACAGCCGCATCGAGCAACTGGCTGACGACGAGGCCTTCCGTCCGTGGCTGTACAGGATCGCCCTGAATCTGGCTCGAATGGAGTTCCGACGACGGCAGCGACGACGGGTGCTGTCATTGGAGTGGCTGATTGAATCCGTCCGTGGTATCAGCCACTGGCTTGCGCGCCCAGATGACATGGTAACCGTGCCAACACGAGACCTAGTGCAGCAAGTCCTCGATGAGTTATCGCCGACTTTACGCGAGGCGCTCCTGTTACATCGCTTGGCTGGTTTTACGAGTGAAGAGATTGCCCGGCTGCTCAATATTTCTCCTGAGGCAGCGCGGAAGCGTGTTACGCGTGCTGTGCAGCGATTTCAGGCACTTTATCATGAGCGTGCGGGAGCAAGAGAGGAGTAGGATACATGCGCGAATGCGATGTCGCCGCAGAGGAACTCCTCGCTTATCTCGATGGCTGCCTAGACGGAGAGCGGGAGGCGTATGTTGCCCATCATGTGAAGGTCTGTCCGGTCTGTCAAATACGACAAGCGGAGCTGGAAGAAACCAAGCAACTGCTCAAAGTCAGTACTCCGCTGCCCAACGATGAGATAGAGCGAAGCCAGCTCAAAGCTGAGATCCTTCGTAATCCCCATCCACCGCTGCCTCGCCGCCGTCGGCGTCCACTGCTCATGGTCGTGCTGGCTGTGCTGCTCAGCCTGATCCTGCTCTGGCCGGCTGACTCATCCGCCAACCTTCAGCTTGGCCGTGTTGTGCGTGGCGTGGTTGCGCAGGTAGAAAAGTCTCTTCTCGGCCGGCGGGAGCCACCCGGTGACCGCATCAGTGGCGTGCTCTTCAGGGATTCACAAGCCTTCGTGCCTCCAGCTGAGCTTCCTCTCGGGCTTAGACTGAGCGATCGTGCCACACCAGGGCTGAGGCGAGTAGAATCGCACTATCGCAGTGAGAGTGGAGTGGAGATTCTCGTAGTTCAAGGCCCTGCGGATCAGGGCCTTGCGCTAGGGTGGCGGGATGTCGAGCTTGTGTACGTTGGAGACACAGAGGTACTGTGGTTGAAGGATCCCCGGCGAGGCAATGTGGCTGGGATGGTGTGGGAGCGGCATGGCATACTGTTCGAACTCCTGGTTCTCAATGCGCCACAAGGCAATGAGGGAGGACTGCCGCTAGAGGAGACCCTCCTCATCGTGCGGCACATCATTGCCGCTCACGATGCTGCGTCGAGCGAGTAGGGAGATGATAACGTTGTCGCTCACCAGGCGTCAGCTTATCACGATAATTGCGGGTGTTACGACACTGTTCTTCACCCGCCCTGCCAATGGCTCCACCGATGCCCCGGTTCCATGAGCTCGTGGCGATCGGCAGTGGCAACCTGCTCCTGGCGTTCCTGATCGGCTTCGGCTTCATCTTCTGGAGCTATGCCTGGCTGCCTGGGCAGATCCTGAACGCGTCGCGGAACCTCGTGGCCTACGCCGTCGACGGCCTCCTGCCGTCCTGGCTGGCCTACGTCAGCCCGCGCTTCCACACGCCAGTCGTGAGCCTGGTGCTCATGGGTGGGCTGTCGATCGTCGCCCTTGCGATCTACGTGTTTACTCCCTACTTCGCGACGCTAGTGGGCATCTTCGGCTTCCTATTGACCTTCATCGTGGTCTCGCTCAGCGCGGTACTTCTCCCGTACCGGCGCCCGGAGGTCTTCCGGGGATCTCCGGTAGCCTGGCGGCTGGGCGGCCTGCCGGTAATGAGCTTGGTCGGCGCGCTCTCGCTCGTCGCCTGCGTGATCATGCAGTGGGCCTGCCTGAACGATCCGTACTCGGGGATCAGCCTAGATCCGAGCACACTCGAGCAGGGGATCCTCGGCTTCGGGATGTTCCTCCTAAATGTGGGGATTTTCCTGTCGGGGCTGGTCATCTACGCGCTCGCCCGCTGGTGGCGGCGCCGGCAGGGGATCGATCTCTCGCTCGCCTACCGTGAGATCCCGGTCGAGTGAGCGGCACGCCTTCAGAGAACCCAAAGCCTGGGGCTTCCTCGGAGGAGGAGACGGAATCCTCGTCGACCCTCCGTGCGGCTGAGCAGCGATTGGCAGATTACTCCGATGACTCTGAGACCACATAGCGAGAACAGGGAGGATGACGCTGCTCTCATGCTCACCGCTTGGACTTCGTGCCTCGAAACCACTATACTGCCTGCCGGCTGGTCTGGTCTGAGTTGTAGGGGATATGAGCGGATACAGTAGAGCTTACGAAGTGGCGATCTTTAGCTACGGAGATGGGCCGGCGCTCCACCGATGCCTCGAGCGCGTGGCCCTCTTGTTGGAGCGGCACCCGGGGGGAACAGCCACGCTCTATGCGGTCGACGATGGACAAGGGCTGGCGAGCGTGCAGGAGCTCTGCCGTGCCTCCGGTATCTCCCTGGTGCTCGAGCCGCGGCGGCTGGGCAAGGCGCACTCGGTCGCGAGCGCGATCCTGCACGCCCAGGCGCCGGTCGTGCTCCTGGTGGGCGGGGATGGCGTTCCCTGCCTCGATGCGCCGGCGGTCGCGCTCGACGCGCTTTCAGATCCAGGGGTGGGCGGCATCGGCGGCCGGAATGTACCGGTCAACGCGGACGAGAGCATGGTCGCGAGGGCGATGGCGCTCCTCTGGGAGCTGCACGACCGCGTCAACATGCTCAAGCCCAAGCTCGGTGGCGATATGGTCGCGGTTCGCGTGGCACCGGTCGTAGGCCAGCCGTTGCTGGCCGTCGATGACGCTTCGCTCGAGGCCCTGCTCGTCAAACAGGGGCTGCGGATCGTGTACCGGCCGGACTTCTTCGTGCAGATGCGAGTGCCGACGACGCTGCGCGACGCCGTCCTGCAGCGTCGCCGCCTCGCGGCTCAGTACCGCCAGCTCGAGCAGGCCCAGCAGTACCAGGTCTCGACCAGGCAGTGGTCGAAGGTGGTCAAGGCGCTCCTGGCCCGACCGCTGCCTCGTCATGCTCCGTACTTGCCGCTGCTGCTCTTGATCGAGGGGATTGCTCGCTTGCTCGCCTCGTTCGACGTGCTGCGGGGCAAGGACTATCTCCACTGGGAGCCTGCCCGAACCACCAAGGCCCGAGGATGGAAAGTGCGGTGAGCTGCCGGGTCGCTCGCGGGCCTCGCGCGGGGCAATGGTCTGCAACCGGACGGCCTGGGTGATGTCTGCGGCGATACCTACTCTGATCGCGACGCGCCAACCGAGCTGTGGGGGCGACATTCGGGCGTGCGGTAGGGCGACATGCCCGCTCGCCAGCAGCGCTGACCAGAAACGAGCTCCTCGCTCGGCCGAGCGTGCTGGCTGATCGATCTCGATGCGAGCTGCCTGAGGGGCTGGTGAAGATGTCATCGTCAGCCAAGGCTGCGGTCGCGGCCGCCCGCGCGCCAGCCAGCAGTCTCCACGCCGCGCTGGCGCTCGGCGCCGGCCCGGTTGTGCTCTATGCTCTGGCCCTGCTGTGGACGGTCATGCGCTCGGGCCTGCCGATCCTCTGGGCGGACGACATCACGCGCAGCATGTATGCCGTCCAGTGGGCCAATGCGCCCTTCTTCTTCCCGCCTGATCTGGTCTGGCTCCCGGCGCCGATGTGGCTGGACGGCATCGCCGTGTGGCTCGGGGGGAACGCCTGGGAACCGATCTTCGTGGTCAATGGGCTGTGCGGTGCCATCGTGGTACTGATGGTCATCGCCATCGCACGGGAAACCCGGCTCGGTGGAGCGCTCATTGCCGGCGTGCTCGCGGCGCTCTCGCCCGTGCTGGTGATCGTCAGCGCGTCCCGGCTGTCGGAGCCGAAGGCCTGGGCCTTCACGATGGTTGGACTGTATTTCTGGCAGCGACACATCTCGAGCCGGCGGCCGCTGGCCTATGCAGCCGCCTTTCTCTTCTGCAGCCTGGCCGCGCTGTCGCGCTACGAGCTCTGGGTCGTGCCGGTCGCCCTGGCTGGCTACGGGCTCTTCACGCGCCTTCGGTGGGGCACGCCATCGCTCTGGGTGGTGATCGGCTCGGCCCTCCCGCTCGCGCTCTCCATCGGAGCCCTCGTCTACCTCAACCTGGCTCGCTTCGGGGTCCCGCTGTACGGGGGCTACCCCTACGACGAGGGGGTGGCCCATCTCATTCGGGTACTGTGGGGCCAGTCGGCATCGCCGGTTCAATCCGGAGGGGAGACATCGCTCAGCCCATCGGCGCTGCTGGAGCGGCTGGGCCCTCTCGGCGCCGAGGTGTGGCCGTACGTAACCCTGCACCTGGCGCTAGCCCTGGTCGGCTGCGGACTCGCGATCCGCCGACGGCTGCCGCTGGTTCGCTGGCTCCCGTTCGTGGTCGCTTCGCTGGCCGGCCTGCTGGCGGCCGGGGCTCTCTTGAGCGGTGGAACCGGGGGCTTCAACGCTCGCTTGATCGGCAGTGGCCTGGTGCCGGTGCTGCCCTTCGCCGGTATTCCGCTCCAGCAGCTCCAGCGCTCCCTCGCGCGGCTTCCGTTGGGCGCCGTCGCCCTGCTGGTGGCCGCGGTCTGGTTCGTTGCGGCCCCCGCACCGGCCATGCAGCTCGACGACGTGCGCCTCGCGACGATGGCTGGGTTGAGCTGGCGTTCCGTCTCCGGCCTCGCGGTGCAGGATGGCGACTGTGGCTGGCTACTGGAGTTCGCGGCCCGCACCGTATTGCCCCGGTCGACGCCCACTGCCTGTTTCCGGCCAGACAAGCCGTACCCAGACTGGGTGCTGGCTGCGTTCCCCGCTGGCCGGGAGATCCTAGTGGTCCATCGTCTCGACGCCGACCTGGGGTTGACCCAGTTCAACTCGCTCCGCGCGTTGGCCGGGCCGAGCCTGGCGTTCTCCATCGTCTGCCCTCCGGCCTCGTCATACCCGGTGCCGATGAGCGTGCAGGGCGTCCCCCAGCGCGTCGCTCCAGGCCAGCGCTTGACAGTCACGGTGGCCGTGCGGAACACGATGGACTTCCCCTGGCCCGCCGGTGGCCCGTGTCCGGTGCAGGGTGCCTGGGGGTGGTCGACCCGGCCGCAGCCGAGCGAGGGAACCCGGTTCCAGCTCCCGCGCGCGCTCCAGCCTGGTGAGGCGGCCACGTGGACAGTGGAGCTCGCAGCTCCGTCTATCCCTGGACGCTACTGGCTCTACTTCACGCTCGTGCAGGAGCGCTCGACCTGGTTCCACGCGCGGCCAGGTTTTCAGCCGGCAGTCTTCGAGGTAGAGGTGCGATGACGGTCAGCAGCCGAGCGCGAGCCAACGTTGCCCGGGATGTGCGACGTGGCACCTACACAGGGGTGCGGAGCCGCTTGCCCGTCGCGCTCGCGCTGTTCCTGCCCGCCGCGCTGGTTCGCCTCGTGCTGGCGCCGCTGACCGCCTGGCCGAACGATACCTATCCCTGGGTAACGGTCGGCTGGGATCTGCTGGCTGGCTACGGCCCGTACGATCGCCTGGGCTTCAGCTACCCGCCCGGCTGGGCAGCCGTGCTGGCGCTGGTGCTGCGGCCGCTGGCGCTCGTGTTCCCTCCGGATCGCTGGGCGACGCTCCCCAGCAGCGGGCTCACTGATCTTCCGGTGCCCCATCCGATCACCCTTCTCGCCGTGAAGCTCCCGTCCATCCTGGCTGACCTCGCGGTCGGCTGGCTGCTCTACCGGAAGTCGGCGCGAGCGGCGGCGCTGTGGCTGTTCAACCCGCTCGTCATCTTCGTGTCCTCCGTACATGGCCAGTACGATGCCTTCGTCTCGCTCACAGTGTTGCTCGCGCTGATCGCAGTGCTGGGAGGCGCGGCCTTCCTCTCCGGGTTGGCATGCGGACTCGGCACGGCGCTCAAGCTGACGCCACTGTACGCCGGCCCGATCCTCCTGGCCGCCGTGGTGCACCGGGGACTGCGCGCCGGCAAGTTGCGCCGAGCGATGCTCGAGCCGGTGCGATGGGGGCTGGGCGGGCTGATCGGCCTCCTTCCGGCGCTCGCGCTCCTCAGCACCGGTTTCAGGGTCGTGGTGAACGCCCGGCTCGGCGTCGCGGCGAGGACGTCCGACGGGCTCAATCCGGGCGCGCTCCGACGGACGCCCTGGGCAGCCGACTGGCGGCTCTGGACTGACTGGTATCCCACGCTCTCCCAGGTTTTGCTGATCGCGCTCCCACTCGCGTTTGCGCTGATCGTCCTCGTGCGAGGGGAGCAGGCGCTCATCCCCGCAGTCACCGGCGGGCTCACTGCGGTCGTCGTGTTCCAGCCGGTCACGCAGCCCCAGTACATCCTGTGGGTCATCCCGTCCGCGCTGCTCTCCGGCTCCCGGGCGTACGCGGTACTCGCCAGCGTGCTGGCGCTGCCGGCGCTGCTGTACTACGACGGCCTGGTCGGTAACCTGGTGGCCTATGTCTCGCAGCCGCTGAGCCTCTACCTGCACCGCGGGTATCCGTTCGACGCCACGATGACTGGCCATCTCGACTATCTGGCTCAGACCGGCGCGTTCGGGGGGCAGAGCGTATCGGACAGCATCGGGCAATTCGGGGCGCTGATATCGCCGATCTGGCTGTGCTTGCTGCTCGTCTCGCTGTGGAAGGCGCTGCGCGATGGACATGAAGAGCGTTAGACTCTTCAGCCTCCTACTGCTCGTGTCTCTCGTCGCCGGCACCTTGACCCTCCTGGCGGGCCGGTTTCTCCCGGAGGATCAGTTCGCGCTCGCCGTCGAGGGCGGCGGGATCCGCTACTACACGCCCGAGCGACCCTTCGCGTACTCCTGGTACCTCTCGGTGGCCTGTCGCCCGGAGTACTTAGATCGGATCTACGTGCTGACCGACCCGCGGGTCGACAACGTGTACATCGGGAACCGGGCAGTCCTCGACGGGCTGCTGCACCACCTCGCCAGCGATGCCGCTGCGATCGGCTGGGAACCAGCGATCGAGACGGTGACGATCGAGGGCATGCGCGAAGTGCTCGAGTCCGGCCAACCGGCGGTCATCGTCGATCCGCTCGGCTATTGGCCGGCCGACATCTCCGTCTCTTCGCTCCGAACCTGGCTAGAAGCAGGAGGCGTCTTCATCTGGCTCGGCGATCGCCTCGGCTACTGGCTGTGGACGACCGGCGGCCCAGCGCAGGCCGAGCGGACGCTGGATCAGCTTCTCTGGGGGCGTTCGATCTACGACGAGGCGGCCCCACACTCGACGGCATCGAGGCCGCTCCCTCCTGAACAGAATCTCGGACTGGCCTACCGGTGGGCGATATGGGGGCCATCGCCTGCAGCGATCGCCGATCTCGGCGGGCGCGCGCTGGGCTGGCAGACGCCCGATGGGCGGCGTGTCTCGCATGCGGTCGTCCCGCTGGGCCAGGGGGCTGTCGTGCTCTTCGGCAGCCGGCTGGTAAGGCTGAACGGGTTGGAGTCCGATGTGGCGCAGGACATCGTGGCGATGCTCTACCGTGGGCTGACGGACACCGGCGTGGTCGTCCGCGCCGGTGTCTCGAGCGGATCAGCCGTCTCGGGCTTCGAAGAGGTCGTGCCCACGTGCATCGATGCGCAGGCAGTCATCGGCTCCTCGGATCGGTGGATGTTCCACCTTGTGCGCGCTCGTCTCGGGCCGTCAGTCCAGGCGTGGAGCGTTGAGGGGGATCGGGGGCGACGGTGACGGAACCCAAGCGCGACCGATTGGAGACCTGCCAGGCGGATGTCCTCGTCATCGTCGTCGAGTACGGTCGGCTCGACCTTACCCGACAGCTTCTCCGCTCGCTCGACGCTGCCTGGCCTGTCGTGGTCGTCCGCACCGGGCCTGAGGCCGAGCCGGCGCGCGGTTATGAATACCCATGCGAGACGATCGATCTTCCTGATAATCCCGGCTACGCCGAGGCAGTCAACGAGGGGCTGCGGCTGGGGCTGGCGCGCGGGTTCCAGTTCTTCTTCATCTGTAACAACGATATCCTGCTGAAGCCTGGAACGATCGGGGCACTGCGCGAGACGCTGGTGCGGCACCCTGAGGTCGGGGCGGTCAGCCCGGTCATCACGTTCTACCCGGCAGTCGATCGGGTATGGTTCGCGGGCGGTTCGCTCTGGGGGGATATGCTCGTTACCAGGCATCCAGGCTATACCGGCAAGGTCAAGACGTATCCCTCCCTCGTCACCACCGAGTTTCTGAGCGGCTGCGCGCTGATGGTTCGGCGAGCGGTGCTAGAAGAGGTCGGTCTGATACCCGAGGGGTACTTCTTGTACATGGAAGACGTCGAGTGGTCGCTGAGGATGCGAAGGGCCGGCTGGAAACTGGCAGTACTGGGCCAGCCCCTCGTCCACCATGTCGGCTCGGCGTCCTCAGGCGGTGTAGACGGGAGGCTCCTGAACCCGCTGAGTGCCAGGCTGATGGCCAGAAACGCGTGGATCGTGCGCCGCCGTATGGGGCTGGGACTCGCCTTTTTCGTGGGCCAGCTTTTCGTTCGCCTCCCATACTACGTCCTGCTCAGCCTGGCTTACCGGCGGCCAGACGTCGCGCTGGCATACCTGCGAGGGCTTTGGGAGGGGATACGGTGCTGAAGGCCGGCTTCTGGGGGCTGCTGGCGCTGGCGGTCATGGCGCTCGCCTCGTATTTCTACCAGGCCTCGATGATCGCTCATCTCGAACCAGACCAGTATGCGCTGGTTATGGTCGGGCTCGGGAGTTTCTTGATCACCACCGCGCTCGGCAACGCCGTAGAGGTGGTCAGCGTCCTACACCATGGCAAGCCCTCGGTACGGGGACTCGCCGGCTTGATGACGCTGGCGGCTCTTCTCTCCGCCTCCCTCGCGCTGGTTGGCATGTTCCCGTTGGGAGTGACCCCGGCCATGCTGCTGCCCATCGGGTTCTCAGCCGCCTTCCTGGTGTTCTTCGGCGGATCGCTGGGCGCCGCGCAGGCTGGGGGACGCTGGCCGGTCTACCTCGGGATGGCCCTGCTCTATGCGGCCACCTACGCTGGCCTGGCCATCGTCTGCTACGATCCGTTCCTCGCCCTGGCGATCCCTGGGATCGCCGGCGCGCTCGGCGGAGTGCCGGGCCTCTTCGTCACGGTTCCGAATCGCTTCGGCACGCGGGAGACTGCTCCGACGGCCGTGAGACTGGCTCCCATCCCGCTGCTGGTCAACCTCGATCTGTGGCTGGCTTCTCACTGGCTCGGCCCGGCTACCGCGGCCTACCGCGTGCCGGCCTTGCTGGGTCGTCCCTTTTTCTATCTGCTGGGTTCCGGGCTGGCGCCGGCTGTCAGACGTGCGGCAGCGTCTGGCCGCTCGATGGTTCTCATCGCCCTGGTCAGCCTGGCTCCGCTCGTCGCTGCTCCCTTCGGCTTCGTCGCGCTGGCGTCCCTGCGAGGGTTTCTTCCCGACCCCTGGGGGGCTTTCCGCCTCGATCTGCTCGCCTGGGCCATCTTCGCCCAGGCCTCGGTCGGATCGTTCTACCTCCTAATCAACGGGCTCGGGCACCGGGCCGGCCAGCGCTACGCGCTGGCGCTTCTGCTCTTGCCAGTGGCCTTCGTTCTGCCTCCACTGGCGCAGATCCTCGTCGCGACGACCGGCGGGATCCTGCTGCTCGTCCAGGCGTCCGGCCGGGCGTACCTTCTTCCCCTCCAGCGCCTGCGCTCCAGGGCCTCCGGCCGCGAAGGGATCTCGTGAGGATGCACCCGGATCGTAATGCGCGCTCGCACCGGTCGTTAGGTACAATCTCCGGCCAGGAAGGGAAGGGTAGAGTGCGCTCGCTCGATAGCCGCAATCCTGGCTCCGTTGCCGAACCGGAGAGTGAGCTCGGCTGCCCCGCAGTGTCCTTGCCCGAGCTCGTGCCGGTTTCAGTCATCGTCCCGACGTTGAACGAGGCGGACAACATCGAACCTCTGCTCGCGCGGCTCGAGCGCGTGTTGCCGGCAGGCTCCGAGATCATCTTCGTCGACGACAGCGACGACGAGACGCCAGCGGTCATCCGATCGATCCAGCAGCAGGCTCGGCATCCGATCCGGCTGTATCACCGGCTGCCGCACCAGCGGGCCGGTGGGCTCGGTGGCGCAGTCGTTGCTGGCTTGCGGGTGGCGCGGTCTCCCTGGGCATGTGTTCTCGATGCCGATCTGCAACATCCCCCAGAGTTGATCCCCTGCCTGCTCGAAGAGGCAATGCGAACTGGTGCCGATATCGCCATCGCGAGCCGCTACCGCTCGAGCAGCGAGGACGTCGGCGGGCTCACGAGGCTGCGAGCCGCCGTTTCGCGCGCCCTGGTCACGGCCACGCGGCTGCTCTTCTGGCGTCGGCTACGCGAGGTGACTGACCCACTGAGCGGCTTCTTCTTGGTACGCACGGCCGCCGTGAACTGCCAGTCCCTTCGCCCGCGGGGCTTCAAGATCCTGCTGGAGATCCTGGTACGTCACCCGCATCTCAGGACGGTCGAGGTCAGCTTCCAGCTCGACCGGCGCCATGCTGGGCGAAGCAAGGCCTCGCTGCGGGAGGGCATGCGCTACCTCGTTCACCTCACTGCGCTGCGCCTCAGCCGACCCTACAGCGGCACGGCGGCTCGCGGCTGGGAGAGCGAAGCCAGCCGTGAGCTCCAGGTACCGTCGGCGCGGCGCTGGAGCGGAGAGCACGAAGAGCTCGGCGACTGACCCACGCTCACCTGAGCTCGGTCGAGTGGACGCCCTTCGCTCGCTTCCTCGCGCCAGTTGCGCCCGCGCCTGCCTGCCACCCCGGGCTGACTCCGACGCATGCGATATGCTTGTGGGCTGGAGGGTCTCGTCGTGGTCGAGAATGCGCTCGTCTCCCGGGTCGATCGCCTGGAAGCAGCGCTCGCGCGCCTGGCCGAGGCTCGGGCCGCGACGCAGGGTGAGATCCGCGCGCTGACCGAGGCGCAGCTTCGCACCGAGGAGCGGCTAAACGTCCTCGGTGCCCGCGTGGATCAGCTTGCTGAAGCCCAACTTCGCACCGAACACGCGTTGGCCCAGCTCACCGCCCGTGTCGACGACCTTACCCAGCGCATGGAACGGGTCGAGGATCAGATCGCTCGCCCAACCGCGAGGATCGATGACCTGGCAGTGCGCCTGGAGCAGTTGACAGCCCGGGTCGACGATCTAACTGTTCGGTTGGCGCACCTCACCGACCGTGTAGACCGACTCACAGCCAGGGTCGATGACCTCACCGAGCGGATGGAGCGGGTCGAAGGCCAGATCGCTCGTCTGACCGAGCGGATAGAGCGGGTGGAAGACCAGATCGCTCGGCTGACCGATCGTACTTCCTCGTTGACAGGGATCGTGCTCGAGCTGCGCTACCGCGAACGCGCGCACGTCTACTTCAACCGTGTGCTCCGCCGCGGTTCGTCTCCTCTCGCCCGATGCGCTCGACCGGCTGCTCGACGAAGCGGAGGCTGCCTGCCGGCCGCTTGACGCCTGCCGAGAGCGAGGATCTGCGGCTGGCCGATCTCCTGGCACGCGGCATACGCCGCGAGGACGGGGCAGAGGCGTACCTCGTCGCCGAGGTCTCGGGGCTCGTTGAACTCGACGATGTCACTCGCGCGGCCCGGCGCGCCGAGCTGCTCGCACGCGCGACCGGGCGACCGGTGGTCGCAGCGGTGGCCGGGGAGCGGATTGCGCCAGACCTCGACCGGATCGCCCGCGAGAGCGGTGTCTGGCGCGTCCTCGACGGCGTAGCTCTCCCACCGGGCGTCGACCTCCCGCCGGCTTCCTAGCGGCCTCTCCCCGGCGCGCGACGCGCTGGAGCTGGAGCGGCGTCATCGCCCTTCACCGCGGGCAGCCGAGGTGTGCCGGGATCTCTGGTGAGGCTCTCTGCAAGCCGGAGCCGGTGAGGACGAATGCTATACTTGTGCGGCGTGCCGGTTCGGTGCCGGTCGTCGTGTGGTGGCCGGCTCGGTGAGGCCCACCCCGACGGGCGCGTCCCACATGTGCGGGCTACAGGGATGGGGGCGATGAAAGGGGTTGTGCTCGCCGGCGGGTTGGGTACGCGGCTCTACCCGCTTACCTACGCGACCAACAAGCACTTGCTGCCGGTCTACGACCAGCCGATGATCTACTACCCGATCCGCACGCTGGTGCGCGCCGGCATCGACGAGATCATCGTGGTCACCGGTGGACCGCATGCCGGTCACTTTCTCCCGGTGCTGCGCGACGGCAAGCACCTGGGCGTGCGTCACCTGGAGTACACGTATCAGCCGTCAGAGGGTGGCATCGCTGAGGCACTGGGGCTCTGCGAGGAGTTCGCCGACGGCGACGACGTCTGCGTGATTCTGGGCGACAACACGACTGACGCCGATATCCGCCCAGAGGTCGAGAGCTTTACCGGCGGGGCGCTCATCTTCCTGGCCCGGGTGCCGGATCCCGAGCGGTTCGGCTGCCCGGTATTCGACCCTGACGATCCGACTCGCATCCTCCAGATCGAGGAGAAGCCGGCCCACCCCAAGAGCCCATATGCGGTCACCGGGCTGTACATCTACGACGCGCGGGTGTTCGATTACATCCGGGAGCTGCGCCCGTCCGAGCGCGGGGAGCTCGAGATCACCGACGTCAACAACCGGTACCTTGCGGCAGGCGAGCTTCGCTGGGTCGAGCTGCGGGGCTTCTGGAGCGACGCTGGCACCTTCGAGAGCCTGCACCGGGCCAATCGCTACTGGGCCGAGAAGTGTGGCTGGCGTGATCCGGAGGCAGCCCGCCGGTGGGCCGAGGAGAGCCTGGACGCGACGAGAGACACCGACACGGTGGAGTCGACGAATGTTCAAGCGTGAAGAGCAACGCGCAGCCGCGCTCATCAATGACGTTCTCGAAGAGCTGGGTTATGGCCGGCGCCAGCTCGAGATGCGACCGATCCCCTTCTCCGGGGTGTGGGGCACCTCTTCGTCGATCAGCTACCAGATCGCGAACGAGCAGCTCGGCGCGGAGCTGGAACAGCTCGCTGCCGACTTGCCCAAGAAGGAGGCCAAGCGCCTCGTCCAGGAGCGCATCCGCGAGCGCGCGCAGCGAATCGCCGATGAGGTCGCTCGCCATCTGGCGCAGCGCAATAGCTTCGCCCAGGTGGAGGCGGTCAACGGCTACGTCAATATCATCTACGATACGAACCACTTCTCGAACGATGTGGTCCAGGCGGCCATCGCTCAGGGACCGGACTACGGCAGGGGCGCGCCCAAGACCGATAAGGTGATGGTGGAGTTCTCTCAGCCGAACACCCATAAGGCCTTTCACGTCGGTCACCTGCGCAACGTCGCGTTGGGCGACGCGCTGTGCCGCATTTTGCGGTTCGCTGGCTACGACGTGCTGGCAGCGAACTACATCGGTGATATCGGCCTGCATGTGATCAAGACGCTGTGGTGCTACCTGCGCTTCCACCAAGGCGAGGAGCCACCACGCGAGCAGCGCGGGCGATGGCTGGGCGAGATCTACGCCGAGGCTGACCGCCGGCTCAATTACCGCCAGGACGTCGTCGACCTGCTCAACGAGCTGGCCAAGGAGGATCCGGTCTTCGTCCAGGCGATCGACCGGATGCTGAAGGAGCTCTGGCGGACGCACAAGGTGGGCGAGGATGTCGCCTACCTGCTGGGGCAGATTGCCCATGGCCGGGAGATCAAGCCGGACGCCTTCTATGACGAGCAGACGATCGTCCGCTTCTGGCCTATCGTGGGGAAGCAGCTCGAGCATGAGCTGGCCGATGCCCGCGCGGAGGCCGAGCAGGGGCTGAACGGCGAGAGCCAGGTGTCGCTGGCGGATCTCGAGGAGCGGTACGAGCGCTGGAAGCGGCTCGCTTCCACGATCGACTGGTGGCCGCACGTCCCCGAGTGGCAGAAGGAGGTGCGCGAGACCTTCCAGCGCTGGGAGCGCAAGGACCCGGAGTTCGTCGCGCTCTGGGAGGAGACGCGCGCCTGGAGCATGGAAGAGTTCCACCGCATCTACGATGAGCTCGGTGTCCAGTTCGATGTCTGGTTCTACGAGAGCGAGATGGAGGACGAGGGCCGAGCGATCGTCCAGGAGTTGCTGGAACGCGGCATCGCCGAGGTCAGCGAGGGGGTGCCGGTCGTCAAGATCGATGAGAAGCTGGGGCTCGAGCGAGAGACGTACCGCACGCTGCCGATCCTGCGCTCCGACGGCACCACGCTCTACTCGACGAAGGATCTGGCGCTCACCAAGCGCAAGTTCGAGCAATACGGTATCGACCGGGCCATCTGGGTGGTCGATGTCCGCCAGAGCCTGTACTTGCAGCAGATCTTCAAGATCATGGAGCTCTGGGGCTTCGAGCAGGCATCCAAGTGCTACCACCTCGCCTATGAGACCGTGATGCTGCCGACCGGCGCGATGAGCAGCCGGTCGGGCAATGTCGTCCTCTACGAGGACATCGCCCGGCAGGTGCTCGAGCGGGCGCTGGAGATCATCGAGGAGAAGAACCCGAGCCTACCGGCTGACCTCAAGGTCGAGGTCGCGCGCCAGGTCGGGCTGGGGAGCCTGAAGTACGGCATGCTCTCGCGAGACAGCAACCGGGTGATCGTCTTCGATATCGAGGAGGCGCTCTCCTTCGACGGTCACGCGGCACCCTACATCCAGTACGCGCACGCGCGGGCGTGCCGGATCCTGGAGAAGGTGGACTCCCTGCCGGCTGGACCCTATACCTTTACCGACCTGGTGCCGGAGGAGATCGAGCTCATCGCGCAGCTTGCGGCGCTCCCGGACGAGGTCGAGCGAGCAGCCGAGGAGTACAAGCCGCTGATCATCGCCAACTACGTCTACGAGCTGGCACGTCGCTTCAACGACTTCTACCACGCCTGCCCGGTGCTCCAGGCCGATGAGCCGAAGCGCTCGGCGCGCATCGCGCTGGTGGCAGCGACCCGCCAGGCGCTGGCCAACGGGCTGAGCCTGCTCGGCATCGCCGCTCCCGGCGTGATGTAGCGGGTCTCATCCGGCGCTGCCCGGCGCTCGTCTCCCCGTCTCTCACCGGCCTAGGCCGGCAGGACGAAGATCCCGTCCAGCGTCCGCAAGTAGAGGAGGCCGCCTCCGCGGGCGACAGCGATGTCGCTGATCTCGACTTCCGGCACTCCGGCGACCGGCTGCCACGTCGTGCCGCCGTCCTGGCTCTCGTACAGGCCACGGACGGTTCCCAGCCAGAGATGTTGCGGATCGGCCGGGTCGGCGGCAATCGCGCGCAGCCCATAGCCGCGGGCCAGCTCGTCGGGCGGAATCGACTCGGTGCGCGGGTCGACGGAGATCGTCACCTCCTCCAGCCCGGTCCGGCTGAACTCCCAGCTCACTCCACCGTCCCGGCTCAAGTGGACACCGCGCGGCTCGGCCACGACGAGCAGGTCGTCCCCCGCGAACACCGCTCCGCCGCCCCAGAACTCGAGCAGCCGCTGGCCGGCGCTGGGCTGGCGTGGGTCGGAGAGGTCGAACCGCACCAGCCAGGTAGTGCCGCCCTCCGAGGTCAAGACGCCGTAGAGCGTTGTCCCATCGAGCGCCACGTCGAAGACGGTCAACCCCGCGCTCTCCGGGAACGTGGCCCAGGTCTCTCCACCGTCCGAGCTGATGACCAGTTGGCAGCGATCGCCGATGACTGTGTCCGGGTCGCTGGGGTGGACGAGAAGCGGGCGAACGTCCTGGACCTCGGTGATCGCTTCCCAACTTGCGCCGCCGTCCTGGCTGCGATGGAGCGTAACCGGCTCGCCACCCTGGAAGCAGGGTGGGTGATCGCCTAGGTACAGCGTCTCGGGGGCTGAAGGTGCCGAAGCTGGCACTCCCGGCCCGGGCAGCGGCCCTACCCTCTCCCAACCGCGCTCGCCCTGGCGGTAGAGCGTCGTCCCGGTGGTAGCGTAGAGCGCGTCGTCGCGAGGGTCGAGCACCACGACGGTGGATGCTCGCTCTCCAGAGACCTCGAGGTAGCCGCTCACCGGCGGTATCGGGGTAACCGTCGGTGTCGGTTCGGGTGTCGGCGTCGCTGCTGGTGAGGGCGTCGCGGTCGGGGTCACTGGAGGCGGTGTCGGAGCAGGCGTGGGGGCTTGTGGCCCTCGCCCAGTACAGGCGACCAGCACGCTACCGAGCGCGACTAGCCAGAGCAGCCGGACCATCCACCCGGTCATCGGTGCTCCTTTCTCCCTTCGTCCGACCACGGAGCTGCCGGTAAGGATACCGGCACAGGGGAACGCGCTAGGGCGATGCAGCTACATCCTCGCCGAGGATCACGATGATGTCGTAGCCGCCGCTCGCGGCGGGGTCGCCGGCGATCGCCGCCGAGGGCGGCAGGCCGAGCGCGGCGGCGACCTGCACGGCCAGGTTAGGGTTACCACTATAGTCGATGACGAGCGACGTCGGGTAGTTGCCGGCATCGGGCGCCTGGGCGTAGGTCACGTTGGTGAAACCGCTGGCCTGCAAGGTCGCCGCGGCCTGAGCGGCCAGGCCATCGGTGAAGGTACCGTTCTGAACTAGGATCGCCGGGTTGCTCGACGGCGCGCTGGACTCCTCCGTCGGCTCGGCAGTCGGGGTTGTGAGCGGTTCGGTCGGGGTCGGCACGACCTCTTCGGTGGGCGTGGGTTCCTCGACCGCTGGTGTGGGGATGACTTCCGGGGTCGGCGGCGGCTCATCGGGCGGCACGGTCGGCTCGAACTCCGGGGCCTGCTCCGGAACCTGGACGGCGCTGCCGCGCACTTGCGGAACTGGCTGGCCCTCCCGGGGCGGCATCATCTCGTTCAGGACCTGTTGAATAGCTCCCCAGTCCGGGATCAGGTAGTAGGGCTGCCCAGGTTCCCAGTAGGAGTAGGTGGCGTTGAGCAGGCTATAGGTGCGGATCCTGCCGCTGTCGATCTCGGTGCCCAGCTTGGCTAGGGCCAGCACCTCGGTCGGGCTGAGGTCGGTACGCACCGCATCGCCGAGTTCCGCCAGGAGCTTATCGGCTCTGGCGATCAGGTTCAGCCGGATCCCCTGCTCGCGTAGGGCTTGCAAGACCTGTTGCTGGCGGGCGCCGCGGGCGAAGTCGTTGTCGTCGTGGCGGGTGCGGACGTAGCGCAGCGCGGTGCGCCCATCCATGTGCTGGAGCCCGGTCGGGAAGTAGATGCGGGTGTAGTCGAACTGCTCGCCTGGATACTCGTCGTCCTTGATCGGCGCTGGGACGTCGACCGTCACGCCCCCGAGCGTGTCGACGATTCTCACGAAGCCCTCGAAGTCGACCTCAGCGAAGTAGTGGATGGGGATACCGAAGTTGTACTCGATGGTCGCTCGAACCAGTCCAGGGCCGGTGACATCGGATTGCGCGCCGTACGAGTACGCCGCGTTGATCTTCGTGTCACCGTAGCCGGGAATGGTCACCAGGAGGTCTCGCGGGATCGAGAGCATCGCGACATCGCGCGTCAGGGGATCGATCATGACGATGATCATGGTGTCGGAGCGAGGCACATCCTCCGACTCGCGCTTGTCCACGCCGAGCAGCAGGATATTGATCCGGTCCTTCTTCTCCCAATCCGGGAGCTGAATGGGTGCTTCCTCCGAGCCTGGGGTCGGGAGCACGAGTTCCGGCGTTCCCTGCGGGTTGATCACCACAGTGGGGCGCGGGGCCGGCGTGACGAAGATCTTATCGTAGGCGTTACGGGCGGCCAGCACGATCGGGATCAGATAGACGAGCAAGCCGGCGATCAAGGCGAAGCTGACCAGGCCGAGAGCGACGCGCAGTCTGGAGCGTCTCCCGCGCCCGGTCTGGGCCGGCGTGCCCGCCGCAGCGGCCGCGTAGGCAGAGTCCGGCTGCGATGCTCTCGCTGGAGGGTAGCCCTGGCGGCGTTGCCGTGCCTGCCGAACCTGACCGGCCGTCAACCTGACCAGAGGAGCCGGTTCAGGCGTCGGATTCGGGGGAGTGCCCTCCATAGAACCCCTTCCCTTGCCTCTCCGGCACGTGCCGGCATGGCAGTTGTGGAGTATAGCAGCCGCCGGCGTGAGCGAGGGAAGGTGGCTGGCGCGAACGTCCGCCGAAATCCGGCCTGCGCCTCGCGAATGTGTCAGGCTTGACGGTCTCGTGAACAGAGCGCATACTGACGTACGTACAGTCAGTGCGCGTCGACATGCCGCCTTCCGGGACTCGGAGCACGGCGGCTTGGAGGTCTCATGATCCTCTCCGATCGCGATATCCTGGCCGCGCTCGAGAGCGGGCGCATCAAAATCACGCCGGAGCCAGACCTGGAGACGCAGCTCGGCTCCTGCTCCATCGACCTGCGGCTGGGCAACACCTTCATGGTCTTCGAGCACTCCCGCTTCTCGTACATCGATCCCCGCCAGCCGCAGTCCATCGGCGAGGCCATGCGCACGATCATCGTGCCCGATGGCGAAGCCTTCATTATGCAGGCGGGGGACTTCGCCCTGGCCTCGACGCTCGAGTACCTGGAGCTCGCGGACGACCTGGTAGGCCGGCTCGAGGGGCGGAGCAGCATCGCCCGGCTCGGTATCACCGTCCACAGCACTGCCGCCGTCTTCGAGCCCGGCTGGGCAGGTACGGCGACGATGGAGCTGTCCAACCTCGGCCGGATGGCTGTCGCGCTCTATCCCGGGATGCGCATCTGCTCCTTCACTTTCGAGCAGCTCAGCTCGCCCGCGCTGGTTCCCTACAGCAAGAAGCGGGGCAACAAGTACGCCGGCCAGCGTGATCCCAAGCCGAGCCGGCTGGCCGAGGAACTGAGCCTCCTGAGCGACGGGGAGTAGAGCGAGGCGGTCTTCGACCTGAAGGTGCGAACCTGTCCAGCCTTCGGGCGCTGGGTCACCGGTGGCTGGAGCTGGGCGCCTCGCTTTCACCAGGAAGTGATACGCCGCCAGGCTTTACGATAGTTCCCTGTGCGATACTTCTTCCAGACGCCAGCGGTTCCGGGGATCCGCCTGGCACCCATGAACGGTCATCGGTAACGGAGGCAGCGCGCATTGCGCGCTGAGCGACTGTCTGTTTCACCGAGCCAGGCTATCGCTCTCCGCCGCGATGACTCGCTCCATCTGCGTGGATCGGAGGGCGATGGTGGACACTGTCGAATATGGCTCGGGAGAGCACGAGCGGGAGATCGATCTCCAGGAGCAGCAGATCGAACCAGAACCTGGCGCGCCCTTCAAGCTTTCTACCCTGATTCGCACTCCTGATTACCGCCTCCGCATCTTCATCAGCTCGACGCTGCAGGAGCTCCAGGCGGAGCGTCAGGCGGCAGCCATGGCGATTCGCCGTCTTCGCCTGGCGCCAGTGCTCTTCGAGCTGGGAGCACGACCTCATCCGCCCCGCGAGCTCTATCGAGCCTATCTCGAACAGAGCCATGTCTTCATCGGTATCTACTGGCAGAGCTATGGCTGGATCTCGCCCGAGATGGAGATCTCGGGGCTCGAGGACGAGTACCACCTCGCCGGCGATCGCCCTCGATTGATCTACATCAAGGAGCCGGCACCCGGGCGCGAGCCCCGGTTGACCGAGTTACTGGATCGCATCCGCGCCGGATCTGCGGTGTCCTACAAGCGGTTCCGATCGCCGGAGGAACTTCGCGAGCTGATCGAGAACGACCTGGCTCTCTTGTTGACCGAGCGCTTCGAGACAGTAGATCTGGTACGCGATGACGCGATGACGCGGGGGGCGACCACCGCGGTGCCTCGCGTGCCCACCCTGCCAGTTCCAGCAAGTCCCATCATCGGGCGCGAGGCTGAACTGGCGACGGTTGTCGCGCTCCTCGAGCGCGAGGACGTTCGCCTCGTCACGCTCTCCGGCACCGGTGGTATCGGGAAGACTCGCCTGTCGCTCGCGGTGGCGGCGCAGCTCGAGCGCGCATTCGAAGATGGCGTGCGCTTCGTCGATCTCTCGGCCATCCGTGACCCAGCGTCCGTTGCCCCGGCGATTGCCCAGGCGCTGAGCATCCGCGAGGGGCCGGGCCAAGCCGTGCTCGAAACGCTCTCCGCGGCCCTGCGTACCCAGCGCATGCTGCTCATCCTCGACAACTTCGAACATGTCATCGGCGCAGCGCCGGTGGTCGGGCATCTTCTCGCCAGCTCACGCTGGCTGAAGGTGCTGGTGACCAGCCGGACTCCGCTGCGCCTCGCTGCCGAGCACGACGTTCCGGTGCCGCCACTTTCCCTCCCTGCTGTCGAGCCGAAGGCCCGGGCGGGCGCTACCACGCTGGAAATGCTCGATCAGTCCGCGGCCGTGCGGCTCTTCGTCGAGCGGTCGAAGGCGGTGCGTCATGATTTCCGTCTGACAGCGGATAACGCGGCGGCGGTTGCCGAGATCTGTCGCCGCTTGGATGGTATCCCGCTGGCGATCGAGCTCGCCGCTGCCCGCAGCAAGATCCTGCCCCCGCAGGCGATACTGTCGCACCTCGGAAGCCGGCTAGACCTGCTCACCTCGGGATCCCGCGATGCGCCGGCACGACACCAGACCCTGCGTGCCGCGCTCGACTGGAGCTACGATCTGCTGGCATCAGACGAGCAGGCTCTCTTCAGCCAGCTCGGCGTGTTTGTGCATGGCTTCTCGCTGGAAGCCGCATCGGCTGTCGCTGGAGAACCACCGGCCGGAGTCCTCGAGTCCGCTGGCGCGCTCGCAGGATGGGCGCGCCGCAGCCTCTTCTCGAACCGTCCAGTGCCGCAGCAGCCGGAGGGTTCACCGGCGATCCCGCTTGCGCTCGTGGATAGCATCCAGTCGCTCGTCGAGAAGAGCCTGCTCTCGAGCGTCCCGGGCTATGCGGGCGAGCCACGGTTCGCGATGCTCGAGACGCTCCGCGAATACGCCCTGCGGTGCCTGAGTGACGCGGGCGATGATGAGCGTGTACGGCAACGCCATGCCTGGTACTTCGTCGGGTTCTCCGAAAAGGCGTGGCGCTACCTGCGAGGAGCCGACGCGGCGGCGTGGTTCGAGCGTCTGGCGATCGAGCATGACAACATCCGATCGGCGCTCTATTGGGCGGTCGAGCGCGAGCCGATCCTGGCTCTCCGGCTGGCGACGGCGCTGGGCGAGTTCTGGGACGCGCGTGGCTTGCCTAGCCTCGGCCGCCACTGGCTCGAGTCGGCGATCGCGAAGGTCGAGCCGGAGGAGTCGTCGTCTGCCGATCTCGCGCTCCTCTGCGCGGTCGCTCGCCTGGAGACGATGCGGCTCGCCTTTCGACAGAGCGAATACGGGCCGGCGATGCGTCTCGCCCGCTCAGTCGCCGAGTGGGCACGACGGCAGGGCGAGCAGAGAGTCCTGATCGAGGCGCTGGCGGGCAGTGGCATGCTCTCGGTCTATGCCGGTGACCCGATGACGGCTATCCCGCTGCTGGAGGAGGGCCTGCGGCTCGCCCGGGCGGATGGTTACGAGATGGGCATCCTGGATACCCTTCAGCATCTGGGCGCCGCGACGCTTTTTCTGGCTCAGTTCGCTGAGGCGCTTGTCTATCTCGAGGAGAGCCTGGCTCGAGCTCAGAGTCTCGGAGCGGCGCGTTGGATCGCGAACGCCTACGTGCTCATCGGGTTCGCCGAACTGGCGCAGGGCGCGCTCGCCCGAGCCGCGGACGTACTCGTCGAAGCTGGGCGCTACTACTGGCAGGTGAACGACATTGTGCTGGCCATCTATCCGCTCAGCATGCTGGCCGAGATCGCGCTTGCGCGGGGCCAGCTCGATCGGGCTGGACGGCTGCTGGGCATAGTCGAGGAACTGCTGGAACGCACGGGCACGATGATCATGCCGGTCTTTGCCGAGCGGCTGGCGACGACGGAGGGCACGCTGCGGAGTCAGCTCGGAGAAGAGTCCTTTCAGGCCGCTAGGGTTGAAGGGAAGGCGATGACACCCGATCAGGCGATCGCCTACGCGCTCGGGCGTGAAGGGAACGTCTGAGCCGTGGGGCATTCCGGGGTCACCGTGCCGGAGCCCGCGCCAAGACAACGGTGATTCGGCACCGTTTCGGGGCGGCGTAATCGAGTGCAACGAGGAAAAGGATAGGGTATCCCGGTAACGACGTCGCGCGCGTGCTGGAGTCTGGGAGGCTAGCTGCAGTATGAGGCTCGACATGCTGGTGGAGCGTTGGGGCGATTCGTACCTCGGCTTCGTCCGGGAGCTGCCGGGCTGCCAAGTCGAGGCGACGGATCTCGACGCGCTCGTCGAGGCTGCCCCGAGAGTCATCGCGTCGCACCTCGACTGGCTGGATCGACGGGGTCTCCCTTCACCGGCCTACGGGACGATCGACGTGGGGATCCGCGAGCTCCGCGACGCGCTGCCGGGAGGGCGTGGCCCCTGTTTCAAGGCGGACCGCCAGGCTCCGAGCCCGGAGGCCATCGACGAAGCGCTTCAGATAGGGGAGGCCGCGCTGGCCGAGCTGGTCGAGCTATACCGCCTCGCTCTCCCGGCCTGGCGAGCAGCATCTACGCGCCCGGCCGGCTGGTCGCCGGACGAAATGCTCCACCACGTCGCCGAGCTGGACGTTTGGTACGCCTCGCGGCTCAGCGCAGACGGTCGCCTCGAGGTCGATCTCCCGGCCGATCCGGTCGTGGCGGTGCTCGTGGCAGGCCGTACCTTCGCGTCGACCGTCCGGTCGATCCCGGTCGAGCAGCGCGGTACGGTCGTCGAGCATGACGGCGAGGAGTGGACGCTGGCCAAGGCGCTGCGCCGGCGCACCGGCCACCTGCGCGAGCACGCGCTCCAGCTCGCGGCCTGGATCTCGTTAGGGCAGTGAGGTCCTGGCCTCAGTGTCTCTCCTCTTTGGCCGGCGTGGGGGTGACGCCGGCCTCGCGGTCTTCGAAGCGAGCCAAGATGAAGAGGAGCGACGACAGCCGGTTGAGGTACGGGAGAAGCTGGTCGTTGTGCACCTCGCCGTCGTGGTACAGCTTGGCCACGAGCCGCTCAGCCCGGCGCACGACCGTGCGGGCCAGGTCGAGCGCGGCCCCCGCTACGCTGTCGCCCGGGAGGATGAAGTGCCGCCCCAGCGGTACTTCGGCAGCGAGCTGGTCGGTCTCCCGCTCCACGCGCTCCACGTGCTCGGCGGTGATGTGGTAACGCTGCTGCTCCACTCCCGGGGCGAAGGCGAGTTCAGCCATCATGACATAGAGGTCGCGCTGGATCCGCACGAGGATCTCTCTGGTGCGCGGGCTGGAGGCGAGCGCGCGGGCCAGGCCGATCGCGGAGGTGGCCTCGTCGAGCGTGCCGTACGTCTCCGGCCGGGGCGCGTATTTCGGAACCCGGCCACCGAGCAGGTCTGTGTAGCCCTGGTCTCCCTTGCGCGTGTAGAACATGGCCGGTTTCCTTTCCACTGCGCGTGTCGGCGCTCGCCGGCTCGTCAGGCACTCCGAGGTCAGGATACCTCCTGCGCCGATCGTACGGGAGAGGTGGTGTACTAGTGCTCGGTCTGCACGCCGCATGAACGGTAGTGCCACTGGGCAAAGGCTGAGAGGCCGAAATGGAAACGCCGATCGCCCTCTGGTGGATCCGCCGCGACCTTCGCCTACACGACAACCAGGCGCTCGCCGAGGCGATGCGCCTGGCGCGCACGGTGATCCCCGTGTTCGTCCTCGACCCCGCGCTGCTGTCCTCGGCGAGCCAGAGCCGGCGGAGAACCCAATTCCTCTTCGCCTCCCTGGCCTGTCTCGACCGCGATCTGCGGTCTCGCGGGTCGAAGCTGATCGTGCGGTCTGGTACCCCGGTCGAGGTGCTCGAACGCCTCGCCTGTGAAGTCGGGGCGCGCTGGGTCGTCGCCGAGGCTGACTACTCCCCATACGCGCTCCGCCGGGATCGCGCCGTCGCCCAGCGGGTCGATCTGCGGCTCTGCCCTGGGCTCACGCTCCAGGATCCTCGCGAGCTGCGGGCTCCGTCTGGTCGCCCCTATACCGTCTTCACGGCGTTCGCGCGGAGCTGGTGGCAGCGACCTGCCCCGCAGCTCGATGCCGTGATCCCGCCTCCGGCACGCCTGCCGCCGGTAGAGGACGTATCGAGCGAACGGATCGTCGCCGAGCTGGACGCGTTTCCCGTCCACGTCTTTCCGCCTGGCGAGGCGGAGGCTCGCGCCCGGCTCGACGCGTTCGTCTCCGGAAGCGATCCCCCGATCTTCCGCTATGCCTCGGAGCGGAACCGGCTCGACGGTGCTGGCTCCTCGCGGCTGTCGCCGTACCTGCGCTTCGGCATGGTGAGCGTCCGCGAGGCGTGGTGCCGGGCGTCGCAGTTGCTCGAGCGCGCGCCGGACGAGGCGTCCCGCGCCGGCGTGCGCGCATGGCTCAACGAGCTTGTCTGGCGCGAATTCTACATCACCCTCTTGTACTCTTTCCCTCGCATGGTGCGCGAGAGTCTGCGACCTGAATACCGGGAGATCGAGTGGGATGACGCCGGTGACGCCCTGGCCGCGTGGTACAGAGGACAGACCGGCTATCCGGCGGTGGACGCCGCCATGCGCCAGCTCGCTGCCGAAGGGTGGATCAGCAACCGCGCGCGGATGCTGGTCGCCTCCTTCCTGGTCAAGGACCTGCTGCTCGACTGGCGGCTCGGGGAGCGCTGGTTTTTCCAGCAGCTCATCGATGGGGATCCAGCCGCGAACAGCGGTGGCTGGCAGTGGAGTGCCGGAACCGGAACGGATGCGGCCCCCTACTTCCGAGTCTTCAACCCGACCAAGCAGGGAGAGCGCTACGATCCCGGCGGGCGCTGGGTGCGGAAGTGGGTGCCTGAGCTCTGCCACGTGCCAGACGAGTTCATCCATCGCCCGTGGGCGATGCCGCGAGCTGTGCAGGAACGCTGTGGTTGCCGAATTGGCCGAGAGTACCCGTCCCCGATCGTCGATCACGCGGTCGCGCGGCAGCGCGCGATCGCGCGTTACCGGGCGGCGCGGTCTGCCGCCACCGACCGGTGACTTCCGGAGCGCCGCTCGCCCTATGCCGGCGTCCCAGTGCCGGTTTCTGTTGCTCGCCGGATCGATCGCGTGACGCTCTGGGGCGCTGCCCTGCGTAGAGGGGCTTTCGCGGCGAGACGAGCTGCGGTAGGGTACGCGGGGCGACCGCGCTCTTGGCCGGTGAGCTGGTGCCGCGCCGTTCGGGATCAGGGACCGTGGAGGTGAGCATGCGCGCGAATGCCGCCAAGCAGAAGATGCTACAGGGGAAGCCCGCCTTCGGCTACTCGCTCCAGCTCGGCTCGCCGCTGGTGGCCGAGGCGCTGTCGAGTTGCGGCGTCGATTTCATCCTGATCGATACCCAGCACGGCTCCTTCAGCCCGGAGTCTACTCTCCTGACGCTGATGGCGCTGGCCCACGGCACGGCCGTGCCGATGGCCCGCGTCGCCCGCAACGACTACACGCTGATCGGCCGGCTGCTCGACGAGGGCGCGCTCGGCATTGTCGTCCCGCTGGTGAACACCCGCGAGGAGGCGCAGGCCGTGGCCGACGCGTGCCTGTTGCCCCCGCGCGGGCGCCGCTCCTACGGTTGGGGGAGGGCCCGCGTCTACGGGAGCGATTATCCCGACCGGATCAACGACGAGCTGTTCGTCGCCGTCCAGCTCGAGACTATCCAGGCGGTCGAGAACGCGGAGGCGATCCTCTCGGTACCTGGCATCGACGGCTGCTGGATCGGCCCGGCCGACCTGGCCCTCTCCCTCGGGATCGATCCCCGGCGCGCGGCTGAAGACGACCGCCACGCCCGGGCGATCGAGCGGGTCGTCGAGGCGTGCCGCAACACCGGCAAGATCGCGGGCTTCGCGTCCTACAGCCCCGAGGACGCGCTGCGCCGGGCGGAGCAGGGCTTCCTGTTCCTGACAGCCGGCAGCGATATCGGCTTTATGCTCGGCGGGGCCACCGCTGGTGTGCGAACGCTCGGTCTGGAGGCGCAGGCCGCGCGCGGCTACGGCGAGTGATACCGCTCAGCCGCTGGCCTGAGCGCTCCACTCCGCCAGTTCCTGCTCCATCGCTCGGAAGTGCTCGGCAGCCGGCGGATAGAGCTGCACGACCGGAGCCGGTTCGGCGAGGAATTCCCCCTCGACGTAGCCCGCCTCGCCTGCGCCGGTGATGAACCAGCACCGGCCACGACCGCTGATCTCCGGCTCGGGCGCCGTCGCGCCCAGCGACCGAGCGATGTCGCGCGCGGCAGCGTCGGCCTGCTGCTGGGCAAACACCGCCGCTTTCGGCATGGGCGAGCCGTTCGGCAGCCTGAGCGTGGTCACGTCGCCGACTGCCCAGACGCCATCGACGGGCGCGCGCATCGTGGGGAACGCGACGGGCACCCAGCCAGTCTCGCCGGTCAGCCCGGCCGCCCGCACGACAGCCGGCGGCTGATGCGGTGGGATTACCACCAGGAGATCGAACGGCTCGCGCGCGCCGGAGGAGAACACGGCCTCGCGGTGTGCCGCGTCGACCGCGACCAGTTCCTGCCCGGTGTGCAGGGTGATGCCTCGCTCGGCCAGCAGCTCGGTCAGTCGCTGGCCAACGGCTGGTCCGGCGACGGCGAGCGGCTGCGGCTCCGGCGTGAAGAGCGCGACCTGAACCGAGTCGCTCACCCCGTGCTCGCGAGCTCTATCGGCGATGAGGAGCGCGCCCTCGTACGGGGCGGGCGGGCACTTGTAGGGAAGGCGAGCGACGACCACCAGAATCCGGCCGCCGGCGAAGCAGGCGAGGCGCTCGCGCAGGTGGAGCGCGCCACCGAGCGTGTAGAACTGCCCGGCAGCCCCGGCGGCGATCGCCGCTTCCAGCCCGGGGATCGCTTCCGGCACCACCTCGGCCCCGAGCGCCACGACCAGCGCGTCGTAGGGGAGATCGCCCCGATCGGTATGGACGCGCCGTGCTTCCGGGTCGATGCCGGTCACCTCTGCGTGCAGGAAAACGATACCGTCTCGCAGAACCTGTGCGGGCCGCAGGCTCACGTCGGCCGGGTTGCGCCAGCCACGCATGACCAGCAGCAGCGAGATCCCCAATCGCTGCTCATCAGCCCGGTCGATGACCGTGATGGCGATCTCGGGCGGCAGGTAGCGTCGCAGGCGCTGAGCTGCGGTCAGGCCGCCCGGGCCCGCGCCCAGGATCACCACTGCCCGGCTCATGGTGCTCCCTCCCGTACCCCAAGCTCATCCACGGCGATCGTGCTTCGCACCTGGCATTGTACTGGGAACCAGCCATGCTGGCGCGGGAGGTCAGTTCGGGCTTCCTGGCCGGCAGAAGGGCATCCCAAGCGCCTATCTCCGCGCCTTGCTGTTCCGGAAGCTCAACGGCGAGCTTGAGAGCCTGCCCACGCCGTACCTAAAATAGGTCATCACCCGGAGACCGCAAGCATGCACCTCGAGACGAGTCGGCCGAGGCTTGCGGCTGTCCAAGCGAAGGTAAGGCCTGTTCCTGGCTTCCCCAGCCCTGCGAGCCCGCTTACTCGATGAGCGCAGGAGCGGAGGTGATCCGGGGGATGACGAGCCGCTCGCGACTCATCGCCCCGGCGCATCGACGGCCTGTCGCGGCGGTGACGTCAGACTCCGGCGCTGTGATCCTGGAGCAGCATGCGTGCCCATGGGCACGTGGGTGAATCTGTGTAGGGGATCGGGATCGCCCATCCAGTCAGCTTGGGGGAAGGGGGGATCGTGCGGCTCGGGCTCATGGTTGAGGGTCAGGAGGGTGTTACCTGGGAACGCTGGCTCCGTATCGTCGATATTGCCGAGCAGTTCGGCTTCGAGTCGGTGGGTGCCGATTATGATCGGTGGCGAGCGGCGCACGCTGCGCCTGGTCGCTGAACATGCCGATGAGTGGAACCCCGGCTTCGTCGATCCCGAAGCCTATCTGCGAAAGAATGTGGCTCTCGCGGATCACTGCGCGGCTGTTCACAGTGATCCACCGTCGATCCTCCGCACCTTGATGGTTGGCCACATCGTCGGGCGGGATCGCAAGGAGCTCCTGGAACGGGCGGCCAAGGTGCACGAGTATCTCGTCGGCAATCAACCGCTCTATCTGCTGCGTCCCTAGACGCTGGACGAGTTGCTGGTCGAGCTACGCCGCCGCTGGTGGTTCGTCGGGACGCCGGATGAACTGGTGACGCAGATCCGCGAGTGGGCCACGTACGGCGTGCAACGGATCATGCTCCAGACTTTCGATCTCGACGATTCTCCGCTCGGTCGAGAAGACAGGCCGGGTGGTGCTGGTAGACCAGGCGCCACGGCACGCCTCGGTCGCGGCGCTGATCGCGGCCGAGATCGCCGAGGCGAGCTTCCACGCGCTCCAGGTACCGCCCAGGCTGGTCACGGCGCTAGACTACCCGGTGCCGTACAGCAAGCCGCTCGAGGAGCACGTGCTGCCGAGCGTCGAGAGGATCACCCGGGCAGTGCGGGGTGTGCTCGCTGCCTGAGCTGGCCGTGCAGTGGCAGCCAGTCCGGCGACGCCCGGAGGAGACAGCGAGCGTGCCCCGCAGCTCGATCGCGTAAGCGGGGACATCGCATGCGCTTCGACTCTGGCGTGGCTGGCGGCTGCTCGCGCGCCGGGTGCGCCCGTTCTCCCGCTCGCTCGAGATTCGGATCACTCGGACTCAATGGGGCGGCTGCGAACTGGCTAGGAGCAGCATCGCGCTCGCGGTGTGTCGCGGATTGTGGTCGAGTATCTTGCCGTCGGCCATGCCATCCAGATGCTCCGGCCCCTGTGCCGGCTCGGCATGCGCCCCAGCCTCGTCTCGCCGCATCGGGCTCGAACGCTGTTAGGGCGGTGATGGCTTTCGCCGTGACCGGCACTCCGGTCTCGGCATCCTGGCAGGCGCACCGCCTGCACGATGAGGGGTGCGCTTCTGCTATGATGGTGCGCTTGGTGGCCCTCGCTCGGTGGGCGGGCGTGCAGGCGAGCTTGCCGGTCGCGAGGAGAAGCGGTCGACCAGGCAACGCGCGGCAGGTGACGACGAAGGGCAGGCAGGCGACGACGCCAGATACGCGCCAGGAGAACGCTGGCGCTCGCTCACCGGTCTCACCGGCCGAACTGACCGCGCTGCTCGGCTTCATGATGGGGCTCAGCGCCTTCAGCATCGACGCGATGCTGCCGGCGCTCCACGACCTGGCGGTCGCTTTCCAGACGAGCGACACCCGTGCCCAGCTCGTGGTCAATCTCTACTTCTTCGGCTTCGCTGCCGGGCAGATCGTGTTCGGCCCGCTCAGCGACCGCTTCGGACGGCGTTCGCTGCTCAGCGTCTCCGCCACTGGCTTCTTCCTGTGCGCGCTCGCGCTCGTCTTCGCCCCGTCGCTCGGGCTCATCCTGGTGCTCCGCTTCCTCCAGGGCGTTTTCGGGGCGGCGCTGCGCGTCGTCGGGACGGCGCTGGTGCGTGACGTCTACCGCGGCGAGGCGATGGCGCGCGTGCTCTCGTTCGCGATGCTGGTCTTGCTCGTTGCCCCGCTCTTCGCGCCCTCGCTCGGGGTGCTCTTGCTCCGCTGGGGCTGGCGCGCGCCGTTCGGCATGATCGCCGCGATCTCTGCCTTCCTCACGGTCTGGCTTGTGCTGCGCTTGCCCGAGAGCCTGCCTCCCGAACGACGGCGCCCGCTCCAGCTCGGCCACCTGCGGCGAGCCTGGCAGCGGCTGCTCCAGACTCCGCCGAGCCTGGCGTTCACCGTGATCCTGGGTTGCAGTTACGGGATGCTCTATGCCTACCTGGCCAGCTCAGCCCAGCTCTACAAGGAGCACTTCGGACTCTCGAACGCCCTCTTCGCGCTCGCGTTCGCGGGGACTGGGCTTGCTCAGGTGTTGGGTACGGTGACGAACGGCCTGGTGATCACCCGGCTGGGCCTGAGGCGAGTCCTGCCACCAGCCGTGGTGGGGTTGAGCCTGGTCTCGGTATCGCTGCTGGGCGTTGCCGCGCTCGGGGTCGGGGTGCTGGGCTACTGGCTCTTGATGAGCGCCGCGTTCTTCGGCATCGCGCTGATCTTCTCCAACGCGAACAGCGCGGCGCTGGAGCCGCTGGGCGACATCGCCGGGTTTGCGAGCAGCGTGATCGGGTTCACCAGCACGGTGCTGGCCAACCTGTTCGGACTGGCGATCGGCCAGCTCGCGCAGGGGTCGCCGGCGGGGCTGGCGCTCGGCTTCTTCCTCCTCTCTCTGGGCAACGTGCTCGCCCTGGCCGTGGCGCTGCGCGCCGGCTGGCGACGTGCCAGCGAACCCTCCGACCTGCCCGCCGCCGGTGCCCCGGGTAACTGACCGCTGTGGGCCGGATACGTCCGGGGCGCGGGACCGTCCACGGCTGCAGGAGAGTCGCAGGGCACTGGACAGCACCAGGCGGTTGACGCTATACTCTATGAGGACAACTGATGCGGGAGTAACTCAGTTGGCAGAGTGCCGGCTTCCCAAGCCGGTTGTCGCGGGTTCGAATCCCGTCTCCCGCTCCGGGACACCGCCCTCCACCGCCGGGCGGTGTCGTTTTCTACTGGGGGGCATCGGCCTGCCCCTGGCCGTTTCCAGCTCCTCCGGTCAGGCTTCTCGAGCCGTGGGACATGCCGGCACCCTCAGACACCTCGGCACCCAGGCCGGCGCAGACGCGGTCACCGCGACGGAGATAGCCCGCGGAGACGTAGCCTGCCTCTTCGCTCTCGCTCTCGAGGCGCCACCAGCCGTCGAACTGCACCGGCAGCGAAGCCGCCAGAAGGAAACGGGGATGATCCTGCACCTGGACATGCAGGTGCGGCTCGGTCGAGTGACCCGAGTTCCCGCAACGACCGACCATTTGCCCGGCCTGGACCGGCTGGCCCGGCCGCACGCAGATGCTACCGCGCTGCAGGTGCGCCAGCAGGCTGTACTCACGCTCCGCGTGGCGGATCACCACGACGTTGCCCAGCGGGCTCCAGGCGAAGGGATCGACGATGCCGACCCACGGGCAGTCGCGGTGGCCGTCCCGCGCCTCGACCACCAGGCCGTCGGCCGGGGCGACGATCGGCTGTCCCCAGGCGTAGCAGTCCTCGGGCTTGGGGGCCGAATCGACGCGACAGCTCCGACCGTTCGCGTCGCTGACGACCAGATCGTACGCATAGCGCTGGCCGGCGAGTCCCCATGAGTGCGATGTCTCCGCCGTGACTCCGCCGTTGTAGACCGTCCAGCAGCCGGTAACCGGGAGCCGGTAGCGTACCTTCTGGCGATAGGTGCCCGGCGCGGGCAAGCGCCCACGGTAGCGCAGGCGTACCAGCAGTTCGCCACCGAGCTGCGCCAGGCTGAACAGCAGCACCGGGGGCGAGAGGATCGTCATGAGGAGACTGCCGGCCATGAGCAGCACTCGTCGAGGGTCCTCGACGAGCGCTCGCCCCCATTGGGCGAGGCGGATCGACCAGATCAGCGCCAGCGCCGCGAGGGCGGCGAGGGTCAGCACGTCCAGCGCCCCTCGCCAGCCGTCGACGAAGCTCATCCGTCGAGCCGCCCACGCTGCCAGCGTCACCGCCACCAGCAGGGGCTCGGCTCCCCGTAGCCGTCGCCATACGCGCTGCGCTGGGCTCTCGATCTGTTCAGCCACCGATCCGATCCTCTCGTTCGGCGAGCGATCTCCGCGCGCCGGTCTACGAACACCGCGTCGCGCCGACCAGCCAATCATTGGGTCTCGCCCGGAATCATACTCGGGTCACGGCCTGGGGATCGATCCGCAGCATCGTGCCGCGACGGCGCCGCGCGCGGCGAGCTGCCGTACACTGGGGGCCGGCACGGCAGGACGCCGGGCATGGTGACGAAGGGAGTACGAGCGGTATGGAACAGGTCGTCTCGGCGAGCTGTCTTGTGAGCTTGCGCTGCACGAGTTGCGGCGCGACATACCCGGCCGACGAGATCCACACCACGTGTCCAGCATGCGGCAAAGTCCTCTTCGCCGAGTACGACCTGGAACGCGCGGCCCAGACCCTGACGCGCGAGGCGCTCCGCTCGCGCCCCTGGACGCTCTGGCGCTACCACGAGCTGATGCCGGTACGGGATCCGGCCAGCCGGCTGACGCTCGGCGAAGGGGGCACGCCCCTGCTGCGAGGCGAACGGCTCGGGCAGGCGCTCGGCCTCTCTCGGCTCTGGCTCAAGGACGAGAGCCAGAACCCGACCGGGAGCTTCAAGGCGCGCGGGCTAGCCGCCGCTGTCTCCCGCGCGAAGGAGCTCGGTGCCAAGGCGGTCGCCATCCCCTCGGCCGGGAACGCGGCCGCGGCCATGAGCGCCTACGCGGCCCGAGCTGGCTTGCCTGCCTACGTCTTCATGCCCGCGGACACGCCTCCGGCGATGCCCGCCGAGTGCCGCGCCTACGGGGCCCACGTCTTCCTCGTCCGCGGCCTCATCAACGACTGTGGACGGGTCGTCCGGGCCGGGGCGGAGCGCTTCGGCTGGATGGATGTGTCCACCCTCAAAGAGCCGTACCGCGCCGAGGGGAAGAAGACGATGGGGCTCGAGCTGGCCGAACAGCTCGGCTGGCGGCTGCCCGACGCCATCGTCTACCCGACGGGTGGCGGTACCGGGATCGTCGGCATGTGGAAGGCGTTCGACGAGCTGGAGCGCCTAGGCCTGATCGGCCGGGAGCGTCCCCGGATGATCGTCGTCCAGGCCGAGGGGTGCGCCCCGATCGTGCGGGCCTTCCAGGCTGGCGTTCGCCACGCCGATCCCTGGCGCGACGCCCACACGGTCGCGCCCGGGATCCGGGTGCCGGTCGCGATCGGCGACTACCTGATCCTCGATGCCGTGCGCGCCAGCGGCGGCACCGCGCTGACAGTCAGCGACGAGGAGATGCTGGAAGGCGTACGCTTGCTGGCCCGGCTCGAAGGACTGTTCGTCTCGCCGGAGGCCGGCGCGACGGTTGCCGCCGCCCGGCGCCTGCGCGAGCGCGGCGAGCTCGGGCCCGACGACGAGACTGTCCTGTTCCTCACCGGGAGCGGGCTCAAGCACCTGGAGCTGGTCGAGGGCGACTACCCGGTGCTCGATCCCGACGATCCTGGCGTGCTCGATCGGCTAGCCGCAGTCGCCGGCAGGAAGGGCTGACACCGGGGGCAGAAGGTCGTGCCGCGCTGTGCCACCACCACGCGCTCGACCGGCGCGCCGCAGACCGGGCAGGGGCTGCCCGGCGGCCGGCCGTAGATCTGCAGCCGGGTCTGGTTCTCGCCTGGCTGGCCGAGGCCATCCCGGTAGTTGCGGATGGTGGTACCCCGGCGGGTGATCGCCGCTGCCAGCACCTCTCGCAGGGCGTGCAGCAGACCTCGCGTCTCCTCGAGGTCGAGCGAGCTGGCGGGACGCAGCGGATTGATGCCCGCGCGGAACAGCGCCTCGTCGGCGTAGATATTGCCCACGCCGGCGAGGAACGACTGCTCGAGGAGCAGTGCCTTGATGGCCCGCCGGTGCCGGGCGAGCCGCTCGTGCAGCAGCACGGGCGTCAGCTCGGGCGAGAGCGGCTCGGGTCCCAGTCGCGCCTCGAGCCGGTCGCGCTCGCCGGGCCGGAGGAGCCCGATGCGCCCGAAGCGGCGGATATCCCGGTAGCGGACTTCCTGCCCCTGGTCGAGCACGAGGCTGAGGTGATGGTGCGGGGGATGCGGCTCGCCTGGCTGGGCCAGGGACAGCTCGCCCGTCATCCCCAGGTGGACGGTAACCGTCGCGCCCGAGTCGAGCTCGATCAGCAGCGTCTTGCCGCGCCGCCCGAGCTGGGCGATGCGCTGCCCTTCGACTTCGCGGGCGAACTCGCCCAGCGGCAGCGCCAGGATATCGGCTGGGTGCTGGCCGGCGAGGACGCGTATGATTCTGGAGCCGCGGAGCTGCGGCTCCAGCGAGCGGCGGACGACTTCGACTTCGGGCAACTCCGGCATTGCGTGCTCCTCAGCGAAGGGATGGGTGAAGAAAGGAGCGGTATGACGACCAGGTGCATATTCTGCGAGATCGCGTCTGGCCGGCAACCGGCGCGCGTCGTCCACCAAGACGACCTGGTGACCGCCTTCTGGGACATCCACCCCCAAGCGCGCGTGCACATCCTAGTCATCCCCAACCAGCATGTTACCTCGCTGCGCGAGGCCGAGGAGGTCGATGCCGCGCTGCTCGGCCGCTGCCTGCAGGTGGCCGCGCGGGTGGCGCGCGAGGCCGGGATCGCCGAGTCCGGCTACCGGGTGCTGACGAACGTGGGGCCGGACGCGGGGCAGAGCGTCTACCACTTGCACTTCCACGTCCTCGGTGGCAACCGGCTGCGACTGGCGCTCGGCTAGCCGGCTTTCACGCCTTGCGCGGTGCGGGAACGCGATGTATACTGAGATTTGCGCTCACCAGGGGCTGCTGTCGAGGGGATGACCGGTTTCGACAGGGCCGTAGGTGCGAGGATTGCAGGCCGAGGTCGCCCCGGGACTCGTAAAAAGGGGCAACCAAGTAACTGGCGAGCGCGAACTCGCTCTGGCTGCGTAAGTAAACGCGGCCACGTCTGCCTGGACCTCTCCCTGGCGGGTCCAGAGCGGGCGTCGCAAAGCCGAGGGTGCCGCTAGCCCAAGCGCCGGTGCGGGCTAGCGTAAGACTGATCCGGCTGGTCCGGGCGAGACCCTGTCGGTGGGGGCTCACCGGCGAGAGCCAAAACACCGACTAAGCCTGTAGTAGATCCTTGGCCGAACGCTCTGGACGGGGGTTCGACTCCCCCCATCTCCACCGGACAACGTGCCCCGGTCTCTCGAGAGACCGGGGCACTGACCTCTCTAGCGGTCGAGCTATCGCCCGATGAGGTGAAGCTCGATGACCTCCCCGCTGCGGCGTACCTCGAACAGTACCCCGCCGTAGCGCACCCGATCTCCCTCTTTGAGACCTTGTGGTAGCCGGACGATCTTCGATCCCGCCACGACTCGCACCGGCCGCCGCTGGCGGCTCGCGCTCGCGGTCGCTCTCGCGCCCCAGGGCGGGTTCTCGCCGCAGCGTGGGCAGTAGCCCATCCAGTTCCTCTCCTCGACGCTGCCGTACTCCTGGCCAAAATCTACCACAGCCACGTGCCCGCCGGCTGCCGGTGTACCCGGCCAGCTAGGCCGTCGGGCGTCGTCGCCCGCTCTGTGCGCCGAGGTACGCGCCGGCCATGCTGAACACGCCGATGTAGACTGCAGCGAGCAGGGAGAAGAAGACGAGCGCAGCCGTCGCCAGGTGGGGGAGAATGCCGAGCTCGACCAGCAGGATCGGCGCCGGTAGCCCGATGAGGAGCCCGAGGACGAGACCGAGGATCAACGCCTCCGTCGCTCGCAGGCGGAGACCTGCTCCGGCTGCGAATCCCCCGATGATCGGGCTGAGTGGCCCGGTGACGAAGTGGAGTCCCGGCGGCAAGAGCGCGAGCAGGCTGACGATGCCGCAGAGTACGATGCCCTCCACGATGCGCAGCGGGCGGATCCCCGGCGGCGACGTTTCGCTCATGACCACCTCCAGCAGTGTCCGCACAACGGCCAGCCGGCCTCGGTCAAGTATATCGTGATCCGATATAATGTGCCGGGAGGCGGAATGGGGCAAATCCTGCGCGACGAGCACTACCAGGCGCTTGCCGAGTTCCGGTACCGGCTCCGGCAGTTCTTGCGCCGGAGCGAGGAGGCAGCGCGCTCCGTCGGTCTCGAGCCGCAGCAGCACCAGTTGCTCCTGGCGCTGCGGGGGTTGCCGCCGGATCGGGAGCCGACGGTCGGCGAGCTGGCGGAGCGGCTCCAGATCCAGCACCACAGCGCGGTCGAGCTGGTCGATCGCCTGGAGCGCCGGGGCCTCGTCTGGCGCGAGCGGGGGGAGCGCGACCGGCGCCAGGTCTATGTCCGGCTCACCCCTGAGGGCAGGCGGGTGCTGGAGGGTCTCGCAGCGTTTCACTGGCAGGAGCTCCAGACCATCGGCCCGGCGTTGATCCAGGCGCTCGAGCGGATCACGCGCGCCGTGCAGGCTGGGGAGGAGTGGGAGTCCCATCGCGAGCGGGAGTGAAGAGGACGAGCGGAGCGTGGGTGTGACGGTCGCCGGCTCGAGCGCTGAGACGTCTCACCGCTGGCCAGCAGGGACGCCGGGGGGGGGGGTAGGTTCGGGTGTCCCGCTGGTCACCCGCACAGGTGTCGCGCCGAGCGGCACGCAGCGCTGACCGTGCCCGCGCGTGTCGGCGCCGCAAAGCCAGCGAGGAGGCTCCCCCGCGAGACGTCGACCGAGCATCCCGACGAGCGCCGGGCAGCCAGACTATCAGTCGTCGGTTGCCCGACTCGCTCTGCGGTTGGGGTCGGAGGAGCTGGTACGCTTCTAGCTAAGCGACTGACGCGTGGGCTTCGAGGAGCGCCTTGCGGATCAGCTCGAAGTCGCCCTCGTCGATCCGGTGCAGATTCCCTTGGAAGGCGAGGGTCCAGTGCTCTGCCGGCCACTTGCGCGTGTACTGCATCTGGCGCGCGACCGGCTCGGCCGGCACGTGTTCGCCCTCGGGCAGGACGATCTCCGGCTCGATCTTCACCCGCCAGGGGTAGTCCTCCGCCTGCTTCTTCGGGTCTTTGCTGCGCCAGATCGGCGTGTGGTCTTCGAAGGAGGTGGAGGTGACGGTCGCGATCGCGGCGAAGGCTTTCTCGCCGGTCAGGTAGTAGACCAGCTTGTCGCCAGGTTTCATCTGCTCGGCCTTCTTGCGGTGCCGGCTCTTGAACCCTTGCACGGTGAAGCCGTGCTGCCGAGTAGCCTCGAAGTTCTCCGGCGAGCCGACGACGATCCAGTATCCCCGCTCCGCCATGCGCGCAGCTCCTTTCGCGGTCTCCGGGCGTCTGTCTCCTGACAGGGAGTATGCCCCAGACAGGTGCCCGTTGTCCAGCGAACACGCGCATACGTACGCAGCGATCAGTGGCACGCAGCCGCCAGGCGCTGGCGCACGTCCACGCCCGCCCTGTCGTCAGCGGGCAAGTGCTCTCGCGGTCGATCCCATCGCGGCGAGGCGAAAATGCTACCGGCGGTCGACCCTGCGGCGGACAGGATCGTTCACCAGGGTCAGGCGAGGGAGGGCTGGACAGCGGCCCGGATGGCGAGTCCCAGCCGGGCCATCCCCTCCTCCAGTCTCGCGGTCGAGAGCGTCGTGAAGCCCAGCCGGAAGCTCGGCCGGGGCGCGCCATCAGGATAGAAGGCCGAGCCCGGGATGTAGGCAGCGCCGTGCCGCGCGCACTCGACCAGCAGCGCGTCGGTATCGACGGCGTCCGGCAGCGTGACCCAGACGAAGAACCCGCCCCCCGGCGCGTTCCAGGTCGCCAGACCGGCCAGTTCCCGCTCGAGACAACGCAGCAGGAGCGTGCAGCGCTCTCGGTAGTTCGCGCGTGCCGCCTCCAGGTGCCGCTCGAACCAATCCCCCTCGAGCACGCGAGCGAGGGCGCGCTGCAGCAGGCGGTCGGCCTGGATGTCGATCCCCTCTTTGGTGTCCACCAGCAGCTTCATGAGCCGGCGCGGCGCGACGAGCCAGCCGATGCGCAGTCCGGGTGCCAGAGTCTTGGAGAAGGTACCCAGGTAGAGCACGTCCGGGTGCAGGGCGCGCAGTGGTGGCGGGGGCGGCCGGTCGAACCACAGCTCGCCGTACGGGTCATCCTCGACGATCGGCACACCGTACCGCTCAGCGAGCGCCACCAGCGCCTGGCGCCGCTCCAGGTCGAGCGTGACGCCGGCCGGATTCTGGAAGGTGGGGACGGTGTAGATCAGCTTCGGGCGAGGTCGAGCGGCCAGGACGCGCTCTAGCGCCTCGACGAGCATGCCCCGGTCGTCCAGCGGCACCGTGCAGATCTCGACAGCGAACGGCTCGAAGACCTGCAGGGCACCGAAGTAGGTCGGCGCCTCCACGACCACGCGGTCGCCCGGTTCGAGCAGCAGCCGGGCGATCAGGTCGATCCCCTGCTGGGAACCGTTGGTGATGATGATCTCCTCGGGCTCGACCGCGGCGCCTCGCTGGCGCATGCGCTCGGCGATGGCGACCCGTAGCGGCTCGTGGCCCTGGGACTCGCCGTACCAGAGCGCCTCCGGCTCGGCGCGCCAGGCCTCGGCCAGCGCCCCGGCGATCCGCTCGGCTGGCAGGCACTCGAGCGGCGGCGCGCCGCCGGAGAAGAGGACGAGGTCAGCGCTCGAGGGCAGGCGGTCGAAGTCGACCAGCAGCGAGGGGCGAATCCGGGCTGCTCGCTCGGCCAGCAGGCGATCCCAGGGGAGGCTCACGCGAGTCCCCCCTGCGCTCGCTCGCTGGGGTCGACCAGCGCGATCTCGAGCCGCTTGTTGATCCGCCCCTTGGAGCGAGTGCCGATCACCTTGATGCCGCCGACCTCTCGCGTGTTGCGCACGTGGGTGCCTCCATCGGCCTGGAGATCCAGTCCGACGATCTCGACCACGCGCACTTCGGTGATGTTGGGCGGCAAGAGGTTGACCTTGGTACGGATCAGGTCGGGGATCTGCTCCGCCTCAGCGCGCGGCAGGGTGCGCCAGCGCACCTCGAGCCCCTGGGCGATGGCCTCGTTTACCAGCGCCTCGATGCGGGCGACGCGCTCCGGGTTGAGGTCTTCGAGCTCGAAGTCCATGCGCGCCTTGTCCACGTCCATGTTGCCGCCGGTCACCAGCGCGCCGTACTCGCGGAAGACGACCCCGCAGAGCACGTGCAGCGCGGTATGGGTGCGCATGAGCCGGTAGCGGCGCTCCCAGTCGAGCACGCCGTGGACGACCGTGCCAGCGGCCGGAGGTGGGCCACCCTCGAGGAGGTGCACGACCTGCCCGTAGTCGGTTCCTCGGCGGAGCGAGACGACGCGCCAGGAGCGGTCGCCGACCTGGAGCTCGCCGGTATCGTGCGGCTGGCCGCCACCGCCGGGATAGAAGGCGGTGCGGTCGAGCACCACCCCGTTGTCCGGGGTGACGAGAACGACCCGGGCATCGAACTCGCGGAGGTAGCTGTCCTCGAGGTACAGGAGCTCAGTCATCCGCTCGCCTCCCCGCTGCTGATGATAAGGGCTGCTCTAGGGCGGGTCAAATCCGAGCGCGCCGACCTCGGCGATGCGCCCACTCGGCCACCCGATCAGCCACGGGCGAGAGCCTAGGCTGGCAATCTGCACGTGTTCGAGCGGTGACCCTTTAAGAGCAAGCATGCGCGCGCTAGCATGGTGACATAGGATTAGGATGAGGAGGTCACAGGAGACCGGAGGCGGTTAGTCGAGAACCGAGCCGGACACACGTCCGGGGGTGACCGAGCTTGTCCCTCGCGTGCTGGCTAGGCTTTCCGGGAGCGTGGCGTGACGCGCGTCGGCGAGGGGGTCGCCGCGCTGCTGGCGGAGCTGGATCGTGTCTTGCCGGTCGACATCTGGAACTACCCGCTCGCCGAGCTGTTTGCGCGCGCGAGCGGTGCTCGAGGCGCACTGCGGCGACAGCGCAGCGGAAGCAGACCAGTTCGCACGAGAAACGGAGGGGATCGATGAGTGATCACGATCATGCGGGCCCCCGCGTCGTCCGGGCTCCGCGCGGCGCGGAGCTGAGCTGCCGTGGCTGGGAGCAGGAAGCAGCTCTGCGCATGCTCATGAACAATCTCGATCCTGAGGTCGCGGAGCGACCGGACGAGCTGATCGTCTACGGAGGGAGTGGACGGGCCGCCCGCTCCTGGGACGCTTTCGACGCGATCGTGCGCGAGCTCAAGCAGCTCGGAGACGACGAGACCTTGCTGGTGCAGAGCGGCAAACCGGTCGCCGTCTTCCAGACGCACCCGGATGCCCCGCGCGTGCTGATCGCCAACGCGTTGCTGGTGCCGGCCTGGGCCACTGCGGCGGAGTTCGACCGCCTGGCAGCGCTTGGCCTCACCATGTACGGGCAGATGACGGCCGGTTCGTGGATCTACATCGGTACCCAGGGAATCTTGCAGGGGACGTACGAGACTTTCGCTGCCATCGCCCGGCGACACTTCGGCGGGACGCTGCGCCATCGCCTGGTACTGACCGCCGGACTCGGCGGCATGGGCGGGGCGCAACCCCTGGCAGTGACGATGAACGAGGGCGTCGCGCTCTGCGTCGAGGTCGACCGGGCGCGCGCCGAGCGCCGCCTGGCGATCCGCTATGTCGATCGGCTGACCGCCGATCTCGACGAGGCCCTGCGCTGGGCCGAAGACGCCCGCCGCGCCGGGCGACCGCTCAGCATCGCGCTGATCGGCAACGCTGTCGATGTGCACGAGGCGCTGCTCGAGCGGCCTGGCTTCAGGCCAGATATCGTCACCGATCAGACTCCGGCACACGAGCCCTGCGACTACGTGGCTCAGGGGCTCAGCCCCGAGCAGGCTCGGGAGCTCGCCCGCCGGGATCCCGCGAGCTACCGCGAGCGGGCACGGCAGAGCATGGCCAGGCACGTGCGGTCGATGGTCGAGTGGCAGCGTCGCGGCGCGATCGTCTTCGACTACGGCAACAACCTGCGGGCGCAAGCCGAGCTCGGCGGCGTCCCGCACGAGGAGGCGTTCAGCTACCCGGGCTTCGTCCCGGCCTATATCCGCCCGCTGTTCTGCGAGGGCAAGGGCCCGTTCCGCTGGGTGGCGCTCTCCGGCGACCCTGACGATATCTACCGCACGGATGAAGCGGTCGCCGAGCTCTTCCCGGAGAACACCAGCCTGCGCCGATGGCTCGAGATGGCTCAGGAGCACGTGCCCTTCCAGGGGCTGCCGGCCCGGATCTGCTGGCTCGGCTACGGTGAGCGAGACAAGGCCGGCTTGCTCTTCAACGAGTTGGTGCGCAAGGGTGTGCTGAAGGGGCCGATCGTGATCGGGCGCGACCACCTGGACGCGGGCTCGGTGGCGTCTCCCTACCGCGAGACGGAGGGGATGCGCGACGGGTCGGATGCGATCGCCGACTGGCCGATCCTCAACGCGCTCGTCAACACCGCTGCCGGCGCGAGCTGGGTCAGCGTGCACCACGGTGGCGGTGTCGGTATCGGGTACTCGATCCACGCCGGCATGGTGGTTGTCGCCGATGGCAGCGAGCGAGCGGAGCGCAAGCTCGCGCGAGTCCTCCGCACGGATCCCGGGCTGGGTATCGTGCGACACGCTGATGCCGGGTACAGCCGGGCGCTGCGGGCAGCGCAGCGCTGGGGAGTGCGCCTGCCCTCGCCCCCGACCGTCGCTCCCGAACCTGAGGAGTAGGGGATGCCGGCGGCGTCTCTGCTCGTCGTCCACGCGGCGGAACTGGTCACCCTGGCAGGCCCGTCCGGCCCCCGAGCCGGCGCGCTCCAGGGAAACGTGCAGGTGATCGACGACGGTGCCGTGGCGGTCGACGCGGCCGGCAGCATCATCATGGCCGGGCCGACGACTACCGTGCTCCGCCAGGTCGATCGGGCGCCTGATGCCCTCGTGCTCGATGCACGGGGCCGCGCGGTGCTCCCCGGCTTCGTCGATCCGCATACCCATGCGATCTTTGCCGGAGACCGGGTACGCGAGTTCGAGGCGCTCCTGTCCGGGGTCGATTACCTCGACCTGTTGACCCGGGGCTGCGGCATCCTCCATACCATGCGGTTAACGAGCGCGGCCGACGAGGAAGAGCTGGTCGACCGCGCGGGCGCCGCTCTCGATCGCATGCTCGTCGCTGGCACCACGACGGTCGAGATCAAGACCGGGTACGGAAACACGACAGCGGACGAGCTCAAGCTGCTGCGCGTGATCGCGCGCCTGGCCGCTACTCGCCCGCAGGCAGTCGTCGGCACGCTGCTCGCCGCCCATGCCGTGCCTCTAGAGTACCGCGACGATCCTGACCGCTACGTCGACATCGTCTGCCGGAGCACGATCCCCGAGGCAGCGGCGATGGGGATCGCCAGGTTCTGTGACGTGTTCTGCGAGGCCGGCGTCTTCTCACTCGACCACGCGCGGCGGATCCTGCTCACCGGTCGCCAGTACGGCCTGATCCCGAAGATCCATGCGGAGCAACGACACCGAACCGGTGGCGCCCGTCTCGCTGCCGAGGTAGGAGCGCTCACCGCGGATCACCTCGAGCATGTCGAGGAGGAGGATCTGGCGGCGCTCCGTGCTTCTGGAACCATTGCTGTCCTGCTCCCCGGCGCCGCGTTCATGCTGCGGGAAAAGCGCCTCCCGCCGGCACGACGGATGATCGAGCTCGGGATCCCGGTCGCGCTCGGAACCGACTTCAACCCTGGCTCGAGCCCGATCTGGTCGGTGCCGGTCATCATCGGGCTGGCCTGCGTTCAGCTTGGACTCACCCCAGCGGAAGCGCTGGTGGCTGCGACGATCAACGCGGCCTACGCGATCGGAGCTGGTGCGCAGGTCGGGAGCATGGAGCCGGGGAAGCGAGCAGATCTGGTAATCCTGGATGTGCCCAGCTACCGGTACATTCCCTACTATTTCGGTGCGACGCTCGTGGATACGGTCATCGCTGGTGGGAAAATCGTCGTCAGGGAAGGACGAATTGTCCGATGATGCGCGTCCTGGCGCCTGAAGCGCTTCTGGATGGGACGACAGTCCGCTTCGGCTGGGCGGTCGCGTACCGAGACGGGTGGATCGAGCAAGTTGGCCCGCTCGAGCAGCTCCGCGCGGCTCTCCCGGGTTGTGTCGTCCTCGAGGCGCCGCAGCGACTGCTCATGCCTGGGCTGGTCAACGCGCACAGCCACTCGTTCCAGTCGCTGCTGCGCGGCCTGGGAGACGACCGACCGTTCGCTGCCTGGCGAGACGTCCTCTATCGGTTTACGCCCCGCCTCGGCCCGGAGGACGTCTACACCGCGGGGCTGTTCGCTTTCGGCGAGATGTTGCGGTACGGGACGACGACAGTCTGCGACTTCTTCTACCTGCATCACGGCGACAACGAGCGTGCCATCGCGCTGGCCCAGGCAGCGGAGGATTTGGGGATCCGGCTGGTGCTCGCCCGGTCGATGATGGACTGGGACGTCGCCCCTGCAGCGTACCGGGAGACTCCGGAGCAGGCCGTCGCGAATGGCCGCGCGCTCGCCTCACGCTTCCAGGGGCACTCGCTGGTGCGGGTCATCCCGGCTCCGCACAGCCCGCACGGAGCATCGGGCGAGATGATCCAGGCAGGCGCGCGGCTGGCCGCCGAGCTCGACACCCCGTGGCACATCCATGTGGCAGAAGCTCCGTATGAAGGAGAACAGATCCGACGGCGCTACGGGTGTGGCCCGCTCGAGTGGATCGAGCAGCTTGGCGCGCTGGACGAGCGCATCCGTATCGTCCACGGGGTCTGGTTGGAAGAGCAGGAAATCGCCGCGCTCGGCCGCGCTGGAGGCGGGTTGATCCACTGTCCTGGGTCGAACCTCTTCCTGGGCGATGGCATTGCGCCGCTCCGCGTGTACCTGCAGCACGGCGTGACCGTCACCCTCGGCTGCGATAGTGGCTCGGCCAACAGCCGGTTAAGCGTGTTCGACGAGATGCGGCTGGCGGCAACCCTGCAGAAAGGGCTGGCCGGGAGCGGCGATGCGCTGGGAGCGGCCGAGGTGCTGCACATGGCGACCACGAACGGAGAGCACGTTACCGGTCTGCCGCTCGGGCGGATCGCGCCGGGAATGCTCGCGGACTTCTGCTTGATCCGGCTCGACGACCTCTCGATGCAGCCGCGGCACCGTATCGCGTACAACCTCGTGTATTCCTTGCACCACGGCGCGGTTACCGACGTCTACGTGCGCGGGGAACCCGTGGTGCGCGAAGGGCACCTGGTGCGAGTTGCCGAAGCCGCGATCGTCGAGCGCGCTCGGCGGCTGACCGAAAGCTGGATGGCGGAGCTCTATCGGGCAGAGTCGACAGTCTGAAGACGAACTGTGGTACCGGATGCCGTTCTGCGCTATCCTGCCGTCACCTGGCCGATACGGCGGCCTAACGCTGCCGGCACGCCGTCCTGGTGCGCTGCGTGTGTTCTCTACCATCGCGGTGCCCCGGGCTACTGCCGGAGCAGAATGGCGTTGGTTTGCGTTGGGCTCGAGCGAGGGCCGCCCTTGCTCTCGCGAGCCACGCTCGGGGAAGGCATTGCGGGGACGATCGAGACCTATCACGTCGGGAATTGCAAGGGAATAGGAGGAGATGCGTATGGTTCTTCGCCCCTTCGACCTCACGAGCATTCCGGAGAGCGAGCTGGAGACGAGCGAGCGCGAGCGCCGGGCGTTCCTTCGCTTGCGACCGATCACCCCGTCCTACCAGACAGCGCCGATCGAGGAGGGGTTCAACTGGGAAGAGGCGCTCGCTGATCTCGATGCGGGGGAGTGGTACCTGGTCGTGTTCCGGTCGGTACGGCGGCCGGACGCGAACGAGCAGGCACTCACCGAGTTCGACGACCAGGCGTACGCCGAGGCGCTCATGACCGGAGGACTGCTGTGTTACTTCGCCGGCGACCTCGATGCCCAGCGGAACTGCCTCTCGTTCTGCGTGTGGCGGTCGCGCGAGGAGGCGCAACGTACCGCCCTGCTCCCGCGCCACGCCGCAGCCGCACAGCTCGCTCCGAGCACGTATGAGTGGTTCGTGCTCGACCGGTACATGATCAGAAAGGTGGCAGGATCAGGGCGCATCATCTTCGATCGGCTGGACGATTGAGCCGGCGCTGCGTTCGGATCCTCGAGAGGAGAGACGCGAGCGCAGGCATCCTCCACCAAAAGCGGGAATAAGCGAAAGATCCTTGACAGCGGTGCGAGATGCTGATAGGCTAGGATGCAACACCGTGATGTGTGGGCGGAGGGTCGTGGCGTGAGGGCAGCAGGTCGACAGAGCAGGGCGAACCGGACGCTCCTGGCCAGCCTGCCTGTCCAGGCGCCCGCTGACCGTTCCCTCCTCGTACGCTCGCTTATTCTCCTTATCGTAGGCATCCTTATTATTCTCCGCGCCAGCGGTCTGGGAGGCTGAGCGAGACACGAGTAGCACGATACCGATAGCCAGACTCGTGAGCCTCCCGAGACCGGGAGGCTCAATCGTTGTGACGATCGAGCGATCAGCGGTAACGCCGGGGTGCCCGGTGAGGTTGGGGCAAGGAGGGTGATGGAATGGCGGTCGAGACCGAAGCGCGACGCGCAGCAACCGATCAGCCGCAGACGGAACCGCAATTGGGTGCCCGGTTGATCTGCCAGGCGCTCGTGCGCGAGGGCGTGGATCTGATCTTCGGCTATCCCGGCGGGGCGGTCATCCCGCTGTACGACGTGCTGCCGGAGTTTCCGATCCACCACGTACTCGTCCGCCATGAGCAAGGCGCGGCGCACGCGGCCGACGGCTACGCGCGGGCCACTGGGAAGGTGGGCGTCTGCCTGGCGACTTCCGGCCCCGGAGCCACGAATCTGGTGACCGGGATCGCCACGGCGATGATGGACTCGGTGCCGCTGGTGGCGATTACCGGCCAGGTGCCGCAGGCCGTGATCGGGATGGACGCGTTCCAGGAGACCGATATCACCGGGATCACCATCCCGATCACCAAGTACAACATGGTGATCCGCAGCGTGGACGAGATCGGCCCGGCGATCCAGAAGGCCTTCTACCTGGCCAAGTCAGGGCGTCCGGGGCCGGTGCTCATCGATATCCCCAAGGATGTCCAGCTCGCGAAGGGCTACCTCGCCCCACCCCAGCCGCTCAACCTGCCAGGCTATCGCCCGACCATCGTCCCGCACCGGCGGCAGATCCGCCGGGCTGCCGAGCTGATCCGGCAGGCCCAGCGGCCGCTCATCCTGGCCGGCCACGGCATCCTGATCTCCGGCGCGACCGATGAGCTGGTCAGGTTCGCCGAGCGCGCGCAGATCCCAGTCGGGCTGACACTGCTCGGGATCGGCGGCTTTCCCGCCTCGCACCCCCTCTGCCTGGGGCTGGTGGGGATGCACGGCTTCGCCCATGCGAACCGGGCTATCCACGAAGCTGACGTGATCATCGGCATCGGCATGCGGTTCGATGACCGGGTCACCGGGCGACCGAGCGAGTTCGCTCCCAACGCCAGGATCGTCCACATCGACATCGATCCGGCCGAGATCGGCAAGGTGCTGAAGACCGAGGTGCCGGTGGTCGGAGACGCGCGAGAGGCGCTCAAGCTGCTGCTTGAGGAGATGGAACCCCTGCGCCACGACGAGTGGATCGAGACGATCCGGAGCTGGTACCGGCCGATCCGCACTGCTCCATCTGGCCCCAACGGCGTGCTCCAGCCGCAGTACGTGATCGACCGGCTGCACAAGCTGACCGAAGGCAAGGCGATCGTCACGACAGACGTCGGGCAGCATCAGATGTGGGCGGCCCAGCTCTATAAGTGCGACATCCCGAACCAGTGGATCAGCTCCGGCGGGCTGGGCACCATGGGCTTCGGCGTGCCAGCGGCGATGGGCGCCTCGCTCGGGCGGCCGGAGGCGGAAGTCTGGGCGGTGGTCGGGGACGGTGGAGTGCAGATGACGCTCTACGAGTTCGCGACGATCGTCGACGAGAACTGCAACGTCAAGGTCGCGATCATCAACAACGGCTACCTCGGCATGGTGCGACAGTGGCAACAGCTCTTCCACAACCGCAACTACTCCGAGACGCCGATCAGTAGCCCTGACTACGTGCTGCTCGGCCAGGCATACCGGATGCCAGCCCGGCGCGTGACCCGACCGGCCGAGGTGGAGGACGCCATCCAGTGGGCCCGCTCGTTCCGGGGGCCGGCGCTGATCGAGTTCGTGGTCAACCAGGAAGAGAACGTCTACCCGATGATCCCGTCTGGAGGCTCTTTCCGGGAAATGATCGATGAGTACGATGTCCAGGATGGGGAGTGGTAGGGTGCGCAGCCACACGCTGGTCGTGCTGGTGGAGGACAAGCCGGGGGTGATGAACCGGATCGTGAGCCTCTTCCGCCAGCGGGGGTTCAACATCGACAGCATCGCGGTCGGCCACACGGAGAACCCGGGCCTGTCCCGGATCACGCTCGTGGCCAAGGGCGATGACCGGAAGATCGAGCAACTGGTCAAGCAGCTCTACAAGGTGCTCGAGGTCATCAAGATTACTGATGTCACCGACGAGAACCTGATCCAGCGGGAGCTCGCGCTGATCAAGGTGAACGCGACCGAGCGAACGCGCTCGGATATCATGCGGCTCGTCTCGGATGTCTACCGGGCACGCATCGTCGATGCGGCGCCGGACTCGATGGTCATCGAGGTCACCGGCCCCCCGGAGAAGATCGAGTCGCTCATCACGTTGATCCGCCCCTACGGGATCAAGGAGCTGGCTCGCACCGGCGTCGTAGCGATGGCACGCGGCGGCCGAGCTGTTGCCATCGGCCAGCCCGAGGTTGTAGCCTAGGCCGGACGTTGCTGGGAGCCTCGCGGCGCTCGCCGGTGTCGATCAGGTACAGGGGAGGTCGAGAAGGACGATGGCTACGATCTACTACGACCAGGATGCGGATCTCTCGTATCTGCAGGGGAAGACGGTCGCGGTACTCGGCTACGGGAGCCAGGGGCATGCGCATGCCCAGAACCTGCGCGACAGCGGGATCAACGTCGTCGTCGGGCTGCCGGAGACGAGCCGGAGCCGCGAGCGGGCTGCCGCTGACGGCTTCGAGGTGCTCTCGGTGGCAGAGGCGGCCCGGCGCGGCGACGTGATCTCGATGCTCATGCCCGACCACGTGCAGAAGGGCGTCTACGAGGAGTACGTGGCGCCGGAGCTGAAGCCCGGCAAAGTGCTGATGTTCGCCCACGGTTTCAACATCCACTACGGCCGGATCGTCCCGCCGGCCGAGATCGACGTCACCATGATCGCGCCCAAGAGCCCTGGTCATGTCCTGCGAGACCTCTACCGGCAGGGAATCGGCGTGCCAGCGCTCATCGCCGTCCATCAGGACGCGAGCGGCCAGGCCAAGCAGCTCGCTCTGGCCTACGCCAAAGGACTGGGCTGCACCAAGGCCGGCGTGCTGGAGACGACGTTCAAGGAGGAGACCGAAACCGACCTGTTCGGTGAGCAGGCGGTGCTCTGCGGTGGCGTGAGCCACCTGATCCAGGCCGGCTTCGAGACGCTGGTCGAGGCGGGCTACCAGCCGGAACTGGCCTACTTCGAGGTGCTCAACGAGCTGAAGCTGATCGTCGACCTGATCTACGAGGGCGGGCTGAAATTCATGCGCTACTCGGTCAGCGACACGGCCGAGTACGGTGATTACGTCAGCGGGCCGAAGATCATTGACGATCGGGTGCGCGAGACCATGCACCAGATCCTCCAGGATATTCAGACCGGCCGCTTCGCTCAGCAGTGGATGGCCGAGAACGACGCGGGACGGCCGAACTTCTCTCGGATGCGCCAGGAGGCGCAGCAGCACCCGATCGAGGAGGTCGGTGAACGGCTGCGAGCCATGATGCCCTGGCTAAAGGCACGTCAGATCCCGTCCTAGGGGGCGGCTCGACCCACAGGCGCGCCGCCGGCAAGCGAGCGCGGAGAACCCGGCCTAGGGATGGCCTCTGATCCCTGGGATGATCGGTACCGGGTGAGCGACCGATCAGCGGTCGCTCGTGCCTCCAGATTGGTCTGCGCGGAGCTAGGCGCGGCCCCGGATTTTTGCTATACTGCGACCTGTTGCGTGAGCTTCCCCTTCGGTCGGAGGGGAAGGGTTCGGAGCGTATCCTGGGACGCGAGGGAGCAAGCAGGGCATGGCACTCTATAAGGCCCAGAAAGAAGAGATCATCCAGCAGTATCGCACGCATGATTCCGACACCGGGTCATCCGAGGTCCAGATCGCCCTGCTGACCGAGCGGATCAATACCCTGGTCGAGCATCTGCGCGAGCACCCGCACGATCATCACTCGCGTCGCGGGTTGCTCAAGCTCGTGGGTCGCCGTCGGCGGCTGCTCAGGTATCTGCGGGAGACTGATGTCGAGCGCTACCGCACGCTTATCGCCCGTCTCGGACTCCGCCGGTAGCGACGTGTCCTCTGAGGCCGATCGAGCTCACGACCATTGCACGCTCGCTGGCTTCAGGATGCGCCGTCCTGTACAGACGCGACTCTCCGGCCCAGGGGGATACCCCTGGGCTCTTTCGTTATGGGTCACTAGCCCGGGCGAGTCGCGCCGATGGCCCGTGCGCGCCGGGGAGCGCAGCCGAGCCCATGCCATACGATCTCCGTGAGCGACAGAGCAGTCCTGGCAGAGAGTCGAGAGTGCTTCGAGGTATAGGAGTTGGGGTATGCCACCTGTCATCCATCAGAAATCGATCGAGATCAACGGCCGCATTCTCACGCTGGAGACCGGGCGCGTCGCCGAGCAGGCTGACGGCGCGGTCGCGGTTCGGTACGGGGAAACGGTCGTGCTCTCGACCGTCGTGGGGGCCAAGGAGCCCGCTGAGGGTCTCGATTTCTTCCCACTGACGGTCGACTACGAGGAGAAGATGTACGCTGCCGGCAAGATCCCAGGCGGCTTCTTCAGGCGCGAGGGGCGGCCCTCGGAGGCAGCCATCCTGGCCGCGCGCTTGACTGACCGCCCGATCCGGCCGCTCTTTCCCAAGGGCTACCGGAACGAGGTCCAGGTCATCTCGACCGTGCTCTCGGCCGATCAGGAGAACGAGCCGGACATCCTCTCGATCATCGGCGCCTCGGCGGCACTGACCATTTCCGATATCCCCTGGTACGGGCCGGTCGGCGCGGTGCGCGTGGGGGAGATCGACGGCGAGCTAGTCATCAATCCGACGAGCCGGCAGCTCCTCGAGAGCCGGCTGGATCTGGTCGTGGCTGGCACTGCGGACGCCGTGGTGATGGTCGAGGGGCAGGCGGACGAGATCCCGGAGGAGCGACTCGTCGAGGCTATTCTCCTGGCTCACCGGGAGATCCAGCGGATCGTCGAGCTCCAGCGCGAGCTTCAGGCCGTGGCCGGTAAGCCCAAGCGCGAGTTCGTCCCTCCTGCCGAGAACACCGAGCTGAAGGACCGAATCAAAGCCTATCTCGGCGATCGGCTCGCGGCCGCCGTATTCAACCCGGACAAGACTGCTCGCCTGGAGGCGACGGCGGCGCTGCGCCAGGAGACCATCGCGCACTTCGTGCCGGCCGAGCTGGTTCCATCCCCAGAGCAGCCCGCCCCGACCGCGAAGGAGGTGGGCGAGCTGTTCGACTCGCTGGTGAAGAGTCTGGTCCGCGAGACGATTCTCGAGCGCGGCGAACGGCCCGATGGGCGTCGTCCGGATGAGATCCGGGAGATCTGGATTCAGGTCGGCGTGTTGCCGCGGCCGCATGGGTCGGCGCTCTTCACCCGGGGCCAGACCCAGGTGCTTACGGTCTGCACGCTCGGAACCAAGGAAGAGGAGCAGCTTCTCGATACGCTCGGGATCGAGGAATCCAAGCGATACATGCATCACTACAACTTCCCGCCCTTCAGTGTCGGAGAGGTGCGGCGGCTGCGCGGGCCGAGCCGCCGCGATATCGGTCACGGCGCGCTGGCCGAGCGCGCGCTGCTGGCGGTGATCCCGAGCGAGGAGGAGTTCCCGTACACCATGCGGCTCGTGTCCGAGGTGTTGAGCTCGAACGGCTCGACCTCGATGGCCAGTGTCTGCGGCAGCACGCTGGCGCTCATGGACGCGGGCGTGCCGATTCGCAAGCCGGTCGCCGGGGTAGCGATGGGGCTGATAACCGATCTGGAGACTGGCCGCTTCACGATCCTCAGCGATATCCAGGGGATCGAAGACGCGCTCGGGGATATGGACTTCAAGGTGGCCGGCACGCGGGACGGGGTGACAGCCGTGCAGATGGATATCAAGGTGATGGGCATCACCCCCGAGATCTTGCGCGCCGCCCTGGAGCAGGCGCGTCATGGCCGGCTCTTTATCCTCGACAAGATGATCGAGGTGCTGCCGGCGCCGCGGCCGGAGATGTCGCCGTACGCGCCGCGCGTCATCCGCATCAAGATCAGGCCGGAGCAGATCGGTGAGGTCATCGGCCCCGGTGGCCGGATCATCCGTGGCATCCAGGAGTCGACCGGCTCCAAGATCGAGATCGAGGAGGACGGCACCGTCTTCATCAGCGCGGCAGAGGAGGACAGCGCTCGCCGGGCCGTCCGGGAGATCGAGAAGCTCACCCGCGTGCCGGAGGTGGGCGAGATCTTCTATGGGCGGGTCGTCACGATCATCCCATCCGGCGCCTTTGTCGAGATCCTGCCGGGCAAGGACGGTTTCCTGCATATCTCCGAGATCGCGCCTGGCCGGGTGCGGTCGGTCGAGGATGTGCTCAAGGTCGGGCAGGAGATCAACGTGATGGTGACCGGGATCCGGCCCGACGGGAAGATCAACCTGTCGCGCAAGGCGCTGCTGGAGCGCGAGGCTGCGGAGCAGGAGCGCGAAGCAACCGGCGTGCCCTCTGGCCCCGGCGCTCATCCACCGCGTCCCCACGGCGGTGATCGCGAGCCGCGCGGGCCGGATCGCCGCGGCGGCCCCCCGTCCGGACGGCCAGGAGCCAGAGATCGGGGCCCTGACCGGCGTCCCCGGCCCGGAGGGCCACCGCGCCCAGGGCGGCCAGGTGGGTACCGGATCGGCGATCGGTTGAAGGATCTGCTCGACGACGAGTCCTGAGCCGCGCTCTCCCAGCAATGGCCAGCGTCGTACCCCGGCAGCGCCGGGGTATCGTTTTGCCGCACTCTCTGCCGGTATCGGGCAAAGCGGCCAGGTCGCGGCCAGTACCTCAGGCTTACCGCTCTCGACGCCCTTCGTGCTGGCCGGTGGCCGGCTGTCTCGTGACCGGTGGTGACGGCCCGGCCGCGCGCTCGACCGCGCCGAGCCGCTCGAGCCGCTGCTGCACCCAGAGCAGCCCGATCAGCCCCAGCCCGACGCCGAACCAGAGCGTGGCGAAGCGGATGAGCAGCGTGGCGGCCGCGGCTGTGGCAGGGGAGAGACGCGGCTGACTGAAGAGCAGCAAAATCCCGGTAATGCTGGCCTCGGCCGCGCCCAGACCTCCGGGAAGCAACGAGAGTGCCCCCGCGATCGACGCGGTGGAGAGGCTGAAGATGGACAGTGCGAGCAGCTCGCGCGTGGGCGGCAGGCCGAGCCCGTGGAGGATAACCCACAAGGCGAGGCACTCGCCGAACCAGGAGACCACGCTGAGGACAGTGACGACAGCCAGGCGTCGCGGCCGGAAGAGCTCGTAAGACGAGTTGTAGAGTTCGTAGACCGCTCCGGCCTGCCGGCGAACGAGCGGGAGTCGGGTACACCAGCGCAGGAAAGCGAGCATCATCCGGCGCTGCTGGATGAGGCTGATGCCGCCGAGCAACAGCAGGAGCACCAGCGCCAGGCCGGCCCAGCCAGCCTGGATGCCGGCGAACGCGCTCAGCAGCGCCAGGATCGCCATAGCCAGCCCATCGGTGAGGCGCTCGGCGAGCACGACGGGAGCCGTGGTGGCAACCGGGGTGCCGGTGGCCCGGCGGAGCAGGTAGGACTTCAGAAACTCTCCCACCTTCCCTGGAGTAATGGTCATCGCGAAGCCGGCGAGGAAGATCCCCAGGCTCACGGCGTGGGAGAGCTGGTGGACCCCGATCCAGCGGAGAAAGAGCTGCCACTTGATGAAGCGCAGCGCGTAGTTGAACACAGTGAGGGCGAGGATGAGCGGCACGAGCGTCCATTCGAAGCGCGCCAGGGAGGAAGCTAGCCTCCGCCCATCGGCGATGACCGCCAGGACGAAGACGACCAGGATGCCGATCGCGAGTCCGGCGAGCAGATGACGCCAGTAGCGGTCGATGACGGACTGCTCCATGCGCTCCCCGTGGCTCCGCCTCCACCGGGTGCAACGCGCCTCGCAGGATGCTACCTGAACGCGAGGGCCCGGTGCCAGCGGGCGAGACACTGCTGAAGACCGTGGAAACCGGATCGAGCGTGCTATCCTTGCTCGGGCGACGACGGCGCGGGGTGCGCGTGAGCTGGCCGCTGGCCGGGGATATCGAGCGAGACCGATGGTCGAAGCGAGCACGTGGGCGAAGTACGAGCGGCTCAAGCAGATCCTGGCGGAGCTGGGATCGGCAGTCGTCGCCTATAGCGCCGGCGTCGACAGCACCCTCCTGCTCTACGCGGCGCGCGAGGTGCTCGGCGAGCGGGTGATCGCTGCCACAGGCCTCTCCGATACCTATCCCGAAGAGGAGATCGCCGAGGCGCGCGAGCTGGCGGCCGAGCTGGGGGTCGAGCACGTGATGGTGCGCACCGAGGAGCTCACCGACCCCCGCTACGCGATGAACTCCCACCAGCGCTGCTATTTCTGCAAGAACGAGCTGTACGGCAAGCTCCTGGAGCTGGCCAGGGACCGTGGCCTCGCGCACGTGATCGACGGCACCAACGCGGACGATCTTGCCGACTTCCGGCCGGGCCTGCGGGCGGCGCGCAAGCTAGGCGTGCGGAGCCCGCTCCAGGAAGCTGGGCTGACCAAGGCCGAGATCCGTGCCCTGTCGCAACGCTTCGGGCTGCGGACGTGGGACAAGCCGGCGTACGCCTGCCTCTCGTCCCGGTTCCCGTACGGAACGCCGATCACCGTGGAGAAGCTGCGCCAGGTGGCGGCGGCCGAGCGGGCGCTGCGCGAGCTGGGGTTCCGCGGGTTCCGGGTCCGCCACCACGACGAGATCGCCCGGCTGGAGATGCAGCCGGAGGACCTGCCGCGGGTGGTCGAGCTGCGCGAGCAGATCGTCGAGCGCCTGCGTGCCGCCGGCTACCGCTTCGTGACGCTGGATCTCGAGGGCTACCGTTCTGGCAGCCTCAATGCGACGCTGGCAGAGCCGGTCAAGCAGGCGGTGTCCGGCCGATCGAGGTAGCCGTTGACACCCGCTCGATGGGCGCTCCACCGGGATAGTGGACTGATGAGCGAGGCAACAGGGGGACTCGAGCTCCGGGAAACGCCGGGGGGAGTCGAGCTCTGGGTGCAGGTGACGCCGAGAGCCGGGAAGAGCGAGGTCACCGGTGTCGAGCGAGGCGCGCTCCGTGTGCGGTTGGCGGCACCGCCGGTCGAGGGCGCCGCGAACCGGGCGCTAGTCGACCTGCTGAGCAAGTTGCTGGGCCTGCCCGCCAGAAGAGTCCGGCTGGTGGCCGGCGAGCGCTCGCGACGGAAGCGGGTACTCCTCGAGGGTCTGCAGCCCAGCGAGCTGCGGGCACGCCTGGCTGCGAGTGCCGCTGGCGTGGCACCGCCGCTGGATCTCAATGCCTCGTGAGCGGCGGGGGAGTCGCCTGCCGGAGCGGGCCGAAGCTCAACCTCGCCGCCGGAGCACCCAGGCAGTCGTGGCCGCCAGCGCGCCGATCCCGATCGCCGCCAGGGCAAGCGCGCGCACCAGGAAGAGGCGCGCCGGGATCGGCTGGCCACGGGTCGGCACCGCGGGCGGCCGGTAGCCGAGCATGTGCCACCAGAGCCAGATCGTCTCGCGCATGGCGCGCAGGATGACCCTGGGGCTGCCGCCGGAGGACTCTCCGGTCGGTCGGGGAAAGTGCCGGACGCCGACCTCGACGATGGTGGCGCCGGCTCGTCTGGCTTTGACCAGCAACTCGGTATTGATGAGCGCCCCAGCCGTCGTGATCTCGATCGCCTTCAAGAGGTCGGCCCGGTAGATCTTGAAGGCGCAGTCGATATCGCGGACGTTCAGCCCGAAGAGCAGTCGCATGCACAGGTTGAAGATGCGGGCGTAGACTAACCGGATCCAGGGGTCGCGCCGCTCGATCCGGTAACCGGCGACGATATCGGCCTGGGGCACGAACGGTGCCAGGTGGGCCAGGTCAGCCGGGTCGAACTGCTGGTCGGCATCCATGAACATGATGTAGTCGCCCGTGGCAGCCTGGAACCCCGACGTGAGAGCGGCACCGTACCCACGGTTGACCGGATGGTGCACGACACGTACCCGCGGCGACTCGGCGGCGAGCCGGTCGGCCAGCTCGGCGGTGCCATCCCGGCTGCCATCGTCGACGACGATGATCTCGAAATTCTCGGTGAGTTCAGGGAGGACCTCGAGCGCCCGACGCACGACGGCCTCGAGGTTCAGCACCTCGTTATGCGCTGGAAGAACCAGCGAGAGCGTTCCAGGGATCGCCATCGACTTCCTCCGAACGGCGCGCCCGGCGACGGCCGAGCGGTGAAGCATGCGTGCGACGCAGACCGTCGTGCGGGCGCGCCCCAGGATCGATGCGCTTCGCTTACTTCGGCATCGCTTGCAGCGCCCGGTAAGCCGGTCGCGGGCTCCAGTCCCCGTAGAGCACGGACCACGGATACTTCTCGTCCGCGGGCGGCACGACCACGCTGAAGTTCAGGTTCCAGACCGCCATCACGCCCATCCAGGGCCATTCGGTCTTCGCGATCTCGAACGCCCGCACGAGATACTGGGCTTGTTCTTCCTCGCTGGTGTATTGCCCGTATTCGTACCCTGGCGCCTGGTTCGCGGTCGTCCAGCCGAACTCGGTGAGCCAGATCTGCTTGGCTGCGTCGCCGTTCTCCACCATCACCTGGCGGAGTTGCTCCACCCGCCGGAAGTAGAAGCTGGGGTGATCCTGCCAGCCTGGCCCTGGCCCTGGGTTGCCCGGCCACATGGTGTCGGGCGGGTTCTGGTTGCTCCCCGGGTGAGCCGCCAGGTGGTCGAAGTACTGCTTGACCTCGCCATTATTGTACGCGTAGGCCCGCCGGAGATACTCGACGTCGTCGATGGCGATCGACGGATCCATGACGCCGGTCGGCGTCAGGCCACCAAAGAGCACGATAGCGTTGGGATCGCCGGCCTTGACCCCCTGATAGCCGGCCTTCAGCAGTTCGACGTAGCGGCCGACGTCGACCTGCTGGCCGGGTACCCAGACGAGGTTCTGCTCGTTCCAGATCTCCCAGGCCTGTACCTTGCCACGGTAGCGCTCGGCCAGGTGCTCCATCAGGCGGCGGAACGGGGCGGTGTCGGTCGGGATGCCGTGGTTGGGATCGAGCCAGGACGGCGCGTGGGAGATGCTGACGATCATCTTCACGCCGTTCTCGTGCGCGCGGTTGATGATCAAGTCCAGGCCGCCGGTGGAATAGCGGCCTGGCTCACGCTCGATGTTGGACCACTCGATCTGGAAGCGGACCCAGGAGAAACCGGCGCCCTTCACCATGTCCAGCGTCTTCTGGTTGAAGCTGTCGGCCTCGCCGTCGCCGCGCCAGTGGATGTTGAAGCCGTAGCCGACGTGCGGGCCATAGTGGCGTCCCGAGATCGGATCGGGCGGCGGCATGTTCGGGTCCTGGCGGGCGAGCGCCTCCGGTGGCGCTCCGCGGTGCTGCAAGTACTCGCGGCCCAGCAATCCGAGCAGCACCTCCCACTGGGTGCCGCGGTTCTCCGGGTGCCACTCGAAGCGCGCGCGCTCGAAGTACTGCACCGTGTGCACCTGGCCGTCACCGGCCGGTGGATCGGGGTTGCGCTCGTCGAATTCCTGCGAAAGCGGGTAACCGAAGTTCGGCAGGCCACCGTTCGCGATCCAGAAAGCCTTGAACCCGTAGCTCAGCGAGTGCTGTGTCTCTGGGAAGTACCAGTGGTCGTCCGAACTGGGAAACGCTGGGATCGGCTGAAACGGCGCTTCTCCCTGCCGGCCCTCGATGCGCCAGGCTCCCAGTCGCATCAGGAGTACTTCATACGGCGTGCCGGCGTTTTCCGGGTGGTATTCGAACACCGAGCGCTCGAAGTACTGGCGGTAGTATCCATCTTGCTCGAAGACACCGGTAATCGGATAGCCGTGGACGTAGAGGCCACCGTGCGTCTCCCAGTACTGCCGGAAGATGCCTTGCACCCAGAAGCCAGTCTCCGGGAAATAGCGGGGCATTAGAAGATCCTCGGGCGCGCTCGGCGCGCTCAGTGCCGATGTAGCCGGCAAGAAGCTGGCCATGAGTACCGCTGCCAGGATCATCACGCGTACCCGCTTCACGTGCTCCCCTTCCCTGTTCCTCGACTCCTACGCCGCTCAGCCCTCGGGCGTCGGGCTCGCCGCTGGTTCCTCCGGTACCGGTGTCTCTTCTCCTGCAGGCTGTTCACCGGTCTCGGGATCGACCGGCGTTTGGTCCCCCGGGGTGGGTACTGGCTCTTCAACGACGGGCGTCGGCTCTTCCGCCGGCGCCGGCCCCACCAGGTACTTGTTGCCCCACGGCTGGTAGCGAGTGAAGAAACGCTCAGTCTGGACCACCTGTCCCCCGCGCTTGAACACTCGGGTAATGGTAACGTCCATGCCAGCCTTTGCCCACTCGACCTGCCGCCGCTCACCCGGTGCCAGGCTGGGGTCGACCTCCTCCACATCCGGTGGCGGGGGCACCTCGTTGGCGATCTCCGGCCCCGCTAGCTCGACGTCGTAGCCGAGCGAGGTGCCGTAGAGATAGACGTACAGTTTTTCCTCGGTCACCTCGGTCTGGACTAGAATATGTGCCCCGGTGGTGTTCTGGAACTTCAGGTCAGCACCTGGCTGGAAGATTGCAGCGTCGAAGCCGACCGGCCAGCCGTCCAGCTCGTACCAGAGCACGCGGTAGCGGTGCGGATGCCGCTCGACGAAGGGCAGGCCGGCGAAGAAGGCCGCGCGGAACGTCGTGGTTGCCACCTGGCACACCCCACCGCCGATGCCCGGAACCGTCTCCTCGGCCAGGATCACGTAGCCCTCGCGATAGCCGCGCTCCTCGGTGATCGGGCCGATGGCCTCGTTGAAGGAGAAGGTAGCGCCGGGCGGGATCAGGGTACCGTCGAGGTACTCGGCCGCCACGCGGATGTTGTGGGCGCGTTCCGGCGACGAGCCGGCGTAGACCGTCTCCCCGACGCCGATCAGCTCGCGGATGCCCAGCTCCTCTAGGTTACCCGAAGAGATCGCCGGCTCGATCCGCTTCACCTGCACCGGCACCTCGCTGGCTCCCCGCTCGATCGCCTCGTCGAGGGCAGCGAGCATCGCCGGGAGATCCAGCTCCAGCCCGTCCTGGCTCTCCGATACCGCGACCACGCGCTGCCCGTCCCAGGCGACTTCGGCGTCCTTCGCCGGGCGCCAGAGATCGCCGAGGAGGGTTCCCAGGTAGCTCGCGGTCTGCTCCTCAGCGAAGCGTACCGCCAGGCGCTGCCCGGCTGGCGCTTCCGGCCGCTCGACCAGCAGGAGCAGCGTGGCGACCGTTTCCGGGTCGATCTCCCAGGTGCGGCCTTCGAAGGTCAGCGTCAAGGGCTGGGACAGGAAGCCTCGCAACGTCGCGACAGCCCTCTCCACGTCCTGCTCGCTGTACGCGGCTGGTACTGCCTGGACGGGGATCTCGACGGTGCTGGGCTCCAGGCGCTGGAGCGCGTGGATGACCGCCTCGCGCAGCCTGCCCTGGTCGACACGCACGCCTGGCTGCGGCTCGTGCAGCAGGAGCTGCCCATCGCGAAGCTCGAGCCGGGGGATCGACGGCGGCCGATCGATCTCCCCGGCCAGCCGGCTCAGGTACTGGTCGAGCTGCCGCTGGTCGAGGGTGACGTAGAGCGGTACCGGTTCGGGGGCGGAGCCGAGCAGTTCGGTTCGCAGCCGGGCGAGGAGCGACTGCCGCTCCGTCGCCCGGTCGAGCGTCCGCTCGAGGTCGATGTTGCCACCCAGCTCAGCGAGCGTCGGTTGCCAGGTGCGTCCTTCGAAGGTGAGCGTGACCGGAGCCGTCTCGAGCCGAGCGAGGTGCGTTTCGAGCACCTGTACCGCTTGCTGGCGCGTGAGCCCGCCGAGGTCGGCCCCGGCGACCGTAACCCCGCGCGGGATCACGTCGTCGCTGCCGGAGGGCGCACGCAGCAGGGCGACCGCCAGGATGACTGCGGCCAGCCCTACGGCTACCAGGGCGAGCCTGCGCCCGGGGGCACGCCTGGCCGGCCGGCGCGAGCCACTGGCGACGCGCTTGCCGAAGCTGCGGATGCCCGCAGCCGCCAACCGGTCACGACGATGGATTGAGCGCGTCTTGCCGGCTGTGCCCAGAGCCCGATCCCTTCCGACGTTCCGGTCGTTCCCTGCTACGGCGAGAGAACGAGCCGGACATCCCCCAGCTCGATGACGTCACCATAGCGCAGGCCGGTGGGAGCCGTCACCGGCTGCCCGTTGACGCGCGTCCCGTTGGTGCTGCCCAGATCGCTGATCCACCAACGTCCCTTATCCCAGGTCAACTGCGCGTGTTCGGTCGACACGAAGCTGTCGTCCAGCCGGATCGTGCACTGCGGGTGACGGCCGATCACGCTGACCGGCTCGAGCGGCAGGCGCGTGCCAGGCCGTAGCGAGCTCATCCCGGGTGACTGCACGATGAGGTGGCCGATCGAAGAGCTGCCACCCCGCTGTGCCGACGCGACCGCAGCCAGTTCCCGCAGCGTGACCCGGATCACCAGCAGCAGGAAGAAGTAGAGGAGGAAGACGAACACGAGCCGCAGGAGCAAGATGAACCACTCGAACGGGAGCGCGGTGATCATGGCCTCGCAGTGGTGCTGGCTGCGATCTGGGACGTCTCGTACGGCAGGAACTGCAGCCGAACTGTGCCGAAGGTCAGCTCGTCCCCGTCGCTCAAGGGCGTGCGGGTGACCGCGACCCCGTTCACCAGCGTGCCGTTGGTCGATCCCAGATCGACGATCTCGAACGTGCCCTCATGGTACTCCAGGCGGGCGTGGTGCCGGGAGACCTCCGGCACTTCGAGGACGACGTCGTTATCCGGCGCCCGGCCGATGGTGGTGACCTTCTGGCGGATCAGGAAGAGCTGCTCGGGCAGCGGGCCATCGACCACCCGCAGGAACTTGGGGGTGACGTTTCCCGTCTCCTCGATGGCGCGGTAGATCTCGGTGCGTTGCCACTGCTGCTGCGCCGCGGGGTCGTAATCGGGGATCTGGGCGATCGACGCCTCGACCTGGATGGCGCGCCGGGGCACGTTGGGGTCGGCGACGATCTGGACGCGCACGTGGTCGATGAAGCCGTAGTCGCGCTCCTCGGCCAGGTCGAGCAGCCACTCCTCCATCTGGATGCAGAGCGGGCTGAGGAAGTCGGCGAACTGCACCATGTCCTCGGGGTTGAGCCGGACCAGGTAGTCGTTGGGGACGATCGGCCCCTCGACGGTCGAGAGTTTCTGGCTCTCCATCGCCCGCTCGAGCCGGCGCCCGATCTCCGACGGCTGGATCGGGGTACGGAAGATGCGCCCGACCGACCCCTCCATCAGGCGCTCGACGAAGTCTTCGAATCGCTGCAAGCTGCTGATCATAATCGCGTGTGCCTGCGTACCGTGCCTCCAACGGTCAGCGAAGTATACGGACTGGACGCGCGCAGCGGCAAACGGCCACGGGGACAGCGACGCTCCGCGCGATGACAGCGCCGCGGCGTCGTGTCGAGCTTCCTCGACCGTCGAGCGAGCGGGGAACTGCTGCCAGAGGGCCCGGCCAGCGTTGTCCACCGGCACGGCAGGAAAGGCGCCGGTCGCCAGCCGAACGAACCGCTGCCCGGTCAACGATAAATCCGGAGCGGCGCCGGTGCCGTTGATGTGATCGGGAAGCCTGGGCACCGTGCCGGAACCGGACGGCGTGCTCCTGGTACCGAAGGCATCCCGCCTCGTGAAGTACACTCACCGGGGCTCTCGGTCGGCGCTGGCGGGCCAGAGCGAGAGATCCAGCCGTCGACCCGCACCGGACGGCAGGCCGCCAGCGCAGTAGCTCGCGCCACGGGCAGCAGCCATCGCATCACCCCGCGCGATCGCCAGCGAGCTGTGCCCGTGGCCTAGCAGCGACGTAAGGAATAGACCTGGGGCATGCAGCCCCGCCACGGGCAGTTCTCCTGCCCGTGCGAGCGAGCATGGAGACGGACGTTGCGCGAACGCGAACGGAGAAGCACTCCGAGGGTCGAGACTGGAGTACTCACCAGACCACGCACTGAGCCAGGCCAGCGCTTCCTCGATGGGTTTTTCAGGCAGACGCTCGCCTGGCCGAAGGCACAGGTCACCGTAGCTCTACCGCGCCTGGAGCGGTGGGATCGAGCGATCCCGTGGGAGCGAGTCGCGCCCCTGCTCGCGTTCGGCGGTACCCTCGCGCTCGGCGCCTACCTGCGCAGCGTCTTCGTGCTCACCAGTGACTTCCCTCTGAACGACGGCGGGCTGTTCTACGCCATGGTGCGAGACCTCCAGCGCGCCGGCTATGCGCTCCCCGCGACCACCAGCTACAACGAGGCCGGCATCCCCTTCGCCTACCCGCCCCTCGCCTTCTATCTCGCTGGTCTTCTCGATTCGCTCACGCCGCTCAACCTGCTCGACATCCTCCGCTTCTTCCCGCTGGCCTTCAGCCTGCTGACCATGTTCGCGTTCGTCGGGCTGGCGCGGGCGCTGCTGAAGCCAGGGTTGCCAGTCGTCGCCGCCACCGCCGCCTTCGCCCTCTGGCTGCGCAGCTTCAATTGGGAGATCGTCGGGGGAGGGTTGACGCGCTCCCCAGGCTTCCTGTTCGCCCTGCTGTCGCTCCACCAGCTCTACCTGCTGTACACCCGCCAGGGTCGAAGACACCTCGTGCTGGCGTCCGTGTTTTCCGGTTTGACCGTCCTCACACACCTGGAAGCGACCTGGTTCCTCGCCTTCAGCGGGCTGCTCGTCTTCCTCGCCGTCGGGCGGTCGCGCCAGGCGGTCATCGATTCGGCCATCGTTGCCGGCGCCACGCTCGCTCTCTCGTCTCCCTGGTGGCTCACCGTCTTGCTCCGGCACGGGCTCTCCCCGTTCCGCTCGGCGACCGACCTCGGCTTCGCGCCGGATCTGGGTATCGATCTCGGCCTGCTACGGCTGCAACTGACCGAGGAGCCGTTCTTCCCGATGCTGCGAGCTATCGCGCTGCTCGGGGCGCTCGTCTGCGTCCGGCGACGCTGGTGGTTCCTCCCTGCCTGGGTCGTCGTCGCCTTCGCGCTCGATCCCCGGAAGGCTCTCACCTGGGGCAGCGTCCCACTGGCAATGATGGCCGGCATCGGGATCGCCGAGGTCGTGTTGCCGGCGGTGAGCGGCCGCCGCACCCGACCCCTGCGTAGTCCGGCCGCGGCGCTCGCCTTCGCGCTCATCCTCCTGTTCACAGCCAAGGCCCAGCTCGACGCTCGCCACCCAGTGCTGACCACGCTGCCCCCAGCCGAGCGCGAAGCGATGGCCTGGATCGCTGAGCATACACCGGAATGGAGTACCTTCCTCGTCATCAGCAGGGACAACTGGCCCGACGACCGGTCGTCGGAGTGGTTCCCGGTGCTGGCCGAGCGCGTGAGCGTAGCGACCGTGCAGGGCCACGAGTGGCTGCCCGGCTTCTCAGAAGAGATCGCTCGCTTCCAGGCGGTGCAGGCGTGCGCTGACCTGGATGGAAACTGCATCGAGTCCTGGTCCCGGCGGCACGAGGTCGAGTTCACCTACCTCTATGTAGCCAAGCGCCCGCCGGTGAACCGCGGCGGTGACTGCTGCGTCGCGCTGCGCAACGCGCTGGCCCACGATCCGCGCTTCCAGCGGGTCTTCGAGAACGCTGGGGCGGTGATCTACCGGCACCTGCCACAGCCAGACTTGCCCGGCTGTGTCCGGCGGGCTCTCCCGTGAGCGGCGTTGTCCGGCCAGCGCTACGGTGCCCGCTCGAGCGCGGTGTCCGTCGTAGCGTCGAGTTCCGCTGCGAAGCGCTCGAGTGCCTCGACCAGCGGCAGTCGCTCGCCGGTGCGCTCCTCCCAGCGCCGGCGCCAGCCGGCGATCCTGGCGATGATGTCGGCCGGGCGCTCGCCGGGAAAGCGGCGCATCAGCCGGAGCTCGCGGATGCGCCGGCGGAGCGGCAGGAAGACCTCGCCGTACCAGCGTCGTGCCGCCTGGCGGAGATCAGGTAATCCCTGCTCGCGTCGGTATGCCTCGATCAGTTCCTCCAGCCGGGAGTAGGTTCCGGGCTGGGTGGCGCCGATCCGCGTCAGCCCGGTGGCCTGCTCGAAGGCCTGTCGGGCGGAGAACGCTTGCCAGGCTTCTGCATCGCCGAGCGGCAGGAACTCGGTGACGATGGCATCGATCTCGGCGTCCGGGCTGAGCTCGCGCGCGGCCGCGACGCGGTGGTGGCCGTCGAGCACGTAGTAGCCGAACCCGAGCTTGTAGAGCTCGACCGGCGGCAACGGCTCACCGCGCAGGAATGCCTGGCGGATCTGCTGGTAGCGCTGCTCCTCCGCCGGACTGGGCCTGAGCGGGCGGAAATCCGGCCCCAGCTCGTGCACCTTACTCACGCTGCCCACGATCCGGGCTACCTGAACGGTGCGCAGTCCCAGCCGGCGCGGTGCGAGCGGGCCAGCCCGCGCGGCATCCTCGGCGAAGGAGCGCAGCGGATGGCCGACTCCCGCTGCTGGGTCGGGCCGCACGAGGAGGACGGGGCAGGGGGCGTGGCGGATGACCTGATCGGTCACGCTGCCACGGAGGATACTCGGCAACGTCGCGCGGACGTTCATGCCCAGAATGATCAGGCGCGCGGGGAGTGAGCGCGCGACCTCGACGATCGTCTCGGCGATCGGGCCGTCGCGGATGAGCTGGCGGGCGCGCAGCCCCGCCCGCCGCAGCCGCGCGACAGCCGTATCGAGGAAGGCGCGGGCTGCCGCCTCGGCCGGCGTGACCGTATCCGGATCGAGCGTCCCCGGTGGCAGTACGTGGAGCAGGATCAGCTCCGCGTCGAGCGCCCGGGCCTGCTCCTCGGCGACTGGGAGTTTGGACTCGCTGATCGGGGCGAGCGTGAGCGGCACGAGGATGCGCGCGCTCTCGGAATTGCTCGAATCCCGCATGCGTGCCTCCAGTGCCGGATTCTCCTGCGCGTTGCGCTTGTCTCTCCGGCTGAGGAGCGTGCGCTGCCGGAGCGATCGCTCCGCCTGCCTAGTTCAGGTTTCGCTGGTCTGGGCCGGCTCCGGGTGGGCGGTCTCAGCCTCGTCGCTGGCCTCGCTGTACCATCCTGGTGGCCGTCGCGCGTGCTGGGTCTCGCTGAGCAGCCCGCCGTACCCGAGCTCGGCCAGCAGGTCGCGGGTGATCGGCTCGCCAGCGAGCGCGTAGGGCAGGAGCAGGTCGAAGATCGAGAGCCGCCCGTAGAGCTCGCAGGAGGCCAGGCCGAACATCGGCACCTCGCCGGCGTACGCGACCCAGAACATCGTGCCCGGGTCGATCGGCGCGCCGACGCAGGCCATTCGCGCGCGAAGGCGCCGGGCCGCCACCATGAAGGGGTCTCCCGGGTCGAGCATGATCGAGCCGGCGATCAGCACGAGTTCCACTCCATCGTCCAGGAGCGCGCGGTAGGCGCGAGCGATCTCCACAGGGTCGTCGTTGTCGAGGTGGCGGGTCGCGACGAGCCGCGCGCCGAAGCGCTCCAGGTGCGAGGAGAGGTGCCGGGTCGCGACCGCGAGCTGGGCCGGCCGGATGCGCGTCCCGGCCACCATCGCGACGCGCTGGGCGCGGAAGGGGGCGACGCGCGCGACAGGCTTGCCTCGAAGAGCCTCGAGCGCGCGCTCGACCCTCGCCCCGTCGACGAACAGGGCGGGCGCCTTGACGATGGCGACCGTCTCGCCTTCCTCCACGACGCGACCGTCCAGCGCGGTCGCGACGAGAGCGACGCCGCTCCGGTTGAGGCGGGCGACAGCCGCCCCGTCGACCCGGAGCAGCCCCGCGATGGCGGCGCGGAGGTTGACCTGCCCCTGGTGCGGCGGGTCCAGGGCAATGCCGGGGCCGGCCACGCCCTCGGCCAGCCGTGCCGAGGCGTCCGGCTGCGCGAGCTCACCGGCATCCGGGATCAAGACGGCAATCTCGATCCCGTCGTGTCCCTGGGGCAGGCGTTCCAGGGCTTCGGCCAGCGGAACCCCGCGCCGGATGGTCACCGGTTTGCCGTCGGACGGCACCGAGACATCCCGGCACAAGACCGCGCCGGCGAAGGCTGACAGGTCATCGCCGATCTTGAAGATGTGTCGCCGCATGGCCGGTACCTCTTCCTGGCAGCGCGATCGGGTTCGCAAGCGGGCACCTCTGCCTCGCGCTCATTAAGCCATGTGCGCTGAGCGGCCCGCTGACCCTTCAAGGATAACGGAGATCGCTGGGTCACGCTTCCTCTCGCCGCCTGATCTGCGGAGTGCACGGTACACTCTACGGGAAGCATCACCCCAGCGCTGGGGTGTCGCCAGGCGAGGTGCGAGGAGCTGCGAGCCACATGCCGGATCTGCGAGCGCGCCGGCCGGCGCTGTCGCCCTCGATCCTCAACGCTGACTTCGGTCACCTGGCCGAAGCGTTCCGGCAGCTCGAGCTGGGCGGGGCCGACTACGTTCACCTCGACGTGATGGACGGCCGCTTCGTGCCCAACATCAGCTTCGGCCTGCCGGTCGTCGAGGCGGCACGCCGGGCGACGAGCTTGCCGCTCGACGTGCACCTGATGATCGTCGAGCCGGAGCGCTACATCGGGGATTTCGTCGCGGCCGGCGCCTCGATCGTGACGATCCACGCCGAGGCGTGCCTGCATCTCCACCGGGCGGTGCGGCAGATCCACGAGACCGGAGCACTGGCCGGCGTCGCGCTCAATCCCGCCACTCCGCTCACCGCCGTCGAGGAGATCCTCCCGTTCGTCGACCTGGTGCTCATCATGACCGTGGATCCTGGTTTCGGCGGGCAGGCGCTTATCCCGGCCGCTCTACGCAAGGTCGAGCGCCTGCGCCGGCTCATCGACGAGCTCGGCCTGCCGGCGGTGATCGAGGTCGACGGCGGGGTCAAGGAGAGCAACGTGGCAGCGGTGATCAGAGCTGGCGCCGATGTGGTCGTGACCGGGTCGGCTGCCTTCCCGCCCGGCGGCTCGACGGTGGAGGCCTTGCAGGCGCTACGCCGCGCGATGCAGGGGTCGTGAGCGCTGGCGCTTCAGGCTAGGGTTCGTCGCCACCGGTCGCCACGACGACTGGCGACCAGCCGGGCTGGCGCGGGCGGCCACGGGCCAGGAACAGCGCTAACCCGGCACCCAGGAACGTCACCAGCGCGGCTGCCAGGAAGATCTCGTCGAAGGTCGCTCGCAGGATCGCCTGGTACTCCTCCGGAGAGGCGCTGAGCCCGCGCTGGCGGAACAGCTCGGCGGCCCGCTGGTCGAAGCGGCCGATCCCCTGTGTCGCCAGCAGCGCGGTGCCGGCGATCATGCCAGTGGTCTGAACCATCTGGGTGAGGGCGGCCGTCGTCGCCCGCTCGGCAGCGCGCACGTTGTCGAGTACACTGCTGAGGATCGGCGCGTCGTTCAGGCCGATGCCCAGACCGGCGATCAGGAGCGTACCCCATAGCATCGCCGACCCGGGCGAATCCGGCCAGCGGTACATCGCCAGGTAGGCCAGCGCCAGGAGCAGAAACGACAGGGCCGCGGTCGGCCGGTAGCCGAGACGCTGGGCGAACCAACCGCCCAGGATTCCGCCCACCGGCATCCAGACCATCATCTTCATCAGGTTGAGGCCGCCCTGCAGCGGGTCGCGGCCCCACAGCACGTTAGTCATCAGCGGGATACAGATCATGAGCGTGATGGTCGCCGCGCCGTCGATGAAGTAGAGCGCCATCCCTGATCCGACGACGCGCCGCCGCAGCGCCCGCACGGGGATGAGCGGGTCAGGGGCGCGTCGCTGGCGGGCGACGAACGCGGCCGTGCTGGCGAGCGCCAGAGCGACCCAAAGCGCAGTGATCCAAACCGAGCCGGCGCCATCTGTCTCATGGGTGAGCCCGATGGTCAGGCAGGCGAGCCCAGCAGCCAGCAGCAGCCCGCCGAGCCAGTCGACCCGGTGCTGGCCCAGGGCCGGAGTGCGCCGGACCAGCAGCGCGACGGCCAGGAGCCAGGGGATCTGCAGCGGGATGTTCAGCCAGAAAAGGCCGCGCCAGCCGAGCGGCTCGACGAGCGCAGCCGCGTAGAGCGGGCCGAGCAGGCTGCTGGCGTCGTCGAGCGCGGCGATGAGCCCGATCGCCAGCGCGCGGCGGCCGAGCGGCAGGCGCGAGCCGGCGATCGCCATCGAGATGGGGACGATCGCGCCCCCGCCGATCGCCTGCACGGCGCGGGCGGCGGCGAGCAGCTCCAGGTTCGGGGCGAGCGCCACCATCGCGGAGCCGGCCAGGAACACGAGCGTGCTGACCGCGTAGATGCGCAGGTGGCCGAACGCATCGGCTACCCGGCCCATCAGCGGCATGGCCACGGTGTAGCCGAGCAGATAGCCGTTCACGATCCAGGCCGCCCGGCCGAAGTTGTCGACCGTGATGCCGAGATCAGGCATCATGTCGGGCAGGATAGTTACCACCAACGTCTGATCGAGGCCGGCGAAGAAGACACCGAGAGCGAGCGCGGCCACCAGCAGGCCTGGCGACTGTGTCAGCGCCGCGATCGGGCTCCTGGCCATACCCACCGTAAGGGGATGACGCTCGCCGTGCGGCTGGTCTCCGGTTCCTGGCGGGGGCGATTTGCGGGTCATCCTTGCGCTCGCCGCGGGTTACTGGGGCGGCGTAATCGCGACCGGCTGGTCGAAGCCGGAGAGCTCGAGCGTGCGCTTCATGGTGGTTGCCTCATTGAACGTGAGTGCCCCGCTGACGACGACGCGGCGCACGAGCGAGTCGTCCTTGCCGATCCAGAGGTCCACCGTCACTTCCAGCCCTGGCTCGGCGCCGCTCGGGACGACGGCTTCGAGGTCGGCAGAGTGCAGCTTCCCCTGGATGTGGTAGGTGGTTACCCCGTCGATGCGCTCCTCGCCGAGCAGGCGCGCGTCTCTGATCTTCCGCAACACCTCTGGCAACGCCTCGACGTTGAGGACATCGTCGGCGGCGATATCGGGAAGCGGCTGCCATTCGGCGGGGTTGAAGGGGTTACTGAGCCAGGCTTCGTCTCCGATGCCGATGAACTGGAGCTGCAAGGCGGCGCCGACCGCCTCCACGTCGAGCTGGGCCTTCATCTGCCCCGGCCGCGCTACGTCCCCCTCGGCCTGGGTAAGGAGCATGGTCTGCAGGATTGGGGTTCCACCGCTCTCGTGAGTCAGCAGGAAGTGAAACGTCTTGACCTGGTCGAGCCGGTCGGCCGCAGCGCTCACGAGGTCAGCCGGGTCGACCGTCGTTTCCACCTCATTGCGTGAGCAGGCTGGCGCGAGCAGGAGAAGCAGCACGAGCCCGACCGCGGCCAGTCGCCGGCGCGATATCAGCCCGCGGGGGCGGCGTGTTCCGGGAGCTGTCTCGTGAGCGCGCATCGAGTTCGATCCTTGCTCGTGCCAGCAACCAGTACCGGCATTATACGACCACGCGATCCAGGCGAGCATCGGCGGTCTCGGTTGTCGCCGTGCGGGTCACGCTCCATACTAGTCGCTAGCGATGGTGGGGGGTTGCTGGAGGATCTGGGGTTGTCGGTTCGGCAGCGTGCGCGAGAGACGGTGCTGGTCGTCGGGGCTGCGACCGACCCAGGGCCGGTCCGCGAGCAAAACGAGGATGCTGTCCTCCTGACGGAGCCGGAGGGCGAGCTGGCACGCAGTCACGGCGTACTGCTGGCGGTCGCTGACGGCATGGGGGGATACCAGCGTGGCGAGGTTGCGGCTCAGCTCGCGATCGAGACGCTCCGTGACGTCTTCTACGGTAGCCCGCTGGAGCCGACCGAGATCCCGCAACGCCTGCGTGCGGCGATCCGCCAGGCCAACGAGCGGATCTTCAGCGAGTGGCAGCCGCTCGGCGAAGAGCACCTGATGGGCACCACGCTGGTCGCCGCCGTCATCCGCGAACACGACCTGACGGTAGCGAACGTCGGCGATAGCCGCGCCTACTTGATCCGGGCCAAGCGGGCGACGCAGATCACGCGCGACCACTCGCTGGTGGCCGAGCAGGTGGCGGCCGGGATGATGTCCGAGGAGGAGGCACGCGAGAGCCAGTACCGTAACGTGATCACCCGCGCGCTCGGGCATCGGCACCGGGTCGACGTGGATATCTTCGAGCTCCGGCTCCTGAGTGACGACCGCCTGGTGCTGACGACGGACGGCGTCCACGACTTCGTGAGCGTGGACGAGATCGCCTCGACGGTGCTGGCGCATCCGCCGGATGAGGCTGCCCGCCGGCTGGTCGAGCTGGCGATCGCGCACCAGACGAACGACAATGCCACCGCCGTCGTCGCCTGGGTCAAGCCGGTCGTCGAGGAGGAACCGGTGCCGGTCGAGGCCGGCGGGACGAACCGGCTGATGGTGGCGCTGGTGCTGCTCGGCCTGCTGGTCTTCATCGCCATCGTGGCAGTGATCCTTGCCCTCGGCTACGGCGGGTAACTCGGTGATCATCGATGCCCACACCCACATCTTCCCGCCGGAGATCGTCCGGCAACCTGAGGAGTACCGCCGTCGCGACCGCTGGTTCGGCGAGCTGTATGCGAGCCCTCGCGCGCTTCTCGTCACGGCCGAAGAGCTCCTCGCGTCGATGGACGGGGCGGCGATCGACCTCTCTGTAGCCTGCGGCTTCCCCTGGGCCGATCCTGGGCTGTGTCGCGAGCACAACGACTACCTGGCTGCCGCCTGCCGGCAATACGCCGGGCGTGTCGCCTGGCTCGGCATCGTCGTGCCGGGTGACCCGAGCGCGCCGGCGGAGGCGGAGCGCTGTTTCCGCGAGGGGGCGTCCGGGATCGGTGAGCTGAACGCCGATGCCCAGGGATTCGACTTCGCCGAGCCGCGGGTGCTGGCGCCGCTGGTAGAGGTGTGCCAGTCCTACGCCAAGCCGCTGCTCGTCCATGTGAGCGAGCCGCTGGGGCACCTGTATCCGGGGAAAGGTTCGGCCTGGCCCCAGCGGTTTATCCGCTTCCTGGAGGCGTTCCCCGACCAGGTGGTGGTGGCGGCTCACTGGGGCGGTGGCCTGCCCTTCTACGAGCTGATGCCGGAGGTAGCCAGGGCGGCCCGGAACGTGGTCTACGACTCGGCCGCCAGCACCTACCTCTACCGGTTCGAGGTTTTCCGGACGGTGATCGATATCGCTGGGGTACACCGGGTGCTGATGGCGACCGACTATCCGGTGCTGCGGCAGAGACCGTTCCTCGAGCGGGTGCGGCGGGCGGGGTTGACCCAACAGGAGCTGGCCTTCGTGCTGGGAGAGAACGCCGCGCGCGTGTTCGATCTGCCAGTCCGGAGGGAGGCATCGTGATCCGGGGGGTACGGGGCCGGCTGGTGGCCAAGCAGCCGGGCGCGGTGCTCGTCGATCTGCATGGCTTCATCCTGCGTCTCTACACGTCGCAGACCACGCTGGCTGACCTCGGCCAGCCGGGCGAGGAGGTGGAGCTGGTGACGCACCTGCGGGTGCGGGAGGACGAGCTGGCTCTCTATGGTTTTGCTTCGGCCGCCGAGCTCGAGCTCTTCGAGTTGCTGATCGGGGTGAGCGGGGTGGGCCCGCGGGCCGCGCTGGCGCTGCTCTCGATCGCGCGCCCCGACGAGTTGAGCCAGATCATCGCGGCGGAGGACGTTGACCGTCTCAGCCGGGCGCCGGGTATCGGGCGCAAGACGGCCAGCCGCATCGTGCTGGAGCTGCGCGGCAAGCTGCCGGCGCTGGCGCCCTCCGGTGAGCGAGCAGAGATGGCCCCGGATCGCGAGGTGGTCGAGGCGTTGATGGCGCTGGGCTATTCGGCAACGGAAGCGCGTGAGGCGGCTTCCCGCGTGAGCCCGGCCGAGGCGCCGACGCTCGAAGAGCGAGTGCTGGCCGCGCTTCGCCTGCTGGCTCGAACCGGCTAGGCTCGCCCGGCAGTGGTGGCCTCGCTTGCTGGGGGCGTGCCGGGCGGCGTTTTGGCGCTGCGCGGCCGCTCCCGCGCGCACGTACGCTTTGTTCTTTACTGAACAATGATTCTGTAGTCCACGAGATCATCTTTTCACTATTGACTCGTCTAGTCTCTCCCGGCTATCCTACGGGCGGGGTTCACCCCGGGAACCGGCGGTCGTTGTCTCAGGGGGTGACCGGCGGCCATCGGGGACGGGAAGGGAAGGGATGATGAGACGCTGCGGTGCGCAGCGACCTGATTCGTCTATCCCGCACGACGACACGCTCTCCTCACCGACATCGCACTGCGACTGGTGGCCAGAATTGCTCAGCGAAACGAGCTCCGCGGCTGGCAGCCGGCGCGATCCGGAGCCGGTTTGGCGCCCGGCGTCTCCCGACCACCGCGCGCGACACCAACCGGTCATGAATGCCCAGCAACGGAGGCGGCTCTGGGGCCTCAGGGCAGGGCAGCAGCTCACCCATCCGGTCTTGCTCGCGGTCATCGTGGCGGTGATCGCTGCCAGCAGCCTCTGGCATCCGGGGCTCTCGGCTGCGCTGCCCCAGGGAAGCCGCCAGGCCGCAGTCGACGGCGCCGCGCCGGCTGCAGGTACCCCCGCGCCGGGTACCGCCACACCCAGCCTGACACTTGCGCACTACGTCACCCGCGAGGGGGAGACGCTGGCGGACGTCGCGGCCGCCACCGGGCGGTCAGTGGAGACCCTGCTCTGGGCCAACAGCATCCAGGAGCCGGCGGCACGATTCCCGGCCGGAGTCGTGCTCGACATCCCGCCGGCCGACGGCGTGCTCCACGTCGTCCAGCCGGGCGATACGCTGGCGAGCATCGCTGGCTACTACGGCACGACGGTCGAGGCGATCACCGGCTTCGGCCCCAACGGCGTGCACAGCGATACCGACCTCTCCCCCGGCAAGCTGCTGATGGTGCCGGGGGCGTCGATGCGCCAGCGAGGTAGCGTCATCACCTACACCGTGCGGGAAGGGGACACGATCCGCAGCATCGCCGCGCGCTTCGGGCTCCAGACGAAGACGATCCTCTGGGCCAACACGATCCCCGACCCCGATCTGATCTATCCCGGCCAGCAGCTCACGATCCTCCCGACCGATGGTGTCCTCGTCCGTGTGGAGGAAGGCGACACGATCCGCGGGCTGGCCGAGCGCTACGGTGTCGACCCGGCGGATATCTACGGCTACGCGCCGAACGCTATCGACAACCCGGATCTGATCCTGGTCGGGCAGGAGCTGGTTATCCCGGGGGCCGAGCCGCTTCCCGCCGCGCCGCCGGAGCCGGAGGTCACTGAGACAGCGGACACGGGAGCTGCCCAAGCGACCACGGATTCCCAGGCCCAGGAGACAGCGAGCGGTGACCAGGCGGCTTCCAACGAGGCCACGGCAGTGCCTCTGGCCGTAGAGACGACCCCAGAGGCTACGCCTGAGGCCACGACGACGCCAGAGCCGGCAGCGGAGCAGCAGGAGGGCGAAACCCAGCAGGCGTCCGAGGAGGCGCAACCTTCCACGACACCGGAGCAGGCGACGCCGGAGGCGACTCCCGCCGATACCCCGGCTCCCGAAGCGACACCGGCCGAGACCCCTGCGCCCGAGGCCACCGAAGCCGCCCCGGCCCCGGAGCCATCTCCGACGGCAACGCCGGAGCCCGAGCCGGCGAAGACCCCCGAGCAGCCGGCGCAGCAGGCGCCGACCGGCTCGTTCATCTGGCCGGCCAAGGGGGTGATCACCCAGTATTTCCACCGCGGTCACAACGGGTGGGACATCGCCAACCGGATGTACACCGAGATCGTGGCGGCCGACAGCGGCACCGTGATCTTCTCCGGCTGGAACACCTATGGCCTGGGCTACGCGGTGGCGATCGACCACGGCAACGGCTACGTGACCTGGTACGGGCACATGGCGGAGCCGCCGCCGGTGCAGGTGGGGCAGTGGGTGAACCAGGGGCAGTACATCGGGCCGATGGGCAGCACCGGCTACTCCACCGGGCCACACGTCCACTTCATGATCGTGAAGAACGGCGTGTACCAGGACCCCGCACTGTACTTGCGCTAGGCGGGCCTACGCCGGCCGGCGTCGCTCCAGTCGCTGCTCGATGGCGGCCGCGTGCGCGGTGAGTCCCTCGGCGCGGGCGAGCGTCGCGGCCGGCGGCCCGAGGGCCTCTAGCCCCTGCGGGTTGACGGCCACCACGCTGATGACCTTCACGAACGTGTCCACGTTGATGGGCGAGGAGAAGCGGGCTGTCTGTCCCGTCGGCATCACGTGGCTGGGGCCGGCCGTGTAGTCGCCGATGACTTCGGGTGAGCTCTCGCCGACGAAGACGCCGCCGGCGTGCCGCACGCGGTCGAGGTAAGCCCAGGGCTCCTCGATCAACAGGCAGAGATGCTCGGGCGCGTAGGCGTTGGCCAGCTCGAAGGCGGTCTCGAGGTCGGGCACGACGGCGACAGCGCCGTTGGTCGCCAGCGACTCCGCCGCGATGCTCGCGCGCTCCAGGCGGGTGAGCTGGCGCTCGAGCTGCGCGACGACCTCCCGGGCCAGCCCGGCGTCCGTGGTGAGCAGCACGGCGCTGGCTAGCGGGTCGTGCTCGGCCTGCGCCAGCATGTCGGCCGCGCAGAGCGCGGGGTCGGCGCTGGCGTCGGCGATCAGGAGCGTTTCGGTGGGGCCGGGCAACTGGTCGATGTCCACGTCACCGTAGACCAGGCGCTTGGCCAGCACCACGAAGATGTTGCCTGGCCCGACGATCTTGTCTACCCGCGGGATGCTCTCGGTGCCGTAGGCCATGGCCGCGATCGCCTGGGCCCCGCCGACTTTGAACACCCGGTCGATCCCTGCCAGCTCGGCGGCGACCAGGATCACCGGCGAGACGCTGCCGTCCGGTGAGGGTGGGGCGCAGGCGACGATCTCCTCGACACCGGCTACTCGCGCCGGGACGGCCGACATCAGGAGAGACGACGGGTATGGCGCCCGCCCGGCTGGGGCGTAGACGCCGACCCGCTCGAGCGGTCGCACGAGCTGCCCGAAGCCGCCCGCCGGCTCGAAGTGGAGCCATGACTGTCGGATTTGGCGCTGGTGGAACGCCTCGATCCGGTCGCGGGCCAGCGCCAGCGCCTGGCGAATCTCCTCCGGAACCTGGGCCCTCGCGCGAGCGAACTCCTCCTCCGTGACGGCGAAGCCAGCGAGCTCGAGGCCATCGATTGCTCGGCTGTAGCGGTGCAGCGCGGCGTCGCCGTGTCTCCGGACGTCGTCGACGATCCGCTGGACCACCTCCATGGCCGTCAGGTCTGCGCCGAAGACCTCGCGCACCTTCTGCCGCACCGCCGGTGGCAGCTCTACCTGCTCGAGCCGCCGGCTGCGCAGCAAGAAGTTCCGCGCCTGCTCGAGATCCTCGAAGACGCGGACGGGCAATCCCTGGCTCATGCTTCCTCCCGCAGCGCAGCACACAGGCGCTCGAACGCCTCTGAGCAGCTATCGAACACGTAGTCCGGCGAGGAGACGGTGATCCCGCTGCTGCCGGCGCGGCGCAGGTGATCGACCGCCGCCAGGAGCAGGTCGCTGGGCACGATGATCGTGACCTCGTACCACCCCCCACTGGAGTCGCCCGCCTTCGGGTAGACCCGGGCGATGGTCGGCCCCCGCTCGCCGGCGGTGGCTCCCTGCGCCGTCACGTGGCGGGCGACGTCTTCCTCGCTCGCTCCCCGGACGTTGGCGGTGACGACGCGGTAGCGCCGGGTGCGCAGCCGGGCCTCGATGAGCTCGACGATGGCCCGGGCGCGCTCCAGCTTGGTGGGCGCGGCGCGCAGCCCCCGGCGCGACGCGATCAGGCAGGCCTGGGCACGCAGGATCACCCCGCCCTCGAGGACGCGCAGGCGGTTCTCGCGCAGCGTCACCCCGGTCTCGGTCAGGTCGCTGATGATGTCGGCGTGGCCGAGTGCCGGCGCCACCTCGAGCGCGCCGTGCGAGTCGACCAGGGTGAAGTAGTTCACCCCGTGGCGGTAGAGGAAATCGCGCGTCAGGTTCGGGAACTTGGTGGCTACGCGCAGCGAGCGGCCAGAGCGTTTGAAGTCGATAGAGAGATCGGCCAGGTCGGCCATGGTGGTGATGTCGAGCCATCCTTCGGGCACGGCCAGCACCAGCTCGCAGCGCCGGAATCCCAGGTCGTCGATCACGACGATCACGTTCGGGTCGTCGCCGGCATGCTCGGCTACCAGGTCGTAGCCGGTGATACCGAGGTCGGCGCTGCCATCGGCGACTTTGTGGATGATGTCGGCCGTGCGCTGGAACAGCACCTCGACGCCTGGGAGCCCGCTGACCCTGCCGACGTACTGGCGCGGGTTGGGTCGCCAGATGCCGAGGCCGGCGGATTCCAGAAAGCGGAGGGTTTCCTCCTCGTAGGAGCCCTTTGACGAGATCGCGAGACGCAGCGGCTCACTCACGGTCGTTTCCCTTGCCGGAGAGCATCTCAGTCTGTACCTCACCGTCCGCGTGAACCAGCACGAGCCGGTGAATCCCCCGGCGGCGGGCATAGCGACGGTTGGCGCTAGCGGAGCGGCCGCGGACGTCGAGCTCGACGACCTGCCCGGCAGTACGCAGCGCCTCGGCGACCTCGGCTGCCCGCGCCAGCGCCTCCGGCACGGCCGGAGCGACCAGCGTGACCTCGGGCGCTGCCGGTGGCGGCAACGTGGCTGCCTCGGCGATCCGCTCCAGCCCGCAGGAGAATCCACAGGCTGGCAGTGGCGCGCGTGCCCCGAGCACCTGCGCCAGGTCGTCGTAGCGGCCGCCGCCGCAGAGCTGGAGCGAGGGCTGATCGGCGGCGTAGACCTCGAAGAGGACGCCGGTGTAGTAGTGCAGCCCGCGCGCCATCCCTGGACTCAGCTCGATCCGGTCGCGCTCGATGCCGTAGGCGACTAGCAGGTCGAGCACAGTCTCCAGTTGCGCGATCGGCGACGGATCCAGCTCGTGCCGCTCGATGAGCGCTCGCAGCGCTGGGATCGCCTCGTCCGGCGGGCCGTGGATGGCGGCCAGGTCGCGCACGAAGGCGAACGACCGCCGGACGACGTCGACGTCGTGCGAGCGGTTCAACTTGGCCAGCACACCGCTGACGATCTCCTCGGGCGTGCGCGAGCCGCCGGCCATCTGCACGCCGGTCTCCTGGAGGATCGCTAGCACCCAGCGCTCGAGCTGCTCGCCGGAGACGCCGCGCAGGGAGGATCCGAGTTCCTGGTAGAGCTCGGCCAGCCGTCCGCTGCCCGTCAGTCCGGCCAGTTCCGGCTCCAGATCCACCGGCTGGCCCTTGCGCAGGCGTTCCATGCTCCAGAGCAGCCAGTCGCGCACTCGCTGGCGGAGCGGGAGGCGGCTCAGGAAGTCGAGCACGATGCCGACGTGGCCGACCACGATGCGCGGCCGGATCCCGACCGCGTCCAGCACCTCGGCGGCCAGGTGGATCACCTCGGCGTCGCCGGCCGGCCCGGGAGCGCCGAGCAGCTCGCAGCCGACCTCGGTGAACTGCCGGCTTCGCCCGGCCTGCGGCCGCTCGTAGCGGAAGACCGGCCCGGCGTAGGCTAACCGTAGCGGCAGCGGCTCGGTCTGCAGCGACTCGACGTAATAACGCAGCACCGAGGCGGTGTGCTCGGGGCGCAGCGCGATCTCGCGGTTCCGGTAGGTAACGGCGTACATCTGCGCGATGCGCTCGGCGCCGGACTTGCGCAGGAACAGCTCGGTCGGCTCCAGCACCGGCGTCTCGATGAGCTGGTACCCGTGACGTCCGAGCACGTCGAGCAGTCGCTCGAGCACGGTGCGCCGGCTACGGTACGCCTCCGGGCCGGCATCCTGCATGCCGCGCAGCCGCTCGACCGGCGTGGTCGCTTCGCGCTGGGAGGGGAGCGCGCCCGTGTCGGTCACCGGCGGAGCTCTCCCTTCACCCGTCGCCGCAGGTGCCCTTCGATCCGCTCGCGCAGGCGTGCCAGCTCCTCGTCGGAGAGCGGGCGGTCGGGTGCGGAGAAGGTCACGCGGAAGGCCAGGCTCTTCTTGCCCGCTGGGATAGCCGGCCCGCGGTAGATGTCGAACAGCCGGACGGACACGGCCAGGGGGCCGGCGCCGGCCACGATCGCGTCGGAGACCTCGACGGCCGGCGTCGCTTCGTCCACCACGACCGCGAAGTCCTGGTCTACCGGCTGGTAGCGCGAGACGGGCCGCAGTCGCGGCGGCTCTAGGCCGATCTCCAGGAGCCGCTGCAGGTCGATCTCGGCGAAGACGACGCGGGTGTCCGGATCGATCTCGAACGCCTCGACCACCTCGGGGTGTACCTCACCGAGGATGCCGACCGGCTGTCCCTTGACCAGTATCTCGGCAGCCCGGCCGGGGTGCAGGCTGGGATGCGTGAGTGGGCGGAAGCGGGCTTCAGGCACGCCGATCCGTGGCAGCGACGCCTCGAGCACGCCCTTGAGGTCGAAGTAGTCGACTGGCCGCTCTTCCTGGTAGAGGTCGCGCAGGTGGCGGGCTCCGGCCAGCAGGCAGCCGAGCGTGCGCCGCTCGTCGGGCAGCTCGTCCAGGCCGCGCGGCAGGTAGACCTTGCCGGTCTCGAAGATGGCCACCGCGCGGTTGAACTTCAGGTTCTCCCCCGCGCTGCGGAGCAGCGACGGCAGCAGCGACGGGCGCATGATAGCCCACTCGGGCCGGATCGGGTTGACCGCGCGCACCAGCTCGTGCTCCGGGCGCGGGTAGAAGCCGTAGCGATCCGGAAAGGTGGCGGCGCCGGGCAGCAGCGCGCGCAGCGCGGCCTCGTCCACCATCGGGTAGGTGATCACTTCGGTCAGGCCGGTAGCTGCCAGCGTGTCCTGAACCGCCCGGACGAGCCGGAGCTCTGGCGAGATCTCCACCGGCACCGTGCGCCCGAGCGGCAGCGCTTCCGGCAGCTCGTGGTAGCCGATGACACGGGCGACCTCCTCCACCAGATCGGCCGCGATGGTGACGTCGCTCCGGTAGGTCGGCACCTGCACGACGATGACCGCTCGGCCGTCTTCCTGGCGTAGCTCCGGCTGGAACTCGAGCCGGTCGAGGACGTCGAGCACGACCTCGTCGGGGAAGTCGACGCCGAGCAGCCGCGGGATCTCGCTCCGCGGCATGCAGAGTTGGCGCGGCAGGCGCGGGTTCGGGTAGAGATCGACGACCGCGGTCACGCGACAGCCGGGGATGAGCTGCTGGAAGAGCGCGACGGCGCGGGTGGCTCCCTCCCAGGCCAGGTTGGGATCCAGGCCGCGCTCGAAGCGGGCCGAGGCTTCGGTACGCAGCCGCTGCGCCCGTGCCGTGCGGCGGATGCTGCGCATCTCGAAGTTGGCGGTCTCGAGCAGCACTGTCCGCGTCTGCTCGGTGATCTCGCTCTCCAGGCCGCCCATCACTCCGGCGATGCCGACTGCCCGCTCGGCGTCGGCGATCACCAGCGTGTCGGGGTCGAGCTCGCGGAGTACCCCGTCGAGGGTCTCCAGCGTCTCGCCCGGCCGCGCCCGGCGGACGACGATACGCCCCTCGCGCAGCCGATCGCGGTCGAAAGCGTGTTGCGGCTGGCCCCACTCCAGCATCACGTAGTTCGTGATGTCCACCACGTTGTTGATCGGGCGCATGCCGGCGGCCTGCAGCCGCTGCTGCATCCACCAGGGCGAGGGGCCGACAGTCACATCCTCGATCACCACGCCGACGAACCGGTAGCAGAGATCCGGTGCCTCGATCGTCACCAATCCCTCTGGCCCGCTGACCGGCAGCGGCGCGCGCTCCGGATAGCGCACGCGCTGCCCGACGAGCGCGCCCAGCTCGCGCGCCACCCCGACGACCGAGAAGGCGTGCACCAGGTTGGGCGTGATTTCCAGCTCCAGCACCTGATCGCCGAGGTATTCCCGCAGCGGTACCCCGACCGGCGCGTCGGCGTGAAGAACCATGATCCCCTCGTGCTCGTCGGAGAGCCCCAGCTCCTTCTCCGAGCAGACCATGCCCTCGGAGCGCACGCCGCGGATCGTGCTGGGCTTGAGGGTGATCAACTTCGGCTCCTCGCTGTGGCCGTCGTAGAGCGTGGCTCCTGGGAGCGCCAGCGCCACCTTCTGGCCCGGCGCGATGTTGGGCGCGCCGGTCACGACCGTCAACCGGTGCGCTCCGGCGTCTACGGTCGCCAGCACCAGCCGGTCGGCGTTCGGGTGCGGATCGACGCGCTCGACAATCCCGACGTAGATGTTGTCCCAGGTCGAGCCGATCTCGGTAATCGCCTCGACCTCCAGGCCCGCCAGGGTCAGCCGCTCGGCGATCTCGCGGGCGCTCAGGTCGGTGGGAACCAGCTCCTTGAGCCACCTGACCGGTACCTTCATCGTGCGCGTGCCATCCTCTCGCGAACTGCTAAGAGTCCTGTCCGGGTGTCCTGCAAGCTACCCCGTGCTCCGGCGACCCTCAGGCGAGTGCCCGGTTGAACTGGGCCAGGAAGCGGAGGTCGCCCTGGTAGAACAGCCGGATGTCGGGCACCCCGTACTTCAGCATCACCAGTCGCTCGACGCCCATGCCGAAGGCCCAGCCGGTGTAGCGCTCCGGATCGTAGCCCACGTTGCGCAGCACCTGCGGGTGAACCATGCCGGCGCCCAAGATCTCGATCCACCCCGTCCCCTTGCAGACCCGGCAGCCCTCGCCGCGGCAGAACATGCAGTCGATCGCGAAGTCGACCCCCGGCTCGACGAACGGGAAGTAGTCACAGCGGAAGCGCACCTTGCGCTCCTGGCCGAAGAGCTGGCGCGCGAACTCGGCCAGCGTCCCCTTGAGGTCGGCCATCGTGATGTGCTCGTCGACGGCCAGGCCCTCGATCTGGTGGAAGTGCCACTCGTGGGTCGCGTCGACCGCCTCGAAGCGGTAGCAGCGGCCGGGCACGACGACGCGTACCGGTGGCTGGCGTCGCTCCATCGTACGGATCTGCATGGGCGACGTGTGCGGCCGCAGCACGATCTCCTTCTGATCGGAGACGATGAAGATCGTATCCCAGACATCGCGCGCCGGGTGGTCCTGCGGGATGTTGAGCGCGTCGAAGGCGTAGTAGCCGTACTCGACCTCCGGCCCCTCGACCGTCTGGAAGCCGAGGTGGTTGAAGATGGTCGTCACCTCGCGGATCATCTGGGTGACCGGGTGTAGCCCGGCTACGTCCGCCGGGCGGCCGGGCAGGGTGACATCGACCGCTTCGGCTGCGAGCCGCTGGCTGAGCTCGCTTCGCTTGACCTCCGCTTCGCGCTGCTCGAACCGGGCTGTGAGCTCCTCTTTGAGGGCGTTGACCGCCTGCCCGTAGGCCGGCCGCTCCTCCGGCGGAACCTGGCTGATCCGGCGCATGAGCTGGGTCAGTTCGCCTCGCCGTCCCAGGTAACGACCGTGCCACTCGGCCAGCGCTGTTGTTGAGCTAGCCTGCTGGAGCTCGGCCAGCGCCTGCTGCCTGATCCGCTCGACCTCACCGCTCAAGACCGTCACCTCCCTGCCCTGCTGTGTCTCCTCGCTCCAGGGGAGCTTATCGAGCAAACAAACGAGCAGAGGCATACACCTCTGCTCGCCGACGTCGCCGGTTGAGGGCTACACGCTTACCGGGCCAGCACCGCGTGCCCCACCGGCAACGCCGGCGGGCTAAAGTGAACGTGGTGGCTGATGCACACGGTGCACTGGTACTGGCCACGCCTCGCGCCCATAGCGACACCAGCATAAGCGACGGCTTCTGGCGCTGTCAAGGCGCGGGCGGACTCGGCCCCCCCTCAGGGGATCCCACCCGGCCAGAGTCCTGCCGCCTCGACCGCTGCGGCTGCCCGCAGGACGGTTGCCTCGTCCCAGGGACGCCCGGCGAGCTGCAGACCCAGCGGTAGTCGCCTGCCCGTCAGCCCGACTGGTACCGTGACCGCTGGCCAGCCGAGCGCGTTGAAGGGAGCGGTGAACCAGGAGTTGCGGGCCGGATCGCCGAGTTCCGGGGCGCCGTACGGCGCGGTCGGCGTGCTCAGCAGGTCGACCTGGTCGAAGACCTGCTCGCAGCGCCGGCGGAGCTCGTGGCGGAGCTGCTGGGCGCGGACGAAATCGGCTGGCCCGTAGGCGAAGGACGAGAGGATGCGCAGGCGCATGAACTCGCCATAGTCCTCCAGCCGCTCGCGCAGCCAGGGCAGGTGGAAGGCGACCGCCTCTTGAGCGATGAGGGCTGTGTTGAGCACCCGCAGCCGGCTCAGCTCGGGGAGATCCAGCTCGACGAGGGTCACGCCTGCCCGCTCCAGGGCCGCTAGCCCGGCCCGCCAGGCATCCAGCGCCTCCGGCGTGCCCAGCGGTTCACCGCTGCCGTCGTCGCGCAGCACGCCGACGCGTAGCCCCTCGACGCCTCCGCGCAAGGCGGCCTCGACATCGGGTACGGGAACCGATCGTGTCCGGCCGTCCCGCGGGTCGGGCCCGGCCAGGATCTGGAAGAGCATCGCGGCGTCGGCGACGCTCCGTGTCATCGGTCCCAGGTGGTCGAGCGACCAGGCGAGGGGGATCGCCCCGTGCAGGCTGACCCGGCCGAAGGTCGGCTTGAGCCCGACCAGCCCGCAGAACGCGGCCGGGATCCGGATCGAGCCGCCGGTGTCGGAACCGAGCGCCGCGACCGCCATCCCGTCCGCGACCGCCGCGGCCGAACCACTGCTCGACCCGCCGGTATCGTGGTCGAGGTTCCACGGGTTGCGCGTGGGGCCGTAGTGGGCGTTGTTCGAGGCCCCGGAGTAGGCGAACTCCGAGAGGCGCGTCTTGCCCACGATCACCGCGCCGGCTGCGCGCAGCCGCTCGACGGCCGCCGCGTCGAAGTCGGTCCGCCAACCGGCAAGGATCTTCGAGCCGGCGGTCGTGGCCGTGCCGGCCACGGCCAGGAGATCCTTGACCGCGATCGGGATGCCGTGGAGCGGCCCGCGATCCTGGCCTGCCCCGAGTTCGCGGTCGGCCTGCCGGGCGGCAGCCAGCGCCTCCTCGGCCAGCACGAGCTGGAAGGCGTTCAGGACCGGGTCGCGCTCCTGGATCCGGGCCAGTGCCTGCTCGGTCAGCTCGACCGAGGAGACCTCGCGCCGGCGGAGCCGGGCCGCCAGCTCCGCGAGGGTCGGATAGCCAGGCTCGCGGGCTGCCGCAGTCGCCGGGGGTGCGACGGGTTGCTCCCCGGTCGTGCGTGCTGGCTGGGCTGCGTCGCCGAGGCTCTGGCCTGCCAGATCCAGATAGTCCGGAGTAATATCCGCCGGGGCCTCCTCGACGATCTGCTGGAATGCCAGGGGTGTCGAGAGGAACCCGCGCTGGGCCACCAGCTCCAGCGTCTCGTCAGCGACCTGGATACCGGCCTGGCGCAGGTTGACGCGCATTCGGTCCAGCAACCCGGCAACGTCCTCAGGTGCGGTCATAGCTCACCCCCTTCCCGGAAGAAGACCGCTCGCCACGCGCTTCCCTGTCTATCCTCGACCTCTCCAGACCAGCGATAAGACCGCGACCGCCGACAAGACCGCTCGACCCTTCTCCGAGACGCATGCAGCCTGGTAGGATGGGCCACGAGCCCGCTTGTGCCTGGCTCGACGAGGACGGCGCGGCCATGCGAGCGAACCAGGTGATCGCCAAGAGCTCAACCCGCATTCTACCCGTCAGCAGCTCAGGCCAGGAAATGGTTCCTGGCCGGTTGAGCAGCGAGGCCTTGGGATGTTGGGTTTCTTGCCGGCCTCGCCGAAATCGATGCGCGAGACAGACGGCGCGTTTAGGGTGCAGGGACGACCGGCCGCTCGCGCGGTGGCTGGCGTGACGGCAAAATCGAGAGGGGGACAGGGTGGCGCAGGGACCGCTCAGCCCGGCGGTGCTCCGGGCGCTCCAGACGCTCAACACACCAACCGTCGCGAACGCGATCGAGACGTTCAACCTCCGGCCGCGGAACCAGGGGTTCATGGACGCCAGCGTGCGCTGCATGCTGCCCGGCCTGGGCGTGATGGTGGGCTATGCTGTGACGGCCAAGATCCGGGCAGCCGAGCCGCCGGCCCCTGGGGCGGCCATCCCGCGTCGCCGGATGTGGGAGTACATCCTCTCGATCCCGGAACCACGCGTCGTCGTGATTCAAGACCTCGACGACCCGCCGGTCGGCTCCTTCTGGGGTGAGGTGAACGCCAACATCCACCGCGCGCTCGGCTGTGTCGGCACGGTGACCAACGGCGGCGTGCGCGACCTGGACGAGGTGGAGCAGCTCGGCTTCCACCTGTTCGCCTCCCAGGTGCACGTCTCGCACGCCTACGTCCACGTGGTCGAGATCGGCACGCCGGTGGAGGTCGGCGGGCTGACGGTCCATCCCGGCGACCTCCTGCACGGCGACAAGCACGGCGTGATCCAGATCCCGCTCGAGATCGCGCCGGACCTCTTCCGAGCGGCCAAGGAGGTCGAGGCGCGCGAGCGACGCATCATCGAGGTCTGCCAGTCGCCCGACTTCAGCATCGAGAAGCTGAGCGAGCTGTACGGGTGAGCCCCGCTCAGCTCCAGCGGGTCTCCACCGGCGGCGGATTCAGCAGCGTCTGCATGACCACGCAGTACTGCTCGGTCTTCTCGCGCAGCGCCTCGAGCTGCTCGGGAGTGGCCTGGGGTGCCTCGACATCGAAGCGGACCCGGATCGCCTGGAAGCCGACCGGCACGTCCTGGGCAATGCCGAGCGTGCCGCGCAGGTCGAGATCGCCCTCGACGGTCACCTCGATGCGCTCGAAGGGGATGCCCATGGCGGTGGCGACCATCTGGCAGGTGAGCTGTGCGCAGGCTGCCAGCGCCCCGAGCAGCAGGTCTCCCGAGCACGCGGCCGTCCCCGAGCCGCCCACCCCGGCGTGGGCTTCGGCCTGGTAGATCGCGCGGCCGATGTCGACCGAGCAGCTCAGCGGGGTATCGACTTGGCTGCCGGTCGCCCGCAGCGTGATCCTGGCTGCCTCCGGGTCGCTACGATACCGCTCTTTGAGCGGCCGCTGGATCGAGCGGAGATCCATCCGACTCCCTCCGGTCATGATCTGCCGTGACGCGTGCACCTCCCAGTGGAACAATCATGCCGTGGATCGAATGCCGGGCGCCACGCCAGGTTCACATCACAGCGCGAGGCGGGCTCACGATGAGTAAACGACGCGAGACGACCCATCTTCGGATCGGCGAGCTAGCCAGGCGAGCCGGCGTCAACTCCAGGACCATCCGGTTCTACGAGGCCATCGGCCTGCTGCCTGAGCCAGCGCGGTTGCCGAACGGCTACCGTGTCTACGGAGCGCGCGACCTCGAGCGGCTGCGCTTCATCCGGCGGGCGCAGTCCCTCGGCCTGCCGCTCGACGCCATTCGCGATATCCTGGCGCTCCACAGCGCGGGGAGCCGGCCTTGCTGCCGAGTCCGCGAGCTGGCTGAGCAGCGGCTCGCCGAGATCGACCGCCAGATCCGCGAGCTGCAGCGGCTGCGCTCCGAGCTGGCGGCGCTGGTCGAGCGCGCGGCGCGGACGCCACAGTCGGAGGCCGGTGACGGCGTCTGTCCGGCGATCGAAGACGCGAGGCCGGAACTCCACGTGACGACGGCCCGTGCGCCGGTCGCCCCTCGCCCCCAGCGCTGACGCGACCACGTTCGAACACCAGGATGACCAGCGGCTCATCGAAGCGAGGGGCGCCCACTCCGGCGCGACGGCCGGGCCGCGCCCGCGGCTGATCCCGCGTACCCCACGAGCTCAAGGGACTTGACCTTCCAGTGCACTGGAAGGTGTAGGCTGGCCAGGTGAGGGAGAGCGAGCGAGTCGGATTCAGGCACCGGTTCCTCGCTCGACCGAGCAGGCTGCTCTTTGCTCGAGTGGGTTTGATCCACGGAGATACGGGCCATGAACGCGGGATTCTCGCCCCAGCCGGTCGATTCGCAGGCGTCGGCAGCGGACGCAGCGCTGCTGGCGAACGGCCGGCGCACGAAGAAGCTCCACCTCAAGGTCGGTGGGATGCACTGCTCGCTGTGCACCGCCTCGATCGAGCGGGCGGTCGGGCGACTCGACGGCGTGCGCTCGGTCCATGCGAGCATCGCCCACGAGGAGGTGCTCGTGGAGTACGACCCGGAGCGAGTCGCCCCGGCGACCATCGAAGCCGCGCTCGAGGCGATCGGCTTCTCAGTCCGGGCGCCTGATGAGAGGCTGGCGCTACTCGAAGAGGAGCGGGAGCTTGCGATCGCGCGGCGCAAGGCGCTGCAGGCGGCGATCCTTCTCGCGGCAGCGTCGGCGCTGATGCTGGCGAGCGCGCTCTTCGGGCCGAGCCGGACTCGCATGCTCATCATGGCGGCTCTCGCGCTGTATGCGGTCGGCGGGCCGGCACGGTTCATCGTGGCCCGCAACGGGTGGCAGTCGGTCCGCCGCGGTATCCTCAACCAGGACGTGCTCGCGTCGGCCTCGGCGCTCGCCGGGCTCGGCGGCGGGCTCGTCGGGCTGGCGCTGCCGGCTCTCCCGGCGGGCGAGTTCTTCGGCGCGACGGTGTTCGTCCTGGCGTTCCACCTGATCGGCGGGTATACATCGGTCCTCGTCCATCTGCGGGCGTCCCAGTCGGTACGCCGGCTGCTCGCGCTCGTTCCACCGGTCGCCCGTCGGGTCGCGGCGGACGGCAGCGAGGTCACCGTGCCGGTCGACCGGCTGGCCGTCGGCGATCTCGTGCGGATCCGCCCCGGCGAGCGGATCCCGGTCGACGGCCGCGTCGTGGAGGGAGCCTCGTCGGTCGATGAGAGCCTGGTGACGGGCGAGTCGGTGCCGGTGGACAAGCTGCCCGGCAGCGAGGTCATCGGCGGCGCGCTCAACCTGACTGGGGCACTGGTCGTTCAGGTGACGCGCGTCGGGCCCGACACGTTCCTCCAGAGCGTGGCCCGGCAGGTCGCCGAGGCGCGGGCGATGAAGCCAGGGATCTTGCGGCTCGTCGATCAGGTGCTCCTGGTCTACGTGCCCACCGTGTTCGGCGCGAGCGTGCTCGGCTTGCTCCTCTGGGCGGCCGGGAGCTGGCTGGTCTCCGGCGACGTCGACCTCCTCCGGGCGAGCTTCGCCGCGCTCGGCGCGCTGATCATGGGGTACCCCTGCGCGCTGGGCATGGCGACACCGCTCGCGCTCATCCGCGCCTCGGGCGAGGCGGCGGCGCGCGGCATCCTGATGCGCTCAGGGGAGGCATTCCAGGTGTTCCGCAACGTGCGCGCCATTGCCTTCGACAAGACCGGTACGCTCACGGAGGGGAAGCCTGCGCTCGCCGGTTGCCACGCCCTGGCCGGCACGCCGAGCGATCTCCTGAAGCTGGCCGCGAGCGCGGAGCACCCGTCCGAACACCCGCTGGCTCGAGCGATCGTGAGCGCTGCCCGCCAGCAGGGCATCCGGCTCAGCGAGCCTGAAGGGTTCGTAGCCGAACCCGGGCGAGGAGTCCGGGCAAGGGTCGAAGGGCATGACGTCCTCGTCGGTACATCGCGCTTCCTGGCAGAGCAGGGGATCGACCTCACTCCCTTGCATCCCCTGGTCGAGCGCGTCCAGCGCGAGGGCCAGACTGCCGTCCTGGTGGCGATCGATGGCCAGGCTGCCGGTGTGCTCGGGCTCGCGGACCGGGTGAAGGCTGATGCTCGCGCGACGATCGAGGCGTTCCGGCGGCGAGGGATCGAGCCGATCCTGCTGTCGGGGGATCATCGTCGCGTGGTGAACGCGGTGGCGGCCGCCGCTGGGATCGAGGTGGTGAGGGCCGAGATGCTGCCTGCGGACAAGGCGGCAGCCATCCGCGAGCTCCAGCACGGGGGTGTGCGCGTCGCGATGGTCGGCGACGGCATCAACGATGCCCCCGCGCTCATGCAGGCCGACGTCGGCATCGCGATCGGCGCTGGGACCGACATCGCCATCGAAGCGGCCGACATCGTGCTCATCGGCGACCGCCTCTCGGCGCTCGTCGACGCCTATGAGCTGGCCCGCCGGAGCTATCGGCTGACGGCCGCGAACGTCGCGCTGGCTCTGGTCTTCAATGGAGCGGGCATCGCGGTCGCCGTGACTGGGCTCGTCACGCCGGTCTGGGCGATGGGGGCGATGGCAGTTAGCGTCAGCCTGGTGCTGGGACACTCCTTCGCCGGCCGGCTTCTGCCCCGGCCCAGGCCTTCGACTCAGCCCGCTCCGCCACCGCGCATGGCCTACGTGTTCACGGTCCCGACGATCCACTGTGAAGGGTGCTACCGGAGAATCCAGAGGAAGCTCCGTCGCTGTACCGGCGTGCTCGAGGTCGAAGGGGAGATTCCCGAGCGGCGCGTGGTGGTCATCGTCGAGCGAGGGCGAGCGCGTAAGGAGGAACTGCGCGCTGAGCTGGAGCGGCTCGGCCAGGAGGTAGCCAGCGTCGAAGTGCTCGAGCCGGTTGGCGAGCGGTATTGAGCGGCGATGGGTCTGCGGGTACGCTTGGCGGCGATCCCGGTATCCACGGGGTGGGGATCGGAGCGCAGACGATGGCGGAGGGAGCAGGGGCCGCTGCCCCGCGGCTGAGCGTGCTGGATCGCAGCCTGCGCTGGCTGCTCCTAGGGTGTGCCGGTTGGATCATCCTGCTGAGCGCCGTCGTCGTCGCCGGCTTTCTCCTGCTCGCCATCCCGCTGGTCGCCCTGGTGGTGGCTGGCCTCGCTGCTGTTCTGCTGGTCCCGGCCTATGCTGCCCTGATCCTCGCTCTGGACCCGCGCGAGCCGGAGCCGGCGGTGCTCCTGGGTGCCGCCTTCTTCTGGGGTGCGTTCGTCGCCGTCCTCGTCTCAGCGCTCATCGAGGTACTCACCGGAGCCGCCCTGGCGGCAGTGCTGGGAGGCGGCGTCGCGGATCTCCTCGGCGCATCCGTTGTGGCGCCGATCGTCGAGGAGACTGCGAAGGGCAGCGCGCTGGCCCTGCTGTTCCTGCTGGCGCGCCACGAGTTCGATGACATTGTCGACGGGATCGTCTACGGGGCGCTGGTCGGGCTCGGCTTCGCCATGGTCGAAAACGTCCTCTACTTCTCAGGCGCATATCTGGAAGGCGGGCTGGTCGGTGTCGGCGTGCTGTTCTTCCTGCGCAGCGTGCTGGGTGGGTTGGCGCACTCCCTGTTCACCAGCGCGACTGGCATCGGGCTGGGGCTCTACCGCCAGGCCGCCGTCGGTAAGCGCCGCCTGCTGTGGCCGATTGCCGGCTTCGCCATCGCTATCCTGCTCCATGCGCTGTGGAATGGCGCCTCGACGCTGCTGCAGATCACGAACCTGGCTCAGGAGAACCCGCTCCTCACACTGGGACTCGTGCTCGGCTTGCCGCTCGCGCTGACGGTACCCGGACTGCTCACCCTGATCGTCCTCTCGGTGGTCGGCGGGCGGCGGGCGGCCCGCATTATCCGCCAGCAGCTCGCCGATGAGGTGGAGCAGGGCACGGCATTGCCCGAAGATCTCGAAATACTGGCCCGTCCCTGGGCACGGCGACGCCGTCTGTGGCGGGCGCTGAGACGCGGCGGGCTGCGGGCGTGGCTGCTCCAGCGCCAGCTCGACGAACTTCTGGTCGACCTGGCGTTTCGCCAGTGGCACCTCAGCAGAGGGGAACGCCTCCCGCGCTTCCTGCAGGCGTACAGCGAAGGGCACTACCGCGAGCGCATCGCCGCGCTCCGGGCCCGGCTCGGGCAGCACGACGCGGCGGCAGGCCGGCATCCGGCCTGAGCAACCCTGGTGGTACACTTCTGCTCCGATGCAGTCTAGATAGGTGAGCCTACCGATGGCGGCGGCGACACGATCTACAACCCATCTTCTGCGCGCACGGCCAGCGCTGCCGCGCAGCCGGCGCCCCTCGACCCTGCACGACTTCACGCTGGCCGAGCTCGAGGGGTGGCTAGTCGAGCGCGGCCAGCCGCGCTACCGGGCGCGGCAGCTCTTCCACTGGGCGTATCAGCAACTCGCGCTCGATTACCAGGCTATGACCGTGCTGCCCAAGCCGCTGCGCGCCGAGCTGGCCCAGACGCTGCCGCTGACCACCCTGACCCTGGTGCGCGAGGTCAGCACGGACGACGGCGAGACGCAGAAGTTCCTGTTCCGCACCTTCGACGGGCAGCACGTCGAGACCGTCCTGATGTTCTACCCTGACCGCACGACCGTCTGCGTCTCCTGCCAGATCGGCTGTGCGGTCGGCTGTGCCTTCTGCGCTACTGGCATGACCGGGTTGATCCGCAACCTGAGCGCCGGCGAAATGGTCAGCCAGGTCGTGTTCGCCGCCCGCTGGGCACGCGAGCGTGGACGGCCGCTGACGAACGTGGTCGTGATGGGCATGGGCGAGCCGTTCCAGAACTACGACGCGACCAGGAAGATGGTGGCCATCCTCCACGAGCCCGCCGGGATGAACTTCGGCGCGCGGCGGATCACGCTCTCCACCTCCGGCCTCGTGCCGTTCATCGACCGGCTAGCCGAGGAGCCGTACCAGGTCAAGCTGGCGGTCTCGCTCCACGCGCCGAACGACGAGCTGCGCTCGCGGCTAGTCCCGCTCAATCGCCGCTACCCGGTCGCTGAGCTGCTGGCCGCCTGCCGGCGCTACGTCGCCAGGACCGGCCGGAGGTTGTCCTTCGAATACACGCTGATCAAGGGGGTCAATGATCAGGATGAGACGGCCGAGGAGCTGGCACGGCTGCTGCGCGGCCTGCTCTGCCACGTGAACCTGATCCCGCTCAACCCCACGCCGGCCGAGCCCTCGTTCGAGCGGCCTTCCCCCGAGCGGATCGAGCGCTTCGCCGAGATCCTGCGCCGGCACGGGATCTCGACCACCGTGCGCTACTCCCGCGGCGTCGAGATCGCGGCCGCCTGTGGCCAGCTCCGCGCCGACCAAGAGCGGCAGGCGTTCGACGCAGGCCCTCCGGGTGAAGCCGAGTAGGGTATCCGCGTGCGGTGCGGGGGCTGGGGGACGGTGAGGCTGCCCGTCCGTAGAGCGACCAGCCGGTCGCCCTCGCGATGCAACGGGGCGCTCTGCCGGGGCTGTTCATGTCCCTGACCGAGAGGCTGCCGGGCTCCGGCGCGTTTCGGGTTCGCCGCGCGTGTCGGGATGTCCAGGGCCGCGGGCAGGCTCGGGCTCTGCTGGCGCGGATCGACCTGTGGTAAAGGACCGTCGACGAGGAGGCACGGCGTGCGTATCGGCTACGTCGATCCCTTCTCCGGAGCGAGCGGCGATATGCTGCTCGGCGCGTTGGTCGACGCCGGCCTGTCGCTCGACCGGCTCCGCGAGCTGCTGGCCGCCGGGTTGGAGCTCAGCGGCTACGAGATCTCCGCGGATCGCGCCCAGCAGCACGGGCTGACCGGTACGCGCGTAACGGTCAGCGTCACCGAAGCTCAGCCGGCCCGCGCCTGGCAAGAGATCCGCTCGCTGCTGGAGCGAGCCGTGCTCCCCGAGCGCGCCCGCGGGCAGGCCCTGGCAGTCTTCCAGGCGCTGGCCGAGGCCGAAGCGCAGGTGCACGGGGTGCCACCGGCCGAGGTGCATTTCCATGAACTGGGTGCGGTCGACTCGATCGTAGACATTGTCGGGATCGCGCTCGGCCTGGAGTTGCTGGGCATCGAGGCGCTGTATTCGGGGCCGCTGCCGCTCGGCCGCGGCTTCGTCCAGACCCAGCACGGCCTGCTGCCGATCCCGGCTCCGGCGACCGCCGCGTTGCTGGCGGGAGCACGTGCTCCCACGCGGCCGCTCGAGGTGGAGGCCGAGCTGGTGACGCCGACCGGGGCTGCGGTCTTGGCCACGCTGGCCCGCTTCGAGCAGCCGCCGATGCGCGTGGAGGCGGTCGGCTACGGGTTCGGGACTCGCGAGCTCCCCTGGCCCAACGCGCTCCGGCTGTGGGTCGGCGAGGCGGCCGGCGCAGCGGCCGGCCCGTTCGACGAGGGGCCGGAGGAGCTGCTGCTCGAGACCAATATCGACGACATGAACCCGGAGTTCTTCGAGCCGCTGGTGGATCGACTCTTCGAGGCCGGCGCGCTCGATGCCTGGCTGGAGCCGATCACCATGAAGCGCGGCCGCCCGGGGACGAAGGTGAGCGCCATCTGCCGGACGACCGACCGGGCCGAGCTGGAGCGTATCTTCATCGAGCACTCGACCACCTTCGGCGTGCGGGCGCTGCCGATCGATCGGGTCAAGGCCGGGCGGCGCACCGAGCAGATTGCGACCCGCTGGGGAGATGTGCGGATCAAGCTCAAGCTCTGGCGTGGCCGGGTGATCGATGCCGTGCCGGAGTACCGCGACTGCCTGGCCATCCACGAGCGGACCGGCATGCCGATCCGCCTCGTCTACAACGAGGCGGCGCGCATCGCTGAGGCCTGGATCGGCCGCAAGGTCGAGGCCGGAATCGACCGACCAACGCCGTCTTGACAGGAGAGTCCGCCCGTGCGATGGTACTGCCGGGTTTGTAGCCAGTTGAAGGGAGGAGGCAGTGAACGAGCTTTTCCCGATCGCAGCGGGTGTGCTGCTGGGCTTGCTCACCTTCCGGATCGCTCAGCCCCGCGTGCGTGTGCTCGCGCTAGTCGTTTTGAGCGTGCTCTTCGGCTTTGCGGCAAGCGCCATCAGCGGGGAGCTCGCGTTGAGCTGGGGGTTCTTGCTGATCGACATCCCGCTGGTCTTCCTCGCGGCCACGGCCACGGTCCTGGTCGTGAACCGGGTGCGCAGCGCGCGAGAGGCCAGCCATTAGGCCCGCGAGCACAAGCAGCACGCGGGCTCGCTGAGAGCTCACGGACGAGTAGAGAATGGGCCCGCTGGCGAAACGACGCCAGCGGGCCTGGTGTTAGGAATGTCTGGCTGGCGAGGCCGATAGGTGAGTAGGTCCCGATGAGTGCTGAGCAATACCTCTGGTGGCAGCGCGGGGTGATCTACCAGATTTATCCCCGCTCCTTCATGGACGGCAATGATGACGGTATCGGCGACTTGCCGGGCATCCTCAGCCGGCTCGATTACCTTGAGTGGCTCGGGGTCGACGCGATCTGGCTCTCTCCTATCTTCCCCTCGCCCATGGCCGACTTCGGCTACGACGTCTCGGATTATGTCGGGATCGACCCGGTCTTCGGGACGATGGAAGACTTCGACCGGCTCGTGCGTGAGGCCCACGCGCGCGGCATCCGCGTGCTCCTCGACTTCGTCGCCAACCACACCTCCGACCAGCATCCCTGGTTCCTCGAGTCACGCTCGTCGCGCCAGAGCCCGAAGCGCGACTGGTACATCTGGCGCGATGCGGCGCCAGGCGGCGGACCGCCGAATAACTGGCTGAGTGCCTTCGGGGGCAGCGCCTGGGAGTGGGACGCGGAGACGGGCCAGTACTACTTCCATGCATTCCTCAAAGAGCAGCCGGATCTCAACTGGCGTAATCCCGACGTCCAGCGCGCCATGCTCGATGCGATGCGCTTCTGGTTCGACCGCGGAGTCGATGGATTCCGGCTGGACGCCATCTGGCACCTGATCAAGGACGGCCAGTTCCGGGATAACCCGCCTAATCCCGACTATAAGCCCACAGATTCACCCTACCACCGGCTGCTTCCCGTCTTCACCACCGACCGTCCTGAGATCCATCCCGTGCTGGCGATGATGCGACGGCTGGCCGACGAATACGACGAGCGCGTGCTGATCGGAGAGATCTATCTCCCGGTCGAACGGCTGGTCACGTACTATGGCCTCTCCGAACCTGAACTTCACCTGCCGTACAACTTCCAGCTCCTGCTGCTGCCCTGGGATGCCCGGCGCATCCAGGCTACGATCGATGTCTACGAGGCCTTGCTGCCTAGTGGCGCCTGGCCCAACTGGGTCCTCGGCAATCATGATCGCCCGCGGATCGCCAGCCGCGTGGGGAGGGCGCAGGCGCGCGTCGCGACCATGCTGCTCCTGACGCTCCGTGGCACGCCGACGATCTACTACGGCGACGAGATCGGCATGGTCAACGTCGAGATCCCGCCGGAGGCGATTCAGGACCCCGTCGAGAGGACCGCGGGGCGTGGCTTCGGCCGGGACCCCGAGCGCACGCCGATGCAGTGGGACAGCGTGCCCAACGCCGGCTTTACCCTTGGCCAGCCCTGGCTCCCGCTGTCTCCTGACTATCCCACCTGCAATGTCGAGGCCCAGCGCGACGATCCCCGATCGATCCTGACGCTGCACCGCCGGCTACTCGCGCTCCGCCGCGCTGAGCCGGCGCTGTCGATCGGCAGCTACCGGTCGCTGCCGGCTGAGGGCGAGCTAATCGCCTACCTTCGCGAGGACGGCGAGCGGCGCTTCCTGATCGTGCTGAATTTCGGCCACTGGGTTCGCCGCTACGCCTGTGGCCAGATCGATCTGCGCGGCTCGGTCGTCCTCTCGACCTATCTGGATCGCGAGGGTGAGATGGTCGATCGAGATCTCCTGCTGCGCCCGGACGAGGGAGTGATCATCGGCCTTACGGGATGAGCATGCCGAGACTTGACAGTTGCACCTCCGCGTGTTACCGTCCAGGCGATGAAATCAGGACGATCACGAAGAGAACACGGTTTGTTGGAGGGCGCGCGTCGCCAGGCGGCGTGCTCGGTTGGACACGGAGCGCGCTCAGGATAGCCGGTGAAGAGCAGTGAATCGTAGCCCGAGTACCCTGTGACCCTGACTGTTGCCTCAACGTATTTCCTCTACACACGGGGAGAAGGGAGGTGCTGATCCGGACACGAGACCAGTCCACTCAGCCGGTACAGCGGTGCTGTGAGGGTGTTGGAGGGGTACTGGACTCGGAGATCTGTCCGTACGAACGTGAGGAGCAGAGCAATGCGCGATATGCGACCTGATCGGCTGGCCCCGGATCTACTTGCCGTGCGATTCTCTCGCCGGCAAGTGCTCCGGCGAGCCGCGGCGCTCGGCCTTTCGGTGCCCGCTCTTTCGGCCCTACTAGCTGCCTGCGCGGGCGAAGAGGCGACGCCGACGCAGGCTCCGGCAGTACAGCCGACGGCAACCCCCACTGAAGCTGCGGCTGAGACTCCGACCGCCGCGGAAACCCCGGCCGGGACTCCCACCGTCATCACGACGCCTGAGACGACCTACTCCATGGACAACCCGCCTGAGGTGTTCAACGCCGACCAGGCGAGCCAGTACAGTGGAGCCACGTTGACATACTATGGTGACTCCGTTGGCATCGGCGCGGAGATGGATCAGGCTCTGGCCGGCGCCTTCAGCGAGGCGACGGGGATAACCATCAACGTGGTGCCCAAACCCGAGAGCGCCACCGAGAACTACGCGGCCTACCAGCGGTTCTTCTCCGCCCAGTCGCCGGACGTCGACGTGATGATGATCGATGTCATCTGGCCCGGCGCTTTTGCACCGCACCTGGTTGACCTGAGCCAGGCGCTGGGCGAGGAGGCGAAGGCGCATTACGAGACGATCATCGAGAACAACACCGTCGACGGCAAGCTCGTGGGTATGCCCTGGTTCGGCGACTTCGGGATGCTCTACTACCGGACCGATCTGCTGGAGAAGTACGGCTTCAGCAATCCTCCGGAGACCTGGGACGAGCTGGAAGAGATGGCCCAGACGATCCTAGAGGGGGAGCGAGGAGCCAACCCGAACTTTGCCGGCTTCGTCTTCCAGGGCAACGCCTACGAGGGGTTGACCTGTAACGCGCTGGAATGGCTGGCATCGAGCGGCGGCGGCCGCTTCATCGAAAATGGCCAGGTCACGATCAACAACCCGCAGGCTGTGGAGATGCTCAACAAGGTGCGTGGCTGGGTCGGTACCATCGCTCCGCAGGGCGTCACCACGTACCAGGAAGAGGACTCGCGCCAGGTGTTCCAGGGCGGCAACGCCGCCTTCCTGCGCAACTGGCCGTATGTCTACTCATTGGCGACCGGCGAGGATTCCCCGGTGCGAGACATGGTCGGCGTCGCGCCGCTGCCGGCTCAACCTGGGAATCCCCACGTCGGCACAGTCGGTGGATGGCAGCTCGCCGTCTCGATGTACTCGCGCGCGCCGGAGGCTGCAATCGAGTTCGTGCGCTACATGACGAGCCCCGAGGTGCAGACCTGGCGAGCGGTGCTCGGGAGTTTCGTCCCGACGATCCCGGATGTGGCGTCGAGACCCGAAGTTCTTCAGGCTATGCCGTTCCTGGAGCCGATGGAGGCTGTCGAACGGGTCACCCGGCCCTCACGGGAGACGGGCGAGCGGTACAACGAGGTCTCGACCATCGTCTTCCAGGGCGTAAACCAGATCCTCACCGGGCAGGACGCGGCGCAGGTGTTGCCCGGAGTGGCCCAGCGCTTGCAGCGGATCGTCGGCTAGAGGGGGTGGACATCGCCGGGCTCATACGAGCCTGAGAACACCGAGCGGGCATGAGCGGGTGGGGAGCACGCGCGCTCCTTACCCGCAGCCGCAACTCCTGATGCGTCTCGAGTCCACGGAAGGAGGTCGCGATGAGTCGACCCGCGATCGCTGAGCCGAGGCGAGCTGCGCTTCCGCTGCGCCGCTGGCGGACGATGACGCTTGCCGAGCGGCAGGCCTGGCTCGCCTGGCTCTTCCTGTTACCCGCACTCCTCGTCGTGATCGCCGTCGCCATGATCCCCCTCGCCCAGACGCTGTACTTCAGCTTTACCGACAAGCGACTCGGAGCGCTGGAGCCGGAACAGTGGGTCGGTCTCGAAAACTATCGCTTCTTGCTTAGTGACTCCCTGTGGTGGACGGCGGTCAAAGTCACCGTCCAATTCACGGTTATCACGGTCGCACTCGAATTTCTGCTCGGGCTCCTGATCGCGCTCGTCGTGAATTCGCGGTTTCCGGGTCGCGGCCCGATGCGCGCCGCCATGCTGGTGCCCTGGGCTATCCCGACGGTCCTCTCGGCCCAGATGTGGAAGTGGATGTACAACGATATCTTCGGTGTCATCAACGACCTGCTGAAACGGGTCGGCCTGATCGAGCAGAACATCGCCTGGTTGGCCCGGCCCGATACCTCGCTGATCGCAGTAGCCTCGATCGATATCTGGAAGACGACGCCGTTCGTAGCGCTCCTGCTCCTGGCAGGGCTTCAGGTCATCCCGGACGAGCTCTACGAGGCGGCGACGGTAGATGGCGCGAATAGAATCCGACAGTTCTTCACGATCACCTTGCCGCTGCTCCGGCCGGCCATCGTGGTGGCGTTGATCTTCCGCACGCTCGACGCGCTCCGTGTCTTCGACGTCTTCTATGTGCTCTTCGGCGCTCGCCCGGATATGCAGACCATGGCCGTGTACGCCCAGAACTACATCGTCGCGTTCAGCGACGTGGGCTACGGCTCGGCTATCAGCGTGGCGATCTTCCTCGTCATCGCGATCTTCGTGGTCGCCTATGTCACCACCCTGAAGGTGGAGGTGCAGACATGAAGCTGGGCAGCGCGCAGCGGAAAGACACGCGACGGCGCCTCTCGCGTGTCCTGTTCTACGTGGTCCTTGCTGTCATCGCGATCTATCTCGTCTTCCCCTTCTACTGGGCTATCCGCTCGGCCATTGTGCCCGATGCCGTGCAGTTCGCGACGCCGGTCGTGTACTGGCCGGAGAATCCATCCCTGGAGAACTTCCGGCAGGTCCTGGCGACCGGCCAATTCCGCCGGGCGCTCTTGAATTCCGCGATCGTGGCCGGCACGGTGACCCTGCTCTCGCTGGCGGTCGGGGCGATGGGTGCGTATGCCCTGGGCCGCTTCCGCTTCCGCGGCAGCACGCCGGTGCGCTACATCATCCTCTCGATGACCATGTTCCCATCGATCTCGGTGCTCGGAGGGCTCTACACGCTGATCACGCAGTTCGGCCTGTACAACAAGCTAGGAGCACTGGTCTACAGCTACCTCATCTTCACGCTGCCCTTCACCGTCTGGGTGCTGATGACGTTCTTCCGGCAGCTCCCGCGGGACCTGGAGGAGGCCGCCTACGTGGACGGAGCCAGCCCCTTCCAGACCTTCTGGCGCATCATGCTACCGCTCTCGGCGCCGGGGCTGGTGACGACGGGACTGCTGGCCTTCATCGCCGCCTGGAACGAGTTTCTCTATGCGCTCTCCTTCACCCAGACGCCGGATAAGCGGACGATCACGCTCGCTATCTTCTATTTCTCGCCGCAAACCGGCGGAGGCTTCGAGATCCCCTGGGGCCAGATGATGGCCGCGACGGTGATCGTGACGCTGCCGCTGATCGTGCTGACCTTGATCTTCCAGCGGCGCATCATCGCTGGGCTGACCGCCGGCGCGGTGAAGGGGTAACGCGCTCGCGCTCCGCAGTTCGGATCGCGGTTGCTGCGCGCGGCCGCTCGAGCAGCCGCGCGGTGCTCCTGCATGCAAGTTCGCGACCGATCGCCCACGACCCGCCCGCCGCCTATACTAGGCAGAGCGAGAGCGACATGGGGCGGAGGAGGCATGCGGGACATTCGCGTGTTGCGGTCGATCCTCCAGCGGATCGACCGCCGTGGCTACAAGGCCTACGAAGAGATCCGTGGTGTCTACCAGGACGGCGAGGTGGCGCTCGCGATCGATCATGTTCAGGGCGATCCCTTCGCCTCGCCCTCGCGCGTCCGGCTGATCGTCGAGCGGCGACATCTGGTCCTGCCGGAGTGCGCCGGCCGTATCCGCCGGGTCGCTCTGGAGGACTTCCTGGCGCGCCGTGCCCGGCGGGCCATCGCGTCGCTGGGGCAGCGACGGCGGGGCACGGGCAAGTCTGGCCTCATCCTGATCGACGCTGGCGGGCAGGAAGTGCTGGAACGTACCGCCTGTCGAGTGTTCCCTGACCGGGTCGAGCTTCGCCTCTCCGTCGGGCTGCCGGCTGCCGGGCGCACGATCCTCGGCGACGAGGCGATCGAGCTCCTGGTGGAGACCGTGCCAGCCGTGGCTCGGGCCACCCTCTGGCTGCGGCCGCCCGACCTGGAGCAGGCCGAGCGTTTTATCGCCACCGTCGAGGATGCCGAGGCACTGCGCGCCGCGCTGCCGGAGCACGGGCTGGTCGCCTTCGTCGGCGAGGGGGGCGTGCTGCCGCGCCGTAGCGGCGTCAGCCAGGAGCCGCTGACCGGCCGCGTGATCCGCTTCCAGCCGCCGCCTGATCTCACGGTCGAGTTGGAGACGCCCCACAGCGGACGGGTGCGAGGGATGGGGATCCCCGAAGGCGTCACGCTGATCGTCGGCGGTGGCTTCCACGGCAAGTCGACGCTGCTGGAGGCGCTCGCGCGCGGTGTCTACAACCACATCCCGGGCGACGGCCGCGAGCGGGTGGTCACGCGCGCCGACGCGGTGAAGATCCGAGCCGAGGACGGCCGGCGAGTGGTGGGCGTCGATCTCCGCTCCTTCATCCGTAACCTGCCGCTGGGACAGTCGACGGCCGACTTCACCAGCGACAACGCGAGCGGGTCGACCTCACAGGCAGCCAACATCCTCGAGGCGCTGGAGGTCGGCTGCCGGCTGCTGCTGATGGACGAGGACACCTGCGCCACCAACTTTATGATCCGCGACCACCTGATGCGTGAGTTAGTGCCGGCAGAGGCCGAGCCGATCGTCCCCTTGATCGACCGGGTACGCCAGTTGCACCGCGAGGCCGGCGTCTCGACGATCCTGGTGATGGGCGGGGCCGGCGACTACCTGAGTGTGGCCGACACCGTGATCTGGATGCACGCCTACGTGCCGGAGCACGTGACGGGGCGCGCGCACGAGCTCGCGGCGCGCTACGGAGAGGGAGGCTTCGGGCCACCGGATCCCTGGCCGGGGGTAGTGGCCCGCGTTCCGATTCCGGAGAGCATCGACCCCCGCCGGCGCGACCGCACGCGGGTGCGGGCGCGGGGGACGGACGAGGTCGGCTTCGGCTACGAGTCGATCGACCTGCGCCACGTGGAGCAGATCGTCGACCCGAGCCAGACGCGGGCGATCGGGGATGCGCTCGTCTATGCGCTCGAGCAGGGGCTGATCGATGGCCGGCGGACGCTGCGCGAGGTGCTCGACGCGCTCGACGCGGTGCTCGACCAGCACGGGCTGGACGTGCTCTCGCCGCACCGGGGGCATCCGGGGGACTACGCCCGGCCGCGGCGCTACGAGCTGGCGGCGGCGCTCAACCGGCTGCGGACGCTCTCAGTGCGCCAGGTCGCTACCGGCGCTCGCCGGAACTGACTGGTCTGGCTGGCCGCGGTTCCTCCGCCGGCGGCACGGCGACAGGGCCGTGCCGGGTGGCCAGCGCCTGCGCCTGGGCGATCGCCGCCAGTGCCGCCGTCTCGCTGCGCAGGACCAGCGGCCCCAGCGAGGCCAGCTCCGCGCCAGCGGCCCTGAGCCGCTCGACCTCACCCGGCGTCCAGCCACCCTCCGGCCCAACGAGCAGCAGCACCGGCGTCTCCGGCTCTAGCTCCAGCGCGGCCAGCGGCTGTGCTTCCGCCCCCTCCCACAGCAGGATCGCCCGGTACGAGCCGATCGTCGCCTCGATCTCGTCCAACCTCCGCGGCGGCTCGATCGCCGGGAGGCTCGCTCGCCCGCACTGCTCGGCAGCCTCGATCGCGATCCGCCGCCAGCGGTCGAGGCGCCCGCTCACCGCCTCGGGCTTCACGGCCACCACGCAGCGCTGGGCAAGCAGCGGCACGATCCACTGCACGCCGAGTTCGGTCGCCTTCTGTATCACCAGCTCGAAGTGGTCGTGCTTGAGGAGCGACTGCGCGAGCGCGATCGGCGGGCAGGGCAGCGGCCGGCCCGGCACCGGTTGCCCGAGCCTGACGGTGATCGATTCGCCCTGCATGCTCTCGATCGTCGCGGGGACGTCGAAGCCATCTCCCGTGAACAGCGTGACGGCGTCGCCGGGGCGCAGCCGGAGCACCCGGGCGACCTGGCGCGCCGTCTCCCGCGGCAGTGCCAGCGCGGCTCCGGGCGGTGGTAGCTCCGCGACATAGAAGCGGTGTCCATGCCGGCTCATCGGCGTTCCAGCTTCTCGTAGAGTAGGGTCACCCAATCACCGTCGACGCGGCGGCCGGCCAGCCTGGCCCCGAGCTCCTCGTAGCGCTCACGCACTGCCGCCTCGTACGGCTCGATGATCCCGCTGAGGACGAGCAGACCGCCTGGCCGGGCGGCTTCGACCAGCCGCTCGCCCGCCTCGATCAGCACCCGGGAGATGATGTTGGCGAGCACCAGGTCATATTCCACTCCGAGGGGGATCGCCGCCTGCACGTCTCCGGGGATGACACGGACACGATCAGCGACCTGGTTATGCGCCACGTTCTGCCGTAGCACCTCGACCGCGACCGGGTCGAGCTCGACGGCGTCGACGATCGCCGCTCCCAGGTGGACGGCGGCGATGGAGAGGATGCCCGAGCCGGCTCCGGCGTCGAGGACGCGGGCGCCAGCGACCGGCAGCTCCTCCAGCCACTCCAGGCAGTGGCGGGTGGTCGGGTGCAGCCCGGTGCCGAAGGCCATGCCGGGGTCGAGGTGGATCACGATGTCGTCGTGCGCTGCCTGGTACTCGAGCCAGCTCGGGCGGATCACGAGCCGCCGGCCGATCCGAGTCACCGGGAAGTGCTGCTTCCAGGCCTCAGCCCAATCCTGCTCCGCCAGCTCGCGCACCCTCAGCTCTCCGACCGCGCCGAGCTGGCCGAGGTGCCACAGCCCCTCGCGAAGACGGGACAGGATGGCCTGGCCCGCCTCGTCGGCCGGCAGGTAGGTGCTGACCAGGAGCGGCCCAGTAAGGTCGATCTCAGCGTCCTCACCGTCCAGCCCCTGTCGTACCGGGTACTCGATCGCCACGCCCTGGCCGTAGCCGTAGCGGCTCAACAGCTCCGCCACCGCGTCGACCGACTCGGCGTCGGCCTCCACGCTCACCTCGAGCCAGTGGCCGCCTCGCGCCGCTGCGGGAGGGTCACGCCGGTTCATGGCTAGCTCACGCTCCATCGGCCCGCGAGAAGACGATTTCCGAGGAGTCCCCTACGTTCACGCGCAGGGGATCGCCCTGCACCCGGGCACGCCGCCCGACGATCGAGCGCGTCAGGATCGCGCTGGCGATCGTCGCGCCCTCGTCGATGATCGAGTCGGCGACGATCGAGTGGGAGACGCAGGCGCCGCTCCCGATGCTGACGTAAGGGCCGATGACCGCGTGCTCGACGCGCGCGCTCGGGTCGATGACCACTGGCGGCACGATGACGGCGGTGGAGCACGAGGGCGGAGCCTCTGGCTGGCGCTCGAGCAGGTAGCGGTTCGTCTGAAGCAGTGCCTCGACCGTGCCGCAGTCTTCCCAGACGGAGACGGGCAGCGAGACGAGCCGACTGCCGGTATCGATCATGTGCTGGATCGCGTCAGCCAGGTAGAACTCGCCGCCCTTGCGCAGGTCGTGCTCCATCTGGTACTCGATGGCCTCGAAGAGATCGGTGATCTCGCGGAAATAGTACAGCCCGACGACGGCCAGGTTCGAGACCGGAGTCGCTGGCTTCTCGACGAGCTGCGTGATCTGGCCGTCACGAGTGACGACGACGCCGAAGCGACGTGGATCTTCGACCTCCTTGACGAAGATCGCGCCGTCGGCGTCGAGGGAGACCACCGCATCGAGATCGGCTTCGAAGATCAGGTCGGGGAACACGATCAGTGCCGGGCCGGTCATCAACCCCTTCGCCTGGATCACCGCGTGGGACTGGCCGAGCGGCTCCGGCTGCTCGACGAAGCGCGCGTCGAAGCGGTAGTGCGAGCGGACATACTCTTCGATCTGCTCGCCGAGATAGCCGGTGACGAAGACGACGGTCTCGAGAGGCAGCCGGATCAGCCGGTCGAGCACATGGCCGAGAATGGGTTTACCGGCGACGGTGACCAGCGGCTTGGGCTTGCTCCAGGTGTGAGGACGCAGCCGGGTGCCGAGCCCGGCGACCGGAATGATGACGTGCATGTGTCCTCCTTCAGTCTCTCGTTCTCAGGCTCTGGCCTGGTTCCTGCCTACTCCCGCGGGCACCTCCCAGCGAGCGAGGAGGCGGCCCCCGAGCGAGAGCGAAGAGCAGTCCGGTCAACAGTATGCACGCCGAGCTCCGGTGTCGTCAGGCGGCACCACGTTGCCCAGGCGAGTACACTTCAGACCATGACAAGGAGAAGCGCCCTGGCTCGAGTCTCCAGTATCGCCGGGTCACTCCTGGCCACTCTCGTCGTCTCGATTCTCCTGCACGCCGCCCTGTACCACACCGGTCATCCTGGGGCGGAGACGATGGTAGCGGCCGCGGTGCCAGCCAGCATGGAATCTGGCCCGGCGGCGCTTCACCACCACCGCACGCCAGCGACGTACCATGTGGCCTCGTTGGCTGAGAAATCCGAACGTTGCCCGGCGCCGGATCTCATCATGTCGCCGGTAATTCCCCTCGGTCTCGCGGGCCCGGTCGCCCTTGCCGATGCAGCCCTCGCTGCCGAGCCGGCGATCCGGTGCTCGCCCTGGAGGGCTCTCCCCGAGCGACCGCCGCGAGTCGTGCTCCAGCGCTTTCTGCTATGAGCCTCCTCCGAGCCTGACTGACGACGTCGCCGAGATGGCAGCTCGAAGGAGGTAACGAGCGATGAAGCGAGCCTGGTTGATGCCGGCGCTTGGCGCGCTGGCCGTTCTCCTGGTCGCCTGCGGCGAAGCAGGCACGAGTCCGACGCCGGCGGGTGCTCCCTCGCCCGGCGAGCCGACGCCGGCCAGCGCGGCGCTGAGCGACGAGCAGTTCCTGGCCGCGATGATCGAGCACCATCAGGGAGCGATCGATATGGCGGAGATCGCCCTCGACCGGGCTGAGCATCCCGAGGTACGCCAGCTCTCCGAGGAGATCATCGCGGCCCAGCAGGCTGAGATCGAGCAGATGCGCGCCTGGCAGCGCGAGTGGTTCGGCGCGGAGGCGACTCCCGGCGGGCATGCGGGCCACGGCATGTCCGATGAGGAGATGGGGATGGATGTGGACTTGGAAGAGCTGCGTCGCGCCGAGCCGTTCGACCGGGCCTTCCTGGAGGCGATGATCCGGCACCACGAGGGCGCCGTCCGCATGGCCGAGCAGATCCGCTCGAGCACCAAGCGCCCCGAGCTGCGGGAGCTGGCCGACGACATCATCGCGACCCAGCAACGGGAGATCGAGCAGATGCGCGCCTGGCTCGCCGACTGGTACGGGCAGTGAGGCGCAGCCGGGAAGATCTCGCATAGGGCAGGCGAGGTCGAGCCCGCGCGGGCGAGTTGCGTCGCCTGCCGATTCGGGGCATAGCGTGGCCTCTCGCTGGAGACAGCCGCGAAGGCTGCTCTGGCGAGAGGCTCTTCCCCGCGGCAAGCGCGTGAACCATCGACCGCTCCTCGGCAGTGACCACGGAGATCGGTGACAGCCATCGGTTACTCGTCGATCAGCTCGAGGGTAGAGAGGAGGAAGTGCCCCCAGCGGGATTCGAACCCGCGATCTCCACCTTGAAAGGGTGGTGTCCTAGGCCTCTAGACGATGGGGGCAAGCGCGCGCACCGCGCGGTGCGCGCGAAATCCCTCCAAGTCTACGCGTTCCGGGCCCTCGCCGTCAAATGCTGCCGACACCAGTTCCCTTGTCTCTTGCCTGACCTCGTGCAGCATGCACAGGTACGGTACTATTGAGCACGACGGGAATCATGCCGCGCGACTCCAGGAGAGTACACCCGTGGATCGACCGGTGACGCCAGCCTTCGATGTGCCTGCGGCGCCTGAGCTCCGTTCCGGCGCTGCCCCGGCCCCGCTCACCCGCGAGGCACGCCTGATCCTGGCGGTCGACCGCTTCATCTACCGGGTCGCCCGGCGCTGGCTCTGGATCGCCAACGCTGCCGGGGCAGCCATGGTGATCCTGCCGCTCCTCGCCCCGCTCCTGATGGCGACCGGCCACCAGGCGCTGGCTGGCGTGATCTACCGCGTCTTCAGCCTCGTGTGCCACCAGATGCCGGAGCGCAGCTTCTTCCTCTTCGGCTACCAGATGGCCTACTGCCAGCGCGACCTGGCGATCTACGGCGGGGTGCTCGCCCTCGGGCTGCTCTATGGCCTCGTCCGCCGGTGTGTCAGCCCGCTGCGCCTGCGTTGGGCGGCGCTCCTCGCCCTGCCGATGGCGATCGATGGCTTCACCCAGCTCTTCGGCCTGCGCGAGAGCACCTGGGAGCTGCGCGTCGTCACCGGCTCTCTGTTCGCCCTCGCGGTGGTCTGGGTCGTCTTCCCGCGGCTAGAGCAGGGCTTCGCCGAGATCCGAGCTGTCCTCGAGGAGCGGTTCGACCGGCTCGCGCGCGAGGGCCGCGCCCGGCCGCTCGTCTCCCAGCAGTGAGGCCGATGATCAGAGTGCTGCGCGACCGCCGCATCGTCCTGGGAGTCTCCGGGGGCATCGCTGCCTATAAGTGCATCGAGCTGGCGCGCGCGCTCACCCAGGGCGGCGCGCTGGTGGACGTCATTCTCACCGAGGCGGCGCTACAATTCGTCACGCCGCTCACCTTCCAGGCCCTGACCCGCCGTCCGGTGCACACGACGGTCTTCGAAGCCTGGGATGCCCGCTCGGCCGGGCACGTCACGCTGGGGGCCGAGGCCGACCTGATCGTGGTCGCGCCGGCAACTGCCAACGTCATCGCCAAGCTGGCGTACGGGCTGGCCGATGACGCCCTTACGGTGACGGCGCTGGCCTGCCCGGCGCCGCTGATCGTCGCCCCGGCGATGGATCACCACATGTATCACCACCCGGCGACCCAGGCGAACCTGCGCACGCTGCGCGAGCGCGGCGCAGTAATCGTAGGCCCTGAGTCCGGCCCGCTGGCCTCGGGGATGGTCGGCGAGGGGCGGCTGGTGGAGCCGGAGCGCCTGCTGGCGGTCATCCGGGCCATGCTGGGGCGACACGGCCCGCTGGCTGGTGCCCGCGTCGTGGTCACTGCGGGCCCCACCCGCGAGCCGATCGACCCGATCCGCTTCATCAGCAATCACTCGAGTGGCCGCATGGGCTACGCGCTGGCCGAGGCCGCTCGCGATGCCGGGGCCCAGGTCACGCTCATCACCGGCCCGACCGAGCGGCAGCTGCCCTTCGAGGTCGAGGTGGTCCATGTGCAGACGGCCGCCGAGATGGCGGAGGCTGTCCAGGCAGCCGTTGAGACTGCCGATGCGCTGATCATGTGTGCCGCGGTGGCCGACTACCGCCCTAGCCGGGTAGCGCCCGAGAAGATCAAGAAGACGGAGGAGCAGCTCAGCCTGCCCCTGGAGCGAACGATCGATATCCTGGCTAGCGTGCAGCGCCCCGGGCTGGTCAAAGTCGGCTTCGCGGCCGAGACCGAGCGGTTGCTCGAGCATGGGCGGGCCAAGCTGGAAGCCAAGCGTCTCGACCTCCTGGTCGCGAACGACGCGCGCGAGACGATGGGGCGCGAGGAATCGCAAGCGTATCTCCTGACCGCTGAGCGCGAGCCGGAAGCGTTGCCGCGGTTACCCAAGACGGTGCTGGCGGAGATCATCGTCGACCGGGTGGCGAGGCTCGTCCGCGCGCGCCGGGCGACGTCGGAGGTATCCGATGGAGCCGCCACGGCCACGCCGCCGGCGAGCTAGACGCCGGCCGCTCAGCCCGTTCCTCACGATGCTGGTCATCAACGCGATCGCCCTGTACTGGACCGTGCTGCTTGCGCGCGGGGTCTTGCTTCTGGTTCCGGCCGGCGATCGGCTCGACTGGGCTTCCCTGGTTCGCCGCGCGACTGAGCCGGCTGTGCTCTGGCTGTCGTGGCTGCCCCCGCTGCGCGCGCGACTGCTCGGTGAGCTCACGCTCGCGGAGCCGCTGGCGCTCCTGCTGAGCGGCATCGTGGCCGCGATGGCGCTGGGCGTGCTGGCCGGTTGGCAGGAAGAGGCACGCTGGTTCCGCCGCCCGATCGGGTGGCGGCGTGAGAGACCAGGCAGCAGCTAGCCCCAGGCGCTGAGCTTGCCCCTGTTGCCGGATGGTCAAGCCGCGAGCGTCTCGGCAGCCCGCTGGCGGATGGGCTCCAGGTCGATGCCGTAGAGCCGGGCCGAGTTCTCGGCCAGGATCTTGCGCTTGGTCGTCTCGGTCACGGTGACACCGTATTCCTGGGCGAGGTCCTCCGGCATCTGGAAGTCGATGATCACGTCGATCTCCCACTTCGGGTGCCAGATGTAGAAGTCGGAGCCGAACATGATCCGGTCTTCGCCCAGCCAGTAGAGCAGGTTCGCCAGCGTCTCAGCGAAGTAGCGCTTGCGCTTGCCGCCGAACGCGACCGCCACCGAGAGGCCGGCGTAGACGTTCGGCTGCTTCACCGCGATCCAGCAGAACTTATCGAGATTGGGCAGCCCGACGTGGTCGACGATGAAGTTGAGGCGCGGGAATGCGACGGCCGCGCCGTCGATGTCCCCGACGTCGAACCCGTCGAGCGTCAGTGGATCGATCCCCGGCCCTTTGTGGAAGTGCAGGTTCTTGATCCCGAGCTTCTCGCACTCCTCGTAGAGGCGCATCGCCTCGGGGCTATCGGCGCGCCAGCCCTGCGGTGAGCCCTGGTGCCACTCGGCGGTGTAGAGCTTGAGCCCCTGGATGCCGTACTGCTCCTTCTGGCGGTGCAACTCCTCGATCGCCGCGTCGCCGTCATGCGGATCGACCCGGCCGTTGAGGATGAGCCGATCAGGTGCCTTCCGCCAGACCTCGGCGTTCTGCTCGACGGTGTTGAAGCCCCGGTGGAAGAAGTCCATCAGGTGGGTGGGCTGGAGAATGCCGACGTCGACTCCGCTCTCGTCGAAGAGCGTCCGCATCCACCAGTCCTCCGGCGCCTTGCGGAAGAGGTCGAGATCCCAGAGGTACTCGTCTGATGGGGTCATCGCCTTGTGGTACGCATGGAAGCACTTGATCCAGCGATGCCCGTACTCGTTGCAGTTCTCCGGGCTCGCATCCCAGTAATGAATGTGATTGTCGATAACGATATAGCCCCGCCGCATCGCTGCCCTCCTCTCTGCTCAGGTTTCCGTTGCCCGCTCGGTACCGGATGGTCTATCTCGCTCCGATCCGTGGAAGGCATCCGAGGTGTCACGGCAGATCGCTGCATACGTACGCTGGGTCACCTGGGCCAGCCGCGCCCGCCTGGCCCAGGCGGCCAGATCGGTGATCGGGCGGCCATCGGCGGTGAGCAGGAACAGCCCATCGTCGGGCAGCCCCAGGTGTCGCCGCCAGGTTCGCCAGGCTTCCAGCGCTCCCCGGCCGGGCTCGGAGATGAGCTGCTCGACCTCGGCAACGGTGAGGCTCACCAGGCGGGACTCGTCGACCCCGGCCAGTTGTAGCGCGGCGATCAGGTGGACCAAGCTGACAGTGTAGCTGCGCTCCCAGAACTCGCGCAGGCGCTCCGGGTGCTGCTCTACCTCCTGGATGACGGCATCCATGCTCTCTGGGGAAATGAGCATAGCGGGCTCGACCTGGACCTCGGCACCCCAGCCCCGCGCCTCGGCGTAGCGGCGAATGCTGCGGACGATCCCGGCCATGGCCAGTGGCCAGCACTCCGGCGTGCAGGGGCGGAGTCGTACCCGAAGCTGCCTGTCGTTAAGCTCGACGGTGCGGATGATACCGAGCTCGCCGATTGTCCGGTTGACTGCGGGGTCGCGGACAGTCTCGGCGATCTCACGCCAGATCGCGGTGACGTGCTCGGCCGCCATGGCTCACCTCACGAGCCACCGCCTCACCGGCAAGCCTGTAGGGGATTAGCTAGCAAGATCATACTCGAGCTCATGCTTCGCCGTCAACAGCCGGGGAGTGGGTATCGACGAGGCGACCGCACGGGGCCGTGCCTGCCTTGACGTCCTTTGTATTGCATCTGGTGAAATATGCTTGTGGCTTGTACAAGTGGGCGCTTGACCGGCCTTCATCAGCCCTGTTACAATGAACCCACAAATGGCTTGGTGAAAACCAGCACGCGGGGCTCAGGCTCGCCTTTCCTCCGGCGTGGCGCGTAAGCTCTCGCCCTCTCCAGGCGTAGTGGGGCTCCGTGAGGAGGAGGGATGCCATGAGACGAGACCAGGGTCTCGAGGCTCGGTTGCTCGCGGATGCGCTGAGCGGGCGGCTGTCACGTCGTGACGTGCTCAAGCGGGCCAGTGCCCTCGGGCTGAGCGCGTCCTTCATCTCGACCCTGCTCGCTGCCTGCCGCCGGGCCGAGGAAGCTGCACCGACCGCGCCGGCGGCTCAGACCCCAGCGCCAGGAATGACCCCTTCGCCCGCTGGGGCTGTCACGCCGGCTCCCGGGCAGGTGCGGCAGGTGCCACGCGAGCGGACGCTGATCGTCATGCAGGGAGGTGATGCTGGTCAGAACCCCGACTACGCCAACTTCAACCTCTACGTGACCGGCTCGCAGAACGGCTGGCACGCCGGGCCACTGCAGACCATGAACGAGCCGCTGATCATGTTCAACGTGCTGACCGGCGAGTACGAGAACTGGCTGGCGGAATCCTGGGAGTATAACGACGATTTCACTGAGATCCTGCTCAAACTCCGCCAGGGAATCGAGTGGAGCGATGGCACCCCGTTCACGGCCGAGGACGTCGCCTTTACATTCAATCTGCTGCGCGACCACCAAGACGAGTTGATCAACACCGCCGAAATCTCCTTCCTCGAGGAGGCCATCGCTGAGGACGAGCTGACCGTCCGGTTCGTGCTCAATAAGGCGAACCCGCGCTGGTGGGCGACGACACTGACCAGCAACCACGGCGTGGCCGAGCAGATCCTGCCCAAGCACATCTGGGAGGGCCAGGATATTACCACCTTCAGCTTCTACGATCCCCAGAAGGGCTGGCCAATCGCGACCGGTCCCTTCAAGCTGGTCTCCACCTCGCCGGAGCAGAAGATCTTCGACCGCCGGGACGACTGGTGGGCGGCCAAGACCGGCTTCAAGCAGTTGCCTCAAGTTGAGCGGGTGATCTATATCCCGATCCGGGATGAGTCGCAATCCGCCCAGATGCTCATCACCGGCGAGATCGACATGTCGAAGATCCTCTCGGTACCCACGATCCAGAGTGCCATCGCGCAGAACCCGAAGATCATCACCTTCAGCGGGCAAAATCCACCCTATGGCTACCTCGACTGGTGCCCGATCGACCTCAACTTCAACTGCGATGTCGAACCGTGGAACAATCCCAAGCTGCGCTGGGCGGTCAACTACGCGCTCGACCGCGAGAAGCTCGTGTCGCTGGCCGAGGCCGGTGCCGGCGTGACCGCGCTGCACCAGTTCACGCCCTACGACTGGTTCAAGCCGTTCGAGGAGGCGCTGCAGCCGCTTTATCAGAAGTACGGCCTCGATACCAAGGCGCACCCGGACAAGGTCGAGCAGCTTATGACCGAACTGGGCTACCAGAAGAACGCGGATGGGTTCTGGGCCAAGGACGGCCAAGTGCTGGACATGACGATCTACGTCCCGGACTGGCTCAAGGCCTATGGCCCGCCGCTGACCCAGCAGCTCAACGACGCCGGCTTCAAGGCGCAGTTCGACCCCTCGCCCGGTCTCGGTACCCAGGTGCAGACCGGCGAGCAAGCGCTCGGCTTCGGTTGCAAGGGCCCGGCAGGTGTGAAGGGCATGGACCCGTACTTTATGCTCTCGATCTATACCTCGCAGTACTACCGGCCAACCGGTCAACCTGCCCCCATCTGGTGGGCCACGTCCCGCTGGCGCAACGAGGAGTACGATCAGATCGTGGCCCAGATGGACACGCTCCAGCCGGAGGACCCGAAGACGCTCGAGCTGTTCGTGCAGGCCATGGATATCTGGTTCCGCGAGATGCCGGACGTGTTCGTGGCGCAGCTCATCATCCGCTACCCGATGAGCACGGAGTACTGGACCGGCTGGCCCACGCAGGAGGACCCCTACGGGTTCCCGCACTCGTGGCAGCAGGAGTTCCTCAAGACGATCCTCCGGCTCAAGCCCGCCAAGTAGGGGGCGGCTGAGGAGAGCGAGAGATGAGCGAGGGGGAACCATGTGGATCCCCCTCGCTAGGAAATGAGACGCGAGAGGGGTTGAGCGCTCGATGCCGCTAGGGTATCTGCTGCGGCGGCTCGCCGTCTTCCTGCTCATCGTCTGGGTGGCGGCGACAGTCAACTTCTTCATTCCCCGGCTCTCCGGTGCCGATCCGGTGCGAGAGCGGTTGCTCCAGATGGCCGCTGTCGGCGGGACCGGCACTGGCACGGTCGAGGAGGTAATCAAGAGCTACCAGGCGAAGTTCGGCCTGGATAAGCCGCTCTGGCAGCAATACCTCTTCTATCTCTGGGACATGGCTCGCTTCGACTTCGGCGTCTCGATCACACGCTTCCCGAACAGCGTCTCTGGCATGATTCTCGATGCCCTTCCCTGGACGCTGGTGCTGGTCACCATTGCCACGCTGATGGCCTTCGCTATCGGTAGCCTGTTCGGGGCGCTGGTCGCCTGGCCACGGGCTCCCCGGTTCATTCATGCCCTCGCGCCTCCGCTCTTGACGCTCTCGGCCATCCCGTACTACCTGCTCGGGCTGATCCTCGTATACTTTCTGGCCTTTACCTGGCGCCTCTTCCCGCTCGGCGGTGGCTACAAGGTGGGGAGCGAGCCCTCCTGGAGCTGGTCCTTCATCCAGGACGCAGCCTACCATTCGATCTTGCCTGCGCTCTCGATCATCCTGTCCGGCATCGGGTTCTGGGCGCTCAGCATGCGTGGCATGATGATCACGACGCAGGGCGAAGACTACGTGACCTTTGCCGAGGCGAAAGGGCTGCGACCCCGGCGCATCTTCCTGCGCTACGCGCTGCGGAACGCGATCCTGCCCCAGACCACGGCCCTGGCGCTGGCGCTCGGCCACGTGGTATCGGGCGCTGTGCTGGTCGAGATCGTGTTCGGGTACCCGGGCGTCGGCAACCTCCTCTACCAGGCCATCCGCACCTTCGACTACCCGATCATCTACGGCGTCACGTTCATGGTGATCGTCGCGATCGGCCTGGCGACCTTGATCCTCGACCTGCTCTTGCCGGTGCTCGATCCGCGTATCACCTACCAGCGAAGCTAGGGGGCTGCAGTGATCGCGATGCCTGCTCGCCTGGAGCGAACGCAGGACCGGATGGGACAGGTGCTGAGAGGGCTGCGGACGTATCCGATGCTTACCGCAGGCCTGCTCCTGCTCCTGCTCGTGCTCTTGATCAGCCTGATCGGGCCGCTCTTCGTGCCCCGGGAAGGGGTTCAGGTCGGGTCGGCGCCGCCCGATCAGCGGCCGTCGCGCGAATACCTCCTCGGTACCGACACGGTCGGCCGGCAGATCCTGGCCATCATCATCTACGGCACGCCGCTCACGCTCCAGATCGGCCTGATCGCCGGTGCGATCGGGCTCGGGGTGGGCATGGTCTTCGGCTTCGTGGCTGGCTACTATGGTGGAGCGCTGGATCATCTCTTCCGCGGTGCGGCCGACGTCTTTCTCACCGTCCCAGGGCTGCTGATCCTGGTCGTGATCGCGACTACCTTCAAGGGAGCCGTCAGCGTCATGACCCAGGCACTGGTCGTCTCGGCGCTGGCCTGGATGTACCCGACGCGGACCATCCGCTCGCAGGTGCTCAGCATGCGCGAGCGGGGGTATGTCCAGCTCGCCAAGCTGTCGGGCATGAGTGGCCCGGAGATCATCGTGCGGGAACTCATGCCCAACCTGCTGCCGTATCTGGCGGCGAGCTTCGTCAGCGCCGTCTCGGCGGCTATCCTGGCCTCGATCGGACTGGAGGCGCTGGGACTGGGGCCACAGAACGAGCCGACGCTCGGGATGACGATCTACTGGAGCCTGTACTACACCTCGGTGTTGCGGAACCTATGGTGGTGGTGGGCGCCACCGATCGTCATGATCGTGATCATCTTCGTCGGCCTGTTCCTGATCTCGGCCGGGCTCGATCAGGTCGCGAACCCGCGCTTGAGGAGAGCAGCGTGAGCGATACGAGCCTTCGCATGGGCCAGACGCGCCCGGAACCCGCTGCGCGGCCGTGGGAGGGTGCCGAGATCGTCCTCGGTGTCCGTGACCTCCGTGTCTCGTACTACACGCCGCGAGGACCGGTCCGCGCGGTGAACGGGGTCTCCTTCACGCTGAGACGGGGTGAGGCGTTCGGCCTGGTCGGCGAGTCCGGCTCGGGCAAGTCGACCATCGCCCTCTCACTGCTGCAGCTCATCAAGCCGCCCGGGCGGATCGAGGGCGGGCAGGCACTGCTCGACGGCAAAGACATCCTGTCGCTGTCCGAGGAAGAGATGCGGCGGTTGCGGCTGGCCGAGATCGCGCTGATCACCCAGGGAGCGATGAACTCGCTGAACCCGGTGATGCGCATCCGTGACCAGATCATCGATGCCTGGAGAGACCATGGCGAGCCCGTCAACTGCCGGGAGGCAGAGGACCGGATCCGCGATCTGCTGCGCTGGGTGGGGCTCCGTCCGGAGGTCGCCCGGATGTATCCCCACGAGCTCAGCGGGGGGATGAAGCAGCGCGCGGTGATCGCGATCGCTATCAGCATGCGACCGAAGGTGATCATCGCCGACGAGCCGACCAGCGCGCTCGACGTCGTCGTGCAGCGCCAGATCATGCAGACCCTGCGGCGCATCCAGCGCGAGCTCGGCGCCGCGGTCATCCTGATCGGCCACGACATGGGCCTGATGGCCCAGTTCGTCGACCGGCTGGGCGTGATGTACGCCGGCAAGGTGGTCGAGGTGTCGCCGGTTCGCGACATCTTCAAGGACCCGCTGCACCCGTACACCCAGCTCCTGATCGCTAGCCTGCCGTCGCTGGCCAGGAAGGGCCAGCTCCAGGGTATCCCCGGGCTGCCGCCGTCGCTCCTGAGCCCGCCACCGGGCTGCCCGTTCCACCCCCGCTGCCCGTTCGTGATGGACCGCTGCCGGGTCGCGGTGCCGCTGCTGGAGCTGAAGCGCCCGAACCGGCTGGTCGCATGCCATCTCTACGAGAGGGACGAGGAGCAGGCATGACCACGCTGCTCGAAGCCCGCAAAGTGACCAAGGTCTACGGCGGGGGACTGTTCCGGCGCGATCGCACGGTGGCGCTCGAAGACTTCTCGCTCAGGATCGAGCCCGAGCCGCCCTCGATCACTGCTATCGTCGGTGAGAGCGGCAGTGGCAAGACGACGCTGGCCCGGCTGCTGCTGGGCATGACGATGCCGACCGCTGGGGCCATCCTCTATCAGGGCAAAGACCTCCGCACGCTCTCGCGCCGCGAGTGGCGCGCGTTCCGGCGAGATGTGCAGGCCATCTTCCAGGACCCGTACGAGGTCTACAACCCCTTCTACCGGATCGACCACGTGCTGCACACGCCGCTGAAGAAGTTCGGCCTGGTGAAGTCGGAGCGGGAGGCCCAGCAGCGCATCGTGGAGGCGCTGCAGGCAGTCGGCCTGCGCCCCGAGGAGACGCTAGGCCGCTACCCGCACCAGCTCAGCGGCGGCCAGCGCCAGCGCGTCATGGTGGCGCGGGCACTCCTGGTGCGGCCCCGGCTGATCATCGCCGACGAGCCGGTCTCGATGGTGGACGCCTCGTTGCGGGCGACGATCCTCGACAGCCTGCGCGCGTTGACGCGAGACTTCGGCGTCTCGCTGATCTACATCACGCACGACCTGATCACCGCCTACCAGATCAGCGACAATATCATCGTGCTGTACCGCGGCTCGGTGGCAGAGGCCGGCCACGCCGAGCCGGTGGTGCAGGAGCCACAGCACCCGTATACGCGCCTGCTGATCGGCTCGATCCCGTTGCCCGACCCCGATCGCGCCTGGAGCGAGGAGCAGGAGCCGTCCGAGATCGGTCGCCTGGCCGATGCGAGCACCGGCTGCACGTTTGCGAACCGGTGCCCGTACGCGATGGAGATGTGCCTGGAGCGGCACCCGCCGCTATATCAGACCGAGCGGTATCGCGTGACTGCCTGCTACCTCTACCGGGAGTCTCCGCTGCTGGCGAGCGAGCACCTCGATGAGGCGTTCGTCCGGCCGGGCGTCGCTGGCCCGGCGGTGGCCACGAGTGGCGCGGCGGACGACAGCACGGCGGGCGCCTAGCCGCTTTCCCGGATGCTGGCCCAGATCTAAGGAGCCGAGCGGGTGAACGGGACGGGCCCGGGGCCGAAAGGGATCGCCCTGAGCCACTGTCCGCTGGACAGGAGATCCCCAAATGGCCGTCGAGGCGCACATGCGTGCGCCTCGACTCGACCGATCGCCGATGCGATCGCCAGCAGGGCTGCTCTCGAACCGATGGGCTACATGCTCATCGGCGGGTTCTCCCAGCCCATGCTGTCGACCTGGTCGCTCGCCACGTTCAGCACGATGCGGTCGCTGCTGATATCGCGGATCGCGTCGAACGGAACGTAGACATCGCGCTGCATGGAGCGCTCCAGCAGGAAGTCCGTGCTGCGGACGTCCTTCACCCAGCCGAGCTCATCCCCGTCTGCGGCGAGGACTTCCATCCCGGGTCGCAGGCGCATCTGGTCGATCATAGCCTGTCCCTCCGATTTCCTGTGATAGGCCGCGATCCCGCCGCGGCTCCCTCTCTCGACCCGCCTCCCGGCGGGTACCCGGAGTCTAGCTCATTTTGACATAATGTACAAGTCCGGAGTCGAAAGAGGCTCCGGCGTGTGTGGATCGCTATCGCCCGGGAGGAAGAGACGATGCGACGGGTAATCGGTGGGGCACTGGCCGGACTGCTGGCGACGGCCCCGATGACGGCGGTGATCTACGCTGGTCGGCGGGCCGGGCTACTGTGGAATCCGCCTCCCCGGCAGATCACCGGGCGAGTGCTGCAGCGGATACGTGGCCGGGGGCGGATGCCCCGGCCGGCGTTCCAGGCGAGCTGGCTGGCCGCGCACTTCGGCTACGGGTCAGCAGCTGGAGTCGTCTACTCCCTGGTGCGGCGGCTGCTCCCAGGGCGCCCTGTCCTTGCTGGCCTGACCTTCGGAGAAGGGGTGTGGGCGGCCAGCTATCTCGGGTTGATGCCGGAGATGCGACTCTACCCTCGCCCTCAGCAGGACACCGGATCGCGCACAGCGGTGATGATCGCCGCCCATGCGGTCTATGGCGTCGCGCTGGCCGAGCTCTTCACCCGGCTTACCGGCCGGCGAACCCGGCCGTAGCTGGAGCGACTCGTCCACTCGGCGCTGTGACGCTGGTCTGGGTGGAGCATGTGGGGGCAACAGACGCGCATCTCCTCGGGGCGGTGTAGCGTGCGAGCCCACGAGGCGAGGAGAGCCCGCGCGTTTCGTACCTGCGTGCTGACCGGGAGAAGCCCGGCCTCACTCTAGTGGCAGGACGGACACGTACCGTTCCCCTGAGCCAACTCGTTCCGTACGGTCGAGCCCATGACAACCCGCCAGTGCGAGCGGAGACAGTTTCAGGAGGCTCGATGCCTCCCTGGTTCTACTTGTTGACACACCCTGCTGCTCGACTCAAGGCGGCCGAGCGCCAAAGCTCGATCGATGGGTTACTCGCGACGTTCGGTGATGGATCGGAGCACGAGAGGGAAGAGAACAGGCCATAGGGAGGACACCGTGCGGCGTGGTGAGGCTCAAGGGGCAGCACTCGCGTCATGGCTTGACAGCGACCCGCGTGATCTGCTAGCATGCCGGCGAAGGCGCAGATGGGGAGCAGTAGCGCGCCTGGCCGGCCAGCGAGCCGGGGTTGCGGTGGGAGCCCGGCCCGAGCACTGCGCGTGAACTCGCCCCGGAGCCGTGCCGGCGAACCGTTCGAGTAGTCGGCGCCGGGTCGCGCTCGTTATCGCGCGGAGAGTGGGCATCGTACCGGATACGGTTCGATGCCAAGTAGGGTGGTACCACGGCATGGCCCGTCCCTTCGTGGACGGGCCACTTCAGTTTCTGGGGTTGGCGCTCGGCGCGAGCGCGGGCCAGCCCGATCGCGAGGAAGAGTGAGCCGGACGATGGCACGACGACGATCGACGTCGATGGAGCGACTGGCCGGGTTGCTTCGTCTCTCCCTTAGTCGGCCCCGCGGAGGGGCCACGCGGAGAGCTGGGAGGTCGTGTTTGTCGTAGTGGACAGGCATGCAGGTTCGCCCGCCGGCCTCCCCATCGGGGAGGCCGGTATCGTTGAGAGCCAGGAGGGAGCAGGATGAGCGATCGGCTGATCATCTTCGATACGACGCTGCGTGATGGGGAGCAGTCCCCGGGCGCGACCATGACCGAGGACGAGAAGATAGAGGTAGCTCGCCAGCTTGCCAGGCTGGGAGTAGACATCATCGAGGCGGGCTTCCCGGCTGCCTCGCCGGGCGACTTGGCCGCGGTGAAGCGGATCAGCCAGGAGATCAAGGGCGTCACCATCTGCGGCCTGGCGCGCGCCAACTTCGCCGACATCGACGCCGCCTGGGAGGGCGTGCGCGATGCCGAGCAGCCGCGCATCCATACCTTTATCGCCACCTCGCCCATCCATATGGAGTACAAGCTGCGCAAGACGCCGGACGAGGTGGTCGAGGCCGCCCGCGCCGCCGTCCGCCACGCTCGGAGTTACGTGAGCGACGTCGAGTTCTCGGCCGAGGACGCGACCCGCAGCGACCGGGACTTCCTCTGCCGCATCTTCGCCGCGGCCATCGAGGAGGGCGCCACCACCATCAATATTCCCGACACCGTCGGCTACGCGACGCCGCAGGAGTTCGCGGAGCTGGTGCGCTACATCCAGGAGCACACGCCGGGCATCGAGAAGGTCACCATCAGTGTCCACTGCCACAACGACCTGGGCCTGGCGACGGCGAATACGCTGGCTGCGATCCAGGTGGGCGCACGGCAGGCCGAAGTGACGATCAACGGGCTGGGGGAGCGGGCCGGCAACACCGCGCTGGAAGAGGTGGTCATGGCCCTGCACACCCGCAAGGACATCTATGGAGGCGTCCTGCCCCGGGTCGTCACCGAGCAGATCGTGCCGACCAGCAAGCTGGTGCAGCGGATCACCGGGATCCACGTCCAGCCGAACAAGGCGATCGTCGGGGCGAATGCCTTCGCCCACGAGGCCGGCATCCACCAGGACGGCATGCTGAAGCACCGCGCGACCTATGAGATCATGACGCCGCAGTCGGTAGGCTGGGAGGCCAGCCGCCTCGTGCTGGGCAAGCATTCCGGCCGGGCCGGCTTCAGCGCCCGGCTGAAGGAGCTAGGCTACGGCGATCTCTCCCGCGAGCGGATCGAGGAGCTGTACCAGCGATTCATCGCGCTCTGCGACCGCAAGAAGACGGTGACCGACGCCGACATCGTCGCGATCGTCGAGGAGCAGCTCGCGCAGGTGCCGGAGCAGTACGTGCTCAAGGGCTGGCGAGCGCACTCCGGCTCTGATGGCCGAGCTGAGGCCTGGGTGAAGCTGCTCGTCAACGGCGTCGAGCGCGAGGCGTCGGCGTCGGGCAACGGGCAGATCGACGCGCTCTTCAAGGCCATCGACCGGCTGGTAGGCCGGCACTGCGAGCTGGCGTCGTTCCACGTCGACGCGGTGACGCCCGGTGAGGATGCCCAGGGAGAGGTGAGCGTCCATCTGCGGTGCGGCGATCACGTCTATAATGGCCGGGGAGTGGCGACGGACGTCATCGAGGCCAGCGTTCGCGCCTATCTGATGGCCCTGAACCGTGCAGCCCTGACGTCATCAGCGGAGGTGGTGAGCTAGCTATGGGCATGACCATGAGCGAGAAGATCCTGGCGCGCGCGGCCGGCCGGCGCTCGGTCGAGCCAGGAGAGATCATCGAGGTCGCGGTCGATCTGGTGATGACCAATGACATCACCGCGCCCCTCTCGATCGCCGAGTTCAAGAAGCTCGGCCTGGAGCGCGTCTTCGACCCGCAGAAGGTGGTCTTCGTCCCCGACCACTTCGTCCCGGCCAAGGACATCAAGGCGGCCGAGCAGTCGAAGATCATGCGGGAGTTCGCGCTGGCTCAAGGGGCGCTCTACTTCGAGATCGGCCGGGCTGGCATCGAGCATGTGGTGCTGCCGGAGAACGGGCTGACCCTGCCCGGGCAGGTCATCATCGGCGCCGACTCGCACACCTGCACGTACGGCGCCTTCAACTGCTTCGCCACTGGCATGGGCTCGACCGACATCGCGGCGGCCATGGCGCTCGGCACCACCTGGGTACGGGTGCCGCCGACCATCAAGTTCGTCTACAAGGGCACGTTGCCGCCGGACGTTGGCGGCAAGGACTTGATTCTCTACACCATCGGCCAGATCGGGGTAGACGGCGCGCTGTACGCGGTGATGGAGTTCACCGGCGAGGTGATCGACAACCTGCCGATGGACGACCGCATCGCGATGGCCAACATGGCCATCGAGGCCGGCGCCAAGACTGGCATCTTCGGCTTCGACGAGAAGACGCGCGAGTGGCTGGCCCGCGTCACCGACAAGCCCTACGAGCCGGTCGACAGCGACCCCGATGCCCGTTACCAGCAGGTCATCGAATTCGATGTCTCGAACCTGCGGCCGCTGGTGGCGCTGCCGCACCTGCCCTCCAACGTGTACCCGGCTGACGAGATCGAGGACATGCCGATTGACCAGGTGGTCATCGGCTCCTGCACCAACGGCCGCCTGAGCGACCTGCGGATCGCTGCCGAGATCCTCAAGGGCCGGCAGGTGCACCCACGGGTGCGCTGCATCATCGTGCCGGGCAGCCAGGAGGTGGCGAAGCAGGCGACCCGCGAGGGGCTGGCTGACATCTTCCTGGAAGCGGGCGCGGTCTTCTCGACCTCGACCTGTGGCCCCTGCCTGGGTGGCTACATGGGGGTGCTGGCCAAGGGTGAGCGGTGCGTCTCGACGACGAACCGCAACTTCCGCGGCCGGATGGGGCACCGGGAGTCGGAGGTCATCCTGGCCGGGCCAGCGGTGGCGGCGGCCAGCGCAGTGTTGGGCCGGGTGGCCTCGCCGGCGCAGCTCAACTAGAGGAGCGTGCGATGATCATCCGTGGCAGGGTCTGGAAGTTCGGCGACAACGTCGATACCGACGTCATCATCCCCGCCCGCTATCTCGTCACGATCGACCCCGAGGAGCTGGCGAAGCACGTGATGGAGGACATCGACCCCGAATTCGCTGGCAAGGTGCAGCCGGGCGATATCATCGTCGCCGGCCGGAACTTCGGCTGCGGCTCCTCGCGGGAGCACGCGCCCATTGCCATCAAGGCGGCCGGGGTCCAGGCGGTGGTGGCCGAGTCGTTCGCGCGCATCTTCTTCCGCAACGCGATCAATATCGGCCTGCCGGTCGTGGAGGCTCCGGAGGCGATCGCCGAGACCGAGACGGGCGACGTCATCGAGATCGACACCGAGGCGGGCACCGTGCGCAACACCCGCACCGGCAAGACGTACCAGTCGACGCAGTACGACGAGTTCATCCAGCAGATCATCCGGGCGGGCGGGCTGATGCAGGCGGTGGCCGAGCGCGTGAAGGCGAGGCAGCAGGCCGGATGAGCGAGGTGCGTGTCCTGCTGCTGCCGGGGGACGGCATCGGCCCGGAGGTGCTGGCCGAGGCACGGGCGCTGCTGGAGGCGCTCGGCCCGGCGACCGGCCTGCGCTTCAGCTTCAGCGACGATCTGATCGGCGGCGCGGCGATCGATGCCTATGGCACGCCGCTGCGCGAGGAGACGATCGAGGCGGCGCGGCAGTCCGACGCGGTGTTGCTGGGCGCCGTGGGTGGGCCGAAATGGGATTACCTGCCCAAGGCGACCCGGCCGGAGGCTGGGCTGCTCGGGCTGCGCAAAGAACTGGGTCTCTTCGCCAACCTACGGCCGGTCAAGGTCTTCGACGCCCTGGCCGACGCCTCGCCGCTCAAGCCGGAGATCGTGCGCGGGGTCGACCTGCTCGTGGTGCGCGAGCTGACCGGTGGGCTGTACTTCGGCCAGCCATCGGAGCTGGTGCGCGGGCCGGAGGGGCGGCGCGCGGTCGATACGCTCCCGTACACCGAGGCGGAGATCGCCCGCATCGTCGACCTGGCGTTCCGCCTGGCCCGCGAGCGACGGCGCAAGGTGACCAGCGTCGACAAGGCCAACGTGCTCAATACCTCGCAGCTCTGGCGAGAGGTGGCGACCGAAGTGGCCTCCCGCTACCCGGAGGTCACGCTGGAGCACGCGCTGGTCGATTCCTGCGCCATGCGGCTGGTGAGCCGGCCGCGCGACTTCGACGTGCTGGTGATGGAGAACCTGTTCGGCGATATCCTAAGCGACGAGGCGGCAGTGCTGGCCGGCTCGCTCGGCATGCTGCCCTCGGCAAGCTTGCACGGCGCGCCGCCCTCCCGGCCCGGCTCGCCGGCACGGCTCTTCGGCCTCTACGAGCCGGTACACGGCTCGGCGCCGGATATCGCCGGCCGCGGCATCGCTAACCCGATCGGCGCGATCCTGAGCGCCGCCATGCTGCTGCGCTGGACGCTGGGGCAGGAGGCCGCCGCGACCGCAGTCGAAGCCGCGGTGGCCGACGTGCTCGATGCCGGTATCCGCACGGCGGATCTCGCTGGCTCAGGGACGCAACCGGTCGGCACGGCGGAGTTCGGCCGGCTCGTGCGCGAGCGGGCACTCGCACGGCTCAGCGCAGGGTGATCCAGGAAAGACGAGAGCAGGTGAGCCCGGCGAGCGTTCCCGCCGGGCTCATCGCTTGCTGTCGACCGTTGCGCGTCCGGTGGCGGCTCAGGCAGCGGCCGCCGGTGGTGCCGCCTGCTCTACCCGGTGCCGGATACCTCGCAGCATCGCCCGCGTCATGATGAAGGAGATGATCGAGACCGGTTCGATCAGCAGGGCAGCCCCCGCCGGTGGCAGCGGTAGCGCTCGCGCAGGAGCACGCGCGTGCTGCCGCCAGGCTGCGCGGGTACCGGGCTAGTGGCCAGCATGCAGCTCGACGCCGGGCACGACGACCTCGAACACCTCGGGGTTCTCCGGGCCCTCGACGTGGATGACTCCGCTGGCGCCCTTCATCAGCCGGCCCAGCGCGTGGTCGACCATCACGTAATCGCCTGGCACTTCGAGCGTGAACTCGACGATGGTCGCCCCGCCCGGCGGGACGCTCGTCGTCTGCACGTTCTCGGCCCAGACCGAGCCGGCCTCGAGCGCGACCCGGTCGAAGATCTCGCCGATCACGTGGAAGCTCGAGGTCAGGTTGACGCCGCCGTTGCCGAAGAAGATCCGCACCCGCTCGCCGACCTTAGCCTGGAGTGCCCGCTCCCCGGCCAGCGCGCCCACCGAGCCGTTGAAGACCACGTAGTCGGGCTGCTCGGCCAGGCACTTCTCCAGCGAGAATCCGTGACGGCCGGGCTGGCCCCGCTGTCCGCTCAAGTAGAAGTCGCCCTGCATCACGTAGAACTCGCGGTCGACCGGTGGTAGACCCCCAGGCGGCTCCACGACGATCAGCCCGTACATGCCGCTGGAGACGTGCATCGGGATCGGCGGCACGGCGCAGTGATAGACGTAGACGCCCGGGTTGAGGGCCTTGAACCGGATCGTCGCCGACCCACCCGGGTTGACCACGGTGTACTTAGCGCCGCCGCCCGGGCCGGTCACCGCGTGCAGGTCGATGTTGTGCGGCGTCTTGTTGTTCGGGTTGTTCTTAAGCGTCAGCTCCACGGTATCGCCCTGCCGCACACGGATCATCGGGCCAGGCACCGTGCCGTTGAACGTCCAGAACGTGTAGGCCACGCCGTCGTCGATCAGCGCTTCCACCTCGAGCGTCTCCAGCTCGACCTTGACGAGCTGCGGCTCGCGCCCCCCGACCGGCGGCGCGACTGCCGGCAGGGGCAGGCGGGTCAGGCCCTCGACGCTCTCGGAGGTTGCCGGTGCGGCCGGCGTGGAGGCAGCCGATGCGGGCGGCGCTTCCTGCTCCCCGCAGGCGGCCAGGATAGTGGCGGCTAGGGGCACGGCGGCGCCGGCCAGACCCAGCCGCTGCAACGCCTGGCGGCGGGTCAGCGGCCCGTTGACCTCTCGCAGTCCTGCCATCGTCCGAACCATCGTCTCCACCACCTTCGAAATCCTCTCGTTTGTGTTCCGACGCGCTCGTTGCGTCCGGTTCTCTCTTTCCAGTCACTAGGATCGGCCTTTGAGCAGCCCGCTACCACGCGCGGAGGGATAGTTCTCGACTGCCCGGGAGGGGTAATTGCCTCCTACCCGCCTGGGTAGGTACAGGCCGTGGTTGCCCGGTGAGGGAGGCGGAGGAACGTGCCGCCGGCCTCGGGACGACCCGGGGCCGGCGAAGGGGAGAGTGCCGTGGCGTGGTCTACGCGTACCCGTTCGCAGGGGCTTGACCCCGGAACAGCCGGCCCGGGCTCCAGGGCGCGCCCAGCGCCGGGAGCAGGTAGCGGTCGATGCCCCAGTACCCGGCGACCTTCCAGGCCAGGATCAAGAGGATGCCCAGCGAGAAGAGCACTGGGTTAGTGCTGGCGGTTCCGGCGAGCATGAAATTGAGGTTCATGATCGCCCCGAAGAAGGCGGCGATCCCGACCAGCCCGCCGACGATCAGGCCGAGCCCGACGAGGATCTCGCCACCGATGACCACCCAGGAGAACCAGCCGTACCAGCCCTGATCCAGCATGAACTGGATGAAGTCGCGGTACCAGCCGTAGACGATAGGTGGCCGGCCCTGCTCCGGGATCGCGACCGCGCGTTCCCAGAACCCTTTGAGCGCCGTGCCGCCCTGCGTCCAGCTCGGATCCTCCAGCTTGTGCCAGCCCGCCTCCAGCCACTGGTAGCCGAGGTAGAGCCGCACGCCGAGCCAGAGCGGGGCCGAGCGCGTGTCGTTGAACAGCCAGTGGGCGAGCTGGGGATCGCGGATACCGATCTGGGCGACATCGGTCGACTCGCCACGGGTGGCCTGGCGCAGCGGGTAGACTGCGGCCAGCACCAGGATCAGCGCGCCGAGGATGCCGGTCAGCAGGTAGAACCCGCCGATCGACGGGCCGACCTTGCTCAGCGACTCGATCGGCCCCAGCGGGCCGAAGATCCGGCTCCCTCCCCAGCCGCCGAGGAATCCCAGGACGAGCAGGTAGCCGAACTGGCGATCCAGCGTCACCTGCCGGGCGATCAGCCGTTGCCCCAGCACAGCCGCTGTCGCTGCCACGATGACCGTGATGATGTAGCCGAGCGGTTCCATGGTTCCTCTCCTTCGCCTCGGTCTCTCGTTTGTCTGGCTCCAGAGTAGCCGAGGCGCATGCGCGTGATCAGCCCTCGTTGGGTGGGATTCTCTTTGCTGGCAGGGTAGTTCCGGTCCCGCCCGTTCGGGTAGGGGAAGAACTAGCGCATACCGTGCTGAGCGCGGGTGGGTGCCAGCGCTTCTGAGGATCTACTGGGCCGTCGAGCGGCTTAGCTGGGAGGCCCGGCTGGCTTGACCAGGCCAGTGCGCAGCGCGTAGGCGATGACCTGGGCCCGGTTCTCGAGGTGGAGCTTGGCCATGATGTTCTTGAGGTGGTATTTGACCGTGTTCTCGCTGATAAAGAGGCGGTCGGCCAGCTCGCGGTTCGAGGTGACCCCCTGGACGAGCAGCTCCAGGATCTCCCGCTCGCGGTCGGTGAGCGCGGCTGCCGGCTCCTGCGCGGACGGGCCTTGGGCCAGTTCCTGTAATAGCCGGCGGGCCAGCCGCGGGGTCAGCACCGGCTCGCCGGCCATCACCGATTCCAGCGCCTGGAAGAACTCGTCTGCCTCCAGGTTCTTCAGCAGATAGCCTTGAGCGCCGGACTTGATCGCCTCGAAGAGGTCGGCCTCGTCGTCGGACGCGGTGAGGATAACGACCCGGACATCCGGCAGCTCAGTGGCCACCAGCCGGGTGGCGGTAAGCCCGTCGACCTCCGGCATCGTCAGATCCATCAACACGATGTCGGGCCGGTGACGTCGCGCCAGCTCGATCGCCTCGCGGCCGTTCTTCGCCTCGCCGACGACTTCGACGCCGCGCGCCTCGAGCAGGCTGCGCAGGCCATCGCGGAAGAGCGCATGGTCATCAGCGATCAAGACGCGCATCGCTTCCTCCCACAGTGAGTGCGTGCTGCCTGAGCGGGATCTCGACCTCCACGGTGGTACCCTGCCCAGGCTGCGAGCGGATATCGAGCGTGCCGCCGACCGCCTCGGCCCGCTCGCGCATCGTTGCCAGCCCGAAGCGCGGGTAGCCGGTACGCTCGTGGGCCTCGGGGTCGAAGCCGGCGCCGTTGTCGGTAACGGTCACGGTCACAGCATCGTCAGTCTTGCAGATCTGGACGGTCACGCGGGTGGCGCCGGCGTGCTTGCGCACGTTGGTCAGCGCCTCCTGGACGATCCGCAGGAGCTGGAGCTCGGCGATCGTCGAGAGCCCGGTGAGCTCGTCGCCCGGCGGCTCCACGGTCAGTTCGACTGCGATGCCGCTCTGCTCCCGCCAGCGCTCCAGGTAGCGCTCCAGCGCCTGGAGCAGGGTCTGCGAGGGGTCGAGGCCGGTCCGGAGTCCGAGGATACCCTCGCGCACGTCGGCGTAGGCATCGCGCGCGGCCTGCTCGAGCTGGCGCAGGTGCTGCTCCGCGTCGGCGACTCGCCCGGCTTGTCCGAGCAGCTCGCGCGCGGCCGATGCCTTGGTGATCACGTAGCCGAGCACCTGTGCCAGGCTATCGTGCATCTCGCGGGCGAGCCGCTCGCGCTCCTCGGCGATCGCCAGGCTGGTAATCCTGCGGTGCAGCCGGGCGTTGGTGATGGCCAGCGCTGCCTGGGTGGCGAACCGCTCGAGCCGGAGCTGATCCTGCGTCGTATACGGGGCGCCGTTATCTCGATCAGCGAGGTAGAGTGCGCCCAGGATCGTGTCCCCGCTCCGGATCGGTACGCCCAGGAGCGTGCGCATCGCTGGGTGGCCCTCCGGGAAGTGCCGCTGGCCGGGGTAGCGCTCGAGGTCGTCGATGCGGAGGGAGCGACCTTCCCGCAAGACCTGGTCGAGCAGGCCATGCGAGGTGATCTCGGAGATCCGGCACTCGCGATCGGCGGGCAAGCCAGAGGCGAAGACGATCGGCGGCATGCCGGGCTGCTCGCGCATGATCAGCAAGCCGTAGCGCGCGCCGATAAGCCGGCGAGCTTGATCCACGACCTGTGCCAGGAGCTTATCCAGGTCGAGGTCGGAGGCGATCGCCAGTCCGGCCTCGTGGAGAGCCTGGAGTTCGGCGTTCTGCTGGGCCAGCGTGGCCTGCTGCCTGGCGATGATGCGGAAGATCCACTCAGCGAAGACGACGATGCCGATCAGGACGAGCGCGATGACCGCGAGCCGGGGAGCCCAGGGGTTTGGCAGGAGCCGTTCCATGAGCTGGCTGCCGAGCAGGAGCAGCAGCATATAGGCGGCCGGCGCCAGGATCGCGATGCGCTTCAGGCGACGCAGCCGCTGCTCGGCGGGGAGCGGGGCGGAGACGTTGCGCTCCATACGCGAGCCCGTCCTCTCGGATGGAAGGATAGCACGGCACTTCACGTCTCCCGAACGGTAGAGTTGCTCCGCGAGCGTTCGAGCGCGGCTTGCTGGCGGCTTGACATCGCGTGTGGATGCGTTATCATTGCCTCGGTTGGCTTTCGCAATGGTTGGGTTGCGAATCCTGGAGTTCCCGGACGCTGGAGGAGAGCCGCGATGTTGACGATGACGCCGGAAGCAGTCGAGCAGCTCAAGGAGTTCATGGAAGAGCAGGGCATGCCCAATGCGTTGCTCCGTGTCTTCGTCGCGCCGGGTGGCTGCTCGGGCTTGCAGTACGGCATGGCGCTCGAGGAGACGGCGGAGGAAGATGACCACGTCGTCGATATCGACGGGGTACGGGTGGTGGTAGACCAGTTCAGCGCCATGTACCTCGAGGGCGCCGAGATCGACTACATCAACAGCCTGATGGGCGGTGGCTTCACCGTCCGCAACCCGAACGCTGTCGCGACGTGTGCCTGCGGCCACTCCTTCGATGCCGGTGGGAACGCAGCGACGGCACAGGGCTGCGGCTGCGGCAGCGGCTGGTAGCGTCGCGTCCTGAAGCGCACGTCGATCGACGCACAGGTGAGTGTGGCCTGTGCGTCTCTGCTTGTGGGCGACTCCACCGCGCCTCTGCGAAGAGGCGCGGTGGAGTCGCCCGAGTGCGCTGATGGGGCGGTCACGTCAGTGAGTCCGGACGCTCAGTCTCGTATACTTTTGCGTGGTGGTGTGGCCGCGACAGAGGCACGCGCCGCACGCGCTTGGGGGAATGTCGGAATTGGCAGACGAGCGTGACTTAGGATCACGTGCCGCGAGGCGTGTGGGTTCGAGTCCCACTTCCCCCACCGACGCGACAGCCCTGGCAGCAACCCGATCTCGCTTCCGGTCATCGGCCTTCAGCGTCATGCTGGAGCGTCCGTGGCTGGACGGGAGTAAGACAGGACACCGCCAGGCGGTGAGACCGGCGGGGGCGATGTGTCCTTTCCTCCCACCCACGACAAGGGATCACCGTTCTGCCGCTCAGCTCGGTGTTGCCCCCTGTTGACTGGCTAGGCGCAACGATGCGCGACGCCACACGCTCTTCCCCCACGGTGGAAAGAGAGGGCTCGACGATGCCCTCGTGCCCCGGGAATCTGCACTTTTCCCCAAGGTGGCGAGCGTCGATGCCTGAGGTGGGCAGTCACCAGGACAGGTTTGGGGGCACCCGCTGCCGATCGGTTCGGTGCGGCGAGTCGAGGACTTGGGTGTCTCTCGTAGTGGTGACCACCCCTTGCCGCCCCTGCTATACGAGCTCCTGGTCCCTTCGAGCAGACCTGGAGCCCGCGCCCTGCCGCCGATATGATATGCGGCGGCCGCGCTCTCCAGGCCGCCAGTGGGTCGGAGGGAGAGCGTTCGCGAGGTCGAAACGTCATTGTCCTCGACCGGGCCGCTGTAAGGGACGTCGCTGTTTCAGGGGGCTGTAACGCGCTTGCCCCCGAGCTGGTGCGCCGACCGGCGAGCGACCCGGTGGCGTGTGGACTGGCCGGTGACTGCGGAGGGAAGGATGACAGGGTCCGTTTTCCCGTTCTCAGGCGAGGCGATCGCTGACTTCACGCTGCGCTTGATCCGCACGCCGAGCCCGTCCGGCCAGGAAGACGGCGTGGCACGCCTGGTCTTCGAGGAGATGGCAAAGCTCGGCTTCAAGGTGCAGATCGATGCTTTCGGTAACGTCATCGGCACCGTCTCCGCCGGACCGGGGCCGGCGGTGCTGCTCGACGCGCACATGGACACCGTCGGCGTCTCTAGCCCCGAGCTCTGGACGCGTAACCCCTGGGGCGAGCGTGTGGGCGACCGCATCTACGGGCGCGGCGCGATGGACATGAAGGGGCCGCTCGCAGCCGCTGTCTACGGCATCGCCGCGCTCCGGGGACGCCTGGAGCGCGGGACAGTGGTCGTCTCGGCCACGGTGGCCGAGGAGCTGGTCGAAGGGCCGGCGCTCGTGCGCGTCGCCGAGCGGCTTCGCCCGGACTTCGTCGTGATCTGCGAGGCCACCTCGCTCAAGCTGGCGCGCGGGCAGCGCGGCCGCGCCGAGGTCAGGGTGGAGGTGTTCGGCAAGCCGACGCACTCGTCCCGGCCGGAGCTCGGCGTCAACGCCGCCGAGGCCATGGTCGATGTCGTCCGCGCCCTCCGCGAGCTCCAGCCGCCGCGCCATCCGGTGCTCGGGCCCGGCATTCTCGTCCTGACCGACGTGAAGTCCGAGCCTTACCCGGGGCTCTCGGTCGTCCCCGATTACTGCCTCGCGACCTACGACCGCCGCACGCTGCCGGGAGAACTGGAGGACGACATCCTGCAGCCGATCCGCACGCTGGCCGAGCGCGCCCTCGAGGGCTCGGGGGCACACGCGCAGGTCGCGATCGCGGAGGACGACTTCCAGACCTATACCGGGCAGCGGATCGCGGCCCCGAACTTCGCCCCTGCTTGGTTCTTCGACGAGGATGCCCCGATCGTGGCCGGGGCGGTCGAGGGGCTGCGCCAGGCCGGGATCGCGCCGGAGCTCTCGCACTACGCCTTCTGCACCAACGGCAGCGGCACGGCCGGCCGACTCGGGATTCCGACCATCGGGTTCGGGCCAGGGGACGAGGAGCTGGCCCACCGGGTCGACGAGTACATCGATGTGGACGAGCTGGTGCTGGCAGCGCGCGGCTACGCGGCCATCGCCTGCCAGCTCGTGCGCCTGGGAGGCTGAGGATGGGGACTCCGGTCGCTGCCACCGTGACCTTCGAAGACGGGACCAGCCGGTGCGTCGACGATGTCGCCCAGGCTCTGGCGCTGGGCGATGTGGCTCGGGTGGAGCTGCTCTACGAGTACGGGCCTGACCTGGTGCCACGCGGGCCGCTCGACCCGATCGGCATGTGGCGCTACCGGGATCTCCTGCCGCTCGATCCCGGGCCGATCGCCTATCCCCTGCCTGTCGGTGGCACGCCGCTCATCGCGCCTCCCGGGCTCCGCCGCGCGAGCGGATGCGACGGTCTCTGGGTAAAAGACGAGACCCGGGGGCCGACCGGATCCAACAAAGACCGCGCCACGGCGCTGGTGCTCGAGCAGGCGCTGCGCCAGGGGCACGAGACGGTGAGTTGCGCCTCCACCGGTAACGTGGCGGTCTCGCTGGCAGTGGGCGCGGCGGCGGCCGGCAAGCGGGCTGTCATCTTCGTGCCGGCGGAGGTGGATGATACCAAGCTGGCGTTCATGCTCTTCGCGGGGGCGACTGTCGTCAAGGTGCGGCAGGGGTACGCGGCGGCCTTCCGGCTCTCCCGCGAGGCAGCTCGTGCCTTCGGCTGGTGTGACCGCAACACCGGCGTCAACCCATTGACGGTCGAGGCCAAGAAGACGGTGGCGCTCGAAATCTGGGAACAGCTCGGTCGTACCGTCCCTGACGCGGTGGTGGCGCCGGTCGGCGATGGCCCCACGCTCTGCGGCCTGGCCAAAGGTTTCCGCGAACTGGTTGCCTGCGGCGTGGCCGAGCGGATGCCGCGGCTGATCGGCGTGCAAGCCGAGGGCTGCCAGCCGATCAAGCGGGCCTGGGAGGCGCATGCCTCGCGCGTCGAGCCCGTCCAGCCAGCGACGATCGCCGACGGCATCGCCGTTGGCGACCCGATCAGCGGGGCACTCGCCCTGCGCGACGTGCGGCAGTCGGGTGGCGGGTTCATCGCGGTCTCGGACGCGGAGCTCTTGAAGGCGATGCGGGAGCTGGCGGCATGGGCCGGGGTGCTGGCCGAGCCAGCCGGGGCGGCAGCCTACGCAGGGCTACTGCGGGCGCTCGAGTGTGGCCTGGTGGGCCGGCAGGAGCGCGTCGTGATCCTGGTGACCGGGACGCTGCTCAAGACACCGCGATTTGCCCGCTCTGACGGTCGGCCTCTCGAGATCGACGCCGACCTCGGCGAGCTGGAGCGCGCGCTCGCCGGGCTGGGGACGAGCTGATCGCTCCCTGCCGCGCCGCTCCGGCGGCCCTCGATCCCTCACGAGTCCTGCCAGAGCCCCTCGATGCTCGGGGATGAACCGAGACGTCGAAAGGTGCGGCGTCTCGCTCGGCGTCGAACAGGTGCGCCGGGGTGAGGCGCGCCATCGGTGTCGAGCGCTGCGGGAGGCACGCTCACCCCCTTGCCTCGACACGGGCCTGAAGAGTGCCAGCCATGTCGTCCCGGGTTCACGCATTTACCCGCCGCGGGGCTGGCAGCACGGCGCACGGGTTTTCTCCCGCAGCAGGGCGGCCACCCGCACTGGCTATGTCCCGATCCGACAAGCGCACCGGCGAGCGCAGAGCCTGGGTATCGACCTTCTAAGAATTTCTGCGATCTCGAGATCGGCAACCTCTTTGCTGGTCGTTCGTTGTTGACAGTAGAGAGCGACTGCTCGTGCAGCCCGATGCCGGGTCGAGCTCGGACTAGGAGCAGGGCTGGCGATGACTATTCCTCCGTGTGCCCTCGATCAGAGAACCCCCAGGCTCGTCGAGGCCCGAAACTGGCCGCTCCCGAATCTGGCGATTTCCTGGCGGCCGGGGCTGGCGTGGCGGGATGCGCGCGCTCCGCCTGCGGTCGTGCCGGTGGGGTGCATGAACCTCCAGCGGCAAGATGTGGTTCTCCACGGTGTAGCTGTGAGGTTCTCGAGCATGAGAGGGTAGAGTCGTGATGGATCGGTATGGACGCTCCGCGATGCGCGCGGAGGGGAGAAGCTCGACGCGAGGACGGCAGCGGGCTGCACTCGCCGTGACGCTGGCGTTGGGTCTGGCGCTCCTCGGAGGGGCGGCGCTGCTGGTGCCAGGTTCCGCGCTCGAGCCGGACAGCCCGAGCGCGCTGGCCGCCGAGAACGACCCCCTTTCCCAGGCGGCGCAGCCGTCTCAGCCGAAGCCTGGCTGCACCTATTTCCCGCAGACGCAGCACAACCTCTGTGCCGGGTTCCGCGCCTACTGGGAACAGTTCGGCGGCCTGGCGATCTACGGCTACCCGCTGACCGAGGAGTACCGCGACCCTGAGACTGGGCGCACCATGCAGTGGTTCGAGCGCGCCCGCTTCGAGTGGCATCCGGGTGCCTGGCCCGCGCGCTACGACGTGCTGCTCGGCCTGCTCGGTCGCGAGCTGACGGCCGGCCGCAGCCAGGAGCCGCCCTTCCAGCCGGTGGCGGCAAGTGCTCGGCCGGACTGCATCTACTTCCCCGAGACGCGGCACCACCTGTGTGCCGGCTTCCGGGCCTACTGGGAGCAGTTCGGCGGACTAGCGGTGTTCGGCTATCCGATCTCTGAAGAGTTCCGGGAGGTCAACCCGGACGACGGGCGCGAGTACACGGTGCAGTACTTCGAGCGGCAGCGGTTCGAGTGGCACCCGGGGGAGTGGCCGGAGCGGTACGACGTCCTGCTCGGCCGGCTCGGCGCCCAGCTCCTGGCCGAGCGACTGGCGCCTCCTCCGCCGGCTCCCACTCCGACCCCGACGCCGACACCCACGCCGACGCCGACCCCGTCACCCGAGATCACGATCAGCCTGTCACCCGAGAGCGACGTGAATCTGGTGGGCACCGAGCACACGGTAACGGCGCAGGTCGAGCAGGACGGCGAGCCGCTCGAAGGCGTCCGCGTGCGCTTCCGCGTCACCGGGGCGGGCGAGCCGAGCCCAGCGAGCGGCAGCGATCGCACCGATGAGGATGGCGAGGCGACCTTCGCCTTCACCAACAGCGAGGTGGGCACCAACACGATCACTGCGTTCGCTGACCTCGACGACGACGGCGTCCGGGACGACGGCGAGCCGGAGGCCACGGCCAGCAAGCGCTGGGAGGCCGAGGCAGAGATCGCGCTCTCGCCTGAGGCCGACGTGAACCTCGGTGGGACCGAGCATACCGTCGTGGCCGAGGTCACGGTGGACGGCACGCCGCAGGACGGGCTGCCGGTCACGTTCGCGGTAACGAGCGGTGGCTCGCCCAACCCTGAGGGCGATACGGTTGTGACGAACGCCGACGGCGAGGCCAGCTTCATCTACACGAACACGGTAGCCGGCACTGACACCATTACGGCGTGTCTCGACTTGGACGAGGACGGCTGCGAGGACGGCGAGCCGAGCGCGACGGCGTCCAAACGGTGGGTGGTGAATCCTGAGATCGCGCTAGATCCGGAGACCTTGACCAATCCGGTCGGTCAGCAGCACACGGTGACCGCGACGCTGACCGACGACGCCGGCCCGGTGGAGGGCGTGCGGATCGTCTTCCGCGTGACGCGGCAATCCGGTGGCGGGTCGCCGTCACCGTCGAGCGGCGCAGACGTCACCGACGAGAACGGCGAGGCGAGCTTCTCGTTCACGAGTTCTGTCCAGCCGGCTACCGACCAGATCCGGGCCTTCGCCGACTTCGACCGCGACAACGTGCGTGACGCGCCGGCGGAGCCGGAGGCCACCGCGACGAAGACCTGGACGCCGTAGCGGCGGGCCGGGGACTACCGGCAGCGGGCGTCCGGAATCGCACCCGGCGCCCGCTTGTCGCCCTCTCGCATGGAACATCTGGCAGGGGCGACCGGCCGGTCGCCTCTACCGTTGTATAGGTATTGCGGGGTAGCGCGGGCGAATTCCCTGGGCTGGCTCGCGCGCTGGCGGTATCTGGCGCCTCGCGCGGCCGGCCTTGCGCGGCTGCTGGCGACGTTCCATACTGGAACGCTTGCGTATGCCGATGAGGGAGGGGGCTTCGATGGGCGAGCCAGGGCTGGCCAGGTTGCCCAACCAGCAACAGATCCTGCTTCGCCTCGATGGCGCGCGGCGGCAGGCTGAGCAGGCGTCGACCGCACTCGAGTCAGGGGACCACGCAGGTCTGGAATCGGCGCTGTGCGCAGCGATCGATCAGGCACTCAAGGCGGTCACGGCGGCGCTGTACGGGTTCAACTCGCTCCTGCCGAACCCGCTGCCGGCGAGCCGGGTGACCCGGCGCAACCTGCGGGATCGCTTCGTCGCAGTCCAGGCGCGTAGCGCGGTGCTGGAACTCCTCGACCGCGAGTCGCGACCGCAGGAGGGCTGGCTCTGGTGGCTGGATCGCAAGGAAGCCAGCAGCGCGTTCGCCTCGCTGATCCGCCCGTCTGCCGACGCGAAGATGCCCCCGGCACTCTGGCGCGACCCCCTGGATCCGGCCCACGGCGTGGAGATGCTCCGGCCTGACCGCTACGTGCAGCAGGCGGTGGAGCAGGTGGGTCGATTGATCGAGGAGATCGGCCGGCTGGCCGGGCCAGATATCGCTGCCTACCGGGAGGCGGCACGACGGCAGCCCGGCCGCCTCATCTGAGGACCCGTGGCCAGCTCCGGTGCCTGGGCAGTCTCGCCGATGATCTCCCTCTAGAGGGAGGGCGCCGAGCTCGGGCTATCCCCAAGAAGAGAGGCTCGAAGCATCGGGCAGGTCGGCCGCATGCGCTACGATTTCTGGAGGCCCCAGCACAGCGTCTGGGTCGGGCGCGAGTGAGCGCGCACGCTCGGAGAGCGCGGCTCCCGGCTCACTCCGTCGCCGGGTCGAGCAGGCCAGCGCGCAGGGCGAACCGCACCAGCTCCGAGCGACGGCTGAAGCCGAGCTTCTGCATCACCCGGTGCCGGTAGGTCTCGACTGTCTTGGGCGACAGGTAGAGCTGGTCGGCGATCTCCTGGGCCGTATAGCCCGCAGCGGTCAGCCGCAGGACTTCGCGCTCGCGCTCCGACAGGAGCTGGGCCGGGTCTTGTACCTCGCCGGCCTGGGCCCGGTCGAGATACCCCTGCAAGAGCATGCGCGCCGCCTCGGGGTCGACGAAGACTTCGCCCCGGGCCACCGTGTGGATCGCCTCGATCAGGTCGGTGTGCAGGCTCGACTTCCGCACGTAGCCGGAGCCACCAGCCTGGAGCACCGGCAGGAGGTACCGCTCCTCAGCGTGGACGGTCAGGATCAGCACCCGGGTGGGCAGCCCCAGCTCGGCGATCGTGCGCAGCGCTTCCAGACCGCCTCCCGGCATCGAGATGTCGAGGATCGCCACGTCTGGCGCTTCCGCTCGCACGAGCTCGACCGCCTCGTCGGCGCTGCCTGCCTCGCCGACGACGGCGATATCGGCGTGCGCCTCCAGCAGGGCGCGCAGGCCGGCTCGGACGATCGGGTGATCATCGGCCAGCACGACACGGATTGGCCGGCATGCAGTGCTCATCGGTGTGCCTCCATTGTAACCGGTGTCTCGGTTGCCGTATCCCGCCGGTGATCGAAGAAGCCAGCTACGGCCTGCGGGCTGAGGGGTGCGGTGACTCGCACGACTGTGCCCTTGCCCGGGGTGGAGGCGAGCGTCAGCTCTGCCCCGACGAGCTGGGCCCGCTCGCGCATGCTGAACAGCCCTAACCCACCGTGGCGGGACGGCAGTTGCCCGATGTCGAAGCCCCGGCCGTCGTCCCGGATCTCTAGCGTCACCTGGCCGTTCTCGAACGAGAGCTGGAGCTGCGCCTGGCCAGCCTGGGCGTGCTTGGCGACGTTGGTGAGTGCCTCCTGCGCGATCCGATAGAGCGCGAGCTCCACGTCGGGGTCGAGCCGTCGCCGGGGGCCGCGGATCGTGACGGTGACCGGCAAGCCGAAGCGCTGCCGCTGCTGTGCCGCGAGACCCTCGAGCGCTGCCGGTAGGCCGAGGTCATCCAGGCTGGGAGGGCGCAGCTCGTGGGCGATCGCGCGGATCGACTCGAGCGTGGCCGCGGTTTGGCCGATCAGCTCGGACAGCGTCTGGCGGTCGGTCACCCCGCCGCGATCTTCCAGCATCTTGAGCCGGAGGAGCTGGGCGGTCAGGCTCTGGGCGGTGTCATCGTGCAGCTCGCGGGCGATCCGGCGGCGCTCCTCCTCCTGCGCGGTAAGCACGCGCAGCGAGAGCTCGCGCAGCCGGTTCTGGTAGGCGACGACGGTGTCGAGCATGGCGTTGAAGGTCGCGGTGAGCGCGTCGAGATCGGGATCGCTGAAGGCGACGCTCGGCGCCCGCACCTGGAAGTTGCCCTGCCGCACCTGGTCGGCGGTCTCTTCGAGCGCGGCGATCGGCTGGAAGGCGGCGCGTAGCACGATCCAGTTGATGACGACACTCAGCAGCGTGCCGGTCGTGGCGAAGAGGGCAACCAGTTCCGGCAGGTGCTCGGTATTGCCAGTGCTGAGCAGCGTGAGCGTCGTGCCGACGACCGCGCCGCCGACGACGATGACTGAGTTGGCGATCAGCACTTTATAGAAGATCGGAAGCCCGAGGAGGCGCCGGACCAAGGTGGGAAGCAGGCTTCGGACTTGGGACATCGTCATCGGGCACGCTCCGGTCTCGGCTCGTCAGGAGGTCATGGCTCAGCAGCTCCGGGACTGGGTCAATGGCGCTTCTTCTTGTGCTTCTTCGCCTTCTTGCCCGCCTTCGGCTTCGGCCGCTGCGCGGTGGGGTGGCGGGCCGACGGTCCGGGCGGCATCCCGCCGGGTACCATCCCCTGGCTCATCAGCGCGTCGAGGCCACCGTCGCCGAGCCCAGCCAGCGGGTTACCCCCGCCCAGCAGCCCTCGCAGCCCACCGCGGCGCCGGCCAACGCCCGCCATGTCGCCGAGCTGTGCCATCACGCGCTGCATCTGCTTGAACTGGCTGAGGAGCTGGTTGACCTCGGCCATGCTGGTGCCACTGCCACGGGCGATCCGTCGCCGCCGGCTGAAATTGATGATATCCGGGTGGCGACGCTCTTCCGGCGTCATCGAGAGGATGATCGCCTCGATGTGCTTGTACTCGTCGTCACTGATCTGCACCTGCTGCTGGCGGAGCGCCTGGCCGACGCCGGGCAGCATCTCCAGGAGCTGGGTCAGCGGCCCCATCCTCTTGATCTGCTGGAGCTGGTTGAGGAAGTCTTCCAGGTTGAAGGTGCCGGTCAACACCTTCTCCTGCAGCCGCTCGCTCTCCTCCTGGCTGATCTGCTGCTGGGCCTTCTCGATCAGCGAGAGCACATCGCCCATACCCAGGATGCGCGTGGCCAACCGCTCGGGGTAGAACGGCTCCAGCGCGTCGACGCGCTCGCCGGTGCCGATGAACTTGATCGGCACGCCGACGACGGAGCGGATCGAGAGCGCGGCCCCACCGCGCGCATCGCCGTCCATTTTGGTCAGGATCAGGCCGGTGAGCTGTAGCCGCCGGTGAAACTCCTCGGCCACGCTTACCGCCTCCTGGCCGGTCATCGCGTCGGCCACCAGCAGGATCTCGGACGGCCGCACCGCTGCCTTGATCTCTTCGAGCTCCTGCATCATCCGCTCGTCGATCTGCAAGCGGCCGGCCGTGTCGACGATGACTGGGTCGAGCCGCCGCTCGCGGGCGAGCTTGATCGCGTGCTTGACGATCTCGACCGGCTTGGCCTGCGTGCCCTCGTCGTAGACCGGCAGGTCGTGCTGGCGCCCGAGCGTGCGGAGCTGCTCGACGGCTGCCGGGCGGTAGATGTCGGCAGCGACCAAGAGCGGCTGCCGGCCCTCCCCGCGCAGGTGGTGGCCGAGCTTGGCCACGTGCGTCGTCTTCCCCGACCCTTGCAGGCCGACCAGTAGGATCACCGTCGGCGGCTGCGAGGCCCAGGTCAGCGGCACGCGCTCCGAGCCGAGCACCCGCACCAGCTCCTTGTGGACGATCGAGATCACTTGCTGGGCCGGGGTCAGCGAGCGGAGCACGTCCTCGCCGATGGCCTGCTCGCGTACCGCCGCGATGAAGTCCTTGACCACGCGGTAGTTGACGTCAGCCTCGAGCAACGCACGGCGAACCTCGCGCAGCGCCTCGTCGACGTCCTGCTCGGTGAGGCGGCCCTTGCGCCCGATGCGCTGGAAAACGTCGGTGAGCCGGTCGGTCAGCGCCTCGAACATGGTCAAGCCTCCTCGTCATCCCCGAAGAACAGGGCGTCGACGTAGGTCTCGGGGTCGAACTCGGCCAGGTCGGTCACTTTCTCGCCGGTGCCGACGTAGCTGATCGGCGTGCCGAGCTCTCGGGCAATCGCGAAGGCGATGCCGCCCTTGGCGGTGCCATCCAGCTTAGCGATGGCGATGTCGGTGACGCCGGCTGCCTCGGTGAACATCCGCGCCTGCACCAGCCCGTTCTGTCCCGTCGTCGCGTCGATGACCAGCAAAACCTCCTGCGGCGCCTCGGGCACGTGCCGCTGGATCACCCGCCGGACCTTCTTCAGCTCCTCCATCAGGTTGTACTTGGTGTGCAGCCGCCCGGCGGTATCGATCAGCAGAATGTCGACGCCACGGTTGAAGGCGGCCTGCATGCCGTCGAAGACGACTGCTCCCGGATCGGCACCGGGCGTGTGGCTGATGACGGGCACCCCCAGGCGCTCGCCCCAGACCTTGAGCTGGTCGATGGCGGCGGCCCGGAACGTGTCGCCAGCGACCAGCATGACCGATCGGCCCTGATCCTGGTGATACCTGGCCAGCTTCGCGATGGTGGTCGTCTTCCCAGTGCCGTTGACGCCGACGACCAGTGTCACGAAGGGGACGCCCCGCTGGTAGATCTTCACCTTGCGGTTGCGGGTGGCCTCCTCGAGCAGGGCGACCATCTCGTCGCGGAGCGCCTCGCGGGCCTCGGCAGGATCCTTGATCCCCTCGCGCCGCACCCGCTGGCGCAGGTTGTCGAGCAAAGCCACCGTGGTCTCGACGCCCAGGTCGGCCTGGATCAGCAGCGCCTCGAGGTCCTCGTACAGCTCCTCATCGATCTCGCTCCGCTCGAAGAGCGCCGCGATGTCGCGGAAGATGCCGCGACGGCTCTTCCGGAGCCCGGCTTCGATCTTCGGTTCAGGTTGGGTTTGCCGTCGGAAGAATCGGCTGAAGATCACGTCTCGTCCTCACCTCGGGAATCGCACTCTGAAGGGAAGCGCCGCAACCGGACGGCGCGGCGCCTCCTCCACCGTAAGTATACCGAAGGGGATCGAATATCAGAGTGAGCCCCGCATCGGGGCCGCTCACGTTTCCCGCGCGGGCGAGCGTGCCGGTCGGATCACCCGGCCCAGGCGGCCTGCAAGACCCGCAGCCAGTTGTCCCGGCAGATCTTGGCGATCGCCCGCTCGTCGTAGCCGCGCCGCTGCAGCTCTTCGATCAGGTTGCCGAGATGCGCAGCATCCGCGAGGGCATCCGGCATGGTCGCCCCGTCGAAGTCGGAGCCGAAGGCGACGTGGTCGACCCCGACCAGCCCAGCGATGTGGTCGATGTGGTCGACCAGCGCCGAGAGCGGCACGTCGGCGCCGCTCGTCGCCCCCTCAACCAGGAAGCCGACGTGGAAGTTGATGCCCATCAGCCCGCCGTTCTGAGCCAGCGCCCGGATCTGGTCGTCCGTCAGGTTGCGGTCCACGTCGCACAGGGCGCGCGCGTTCGAGTGGCTAGCCACGATCGGCCGCTCGCTCACCTCCAGCACGTCCCAGAAGCCGGCCTCGTTGAGGTGCGATACGTCGATCAGGATGCCCAACCGGTTGCACTCGCACACCAGCCGCCTGCCCAGACCGGTCAGACCCCGGTTCCGGTTCTCCGGTCCGACCCCTTCAGCGAAGATGTTGGGACGGCTCCAGACCAGCCCCAGCGAACGCAAGCCGAGCTCGTAGGAGAGCCGGAGCGTGGCGAACTCGGGGTCGATCGCTTCCGCCCCCTCGTAGTGCAGGATGGCGCCGAACACGCCGCGCTCGAGACAGTCCACCAGTTGTGGGTAACTCGTAATGAGCTCCATCTGGCCGTTCGCGGCGGCGATGGTTCGCTTGAGCAGGTCGACGCCGCGCAGGGTCTGGATTAGGGCGCCCTGGGGCAGGTGCTCGTTCCGCACGAAGATCGCGGTGAGCATAGCGCCGATGCCCCCTCGGCGCGCCCGCGGGAGGTCAACGTGCCCGATCGAGCTCTCTTCCAGGAAGCTGCGGCCGGTCTCGAGCAAGGAGAGCACGTAGTCGGTGTGCCCATCGATCACGGGGACGGGGGCTGGGGTTCCGGTGGCCATCGCTCCTCCTCCCTGACTCAGCGCTCGTCATCGCTGGCATGGTAGTTGTCCGACTGAGAGAGAGCAACTGGCGAAAAGGCAGGGCCGGGGAGCCGGTTGTCGATGCCGGCGCCGGTCGCGCGCTGACAGTAGCCGGACGAGGCCAGCCAGGCGAAGGCCGGACACTGGGAGTGGGAGAGGCGAGACCGGGCGAAGAGCGCGTGCCGCCGTGCCTACGACCGCCGGAGCTCGCCGCGCCGCTCCAGGAACGCTTCTACCTCCGCTCGAGTCGGCACGGCCTCCGGCCCGAGCCCCTGGATGCGCAGCGCGGCTGCCGCGGAAGCCATCCGCGCAGCGAACGATACTGGCTCGCGCTCGGCGCGGAGCAGGAACAGCACGGCCGCGAACACATCGCCTGCGCCCAGATCGTTTTGGACGGGGACAGGGTAGGCCGGGACCTCGAACGATCGACCACGGTCGATAATCTGGGCGCCGTCGGCTCCTCTGGTGATCGCGACCAGACCGCGCGTACCCACCGCCTCGATCTCGTCGCGCGCCAGTGTATGCTCGGCAGAGCTCAACACCATCCCGTCGATCCGGCTGAGCAACTCCAGCGGCAGCCGCAACTGGGTCAGCCTTACTCGTCCCTCGTGCCCGCGCGGCCACTGCCGCATCCATCCCTGTGGCGTGACTCCCAGGTAGCTGGGATTGAGCCGGCTTGCCTGGCGCGGCTCGATCTCCTGTGCTACCGGTGCCAGATGGATGACCCGTGACGAGCGCCAGTGCGGTGGTAGCCCGTTCAGGTCGATCGGGCCTGCCCAGGCGTGGATCGTCTGCTCCCGGCGGCCCGCGACCGTCCGGTTGGTAAAGACGGTCGCCGACTGGGCATCCTGGACGATGAGCGCGATCTCGCGGGCGTAGCGAGCCAGATCCTCCGCGACGTCAGGGCCATACCGCTCGAAGTTGCCGCGCGTGAGGACGGCGGCGCTCAGCCCGAAGCGCGCGGCCGTGAGGGCTGCGTACAGCGCGGTACCGCCCAGAACCGGACGGCCGTCGGGGTACAGATCGACGGTCACATGCCCGATGGCCAGGTACTCAGGTACGAGCTGGGTCAGCATCAGTGCATCCTGTCCCCAGGCAGCGGGACGAGCATCGTCCCGAGGCCGGAGTTCGGGCGTGCTCGCCGCTCGGTCGGAGCGAGCCGGCGACCGGATCTCTACTGGCGCGGATACACGGTCACGCGACGCTGCTCGCCTTCGCCGCTGCTCTGGGTCGTCACGTCCGGGTGATCGCGCAGCACGACATGGACGACCCGGCGCTCGCTCGCCGGCATCGGTTCGAGCGTGATCGGCCGGCGGCTGCGCGCCACCTGGCGAGCTACCCGCTGAGCCAGGTTGATCAGCGATTCCTCTCGCCGGCTCCGGTACCCCTCGACATCGAGGATCACGCGAGTCCAGGTCGGCAGCCGGCGGTTGACCAGGACGTTGACCATGTACTGGAGTTGGGCCAGATGCTCGCCGCGGCGACCGATCAGCATGCCGGCGTGTGGCCCGAAGATGTCGATGAAGACCGTCGGCGGGTCGTTGGGACCGAGTTCGATGACCGACGGGTTATCGACGGCGACGACTTCGCAATTGGAGAAGCCCATTGCCGCGAGGAGCTCGCGCACGACCTGCTTGGCGACATTCTCGGTGTCCGGGTCGACGCGCTGGACGCTTCCCCGGGCAAGGCCGGCCGGCTCCCGCGCCGGTCGTAACGGTGTCACGCGTACCAGCGCCTCACCGCCGTAGGCGACGTTGTCGACCAGGACTTCGACCTGAACCTGGTCGAGTGTCATGCCGAGCTGCTCGAGGGCCAAACGGACAGCTTCCTCGACGGATCTCGCTTGGATCTCGACGCCCTGCTTGCTCACCATGCTCGCGCGCCTGCCTTCCTGCGGCCGGCGGGCCGACCCTCAGTTCCCCTGTGCCGACGGCTTCCGCTTGGAGGATCGGGTTCGCCGTGGCACGAGCGCGGCCGGATCGGGAGGGGGTGGGGGTGTCTCGGCCGGGCGCCCGTCCTTCCTCGCACGAGCCGGCTCCTTGCGCGTCTCGGATGCCGCCTCCGGTCGCTGGGTGGCCCGCTGCTCCACCTGCTGGATCTGTCGCTCGATATGCTTGTTCAGGCGACCGAACAGCCCGCGCGAGGCCGCCTGTCGCTGCGCCTCACGCTTGGCCGGATCCAGGTACCCGAGCCGCCGGTGCTCCGGCAGGTCGGGGAGGAAGGGGAACCAATCGAGCATCGCGCCCCAGCCGGTGATGAGCCACTGCTGAACGACGCTGTAGAGCGCGGAGACCACCCAGTAGAGCACCGGGCCGGCCGCGAAGTTCCAGCCGAAAATGACCACCATGAGCGGCATGAACATCATCATGGTGTACATCATCTGCTGCTGCGGGTCCTGGAATTTGCCCTGACCGGCCGGCCGGGTCATCCGCGTCTGGACGAACTGGAAGACCCCGGCGAGGATCGGCAGGATATGCAGCGGATCGGGCTGGGCCAGGTTCGGGATCCAGAGAAAGCCGTTGCTCCAGCTTCCGCCGTCGTGAGTCGACAGGTTACGAATGGCGAAGTAGAGGCCGAAGAAGATCGGGATCTGCAAGAGTACCGGCAAGCAGCCCGACATCGGATTGATGCCGTACTCCTGGTAGAGCTTCATCGTCTCGGCTGAGAGCCGCTGCCGATCCTGCCCGTACTTCTTCTGCAATTCGCGAATTTTCGGCTGCAGCTCCTGCATCATGGCCGTCGAGCGCACCGACTTGATGGTCAGTGGGAGCAAGAGCGTTTTGATCAGGATCGTGAAGAGGATAATGGCAATGCCGGAACTACCGGTATGACCGGCTGTCCAGGCTAATCCCCACTCGATGAGGTTGACGAACTGATCCCAGATAACCAAGCGCGTGCCTCCTCAGGCGGTTCGGGCGTGATGCGCTCGTAGCCGGAAGTTCGGCGGAAGCGGGCTAGGTCACTCGACCGGGTCGTACCCTCCCCGGTTGAACGGGTTGCACCGCAAGATCCGCCAGGCCGTCTTGGCCCCGCCCCTGATGATACCGTACTTGGCAATGGCCTGATACCCGTACTCCGAGCAGGTCGGGTAGAAGCGACAGGACGGCGGGAACAGCGGTGAGATGAAGATCTGGTAGAAGCGGATGGCCTTGAGCGCGACGGACGTGAGCATCAGCGGTGGCCTCCCGGACGGGAAACCGGTGGTTTCTCCTGAGCGATCGAGGTCGTCTCGATCAAGCCAGCGCGGCGAACGAGCTCGTGCACGCAGCCAGCAACCTGATGATACGACACCGAAGGCTCAGCCAGCCGGCCGCGCGCGATCAGAACCAGGTCGTAGCCCTGGCGGAGCTGCGGGTGGAGTCGACGCACCACCTCGCGCAGCCAGCGCTTGACCCGGTTGCGGCGCACTGCCTTGCCCACGCGCCGGCCGACGGCGAAGCCATAGCGGTTGTGCTCGAGGCCGTTCGGCCGGTACGCGAGCACTACCAGCGCACCGCTCACCGATCGCCCGCGCTTGCGAACGATCTCGAAGTCGGTGCTGCGACGCAGCCGCAGCTTGCGGGCGATCATGCGGGTGGCCTGGCTACTTCTTGATGGTCGGCTTCTTCTCGTCGGAGACGGTCAGCTTCCAGCGTCCCTTGCGCCGCCGCGCGGCGAGGATACGCCGTCCGGCCTTGGTGCTCATGCGCTTGAGGAAGCCGTGCTCCCGCTTGCGAGGGATACGCTTGGGCTGGTACGTCCGCTTCGGCACGGTATCCGCCTCTCGTCCTCACGCTCCCGGTCAAAAAAATGCCCGCGCGGCCAGCGCTCCGGCCGCTACGGCAGGCCAAGTATACGGCCGGGCAGGTTGGCTGTCAACACCGGCCGGGAGCGGTTCCTCCCCTCCCGTCAATATCGTTCCCGCAAGAGGAGGCGTCATCACCTCGCCTAAGGGAGACGCGCCGGCAGCGCCAGCGCACGCATTCCCACCGAGGAGCCACGGCGGCGGTCGCGGGCAGGGCGTCCTCGCCGCATACTTGAGACGATCTGTGAGGACCCGACATCGACCGGCATCTTCCGCCGTGGCGATCCTCACCAGGAGCTCGGGACATGACCGCGCGCTTCGTCAACCTGGCTATCCTGCTCTTGCTTACGCTGGAGTTGGCAAGCGGTTTCGGCAGCTTCCTGGTCGGGCAGCCCAGTGGCCAGTGGGTGCTCTGGCTGCACCGTGCCGGCGGGTGGGGGCTGGTCTGCCTGCTCTTCTGGAAGTGGGGTATCGTGGTTCGCTCCTACCGCCGGCACGGGCTGACGCCTGGGACAGTCTTCTCCGCGCTGGTGGCGGCTGTGTTCCTCGTATCTCTGGGATCTGGTCTGCTCTGGGCGACGACGGGCCTGCCGCGCCTTAGCGTGCTGTTCGTCGGGGACTGGACCGGTCTCAGCCTGCACGTTGCCATCTCGCTGCTGTTGGTTCCGTTGGTCGCGCTGCATGCTGTGATGCGCTGGCCGCGCCCGCGCCGGGTCGACCTGGCGAGCCGCCGGGCCGCGCTGCGCTACCTAGGCCTGCTGGCTGCCGGCCTGGTGCTCTGGCGGGCGCAGGAGGCCGTCGCGGTTGCCGCCAGGTTCTCTGGCGCTAGGCGACGCTTCACCGGCTCACGCGAGGAAGCCAGCTTCCAGGGGAACGCCCACCCGGTCACGAACTGGCTGAGCGATCCCGTCTTGCGCCTAGAACCCGCGGCTTGGCGACTGCGCGTCTCTGGTCACGTCGAGCGCGAGCTGGTGCTCTCCTATGAAGACATCCTGGCGCTGCGCGCTGGCTCCCGCCAGGCGCTGCTCGACTGCACCGGCGGCTGGTACACGGTGCAGCGCTGGTCAGGCGTGCCGGTCGTGGCTCTGCTGGAACGCGCGGGGGTCAGGGAAGGAGCGCGCTGCCTGATCACGCGCTCGGCGACCGGCTACAGCCGCCGCTTCCCGCTCGCCCGCGCCGGTGAGCTGCTGCTGGCGACCCACGTGGAGGGGGAACCGCTCTCCGCCGCGCATGGCGCTCCGGCCCGGCTGGTGGCGCCGGGCTACCGGGGCTACTGCTGGGTCAAGTGGGTGGTGGAGCTGGAGGTGAGCCGGGAGCCGGCCTGGCTGCAAGCGCCGCTGCCGCTCCAGTAGCGATGATCAGCCCTCGATCAGGCTCTGGCCGGTCATCTCCTCCGGCTGCGGGAGCCCGAGGATCTGTAGCACCGTCGGCGCGACGTCCGCGAGCCGCCCGCCGGCGCGCAGCCGGGTGTGTCGATAGGGTGAGTCGTCCGGCGCCAGGACCACGAAGGGCACTGGGTTCTTGGTGTGCGCCGTCCAGACCTCGTTCGTGCTGGGGATCAGCATCTCGTCGGCATTGCCGTGGTCAGCGGTGACGATGGCCACTCCGCCACGTCCCAGGGTCGCTTGGACGATCCGACCCAGGCACTCGTCCACGCACTCGACGGCACGGACAGCGGCTTCGAAGACTCCCGTGTGTCCCACCATGTCGGGATTGGCGTAGTTGATCAACACGAACGCGTAGCGCCCGCTATCGATCGCTGCGAGTGCGGCGTCGGTCACGCCCGGCGCGCTCATCTCCGGCTTGAGGTCGTAGGTGGGCACCTTCGGGGAGGGCACAAGCTTGCGGTCCTCGCCGGGGAAGGGCTCCTCGCGTCCACCGTTGAAGAAGTAGGTGACGTGGGCATACTTCTCGGTCTCGGCGGTGTGGAACTGGCGCAGGCCAGCCTCGCTCAGGACTTCGGCCAGCGGCCGGCGCACGTTCTCGGTCGGGAAGGCCACCAGCACCGGGAAGTCGGGCTCGTACTCGGCCATGGTCACCATCAGCAGATCGCGCGGGAAGCGGCAGCGCTCGAAAGCCGTAAAGCTGGGATCGGTGAGCGCCTGCGTGAGCTGGCGAGCGCGATCGGCTCTGAAGTTGAAGAAGACCACGGCGTCGCCGTCGGCGATCGGCCCGATGGGCTGTCCGTCTGAGCCCGTAATGACGACCGGGTCGATGAACTCGTCGGTCACATCGCGCGCGTACGACTGCTGGATCGCGGCGACCGGGTCGGTTGCGGTCGGTCCCTGGCCGCAGACGATGGCGTCGTAGGCGCGCTTGGTGCGGTCCCAGCGCTTGTCTCGATCCATAGCGTAGTAGCGCCCGGAGATGCTCGCGACGTGGCCGGTGCCGAGCTCGTCCATGCGCGCGAGTAGCCGGCGCATGAACTCGAGGCCCGAGGTCGGCTCGGTGTCGCGCCCGTCGGTGAAGGCATGGACAGCGACGCGCTCGAGCCGGCGACGGGCGGCCAGCTCGAGGAGCGCCTCCAGGTGCCGCTGGTGGCTGTGGACGCCGCCGTCACCGAGGAGCCCGAGCAGGTGAAGTGTCCGGCCGGGCTGGCTCGCCCGCTCGACCGCGGCCAGCAGTGCCGAGTTCTCGAAGAAGCTCCCGTCCTCGATCGCTAGGTCGATCCGGGTGATGAGCTGGTAGACGATCCGGCCGGCCCCGAGGTTGAGGTGGCCGACCTCGGAGTTGCCCATCTGTCCGTCGGGGAGCCCGACGTCGCGGCCAGAGCAGCGGAGGGTCGTCATAGGGTAGCTGGCCTGGAGTCGATCCATAACCGGCGTGCTGGCGGCCAGGATGGCATTGCCAGGGTAATCCGGCCCGATAGCCCAGCCGTCGAGGATCACCAGCACGACTGTCGAGGGTGCCACGCTCCACTCCCTCCGCGTTTCGATACCGCGTGCCCGGGCTGTGCCAGGCGCACCGGCGTTGTCTGATAGTAGTGGTGGCGCAGCCCTGACGCAACCTGAGCCGAGCGGGTCTTTCAGCCTCGGACTCACGGTACAATGCCGCCAGGTGAGGCATGCCGGCGAGGTGACGACGTAAGGAGAGGCTCGAATGCGCAGCGAGTTGATCACCCACGGAATCGAGCGAGCGCCGGCCCGGGCGATGCTCCGGGCGGTCGGGTTCACCGACGAGGACTTCGAAAAGCCGATCGTCGCCATCGCCAATACCTGGACTGACGCGATGCCGTGCAACTATCACCTGCGGGAGCTGGCCCAGCACCTGCGCGAGGGGATCCGCGAGGCGGGCGGCGTTCCGGTCGAGTTCAACACGGTGGCGGTCAACGATGCCATCGGCATGGGTACGCAGGCGATGAAAGCCTCACTGATCAGCCGGGAGGTCATCGCCGACTCGATCGAGCTCATGGCGCACGGGTACCAGTTCGACGCTGTTGTCGCGCTCGTCTCCTGCGACAAGACGATCCCCGGCGGAGCGATGGGGGTCATCCGTGCTGGCGTCCCGGCGATGGTGCTCTACGGCGGGTCGATCGCCCCGGGCCAGTGGGGCGGGCGCGAGCTGACGATCGTCGAGGTCTTCGAGGCCGTCGGTGCCTACGCCGCGGGGAAGATCAGCTACGAGGAGCTGCGCGAGATCGAGCGGCACGCGATCCCCGGGCCGGGGGCCTGCGGCGGCCAGTACACCGCGAACACGATGGCCATCGCGCTCGAGGTGCTCGGTCTGTCGCCGATGGGATACAACGCGATCCCGGCGGTCGCGCCGGAGAAGGCCGAGGCGACCCGCGAGGCCGGACGCCGGTTCATGGAGGTTGTGCGGGCCGGGCGCACGCCGAAGCAGTTCTTGACCAAATCGTCCTTCCACAACGCCATCGCGGCAGTGGCGGCGACCGGCGGCTCGACCAACGCTGTGTTGCACTTGATCGCGATCGCCCATGAAGTCGGGATCGAGCTGAAGCTGGAGGAGTTCGACGAGATCAGCCGCCGCACGCCAGTGATCGCCGACATGAAGCCGTGGGGCAAATACGTGGCCTGGAGCCTCTACAAGGCCGGCGGCAGCAAGCTAGTGACCAAGCGGCTGCTCGATGCCGGGCTCGTCGATGGCTCGACCGTTACCGTGACCGGCGAGACGTTGGCCCAGACGGTGGCCGACGCGACGGAGGCTCCCGGCCAGCCGGTGGTCTACGATCCGGCCAAACCGCTCAAGCCGCACGGGGGACTGGTCATCCTGCGCGGTTCGCTCGCGCCGGAGGGCGCTGTGCTCAAGCTCGCCGGCACCGAGCAAACGTACTTCCGTGGCCCGGCTCGCGTCTTCGACGCCGAGGAAGACGCGCTACGGGCCGTGCTCGACCGGCAGATCAAGCCGGGCGATGTCGTCCTCATCCGCTACGAGGGGCCGAAGGGTGGGCCGGGGATGCGGGAGATGCTCAGCGTGACCGCGGCGCTGGTCGGCGAAGGGTTGGGGCCAAAGGTGGCGCTGGTGACCGACGGCCGCTTCTCCGGTGGTACCAAGGGCTTGATGATCGGCCACGTTGCGCCGGAAGCTCCGCTGGGCGGACCGATCGCGCTGGTTCGCGACGGCGACACGATCACGATCGATATCGAGAAGCGGCGGCTCGACCTCGAGGTGCCGGACGCCGAGCTAGCCGAGCGCCGCGCGGGCTGGACTCCTCCGCCACCGCGGTTCACCCACGGCGTGTTCGCGCGCTATGCCGCGCTGGTCAGCTCGGCATCCGAGGGGGCAATACTGCGGACGCCGTCCTGGGTGTGAGCGCAAGCCAGGCACGCTAGCTGCCATCTTCCCGCGTCGTGGCGCGGGGGCGTGCCCGAACTCTCCTGTGCCCGCGGCTCAGGCTGCGTTTCGGTGGACTCGATCGGCATCTCGCCGTGCCCTGGCGAGAGGAGGGACGCCTTCGTCACCGGGCTCGGCTGTTTCCGCCGGCTGCCCGATCTCGACACGCGGATCAGTAGATTTCAACGGATGGCGAGTGGAGCCGTGTTACGGGCAGACCAGCTCATCATGGATGCGGCCGCGGGCGCGCGTATTCTCACCGCTGAGGAGCTACACGAGGTACTGGAGCATGTGGCACGGGCCGGCTTCGATCCTAATGCGCGCGAGCGGGCGCGAGGAGAGCTTGCCGGCCTCGTCTGGCAGGGCCAGGTGCTGCGTGGTTCGACGCTGCTGCCGCCGGCCGAGCGGCATTACGTGAAGCATGTGCTTCTGCGCCGAGAGTGGCCGGCGGGCACGTCATTGGAGGACTATCTCGAAAGTGCTCGGCAGACGATCCTGAACTCAGGGAGCAGCGTCTTCGTGAGCGCGTATCAGGGACAGTGGCAGCTCGCGGTGATCGGCGAGTCAGGGAACTGGCGCGGGCCTCATGGGAACGAGTTCATCGTCGTCGAGTATCGCGTCGAAACTGGACACTGGACGACGGTCTTCCAGCCTAGAGACATGTATACTGACTTTATACGAACCGCCGGGAGAGAGCGTGTGCGATGGCTACGACGCAGGATCTGATCGATTTCGAGCTCGACATCTTGAACCGTGCGCTGGATGGGGTGCTCGACCTTGCCGAGGCGGGAGACGAGGAACCGGACACGGTGCGTTATCACGAGATGCTGGTCTGGAACTCCGACATGTCGCGGCTGAAGCTTGACCTCGACCCGGCCTACCGCAGAGGCCAGATGACGCTTGAGCAGCAGGAGCGCTACCGGGTATTGCTCGCGCGGCTCAAGGACGCTCTACCGCTCATCGAGCGGCTGGGCTTTGCCAAGCCACAAGTGTCCTTGGAGCCGTAGCTGAGACGCCTAGCAGCCCACCAATCGGAGAGCGGTACGCGATTGGTCACGGCAACAACCACCGCCGGTGTCAGCCCGCCGCGGGCCGTGAGATCGGCGGCGTGTTCGCGCGCGGAAGCGTCTCGGCCCGTCTGAGATCAGCTACAGATGCCTCAGGGGGAGCGGCCAGACGCTCTAGCTCGCAGTCTATGCCCGTCTGAGATCGGCGCCAGACCAGCCGTGGCGGGCGGATCTGGCCAGGAGGGATGCCCGCCGGTAGCGATCGCTGGCTGCTCCCAGCTACGCTCGGGGGGCCGGCTCGCCCGCGCGCTCGATCACTTCGAAGAGCTGGGCCAGCCGGCGCTCGCGCTCCTCGGCGCTGGCGGCCAGGACGGTCACGTGGCCCAGCTTGCGGCGCGGGCGGGGTGCCTTGCCGTAGATGTGGACGTGCGCGCCGGGGACGCGCAGCAGCGCCTCGAGCGGCGGGAGGCTGCCCAGCAGATTCACCATGCCGGCGTAGCCTCGGAGATTGACCTCACCCAGCGGTAGCCCGAGGATAGCCCGAAGGTGCTGCTCGAACTGGCTAGTCTCGGCGCCCTCGATCGTCCAGTGGCCAGAGTTGTGCACGCGCGGTGCCATCTCGTTGGCCAGGAGCTGGTCGCCCACGACGAAGAACTCGATGGCCAGCATCCCGACGTAGTCGAGCGCGTCGAGCACCCGGCACGCGTAGGCTTCGGCCATCTCCTGGAGGTAGCGTCTCTCGATCCTGGCTGGGGCGCGCGAGCAGAAGAGGATCCCCTCCCGATGCTCGTTCTCGACGATGGGATAGACGATCGTCGAGCCGTCACGGCTCCGCGCTGCGAGTACCGAGACCTCCCGGTCGAACGGCACGAGCCGCTCGAGAAGGCAGGGTACCCCGCCGAGCTGCCGCCAGGCCGCCGAGGCCATCGAGCCGTCCATGATGCGCGCCTGTCCCTTGCCGTCGTAGCCCAGCCGGCGCGTCTTCAAGAGCGCAGGCAGGCCGATCGACGCCAGGGCATGCTCGAGCTCGTCCTCGCTGCTCACCGGCGCGTAGGCTGGCACCGGGATGCCGCAGGCCTCGAACAGGCGCTTCTCGGAGAGCCGATCTTGCGCAGTCTCGAGCGCTCGCGGCGGGGGATAGGCAGGCACCCGGCCGGTGAGCCACTCGACTGCACCGGCCGGCACGTTCTCGAACTCGTACGTGACCAGATCCACGCTCTCGACGAGCGAGCCGAGTGCTTCGGGATCGTCGTACGCGCCCACCACCAGCTCGCCGACTTGGCCGGCTGGGGCATCGGGTGCCGGGTCGAGGAAGCGGAAGCGGAGCCCCAGCGGGTAGCCGGCCAGCGCTAGCATGCGGCCGAGCTGTCCACCGCCGAGGATGCCGATCCTCACCCGACCCTCCTCGTGTCTAGGATCTCTCCCGCGGATCCGGATGCTCGAGCACGGCCCGGGTCTGTGCCTCCCGGTAGCGGCGCAGCGCCTCGCGAATCGCTGGGTACTTCATGCCGAGGATCGCGGCGGCCAGGAGCGCGGCGTTGATGGCACCGGCTCGCCCGATCGCCAGCGTGCCCACCGGCACGCCGGCCGGCATCTGGACGATCGAGAGGAGCGAGTCAAGCCCGTTCAGCGCGTGCGACTGCACTGGCACGCCCAGCACCGGCAGCACCGTCTTGGACGCGGTCATCCCCGGTAGATGAGCGGCGCCGCCGGCTCCGGCGATGATCACCTCCAGGCCGCGCGCCTCGGCGGATCTGGCGTACTCGAAGAGCAAGTCCGGCGTCCGGTGTGCCGAGACGACTCGCACCTCGTGCGGGATGCCGAGCTGCTCGAGCGTGGCAGCGGCGTGGGACAACGTCTCCCAGTCGGAGCGAGAGCCCATGATCACGCCCACGAGGGGGCGATCGGGTACCTGCTCACCATCGTGAAGGCGTGAGGGCTGGCCCTGCATCGCTGGGCGACTCATCCTTCCTAGCTGGAACCATCGCCGGGTACGAGACGCTGCCTGGCCTGCCCGCCTCAGTCCTCGCCTTGTGCCTTGCTGAAGCCAAGCTCTCCGTCGAACGCGAGCAGGCGCTGGATCCGGAACCAGGGATAGCGCTCGCCGATCAGCGATACGAGCTGGAAGATCTGGGCGTCGGTCACGCCGTTGCCAGCCGAGCGTGCCAGGAACCGGCAGCGCCAGTGGTCGACGTAGTCCGTCGTAGCCCCGGTCGGCGGGTAGACCTGCAGTCCCCGGTTGGAGATCAGGTGCAGCCGCAGCGGCGTGCCGTTGGCGAGCTGCTCGAGCGCGGGGCCGAGGGTCTCCGGCATCTCGGCAGCCTCGATATAGACGTCGACCCCAGCGACCCCACGCGAGGATACCTTTACGGTGTCGGGCTCCGGCTTCAGCGGCGGCATCTGGATCGGGCGGTACGTGCGCGACTGCCAGGTGCTGGAGCGCCGTCCCAGGTTGGCGATGATGGCGTCGGTGAACTCGGTCGTGCTCGCAGCGCGCTCGTCCCCCACGACGTCGCGCGTGAGCGCCTTTCCCTCTTCCAGCGTGACGATGACGGCCTGCTCGATCGCCTCGGCGGCATCGAACTCGTCGAGGTAGCGCAGCATCATCACCGCGGTGAGGATCATCGCGGTCGGGTTGATCACGTTCTTGCCGGCGTACTTGGGCGCCGAGCCGTGCACCGGCTCGAAGATCGCGATGCCGTGGCCGAGGTTGGCCGACGGTGCGAAGCCGAGTCCCCCGACCAGCCCGGAGGCGAGGTCGCTGATGATGTCGCCGTTCATATTGGTCGTCACGATGACGTCGAACTGCTCCGGCTGCTTGACGAGCTGGTGGGCGCAGTTGTCGATGATGATGTGCTGCGCCTCGATGTCGGGGTAGTCGCGCGCCACCTCTTCGAAGATGCGCTTGAAGCTGCCCTCGGTGAGCTTGAGGATATTGGACTTGGTCGCGCCGTGGACAGTCTTGCGTCCCTCCGCGCGCGCGAGCTCAAAGGCGAAGCGAATGACTTTTTCGCTCCCTTTCTGGGAGATCAGCTTCGTCGCGTTCCAGACTCCCGGCGTTTCCCGGTATTCGATCGCGGCGTAGAGGTCTTCGATGTTCTCGCGCACGATGACGAGGTCGACCCCTCGGCCCCGGTACGGAGTGGGGATGGCGGGCAATTCCCGCACCGGCCGGACATTGGCGAATGCCTCGAAGAGCTTGCGGAGCGTGACGTTCGCGCTCTTCTCGCCGTATCCCACCGGTGTCTCGAGCGGCCCCTTGAGCACGACCCGCGATCGCAAGATCGACTCGATCGTATCGTCCGGCACGCCGCTGGCGATGCCTTCCTTAAAAACGCTGGCTCCGGCACGCCGCACGTCCCATTCGATCGGCACGCCGGTCGCTTCGACGATCCGGCGAGCCGACTCGACGACCTCTGGCCCGATCCCGTCACCGGGGATCAACGTGACCAGCTTTTTCCCCTCAGGCGTCACGCTGTACTTCATGCTTCTCACTCCGGCGCATTGCTCGCTGAACGCTCGACCGGTCGTATGACCAACCGACCTTACGCGATCAGCCCGGCCGCGTCAACCCTGGACTTGGCTGCCAGCGCTTCCCTCCGCGGTTGGCCGAATGACAATCTCGTGCGATGGAGCGCTTGCCCGGGACGGCTCGATCACCAGTGGGCGAGGGATAAGCGTGTGTTGTCGCGGTGGTATCCACGATCCGTTCTGACGCCCAGAGCTGCACGGACGAGCGCCGTTAAGGAGACCCCTCAATCGCGGGCGGCGGCCTTGGTCGCAGCCAGCGGGAGCCGACCGAGCTGGATGTCCTCGCGCACTAGCTCGGCGACGCGGTTACCGATGCGCACGCTGTAGTTGGTTCCGCGATCCTCGGGATAGATCTGCGCGGTATTAGCCAGATAGACCCCGGGCAAGGGTGTCCGGTGCTCCGGGATGCGGGCCGAGTAGCGCACTGTAATGATCGGTTGCGCCGCCCGCTCGCGGAACACCCAGTAGCGCTCGACCCACTCGGCGGAGAAGTTCGGGTTGATCTTGCGCAGGTGCGGGATCGACTCCTGGAAGACATGCTCGTCGCTCATTCCCAGGTACGGGTGGCTCTGCTCTACATACTTGCTGACGTAGATGAAATGCCAGCCCTGGTAGTGCTCCGGCCCGATGAAGTTCGTGTGCTCGATGATCCCGGTGAAGGGAACCTCCGGGTCGCCGATGTTCAGCCAGTAGATGTCGCTGAGCGGGTGCCGCGACTGGAGCAGCAGCGTGACCGCGGCCTGGTAGACAGTGCCGGTGAGCTTAGCCTTGTAGTCCTCGGGGAGGCCGGGGAAGAGCCGGGCGAACAGTGGCGATGGGATCGTCGCCACGATCGCGTCGTGCCAGGTCTCGACCCCTTCGGTGTCACGCACCACCCACTCGTCGTCGTCTCGCCAGATCGCGGCCGTGCCGACGCCAGCCCGGATCTCGCCGCCCATCTCCCGGATCGCCTCGGCCAGCCGGTCGATCAGCACATTGAAGCTGCCCTCGATATAGCCGAGCCGCTCCGGCTTAAAGAGCGATTCCCGCGACTGCGTGCGCAGGTAGATCTTGTTCCAGAACCAGGCCATCGAGACCTCGCCGGCCCGCGGCCCGAACTTGGCGCGGAGCTGGGGGCCCCAGACGCGCTCGAAGGCGCGCCGGCCGAGTGCCCGCCGCAGCCATTCGGCCGCGGTGACCTCCTCGAACTTGCGCCAATCCCTGACGTGCTGGAGGTAGAACGTCACCAGGCCCAGCCGGAGGCGGTCATGGAGGGGGATCACTCCGAGCCTCAGCACATCGAGCGCGCTGGCCAGCGGATAGATCCGCCCCTGAGCATAGAAGCCGACTTTCGAGGGGAGCCAGAGGAGCCGATCGCCGATGCCCAGCTCCTCGATCAGCGCCACGATGTCCCGGTCACTCATGAACAGGTGGTGATAGAAGTACTCGAGCGCTGTCCCGGCGACCGGAAAGGCTGCCGCCTGTCCGCCGAGCTGGCGGTTCTGCTCCCAGAGCGTTACCTGATGTCCCTGCTGCAGGAGGCGGTATGCCGCGGTGAGCCCGGCGATGCCCCCGCCGATGACGCCGATACGCAACTGCGTCGTCATGGCGTCACCCCCGACAGTCTATGCGGGGACGCGTTGCCGCTGGCCCCGGAGACGGGCCAGAAAGCGGTGAAGCTCCCGGTTCTCCCAGACGACCAGAATCTGGCTGGCGTTGAAGATCGATGAGTACGTGCCACTGATGACTCCGATCAGGAGCGCGAGGACGAAGTAGCGGATCGTCTCGCCGCCGAACAGGAAGAGCGCGAGCAGCGTGAAGACGACAGTGAGCGACGTGTTGAGCGAGCGGACGAGTGTCTGCACTACGCTGTAGTTCACGATCTCCTCGAACGTCGGCGCGGCCCGCCGCGCTAGGTTCTCCCGAATGCGGTCGAAGACGACGATCGTGTCGTGGACGGAGAAGCCGATGATGGTCAGCAGCGCCGTCACGAAGAGCGCGTCCACCTCAACGCCGCGCAGCCAGCCGAGGATCGAAAAGCTGCCCACAACGACGGCGACGTCGTGGAGCATGGCGATGATCGCCGCGATGCCGTAGAGGAATGGGTTGTTGGTATTCCGGAACGCCCAGGCGATGTAGGCCAGGATACCGAGAGACGCCAATGCCACGGCGATCACCGCGCGGTTGCGGATGGCCGTGCCGAGCGTGGGGCCGACCGACTCGATACGCAGCTCGGTGAAGTCACCGAAGCGCTCGCGAAGCGCAGCAGCCAGCTCGGCCTTCTCCGGTGAGCCCTCCTTGAGCTCCTTCATCCGAATGAGGACGACGTTGTCCTGCGAGGTCTGAACGATGGAGTCGGGGTAGCCGCGGGCAGCGAGCACATCCCGCACTTCGCCGGGCTGCACCGGGCGCGACATCTGGAGCTCCCAGAGCGTGCCACCAGTGAAGTCGATGCTCAGGTCGAGGCCGTGCAGCATCAACGAGACGAGCCCCGGGACGATTACGAGGAGCGAGAGCAGGAACCAGTAGTAGCGCTTGCCGACCAGATCGAGCATATCGACGAGCCGTGTCTCCCAGTCGCTAGTCACCCGGTGCCGGCGCTGGCTCCGCCGGCCGCCGTTCCAGGCCGAACCACCACAGGTTGTGGAAGAGCCCGCTCGTCAGCAACACCCGCAGCAGGTTGCGGCTGACGACGATGGCCGTGAACATGCTCACCGCCACGCCGATGAAGAGCGTCAACGCGAACCCCTGGATAATCGTGGCACCCACGTACCGGCCGAACCAGAACAGGATCGCGCAGGTGATCATCGTCGAGATGTTCGAATCGCGGATCGAGGGCCAGGCGTGTTCGAAGCCCTCCTCGATCGCGCGGGCGATCGTCCGCCCGCGGCGCAGCTCTTCTTTCAAGCGCGCGAAGATCAGGACGTTCGCGTCGACCGCCATGCCGATCGACAGGATGAAGCCGGCGATGCCCGGCAGCGTCAGGACTACCGGGATGAGCTTGAAGAGGGCGAACACGAACGAGGTGTACATCAAGAGCGCGATCACCGAGATGATCCCCGGCAAGCGGTAATAGAGGATCATGAACAGCGCCACCAGGCCCAGTCCCACCAGGCCGGCCACGATGCTCTTGTCGATCGAGTCCTGCCCGAGCGTCGGGCCGACCGTGCGGCTCTGCACGACCTCCAGCGGCACGGCCAGCGCGCCGGACTTGAGCTGGAGCACCAGCTCGTTGACTTCCTGCGCGTTCAGCCCAGAGATAATCCCGCGCCCTTCGCAGATCGCGCTCTCGATCTGTGGGGAACTGATCACTTGCTTGTCGACCACGATCGACATCGGGAACCCGACATGGCTGCTGGTGTAGTCGCAGAACTTGCGGGTGGCTTCCCCTTTCAGCTCGAAACCGACCACCAGCGTGCCGAACTGGTCAGTCGTCGGGTAGGCATCTTGCAGATCAGCGCCGGTGATAATCGTCTCGTAGACGGGGCCCTCGGCTTCCGATGTGGCGTCCGGCGTGGGCGTCGCCCCTGCCTCGGGGGTCGGGCTGGCCGTCGTCCCCGCCGGCTCGCCGGCCGCTGGCGTCGACTCCACACCCGGAGTTGCCCCGGGTGACGGTGTCGCTGTTGCCGTCGCGGGGCTAGCCGTTGCCTGGGGCGTCGCCGCCGGCTCTGCGGTCGGCGTTGGCTCGTTGCCGAGAACGTCGCTGGCGGGGCCGGCTGTGGTGTTCACGATGGTGCCCGGCGCCAGGTACTGGCCGTTCGTGTCGATGATCTCCAGCAGCGCGGTGCGCTGGAGCACGCGCACTGCCTGCTCAGGGTCGCGATAGCCGGGCAGCTCGACCAGGATCTGATTGCTCCCGCGGGTCTGGATGACCGGCTCGCTTACCCCCAACCCGTTGACGCGGCGCTCGATCGTGTCCCGGGTGCCCTGGAGCACGTCCTGGGTTACCTCGACACCAGCCGGTGGCCGGGCCTCGAGGACGATCTGGATGCCTCCCTGGAGGTCGAGCCCTTGCTGCACCGTAATCCCCGACTTCCAGCCGAAGGGATCGAGCGTTTGCCCGGGGAGATCGACCCAGACCGCAGCCAGCGTCAGCAGGAGGATGGCAATCAGCGTCTGCCAGGGCTTGATCCGCACAGCAACTTCGCTTTCGTCTCACCGAGCTCGCGGTTTCGGAGCGTCACGTCCGCATCCGCCCTCAGGCCAGCCGCGATTATACACAGGCGCTCCGGCTAGGCACCGGGCGCGGTCGTCGAGGGGGTCACCGCCTGCACGTATAACTGGTTCGCGTAGATGTAGTCTTCGACCTCGCGCGGGACATGGTAGCGGATACTTCGCCCCTCGGCGACGCGCCGGCGGATGTCGCTCGCGGCGATCTGGATGAGCGGCGCGCGGACAAGCTGGATCCGGTCACGCGCGGTCGGCACTGCGGCGATCACCCTGTCGAGATCGATAGTGACACCCGGCCGGAGCGCTACGGCCAGGATGGCCTGGGCCGCGATCCGGTTCGGGTCGTGCCAGTTCGGGAGATCGGCCAGCGAATCTTCGCCCATCAGGAAGAAGAGCTCGTCGCCAGGATACTGGGATCGCAGGATGGCCAGGCTGTCGGCCGTGTAGCATGGCCCGGGACGCTGCACGTCCACGTATGAGATGCCGAAGGCCGGCTCGCCCCCGATCGCCAGATGGAGCATGGCCAGGCGGTGCTGCACCGGGCTAATTGGCCGGCCGATCTTGTGCGGCGGCTGCCCGGCGGGGAGAAAGAGCACGCGGTCGAGCTGGAGCTGTTCGCGGAACTCCTCGGCGATGAGCAAATGACCAAGATGGATAGGGTCGAAGGTGCCGCCGAAGATGCCGAGACGGGCCACGCGCGCTCTGCTCCTTTCCTAGCCTAGGTGACGCCGCTTCACGTCCTGGTAACCTGCTCGGTGCATCGAGCCCTCCGACAGGGTGAACGAATCGTACTACGTGTTGCCGGTTCGCTCTCGTTTTCGCGGGTTGACGGTGGGTGCGGCGCATGGTGAGCTTGCGAGGCGATGGCGAGCGGTCTGGGGAGTACCTGGCTTCATGAGGTGTGGAGCGGCGTGGGGGAGCGCTGGGAGCCACCGCGGCGAGCGCTGATCGAGGCCGCAGAGCGGCGTCGCCGGTCGAGGCCGCGGCTCTCGGCGGCTGGCCTCGGCGAGGGACTCGGTATGGCCGCCGGTCGCTGGCTGGCGGGCATAACCTGTACGGCAGCGGCGGTGGCGTATGCGCGTGGGCCGCTGGCGTTCGCCTTGACAGCTCTGCTGGTCGCGCTGGTCGTGGGCGGGTTGGCGAGCCGCTGGGCGCTGCCGGCTCGCTGGCGGGCCACCTGGCTGGCCGACGCCTGGACGCTCGGACTGATCACGCCGCTGGCCACGGTCAACGCGTACGTGGCGACGCAAGACCGCGCACTCACAGGCGTGGAGGCGTCGCTCTACTTCGAGACTGCGCTGGCGCTGTGCGCGGCCATTATCGGGCTGCTCCTGCTCGGCCGGCGGCTCGCGCGCGGCGACACTGCCTTACGGGCCTATGTCCTGCTCCCCGCGGCTCTGCAAGCGGCCGTCCTGTTACCGAGCGCGCGGCAGGGCGACCCACGCTCGTTGCTGGTTGCGCTCGGGGGCATGTACCTGGCGGCGGGGACGATCACCACGCTGGGTTGGGCGCTGCCCGGCAAGGCGCGCGGCTGGCTTGCGCTCGCTGGCCTGCTGCTCTACCTCGGGCTGGTCGGGATCGTCACCGGCGGGCTGGCCTCACTCTTCAGCCGGCCCTCGCCGGTTCCACTCGTGCACCTGCTGATCTCGCTGGCGGGCGTCTTGATGCTGGCTGTCGAAGGGCCGATCGAAGCGAATCCCCCTCGGCGAGCCGCACGTCTCGGGACAAGCACGCGGAGGCCGAGCGCCCCCGGTCATCGACGGGCCGAGCCGCCGGAGCAGCCCTAACCCGCCGCGGGGTCCTCGTCCGCGATCTCGCTCGGTTGGAGATGCTGCTCGGCCGAAGACTCGACCACGGTCAGCGAGGCCACCTCGTCGCCGTCCTGCAAGCGCATCAGGCTGACCCCGCGGGCGCTCCGCCCGAGGCGCGGCACCTGGTCGGATCGAATCAGAATGACCTTGCCCCGGCAGCTCATTAGGACGATGGTTCCCTGCGCTCCGACGACCCGGGCCGCTGCGACCGGCCCGGTCTGCGGTGTCACCTTCAGGGCGATGATCCCGCTGCCGCCGCGACCCTGCCGGCGAAACTCGTCCAGCGAGGTGCGCTTGCCAACACCGTGCCGCGAGACGATCAGGAGGTCGCCTCCCGGCCGTACCACCTCGGCCGCGATCACCTCGTCACCCTCGTCCAGCCGGATGCCGATCACCCCGGCCGCTGCTCGTCCCATCGGGCGCACGTCGGTCTCGGAGAACCGGATCGCCTGCCCGCGCGCGGTGGCCAGGATCACCTCGTCCTTGCCCGACGTCGGCTGCACCCAGCACAACTCGTCGCCGTCCTCTAGACTGATCGCGATCAGGCCGGAGGATCGCACGCTGCTGAACTCCTCCAGGCGCGTGCGCTTCACGCGGCCCTGGCGCGTGCACATGAAGAGGTAGGTGGCGCCAGCGAAGTCCCGCACCGGGACGAGCACGGTAATCTCCTCGTCCGGTTGGACATTGATCAGATTCACCACCGGGATACCCCGCGCGCTCCGGCCGGCGTCCGGGATCTCGTGCACCGGGAGCTGGAAGACCCGCCCTCGGTTGGTGAAGAAGAGCATGGCGTCGTGGGTGGTGGCGTGGACGACATGGCGCACCTGATCCTCGTCGCGGACGGTGATCCCGTTGACCCCGCGACCGCCGCGGTGCTGCGTCCGGTAGGCTCCGTTCGGGTTGCGCTTGATGTAGCCGCGCTCGGTGATCGTGACCAGGACGTCGACCTTGGGAATGAGGTCCTCCTCGGTCATCTCGCCGCTGATGTCCTGGATCACGGTACGGCGTGGGTCGTTATACCGCTCCTTGAGGTCGGCCAGTTCCTTCTTGATCACGCCCAGGATCTTGGCCGGGTCGGCGAGCAACGCTTGCAGCTCAGCGATCTTACGCTGGATTTCGCGATACTCGTCCTCGATTTTCTGCCGTTCGAGCGCGGCCAGCCGGCGGAGCTGCATATCGAGGATCGCGTTCGCCTGGATCTCGGTCAGCGAGAAGCGAGTCATCAGGTTCGTCCGGGCCTCGTCGGCCGAGCTCGACTCGCGGATCGTCTGGATGACCGCGTCGAGGTGGTCGAGCGCGATCATCAGCCCTTCGAGGACGTGAGCCCGGCGCTGGGCCTGTTCGAGGTCGTGCTCAGTGCGCCGGCGCACGATCTCTTGCCTGTGCTCGATGTAGAGCTGCAGCGCCCGCTTCAGCGTCAGCAGGCGTGGCTGCGTGCCGTCCACCAGCGCCAGCATGTTGACGCCGAACGTCGTCTGGAGCTGGGTGTGCTTGAACAGGTTGTTGAGCACCGTGCGCGGCTGGGCGTCGCGCTTCAGCTCGATGACGATGCGCATGCCGTTGCGGTCGGATTCGTCGCGGAGGTCGTGGATGCCCTCCAGTCGCCCGGTTTTGACCAGTTCAGCGATCTTCTCGATCAGCGCGGCCTTGTTGACCTGATAGGGCAACTCGGTAACGATGATCGAGTAGCGGTTGCCACGAGCAGCCTCTTCGATATGCGCGCGGGCACGGACGACCACCCGGCCTCGCCCGGTCGCGTAGGCGGCGAGGACGCCTTCCCGGCCGAGGATCACGCCGCCGGTCGGGAAGTCCGGCCCGGGGATGATCTCCGCCAGCTCCTCGACGGTCGCCTCAGGGTTGTCGATCAGGTAGATCAACGCATCGCAGACTTCACCTAGGTTGTGGGGCGGGATGTTGGTGGCCATGCCGACCGCGATGCCGGAGGCTCCGTTGACCAGCAAGTTCGGCAGGCGAGCGGGCAGGACGACCGGCTCACGGGCGCTGTCATCGTAGTTGGGAGCGAAGTCGACCGTCTGCTTCTCGATGTCGGCCAGCATCTCCTCGGCGATGGGCGCGAGCCGGGCCTCGGTGTACCGCATGGCTGCCGCGCTGTCACCGTCGACGGAGCCGAAGTTGCCCTGCCCGTCGATCAGGGGGTAACGGAGAGAGAACGGCTGCACCATCCGGACGAGCGCGTCGTAGACGGCGGCATCGCCGTGGGGGTGATACGACTTCAGGACTTCGCCGACGATGCCAGCGCTCTTCCGGTACTTGGCGTTGGGCCGGAGTCCCATCTCGTGCATGCCGTAGAGGATGCGGCGCTGCACCGGCTTGAGGCCGTCGCGCACGTCGGGCAGCGCTCGCTGGACGATCACGCTCATCGCGTAGTCGAGATACGAGCGCCGCATCTCTTCGTCGATGCTGACCTGTTCGACTCGGCCGATATCCACGGTTTCCAACTCCCTTGCCGGTTCAACGTCCGGCCGGTAGAACGTACAGGTCGATTGTACCACGTTGGGCTTGGCGATGCCGAAAATGCGGCCGTGACGGGCTGTCACGGGGTGGCCAGTGGTCAGCCTCGGGTGGCTTCCTCGACGGGGTATTGGGCGAGTTCCGGTGGGATCTGGCCGATCGCTTCGCCTTGCGGCACCACCTCGGCGAGCGGGCGATCCCATACCCGCTGGAGTACCGACCACTGCCCGGGATCGACGCGGATCATGCGCTCGAGCGCCCGGGCGACGAGCTTCATGTTCTCGTCCAGGTCGCGTTCCTCGTCGCCAGTCCGAACCAGTTCGAGCGGCGCTTCGACGAAGACGACCGATTTGCGAGTCGATCTCCGAACGGTATAGGCGGGGAGCAGCGTCGCGCCGGTACGAAGGGCGAGCACGACCGGGCCGACTGGGAGAGAGGCGGGCGCATCGAAGAACCGCACGATCCGAGCATGGCCGGTGACATCCCGGTCGCCAGCGACGAGCAAGATGCCGTTCTTGCGCAGCAGCCGCAGGATCGGCAGCACCGAGCCGGCGCCCGGTGGCAGCACGGTGATGCCCATGGCCGAGCGGAGCCGGGCCAGGTACCGGAACAGCTCGGGGGGCTGCACTTGCTCCGCGATCACGGCGGCCTGGAGCCCGAGTGTAGCCGGGTATTGCGCGACCACGCTGAAGTTGCCCAGGTGGGCAGACAGCACGATGACGCCCTTGCCGCGAGCCAGCGCGGCCTCCAGGTGCGGCCAGCCGTGGACCTCGATCAACTCGGTCAAGCGGTCGCGGTCGACCGAGCGCAGGCGAACCAGATCGTAATAGTTCATCGTGGCGGTGATGAAGACCCGCGCGGCCTGGCGCTGGCGCCAGAGCCAGCTTCGCTGGGGCGCGACGTGACGCAGGTTATCGAGGACGGCACGGCGGGTGCGCAGCTTGAGCAGGTAGAGCACCAGGCCGATCACCCGGCAGATCCAGTAGCCCGCGCGGGCAGGGACGATCGGCGTGAGCAGCGCACCCACCCGCATTGCCCAGAGCAGCCACATGCTCATCTCCTATCGGCGACGAACTCGGGCAATGCCCGCTCTGCCGGAGCCTCCCAGAGCGCATGCGCACAAAGCCACTGGTCGGTGAAGCCGCGGATGGCCGCCTCGGCCGCCGTGCCCAGTGACGCGACCCAAGGCTCTCGTTCCTCAGCCGGATCCCCGGCGAGCGGCGTCAGATCGAGCAAGAGCGTACGCCAGCCAGGACGGAATACGAGTGTAGCAAAACACGCGCGCTGGCCAGCGAACTGTTCCACTGGCGGCAGCGAGACCCGTGCGGGCGCCCGGAAGAGCGGCAGATCCCAGCCAGGGCTGGCCGGCTGGCCGTCGAGGAGGTGAAGCTGTGCCGGGGACCGCTGCTCGCCCAGATGAAGGCCGACTATCCGCTCGAGCAGAGGCCAGGCTCCGAGGCGGACGGTGAGCAGCATGTCGGGTGGCTGCGCCTGAGCGGCCCACAAGCTCCGATAGTTCCGGACCACGACGCGCGTCAGCAACGCCAGGTCGTCGAGAGAACCCAGGCGCCGGGTGGCCGCGCTGATACGGCGCCAGTTGGACAGCACCTGGCGGGCGAGCGCGCCCACGGCTGGACTCGTAGACGGCTCGTGCAGGACATAGGACAGGTTGAGCCGGAGGATCGCCTCTTGCGACCGGATCTCGTCCATCACCTGGTACCACGGTGCTGAAAGGGGCAGCGAGCCCTGCCCGCTGCCCCCTCGCCTGCGAGTGTCGGTACGAACGGTACCTGGTCGACTCAGCTCTCCGCCGGGATGTACCGCTCGCGCTGGGCAGCGGTCTCGCGGATGAATGCCTCGACCAGCTCGCGCGCTTCCTCGTCCCGGTACTGGACGGGTGGCGACTTCATGAAATAGGCGCTCGGCCCGATCAAGGCGCCGCTGATGCCGGCATCGAGCGCGAGCTTGGCGCAGCGGATCGCGTCGATCACCACGCCGGCGGAGTTCGGCGAGTCCCAGACCTCGAGCTTCAGCTCCAGGTTGATCGGTACGTCGCCGAACGTGGTGCCCTCAATACGAATGTGGCACCACTTGCGGTCCTGGAGCCAGGGGATGTAGTCGCTGGGGCCGACGTGGATGTTCTCGTCAGGAATCGGGTAGTCGAGCTGGCTGAGCACGGCGTTGGTCTTGGAGATCTTCTTCGACTCGAGCCGCTCGCGCTCCAGCATATTCAGGAAGTCGGTGTTGCCGCCGAAGTTGAGCTGGTAGGTGCGGTCGATGCGCACGCCGCGGTCGGCCAGCAGGCGGGTCAACACCCGGTGGGTGATGGTGGCGCCGACCTGGCTCTTGATGTCATCACCGATCACCGGCAGCCCGCGGTCGCGGAAGCGCTTCTGCCAGTACTCCTCACGGGCGATGAAGACCGGGATGCAGTTCACGAATGCGCACCCGGCGTCGAGGACCTGCTCGACATACCACTTGGTCGCCATCTCGCTGCCGACCGGCAAGTAGTTGATGACGACATCGGTCTGGGTCTCCTTGAGGATCCCGACGATGTCCGCCGTCGGGCCTGGCGCCTTAGTGATGATCTGCGAGAGATACTTGCCGAGGCCGTCGTGTGTCATACCGCGGTAGACAGGGACACCGAGGTAAGGAACGTCGGTGAACTTATAGGTGTTGTTCGGCGGCGCGAAGATTGCCTCCGAGAGGTCCTTGCCTACCTTGTTAGAGTCGATGTCGAACGCGGCGGTGAACTCGATGTCGCCGACGTGATAGCCGCCGAGGTCGACGTGCATCAGGCCGGGGACGAACTGGTCGGGATCGGCGTTCCGGTAGTAGTGGACTCCCTGCACCAGCGAGGAGGCACAGTTTCCGACGCCGATGATGGCTACGCGGATCTTCTTGCTACCCACAGCTCCTCCACGATCCTCTCTGACGACGCGAGATCCGGCCTGCGTGGCATCTGCCGGCCGCCCGGCTCATAGCCGTATCCGACTCATTGTACGGTCCAGGATGGAATCTCGTCAATTTTCCGCGATGGGGCGTGGTTGTCCCATGTGCGGGCAGCGAAACGGGACCAGGGATAGAGATGCATGCTCGTCACGCCGGTTCCCGCTGTGGCGAGTCCTCAGTCTCGATCTCTGTTACCTGCGGAGCCAGGAGCGCGAGCCCCTCCGGCAGTGGTACCGCCGTGGTCCGTTGCCACCACCAGAGGATCGGGACGCCGGCCCCGAGGTACACGAGCACAGTCGCGTCTGCACCCGGCGACAGCGTCCGGCCGGCGAGTCCCGGCACGCTAGCAGCGACTTCCGCGATCCAAACGACCCAGCGTCCTGGCAGCCAGGCCAGCACGCCCAGCGCATCGGCAGCAACGGGATGTGCGAGCGAGGCGGCCGCGACCAGCACGCCGCCTGCCATGACTGGTGCCACGGCCGGCCCGACGAGCAGGTTCGCCACCGGCGCGACGAGCGAGTAGGCGCCGAACCAGTGCAGGAGGAGTGGCGACACCGCGAGCTGCGTCGTGACTGGCAGCACGATCGCCCCTATCCAGGCCGGATACCGGGCGATCTGTGGCCCGAGCAATGCCAGCGCCGCGGTCGAGAGCGCCGAGAGCTGAAACGCCACGTCGAACCGTATCGCCGGTTGAACGGCGATCATTGCGACGACCGACCAGAGCAGCGCGGTGACCGGGTCGCGCGGGCGTCCTCGCCAGCGCGCGGCCAGGTACAGGCTCGCCATCAGCGAGGCGCGCACGACCGGCGGCTGGAGGCCGACGAGATACGCATAGCTCCAGATGATGCCCGCTACCACGGGCAAGCGTCGTCGCACGCTCAACCAGCGTCGCAACCCGAGTTCGCACACGCCAGTCACCACCGCCACATTCCAGCCGCTCACCGCCGTCAAGTGCGTCAACCCGGCGGCCTGGAACGCCTGCCGCGTCGGGCCAGTCATCCGGCTGTCGTCCCCCAGCAGCACGCCGAGTGTCAGCGTGCCGGCTGGTTCCGCCACGCTCCGCAGCACGCGCTCGCCGATGGCCTCGTGGGCGCGCGTTCGCAGGCGTTGCAGTGACGTCGCCTCGCTGCCTTCGACCGTGAAGTCGAAGACGCGGAGCGTTGCCACACCCCCACTCCTCGACTGTGCTCGCTCAGCGACGACAAGCTCGCCTGCCCCGGACAGCACGTCTCCTTGCCGCACTGTCGCCGTCGGGGGTAAGCGCGCGAGCACAGTGGCCTCGACCGGCGAGCGCAGCCGGAGCAGCGCATCAGTGCGCTCGGGATAGACGCGGGGCATGTTGAGGACGACGCCCGTGAAGCGGTGCCTCCCGGCGACGTCGGGCGGGAGCGTGGCCGGCGAGGGCGCCGTCGCAACCCGCGCGGCGCCGGCCAGCAGGCAAACGAGAGCCGCCATCGATGCCAACCGGACGTGCCTGGTAGGCCAGACGACGGAGACGAGCGCGGCACCGGCCACAGCGGTCACCGCTGCCGCGAGAGCCAGTCCCAGATCGTGCGCGAGCACGCCGCTGAGAAAGGCGAGGCCGAGCCAGAGGCCGATCACGGCACTCCACCGACGGTCACCAGATCGCGCAGCTCGTCGACCATGCGCGGCGAGATGCCCCGCACTCGAGCCAGCTCATCCACTGACTGGAACGGGCCGTGCTCCGTCCGGTAGGCGACGATGCGCTCGGCTAACGCCGGGCCGATCCCGGGCAATGTCTCGAGCTCGTCAGCCGATGCCGCGTTGATGTCGATCAGCGTCGAGCCTGGTTGCGCGGGTGCCGTTGCAGTGGTGCCCTCTGCAACCTGGGCCTGCCGCTCGGGGACGACGATGCTTTGCCCGTCTCGCAGTCGCTCGGCGAGCGGCAGGCGGGACGTATCGGCGCTGGGCAACAGGCCGGCACGGTCGAGCGCGTCCGCCAGCCGGCTGCCAGTCGGCAGAGTGTACAACCCCGGCTTCGCCACCGCCCCGTCTACATACACGGTGATATCCGCAGGTGTCTCGAGCGGTTCGACGCGCAGGACGAGGTCGCCCTGCCCGCGCTCCTGCCGGAGCAGCGCGAGCGCCAGCGCGACGAGCAGTCCAACAACGAATCCGAGGATCAGCGTCTGGATCGGGGTGAATCGCTGCAACCGCCCCACGCCCTCTGCCTTCCCGTCGTGGCTCTGCCCACTGTTTGGCTGATCCTAGCCGGCCTTCGGAGCTCTGTAAAGCAGCCTAGGCATGTGGACAGCGAACCGAGGTGGTATACTGAACCACTTTGCCACGGCCACCTATGGCCGATGGCCGGTCTCTGCGTGTCTCGCACACGCCTTGGGCTTGCTGGAGAGATGACGCTCGCGCACATCACCGCTCAACTGGTAGACGATCCGTGGCACCGCGAGCTGGCCGAGAGCCTCCGCGCGCTGGGTGAGGGCCAAGTCCTCGAAGTCGAAGGTATCCCGGCTGCTGCCCGGGCGCCGGTCCTGGCCACGCTGATCCGCCGGCTCCAGTGCCCGTTCTTGCTGCTGACTGCCCGGCACGACCAGGCGTTCGAGCTCCAGGACACGCTCGCGACCTACCTCCCCGCGGGCCAGTCGCCGCTCCTCTGGCCGGCGCCCGAGACGCTCCCCTACGACCTCCTCGCCCCTGACCGAGCCGCTAGCGCCGAGCGCGTCGCGCTCCTCCGGCGTTTGGCGACCGACCCCTCTGCGGTGGTCATTGCCCCGGTGCGCGCGCTGACGCAGCTCCTCAGCCCGCCCGAGACGCTCTGGTCGCAGGCGATCGAGTTCCGAGTCGGTGAGACGCTCTCGCTGCGCGCTTTCCTCGCTCACCTGCTAGCTTCCGGGTACCAGCGCGCCGCGGTCGTCAGCGCTCCCGGGCAGTTCAGCCACCGCGGCGGCATCGTCGACCTCTGGCCTCCCGGTAGCCGGCTTGCCCTGCGCCTCGAGCTGTTCGGCGACGAGATCGAGTCGATCCGCCGGTTCGATCCGGATACCCAGCGTTCGGTGGAGCGAGTCCAGGCGGCTACTGTCCTGCCGCCAGTCGAGATCGACCAGAGCCGGCTTGCGGAGGCGGTGGAGCGGCTGCGCCGCATCGACACCGGATCGCTGAGGCCGGAGGTGCTGGCGGAGTGGGAGCGGCTCCTGGCACAGCTCGAACGCGGGGAGATGACCCCTGGGCCCGAGCTCTTCGCCCCCTTCTTCCTGAATCGCCCGGTAAGCCTGCTCGACTATCTCCCGGAGCCCCACCTAGTCGTCGTGGTGGATCCGGGCGCGGTCTACCTCGCGCTGGAGCAGATCGACGTGCAGGCCCAGGAACTCCGGGCGACGCTCGAGGAGAGCGGCGAGCTGCCCCAGGATCTCCCACTCCCGTACCACCCGCTCGAACGAGTCCTGGAGCGGGTGGAGAGTACGCGCCAGCTTCTCCTCGGTTCCCGGCCCCCGCAGTGGCCGGCCCGCGATATCGCCGCCTCTGCTGCTCAGGATGGCTACACGACCGATCTACCCAACCTGGCCGGTCGCCTCGGCCACCTCCCAAAGCTCGTCGAGGAGTTCACTGCCGGCGGCTGGCGACTGGTGCTGGCGAGCGAGCAGCGCGACCGGCTCACCGAGCTGCTCGAGGAGCACGGCATCTTCCCGCGAGTCCAGAAGGAGTCTCCGGCCGGGCTCGATGGCCAGGGTGCTCCTCCGTTGGAGCCAGGCACGATCGAGGTCGCCCGTGAGCGGCTCAGCGGCGGCTGGAAGCATACCGGGCAACGGATCCTAGTCCTCAGCGATCGCGAGATCTTCGGTTACCGCCGCGCCGTGCGCCGCCCGGCCGGCCGGCCGCGAGCCACGTCGGCCGATCTGCTCCAGCGGCTGAAGCCTGGCAGCTACGTCGTTCACGTCGAGCACGGCATCGCCCGCTACGGCGGGCTGGTCACGCTCGAGATCAGCGGGGTGACCCGGGAGTACCTCCTGCTGGAGTACGCCGACAACGACCGGCTCTATCTGCCGGTCGACCAGCTCGACCGCATCACGCTCTACGAGAGTTTCGACGGCGAGCCGGCTCTGACCCTGCTGGGCTCGCCGGAGTGGTCGCGCATCAAGCGCCGGGTACGGCAGGCGGTGCGCGAGCTGGCCTTCGATCTCCTCCAGCTCTACGCCGCGCGCGAGGCCGCGGTCGGGCATGCGTTCTCGCCTGACACTGCCTGGGATCACGAGCTGGAGGAGTCGTTCCCCTACGAGGAGACCCCTGACCAGTTGCGGGCGATCCAGGAGATCAAGGCCGACATGGAACGGCCGCGCCCGATGGATCGTCTCCTCTGCGGCGACGTGGGCTTCGGCAAGACCGAGGTGGCCGTGCGCGCGGCGTTCAAAGCGGTGAACGATGGCTTCCAGGTCGCCGTCCTGGTGCCGACCACCGTGCTGGCGCTCCAGCACTACACCACATTCCAGCAGCGCCTGGCGCCGTTCCCAGTGCGCGTGGAGATGCTCTCGCGGCTGCGCAGCCGTCAGGAGCAGGCCGAAATCGTGGAGGCCATCGCCCGTGGCGAAGTGGATATCGTCATCGGCACGCACCGGCTACTTCAGCGGGACGTTCGCTTCAAGCGCCTGGGCCTAGTAATCATCGACGAGGAGCAGCGCTTCGGGGTCGCGCACAAAGAGCACTTCAAGCGCCTGCGCACCAACGTCGATGTCCTGACCATGACGGCCACCCCGATCCCGCGCACGCTCTACCTGGCGCTCTCCGGTATCCGCGATCTGTCGGTGATCAACACGCCGCCGCTGGATCGCGCACCCGTGCGCACCTTCGTCACCCCGGCCAGGGACACGGTCATCCGCGAGGCGATCCTGCGGGAGATCGCCCGTGGGGGCCAGGTCTACGTCGTTCACAACCGGGTGCAGAGCATCGGCCACCTGGCCGGTCACCTCCAGCACCTCGTGCCCGAGGCCCGGTTTGCGATCGCTCACGGTCAGATGCCCGAGGACGAGTTGGAGCGCGTGATCCTGGCGTTCATCCGCCAGGAGTTCGATGTTCTCGTCTGTACGACGATCATCGAGTCGGGGGTGGATATCCCGAATGTCAACACGATCATCATCGACCAGGCGCACATGCTGGGGCTGACCCAGCTCTACCAGCTCCGCGGCCGCGTCGGGCGCAGCTACCAGCGGGCGTATGCCTACCTGCTCTACAACGACCGAAAGCCGCTCTCGAAGGAGGCCCAGGCGCGGTTGGAGGCGATTCAGGAGGCGACCGAACTGGGCGCTGGGTTTCAGATCGCCCTGCGCGATCTGGAGATCCGCGGTGCCGGCAACGTGCTCGGCCCCGAGCAGAGTGGCCACATCGCGGCCGTCGGCTTCGAGCTGTACACGCAACTCCTAGCGCGCGCCGTGGAGGAGATCAAGCAGGGCAGGCCGATCGAGGAGCCGACCAGCGTGACCATCGACTTGCCCGTGGAGGCGACGATTCCCGAATCCTACTGTGGCGACGAAGCCGTTCGGATGAGCCTGTACCAGCGCTTCGCCCGTATCCGTACACTGGGCGAGCTGCGCGAGCTCGTGGATGAGCTCGTGGATCGCTTCGGGCCGCTCCCGGCGCCGGTCGAGCGCATGGTCGATCTGGCCCGTCTCCGGGTGCGCGCCAACGGGATCGGCATTACCTCCATCCTCGAGCGAGATGGCGAGGTCTACATCCGGCCGGTGATCGGCACGCGGCTCGACCAGGGGGCGCTTCGCCGCCAGCTCGGGGCCGGAGTCTACGTCACCCCGCACCAGGTGCGGCTGGTTGCCGCCCGGCTCGCGACCGATGTCTGGCAGGCGGTGGTGGCGGTTCTCGATGCGATCGAGGAGGCGAACGCGACGCTGCTCCTCTCGGCAGGTTGAGCCCATGGAGTATTGCCCACTGCGCGGGAGATCTGCTCGGGAGCTGTCGCGATGGCGCTGTGGCTACGGGACTTCCCCGTCTTCGAGGGTGGCCAGGATCTCCCTCGCGCGCTCGGCCTGAGGTTCCAGCACGTAGAGCACGTGCTCGTTGGCGAAGTTCGTGAAGTAGGCTAGCCCGGGCCCGGTCGCCTTGACCAGCGCGACGATGCCTTCCTCGGCGAGCGCCTCGCGCCAGAGGGCGGCGATGATCTCGTTCGGCGCGACCGCCACCGGCACCACCGCAGCGTCTTCGAGATCGTCCGTGCCCAGCGAACCAGTCCTCATGGCCCTACCCCTTCAGGTAGACGATCGTGACGCCTTCGCCGCCCTCCCCGAGCCCAGCCAGCTCGAAGCGGTCGACGAGCGGGTGCTCGCGAAGGGTCTCGTGCACGACCGCGCGCAGGGTTCCGGTGCCCTTGCCGTGCACGATGCGTACCCAGGGCAGCCCGGCCCGGGCGGCGTCGTCGAGGTAGCGCTCCAGGCGCTGGATCGCGTCGGCGGCGCGCATTCCCCGCAGGTGCAGCTCTGGCTCGACCCGCGGCGGTGGCGGCGCCGCGATCGTTACCGGGCGGGTGGGCCGCGGCTCGGGAGCCGCGGCCACCTTACGGAGCACGCCCAGCGGCTGGCGTACCCGGAAGGCGCCGACCTGGATCTCGGCCTCGTCGCCGTCGTGCAGCGCCACGAGCTCTCCCTGAAGCCCGAGTGAGGGAACCTCCACCTGGTCGCCCACGCGAACGGCGTCTGGTTGGACGGCCGGCCGGCGGCGCCGAGCCGCGGCGCGGACGCTCCGGCGCGCCGATTCCAGCGCCTTTGCTGCCTGCTCGACTTCGACCGGCGTGGGGCGCTCCTCGCGCGCGGCCTGGCGCCGGAGGTGCCGGATCAGCTCGCGAGCCTCGGCCAGCTCGATCTCGAGCTCGGCCAGTGCCTCCTCGCGCGCTCGGCGTCGCTCCAGCTCTGCCTCGCGCAGTAGCTCCTCGGCCTGCCGACGCAGCGCTTCGGCCTCGGCTCTCGCCTGCCGCGCCTCCTCGAGGTGACGCTCCGCCGCCTCGCGACGGCGCCTGATCTCGGCCAGCAGCTCTTCGGCCCGCTCGGCGGCTGGGTCGAGGTAGCTGCGGGCCTCCTCGATCACTGCCTCGTCGAGGCCCAGTCGCCGCGCGATGACCAGCGCGTTCGATTGCCCCGGTATGCCGGTGACCAGGCGGTAGGTCGGGGTCAGCGTCTTGAGGTCGAACTCCACGCTCGCGTTCTCCAGCCCAGGCGTGGCGTAGGCGAACGCCTTCAGCTCGGGGTAGTGAGTAGTCACGACACCGAGGACACCGAGTTCGAGGAGGCGGGAGAGGATCGCCCGGGCCAGCGCCGCGCCCTCCTGGGGGTCGGTTCCGGCTGCCAGCTCGTCGAGCAGGACGAGGCTATCGGAGTCGGCGCTGCGCAGCGTGGCGACGATCCGGGTCATGTGCGAGGAGAACGTCGAGAGACTCTGCTCGATGCTCTGCTCGTCGCCGATGTCGGCGAAGATGGCCGGGAAGACGCTCAGGCCCGAGCCCTCGGCGGCCGGGATGAACATCCCGCTCTGGGCCATCAGTGCCAGCAGGCCCACGGTCTTGAGCGCCACCGTCTTGCCGCCGGTGTTCGGCCCGGTGATGACCAGGATACGGTAGGTCTCCCCGAGCGAGATATCGATCGGTACCACCGTCGCCGGATCCAGCAGCGGATGCCGTGCCTGGCGCAGCAGCACCCGGTGACGAGGATGGCCGCCCTCGTCGGCCCGGCCGCTGGCCTCCAGCAGTTGAGGCTCGACGGCGCGTTGGTCGAACGCCAGGCGAGCTTTGGCGAGCGCCAGGTCGATGGCGGCGACCGCGTCCACGGTCCGGTAGAGGTCGTCGGCGGCCAGCGCGATCTGATCGGTCAGGGCGCGGAGGATGCGCTGGATCTCGTGCTCCTCGGCGAGCTGGAGCTCGCGCCAGCGGTTGTTGAGTTCGACGACCTCCAGCGGCTCGATGAAGAGCGTCTGCCCGCTGGCCGAGACGTCGTGCGTGACCCCGGCCACCAGGTTGCGGCGATCGGCACGCACCGGGATCACGTAGCGCCCCTCGCGCATGGTGATGATCGGATCCTGGATCGCCTGGGCGACGTTCGTGCTCGCCAGCAGCCGGCGAAGCCGCTCGAGCAGCCGCTCGTGGGCCTGCTTCAGCTCGCGCCGGATCTCGACCAGCCGGTCGGAGGCAGTGTCGAGGATCTCAGCGCGCGGCCCGACCGTGCGCGCGAGGTCGGCCTCCAACCGGCTGAGCTCGGGGATCGCGAGAGTGAACTCGGCGAGCCGCGGGTAGCGCTCGGCCCAGTTCGGGAGCGTGAAGAATGCTCGGGCCAGCGCGCGGGCTGCTTGCACGGCGTCGAGCGTCTCGCGCAGCTCGGCCGGGCCCAGAAGCTGCCCATGCTCAGCGCGCTGGAGGATCGGCCGGATATCCCGCATGCCGCCGACCCCGAACCGCGGGTGCTCGGTCAGCAGCGCTACAGCCTCGCGGGTAACGCCGAGCAGGTAGGCGACCTGGCTAGGATCACCCGTTGGGCCGAGCTCGGAGGCGCGCTCGGCTGCCACCGAGAACTGGCAGCGTTGGGCCAGTAGCTCGCGCACGCGGTCGAATTCGAGAACTCGCAGGAGGTCGCTCGCCACGGTCAGAACCTTCTCTTTTCGTTCCAACACCTGTCGTCGTCAGCGTGCAAAGAGGCGGGCAGCGTGCGCCCGCTGCTGGGACAAGCGTATCGTGTCACGCTACGAGCCGCACGCCTCGTGAGGCGGTTTCGGGGCTTTCGCGCGAGTAGGGAGGAGACTTACGATGGCGGTCGGAGGACGGCGGGTGGCTCACCGGGCAGCCATTCGATGGTCAAGCGGTAAAGGGTCGGCGCGACCCGGAGCGCGGCCGGGGCCAGCAGAGATCTGTCCATCTCCCGGTTGAGACGCAGCCCGAACTGGTCTTGCGGCAGTTGGCGGATCGTCCCGTTGGCCACTTGGACCACTGCCGCTGTCACCCCGGCCGCGAAGACGAACGCCAGGAGCGACAACAGCAGCACGCCGAACGCGCCAGTCCGGAGCGCGGTCAACCGTCGCGTCGGAACCGGTGCGACCTGGAACGAGCGCAGCATGAGCAGCACCGCTCCGGCGGCCAGCAACGCGGCGGTGATCACGAAGGCCATGAGCTGAGACGCCCAATTCGACATCGATGGCGCGATCGAGCGCAAGGCGCTGGCCAGCGGCTCAGTGAACAGCGCCGCGCCGACCATTGCGGCGAACAAGGCGATCAGGCCGACCAGCGTCCGGCCGATGCCGCCGAGAAACGCCAGCGTGTAGGCCCCGAGAAAGACGACCATGATCAAAATATCGGCTATCGGCACCGGTATACCTCACCCCGTCCGCGACCTTCGTCGCCGTCTAGCGACTCGCCCTTGACACGAACATCTGTTCGCTCGTATAGTATAGGCTGAGGCGGTTTCTTCGTGCGCAGTGGAGCGAGGGAGACGATGCCCCGAGCGCTCAGCCAGCGACAACGAGCGATTCTCGATTACATCGAGCGCTTTCTGGATGAGAACGGCTACCCGCCGACCATCCGCGAGATCCAGCACGATCTGAACATCTCCTCGACCAGCGTGGTCGATTATAACCTGAACGTACTCGAGCAGCGCAACCTGATCCGGCGCAACCGGAATATCTCGCGCGGCATCGAGCTGGTCGGCCGTCGCAGCGCTGAGAAGCGCGTCGTTCGGATCCCGCTAGTCGGGCAGATCGCTGCCGGCCAGCCCCTGCCGGTCCTCGAGGAGGTCGACCCAGCGACGGTGAACGACCACATCGAGCTCAGTGTCGACCTCGTGGGAAGGTCGCAGGATGGCCTGTTCGCGCTCCGGGTCAACGGGTTTTCGATGATCGACGCCTTGATCGGCGACGGGGATATCGTCGTGTTGCGACGCCAGCAGACAGCGGAGAACGGGGAAACCGTCGCGGTCTGGCTGCGGCGAGAACAGGAGACGACGCTCAAGCGGTTCTACCATGAGGGGGATCGCATCCGCCTGCAACCTGCCAACGCGACGATGGCCCCGATCTACACGACACCCGATAACGTCGAGATTCAGGGCAAGCTAGTGACGGTACTGCGCTCTGTCTCCTAGCGGCAGCGATGTCGTCCCCGGCTCCGATGCGCGGAGCGTAAGCGACGAACCCGCCGAGTAAAGCCGCCGAAATTCGCAACGCGATCTACTGTTGCCGGAGCGGCTGGTTATGCCTCAGTTTCCGTCCCCCGTCACGATGCGTCCTCTCAGCAGGTCGGCGAACCGTTCTCAGACATAGCGAGCCTGTACGCGATCGGAGCGACCGGCGCAGCGGCATCTCCAGGCGGCTCACCGATCTGAGCCCCACCGGGGCTAACTCCATGCCGCCCTGAAATCGGCAGGTGGTGCTCCGACCAGGCGAAGGCATCCCTGCTGAGACGGATCCAAGACATGATATGGATGTCGTCAGAACAAGTGACATAGGAATTCAGTATGGCTTGGTGTCCGGAGCTCTTGACCACTGGACAGCCGTCCCGTAGTATCGGACGCGGTAGAATCTGTACGAACACCCCGATCTGCCTGGAGAGAAGGAGAGGACGATTGTGGATATCGGCCGCGCAATCGGCTTTATATTTCAGGATCAGCAGTGGCTCAAAAAGGTGCTGATCGGCGGGCTGCTCGTCTTCATCCCGATCATCGGCTGGCTGATCATCGGGGGTTATTTCCTACGGCTGATCCGCCAGGTCGCTGAGGGCCGCGATCTGCCCTTGCCCGAGTGGAACGACTTCGGCGGGGATCTGGTGCGTGGCCTCAAGGGGTTCGTCGTCGGGGTGGTCTGGTCGCTACCGGTCATCGTGCTGGCGGTCTGCACTGGAGCGCTCGGCGCGGTCGGTGATAGCACGGGCTCGGATGCTCCCCGCGCGATGGCGGCTGTGCTCGCTCTGGCGGGCAACTGCCTCTCGTTTCTCCTCTCGCTGGTGGTCGCGTTCTTTCAGCCGCTGTTCTACAGCCGGCTGGCAGTAACCGAGCGGATCAGCGACGGGCTCGCCTTCGGGGCTATCTTCGATGAAGCCCGGGGTCGTTTCGTCGATTTGCTCGTCGTCCTGCTCGTGGCCTTCGTGATTAGCCTGGTGGCGTCGTTCGGCCTGCTCCTCTGTCTGGTCGGGGTCGTGTTTACCACGTTCATCGGCTACGGCATGACCTGTCACCTGTACGGCCAGGTGCGCCGGCGCATCACGGGAACCCAGGCCGAGCCGCTGGCGCCGTCGCCGGCCTTCTAGCGCGCCGGACCGTAGGCACGGCCATGGCCGCTGGCGCGATGCGGGCCGCCCTGGCCACAGCCTGCATGACCGTGCGGGAGAGCCGGCCGCAGGTGCAAGACACCTGAACGGGTTCTCGTCGGGGCGAGCTGCAGCCGGCCTTCGAGAGGTGAGTATACGGGACGGTCCGGCATCGAGCATGATCTCGGATGATGGCTTCTGAGCCGGACCACATAGGCGAACCGCACGAGCTGGTCTCCCAGATCGGCTGAAGGAAGTTGCTATAACTTGACGCAATGACGTATAATCGGCTCGAAATCGACTGCCATCTCGTGCTGCGGGCCGGGTGAGCTATGGAATTCAAGGACTACTACAAGATCCTCGGCGTGCCGCGCGACGCCGACGAGAAGACCATCAAGGCGGCCTACCGGCGGCTGGCGCGCAAGTACCACCCTGACGTCAACAAGGGGGACCCGAAGGCCGAGGAGAAGTTCAAGGAGATCAACGAAGCGTACGAGGTCCTCAAGGACCCGGAGAAGCGCGCCAAGTACGACCGGTTCGGCGCCGACTGGGAGCGCTACCAGCAGGCAGCGGGCGCGCGCGCCGAGACGACCGACTTCTTCGAGTGGTTGTTCGGCAGCCGGCCGGGTGCCGAGACGCGCCAGGAGCGTCGAGAGCGAGCCGGTCAGGGATTCTCTGACTTCTTCGACCTCTTGTTCGGCGAATTCGGCGAGACGCTCGGGCGTGCCGGTACCCGCGAGCGGCGGCGCGTCCACCAGCGCCCGCAGCGCGGCCAGGACTACGAGCACCCGATCGAGGTCTCGTTGCGCGAGGCCTATCACGGCGCCACGCGCCGGCTGGACGTCAAGATCGACGAGCGCTGCCCGACCTGCGGTGGCAGCGGGCTCAACGGCCGCGGCATCTGCTTGACCTGCCAGGGAACCGGCTTCGTCAGCCGGACCAAGACGCTCGAGGTCAAGATCCCGCCCGGCGTGCGCGACGGCTCGCGCATCCGCATCGCCGGCCAGGGTGGGCCGGGGGTCGACGGCGGGCCGCCTGGCGACCTTTACCTGAAGGTTGTCCTGCTGCCCGACCCGCGCTTCGAAGTCGACGGTGACAACCTGCGGACGGAGGTCGAGGTTCCGCTCTATACCGCCCTGCTCGGTGGCGAGGTGGTGGTGCCGACGCTCGATCGACCTGTCGTGCTGCGCATCCCGCCGGAGACGCAGAATGGCCAGGTGTTCCGCCTGCGTGGCAAGGGTATGCCCTCTCTCAAAGGCGATCAGCGGGGCGACCTGCTGGTTCGGGTGAAGGTCGTGCTGCCGACCAAGCTGACGCCGGAAGAGCGACAGCTCTTCGAGCGGTTGCGCGAGCTGCGCGAGTCTCGCGTCCGGGCCTGACCTGCCTATCGGTTCCCGTACGGCTGCAGCTCACCTCAGCGCTCGCGGGTTCCCGTCGAGGTTCCGTCGCCGTGCTATAGTTTTGCCCGGCCCGCAGGACAACCGAGCGTCTGCGGGGATTGAAGCGAGAAGGGGACGACCATGCCCGCCACGATCATCCTCGGCGGCCAGTGGGGTGACGAAGCGAAGGGGAAGATCACCGATACCCTGGCGGCCCAGGCTGACATGGTGATTCGCCCGAACGGTTCGACCAACGCCGGCCACACCGTCGTGACCGAAGAGGGCGTGTTCAAGTTCCACCTCGTACCCTCGGGCATCCTGTACCCGCACTGCACCTGCGTCATCGGGGCCGGCGTCGCCGTCTCGCCGCCAGACCTGATCCGCGAGATCGAGGCGCTTCAGCAGCGCCAGCTCGACCTGGGGCGTCTCTTCTTGAGCGACCGGGCGCACGTCGTGATGCCGTACCACCCGCTCCTCGACCAGTACGAGGAGGAGCGGCTCGGGCCCGCCAGCATCGGCACCACGCGCCGGGGCAACGGGCCGGCGTTCACCGATAAGATCGCCCGGCGCGGCATCCGGGTGGCTGATCTGCTCGAGGGGGCGGAGGCCGAGCTGCGTGCCAAGCTCGAGCGGATCCTCCCGGAGAAGAACGTGCTGTTGACCGGGCTCTACGGCGCCCCGGCCCTCGACTTGGAGCAGATCCTGGCGCAAGCGCTAGAGTGGGGAGAGCGTCTAGCCCCCTACGTGGTGGCTGCCGAGGCGCTCGTCCAGGATGCGCTGCGCGCGGGCAAGCGGATCCTGATCGAGGCTGCCCAGGGGTGCATGCTCGACCTGGACTACGGCACCTACCCGTACGTGACCTCCACCTCCCCAACCGCGGCCGGCGCCTGCCAGGGGGCCGGTATCGGGCCGACGCAGGTCGATCGGATCATCGGCGTCTTCAAGGCGTACACTACGCGCGTCGGTGCCGGCCCGTTCCCGACCGAGCTGCACGATGCCACCGGCCAGCTCCTGCGCGAGCGTGGCATGGAGTTCGGCACGACGACCGGCCGGCCCCGGCGCACCGGGTGGTTCGACGCGGTGGCAGCCCGCTACGCGGCTCAGCTCAACGGCATGACCGAGATCGCGCTCACGAAGCTGGACGTCCTGGACGCGCTCGACGAGATCCCGATCTGCGTCGGCTACCGGATCGACGGCCGTGAGGTCGCCGTGCCGCCGGCCCGCACCGATCTCCTGGAGCGGGTCCAGCCGGTGTACGAAGTGCTCCAGGGCTGGCGCACCGACACGTCGCAGGCCACGAGCATCGAAGAGCTGCCGGCGGCGGCCGCGCGCTACATCCAGCGCATCGAGGAACTGGTTGGGATCCCGGTCACCATGATCGGCGTGGGCCCGGCGCGCCGGCAGATTCTTTGGCGCACGGCCGGTGCCCTGGCCTGAAGGGCGAGCTGTCTCTCCGTGCGTCCCTGAGGGGAAGTTTAGCGCTACCCTGTCGTCCCGGAGAGCGAATCGAGCCTTCGAGCAGCCCGCGCGCGGAGGCTGGACAGCCTGTTTCTCGCACTTTAAGCTCGGGGCCGGTGAATACCGGTGTTCGTGGGTGGTGCGTCGAGACCGCAGGGAGCGTGCCATGCTCGATGCGCAGCAGATACAGGAGATCATCCCGCACCGCTATCCCTTCCTGCTCGTCGATCGCATCGTCGAGATCGAGTGGGGGCAGCGGGCGGTCGGAGTCAAGAACGTCACGGTGAACGAGCCGTTCTTTCAGGGGCATTTCCCCGGCAACCCGATCATGCCGGGGGTGCTGATCGTCGAGGCGCTGGCCCAGGTCGGCGCGGTCGCGATCCTGGGGATGGAGGAGCACCGGGGCAAGCTGGCCTTCTTCGCCGGTATCGAGCGCGTGCGCTTCAAGCGGCCGGTACGTCCGGGCGATGTGCTCCGCCTGGAGGTCCAGGTGGGCAAGATGCGCCGCAACATCGGCACTGGGACGGGCAGGGCGACCGTCGACGGCCAGGTCGTCGCCGAGGGCGAGCTGATGTTCGCCCTGATCGACCCGGAGACAGCCAGGTAGGGGATATCCGGATGAGCCCGCCGGTCATCCCACCGTGGCCCGGGCGATCTCCGTGGCCACAGCACCCGGAGCGCATCCTCGTGGTCAAGCCCTGCTGCCTGGGCGACGTGCTGATGGCCACGCCCGCCCTGCGCGCGCTGCACCTCGCGTTCCCGCAAGCCAGCATCGACGTGGCGGTAACTGCCTGGGCGGCGCCTGTGCTCGATGGGAACCCGCATCTCCGCCGCCTCATCCGTTACCCCGATCGCGCTACCCCGCAGGAGATACTGCGGCTCGGCCTCCGGCTTCGTCGTGAGCGCTACCAGCTCGGGATCGGGCTGGATCGCTCTCCATGGGTCAACCTGCTGCTGTGGCTGGCCGGCATCCCGGTACGGGCAGGCATCGACAGCCGGCGCCGCGGCTTGCTGCTCACCCATCGCGCCCGGCCGCGACCGGGGCAGCACGAGACGGAGCTCTATCTCGAAGTGCTGGAGCAATTGGGCATCGAGCAGGAGGGGCTCCATCCGGAGTACGAAGTCCCTCCGGGCGCGCGCGCAGCGGTCGATCGTCTGCTCGCCGACCTCAGAATCCAGGATCGCGCTTCGGCGCTGGTGGTAGTCCATCCGGGCGGGGCGGTCAACCCTGGCGCGACGATGCTGAGCAAGCGCTGGCCACCGGAGCGCTACGCCGAGCTTATCGACCGGCTGGTCGTGGATCATGGGGTCGCTGTCGTGCTCGTCGGCGGCTCGTCCGACCGCGAGGCTGTCGAGGCTGTCAAGCAGGCGGCCCGGAGCTCGGTCTACGATCTCAGCGAGCGGTTGGCCCTGCCGGAGCTGGCGGCGCTCTGCGCGGTGGCCCAGCTCTTCGTCGGCAACGACAGCGGCGCGAGCCATCTGGCCGCCGCGGTCGGCACGCCGACGGTCACGATCTTCGGGCCGACCAGCCCGCTCCAGTATCGCCCCCTAGGGCCACGGAGCCGGGTCTGCGCGCCCGAGGCGAGCTGGCACCTGCCGACCGGCGTCGACCTGAGACGCAGCCAGCGGGAGGATCCCACGCTCGACATCCGCCAGGTCACGGTCGACGAGGTCTATGGTGCCTGTGCCCATCTGCTGGGACAGGCGGCGACTCGATGCTGATGCGCCAGTTCGCGCGCGGCACCATTCGGCGACTGGGGGCCGCCTGGCCCGTTGTACCGGCAATTCCGGCCAGGGCCGAGCTGCTGTTGGTCCGCCCCGATCACCTGGGTGACGTCCTCTTCCTGCTCCCCGCGCTGGAGCGCCTGCGCCGGGCGCTTCCGGAGTTGCGCATCTCCCTGATGGTCGGCCCCTGGAGTCATCCAGTCGTAGCTCGAGACCCGCACGTCGACGAGATTCTCACTTTCCCGTTCCCCGGCTTTACCCGGGAGCGACCCTCGAGCCCGTTTGTCCCGTACCTCGTGCTGCGCCGGCTAGCCGCGCACCTGCGCCGGCGCGCTCCGCTGGCAGCCGTGATCCTGCGCGACGACCACTGGTGGGGAGCCTGGCTCGCACGCGCTGCCGGGATTCCGATCCGGATCGGCGCAGACCACCCCGCGGTCCGCCCGTACCTTACCCACCCGGTTCGCCTCACTGGATCCCACTGGGTGGAGCGCAACTGCGAAATCCTCGATGCCACGACCCGGCTGCTCGGCGGCCAACCGCCAGCCACAGCGGTCGATCCCCAGTGCGCTCCGCTGCGCTGGTATCCCTGGCCGGGCGCGGAGCTCGAAGCCCGTCGGCTACTCGACGAGGCCGGAGTTGGAGAACCGTACGCTGTGATCCACCCCGGCGCCGGCGCTCCGGTCAAACGCTGGCCGGCGACGCGCTGGATCGCAGTTGGCCGCCAGCTCGTCGCCGGTGGGCTTCAGGTGGTGCTGACCGGCGGGCCGGACGAGCGCGAGCTGGTCGAGGCGATCCGACAGGGGATCGTCGAGGGGGCGGTCTCGCTGGCGGCCCGCACGACGCTCCCGGTCCTGGCCGAGGTTCTCCGCGGCGCCCGGCTGGTCATCGGCCCGGATGCCGGCCCGCTGCACCTGGCCGTCGCGGTCGGCACCCCGACGCTCCATCTCTTCGGGCCGAGCCAGCCCGAGCACTTCGGTCCCTGGGGCGATCCGCGCAAGCACCGCGCGCTCGAGGCGGGCTGGCGCTGCCCGCGCTGCGGCGACCTCGGCCCCGAGCGGCCCGAAGGCGCTGGGTGCATGCTGGCGATCTCGACCGAGCAGGTGCTCGCGGCTTGCCAGGAACTGCTCGACCATGCGTGATCGCCCGCTCCTCATCGGCATCGACGCTAGCCGGATCCTGCCCGGCCGCTCGACCGGCACCGAGCGCTACTCGCTGCGGATCACCGAGGCGGTGCTCGCGGCCGGACCCGAGCACCGGTACCGCCTGTATCTGAACCAGCAGCGGGCGCTCCCCATCGTGCTACCGCCAAAGGCTGAGCTCCGTTCGATCCCGCTCCGGAGGCTGTGGACGCACGCGCGGCTCTCCCTCGAGCTCTGGCAGCGACCCGTCGACGTGCTCTTCGTGCCTGCGCATGTCGTGCCGCTGTTCGCCCGGGGCCCCGCCGTGGTGACGATCCACGACGTCGGGTACCGGTACGAGCCGGAGGCGCATCCCCGCCGGAGCAGGCTGTACCTGGAGTGGTCCACGCGCTGGAGCGTCCGGCGCGCCGCCCGGATCATCGCGATCTCCGAGAGCACTCGTGACGACCTGCGTCGCTTCTACGGTGTCCCCGAGGAGAAGGTGCGCGTCATACCGCACGGGGTCGATCCCCAGTTCGTCCCACAGCCTCCTGAGGCACAGCAGGAGGTCCGGGAGCGGTATGGTCTCCGTCGCCCGTTCGTCCTCTACCTTGGCACGATCCAGCCGCGCAAGAACCTGGTGCGGCTGGTGCGCGCCTTCGAGCGGCTGGCCGACTGCATGCCGGATCTGGAGCTGGCGCTGGGCGGCAAGCGTGGCTGGCTGGCGGAACCGATCGAGCAGGCGATCGCGTGCAGCCGCCACCGCGAGCGGATTCACCTCCTCGGGTACATCCCGGAGGAGGATCTGCCGGCCCTCTACAGCGCGGCCGCAGTCTTCACCCTCCCCTCGCTCTACGAGGGGTTCGGCCTGCCGGCCCTCGAGGCGATGGCGTGTGGAGTGCCGGTCGTCGTCTCTAACCGCGGGGCGTTGCCAGAGATCGCGAGGCCGGCGTTGCTGGTCGACCCGCTCGACGTCGACGCGCTGGCCGAGGGGTTGCGACAGGCCCTCCAGCCTGACGCGCGCCAGCGACTCGTGGCCGCCGGGCTAGAGCACGCGCGGCGCTTCCGCTGGGAAGTGGCCGGGCGTGCTACGCTGGAGGTGCTCGAAGAGGCAGCGCGGTCAGGGCGAAGGCGGAGCGAAGCGTGACCGCAAGCCACCGCTTCCAGCGCTTCCTGGTCATCAAGCTCGCCGACCTGGGCGACGCGGTGCTGGCATTGCCCGCCTTGCAGGCGCTCCGCCGCACCTATCCTCAGGCCGAGATCCACGTGCTGACCACGCCGGTCGGAGGCCAGGTCTTCCGCCTCAGCCCAGCCGTCGACCGGGTGATCGTTCTGGAGAAGAGCCGCTACGATCGGCCGGTCCAGGCCATCGATCCTCGTGGTTGGCTCCCGCTGCTGCGCCTGGCGGTGGGGCTGCGCCGCAGGCGATTCGACGCCGTGATCCTGCTGCATCATCTCACCTTACCGTTCGGCCGGCTGAAGTACCGCGCCCTGCTGTTCGCTACCGGAGCGCCGGTGCGGTCCGGGCTCGACAATGGCACCGCGACGTTTCTCACTCACACTGCACCTGACCTCGGCTTCGGGGCAAAGCCCGAATGGCAGTACGCCCTGGACGTGATGAAGACGGTCGGAGTCGTCGCCGATGGCGGCCCGCCGCGGCTTTCCCTGACGGACGAGGCGCGCCGGCAAGCGATCTCGCTGCTGGAGCCGGGGGGCGGTGAGAGTTCCCTGGTCGTGCTCCACCCAGGCGTCGGGCCGTACGGCCCGGGGCGCGCCTGGCCGCCTGAGCGGTTTGCAGCGCTCGCTCGCGGTCTCCTGGCAGCCGGGTGCCGGGTTGCGGTGACCGGAGCCGAGCGGGAGCGGCCGCTCGCCCAACCGGCGCTCGCCCTCGACGGCGTCCTCGATCTGGTGGGACGGACCGGAATCGCGACGCTTGCGGCTGTGCTGGAGCAGGCCCACCTGGTCATCGGCGCCGACAACGGCGTGCTCCACCTCGCCAGCGCGGTCGGCACACCGGTCCTGGCGATCTTCGGCCCCTCCAACATCGATGCCTGGGCGCCGTACGGCGCCGTTCCCCATGTGATACACAGCGCTCTACCGCGCGCTGTATCGTCCATCGCGCTGCATGCCGGTCTGCCCTGCTCACCCTGCTTCTACGTCGGCTACCGCCTGGGCCGGCCCGCTGGCTGCTCGCGGCGGACCTGCTTGGACGCGATTACGCCGGAGGCCGTGCTGGAGATCGCGCGAGCGATGCTGGTGGCTAGGATCGGCCCTCGGGAGCGCGTTCGCGAGAGACCGCCACAGTGAGCGCACCTGCCCCGGCCGAACTGAGGGATCGGGCCGATGGGCACAAGCCCATCACGTATGGTATAGTTCACCTAGGCTGGCCAGATGGTCAGCCACTTTTTCGCGCCGGAGGTGATGAGCCATGACGCCGTCGATCACGTTGCAGTTGCCTGAGATCCTCGAGCGGCTCGACCGGATCGGGGTGCGTCTTTGACCTCCCCGGGAAGCGCCAGGAGATCGCCCAGCTCGAGGAGCTGAGCGCCGATCCGGAATTCTGGAACGACCCGCAGCGTGCCCAGCGGACCATGCGACGACTGAGCCAGCTCCGCGAGCAGGTGGAGCAGTGGGAGTCGCTTTCCCGCCAGGCGCGCGATTTGCAGGAACTGTCCGAGCTGGCTGGAGACGACGACAACCTCCAGGCTGAGCTGGCTGCCGAGGTCGAGCAGCTCGCCGGCCAGCTTCACCAGCTCGAGCTGCGGCTCATGTTGAGCGGCCCGTACGACGCCCAGGATGCCATCCTGGCGGTGCACGCCGGAACTGGGGGGGTCGATGCGCAGGACTGGGCCGAGATGCTGCTTCGGATGTACCTGCGCTGGGCGCAGCGCGCCGGTTACCAGGCGGAGGTGCTCGACATCAGCGAGGGCGAGGAAGCCGGCATCAAGAGCGCGACCGTCGAGATCCGTGGCCCCTATGCCTACGGGTACATCAAGGGGGAGGCCGGCACGCACCGGCTGGTGCGGCTCTCCCCGTTCGACGCCGCGCATCGCCGCCATACGGCCTTCGCGCTGGTCGAGGTGCTGCCCGACGTCGAGGACGACACCGAAGTCGAGATCCGCGAGGAGGACCTGCGGATCGATACCTACCGTGCTTCGGGAGCCGGTGGCCAGCACGTGAACAAGACCGAGTCGGCGGTCCGCATCACGCACCTGCCCACCGGGATCGTGGTGACCTGCCAGAACGAGCGCTCGCAGATCCAGAACCGCGAGACCGCGATGAAGATCCTCCGGGCCCGGCTGATCGAGCTGAAGCTACGGGAGCGCCAGGAGCAGCAGGCTCGTCTCAAGGGGAAGCCATCGGTGACCGGTTGGGGCAGCCGGATCCGCTCGTATGTCCTGCATCCCTACACGATGGTGACCGACCACCGCACCGAGGTGAGCACGTCGAATATCCAGGCGGTGTTGGATGGTGAGCTGGAGCCGTTCATCGAGGCCTACCTCGAGCGCCAGCTCAGTGACCTGAGCCTGGAGCCGGTGTAGCACGAACAACCCTCACCCTGCACTTGACGCGGCCCTCTCTCGAATCTTCGGGGGAGCAGCAAGGGGTGAGGGTATGCTCATCTTTGCCCGGCTCCTCTCCCCGCTGCTAGAATCGGGCCACCAAGCCGATCGTGGCGTGGGCGACGTCTCGAGCCGCGAGAGCGAGTGCGCGAGGCCATGATTCCTCTGAGGACCCGCTCGACTCGTTCCACCCTGGCAGGCGCCGGCGGCGAGCGGCGGCGCGCGCTGGCCGGCCGGCGATGATCCCCATTCGCTGGCCCGTCCATGCCGGGAATCGAAGGCCTTCGTGTGGGCTGGCAGGGATCTGGCGATTCGAGCCGGGCCGGCTCCTCGCGGTTTTGCTGGGGATCCTGCTCCTGCTCGCGCTCGCCCCACCGGTCGAAGCCGAGCCGGCGGTCTCCTTCCGGGCGGTGAGCGCAACCATCGCCTTCCCCGAGGCGATCGAGTTCACGCTCGACGCGACCGCTGGCCAGGAGGTTACTCGTCTTGAGCTGCTCTACCGCCCTGAACCCTCGCCGGTCACGACCCTCGTCCGGCCGCCGTTCCAGCCGGGGCGCGAGCTGCGCGTCTCGTACCGGCGCGACATGCTGACCAACTACTTGCCGCCGGGCATCGATATCCTCTACCGCTGGCGGCTGCACTTCTCCGATGGGAGCTGGGTGGACTCTCCTGAGCAGACCCTCCTCTACCTCGACCAGCGGTACTCCTGGGCGCGGTTCGAGCAGGGGCCGGTACAAATCTTCTCCGCTGTTGCCGATCCTGCTCATGGCCAGACCGCGCTCGCCGTCACGCTCGAGGCGATCGATCGCTTCCGCGCGGCCTTCGGAGTCGAGGTCGAGGGTCCGGTTCGAGTGGTCGTGTACCCGAGCCAGCGGGATCTACTGGGCGCGCTGCCGCCGCAGAGCGCTGAGTGGATCGGTGGGTTCGCCCAGCCCGAGCTGCGTCTAGTCGTGACTGGGGTTGCCCCCGGCCCGGGAGCCGAGGGTGAGCTGCGCCGCGTGCTGAGCCACGAGGTGGTGCACCTGATGGTCGCTCAGGTCACGCGTAACCCGTACAACTCGCCCCCGTCCTGGCTGGACGAGGGGCTCGCTACGTACTACCAGGAGGTCGACGACCCGCGCTTCGATTCGATCCTGGAGCGTGCTGTCCGGGAAGGGCGACTGATCCCGGTACGGGCTCTCAACTCCAGCTTCCCGGTCGACCCGGAGCAGGCGCTGCTCTCCTATGCCGAGAGCCGGAGCATCGTCCAGTTCATCGTCGAGCAGATGGGCGAGGAGCGGATGGCCGCGCTGCTTCGCGTCTTCCAGGAAGGCGTCTCGTACGACGAGGCCGTCCAGCGCGCGCTGGGGATGACGATCGAAGAGCTGGATCAGGCGTGGAAGGCCTGGCTCGGCTATCCCGGTGACCGGGTGGCCGGGGTCACCGATCGGTCTCGGAGCGAGCCGCCGGCCGCCGCGGACGCTCCATTGCTGCTGATGGGGCTTGTCGCGCTGCTCAGCCTCTTGCTGGTGACTGGGCGGTGGGCCCGCAGGCGGCGAGCGTCCCGGCTACCTGCTGGCTGGCCGAACCAGCCGGCAGGCGGGGTCGATGTCGGGAACGATTCCTCGCTCTACGGGGTGCGAGATTGAGCGCGGATGGTCATGACGCGGCGGAGTGCTCGGACGCTGGCGGCCGGGCCAGCAGCAGTAGCTCGATCAGCAGGACAATCAGCGCCAGCAGGCCAGCGTTGACCGGGCTGAGTACCTCGAGCATCCGAAGCAGCAGGCAGCCGACGATGAACATCGCGGCCAGGTAACCCTGGCGCCGGGCGCGGAGTGGGTCGTAGCGCCGGCCTTGCCGGGCGGCCAGTCGTGCTCCGAGCAGATAGGCGAACAGGGTGAAGATCGTCGCCAGCGACATCGTCAGCGGCACCAGGAAGAGCAGGAGCGTGGGCAATGCCTGTGCCTCCTCGGGATCGACGAATGTCCAGACGTAGAGCAGCATCGACCAGGCGAAGACGGCCTCGAGGTCGAGCAGCGGGATCGACGCCAGCCGTGCCAGCGGGGCAAACGTGAGGACTGGGGCGAGGATGAACAGCCCATAAGCGAGCAGGCGCTCGGAGGCCCAGAAGTCTGGTACGCTCCCGACGTCGTAGGCCATGATCAGAAGACCGGCCAGATACCAGGCCGCCACGCCGGCGCTTGCCATTGCGAGGCCGGCCAGGATACGCGCGACGGTGCGCACGGAGCCACCTCCAGGCCTCGGGTTAGCGAACAAGCCTCCCTCAGTCTAGCAGCTCGGGGCCGGCTGCCAAGCTGCCGACTTTCGCGCAGGCAACCGGGGCGCGTGGAGGCCGGTGAGAGCCAGGAGCCGAACAGCCCGGTATACTTTTGTCAGGTTCCACGGAAGCCGCTGGCTGCCGCGCCCTCGTGCCGGAACCAGTCGAAGGCACCGGGTTCGACCCATTGCAGCTCCAGCGCCGCTTCGGGGGTAAACCTTTTGCCTTCGGCCCATCCTGGCGCCATGCGATCCGGAGGAGATGCCCATGGTCACGCTACGCCGGCTCGATCGTCAGGAGATCCGGGAACAGCTCGAGCGCGAGCAGTTCGACGTGCTGGTTATCGGGGGTGGCATCACTGGGGCCGGTGTCGCGCTCGACGCGGCGGCGCGCGGCCTGCGCGTCGGCCTGGTAGAGCGGCGGGATTTCGCCAGTGGCACCAGTAGCTGGTCGACCAAGCTGGTGCACGGTGGCATCCGCTATCTGCCCCAGCTCGATATCGGTCTTGTGCACGAGGCGCTGGTCGAGCGCGGCCGGCTGATCCGGCTGGCTCCCTACCTGGTAGAGCCTTTGCCGTTCGTCTTGCCGCTCTACCGGTTCAACCGTCACCCCCTGGGACTGAAGCGAACGCCGCCGCCGGGATTGGCGATGAGTCTCTATGTGCGCGCTGGCCTGCTCGCCTACGACCTGCTGGCTGGCCGTCTCAACGTGGGGCGTCATCGCCGCCTGTCCCAGAGCGAGATCGCTCGCCTGGCACCCCTCTTGCAACGCGATGGGCTCTTCGATGCTTACGCCTACTATGACGCCAGGACAGACGACGCTCGCCTGGTCATGAACGTGCTGCTGACGGCCGTCCAGCACGGCGCAGTCGTCTGCAACTATTGCGAGGTCACCGGTTTCGAGCGGCAGAATGGCCGGCTCACGGCAGCCCGCGTGCGCGATACCCTGGATGGGCACGAGTTCGCTGTGCGTGCCCATGTCTTCGTCAACGCGACTGGAATCCACGGCGAGGAGGTCGAGCGGCTAACCGGCGATAGCCCGGAGGTGCACATCGTCCCCAGCAAGGGCGTGCACCTCGTGCTGCCGAGAGAGACTGTCCAGCTAGACGAAGCGGCGGTCGTGTTGCCGGAGACGAGCGACAAGCGGCTGCTCTTCGTCGTGCCCTGGGGGCCGCGGGCCATCCTGGGCACGACTGATACCGGGATGGGGCCGCTGGATGAGCCCCGGGCGGACGACGACGACATCGACTATCTGCTCGAGCACGCGAACCAGTACTGGACGCGACCGCTGTCCCGCCGTGACCTGGTCAGCGCCTACGCGGGGTACCGCCCGCTGATCCGGCGCGGCCTGGCCGAGTCGACTGCCCAGCTCTCCCGCTCCCACGTGCTGGTCGAGCACGAGAACGGGCTGATCTCGATCCTGGGTGGCAAGCTGACGACCTACCGGCACATGGCCGAGGAGACCGTCGATCGAGTCGCCGCCCGGCTCGGGCAGCCGAGCCGCCACGTGACGCACCGGCTCCCGCTCGTCGGCACGATCGGGCTGGCCGAAGCGCGCCCGCGGTTAGAGCGGCTGGCTGCCGAACTGGGGGTGGAGGCCAGCCTGCCGGCGCTGATTCACTCGCACGGCGTGGTTGCCGAGCTGGTGCTACAGCAGGTCGCAGAGGACGAGTCGCTCAGGCACCCCGTCGTACCCGATCTGCCGTACCTCCAGGCTCAGGTGGTGCACGCCTGCCGGTACGAGCTGGCGCAGACGCTGGCCGACGCGCTGGAGCGGCGGGTGTGGGTGCTGTTCGCCGATTGGGACCACGGCCTGCCTGCCCTGGAGAGGATCAGCGCCATCATGGCTCGGGAGTTGGGGTGGGACGAGGCGACCCGCCAGCGGGAGATCGAGCGCTACCGGCAACGGGTGCACTCCCTCTTCGGAACCGAGCGCGGCGTGGCAGAACGCCTGGCCCCGGCAGCGCCTGCCGGCACTCCAGGCGGGAGCTGAGGCGCCGGCGGGCGCCGTTTCCGGTATCGCTCCACCTGTTGGCGATGAGGCGAGCCGATTCACGGGGGACTGTCTACCGGGCTCGCCGCTGGTGATTCGTCCGGTCCTGAAGGGTTCAGGGGATCGCGACTGATCCTGTGCTGTCTGCTGCCCGCCCGAAGCTCGCGCCAGGCGTCCACGGAGGTCGTTACTCCGCCTGCTGGCCGGTGCTAAGATCATCGCTGTGAGAGCGTGCCTGTCTGCATGGCCGAAGGGCAATCCGCGATGACGGTGACCGATCGCCTGCTGCCACCGACCCAGGCTATCGAGATCATCCTGCGAGAGGTGCGACGCCTGCCGGTCGAGGTCGTGCCCCTGGCCGAGGCTGGCGACCGCGTGCTGGCCGAGCCGCTGGTCGCCGACCAGGATCTCCCTCCCTTCCCTGCCGCGACCATGGACGGCTTCGCGGTGATCCACGACGACACCTCCCCTTGGCGCGAGATCATCGCTGACCAGTTCGCCGGGCAGGTCGTCGACGTCGAGGTGACGCCCGGAACCGCTGCCCGGATCACGACCGGTGCGCCGTTACCGCGCGGCGCTGATGCAGTCGTGCCGGTCGAGCGGACCGAAGTGAGGGATGACCATGTAATCATCCTGCAAGACGACGTCCGGCCAGGCGAGAACGTCCGCCCAGTCGGGGCCGATCTGCGGCGGGGCGAGGTGCTCATCCCGGCAGGCACGGTGATCGGCCCAGCCGAGATCGGGCTGCTGGCCAGCCTGGGCCGGGCGCAAGTCGCGGTCAGCCGCCGGCCGCGGGTGAGCGTGCTCTCGACCGGAGACGAGCTGGTCGATCCCGACCAGGAGCCGGGGCCAGGCCAGATCCGCGACTCCAACCGCTTCTCGCTGGTGGTAGCCGCGCGGCGCGCCGGGGCCGACGTGGTCTGGTCCGGGCGCGGGCCGGACGACGCCGAGTCCCTGCGCCGAGTGCTGCTTGAGCGGTGTGCCGAGAGCGACGTGGTGCTGACGTCCGGCGGCGTCTCGGTGGGCGAGAAGGACCTGATTACCCGCATTCTCGACGACATCGGCACAGTGCACTTCCGGCGCCTCTTCATGAAGCCAGGCAAGCCGTTCCACTTCGCGTCCGTCGGCCAGGCCTACGTCTTCGGCCTGCCCGGCAACCCCGTCTCGGCCATCGTCGGGTTCGAGATCCTGGTGGCGACCGCGCTGCGGGCGATGACTGGCCAGCAGCCCGTGCTGCCGCGGCCAGTGACGGTCGTCCTGGAGCACGACGTGGAAAGCGGCGACCGGATCGAGTACCAGCGCGGTGTCGTCTGGGCGGACGGCGAGGGCGTGCTGCGCGCGCGCAACACCGGCTCGCAGTCTTCGGCCCGGCTGATGTCGCTGATCGGTGCCAACGCGTTCCTGCTGATCCCGCCGCGTGACCGGCTCTATCGAGCTGGCGAGCGGGTACGAGCCATCATCCGGGAGCCGATCGAGGGGCAGCCTGAAGGAGACGGCGGGTGGGAACCCGGCGGCTGAGCTGGCCGCTGGCCCTGCTCGCGCTGGTAGCCGCGCTGGCGAGCGCGAACGCCGGCGTGGCGGCCGGGCGGTGGCTCGACGTCTGGCGCGCGTTCGATGATCTCCGCGTCACCCTCACGGGTATCGAGGTGACGGACGACGAGAGCGCGGTGCTCGTGCGGCTGCGGCTGGAGAACGGCTCGGGCCGGACACTGCGGCTCTCGTCCGCGCGCGCTGGCCTCTGGCTCAATGGACGGAGCCTGACAGCGGGCGAGGCGAGCCTCAGCGAGGTGGAGCTTGTCCCGGGCGGTCGCTACGACCTCGAGCTACGTGCCGGCGTCTATGCCGATCTCCGCGACTATCTCCACCGCGAGCGGCAGGGTGGCCGGCTGGATTGGCAGGTGGCCGGCGAGGTGCGGTTGCGGGTCGATCGCCTCACCGACTGGGTACTGGTGCCGTATCTGGGCACCTGGGAGGAGCGAGGATGACCTCCCTGGCCCGAGCGCTCGTTGTCGCTTTCTTGGGTGGCGCGGCGTTCGCGGGCTGCTTCGGCTCGGCCTCGGTGGCCTTGGGGCCTCTGGCGCCGGTCCGGCTGCCGATCTGGGGGATGGCACTGGGCATGATCCTAGTCGGGACGCTGGTGACCCTGGCCACCGTCGAGCTCCGCCGCTCGCTCGTGGAGGTGGCGGCAGCGGCGCTGTTCGGTGGAGTATTCACCTGGGGCCTGCTGGCTGGGCCGGGGATCGTCGTGCCGGCCTACGCGGTGCGGCTGAGCAACTACGGGCTGACGCAGGCGGTGCTGGCGGCGCTGTTGGGGCTCCTCTGCGGGCTAGTCGGCCTGTTGCTCGGGGCCGCCGTCAACAGCGGCCTGCGCGATCTCGAGGTGTAGCTGGTGACCTGACGAGGGGAGATGGAGCATGCCTGGGGGACGACCGGTAGAGGCGGAGGATCTGCTGCGGATCCGGGTCGTGAGCGATCCGCAGGTATCCCCGGACGGCCGGCTCGTCGCCTTCGTGGTCACGACGCCCGACTGGGAGAGGAACCGCGCCTTGAGCCGCATCTGGGTCGTGCCGGTCGAGGGCGGGTCTCCCCGAGCGCTGACGCGGGAGGGGGCGCGCGACCACTCTCCGCGCTGGTCGCCTGATGGCCGCTGGCTTGCGTTCCTCTCCGACCGGGGTGGCGAGAAGAGTCAGCTCTGGTGCCTGCCGGTGGAGGGCGGCGAGGCCTGGCAGGTGACCCGGCTCAGCGAGGGGGTGGAGAGCCCGGCCTGGTCGCCCGATGGTCGCGCCATCGCCTTCGTCAGCAAGGTGCGGATCGGCGAGGAACGGCCGGATACCGACGTGCGGGTCATCCGCACCGCCCGCTACCGCTTCGACGGCGAGGGCTTCCTCGACGACAAGTACCGCCAGATCTGGGTGGTCGACGTCGACTCGGAGCGCCGCGTCACCGGGGAGCCGCGCCAGCTCACCGAGGGCCCCTACGAGCACCGGTCACCCGCTTGGTCGCCATCTGGGAACGAGCTGGCCTTCACCGCCGCGCGCTACCCTGGCTGGGAACTCGATGTCCGCAGCGATATCTGGGCTGTTCGTCCCGACGGCGATGGGCTACGGCAGGTCACGCAGTCGCCGGGTACTTGGGGCCGCCCCGTCTGGTCGCCCGACGGCGCGCGGATCGCGCTGGTCGGCGCGCGCGACCTGACACGGGCCGACGACTCGAACCAGCTCCTCTGGGTCGTGCCCGCGGCCGGCGGCGCGCCGCAGCCGCTGACCGGGCGGCTGGATCGCTGGGTGGGCGACCACATCATGGGTGATCTAGCGGAGTACCCAGCCGGACCGGCAGCCTGGTGGGCGCCCGACGGGAGCCGGCTCTGGTTCCTGGCCAGCGACCAGGGGAACACCCACCTGTTCGAGGTCTCGAGCGCGGGCGGAGAGGTGCGGCGGATCGTCGGCGGGCGACGCCGGATCATCAGCGTCGCGCCCCTGCCAGGGGGCCGTGGCTTCGTGTTCCTGGCCAGCACCCCGACCGACCCCGGAGACCTGTTCGCCTGCGGGCCGGACGGCGAGGGGGAGCGGCGGCTGACCGACCTCAACCGTGGCTGGAGGCAGAGCGTCTGGCTGGGCGAGCCGGAGGAGTTCTGGGTGACCGCGCCGGACGGCGCGCCGGTGCACGCCTGGCTGCTGCGGCCGCGAGGTGCCCGGTCCGGCGCGCTGAGCCCGCTGATCGTGCAGGTGCACGGCGGGCCGCACACGCTGTACGGCAACGGCTTCATGCACGAGTTCCAGATGCTGGCGAGCCGGGGCTACGCGGTGCTCTACGCCAACCCCCGCGGGAGCGTCGGCTATGGGGAGTCCTTCACCCAGGGGCTGCACCGGGCCTGGGGCGAAGCCGACCTCCCGGACGTATTGGCATGCCTCGATGCCGCCATCGCCCGCGGGGGTATCGACGTGCGGCGGATCGGCATCACTGGCGGCTCCTACGGCGGCTACCTGACGAACTGGGCGATCGCGCACAGCGACCGGTTCAAGGCGGCGGTGACCCAGCGCTGCGTCTCCAACCTGGTCAGCACCTACGGCACCGACGATATCAGCCTGAGCTGGAACCGGGCCACGTTCGGGGCGGAGGTCTGGGAGGACTACGACCTCTACTGGCGGCTCTCGCCGATCGCGTATGTCGACCGGATCGCGACGCCGCTGCTGATCATCCTCCAGGAGGAGGACTACCGGTGCCCTGCCGAGCAGTCCGAGCAGCTCTTCACCGCGCTCAAGCGGCGGCGCCAGGTGGTCGAGCTCCTGCGCTTCCCCGGCGAGAGCCACGGCATGTCGCGCGCCGGGCAGCCGCGGCATCGGGTCGAGCGACTGAAGGCGATCGCCGGCTGGTTCGACCGCTGGCTGTGACCGCGAGCGCGGAGCGCGTTCCATCATCGGCTTCCGAGTGAACTCCTCCGCTTCGGTCAGCTCCTGCTAGAGCGACCTGCGCCCCCGTGGACGCGAAGCGGCGAGCCGCCGGCCGGCCGCGACCAGGAGAGCTAGCAGCGAAGGCACGACCACAGCCGGCGCGCTCGTTCGCATCGGAGAGACTGCTCGCCGCGCTCCCTCGTATCCGCCGGGCCAGCCGGGGGATACTGCCGAGGGTACCAGCAAACCGACGCGTACCGCGCGGCGGCCGCAGGGTACGCTTCTATGCTCCGCGGCCTCGGCGTGCTAGGCTAGGGCGCATCGTAGATACCACTGATGCGAGCGGGCCGGACGAGCGGGGTAGCGTTCCATGGCGAGCGGGAGCGAGCGATCACACCGGCTCTCGTGGGAGCAAGCGCTCGCCTGGCGGATGGAGCGGCACCACCTGGCCCAGCGGGCTGCACCCGCCGACCTCGTGCGGGTAGCCAGTGACCTCTGTGGCTTGCACGCCCAGCTCATGTCCTCGGTCGAGCTGAGCCTCTGGGCGCGGATCGAGGGCCTGGAGCCCGGCGCGCTGGACGAGGCGCTGTGGGAGCGCCGGGATCTGGTAAAGACGTGGGCCATGCGCGGCACCCTCCACCTGCTGCCAGCGGCCGAGCTGGGACTCTGGCTCGCTGCGCTGGGTACCCATACCGGCTACGGGAATAACCGGGCGGTCACCAGCAGGCTGGCAGAAGCTGTCGCCGGGGCGCTCGATGGCCGGGCGCTCACACGCGAGGAGCTGGCGCAGGCGGTCGAGCAGAGGACCGGTTCGCGGGAGTTCGGCGAGTGGATGAGGTTTAGCTGGGGCTCCTACTTGAAGGCGCTGGCCTTCCGCGGCCTCGTCTGCTTCGCGCCCGGCGCCCGCGGGCGGGTGCGGTTCACCACGCCGAGCACCTCTGGGTCGGCGACCGGCTGGCGACCTGGGAGCCGGAGGAGGCGCTCCGCGAGGTCACGCGCCGCTTCTTGGCTACCTACGCGCCGGCCACGGCCGAGGATCTGGCTCGCTGGTGGGGTGTCGGCCCAGCACGGGCGCACCGCATGCTGGCCGCGCTCGGCGACGACATCGTGCAGGTGTGGCTCGACGAGAGACCGCGCTGGGCTCTGGCGCGGGATGTCGAGCATCTGGCTCGGGCTGCGCCGCCCGGCGTCGTTCGGTTACTGCCGGCGTTCGACCCCTGGGTCGCGGGCGCGTCGCGCGCCGAGCCCGCCGCGCTGGAGCCGCGCTATAGGGAACGGGTCTTCCGGCCACAGGGCTGGATCTCGCCGGTGCTGCTGCTGGACGGCCGGATGGCAGGCGTGTGGGCATATACGCGACGCGGCCGCCGCCTGCGCGTCGAGGTCGAGCCCTTCGACGGCCTGCCCGCCTGGGCTCGTGAGCAGATCGAGGCCGAGGCTCAGCGGCTCGCCGTCTTCCTCGGGAGCCAGCTCGATCTCCACTGGCATCTCCCCTCGTCTCCTTCATTGACATAACATTGACAATATCGCTGCCTCGGAGTACCCTGGAGCGGAGCGTCGCTTCGAAGGCGCGTCGCTCCAGTATCTGATGCGTTCGGGCAAAGGAGAGACACCGATGGAATCCTGGGTGTGGCTTGGACTGATCGCGCTGGCCCTGGTAGCGGGGATGCTGGCCGCCTGGCTGGTTCTGCAGCGGAGGCGGAGCACGTACCTGCGCGAGCGGTTCGGGCCGGAGTACGAGCGGACGGTGCAGCAGATCGGCGATCGGCGCCGGGCCGAGACCGAGCTCGAGCGGCGAGAGAAGCGGGTCGAGCAGTTGCAGATTCGGCCCCTGCCGCTGAGCGAAGCCCAGCGTTTCGCTGATGCCTGGCGACAGGTCCAGGCGCGCTTCGTGGATGATCCGAGCGGCGCGGTGGCCGACGCGGACCGGCTCGTCGCCGAGGTGATGCAGGCGCGCGGTTACCCGGTCGGGGACTTCGAGCAGCGCGCGGCTGACATCTCGGTTGACCATCCTGACGTGGTGGAGCACTACCGGGCTGCGCACCGGATCGCGCTCGCTAACGAGCGAGGCCAGGCGACCACTGAGGACTTGCGGCAAGCGATGGTCCATTACCGAGCGCTCTTCGGTCATCTGCTGGAGACTGAAGGCATCGTGGAATCCGGCCGGAAGGCGTGACACGCGGACCGCGCCGGCATCTTCGCGGGCGTGGTGTAAGACGGAGGATAGACGATGGACGAGCGTTGGGCTGAGCAACCGACGACCGAAGACCTGGCCAGAGCCGGTGAGCGGCCACGGGTAGAGCGCCCGGATCAGCCGGACATCGCCGAGAGCGAGGCGGCGCGGGCCGAGATACGAGCGACCTCCGCGCCTGGAGCGGCAGCGCCGGTGGAGGCGACACCGCTGTTCGAGGCGGACGAGGCCGAGCGGTTCCGCTCGCATTGGACCGAGATCCAGGCGGGCTTCGTCGATGAGCCGCGGCAGGCAGTCGAGCAGGCCGACAAGCTGGTTGCCCAGATCATCAAGCGACTCGCCGAGATCTTCGCCGATGAGCGGAGCCGGCTCGAGGGCCAGTGGGCCCAGGGCGGCGATGTCTCGACCGAGGATCTGCGGGTGGCGCTCCAGCGCTACCGCTCGCTCTTCGACCGCCTGCTTTCGGTCTAGCCCCCGGCAGGGGCGGTGCGGGCTGGCCGTATGCTCGTACCCGGCAGGCTGCCAGGAGGCGGACAGTTCGCCGCGGATGACCTGTTCTGTTGCAGGGGCGACCGGCCGGTCGCCCCTGCAACGTGGTAGGGGCGAAGGATTGTTCGCCCCTACCCTAACGAAGGCGAGGCTGGCGGGTGGTGCCGCTGTGCCGCATCCCGGGCCGCAGGCAACGGGCAATCAGAGGAGCCCGGTCGTGGGAGCTAGTAGGCAATCGCCCCCACACCCTACGACGCTTCACCCAGCGTGCGCCAGGCCAGCGCGACGTGGAAGCGCGTCGCCGCGAGCAGGCTCTCGATCCCGGCCGATTCGTCGATGTTGTGTGCGCCGCTCTTGGATGGGTCGTCGTCCGGGTGGCTCGGCACGAAGCCGTAGGTGACGTTGCCGAGCGGTCGCACGAAGCGCGAGTCGGTGAAGCCGACGGTCAGCCCGGGGACGAAGGCCAGGTCGTCGCGGCCCAGCGCGTCGCGGGTCGCTTGCTCCACCAGCGCGCGGAACGGGTGGTCGTAGGGCGACTGGTTGGAGATGGCCGTCTCGACCACCTCGATCGTGACGCCGTCGAGCCCGGCGAGCAGGCGCTCCAGCTCCTGCCGGACGTACTCGCGATCTTGCCACGGCAAGGTACGGACATCGCAGGTGACCAGGCAGCGCTCGGCCACGCTGTTGGACTTCACCCCACCGTGGATCATAGTGGCGACGAGCGTCATCCGCGAGGCGGCGCGGAGCATGGACGCCAGGTTGACGTCGCGCGCCTCGATCTGCTCCAGGACGGCGTCGATCGTCTCGTCGGTCACCGGCCCGTCGACCCCTGCCAGGGTATCGAGGTGGCGGAAGAGGTCGTGAGCGGTGGAGACCTGTGGGCGATAGGAGCGCACCCGGCGGATCACCTCTTCCGCCTTGTAGATGGCATTGTCCGCTCGCCACGGCTGCGAGGCGTGCCAGCCGCGGCCCTTGATCCGCAGGTGCACCTCGAGCCTGCCCTTCTCACCGGTAGGAATGGGGTACACGAGCCGGCCGCCCGAGCGGATCGGCCAGCCGCCGCCCTCGTTGATGGCGTAGTCGGCGCGCAGTAGCTCTGGGTAGTGCTGGGCCATCCAGCCGAAGCCGAAGGCGCCGCCGGCCTCCTCGTCGGCGCAGCTCGCCAGCGCGAGCGTGCCCCGGAGTGGGACACCGGCACGCTGGAGCAGCTTGAGCGCCATGGCCTGCGCGGCGACGGTCGACTTCATATCGGCGGCGCCGCGGCCCCAGATGCGGCCCTCGGCGATCATCCCGCCGAAGGGCGGGTGGGTCCACTGGCTCTCGTCCTCCACCGGCACCACGTCGGTGTGCGACATATAGAGCAATCGCGGGCCGGAGCCCGAGCCGATGGAGGCGACGATGTTGCCGCGGTGCTCGGCGGAGCGGAAGATCTGCGATTCGATGCCGTCCTCGGCTAGCGAGCGCTGCAGCAACTCGGCCGCGGCCAGCTCGTGCCCGCTCTCCGGCGTACCGTCGTTGACCGTCGGGATGCGCACCAGCTCCTGGGTGAGCGCGATCACCTCGTCGCGCGCATCGTCGACCATCCGGAGCAGTTGGTCCAACCGGTTCGCCATCCTTGCCCCCTCGCAGGCTCAGGAACCGCACCGTCATAGCGGCATGGTATGTCGCTTCCCGCCAGCGGGCAACGGTGGGCGCTCGAGCTGGGCCGCGCGCATACCCGTTCTCGATGGGGCGAGCCGGTGACCGGAGTTCTGCCCTGGGATACCGAAGCTGGTGAGTGCCGCGCTGCAGCCGGACATGGAAGCTCGACGCGGGATCACGCCCGGCGGCATGGCGAGGGTACCGGTGGGTCGAAGGAGGGCGCGATCGCCTACCCCTCTGGTTCTCCAGTGCCCCTCCTCGGTCTCCCCTCGCTCGCGACGACGGTCTCGCGGCCTCGAGCGACGTCTCAGTCGTCTCGGTGCCAGGCGCTCGCGGTGAACCGTCGCCTCACGCCCGAGCTACTGAGGGATCGGAGTCAGGAGACAGGCGGGGTGCTGTGGCCGAAGGCCTGCTGGTAGGCTGCCTCGCTGCCGATCCAGACCTCGCCGTCCTCGTAGACCTCCTTCTTCCAGATGGGCGCGATCTGCTTCAGCCGGTCGATAGCGTAGCGGCAGGCATCGAAGGCTTCGGCCCGGTGGGGGGAGGCGACCGCGATGACGACGGAGGCTTCGCCGATCTCGACCCGTCCCACCCGGTGGACGATGGCCACGCGGTCGATGCCCCAGCGTTCCTGGATCTCGCTGGCGATCTGCCGGAAGGCCTGCTCGGCGGCCGGCGGGTAGGCCTCGTACTCCAGGTAGTGGACGGCTTTGCCGCGCGCGGTAGCGCGCACCGTGCCGGTGAAGGTGACGACGGCCCCGGCGCCCGGCCAGGCGACGGCCCTGGCCACGGACTCAGCATCGAGCGGATCGGTGGTGATCGCGAAGGGGCCGGACCCGCCGGAGACGGGCGGGATCAGGGCCACCTCGTCGCCCTCCTGGAGCACGTGCTCGGGCGGCACGTACTGGTAGTTCACCATCAGCATCGTCGAGCGCCGGAGCCGCTCGATAGCCGGGTGCTCGCGGGCCAGCTCGTCGAGCAGGTGGCCAGCGGTGGTGCCGGCCGGCAGCTCGCGCTCCTCGACGGCCCGGCCGAGCAGCTCGCGGACGATAGCGAAGTAGCGGACAGTGACGCGCATAGCGGTGCTCCGAGAAGGGACGCAAGACGAGCGATCAACGGTTACTGGCCTTCGCCGGGCCGAGCTGAAGCCGCAGGCTGAGGACGAGCAAGCCGATGCCGATGCCGGTCAGCAGCCCGCCGGCGAAGTCGTCGAGCTGGATACCAGGCCCGTGCTCGACGAGCGAGCGCGCGGCCTCGAGAGCGCTGCCGCAGAAGAAGAGCAGTGCCGCGTTGCGTGAGACAGTCGGCACGCCGGACGCCCCTCCCGATTGCACAAGACGGACGCGCTGCTTTCCTGCAGATAGCGTGCCAGAGGCCGCAGCCCCTGGTCAAGTGAGGGGACTGCCCGGATCCCCAGTTTCCACCGTTGTGGCCAATGCAGTGAAGGGCAATGCCCCTCCCGCATTTTCGATACCGCAGGTGTCAGCATCTCAGAGCCTGTGCCCGTGGTTTGCTCGCTCGTCGGTTCTCGCGGCACAGCGAGCCTTTTCTGTGAGGTGCATGACTTTCTAATCCTCGAGCGGAGGACCCGAGTTCGGTCACGGGTAAACCTTTTCGAGAGCTTCCCGAGGGACTGACCGGTGATCTCCGGGTGGTGTCCCCTCTTGCATTACCGTATCGTTACTTTTCCGTTACTTTCAACTCGTATCGAACGTGCCGACCCTCGCCGGCTGGCACCAGGATGCCTCGTTGAACGAGATCGTTCAGGTCGAGGTATGCTGTCTTGTTGGAAACCCCTGTGAGCTGGCGGTACTCACGGTTAGTGATGCTGCCCCGATGCCTCACGAACACCACCGCTTGGATCTGACGCTCCTGCAGGCCAAGCTTCCGCAGCCTCGTGGGGGTATACAAATCGTTGATGAAGACGACCCTGACGCCGCCAGCGTCTTCCCTAAACTCGGGTTCCGGTAACCCAGCTTGTCGGCACTGTTCAATGATGCGCGTGGTTCCCGTTCCCCATTGCTCTATTAGGTTGGCGAAGTAGAAGGCTCTCGCCAGGAGGGGGTTGCGCGGGTAAGATGGGTGCCCTGGTTGACGCAAGTCGTCGATAGTGATCCCAGGCGGTAGTCCACCCGGGCTCCAAATCTCGAGGCGATCGTCGTACAAACGTATTTGAACGTCCGCGGACAACGTATAATCTCGATGGATCAAAGCATTGATCATCGCTTCACGGAGTGCGGGCAACGGGTACTCCCACACCTCCTGACGGCGTAAGCCTTCGAGAGACAGTTGTCCGCTCGTGACCTCAAATCGTACCTGGAGGAGGCGGCGGAAACGCTCCGTGGCGCCTTCCAGTTGAGCCCAGAGCGTCCCCTCGAACTCATGACTGTCTGCGATCTCTGTAACACCCTTGAAGACACCGACGCGGAGCCGAGCCTGCGGGAACAACTCCTGCGGTCTCTCAGCGAACAACAGAGCGCCAGCTCGGGTAAGCCGGTTCTCGCGGATGAGCCCCAGATTCTTTAACGTAAGGATGGGATCTTCTGGGTCGACCTGGGGTAGGCGATCTCGTGCTAAGGATGCGAATCTCCGATGTGCCTCCCTGTCGACGCGATCCGGTCCCCAGGGCGTTGGCAGCTCGTTCCAAGTCAGCGCTGAATGTTCGAGCACGCGGCGGGTCAGCTCCTCAGGGGTGAAATCGCGGTTCGTATTACCCACTCGGCGCAGGTAGCGGCCATTGCAATGGACCAGCTCTCGCACCGGCTCAACCTGGATCGCAATCACTGGTCTCCCGGACACTTCCTCGATCTGTACGGATGGCGCGATCCCTAGACGAGACCTGATCACATTGACGATGCGGCGGATGTGCTCCTCACCAGTTTCGGTCCCGATAACCTCACCATCGTCTGCAATGCCAATGTAAAGCGTCCCGCCTCGGGTATTGGCGAAAGCCGCGAGGTCTTTAAGGGCCTCATCGGTCCACTGGCGTTTCAGCTCGATCTGCTCTCCCTCGCGTAGTTCCATCCCGCAGTCTCTCCAATCCCGAGGGTTCCAGGACTCCAGCTAGCCCTGGCTGCTTCGGCGCGCCCCTGTTCGGCCTCCCGCAGCAGCGCGACTACCTCTTCGAGCGGAAGCGATTCCTTCGTTCGCTCCCTGCGGCGTACCGGCTGGACGATGGCGTCGAGGACCACCACGAAGCTATCTTACCGGTCTATCGTCCGGCAGGATACGTCCGCGAATCAGGGGCGTCAACTCACGCCTACGGGACAGCGTTATGGTCTTATGGACAGGAAAGCCAGGCGCGATAGCAGGTTCAGCGGCGAAGTCGCAAGTACCAGGTTTCCTCATAGCTACCGAGTGAAGCCGGCCTGCGGGCATAACGTAATTAAGAGCTGATAGGATCGGGGCGGTGGGGGATTGCCGTTGTTTCCCTGTCTCCCGTGTACTGCTACCCGCTCTGATCTGAGACAACGGTGCGTTCATGGTTGGTCGTGATCGTGCTGTCCCTGTCCCTGGCCTTCACGGTGGTGCTCGGAGCCGGCGTTGTCCGAGCGGAGGCTCGTCAGCGTGCTTGGGGAAGGCTTCTCGCCGCGGATCGACGGCGTGACCGTGGTCGTACCGAGGCATTCCGCCCGCTCCCGGCGGAGACGGGCAGCGATGCTCACTGCACCTTCATCCGCGAGACCGGGCACCGGCTCTGCTTCGGCTTCCGCGCCTACTGGCAGTCGCATGGGCTGGAGTTCGGGGATCCCGGGTGAGCTTCTGGGAGTCGCTCGCGCTCTTCGGCTACCCGATCAGCGAGGAGTTCACCAACCCGGCCAGGGGCCTGACCGTGCAGTGCTTTCGAGCGAGCGCACTTCGAGTACCACCCGAACACCCGGAACCGTACCGGATACAGCTCGGGAGGCTGGGCGCGGATACCCTCGCTGCCCGCGGCTGGTGAGCGGCTCGCCAGCCATGCACCGAAGAGCGCTTTGAGGGTTCAGCCATCGGCATATGGACCGCGAAGTGCATTCCGCCAGGGCTCGGCGCCGGGTGGCTGGGGATGCGGGTCAGGGTACTACTGCGCGTTTCGCCCGTTCTGCCTGCGCTGCGAGGGACGAACACGGATGCGGTTCTCCTCGATGACGGTGAAACATCCTTCCCAGGTAATCGAGCTTTCTAATGCGGCGGTCACCCTGTCTGCCAGTTCTTCGGGAGAGGGGTGCATTCAGCCGCAGTCGAACGATGCCGGAAGATGCCGGGAGACCGGCATGAAAGGCGAGCGCTCCGAAATCCTTGTCGAAGGTCATCAGGTTTCGATCCTCGGTAGCTGCCCTCCGCAGGATCTTCCTATCTGGCCAACCCGGATTCTCTACCCTTATCCACGCAACGTCGTGACCGAGCTCTCTCAGCCGGTCGATGACTGCGGCAGGCACGTTTTCGTTCGCAAGGAGTCGCATCATGGCCCTATTGGATAGACGCGCTCGGTGCTCAAAACCTCTTGCGCATACCGCAGGCAGGCGCGGATGTCCTCGATTGTTACCCCCGGGTAGTTCCGGAGGATGTCCTCTTCCGACCAGCCTTGTGAGAGCAGGTCGATAATGAACTCCACGGCGAGCCGCGTGCCCCTGATCACCGGTTTGCCCATGAGAACCTCCGGGTCGACCGTGATCCGCTCTCGCCAGTCCATGACGTTGCTCCCATCACGCAATCACTGCCCAGGCGTTACCGGCGCCAACTATCCTCTGCGCGTCTCCACCAATGGTACCTGGTCATCTCTGCTCGATCACCTGTGCGACGGCTCCCACCCTGCCTGCCCATCGTGCGACCTCACTGGCGAGGCGCCTGCGAGCTCTGTCCGGCTCGAAATGGTCACCGGCGAGGGGAATTTACCACGCCCCGAGGACGCGGTGCTCTCGAACGCTCTCGCCAGGTGTCGGGTGCGTCTCTCTCCCGACCGTGGACGGCCCCCAGTCACCGGGGGCCTCGTCTTCCCGCGCGAGCCGGCCTGGTATCTCACCGCCGGTCAACTATGACCAGTCAGGGGCCGTCACGGCACTGGCGATGGGCTGGTTCCAGGAGGCTGCGGGCACTCACGCTTGCACGGTGCAGCTAGCATCGCTCTCGGGCTGGGTGGTGCGCATCACTGCCGGCGCTGGTAGCTCAGCCCGAGCCGGCACGAGGGAAGCGACCGATGCAGGGTGGGACGACTGGCAGCTTAGGTGGCGGCTGACCGCGGTCACAGCGAGGCGGCCGAGCCGGCCGGCCTGCCTTGGAGGGGCAGAGCGCGAAACCACGGCACCCCCGGCAGGATTCGAACCTGCGACATGCGGCTTAGAAGGCCGCCGTTCTATCCGCTGAACTACGGGGGCATGCTCGCTCGCCCGGACGCTCGGGCCACGTTCGAGGCAGATGCCCGCTCCGCGGAGCTACCCAGCCGTCCGAACGCCCATTCGGGCCTCTCCTATTGTACCTGACCGGCCCACGCGCGTCAGGGTTCATGCAGAGAGACTGGCACGAGGATCGCCCCGCTGGTGGACCGGCCCGCGGGTGTCAGGGTTCACGCCGGGCGAGCCGAGCACCCCGAGCCCTAAGGGATCACTCCACACACGTCAGGTTTCTGCTGCTCCGCCGGGGTGCTGGCCGGCCAGGAGCGGCCGAACATAGGCTGTGCTACACTAGCCTGGCGATCGGGCTTCTGCGCTGGTCGTTCCGAGCGGTGCACCAAGAACCGGTCGCGCGAGCTGTTGGCCCGGCGCCAGGAGCCGGCGCCGGGCGCGTGGCATTTCGTATCCCGTGATCAAGGTGGACAATGCAGGGACGACAGGACGATCGGCTCGGTAGCCTCATCCAGGAGCATCTTCCCCGCATCGTCGATCTCACCGCGCGTATCTGCGCGATCCCGGCCCCGACGTTCCACGAGGCCGAGCGCGCTCGCTTCATGGCGGAGCAGTTCCGCCAGCGCGGCCTGGCAGTGGAGGTCGATAGTCTCGACAACGTGGTGGCGCGGCGACCAGGCGAGGGGCGCGCGCCGGCCCTGCTGCTGGCCGCCCATCTCGATACGGTCTTCCCGCCGGAGACGCCGATCTCGGTCGAGCACGGGGAGGGCTGGCTGCAGGGCCCGGGGATCGGCGATAACAGCCTGGGGCTGGCCGCCCTGTTGACGCTGGTCGACCTTCTCCAGGCCGCCGGCGCGCGGACGCCGGGCGACCTGCTGCTGGCCGCCAACGTCGGTGAGGAGGGTCTCGGCAACCTGCGCGGCATCCGCGCGCTGGTCGAGCGGTACGGCCCGGAGCTGGGCGCGGTCATCGCGGTCGAAGGCCACAACCTGGGACGGGTCACCCACATCGCGGTCGGCTCCCTGCGGCTGCGCCTCACCGTGACGGGGCCGGGCGGGCATAGCTGGGGTGCCTTCGGGCAGCCCAGCGCGATCCACGTGCTGGCCAGCATCGTCACTGAGCTGACCCGGCTGCCGGTGCCCAAGGAGCCGAAGACGACCTACAACGTCGGCCTGATCGAGGGTGGTGTCTCGGTCAACACGATCGCCCCGAGCGCGTCGGCGGTGATCGATCTGCGCTCGATCGATCCAGCCGAACTGGCCCGGCTCAGCCAGTCGCTGGCCGGCATCGTCGAGCGCCACCGGGTGGACGGTGTCGAGATCGCCGAAGAGGTGCTGGGCGAGCGGCCGGCCGGCCAGACGCCGGTCGAAGCGCCGCTGGTGCAGGCAGCTATCGGGGTGCTCCGCGAGCTGGGGCTGGAGCCTGCGCTCGACGCCTCGAGCACCGACGCCAATATCCCGATCGCGCACGGGATCCCGGCGGTCTGCGTCGGGTTGACCCGGGGCCGGGGAAGCCATACGCTACAGGAGCGCATCGAGATCGAGCCGATCCGGCTGGGCCTGGCGCAGCTCGTCCGGCTGGTCCAGCAGTTCCCCGTCGGGGCCGGCCCGGCGCCCTCGCCAGAACGCTCGGCCTAGAAGAGGGTTCCGCGCGTGAGCGAGATCTACGTCGCGCTCGACCTCGAAGCGACCGGGATGGATCCCGAGCGCGACGAGATCATCGAGATCGCCGCGATCAAGTTTCGCGACGACCGCGTCCTCGATCGCTGGGAGACGCTGGTTCGCCCGCGGGCGACGGTGCCGCTGTCCATCACCAGCCTGACCGGGCTCACCATGCGCCACCTGCGCCAGGCGCCGCCGTTCAGCGCGGTCGCGTCCAGGCTGCGCGAGTTCGTCCGCAACCACCCGATCGTCGGGCAGTCGCCGGAGTTCGACTTGCAGATGCTGGCCGCGGCCGGGCTGGCTCTCCAGAACCCCGTCTACGACACGTTCCAGCTCGCCACCATCCTGCTGCCGGATCTGCCGGCCTACAGCCTGGCAAGCATCGCCGCGCGGCTGGGTATCTCGGTCAACCAGCAGCACCGGGCGATGGCCGACGTCGAGACGACGATGGCGGTCTTCCTCGGGCTGCGCGATCTGTTGCTCGAGTACGACCCGGAGACGCTGCGCCGGCTGGCCGACTACGCCCGCTCGGCTGGCCTGCCGGTCGCTCGCCTCTTCGACGAGGTGCATCGCGAGTTGACCGGCCAGGGCGCTGGCGGGCTGGCCGACCTGCTGGCTGAGCGGCTGCGAGCCGCGCTGCCGGGCGTGAGCCATGCCCCGGAGGCAGTCTTCTTGCTCCAGCGCGATCGTCCCGAGCGGCTGGAGCCGACCGGCCGCGCGCGGCCGATCGACCTGGCCCGGCTGCGCGCCTGGTATGGCCAGGACGGCCCGCTGGCTCGCTCGTTCCCAGCCTACGAGGCGCGGGCCCAGCAGGTGCAGATGGCTGAAGCGGTGGCGGAGACGCTGAACCGCGGCGGTCAGCTCCTCGTCGAGGCCGGCACCGGTACCGGCAAGTCGCTGGCCTACCTGTTGCCGGCGGTGCTGCATGCGGTCGAGCGCGGCGAGACGGTGGTGATCTCCACTAACACGATCGCGCTCCAGGATCAGCTCTTCAATAAGGACTTGCCGCTGCTGAGGCGGGCGCTGGAGGAAGCCGCCCGCCGCGACCCTGAGCTGGCCCCGGCCGCGGCCTTCCGGGCCACGGTGCTGAAGGGGCGGAGCAACTATCTCTGCCTGCGCCGCTGGTTCCTGCGCCAGCGCGAGCCGGCGCGCTCGCCGGCCGAGGCGCTGCTGTACGCGAAGATCACCGCCTGGCTGCCGCAGACGAACACTGGCGACCGGGCCGAGCTGCATCTTAGCCCCGATGAGCAAGCTGTCTGGGCCCAGCTCGCCGAGGAGGAGGGCGCGTGCGTGCCTGGGCGCTGCGTCTTCCATCGCCGCAACCAGTGCTTCCTCTTCCGGGCACGGGCGGAGGCCGAAGCCGCGCACATCGTCATCGTCAACCACGCGCTCCTGCTCTCCGACATGCTGGCCGACAACCGCGTCCTGCCGCCGTACCGCCACCTGGTCATCGATGAGGCGCACAACCTGGAGGACGAGGCCACTGCCCAGCTCGGCTTCCGGCTCACCCAGGAGCAGGTGCGGGATCTCTTCCGGCGCAGCCTCTCGCTCGATAGCCTGGGCCGGTTCAGCGGAGTGCTCGGCGAGCTCTGGCAGGCGCTGGCCGACGTGCCCGCCCGCCGGGCGCGTGACCTGGCTCAGGATCTGCACGCCAGGATCGAGGGGCTTCTGCCAACGGTGGAGCGGGGGATCCAGCAGGTCGAGCGACTGTTCACCCAGCTCGGCGACTTCGCGCTGCGCTACCAGGTCGACCAGGGGAGCTACGAGCGCCAGGTGCGGCTGACGGCCGCCGTGCGGCACGATCCGGCCTGGGATCTGGTCGAGGAGGCGGCGGAGGACGTCGCGATCGAGCTGCGCGGCCTGCTTGGCGCGCTGAGCTGGACGCTGACCCGGCTCGGCGATCTCGCCGGCGACGAGCTCCCGAGTCAGGATGACCTGGTCACCGAGCTCGATCTGCTCGTCCGCGTCGGCCATGAGCTGCACGATCGCCTGGTCGAGACGGTCGCGGCCCCGTCCCCGGAGCGGGTATACTGGCTTTCGCTCAATCCCAGCACCGGTCAGGTGGCGCTCAATATGGCTCCGCTGGACGTCTCCGGCCCGCTGCGCGAGCATCTGTTCAGTCGCTGCGACTCAGTCGTGCTGACCTCGGCGACCTTGACGATCGAGGGGTCGTTCGGCTATATCCGCGAGCGGCTGGGACTCCCCGAGGCGCGGGAGCTGCTCGTCCCCTCGCCGTTCGATTACGCGTCCTCGACGCTCCTGTGCGTGGCCGAAGACCTGCCGGAGCCGGGAGAGCCAGGGTACCAGCGACAGCTCAACGAGGTGCTCGTGCCACTGCTGCGGGCAACGCGGGGCCGGGCTATGGTGCTCTTCACCTCGCACAGCGCGTTGCAGAGCACCTACCGGGCGATCAAGCGCCCGCTGGAGACGGCCGGGATCCTGGTGCTCGGCCAGCGGATCGACGGTAGCCCGCGCCAGCTCGTCGAGCGGCTCAAGAGCCGGCCGGAGACGGTGGTGCTGGGGACGAACAGCGTCTGGGAGGGGGTCGACATTCCGGGCGAGGCGCTCAGCGTGCTCGTCATCGCGAAGCTGCCGTTCTCGGTGCCGACCGACCCGGTGTTCGCCGCGCGGAGCGAGCAGTTCGCGGACCCGTTCCAGGAGTACGCGGTGCCACAGGCCGTGCTGCGGCTCAAGCAGGGGTTCGGGCGGCTCATCCGGAGCCGGACCGACTACGGCGTCTGTGTCGTGCTGGATCGGCGGATCTTGAGCCGGCGTTATGGTCGGACATTCCTCCGCTCGCTGCCGGATTGCCGGCTCGAGGTGACAACACTCGCCGAGCTGCCGAGCAAGGCCAGCGAGTGGTTGCATCGGCGCCAGGAGACGTTCCTGGCGACGTCGCCGGCTGGAGAGGAGGCGTAAGGTGGACAACCTCGATCGCAACCTAGCGATGGAGTTGGTGCGCACGACGGAAGCGGCTGCCCTGGCGGCTGCCCGGTGGGTGGGCCGGGGCGATAAGAACGCGGCCGATCAGGCCGCCGTCAACGCCATGCGACGCATGCTCTCGACCGTCCACATGAAAGGCGTGGTGGTGATCGGCGAGGGCGAGAAGGACAAGGCGCCGATGCTCTACATCGGCGAGGAGGTGGGAACTGGGGAGCCCCCGGAGGGAGACCTGGCCGTCGACCCTATCGACGGGACCCGGCTCTGCGCGAACGGCATGCCGGGAGCCGTCTCGACGGTGGCGCTGGCTGAGCGCGGGTCGATGTACTACCCGCCGGGGATCGTCTATATGAACAAGCTGGCTGTCGGGCCCGAAGCCGCGCACGCGATCGACATCACGCGCTCTCCGACCGAGAACCTGCACCGTATCGCCGATGCCAAGCGGATGAGCGTACGGCTGCTCACGGTGGTGGTGCTGGATCGCCCGCGGCACCAGGACTTAATCGAGGAGATCCGGCGGGCCGGGGCGCGGATCAAGCTGATCACCGATGGCGACGTCGCCGCCGCGCTGATGACCGCCTTCCCGGAGACCGGGGTCGATGTGCTGATGGGCATCGGCGGTTCCCCGGAGGCGGTGGTGGCGGCGGCCGCACTCAAGTGCGTCGGCGGGGCGATCCAGTGCACGCTCTACCCGCGGGACGAGGAGGAGCGCCAGGCGGCCGAAGCGGCTGGCCTCGACCTCAACAAGGTGCTGCACACAGACGACCTGGTTCGCTCGGACAACGTGTTCTTCGCCGTGACCGGGATCACGAGCGGCGACCTGCTCGATGGCGTCCGCTTTACGCATGAGGGAGCGCGGACGCACTCGCTGGTGATGCGGTCGCGCACCGGCACGATCCGGCGGATCGAGGCGGAGCACCGGCTCGGGAAGCTGCGGGAGTACGAGGCGTTGCCCTTTGACGAGACAAGGTAAGTGTGCTAAAGTAGATGTCGCGGGTACCGTATTCTTCGCTCCCGCCTCATCCTCCGCCGCACGGTAACGACTGGATGACGATAAGCCCAACGCGGAATCGGCACCGTTGCCGCGTTTCAACACCGACGATAGGTTGGATCCTTGCGCTGCAGGGCTAGACCCCGCTACGCGCTGCGCGGCTGTGGCGTTGCAGCCGGCAGCAGTGTGCGCGGCACCCTCATCGCCTCGAGGGTGAGGACCGATACGGGATGAGGAGCCTGCTCTCCCACAGTCGCCTGTCGGGCGCTGGGCCCCCAGCGCCGACTCCCGGCGCGACGGCATCCGCCTCGCGTGCCGATGCCTGGTCGTGCCCCCGCAGATCCAGCGAGACCAGAGTCTAGAACTGTCCTAGAGGAGGAATCGGAAACCATGAAGACGACGACACCGACATCCGTGGAGGAGGTCAAGGAGGCAGCCGGCCTTACCGTGTCTGAGCTCGAGACGAAATCGCTCGAAGAGCTTCAGACGATCGCTCGCGACTTCGGCATTCAGAGCGCGACCCGCCTGCGCAAGCCCGAGCTGATCAACCGTATCCTGCAGATCCAGACCGAGCAGCAGGGCGGCATCTTCGGCCAGGGCGTGCTCGAGATCGTCGAGGAGGGGTATGGCTTCCTCCGGGGCGAGCGGTACCTGCCGGGGCCGAACGACGTCTACGTCTCGCAGTCGCAGATCCGCCGCTTCGGGCTACGCACCGGCGACTGGGTCGCCGGGCAGGTGCGGCCTCCCAAGGAGAACGAGAAGTTCTACAGCCTGCTGCGGGTCGAGACGGTCAACGGCATGGATCCGGAGACCGCGCGGCGCCGGCCCAACTTCGATAGCCTGACGCCGATCTTCCCGATGGAGCTGATCAACCTGGAGACCGAACCGCACATCCTCTCGACCCGGCTGCTCAACCTGGTCGCGCCCATCGGGCGGGGCCAGCGCGGGCTGATCGTCTCCCCGCCGAAGGCCGGCAAGACCATCCTGCTCAAGCACATCGCCAACGGCATTACCGCGAACTACAAGGACATCCACCTGATCGTCCTCCTCATCGGCGAGCGACCGGAGGAGGTCACCGACATGCGCCGCTCGGTCGAGGGGGAGGTCATCTCGTCGACCTTCGACGAGCCGGTCGAGGACCACATCAAGGTGGCCGAGATGACGCTCGAGCGGGCCAAGCGGCTGGTCGAGTGCGGCTACGATGTGGTGATCTTGCTCGACTCGATCACCCGGCTGGCGCGCGCCTACAACCTGGCCGTCCCGCCGAGCGGGCGAACCCTCTCCGGTGGTATCGACCCGGTGGCGCTCTACCCGCCCAAGCGCTTCTTCGGCGCTGCCCGAAACATCGAGGGCGGCGGCAGCCTGACCATCGTCGCCACCTGTCTGATCGATACCGGTTCCCGGATGGACGACGTCATCTACGAGGAGTTCAAGGGGACCGGCAACATGGAGCTGCATCTCGACCGCAAGCTGGCCGAGCGGCGGATCTACCCGGCGATCGACATCCAGCGCTCGGGTACCCGGCGCGAGGAGCTGCTGCTCGACGAGCAGACCCTGCGCCAGGTCTGGACGATGCGGCGCATGGTCTCGATGCTGGGCGGTACCGACGGCACCGAGCTGGTGCTGGGCCGGCTGGCCAAGACAGCCAACAACGCCGAGTTCCTGGCCACGCTCAACAAGGACATCTAGCGCGACCGCCGGTGGTGTCGGGACGGTGGCAGTCAGTCGCCGTCTCCTCGCGGCCGGCGGTCGGCCCGGTTCACGGCAACGGATCGAGCGGCCAGATCGGTCGCCGGATGTGCCGGAACGGCAGCCGGGTCAGATCGCTGCCGGTAATCCCTGGGCCCTCTACCAGCACCACCCGCTCGGCGATCGGCTCGAAAGCAGCTCGGAAGTGCCCCTTCCCCTTGAGCGCGATCACCCGGCGCTCGGACGGCTCGATGCCGTGCGAGCGAAAGACGTTGAGGTCGATCGGCGACTCAGCGCGCTCGGTGACGAGCACCTCGACGCCGTCGCAGACCAGCACGGCGCTGCGTCCCAGGTCGACGACGACTCCGGCGTGCATCGGCCCGCGATTGACGTAGCGCCCGTCGGAGAGCATGCGCACGTAGCCGCGAACCGGCAACGGCGGTCCGTGCAGGCGGTCGGTCTTGCCGCCCAGCTCGAGCTCGACGGTCTGCCCTACCCCGGCCGCCAGGCAGGCCGCGACGGCGTCTGGGTCCTTGATCAGCGCCAGGGCTGCGTCCCGGACACCGTTCGAGAGCAGGAAGCGCAGCAGCTCGGCGCTGTCGCCCGGGCCGCCGGTCCAGGGGTTATCGGCGATGTCCACCAGAACAAGCGGCCCGGATCGGACCTCGCGGATCGCCTGGGCTGCCTCATCCCAGGAGGAGACACCACCGAGGAAGCCCTCGCGTAGCTCCCAGGCCAGCTTCCCCAGCTCCTCGGCCAGCTCCTGTGCCAGGGGCGGGTCGCCGTCGGTCGTGACCAGGACGCTCAGCCCAGCCTCCGGCACGTCGGCCGGCGGGAAGCCACCTGCGACGGTCACGTTCAGCACGTGAGGCATCGCTTCGAGCTCGTGCGCTCGGGCGATCAGTGTTCGCATCGGGTCACGATCGGTCGTCATGTTCTGCGAGGTCGGCAGCATCGGCGGCTTCACCAGCGCCTTCGCTGGCCGGATCTCGCCGCGGATGAGCCGAACCAGCAGGTCGCCCGCCTCTCGCCCACGCTCTCGCTGGTCCACGTGCGGGTACGTATCGTAGCCGATCAGGATGTCGGCTGCTTCCACCATCGACGCGCTGATGTTGGCGTGCAGGTCGAGCACCGCGACGACCGGTATGTCCGGCCCAACGGCCGCGCGGACTCGTCGCAGGAGCTCGCCGTCGGCGTCGCGGGCGTGCTCGGCTACCATGGCTCCGTGGAGCGAGAGCAGCACGCCGTCGAGCGGGGCAGCCCGTTCGAGCCCGTCCACCAGTTCCCCGGCCAGCGCCTCGAAGGCGTCGTGGGTGACCGTCCCCGAGGGGGTCGCCCAGACGGCGAGGATGGGCAGCGCGGTAAAGCCAGCACGCTCGGCGGCATCGAGAAAGCCGGCGATGGTCGTCGCGGTGCCCCGCAAGGCATAGACCATCTCTGCACCCCGGCGGATGCCGGAACGCTCGAACGCGGCCAGGTCGGTCGGCACGCTGCTGAAGACGTTCGTCTCGTGCGATAGTTCGGCGATGGCGACCCGCACGGGCCTAGGCCTCCGGCTGCTCGGGCAGGCCGAGGATCTGGCGCGCTTCGGCCGGGGTGGCCACCTCGCGGCCTAACTCGCGGGCGATCCTAACCAGCCGGGCCACCAGCGGCGCGTTGCCCTCGGCCAGTACCCGGTACGAGTAGTAGATGTTGTCCTCCAGCCCGGTTCTGACGTGCCCGCCCATGACCATCGCGGCCACGTTCAGCGGGAGCTGGTGCCGGCCGATGGCGCACACCGACCACAGGGAGTTCGGCGGGAGCTGGCGCACCATGTGGACGAGCTGGTCGACAGTGGCCGGCGCGCCGCCGCGGACACCGAGCACCATCTGGAACCAGTAGGGCGGCTGGAAGAGGCCGCGCTCGATGAAGCGGCGGGCGTTCTCGATGAAGCCGCTCTCGAAGCACTCGATCTCCGGCTTGACGCCGTAGGCCTGCATCTCCTGTGCCAGCGCCTCGAGGAACTGTGGCGAGTTGACGAAGACGCGCTCGCCGAAGTTGAGCGACCCGGCGTCGAAGGAGGCGATCTCCGGCCGCAGCCGCACCGGGGCGATCCGCTCCTCGTCGGGCACCTGGCCCGCCCCGCCACCAGTCGACATGTTGATGATCAGGTCGCAGCCGCGGGCACGGATGAGCTCGCGCACCCGGGCGTAGCGGGCCGGGTCGCAGGTGGGCCGGCCCTCGTCATCGCGCACGTGGATGTGGACGATGGCGGCGCCCTCGCGCCAGCACTGCACGGCCTGCTCGGCGATCTCCTCTTCAGTGATCGGGACATACGGTGTCTGCTGCCTGGTGGTCCAGCTTCCGGTGGTCGCCACCGAGATGATCAGCTTGTCCATCGCTCGCTCCGCTCTCCTGCTCAGGGACTAGTGCCAACCGGCCGCAGTGTACCGGTCGGCGTGGCGCAGCGGAAGACGAGAGAGGCTCGCGCAGGCGCGAGGGCGATCGCGAGATGCGGCTGTGTTGCCGGCGGGGCCGGTGCCCGGAAGAGATGTTCGAGTCCTCTGTGATCAGGGATGGGCAACCGCACTTTGCGGACTTGCACATATCGCGATATTGTGATATAGTAGAAGCGGTGTGCAAAAGGGTTGTGCTTCGGCGCTGCCACTTCGACGACGGAGGGTCAAGAGATGAGGACGCTGAGTGAGCTGCTCCGCCGGTTCCGCGACGGTGCCGGGACCGATCTGATGTTCGAGGACTACTACAGCGCGCTGCTGAGCCGGACGGGCGCCGGCGCGCCGAGCGCCAGCGAGGCCCGGCGCGACTTCGAGTCGGTGCGGCGCGTTGTCAGCCGCGCGCTGATCTACTAGCGCAACTAGCGCAACATTGCGCGCCCTGGTGGGCGCGAGACGCGTCCACCAGGTAGTCCCGATCGGCTCGCCCCGGCCGGCTAGCCTGGCACAGGCGAGCACGTGCGCGAACCCCTGGCATCACGGGCCAGGGGTTCGCTGCGCGTTGAGGCCTACCTCACCCCTTCAGTTCGATCTCGATGAAGACGAACTCGAAGGGGTTCTCGTTGATCACGTCGTGGGCCACGCCCTTGCTCCGGCTATAGGCCTGGCCAGCCACCAGCTCGGCCGTTGCTGGACCATCGGGGGTGTCGAGCCGGAGCTGGCCGGTCGTCATCGGCACCACCACGTAGTCGTAGGCATGTACGTGCCAGCCAGTGTGTGCGCCCGGCGCGAACCGCCATTCGGTCACGATCACTCGATCGGTCTCGAGCTGGCGAGTCGGTACCGCCAGCGGTCGTTCCGCATGCGTCCCCTCGGGCACCACCCTGCTCCTCCTAGCCAATCGCTCCAGGCGCCTGCTACGACGGTCACGCCTCGTAGACGGTCTCGCCACCGATGATGGTCTGGCTGACCCGGATCTCGCTCAGCCCCTCTGGGTCAACGACGCGGGGATCCTGCTCCAGGATGGCGAAGTCGGCCAGCATTCCGGGCCGGATCTGCCCCTTCACCTGCTCTTCGAAGGTCGCGTAGGCCCCGGCCACGGTATAGAGGGGGAGTGCTTCCTCCACGCTGATCGCCTCCTCCAGCGCGTAGGAGCGACCGCTCCCGGTCTTCTCGGTCACGGCTGCCTGGATGCACTTCAGCGGCTGGTACGACGACACGGGGCAGTCAGTAGAGAACACCAGCGTGATTCCGGCCTCGAGCAGGCTGCGGAACGGGTAGGTGAGCTGGATGCGATCCATGCCGAGATGCCGGATGAAGCCATCGCCGTACTCGGTGATGAAGATCGGCTGGCTCACGACCAGCACGCGCAGGGCCGCGATCCGCTCGATCAGATCGGGCCGCAGGATGCCACAGTGCTCGATCCGGTGCCGGTGGTCGGGCCGCGGCTCTCGCTCGAGCGCCTTCTGATAAGCGTCCAGCACCATCTCGATGCCTCGATCGCCGATGGCGTGCACCGCCACCTGAAAGCCGGCGTGGTGGGCCTGCCAGACGTACTCCTCGAACTGCTCCTGGGGCATCATGGTCAGGCCGTAGTTGTCCGGCCGCGGGTCGTTGAGGAAGGGGCGGCTGACGGCGGCGGTGCGGCCGATGAGGCTACCGTCGATGAACAGCTTGATCGGCCCGATGCGCAGCCGGTTGTCCCCGAAGCCCTGCTTGATCCCCAGCGCGATTAGGTGGGGCAGCAGGTTCTCCCGGATCATCAGCGTGGTGCGCAGCTTGAGCGCGCCACGCTGGACCGCCCGCTGGTACGCCTCGATCTGGAGCGGTGAGTCGCTGCTGGCATCGGTGCTGGAGGTGATGCCGGCGGCGGCGTAGGCCTCGCTGCAGCGCCGGAGCGCCTGGATCATGTCCTCGACCGTGGGCTCCGGAATGACCGTGTAGACCAGCTCCTGGGCCGTCTCTTGCAGGAGGCCGGTTGGCTCGCCGTGCTCGTCTCGCACGATATGCCCGCCCTGGGGGTCGGGTGTCTCCCGCGTGACGCCAGCGAGCCTGAGCGCCAGCGAGTTCACGACGCACATGTGACCCGAGCCGTTGACGATGATGACAGGGTGGTCGGGCGCGGCCTCGTCCAGATCCCAGCGGGTGGGGTGACGGCGCTCCTCGAGCTTATTGTCGTCGTAGCCCCGGCCCTGGATCCAGCTCCCGGGCGGGAGCTGCCGGGCACGCTCGGCCACACCCCGCTTGATCTCCTCGATCGAGCGCACAGCGGGGTATCCACAGGGCACGTGTCCTAAGGTGAGCCCGAAGCTGATCATGTGGTTGTGCGCCTCGTTGAACCCTGGAAGACAGGTGCGCCCGGCCAGGTCGAGCGTGCGGTAGCCGCGCGGCAGGGCGCTCGCGACCGACTCGCGATCGCCGGTCGCGACGATCCGCTCGCCGATGACGCCGACTGCCTCCACCTCAGGCTGCGCTGGGTTCATCGTCAGAATCGTGCCGTTGGTGATCAGGAAGGCATCTGCCATGTACTGTCTCCTGTTCCTCACAGCCCGCGCTGACCGGTCACCGACAGGCGATGGGACGGTAGCACGGTTTGCCTGACGGCTCAAGGCCCGGGGCACTCACTTGACATATTTCTCCAGGCAGCGTAGACTGCCCATGCGCGGCATCATGGTTGCCGGCCACCAGCAGGCGGGAGCACCGGATTGGATGAGGTGGCGTGGACGTGACCGGCAGCGCGGTGGAAGAGCCAGCCTGGCCCAGTCTCGCGGCGCCTCTCCGCGGTGCTCCTACTTCCGCGGCTGTCGAGCGAGCTGATCGACCTGGGTGAAGGGAGTGAATCAGGATGCGCCATGAGGGAGAAGAGTTCATGCAGGCCATGCAGCAGCAGCGGCATGGCATGATCCAGGCTGAGAACGCGCTGGTGCGCACGCTCGAGCGACTGGGAGTGAGCAGCTCCGGACTCTATCTGGCCGGCATGCTCTCGATCCTGGTCAGCCTGGCGGAGTTCGTTACCGGCCTGTTCGGCGGCCAATTCACCAAGGGCCCGCGCTGGGAGCGGATGGGCGTGTTCGTTGGCCTTTGGGTCCCCACCTTCCTGATCCTCGGGAAGATCATGGAGGATCGGGAGCGCATGCGCGGCGAGCGCGTGGCGTAACCTTCGCGCGGGCGTTCCAGGCGAAACCGAGACCAGTGCGATCGTCGGGGCCAGGAGTGACCCTCCTGGCTCTCTGCATTACCGCTTGCCTCTTGCATCGTACAGTGCACCAGCGCCGGTGGAGCTGACAGGAGCCACACGATCCCTGTGTACACCGGCGCTCGACTCCTGTCCTGCGCGAACGTGGCTCCACTGCAGGCCCACGGCGAGGTCCCGAAGCCAGTTCCCAGCAGCTCACGCCGGGCTAGCTCCACACTGCGCGACGGGTTACGATCAGCGCGGGCGGACGCGCAGCGCACCGGAGGGAGGGTATCCCGCGTGGCCGAAGAGACCACCGAGCAGTGGCCGTTTCCGCGCTCCTACCTCAAGCTCTGCCAGGGCTTCGCCCGCTCGCTGACGAGCCAGCTCGATCCCGAGCCTGGCGACTGGCTATGGGGGCCAGCGAACGGGGTAGAGATCGTGACTATGCCCCCGCAGGGGCGCAGCCCGGAGCAGGTGCTGCTCCCGCGCCTCGAGCGTCTGCTGCGCCTGCTCCAGGAAGAGGCGCCGGTGTTCGTGCTGGACTACAACCAGGGGGACTATGCCTGCCTCGCCTTCGACGAGGCCGGGCGATCGCTCGCCAACGTGGTGGCGCCGTACCCGGCGGAGGCCGTTCTGCGCGCGATCTTGTTCATCCGGGCGGAACGTGCCGCAAACGTCACGCGTTCCTCGACGCACGACCGGAACGGTGGACGAGATGCTATGATGCAGTAGACGACAGGCCGTAGAGCAAATCTTTGCAATAGGTGCGAGGAGGGGTCAATGGCTCCCGAGGATCCGATCAGGCGCGAGGATCTCCGCGGCACCTGGGCCATGGAGCATGCGGACGATATCCCACCTGCACGACGGAAAGAGCTGACCCGGCTCGCGCTCGAGCACGGGCTGGAATCGGCTGAGTCGATCCGCGATCGAGAGATCCCGCTCTTCAACCGGGGGCAATGGGGTTTCTCGAACAGCGGCACGTTCTTGCGCGTCCCGTTCCTCCACGATATGCGCGAGCTCGGCGGGCAGGACGTCGCGTTCGTCGGTGTGCCGCTCGACACCGGTACGACCTTCCGCTCGGGGACTCGCTGGGGGCCGGAGGCGATGCGCCGCATCTCCTCGCTCAGCGGCGGGTCGAACCTGGTGCTCGGCGTCGACCTCGTAGAGTCGCTGACGATGGTCGATGTCGGCGATGTCTCGGTGATTCCCGCCAACATCGAGAAGAGCTTCGACCAGATCGACCGAGCGATCGGCTATATCATCGAGCGCGGCGTCTTCCCGGTCGTGCTCGGCGGAGACCACTCGATCGGCTATCCCGACATCCGGGGCCTCGCGCGCTACATCGACGGCAATGTGGGGATCATCCATTTCGACCGCCACAGCGATCTCAGCGAGTACAACATGGACGAGCGGATGCACGGCACCCCGTTCTTCCATGCGACGAACATCCCGAACGCGCCGCCTACTAACCTCGTCCAGATCGGGATCGGCGGCTGGACGAGCTCGCGCGACGGGCTACGCAATGCCCGCGAGCGCAGGGCGACAGTGATCACCATCGACGACGTCGATCGCTACGGGATCGAGCGGGTCTGCGAGTACGCGCTGGAGATCGCCTGGAAGAACGCGCGCTGCGTCTATCTGAGCTTCGATATCGACTGCATGGATCCGGCATTCGCGCCGGGGACCGGGACGCCCGAGCCAGGCGGCTTGCTGCCGCGCGAGGTGTTCCAGATGCTGCGGCTGATCGCCCGCGAGGGGCTGGCCGGGATGGAGGTCGTGGAGGTCTCGCCTCCCTACGATGTGGCCGATGTGACCTCGCTGCTCGGCACCCGGGTGATCATGGAGGTTCTCGGCACGCTGGTGCTCAACCGCAAGCTGGGGCGGATCCCGCAGCGCGACGAGGCGCCGGGCGAGCCGTCTGCCGGCAGCGCGGAGGCGGATCGCGGGTAGCCTGCCGGGTCAGGACCGGTGCCCTATCCTGGCGCGATACCGGGGGTACTCGCCGCGGAAGCTGGCCGGTGTAGCAGCGAGGCGAGCCCGCCGATCCGTAGCGCCAGGACGATCGCTACTGCGAGGGGAATCCAGCCCAGCGGGCTGTAGATGACGCCTCCTACTGCCGGGTCGACGCCGTGCAGGAGCAGCAATGGTAACCCGCCGATCGCGTTGAGCGAGGCATGCGCGATCGTCGGCGCCAGGACGCTGTCCGAGGCGAGCTGGAGCCAGCTCAGCAGCACGCCCGCCAGCGTGCAGAAGACAATGAAGAGCGGCACGCCGAGCAGATTGTGGCCCGGGTAGTTGTAGCCGATCAGGTAGATCAGTGGCGCGTGCCACAACCCCCAGATCGCTCCGTGCACGAGCAGACCGGGCCAGGGGCCGAGTACCGTCAGTAGTCGGGGAAGCAGATAGCCGCGCCAGCCGAACTCCTCCCCGAAGGCGAAGACACTGTTGATCGGCACGGCGAGCGTCGAGGCCAGGAGAGCCTGCATCAGCAGGACGGCGGCTGGAGGGAGAGGGAACACCTGCCCGCTCTGGCTCGGCGCCTCGCGGAGCGTCTCGAGGTTCCAGTCGATCGGGTACAGCGGCAGGCTGACGGCGATCGCCGAGAGCGTCAGCACCGGGGGCCCGAGCCAGGCAAACAGAATGTAGCGCCCGCGCGGCCAGCGCAGTCCCGCGTCGGCGAAGCCGCTGCGCTCGACCCAGCGGCGCGCCACGAACGCCCCGACGGCCGGTGGCCACATCAGCGCGGCAGCGCTCACCAGCATGGCCGTGCCGGTCAGTATTGCGGGGAGGTCAGCCAGGGCGCGCTGAGCCGATACGAAGGCTATCTGGGCGGCCCAGGCGAGCCCGAACGCCAGAGCCAGGTAGACGGTTACTCCTCGCCAGGCGACGGGTGGCCGGCCGGTCATCGCTGCCGGCTGCGCGTGAGCATGCCAGGCACGATCACGACGAACCAGGCTGCCCCCGCGCCGAGGATCGGCAGCAACTGGCCAAACAGCGGCGTGCCGCGCAGGATAAGCGCGGACGCTGCCAGGATGGCCGCCCACACAACCACAGCGCTGGCCAGGTACACGGACGTGGTTCGGCTCATGATGCTCCCTTTCCGACCGTTCGCTCTGACGTGGTGGCCGGCCGCGAGGGGCCGGGATCGAACCGCCGCAATTCTATCGGGTTTCAGAGGCCTGGCCTTGCTCGCCACTCCGGGCTGAGCCCGGCCTCGCGCAGGAGCTGGCGAATGCGCCGGAGAACGGCATCGGGCTGGGCCCGCTCGGGTAGCTCCACCAGCAGCCGCTCGCTGGCGACCAGCTCGACCATGAACCCGGCCTGAGCGAGCTTCTCGCGTGCCTGCTCGAGCTGGTCCGGCTCAGCCGCCCTGACGACCAGGGCATGCGCGAGCCAGGCGGGGCGGTGCTCCGTCATCCACCGCTGGAGTCGCTGTGCCAGCTCGCCGGGTGGCGGTTCGCCGAGCTGCGCTTCGAGATAGCGCAGGATCTGGCTGAGCTGCAGCCCGCTGCGCAGCGCTCGCAGCAGGCTACTTCGCGTGACCCGGTAGCGCGCCGGCGGGCCGAGCTCCGCCAGATCGGCAAAGGCGGAGAGTGCCCAGACGAGAGCTGGCGACGGGTGGATGACGGCGATCCAGCCGTCCTCGTCGGCTGCGATCGCTGGGCCGGTGCGGTGCGGTGAGGGGGGCGCGCCGTGCAGCCCGAGCAGCCAGGCGCCAGCATCGGTCAGCCTGACGACGACCGCTCCGTCGGCATCACGGCCGTACTCCACGATCCCCAGCCAGCGGCCGGCACTCCCGAGCGTGGCCGCGATGACCTGCTCCAGTGCCTCTGCCCGGTCACGATCCGTCCAGGCTGCACGCGGATGCTCCGAGAACGGGCTCCGCCCGGAGCTAGCCATCTGCGCGCTCAAGCGGGTGACTACAGTTTCCAGCACGTACCACTGCTCGCTCCGCAGTTCGCGGAGGCCGGTGAGCAGGCGCGCGCGCAGGGCCGGCCAGTCGATGCCCAGCCCGGTGATCAGGGCCTCGTGGTGGCCTTCGGGCCAGCCCGGCAGGCGACGCCAGGCGCGGAGCAACCGGCGCCCCTGCTCGGGGAACGGGAAGCGAAGCCAGGAGCGGATCCGCTCGCGTGGGGCCGGCGCGCCGTCACCGTCGATCAGCCCGAGGCCCACGGCGAGCGCTCCGAGGAGCGCGAAGTAGGCCGGCGGCGCCTGGCCTGGCCGGCCGATCCACAGCCGGCCGTCCACCCGCCGGAGAACCGCCGTCGGTGGAAGTTCCTCGTCCGGGCGCCAGCGACCCCCGGCAACTATGAGCGCGCGCAGGACGGTGAGCAGATCCCAGGCGATCGCCCAGGGGTAGGCGAGTGGAGAGGTGGTCACGGCCTCCGACGTCGCCAGAGCCGGCAGCGGGCGCGATTGTGGCTGGGCTGGCTGTCGGAGCGCGCTGGGGACGAGTAGCAACAGTCTTCCCTGGGCGTCGTAACCGCGCCACAGGACGCCGAGCTGTGCCAATTCGCGGACCGCTCGCCGGTATTCGCCGAAGGAGGTCCCCGTCTCCGACTGGGCCTCGCCGGCCGGTGCTGGCCTGGATTTCGTGTTCAGCCAGCCCCAGAGCCGCGCGGCGGACGGAGACAAGGCATCGAGCTTCTCAGCCAGCCAGCGCCGGTCCTGCAACCGCTGCACCGCGAAGCGAAGCGCTTCCTGGCGCTGCGTCACGGCCGGCAGGACAGTCATGCCCAGGTGCTCGGCCAGCTCCAGCAGCTCGACGTCCTCCAATCGCTCGAGGAACCACGCGAGCGGCTCGTCCCCAGTGGGCGGGTGGGATCGCTCGTGATCGAGTCTCGATAAGGTATGAGCGATCTCGGTTGGCACGTAGAAGTGCAGTTTGGGGTCGTCCGGCTCCTGGCTCCGCTCCGTGGCGATCAAGCCGATGCGGTACAGGCGACGCAGCGAGGGCAACACCGCGTGCGCGTCCAGCCCGAGCGCCGCTGCCAGCGACTCCAGGTCGAGCGGCCGCGGCGCCTTGACCAGCGTGCCGAGCACCTGCTGCTCGCGAGGTGAGATCCGTTCCCAGGCCAGCGCCAGGCTCCAGGCATCGGTCAGCACCGGGTAAAGCTGGCCGGCCTCCCGGTGCGGGTCGATCCCCTGCAGCGGAACCTCCCAGAACTGGGCGACGCTGGACAGGCTCTGTGGCGAGCGCTCGATTAAGCGGCCCAGCAAGTTGCGCATGGCTGCTCCACGGTGGTACCGGTATCCGTAGCAGAACTATAGCGGTCGTACGCGGGCTGGGAAAGGGTCGCGATCAGCCGCCGAGTTGGAGAGCCAGCTCGGCCAGACCCGCGGACAGAATCGTCTCGTCGCGGACGAGCGCGCCGAAATGGATTGCGTGCAGCGGGATCGCGCGGGCGAGCGCCTGACTTCGGTGGAGCAGGCCAGGATCGTCCCGGCCGTAGGTCGCGAGCATCGCCGCGACGATCTCCTCAGGGAAGCCAGCGAAGTCGATGGCGGGGTCGCCGATGCAGGCGTCGCCGAAGTCGATGACACCGGTCACCTCGCCGGTTGCCGGGTCGATTAATACGTGGTCGGGGTTGAGATCGGCGTGCACGATGGCGGGAGTGAATCGCCGCGAGCGCGGGTCGTTCCGGTATTCGGCCCAGAACGCCTGGAGCCGCCGAGCGGGCTCTTCCCCGAGCGCTCGCTCGACGATCGGCAGCGTGTCTTGGGCGAGTTGCCAATGTCGCTCGACCCAGGCTTCCGGAGCGTAGAAGACCGCCGCGCAGCGGTCGGCCAGCTCGACTGGCGCGTCGTGGAGCGCGCGCACGAAGGCCCCGAGCGCGCGCCCGATCTGTTCCAGGCAGAGGCTACTGGCCGGCATATCAGCCATCGGCCTGCCGGGCAGGGCACGGTAGCCGACGAAGCGCCAGGGGTAGCCGGGCAGTGGCCCAGCGACGAAGTCGAACCGCGGGATCGGCAGAGGCAAGCGTGGCGTAAGGCTCGGCAAGAGGCAGCGCTCGACCTCGATCGCCCGCGCGACGTCGGCACGGCGAGGGAACCGGAATACCAGCTCGCCGTTGACGAGCACGGTCGTGCTGTCCCAGCCGGCGCCGAGGAAGACGATGCTCCGAATGTCCAGTTCCGGGAACGCCGCCTCGATGAGTTGGCGAAAGCGTACCGTCTCTTCCACCTGTCCTCCTCTTCTCAGGATGCTATTCTGGCAGCCGGGCCGGTGTGGCTCACAGGAGCAGCGCTTGCACGATCTGGTTCACCCATGACGACGCTGACACGGCGAGAGTTCTTTCACGACGTGATCGGAGCGCTGCGCAGCCGGCTACCTGCCGGGCTGGCAGATTTTCGCATCGCGCAGGCGCAGCATCTGTTGAAGATCTACTACGCGCAACCGCGCATCCACTACGAGGTCTGGGTGAATGGCCGTGACAGGCACATCGAGATCGGCCTGCACTTCGAAGACGGGCCCGAGAGCACCGAGCAGCTCTTGCTCTGGCTCGACCGGCACATCCTGGAACTGAAGCATGAACTGGGGCCGGAGACGGAGCTGGAACGCTGGACGCAGAGCTGGGGCCACCTCTACCAGCACCTTCCGTACCAGCCGCTGACCGAAGCGCTGGCGGGAGAGATCGGCCGGCGACTCGCTCGCTTCATCGTCGTCGTTGAGCCGCTGCTGCGCGAGTGGAGACAGGCGCGGACGAGGCTCTCCGCTGCTCGCCGTTGAAGGCTGAGCCCGAGATCACCCTGAAGGTGGCCGGTCAGTCCTCGCCGCCGGTGACGAGGCTCTCACCGGCCGGCGCAGGCAGCTCGGAAGCGGTAGCGAGCCCTGCAGAGCCGAGGCCGATGAGCGCTGGCGAGGAGCGGGCAGGCGCTGGCTGCTCGCCGCGCCGGACTTCGACCAGCACCGAGGGGTAGAGGGCGAGCAACGTGACCATCCCGATCGCTGTGCGGAAGAGCACGCCCACGGAGCGATAGGTGAGTGCGATGAACGTCGCGCGGCCGAGCCCGATGCCGATGTAGTTCAGCATGCCGGCCAGGCTCGCGTCGCTGGCTCCGATTCCACCAGGTGTGGGGACGAACAGGTGGGCCAGCATGCTGAAGCTGTGGACGTACAGCCCTTCGGCGAAGGCCACTCCTCGCACGGTCAGCGCGTTCACCAGGATGCAGACGACCGTGACCGAGAGCAGAGTCGTGCCGACGCTGAACACGGTGCCGCCGGTAAGCACGCCGGAGCGCAGCATGCGCTTCAGGTGGATCCGAAAATCCTCTTCGGTCGGGACAAGCCGGCGGGTGATCCGGCGCTGGCTCATGGCGCGGAGCAGCCACTCGGCCGGCCGCTCGCTGCGGAAAACCGCGATCAATACGGTAGTAATCACCGCCGCGAGGGCCGGGATCAGGAGCTGAACGGGGCGCTGCTCCGTCAGCAAGATCGCCGCCGTCGCCAGGGCGGAGACCGCCAGGAAGTCACCGAACATCTGCACGATCAGGCCAGGTGCGGCTTGGCGCATGCGTACTCGACCCCTGGCATGCTCCTCGACCAGCCGCGCGCTGAGGACGGAGCCTCCAGGAATGGCCGTGGCTGCCTGGGCGGCGAGGTAGCTGGTCAAGCCATCGATAACCCGGATGTCGAGATGAGCCGCGCGGAGATAGAACGCCCAGCGAAGTCCCTTGAGTATCTCGTTCGCGAGGAGGACGATGAGCAGCGAGAGGGCTGTCCCAGCCGACAGGCTGAGCAATGCCGTCATGAGCGCGCTGAGGTCGGTGAGGACGGCTATAGCGAGAACCGAAGCCAAAATTGCGACGAAGAAAACCAGCCGTTTCATGCTGGCCGGGTAGTCCCTCCCACCTGTTGCCTCACAGCCAGGAGGCGCTGAAACCTGCGCGGCTCCGCATCGACTGCCGGATCGATCACATCGGGTCCGCGAGGCGTTCGCTCGGCATCGTCCCGCGGAGCCTCGTCAGACTGCACCCTTCGTGGACGCCACCTCAACTGTACCATGAATCGCTCTTCGGTCAACACCGGTACTGGCCAGGCTCGTCGTAAAGATCGGTACACGCTGATCAGCAGTCGAGGGGCCTATCCAGGACCGGGTGGGAGCCATCCGGCTTCACGCAGCATCTCGACCACTAGCAATCCATGCGTGATCTCTCTGCCTGTCCCGGCTTGATCGGGCCACCATTCCAGACGGCCGTACTCGAAGAGCTGCGCGGTGTACCAGCGCCCATCCGGCAGGTCGACGCGGTATTCCTCAGTGATCGGTAGCCCTAGCGTGTGCTGGCCGCCGTGGTCGATCCAGTACTGCTTGAAGCCGAAGCTCAGCGAATGTCCGCTCTCGGGGAAGTACCAGCGCTCCGCGCTGTCCTCGAAGGGCGCCACCGGAACCCAGGCATCCGCTGGGGCCGACGTGTAGTAGCCAATCGGCACGGGCTGGATCGCCTCGGCCGCCGGAGCCGCCGGGTCGTACGTCAGGATCGCCCGCTCGAAGTACTGGACGAAGCGTACTGCCCCATCAACGCGAACCTCGCGGAAGAACTCGCTGATCGGAAGACCGAAGACGCGCCAGCCGCCGTTGGCCGACCAGTAGTCCATGAGCAGCTTCGGGACGTTGTGACCGGTCTCGGGGAAGTACGCGTATCGTGAGGGGTCCTTGGCCGGCACCGGATCGAGCGGTGGCCGGTTGCCCGGGTTGACGGTCGGGACATCCTCGTAGCCGGAGGGGGCGGCTGGGAGCTGGGCCGGTGCCTTGACCATCCAGAGGAACGTGATTGTGACCCAGTCCGACTCGGTCATGCCCAGATCGTGCCAGAAGGCACCGTCCGCGATGTCGATGCCGGCGGGGCTCTTTACCTCGCGCCCCTTGCCGTCGCGGCCATGGTTGTAGTCGCTGAAGTAGGCGGCCGCCGCTTGCGGAGTCCCCTGGGGCAAACCCTTCCAGCGGCGCTTCTCCGGCGGGTCCCAGTAGTTATCGTCGATATTCCAGGGGCCGACATCCCAGACAGGCAACACGACCGATCGCCCCTTGTACTCGATCAGTACTTGGTACTCGTTCCCGCCGTTCGAGGAGAGGACGCAGGCACAGGGCAGGGCCACGAACCGGTCGTTCTCCTGGATCACGTGGCCGTTGGCGGTCACCTGCCCGACCAGCCCCAGGCGATGCGCGTAGACGCGGAAGGTCGCGCCGGGGGAACCGGGGAGCGGAGGGGGAGGCGACGCGCTCTCGCCGGAGGTCGCGCGCAGGTAGTCTGCTTGAGCCCAGCCTACCAGGCCGTTGTAGCTCACCTGCCACCAGGTGATGCTCTGCCCGTCTACCTGGGGACCGCCGATCACCAGCATGGCTGCCCCTTCCGGTGCCACCGTGAGCACCGTCGCGCCATAGCCGGGCTGCTGGCGGACGTTTAGACCCTGACCATCGGTGCCGGACACTTGCGCGGTGACACCGACTCCCAGGCTCGTGGCAGCCGACGATCCGCTCGCCTGCTGGGCCCGAGCGGGAGCGTCATCATCAGAGGACAACGCGAGGAAATCGCTCAGCGCATATCCGGCGAGGTCGCCGTAGCTGACCGGGATCCAGACGTTCCCCTCGGTGTCAATCGTCGCCGTGCCGGTGACCCGTACCTCGGCTCCCTCGGGCATCACCGCGAGCGTGGCGGCCGCGAAGCTCGGGCCATCGCGCAGTCGCAGCCCGTCGCCATCGGTACCGCTGACAAGAGCGATGCCGCCAGGGGCGAAGTCGGTGGCAAGAACAGGAGAGAGAGCGGTGGTACAGAGCAGGAGCGAGCAGAGGGCGAGACAAACGAGAACCCGCTTCTTCCCCAATCGGCTCCCCTTCCCCATCCAGGTGTCCCGCTCCGTGATCGCTCATGCGTGACCGGGCGATCACCGTGCCTGCAACGTAGCACCGGCCACGCGGGTCATTCCCCCATGCTGGTCGACTCCGCGGCCCCCGGCCGGTGTACGGTCCTGGATACGGCTCTCTTGTTGTGATGGAGGCTACCACCGCTCGCGCTCGAGCGCAACCAGGAAAAGAGTGTGAGACCACGCGGGGCCGGCATGGATCGGGCAGAGAGTACAATCAAGGGCGTGCCTGCGCGGAGAGGCGGGATGGGAGGTCCAATGGCACAGGTGCAAACCACGCTGAGCACGACGGAGATCGAGCGACTCACAGCCCTGGCCCGCGAACTGCGACGCGAGGTGCTGATCATGACCACCGAGGCTGGGTCGGGCCACCCGACGAGCTCGATGTCGGCGGTGGAGATCCTGGTTGCGCTCTACTTCGGCGGTATCTTGCGGTACGACCCCGCTCAGCCACGCTGGCCAGATCGCGATCGCTTCATCATGTCGAAGGGGCATGCCGCCCCCATCCTCTACGCGGTGCTGGCGGAAGCCGGGTACTTTCCCAAGGAACAGCTCCGGACGCTGCGCCAGCTCGGCAGCCCGCTGGAGGGTCATCCGAATATGCGGCGGCTGCCTGGGGTCGAAGCCTCCACGGGCAGCCTGGGGCAGGGTCTCTCCATCGGGCTTGGGCACGCGCTGGCGGCACGGCTGGAAGGCCGGAGCTACCACGTGTACGTCCTCCTGGGCGACGGCGAGATCGAGGAGGGCCAGGTCTGGGAGGCCGCCATGGCCGCTGCCCACAGCCGCGTGGGCAACCTGGTCGCAATCGTCGACCACAACCGCTACCAGCAGACGACCGGGGTGGCAAGCGTCACCGACCCGCTGTCCTATGCCGATAAGTGGCGTGCCTTCGGCTGGAAGGTCGACGAGGTCGACGGGCACGACCTGGTCGCAGTCCATCAGGCACTGCGCTTCGCAACGGCCTTCGAGGACGGCCCCTTCGCGATCATTGCCCACACGGTCAAGGGCAAAGGGGTGCGCTTCCTGGAGCAGGACTTTACCTGGCACGGGCGGGCAGTGCCGCGCGACCGGCTGCAACAGGCATTGGAGGAGCTCGGATGAACCTCGGCACTCGCGTTGGACTCAAGCTGGGTAAGGCGACCCGAGACGCTTTCGGCGAGGCCCTGCGCGATCTGGGCCGTGAATTCCCGGATGTCGTCGTCGTCGACGGTGACGTGAGCAATTCGACCCGCACCGAATGGTTCGCGAAGGAGTTCCCCGACCGCTTCTTCAACGTCGGCATTGCCGAATCCAACCTGGTCGGTGTCGCGTCGGGGCTAGCAGCCAGCGGCAAGATCCCGGTCGCTGCCAGCTTCGCTTGTTTTCTCCTCTGCAACGCTTTCGACCAGATCCGCATGAGCGTGGCGTTCCCGCGCCTCAACGTGAAGCTCGTGGGCAGCCATGCTGGGATCAGCATCGGCGAAGATGGCCCGTCGCAGATGGGGATCGAGGACGTGGCGCTCGCCTGCGCGCTGCCCGGCCTGGCGGTGCTGGTGCCGGCCGACGAGCACGCGACGCGGTCGGCGACGCGCGCCATGATTCTGCACGAGGGGCCGACCTACCTGCGCCTGGGACGCCCGCCGGTTCCGGTCGTCTACGACGAGTCGTTCGAGTTCGTGATCGGGAAGGCGTACCAGCTTCGCGCGGGCCACGACGTGACGCTGGTGGCGAACGGCATCATGGTCGCGGCGGCGCTCGATGCGGCCGAAGAGCTCGCGGGCCGGGGGATCCAGGCGCGCGTGCTGGACATGCCGACCGTCAAGCCGATCGACGAAGAGGCCCTGGTGGCGGCGGCCCGCGAGACCGGCGGTATCGTCGTCGCCGAGGAGCACCTGCACTACGGCGGGCTGGGGAGCGTGGTGGCGATGACGGTCGCGCGTCGGTATCCCTGCCCGATGGCGTTCGTCGACCTCGACGATACCTATGCTGAGTCGGGCGCGCCCGACGACCTGCTACGCGCCTACGGCCTGACCGCCGAGCGGATCGTCGAGGCTGCCGAGAGCGTGGTGGCGCGCCGGTGACAACAAGGTCCGGGGGTGACCGGGGCAGCACGGCGAGGCTCAAGCGCCTGGCGGCGACGGCTGCCGCCGAGCTGGTCGAGCCGGGGATGGTCGTCGGGCTGGGCAGCGGCTCGACGGCTGAGCTGGTCATCCACGAGCTGGCGGCCCGGGTTCGCGCCGGAACCGTGCTGACCGGCGTCTCCACGTCGCGACGCTCGGAGCGTTTGGCGCGACGGCTCGGGATCCCGCTGCTGGCCCCGGAGGAGGCGCCGAGCATCGATCTGGCGATCGACGGCGCCGACGAGGTCGAGCGGGGGACGCTGCACCTGCTGAAGGGGCGAGGCGGCGCGCTAGTTCGCGAGAAGCTGGTCGCCGCGCTGGCCAGGCGACTGGTGATCGTGGTCGATGTCTCCAAGCTGGTCGACCGCCTAGGGGAACGGACGCCGGTTCCCGTAGAGGTGGTGCCGTTCGCCTGGATCGAGCCGGCACGGGAACTCGAGCGCCTGGGCGGGAAACCCGTGCTCCGGCATACCGCGCTCGGCCAGCCGTACCGTACTGACAACGGCAACCTGATCCTCGATGTCGACTTCGGCCCGCTCGACCAGCCGGAGGCGCTGGCGCGCGAGATCAAGCTGATTACCGGAGTCGTCGATCACGGGCTCTTCCTCGGCCTCACCGATACCGTCATCGTCGGCGAGCCGGATGGGGTGCGGGTGCTGCGCCGCGAGCAGCCCCGGGCAGCCCGCTAGCCGCTTGCCAGCGTCTCTAACCGTGGCTATACTGTACGTACAGTATGTACGGTCACAGTGAGCCAGGGAGAGGGTGCCGATGGAGAGACGGAGAGAGACCAACCGGAGCCTGGTGGCACTCTACGCGACCAGGCAACGGCAGCTCCGGCGCGAGCGCCTCCTGGCGCTGCCGGTACCGGAACGCCGGGTACACCAGTTCGGCCGGCGGCCGGTCAAGCGCTCACCTCGCCGCCATGTCCCACCGGCCCTGCTCCTCGGTGGACTTTCGGCCATGTTGGCGAGCCCCGGGGTCGTCGACGCCTCCACCACTCACCTGATCCAGCCAGGCGAGACCCTCAGCGAGATCGCGGCCCGCTACGGCACGACCGTGCAGGCCCTGGTCCAGCTCAACGGCATCGCGAACCCCGACTATATCCTCGCCGGGAGCGAGCTCCGCATCTCCGAAGCATCGAGCATCACTGCCAGGCGCCACCGCGTCCAGGAGGGCGAGACCCTCGCGGAGATCGCGCGACAATACGGCGTCACGGTCGAGGCGATCGCCGCCGCGAACGAGCTGGCCGATCCCGACCTGGTGCCGGCCGGGGTCGAGCTGGTGATCCCCGCAGAGAGCAACGAGCCAGCGTCCAGCCAGCCCGATAGCCTGATCCACGTTGTGGCTCCAGGTGAGACGCTCAGCGCGATCGCCCGGCGCTACGGTGTGGACGTCGCCGCGCTGATGCAGGCGAATGCCCTGCCGGATGCCAATCGGATCTTCGAGGGACAGATGCTCCGGGTACCGGCAGCTCGCCCGACCACGACCCAGTCCGGCCAGGGCGTGCTGCTGAGCGGCGTGCCGGCGTTGCGGCAGTCTCTCCCATTGAGCTGTGAGTCCGCCTCGCTGAGCATGGTGACTGCCTACTACGGCCGGCAGGTCTCGGAGTGGGTCTTCATCGAGAACATGCCGTACCACCCCAACCCGCACCGGGGCTTCCGCGGCGACATGAACGGGGCTTTCGGCGGCACCGATGACTACGGCGTCTACGCCGAGCCACTCGTGCCGCTCCTGGAGCGCTACGGGTTCCAGGCGCAGGTGGTCTATGCCCAGGGTGATGCCAGCGTGCTGCGTTCGGAGCTCGATCGTGGCCGCCCGGTCGTGGTCTGGATGACCAACATGGCCAGCGTTCAGCCCCGGCTGACGGCCGAGTACGAGGGCGAGACGTTCACGCTGGTGCCGCAACAGCACGCTGTCGTCGTCTACGGCTACGACCAGGATTGGGTCTACATCGCCGACCCGGGAGACGGCCAGTACCGCGCGTTCTCCTGGGACGACTTCATGCGCTCCTGGGGTTACTTCGACGGCATGGCGTTGCTGATCAGCCCGGCTCCCTGGGGCTGACGCCGGGCCAGCGCTCGGCTGCTGGCAGAGCGCAACCGGTGCAGAGAGCCCTGCGGCTCACCAGCGGTCGATGCCGTCTGGTGTTGCGTGTAGAGGTGTCAGGTTGGAGGTGGATGAGACCACCTCCAACTCACCACACGCGCGCGCCGCGCACTGGCGACAGCGAGGCGAGTAGCATGAGCAGCGGTGGAAGCCACGCGACGAGGGTGAGGGTGATGGTGACGATCACCCATGGACGCCAGCGATCGAGTACCGGCGGGACGCGACGCTCCCCAGGGGCATACTCGGCGAGTGGCACCTCGACCTGTGCCGGAGTGCGGGAGGCCACCAGCGTAAGCGTGATGTTCAGCAGGTAGAGGATGCCGCTTACGAACATGATCGTGCCGCCGATGCCCACGAGAGGCATACCGATGATGCTCTGCCATTGCGGCATAACGTACTCGGCCGCCGCGATTTGTGTCCTACGCGGCATGCCGAGCAAGCCCAACCGGTGAAGCGTCTCGGAAAAGATCACCTCCCCTACGAAGAACGACCAGGCCTGAACGAGCGCGAGCCTCCGGCTCCAGAGCGCGCGGCCGGTCAAGTAGGGTACCAGCCAGTATGTGATCCCCATGAAGGTCAACGTGACAGCCGCCCCGACCGTCAGATGGAAGTGGCCGACGATCCAGCGCGTGTTGTGGACGATCAAGTTCACATTGTACGAGGCGTTGGCCAGGCCGCTTATGCCGCCGAAGATGAAGAGGAACATGCCCAGGACCTGAGAGACGAAAGCGGGTTCGCTCCAGGGTAGCGGCAGGATCCAGTTCAACCACCCCCTCGCTCCGCGTGCTCGGCCGGCGTTCTCGAGTGTGGCAGCTACATTGAACATCGTGAGGAGGCTGGCGAAGAACACGATGAATGTGAAGAAGGCGTGCACGAGCTTCCACCACTCGGAGATACCAGGATCGGTGAACTGGTGGTGGAGGCCGACAGGAAGCGAATAGACGAGAAAGATGATGAAGGCGATACGAGCGACAGTCTCGCTGAAGAGGCGTCCTCCCGCGATCTTGGGAACCATCGTGTACCAGGAGATTACGGCAGGCAGCAGCCAGAAGTATACGATCGGATGCCCGGTAAACCAGAACAGCGAGCGAGCGAGGAGTGGGTCGATGGCTGAGACGAGCCCGAGGGACCACGGGATCAACAGGAAGACCATCTCGATGGCCACGCCAGCGCTGGCGATCGTCCACATCACGAAGGTAATCAAAGCCCCGAACGCTGCCAGTGGCGTGGGCTCGTCGGGATGGCTCGCTCGCCACTGGCGGTACGTCCGAATGAAGTTCAGCAATACGAGCCACGTACCCGCTACGACCAGTGTCAAGCCGATATAGAAGGCCGGGTGTGCGCGCATCGGTGGATAGAAGGTATAGAGCACCGTAGCCTGATTCGCGAGGATCGCGATCACGGCAAGTACGAGGCCGGCAAGCATGATCCAGAAGGTTGCCCAGGCGAGCCGCATCGAGGCCAGCGGGCGACGTAAGGCATAGACCATCGTGAAGCTCAGGAACCCGCAGATGAAGAAGGTTGTCCAGAGCAGCACATTACCGACGCCGTGCAGGGTGAGACCCTGGTAATACGAGCGGAAGATCGGCAGCGTTGCGTAGAGGTTGATGCCAGCACTATCGAGGGCCTGGTAGATACTCGGCACGTTCGCTAACGCCAGTGTAATGAGCGCGACAGTGACATAGGCTCCGGTCAACCGGTGCACCGAGCCGAGCTCGGCGGGGTAGCGAGCCGGCAGGCCGTTCATGGCGTCCCCTCCACGATGATGCGACCCCACATGAGATGGTGTCCCACACCACAGTACTCATGGCACATGAACTGGTAGGTTCCCGGTTGGTGGAAGGTTACTGTCGTGCGGGCGATGCGGCCCGGTATCACCATAAGGTTCACGTTCGTTCCGGGAATCTCGAACCCGTGAATGACATCCCGGCTTGTCGCAACGATATCGACCTGCGCGCCGGCCGGTATCCGCACTTCATTGGGCTGGAATTGCCAGGCACTCGCCACGATCGTGAGCTGGTAGTGGTTGGGGGCGATCTGCGACAGACCGGGATTGTCAAAGGGCGGTGTCTCCCTGAGCTGAGCCGGGTCGACCGTGCCTGCTATGCCGGGCAGGTGGATGCCCATTCCAAATGCGGCGATCACGACGGCGACGAGCATTGCGGTCGGGATTGCGATACTGGGGAGGATCCAGGCGAGCTCGTACAGATAGGGCTCATGGCGTTCTGGCGGTCCAGCTTCGGCCACAACTCACCTCCGGGTCCACAACTCGGCATAGAGAACGAACCAGAACCCGACCAGCATCAGGAAGAACACGAGCATAAGGAGGAGCGCGCCCTTCGGGGCCTCTTCAGGAGGCGTTACATTCATCGTCCTGCCTCCTTCACCCTATTTGGAACGTATCTGCATCGTAGAAGAGGAAACCCATGAAGTCAAGAAGCGACTCGAGGCCGGTGCCGATTCTCGTCGTGATCGGGGGCTCCCTCCGTGCCGGACCCCGATTGCCTCACCAGTGCGGACGGGCTAAGGTATTGTGTGCCGGAGGGGCGTTGGAGGCGGCAGGCTGCGAACGAGCGGTAGGTCGCGCGCTGCCGCATTGTTCATCCCCGCATGCCTGTACGACCGGGTTCCCTATCGCGTTGCGCTTCGCCCCCGTCTCGCCAGCTCGACGAGACATGGCGATGGGGGTGCCTCTTCTCAGGCTGAGCGACGGCCAGAAACGGGGGTATACAGCTCGATGACAGGCGCACTCGACCAGGCATCGGCTGGCGGCACCGGCCCGTTAGGCGCAGGGCGGCGACCCGGGGCGCGGTCGATCCTGATTTTCCTGGTCGTCTGTCTTGCGCTCCTGATGTCGAGCATCGGCATCACGACCGTCACGGTGGCATTCCCGGCGATGACCGAAGGGCTGAACGCGAGCGTGGTCTGGGTGGGGTGGGTGCTGACCGGCTACCAGCTCGCGCAGACGGTCATGATGCCCCTTGCCGGCAAGCTCAGCGATGAGTTAGGCCGCAAGCGGCTTTTCCTCGCTTGCGTCGGGCTGTTCACAGCCAGCTCGTTTCTCTGCGGCATCGCGCCGAACGTCTACCTTCTCATCCTCTTCCGAATCCTCCAGGCCGTGGGAGGCGGTGCCTTCATGCCCTCGGCCTCGGGCATCATCAGCGATGTCTTCGACGACCGCTGGCGCCCGACGGCGATCGGTTTGTTCGCGAGCGTGTTCCCTGTCGGTGCCCTGGTCGGGTCGGTGCTGGGTGGCTGGATGGTCGAGCACCTCGGCTGGCGCTCTGTCTTCATCAACGTGCCGATCGGGATCGTGCTGCTCCTGGGCGGTCTGGGGCTGATCCCTGCCAGCACACGACCGTCGCGCCCCCGACCGATCGACCTCGTCGGTGCAACGCTCTTCGCGTTGGGCATGCTCGGTATCATGTTCGGCTTGACCGTACTGGGGAACTTGGGGGCTTTCACCTCGCAAGTCGCCCTCTGGCTCCTCCTCGGCACGCTCGCGCTGGTGGCCTTTGTCTATCAGGAGCACCGCGTGGCCGACCCGATGATCGACCTGCGGCTACTGCGCGGTCGGGCCTTCGCCGCGGTCAACCTGTACAACTTCCTTCATGGCGCGCTCGTCTTCGGCTTCTTCAGCTTCGTCCCGCTGTATGCCATCGAGGCCTATCACCTGCGCGAGACGACCGTTGGCTTCATCCTTATGCCGCGGGCGCTCGCCATGGCCCTCTGCTCGGCGCTGAGCTCCTTCTTCTTGATCCGGCTGGGCTACCGCTCTCCGATGATCGCCGGAATCGTGCTGGTCAGCGCTAGCCTCTTCCTCACGGCGGAGAGCTGGCACCAGGTGTCGGTCGCCGGACACCCGGTGAGTGATGAGCTGCTGCTGGCGGCCCTGGTCGCGATCTCCGGGATCGGCGTCGGCATCAGCGCGCCGGCCTCGAGCAACGCCGCGCTGGAGCTGATGCCCGCGGCGGTGGCGCGGATCGTCGGCATGCGTGGCATGTTCCGCTCGACCGGCGGCGTCCTGGGCACGGCGCTGATTGTCCTGCTCCTGACCCGCTTCTCTAACCCGGGCGAGGGGCTCGCGGTGATCTTCAGGGCGAGCGCGCTCTTGATCCTGCTGATGATTCCGCTGGTCTTCCTGATCCCGGACACCGCCCGCCTGCGTCGCCAGGCGCGCAAGCACCCGGCACGTTCGGCTCGCGGCAGCGCGGCGGACTAGCCGCCGTCTCCATGTGCCCGGCGAGCGCTCGCCGTGGGTTCTGCGCGAAGGGCGCTCAGCTCTCTGCCAGGAACGCCGAGGTCTCGTCGAGGAAGCGGGCTCGGCCCCGCTCTGGGCGATCGAGAAAGAGGTAATGCGTCCCGCCTGCGATCGTCACCGTTCGCACGAGCGGGGCGTTCACCAGCTCCGCTCGCAGCGCCTCCAAGTCCTCGGGGCGCGACCAGTGGTCGCGGTCACCGCGGATGACCAGCGTCGGCACGCGGATGGCGGCTGCGTCCCAGTACTTGTGCCCGAGCGAGAGATTGTAGCTCTCGAGCTGGAAGCCTCGCGGGATGCGCATGCTCGGTGGGGTGCGCGAGCTGCTGGTCGGATCGCTCGCGAGCGACTCCTGGACGTAGGCGTCAGCCACGGCGGGGTCGCGCCACTCGCTCTTGTCCTCCGCTGGGATGGCCCGATCCCAACTCGCGAGCAGGCCGTGGCGATCCACTAGCCGGTAGGCCCCGCCGCTGTGGTCGAAGACGCCCGGACGATCCGGCCGCTCGAACGCCGCGCGCAGTGGCCAGGGGGCATTGACGCCGTAGAGGCTGTTGAGCATGACCAGGCAGCGCACCGTCTCGTTGTGGCGTGCCGTATACATCCCGGCCCAGTGCCCGCCGGTGGCCCACCCGATCAACCCGACGCGCTCCCCGCTGTGGATTGAGCTGATCAAGCCCACCACCGCGCCGATATCGCGTACCGCCTCTTCCGAGGTCACGGCCGGCGGATTGTGCTCCCGCGGCTCCCTGAGCGCCTGAGGGCGGGCAGAGTTGCCCCAGCCGCGGACATCCATCAGGTAGGTCGTGTAGCCGGCTGCGACGAGGTCTTCGGCCAGCGAGTAGCCGGGTATCGGCAGATCGAAGACGATCCCGCCCGGCCCGCCGCCGTGGATCAGCAGCACCGGCGGGCGAAGATCGCCGGTGCCGCGCACCTGACGTGCCCAGATCTGAATCCCTGGCTCGCTCTCGATCAGAAAATCGAGACGCTGGATCGCCCCGTCGGCGGTCATTGCTCCTCCTCGCCTCGTGGCTGGTAGCCTGCCCGTTGTCGCCATCGGCGATCGCTCCCCGCTCTCGGCCGGGGGCATCAGGATACCAGCCGCGCCGCGAGGTAGACGATGGCCAGGTTCAGTAGCAGGTTCGTACCCGACACGATGATCGACAGCCTGGCGAGCCGGCGCCGGTGCGTCTCTGCGTCTGGGCCACCGATGCTCGCCACGGAGGCCAGGCGCGTGATTCGGGGGCCGAGGATCTGGCCGTGGAGGAGCGTCAGCGCGATAACTGCGGCCACGAGACACAGCTTGGCGAACAGAACCTGCCCGTAGGTCGACTGCGCTGCAGGCAACGATTCCCAGGCAACGCCGCGCCGCTCCCCGTTGAGGAAGCCGGTTACGAGGAGCAGCCCCAGCGAGATCCAGGACACCACGGCGAAGCGTTGCCCGAGCTGAGCGACGATGAGCGTGCGCTGGGCTGGAGGGAGCGCGCGTCGCAGTACCGGCAGCAGCACCAGCACCAGGAAGAGCTGGCCGCCGACCCAGGCGATGGCGGCGACCAGATGAACCCAGCGAATCGCTGCCCAGACCCAGTCCATGCGACGCTCCTCCACACGCCAGCGAGCATGGTCCCTATCCTCGCGCCGGATGGTACCGAGCGGGTACCGGTGACGACGACTACCCGTTCGGGTGGTTCCGGGTGACCGCTCGAAGAGATGGATGCTCGACACCGGGGAGAGATCGGGACTCGAGCGTGTGAATACGCTCACGTTTTGGTACGATACAGGGCTGGGTAGCTGTGCCGGCAGATTCCTCGGGCTCGAGCGGGAGTATCAGGCCGGACTGCGGTTGAGCGAGCGTTGATGTCGATGCTGGCCGGGCGCTCGGCTGAACGAGCTACCCGGCCACTGTGTGGGCAGCTTCAGGTAGAGGAGCGGCGATCGTGCAGTCATCTGATTCTGCCACAGCGCCGGCGCTGACGATCGGAGTCCCCCGCGAGACGATGCCGGGCGAGCGTCGCGTCGCGCTGACGCCGGAGGCGGCGAAGAAGCTGGTGGCGCGCGGGTTTAGTGTGCTGGTCGAGCGGGAAGCTGGGCTGGCCGCCGGGTTCACCGATGAGGAGTACGAGGCTGCGGGCGCGCGGCTCGCGCCGGATGCGGCGACGGTTTACGGCAGTGCCTCGCTCGTGCTCAAGGTGCAGCGCCCTTCGGAGCATGAGGTGGAGATGCTCCGGCCAGGGACAGCCATCATCGCTTTTCTCCAGCCACTGATCCGGCCGGAGCTGGTAGCCCGGCTGGCCGAGCGCAAGGTCACCGCGATCAGCATGGATACCATCCCGCGGATCACGCGGGCGCAGCCGATGGACGCGCTCTCCTCGATGAGCACGGTTGCCGGCTATAAGGCAGTGCTGCTGGCGGCGAACGAGCTGCCCAAGTTCTTCCCCCTGATGATGACGGCCGCCGGCACTATCCGGCCGGCGAAGGTGCTGGTACTGGGCGCTGGAGTGGCCGGGCTGCAGGCGATCGCGACTGCCCGCCGGCTCGGCGCTGTCGTCGAGGCGTTCGATACCCGGCCGGTAGTCAAGGAGCAGGTCGAGAGCCTGGGCGCGAAGTTCCTCGAACTGGAGATCAAGACTGAGGAGGTCGGCGGCTACGCGACCGAGCTGGCCGAGGAGCACCTGCGGCTCGAGCAGGAGCTGATCCACAACCACTGCGTCGAGGCGGACGTAGTGATCACCACCGCGCTGGTTCCCGGCCGGCGCGCTCCAGTGCTGATCCGCGAGGAGACCGTGCGGGAGATGCGCCCGCGCGCGGTGATCGTCGATCTGGCTGCCGAGATGGGCGGGAACTGTGAGCTGACGGAGCCGGGCGAGACGGTCGTTCGCTACGGCGTGACGATTATGGGGCCACTGAACCTGCCGAGCGAGATGGCCTATACCGCCAGCCAGATGTATGCCCGGAACGTGACCACTCTGGTGGAGCACCTGGCGCCGCGCGGCGAGCTGGTCTTCGACTTCGAGGATGAGATCACGCGCGGCGTGGTGCTGACGAGAGATGGCGAGATCCTGCACGAGCCGACGCTGGCCCGGCTGAAGGAGGAGGTGCGGTGAACCAGGAGCTGCTGCTCGGCCTCTACGTGCTCATCTTGACGATCTTCCTCGGGTTCGAGGTGATCTCGCGGGTTCCCTCGTTGTTGCACACCCCGCTGATGTCCGGCACCAACGCGATCCACGGCATCGTGCTGCTGGGCGGCATCCTGGTTGCCGGTACCGCCGATCGGCCGATTCTCTACCTGCTGGGGTTCCTCGGCTGCGCGCTCGGAGCGGGCAACCTGTTCGGCGGGCTCGTGGTGACCGATCGAATGCTCGAGATGTTCAAGCCGCGGCCGGCAGAGAAGCCAGCGGGCGAGCCGGCCCCGGTCGGCGCGGGCGTGCAAGCGGTTCGTGAGAAGGAGCCGGTGAGGAAGCCGTGATCGAGAGCTATCGTGAGGCACTGATCGACCTGGCCTACCTCGTCTCAGCCGTTGCGCTGGTCTTCGGCCTGAAGCGGATGAGCGCGCCGCGCACGGCCCGCTCGGGTAACCAGATCGCGGCGGCCGCGCTACTGCTGGCCGTCGCGGTCACGCTGCTGGATCCGCACATCACCTGGGGCGCGGCCAACATCGCGGTGATGCTCTTCGGCATCGGCGTCGGCACCGTCGCGAGCGTCTACCTGGCGCGGATCGTGCCGATGACGGCCATGCCGCAGATGGTCGCGCTGTTCAATGGCATGGGAGGCGGCACGGCCGCGGTGGTCTCGGTGGCCGAGTTCCAGCGCTTCGCGGCCTCCGGGGCCGTCAGCGTCGGCGAAGCGGTGTCGGTGGCGTTCGGTACCACGATCGGCTCGATCGCGCTCACCGGGAGCCTGATCGCCTTCGCCAAGCTGCAGGAGGTGATGACCGGCCGGCCGGTGCGGTTCCCGCTCCAGTTGCCGGTGAACGTCGCCGCCTTCCTGGGGATCGTCGCGCTCTGGGTCTGGCTGCTGGGCCTGGCCGGCGGAGTGACGGTCGTCTGGTTGCTGTTCGCGCTTGCCCTCGTGTTCGGCGTCCTGCTGGTGTTGCCGGTCGGCGGCGCCGACATGCCGGTCGTGATCGCGGTACTCAACTCCATGACCGGGCTGGCGGCCGCTGCCACTGGGTTCGTGCTCGACAACCAGATCCTGATCGTGGCCGGCGCGCTGGTGGGCGCGTCCGGCTCGTTGCTCACCATCCTGATGAGCCGGGCCATGAACCGCTCGCTGGCCAACGTGATGTTCGGCGCGTTCCGCGTATCCGGCCGCGCCGCGGCGGTGGCCGAGGCCAAGCCGATCCGGGAGATCACGGCCGAGGACGCGGCCGTGCTGATGGCCTATGCCAACGAGGTGATCGTCGTCCCTGGCTACGGGCTGGCAGTGGCGCAGGCGCAGCACCAGGTGCGGGAGCTGGCCGACGAGCTGGAGAAGCGCGGCGTCGAGGTGAAGTTCGCAATCCACCCGGTGGCTGGCCGGATGCCCGGGCACATGAACGTGCTGCTGGCCGAGGCCAACGTGCCCTACGACCAGCTCTTCGAGATGGAACAGATCAACGAAGAGTTCCAGCGGGCCGACGTGGCGCTGGTCGTCGGCGCGAACGACGTGGTCAACCCGGCAGCGCGCAGCGACCCCAGCAGCCCGATCTACGGCATGCCGATCCTGAACGTCGACCAGGCGCGCAACGTGATCGTGCTCAAGCGCAGCATGCGGCCCGGCTTCGCCGGCATCGAGAACGAACTGTTCCACATGTCGCAGACTCGCATGCTGTTCGGCGATGCGCGCGAGTCGCTCATGAAACTGATCGAAGCGGTGAAGGCGGCCTAACCCCGAGTGGGAGACACGCCGAGGGCGGCTTCGACTCGCGGTCGGACGGCCGTGGCCAAGAGCCGGAGCGTGCGCTCGACGCGCCGCGGCTCCACCCCGCTCAGGTAGGGGTTGGCGAGGAAGACGTCGAGCTGGAGGGCGCGCGCCGCGCGGGCGATCGCCTCAGCACAGGTCTCGGGGCTACCAGCGATAACTGCTTCACTCGCCAGCAGCCGGTCGAGGGCCTGCTCGGCCTCGGGAGCCGAGCCCAGCGGGTGGGTCTGGGTCGCGGCCTCCGCCGGCGACGGCACGAAGAGCCTCCCCAGGCGGCGCAGGTCGGCGACCATCTCGCGACGGGCCTGCGCGTCGCTCTCGGCGACGTACAGCGAGCGCATCAGCGCGAGCCGCGCCCGGCCCGACGTGGACTCGGCCTGCCCGGCGCGCCAGGCGTCGCAGGTCGGCTGGAGCTGGACCAGCGGCCGGAAGCCGACCGCCAGCGAGAGGCCGTTCCGGCCGGCCCAGCGCGCGGCTTCCGGATCGGTTCCGGCGTACCAGAGAGGTGGATGGGGCCGCTGGTAGGGTGGCTCGACGTAGAGCTCGCGGAACCGGAAGGCGATACCGGGGTGATCGAACGGCTCGCCTTGCCAGGCCCGCCGCATCAGCACCAGCGACTCGAGGAAAAGCGCCTGCCGTTTGGCCGGGTCGATGCCCAGGCTGGCCAGCTCCTGAGGCCGGTGCCCCAGCCCGACCCCGACCTCGGCCCGCCCCCGGCTGAGATGGTCGAGCACCGAGATCTCTTCTGCCAGCAAGACCGGGTTGTGCAGTGGAACGGTATACGCCAGCACGCCCAGCCGTACCCGCCGGGTGCGAGCCGCGACCGCGCCCAGCCAGATGCCCGGCGCCGGGCTCCGGTACAGCGGCAAAAAGTGGCGCTCGGCCACGAAGTAGTAGTCGAGCCCGAGCTGGTCGATGAGCTCCGCGTCCCGCAGGCGCTCGGCGTAGACGCGATCGGCCGACACGTCTGGCGTCACCTGGAAGATGTCGAATACCCCGAACTGCACGGTGGCCCACCTTGCCTGGACCGGTTCCTGCGGTGACTATACCGGAAACGAAGCTCCCGCAGCTCGGGAAGGGTCTGAACTCCTGAGACGTTGGGAGCATCGTGACGAGTTGGTTCCGCCTGGCGCCTGAGCTGGCCGCCGCGCCAGGCGAGTGCACGGGGCCAGGCAGCTCGGGCTGCCCGGGATTCGAGAGGAGAACGCTTCCCATGGACTATCGCCGGTTGGGTAGCAGCGGCGTTCTGGTGTCGGTCATCGGGCTCGGGGGCAACACGTTCGGGCGTTACTGCGACGAGCGGCAGACGGCCGCGATCGTCCACCGGGCGCTCGATCTCGGCATCAACCATATCGACACGGCCGACACCTATTCGAGGGGACTCTCGGAGGAGTACATCGGCAAGGCGATCGCTGGGCGGCGTCACGAGGTGGTGCTGGCCACCAAGACCGGGTATCCGCTGCACGAGGGGCCGAACGGTCAGGGACTCTCGCGCCGGCGCATCATTGCCAGCCTGGAGGCCAGCCTCAAGCGCCTCGGCACGGACTACGTCGACCTCTTCTACCTCCACCGGCCCGATCCGGACACGCCGCTCGAGGAGAGCCTGCGCGCCCTCGACGATCTCGTGCGCGCGGGCAAGGTGCGCTACCCCGCGATCTCGAACTACGCGGCCTGGCAGGTCGCCGACATCATGGGACGGTGCGAGCGCCGCGGCTATGCGCCGCCGGTGGTGAGCCAGTCGCTCTACAACGTGCTCGAGCGCGGGATCGAGCAGGAGCTCATCCCGGCCTGCCGCTTCTACGGGCTGGGCATCATCCCGTACTCGCCGCTGGCTGGCGGCTTTCTGACCGGCAAATATCGCCCAGGAGAGCCGGTGCCGCCCGGCGTGCGCGGGCACGACAACCCGAGCTGGCAGCAGCGCTGGCTGACCGAGCGCAACTTCCGGGTGCTGGCGGTGCTGGAGGCATTCGCCGCCGAGCGCGGGCGCTCCGTCGGCGAGCTGGCGCTGGCCTGGCTAGTTGCCCAGCCGGTCGTGTCGTCGGTGATCGCCGGCGCGACGAGCCCGGAACAGGTCGAGTCCAACGTGCGGGCCGGTGAGTGGCGACTCTCGACGGAGGAGCTGGACCAGCTCGAGCAGCGGCTTGCAGCAGCGTCGAGCGAGGAGGTGTGAGCACGATGGGCAATCGCCTGGACGAGTTCCGCGCTTACCGCGCGCGGATGAACGAGCGCATCAGCGAGATCGGCCACCGTGACATCAACCGCTTCTTCAGCCTGGACAGCGCCGCCTATCGCGATGGGGCGTTGGACGCCAGGACGAAGGAGCTGCTGGGCCTGGTGGCCTCGACCGTGCTGCGCTGCAACGATTGCATCGACTACCACCTCGACCAGTGCGTGAAGCTCGGCTGGAGCGACGCTGAGCTGTACGATGCCCTGAACGTGGCGCTGGTAGTGGGCGGGAGCATCGTGATCCCCCATCTGCGGCACGCCATCGAGACGATCGACCTGCTCCGCGCCGAGCAGTCGCCGCCAGCGAGCGTGGCGGAGTCAGATTGACAGAAGCGCAGGGGGCGAGTGCCGGGGTACAGCCTGGAGGTATGTGTCGGGCATTTCTGATTCCCCTGCACGAGGTATCCGTCGTGGTGGCGATCTAGCCCAGGGGCGTCATCAGCATCTGAATCCCTGTAATCCCGCGGATGTTTGCCCCCAAGGGACCAACCGGCTGCCGTCTCGCCAACACATGCGGCGGCTGCAGTTCGCGGATCTTGTCGATGATGATATCCGGGACAGTCGGGCGCGTGGAGCTGCGCACCGGCGATTGGCAGGGGCGTGCGGAGAGCAGGCGCGGCCCGTGGGGTTCTGGGAGGAAGACGTCCCGCAGGCTCGTTTCTGGCCGTTCGGTACAATCGCACGTCGGTTGTCGCCCCTGTGCCACGCGGCCAGGGGCGGCTGTGTGGAGAGGACAGCGCGAGGGGATGGTGCCGGGGATGCGGGAGGGAGATCGCTGGATCGCCGAGTGGAACGCCAGGCCGTTCTTTCGCTGGCCTGGCTTCCGTGTCGTCGAGGCCCGAGACGGGCAGGCGCGGGTCGAACTGCTCGTCGAAGAACATCACCGCGGTGGTGGCGGCACTCGCGCGGTCAACGGCGGGATCGTCGCCTACCTGTTCGATGGGCTGCTGGGGGCAGCGGTCTTTTCGAGCCGCGATGACATCACCGGTCAGGTGACCGTCTCGCTGAACATCACCTATCTGCGCATGCTCGAGGCGGAACGGCAGGTCGTCGGCACGGCACGGGTGATCAGCGGTGGGCGCAACCTCGTTTTCGCTCAGGGTGAGGTTATGGACGAGCAGGGAAACGTCTGTGCGACCTGTAGCGGCATCTATCGCATCTTTACCGATCAGCCGCGCTGATCGCGCCTTGACGGGCTGACACGGCTCCAGCCATCTTCAAGCCAGGAGGGACGAGCCAGCATCCGTCCTTCCTGGTGTCTGGAGAACGCCTCCCTATCCCCGTGGGGAAACCGCGATCTCGGACGGCCACCTCTGGGCGCTGTGGGCCGCCTCCCCATCCCAGGAGGAAACCGCAACGACGCTTTGGCACGCTGCTCCCGGTTGCTCCCGTAGCGTAGTGTGGCCACCGGCGACCCGACGGGGACACGGCGGACGCGGGCTTCGTCTCCCCTGGATGGCCGCGCTGGCGCTTGCAACTTCTCGAGCTGGGAGCGCGAGAACGCTGATATTCCGGTGTTCCTGGCCTGCGCGGGCCGGTCCGGACACTCGTGGATGCAGCGCGAGTATTTCCCATGCAGTACGATAGACATAATGTAGCAGCCGTCGCCAGCGCATGCGGTAGCCGAAGCATCTGGCTGGGCCAGCGCGCTTGCGTATCGAGCTCGCCCCGGCGACCGGCTGACGATCAGGGAGGGGAGAGACATGGTGGCCGCGGACTTGCCACATTCGAGTCAGGAGCTTGTCCAGGTCGAAGAGCCTGCGGATCGCCCGCAGTCGGCCTCGCTCCAGGCGTGGCTGGTGCGAGGCCGACGAAGAGCTGAAGCCGGTCGATCTCGAGTCGATCGCTGAGATAGTGCGAGCTGATGAGAACTTCGTCTGGATCGATCTTTCGGAGTTTGCGGTGGCGGATTTGGAACGTCTTGCCGGGCGGCTGTCAATCGACCGGCGGGCGTTGCACGCTGCGGTGTCGCCCTGGCAGCGGCCACAAGTTGACGTCTACCGTGATCACTTCTTCGTCTCCTCGGCGGTCGCACGCGTCGCCCCGAGCATCAACGGGTGCTGGCGAGCGAGCTCGATCTGGTGATCGGCCCCAACTACCTGCTCAGCATCCACCACCGTCCGCTGCCGTTCGTGGAGGGCATCAAGGGCCGGGCGAGCCAGAACCCGGAGCTGGTGCGCCTGGAGTCGGCGTACATGCGGTACATCGTCCTGGACGAGCTCCTCGAGCACTACCAGGGAGTGGTCTGAGACGCCGGAAGACCGGATCGAAGCGCTCGAAGAGCAGGCACTGCGGAACGACTCCGATAGGTTCCTCGAAGAGCTCATCCATCTCAAGAAGCTCATCTTCGCGCTCGGCCGTATCGTCGATCAACACGCCGAGGTGTTCGCGACCTTCCTCCGGCCGGACTTCGCCCTCATCTCCGGCGACGAAGTGGCGTCGTATTTTCGGGATCTCGAAAACCGCTTCCACCGGCTGCTCGACCGCTGCGACAGTCTGCGGGAAGCCGTCCGGGGAGCGTTCGACATCTACGTTTCTCACGTCTCACATCGAACTAACCACGTGATGAAGATTTTGACCGTGGTCTCGACCATGCTGCTCCCAGCGGCGATCATCTTGAGCTTCTTCGGCACCAGCTTCGAGGGGCTGCCGCTCTACTCGGAGACAGCCTTCTGGGTGATGGTCGCGAGCATCGCGCTGGTCATCATCCTGGCACTGCTCATGTTCCGTCGCTGGGGCTGGCTCTGAGAGGCCAGAGAGCCGGTTGGGGCACTCTCGCCAAGCCTGGGATGGAACAGGTCGCGCGGGTGGAGGGCGCCCGGACAGGCAGGTCGGAAAGGAGCGTGATGTGGGTAAGCGCAGTCGCTGGGAACCAATCGTCCATGAGCTCCGGCACTGCCCGGCGCTGGTCGAGACGCTGCCCGCCGGGGAGACGAGCATCGTGCGCGACGCGCTGGCCGGTCGTGATGTCTACGAGATCGGTATTCGCCACCAGATGCACGAGGCAGCCGTGCGGGACATGCTCGGCGAAGTCTCCAGGCTGGCAGCAGGTGACGCGCGCTGCCGGCGAGTAGACGTGGGTGGCCGGGGAAGCGACACCGAACGCCGGAGCGATTCGAGAACGAGGCGTTCGTGGCGGCAGTGCGCGACCAGCAGGCGTGGCTCTTCGCCGTCGATGAGGCGCACCGTATCTCCGAGTGGGGACACGACTTTCTGCCGGCCTCTCTCGGCCTGCGCCGGGCGATCGAGCAGATAGTTCGCCCCACGATCCTGGCCCCCACCGCGACGGCGACTCCGAACGAGCGCTTTGCCGTCCCTCTCCGGCGATCCGGGCTCGCGGTGGAGCAGCTCGGTGAGGACAGCGGGCTCAGCCGCGCGCGTGGCTCGCCTGGTCGCAACCCTGACGCTGCGGGGCATCCGTCGAGAGCACGGTGGAGGACTGCACTTGCTCGTCCGCGACTTCGACTCGGAGCGCACAGCACTGCGGGCTGAGTCCAGGTCGCCAGCCTGGTGCTATGGCGTCTAGGCGTCTGAGAACTCCGGGAAGGCAGCCATCCCTGTGCGTGTCCACCCTCGATGCGTGCTTCTTGCCGGTGAGGCTCCTGGACGGCTGGGCCCAGGAGCGATTCGGTATGCTTACCGTTGTGCAGCGCATCGATCGACGAAATGCGCGCGGGATGGGAACAGGTTGGATCGGAGGCGCACCTCGTGACCTTGGACGAGAAATCGGAGAGGAGAGGCCGGGCGTTCGGTCGCCGTGCCAGGTTCTCGTTCGGGCTCGTCCTCCTCGCGGTCGTCTTTACGCTCGGGGTCGGGCTCGGTGCCACTCTGGCACCGGCTATGCCTCCCTCGCACTCTCAGGCAGCTCCCTCTCCGGCAGCGCCGATCTCGGTTTTCGGGGAAGCGTGGGATGTCGTCCACCAGCACTACGTCGATCCCTCAGCGATCGACGATCAGAAGATGCTGGCGGCAGCCATCACCGCGATGCTCGAGACGCTCGGCGATCAGGGACATACGCGGTACCTGACGGCCGACGAGCTGCGGATGCACGCGGAGGAACTCTCTGGCACCTACACGGGCGTGGGCATCCAGATCGAGGAGCGCGACGGTAACATCGTCGTAGTCACCCCGCTCGACAACTCGCCAGCCCAGGAGGCCGGGATCCGACCCGGCGATGTGCTGCTCGAGGTCGATGGCCAGCCGGCGCAGGGGCTGGGGCTCGATGAAGTTGTCCGGCGCGTGCGTGGCCCGGAGGGTACCAGCGTCACACTCGTCTTCCAGCGCCAGGGTCAGCAAGACCCGATCCAGGTAACGCTCGTGCGTGAAACGATCCGGATCAGCCCGGTAAGCTGGACGATGCTTCCCGGGCAGATCGCCGATATCCGACTGAGCCAGTTCTCCAGCGGGGCGACCGACGACCTGAAGCGCGCCATCGCCGAGGCGCAAGCTGCCGGGGCCGAAGCGATCGTGCTCGATCTGCGCAACAACCCCGGAGGGCTGGTCAACGAGGCGATCGGAGTCGCCTCGCAGTTCCTGCCGCCGAACAGCACGGTCTTTCTGTCGCAGGTTCGGGGCGGGGACCGCGAAGAGTATCGCACCGACGCCTCGGCTTCTCCGACCGACCTCCCGATGGTGGTGCTGATCAATGGTGGGACGGCCTCCGCCGGGGAGATCGTCGCCGGGGCGATCCAGGAGAACAAGCGCGCGCCGCTGGTGGGCGAGCGTACATTCGGCACCGGAACTGTACTCACCGAGTTCCGGCTTCAGGACGGCTCGGCGATTCTGCTCGGTACCGAGCTGTGGTTGACGCCCAACGGTCGCCAGATCTGGCGCAACGGGATCGAGCCCGATGTCCGGGTATCGCTGCCAGTAGAGGTTCCGCCTGCCATGCCGGTCGGCGGGAGGCCGCTCACCGAGGAGACGATCGCGCAGGACGCGCAGTTGCAGGCCGCGCTGCGTATCCTGCAGGGCTACCCGGCGCCGGGGACGAGCGCGCCGAGACCTGGATGCCTGCGCTGTGAGTAATCGTCCTGGACCTGTGCACGACCGCTGCAGCGATGCACCCCCACCGCTTCTGCTGGAAGGCGTGGCGCTGTTCAACCGGGGCGAGTTCTTCGAGTGCCACGAGATCCTGGAGACGCTGTGGCGAGCTGAAAGCGACCCGGTGCGCTATCTCTATCAGGGTATCCTGCAAATCGGGGTCGCGTTTCACCACCTGCGGCGGGCAAACTGGATCGGCGCGATTCGCCAGCTCGAGCGCGGGTTGGCGAAGCTGGAGCGCTACCCAGCGACCTGCCAGGGCGTGGATGTAGCCTTGCTGGCGCAACAGGCGGAGTGCTGCCTGCGCCTGCTCCGGCAGCTCGGGCCGGAACGCGTAGGGGAGTTCGACTGGGCGCTGGTGCCTCGCGTGAAGTTGGTGGGAGGTTCGCTCGCCGGGTCCGACACGCCGGTGGGCGATCGCGTGCTGGAGCACGGAGCCGAGGAATAGGGCGCGCGGGTGTAGCGTTGTGTAACGCTGGTCGGCAGCGCGGAGCGTGCGGAAGGGGTAGCGATGAGCGAGCAGCCTGAGCGGGAAGAGAGTCGAGTGCCGGCCAGCCTGATGGTGATCGTGGCTCATCCGGACGACGCCGAGTTTATGTGCGCCGGCACCGTGGCACGCTGGGCAGCTTCGGGCTGCGAGGTGACGTATGTGCTCGGGACCAGCGGTGACAAAGGGAGCAACGATCCGACGATGACCTCCGCGCGGCTCGTCGAGATCCGGGAAGCCGAGCAGCTCGCCGCGGCGCGGATCCTCGGCGTCAAGCATGTCGAGTTTCTGCGCTTCCGCGACGCCGAGCTCGTTCCGGACCTCGAGCTACGCAGGGCGATCGTGCGCGCCATACGCAAGTACAAGCCGGATGCCGTCATCTGCCAGGATCCGACGGCCCGCTGGGTCGGCCAGGAGTACATCCAGCATCCAGACCACATCGCCATGGGCGAAGCGGCGCTGGCTGCCGTGTTCCCCACCTCTCGCGACCGGCTCACCTTCCCGGAGTTGCTGGCAGAGGGACTGGAGCCACACACGGTGCAGGAGGTCTACCTGGCCGGGAGCAAGGAGCCGGACTACTGGGTCGACATCACCGGATATTTCGACCGCAAGATCGAGGCACTCAGGGCCCACGCGAGCCAGATGGGTGACTGGGATCCCGTACCGTGGATACGGCTGTGGGCGCAGGACGCGGCGGCCGAGGCGCGGCGCAAGCGCTTCCCCGGCGCTGAGCGGATGCAGCTCGCTGAGTCCTTCAAGTACTTCCGGATCGGTTGACGCGGACGACCAGGCAGCCTGTCCGGGGCCGGCCACCTGCTGACCGGCCCCGCCTGCGTTCAGGCTGCCCGCGCCCGGCGCTCGCGCATGAGCACGAGGAGCTGAACGGCGAGCGCCAGCGTCATCGAGACGAGGAGCACAACCGCGGCGACCGCGTTGATGACTGGTGAGAGCAGGAAGCGAATCCGCGAGTAGATCTCGAGCGGCAGCGTGACCACTCCTCCGCCTGCCACGAAGAACGTCAGCACGAACTCGTCGAACGAGATCGTGAAGGCGAGCAGCGCGCCGCCGATCACGCCGGGCATCACGAGCGGCAGCGTCACGCGCCAGAATGTCCGCCAGGGATTCGCGCCGAGATCCTGCGAGGCCTCTTCGAGGCGGCGATCGAACCCGTAGAAGCTAGTCAGGACGATCGAGAGCGTATAGGGGAAGGCATGGACGACATGGGCGATGAGGATCGTGAGCAGCCCGGTCTGCAGCCCGATCCGCTTGAACCAGAAGATCAGCGCGATGCCAGCGACGACACCGGGCACCAGGATCGGTAAGTAGAAGAACGCCTGGATCACCCGCTTGAACCGAAAGGTGAAGCGGCTCAGCCCGTACGCCGCAGCGATCGCAAGCGCCGAGGTGAGAAGCGCGGCCAGCACCGCGACCACGAGCGAGGTGCGGAGCGCTCGCAGGATGTCCCCATCTCGCAGGAGATCGGCATACCAGGCGAGGGTAAACCCGGCGGGCGGAAACGACGTCAGGCCGGTGGGATTGAAGGACGCGATGACGACCACCACGATGGGCGAGAACAGGAAGATGTAGACGGCGGCGGTCAGTAGGTAGAGTAGCCAGCGCGCATCCAAGCGGCGTCCGGCTCGCGGGGCGGTGAGCGAGGCCGACGGGCTAGCCATAGATCGACTCCAGGTCGGCGAAGCGGAAGAGGAGGGCCAGTGAGAGGACAACGATCAGGATCATCACGACCGAGAGGGCGGCGCCGAATGGCCAGTTGAACGCCTCGCCGAATTGATCCGCGATAACGTTGCCCATCATCAGGTCTTCAGTGCCACCGAGGAGCTGGGGGGTAACGAACGCGCCGAAGGTGGCGATGAAAAACAGGGTCGCTCCGGCTACGACTCCTGGCATCGTCAACGGCAGCGTCACGCGGAGAAACGTCCGCCAGGGCGACGCGCCCAGATCGTACGACGCCTCGATCAGCCGGTGGTCGAGGTTGCGGGCCGACGCGTAGATCGGCAGAATCATCAGCGGCAGGAAGACGTGGACGAATCCGACGATCACGGCCGGGCGCGAGTAGAGGACGTCGAGCCCGGCGTCGACGCCAGGGATCAGCGAGAGGACGCTCTCGAGGAAGCCGCCGCTCTGCAAGATGCCGATCCATCCGTAGGTGCGCACGATATAGCTCGTCCAGAACGGGATGATCACGAGAAAGAGGAGCAACGTCTGGCGCTCGCGCGGCACCAGGGCCCCGATGGTATAGGCCATCGGGTAGGCGATGAGCAGCGCGATACCGGTGCACAGCAGCGCGATCTCCAGCGTCCGCAGGAACACCTTGCGGTAGATGGGCGAGGAGACGATGCGCTCGTAGTTGGCGAGCGTGAAGTCGGGCTGCATGATCCCGGTGATCGGGTCGGTCGAGTAGACGCTGTACACCGCGACCAGGATCAGCGGTAGGAGCAGGAACAGCGTGAGCAGGAGCGTCGGCAGGCCGACCGTGGCCAGCACGGGCAGCAGGGTCGGAAGCTGGCGGCCGGCGCGAGCAGTCGTCATCTGAGCCGTTGCCGGGGACGACGCCACGTGCGCAGTCTCCTCACTCTCGGACGATGACTACGTGCGTGGGGTCGATGGCGACCCCAACCTGCCGGCCTGGCTCGGCATGGCCATCACCGGCGCCGACGAGCACCTCAGCGCGCAGTTGCGGTCCGGTAGCGAGCTGGAGCAGGTAGGCGACAGAGCTACCCTTGTAGACGCGTTCCTGCACCGTTGCCTGCCACAGCGCGTCCTGGTGAGCTGGATCCTCCAGCAGCTTTACACGGTACGGTCGCGCGACCAGCGCCACTCGCTGGCCGGCCTGCAGGCCGTCCCCGCGTACTGGGAGCTGCGCCCCCGCTACCCGAACCAGCGCCGAGCGGCCATCCGCCTGGACGACCTCGGCATCCAGGATGTTCTCGGCTCCCATGAAGTCGGCGACGAAGCGAGTGCGCGGGCGCTCGAAGATCTCTTCCGCAGAGCCGTACTGTTCCACTCGGCCGCGGTTCATGACCGCGATGCGATCGGACATCGTGAGCGCTTCGTCCTGATCGTGCGTGACGTAGATGAACGTGATTCCCACGCGCTCCTGGATGCGCTTCAGTTCGAGCTGCATCTGCTTGCGGAGCTTGAGATCGAGCGCTCCGAGAGGCTCATCGAGGAGCAGGACGGTCGGCTCGATAACGAGCGAGCGCGCCAGCGCCACGCGCTGCTGCTGGCCCCCTGAGAGCTGCCGCGGCCGGCGCTTGCCGAAGCCTTCCAGCTCGACCAGCCGGAGCATCTCTTCGACCCGACGCTCGATCGTCGCCTTGTCGACTTTGCGCTCCCGCAGACCGTACGCGATGTTCTCGGCGACCGACATGTGCGGGAAGAGCGCGTAGTTCTGGAAGACCATCGAGGTATCCCGGCGGTAGGGTGGGGTACGGCCCATGGGGACGCCGCGGATGTAGATCTCCCCGCTGTCGGGATACTCGAAGCCGCCGATCATCCGGAGCGTCGTGGTCTTGCCACAACCGGACGGGCCGAGCAGGGTCAGAAAGGTTCCTCGCTCGACCGCCAGGCTAACCCGGTCGACGGCCACCACGTCGCCGAAGTGCTTCGTTACCTCGCGCAGCTCGACATCGAATTCGCTCATCGCAGGAGCACCGGCGCTGTCCATCACTGGTCGTCAGGCGAGCTTGACTTCGTTCCACAGCTCATCGCAGCGATTCAACACCTCGGTGGAGACGGTGTCGCCGACGACGAGCTTGGCGCCCTCTGGCGGGGTGAATCGGGCCAGTTCCTCCGGCGAGAGTTTCTCGCGAGCGGCCCGGTTCACCGCGTCGTAGCGCATGAGCTCCATCTGCTTGAGCATGATGTCCTCACGGAGGAGGAAATTGATGAACTTATGCGCGTTCTCGACGTTCTTGGCGGTCTTGGGGATGGCGAAGGTGTCGATGAAGATCAGGCACCCCTCCTTCGGCACCGTCCAGGAGATCGGGGCGCCGAGATCCTGTCCCATCCGCACCCGGCCGTCGGTGAGCTGCCCGACCACGACCTCCTTGTTGACGAACAGCTCCATCCCGTTCTGGTAGTCCTTCCAGTACTTCTTGACCAGCGGCTTCTGCTCGATGAGGGCCTGGCGGATGTCGTCCCAGCGCGTGGGGTTGATGGGATCGTCACCCAGGTACATCGCGGTAATCGCGACCCGAGCGAATGCCTGGTCATGCAGGGCGATGCGCCCGGAGTAGGCTTCGTCCCAGGTCACCGCCCAGCTATCGGGTGCCTGGGGGAACTCCTCGGTGTTGTACGTCAGCGCGTAGTAGACGCGGGTGAACGGCACGGCGTGCGGCTTGCCGTCCTTCTCGTAGTAGGGCAACCGCTGGAAGTCCTCGAGGAGGTTCTGATAGTTGGGAATGAGGCTCAAGTCGAGCGGCGTAATCATGTCCGCGGCCATGGCCCGCGTCACGTAGCGCGTGGAGGGGATGAAGAAGTCGAACGACTCCCCGGCGCTGAGCTTGGCCCACCACTCGTCGTTGCTCGAGTAGGTACCGAGCTGGGTAACCTTGATCCCGGTTTCCTGTTCGAAGATCGGGTATACCTCTTTGATCCAGGGCTGATACCAGTTATAGATGACCAGCTCGCCTGCGCTGCCAGCCGAGCCCGCGCTCGGCGTGCCGCCAGCCTGTGGGCTGGCCTGAGCGGGGGAGCCGGAGTTCGACGGGGAAGACGGCGTCGCCTCTTGGTCACCACACGCTGCCAGCAAGCCTAGCGCTGCCGTCCCCAGCATGAGCCCGGCGGAGCGGCGAAGCAGCTCGCGCCGGCTCATCCGTCCGTTCAAGCGCGCGCCAGGCTGCAGATCCTCCATCGGTCGTTCCCCTCCTACCCTAACCGTGTCACAAACCCCACGAGACCCGCATCGGGCGTTCAGCCCGCTACTCTACCCTAGAGGTCGCCCTTGTGGCAAGCCTCACGAAGTGCTCGGGCGAACGATTGTCACCCTGTGGCCGTGTCCTCATCGCCGCTCGTGAGGGGTGGGCTATCGACGCGCACTCGAGGAGAAGGGCCGGTCTGCCTCATGCCTGCCGGTCTCGTCAGCGCGCGTCCTCGGAGCGGAGAGCCCTCGCTTCCGGACCGTCGTACTCGACCGGCACATGGATCCGCATCGGGCGTTCGCGGTGCAACTCCTCGTAGACCTGAGCGGTAAGCCCGGCCACGCGCCCGACGATGAAGAAGAAGCGGGCAGCGATCGGCTCGAAGCCGAGATCGAAGAGCACCGCAGCCAGCGCACCATCGACGTTGATCGGCAAGGGACGAATACGCCGGCTTGCCTCACGCTGGATCGCCTGGATCAGCTCGACGCCTTTGCCGGCCACACTGTGCTCGGTTGCCAGCGCGAAGAGCAGGGTCGCACGCGGGTCTTCCTGGTGCGTGCGGTGGCCGAGACCGGGCAGCCGCTCCCGTCGCTCGAGGGCACGATCGACGATGCGTTCAGCGGCCTCGATGAGCGTGCGGCCCTCCCGCTCGGCCCACTGGATTCCTTCGGCGAGCAGCACCATACACTGCTCACCGGCGCCACCATGGTAGTCGCCAATCGCCAGGATGCCGGCGGCGATGGCGGCTTCTGGAGCCCTCCGGTTCCCCGAAGCTGCAACTCGGGCAGCGAGCGCCGAGGGGGCTCCAGGCCCGTGATCGCTGCTCGCGATCAGGATCGCATCGATCAGGCGTCGCTCCCCAGGTGAGGGCAGCCGCGAACGGTGAATCAGGTAGAGCGTGTCCGCGAAGCTAGCATGTTGCATCAGCTCGGTGATGTCGTAACCACGGATTCGGATGTGCTCGGCTCCGGCATCAGTGATAGCAGTACGCCAGGGTTCCATGAGTCTTCCTCGCTTTCGTCTATTCAGATGATCCCCTCTGCGCGGAGCTCCTGAAGCTCCTCGTCACTCAGGCCGAGCTCGTCGCGGTAGATGGCATCGTTGTCAGCACCGAGGGCCGGGCCAGGGTGCCGAATCTCACCGGGTGTCTCGGATAGGAGCGGGATGACCCGGTGCATGCGCACAAAGCCCTGCTCGTCGACGACGTCGAGGAAGAGCCCGCGCGCCTGCCAGTGTGGATCACGAGCGATGTCGGCGATGGTTTGTACGGGTACGGCGGTTAGCCGGTGGCGCTCGATGATCTGCCGGTTCTCCTCCAGGGTACGGCTGGCGATTGCCTCCTCGACGAGCCGGTCCAACTCACGGGCATGCCGGACTCGTGCCTCGTTGGTGGCGAAGCGCGGGTCTTCCAGAAGGTATCCGAGGCCGTAGGCGCGCAGGAAGCGTTCGGCTGTATCGGGCGTCGAGGCGCTGACCGCGAGGTATTCGCCGTCGGCCGTCCGGTAGATGCCGCGCGGGGCGGCGTTGCGGGAGCGGCTGCCCTGGCGTGTCCGGACGACTCCGAGTTCGGCGTACTCGGCCGCTAGCGGACCCAGAACCGAGAAGATCGCCTCGAAGAGGGCGACATCGATGACCTGGCCGCTTCCATCGTGAACATCCCGGTGATAGAGCGCCATCAACGTGGCGCTGGCCGCGTAGAGCGCGGCGTACATGTCGGCCATCGGGAACGGCGGGAGGAGCGGTGGGCCGTCCGGCTCCCCGGTCATGGCAGCGAGGCCGCTGGCGGCCTCCACCAGCGTGCCGAACCCCGGCCGGTCGCGGTATGGACCATCCTGGCCCCAGCCGGAGATGCGGACGATCACCAGCTTCGGGTTCCGTTCGAGGAGGGCGTCGGGGCCGAGGCCCCAACTCTCCAGCTTGCCGGGCACGAACGACTCCACCAGCACGTCGAAGCGCGGTACCAGGTGCAGAAGAAGGTGACGACCCCTCGGGTGCGCCATGTTGAGCGTGATCGATCGCTTGTTTCGGCCATAGACCCGCCACCAGTACGGGCGATCGCCGGTCGTCCAGGTGCGCAGCGGGTCACCCCGCCCTGGCTGCTCCACCTTGACGACATCGGCTCCGAAGTCACCCAGCAGCATCCCAAGCATGCCGCCGGCCACCAGGCGTGAGAGATCGAGCACCCGGATCCCGGCGAGCGGTTTCGGCATCAGCTTCCCTCCTCCGGAGGCAGGACTACCAGTGCCTCAGGCGGCAGTTTGAGCCGCACCTTGCCATCGGGCAACTCCATCGCGGTCTCGACGCGCAGGGTCCCAGCCGGGGTTTCGACGAGCGACTGGTAACGGGAGCCGAGGTAGACCTGGCTGCGTTTGATTCCTGGCACGATGTTGACGGTATCCCCATCCGCGGCGAGCGTGATGCGTTCTGCCCGCACCGCGAGAACCACCGGCTCGCCTGGTTGCCGGGCCAGCGCGTGGGTCACGCAGAGCTCGATCTCTCCACCCACCCGTACGCGGAGCAGGCCGTCTGAGCGGTCGCTGACAGTGCCGTCCAGGAACGAGGTCGCTCCGATGAAGTCGGCGACGAAGCGGGTCGCCGGTCGCTCGTAAATCTCCCTGGGCGGGCCGTACTGGAGCACCTTTCCGGCAGACATCACCGCAACGAGATCGGAGATGGCCAGCGCCTCCGCCTGATCGTGGGTGACATACACAGTGGTAATCCCGAGTCGCTGCTGGAACTCGCGCAGCCAGAAGCGAGCCTGCTCACGCACCTTGGCGTCCAGGTTGGAAAGCGGCTCGTCGAGCAGCAACACTGCTGGCTGGCTCACAACCGCTCGCGCCAGCGCAACGCGCTGCTGCTGGCCACCGGAGAGCTGGTACGGGTATCGCCGCTCCATCCCACCGAGGCCGACCAGCTCCAGCACCTCGGTGATCCGCCGGTGGATCTCGTCCCGTGGTACCTTCTGCAGCCGCAGGCCGAAGGCAAGGTTGTCGAAGACCGTCATGTGTGGCCAGAGCGCGTAGCTCTGGAAAACCATACCGAGCCGGCGTCGCTCGGGTGGCAAGAAGATCCGCCGGGACGCATCGGTGAGAATGGTTCCGGCAACGCGGATGACGCCGGCGTCCGGCCGCTCGAGCCCGGCGATGCAGTTGAGGGTGGTCGTCTTTCCACACCCTGAGGGACCGAGCAGGCTCACCAGTTTGCCGGCCGGCACGGTCAACGACACGTTGTCGACGGCGAGCACTGGCCCGTAGTGTTTGACGAGGCCTTCGATAACGAGATCACCCATGCTACCTCCTCCGCAGCAGGGCGCTGCTGGCTGCCAGGACGATGAGAGTCAGAACGATCTGGATACTGGCGAGGGCCGCGACCGGGCCAGAATTTCCCTGCCGCCAGAGCTCGATCATCGTCGTCCCGATGACCTCGGAGCCCCGGGCGAAGAGGAACAACGCGCTCGAGTACTCCTTCAGGAAGGTGATGACGAGCAGGGTGTACCCGGAGAGCAGAGCAGGACGCACCAGCGGGAGCAGGATCCGGCGCGTCGTTCCCAGCCAGTCGGCACCAGCCACCCGGGCGGCGCGGTCGAGTTCGGGTGAGATGCGGAGGATCGCCGGGCTGACCGCGCCGAAGCCGAGAGGGATGTAGCGCATGATGAAGGCTGCCATCAGAGCCCAAATCGTGTTGCGCACTGCGCCCAGGCCGGGAATGAGCAGGAAGGCCCACAGGAAGCCGATGCCGACAATGATCCCGGGGATCGCGCGCGGGTAGAGCGCAAGGTACGTCAGAGCACGCCGGCCAGGAAATTCCGATCGGTAGGACATCAGCGAGATGAAGGCCATGAAGAGGATGCCGATCGCCCCGCCGAGCGTGGCGATAATCAGACTGTTCACGATCGAGCGCCGATATGCCTCTGTCTCGAGGATCAAGCGGTAGTTCTCCCAGGTCAGCACCTGGAGCGGGTTAATCAACGGGCTGAGGAAGGCGGTCGCTGACTGTGCCACGATGCCGCTCAGCGGGAGCAGCACCGCGAACGTGAAGTACGCCATCACGAACACGAACGCGAGCCAGCGAAGGGACCCCAGCTGCATGGGCCGGATACGGGAAGCCCGGCCTCCGGTGGTGACAAACCGCCGTTCCTCGCTGACCAGCCGCTCCTGCACCCAGACCAGCGCAGTGACGATGGCAACCGTGAGGACCGAGATCGCAGCGATGGCACCGTAGTCGATCCTGCCCCCGGCAATGCCGAGGATATAGAGGTAGCTCGCGAGCACTCGGATGCCGGCAGGGGTGCCCAGCACGAGCGGGATCGATAGGAGTTCCAGAGCCGAGACGAAGGTCAGAAGCGCGCTATAAGTGATGGCGGGACGAAGGAGCGGCAACGTGACGGCGCGGATCGCCCGCAGCGGCCCGGCACCGGCGATCCGCGCCGCATCCTCGACCTGGGGATCTGAGAGGCTCAGCGCGGCCGTGCAGTACAGGTAGGTGTAGGGCACGTAGTAGACCATCGAGACGACAGCCAGACCGGGGATGCTGTAGAGATTCCAAGGGTCGTGGCCGATGAGTTGACGCGCCCAGATCGTGAGGTAGCCCTGCGGGCCGTAGATCACCGCCCAGGCAAACGCCAGGACGAGCGGCGACACGTAAAAGGGGAGGATGACGAGACTGTTCAGTAGCCCACGGGCCGGGAGATCGGTGCGCTCGATCAGGATCGCCAGCACTGTGCCCAGCGTGACCGCCAGCACCGTCGTGAGTGCTGCGAACGCGACCGTCGTGCCGACCACGCTCCAGAACGCGCCGCTGCTTAGGACGCGCGTGAAATTGGACAGCGTGAAGGCGCGCACCGGGTCATAGAGAGGCCGGGTGCTGAAAGCCTGTACCAGGATAGGTACCAGCGGAAAGAACACGAGAGCCACCGTCGCGGCGGCGAGCGCCACCTGGACAGGCAGGTCGAGTGATCGCCGCGTGACTGGCCTGGCTGCTTCGACCGTTACGGTCATGGTCCCCTCCACACCGGTTCACAGCGGCCGCTTGCCCGCTTACGCCGGTTTTGGCCCTCATGGACGGCCAAACGCCTGCTTCCAGCGGCTCAGGAACTCCTGCGTCTTGGCCTGATCGGTCAGATCGGGATCGAAGGAGAACGGCAGCGCATTCTCCTGGCCGATCTCTGCGATGACGGTGTTGAGGTGAAACTCAACCTGATCAGCCACGTCCGGGCGGTACGGTGTGAGTCCTCCCTGGGCCCAGGCGATCTGGCCCTCGCGCGACAGCATGAAGTCGAGGAGGAGTCGAGCTGAGTTGGGGCTCTGTGCAGCTTTGGTTATGCCGGCTCCGCGCGTGTTCAGCGGGGTGCCGTCGCCGATCAACCCCCAACCGAGTACCGGCTCGGCCTCAGGGTAGCGCGGGAAGACCGAGATCGTGGAGACGAAGAAGCCGAGTTTCGCCTCCCCCGCCAGCGTCGCGTCGACCATTCGGCCTGCAGATGACTGCACCTGGACGCTGGCCTGGCCGATCCTGCTCAGAATATCCCAGCCCTGCTCACCGGCCTTCTTGATCCAGAACCAGAATGCAGCGAATCCGGTTGCGACCTGCTCGGCGTCGTAGGTGGTAATCCGACCCTGCCAGTCTCCGGGGTTGGCCTGCACCATCTCGGCGAGCTCGGCCATCGTCTTGGGCGGAGTCTGGACCAACTGCTTATTCCAGATGAAGACAAGCGGGTCAGCCGAGACGACGTAGACGCCCTCAGCGAGTTGTGCCCAGTCGGGTAGGTACTGGGCCTCCGGAGACTGGTAGACGTTCAGCTCGTCTCGGGAGATGAACTCCTGCCAGGCATCGGGTGCCGAGGTGATGATCATATCGGCAGTTCGGGCGCCGCTGGCGGCTTCCGGGTAGTAACGTTCGAAGACTTCGTACGAACCCAGGTCGCTGGTCTCGACAGTGATCCAGTCGTAGCGCTGGTTGAAGGCTTCGAGCACTGGCGCCCAATTCTGCTCTGACATGATGGAATAGACGATGAGTCGATCCTCCCCGCGGGAAGCCTCGACGATCTGGTCGTAGTCGGCTGGATAGTAGGCTGGCCAGCCGCCCTCGGTAGTCCCGGTGGGCGCAGCCTGGACGGTCGGTGTCGCGCCGGCAGCCGGGCTGGTCGCCGGCGTGGCCGCTGGCGTGGGCGTCCGCGCCGCCCCGGTCGGAGTGGCGGCGCCGGTTGCCGGTGTCGGTGTGGGCTCCGCACCGCCACCGCAGGCCGCCAGCAGCGCGCCAGCACCGCCGGCGGCCAGCAATCGCAGCAGGGCCCGGCGGCTCAGCGAGCGGTCGTTGAGGGCGAAACGACGGGTAAACTCAGTCATGGCAGGTTCTCCTCTCCATTCGTGCGCTCCCGGGAGCGCGCGATCGGCTCCTCCTGTCTCTCCGCAATCTCCTCCTCTGGCATCACCCCCTTTCCACGTTGACTCGCCTCGCACTACAGGCTGAATGCAGGTACAGATCCCACGGCATCTGCGGCTAGCGTTCTGTATCTCGGGGTGACCCACCTCGCTGCTCGGTGTCGCGAGCCAGGCGCCAGGCCAGCGCGCGCTCGACATGATGGCGCGCAGCCTGCTCCGCGCGGTCGGCATCGTGATCGCGGACCGCCGCATAGATTACGCAGTGCTCCTCATACGACCGTTTCCGACGTGCCGGATCGCGGAGGGCGACGAAGCGGAAGCGCTCGACCTGCGGCTCCATCTCCATCAGGAGCCGCATGAGATAACGGTTCCCACTGGCCTGAGCCACGGCCAGGTGAAACTGGGTATTGAGTGCCTCGAGCTGCTCGTCGTCCCCACGCTCGAGCGCATCGGCCATTTGGGCGGTGAGCCCACCGAGGAGCCCGAGTACCGGTGGGGAGACATTGCGTGCGGCTTCGCGCGCGGCCATCCCTTCGAGTACAGCTCTGACACTGTAGAGATCGCGCAGCGCCGCGGGATCGAGATCGGCGACGACGGCGGTGCGCCCTGGTTGGAGACGGACGAGCCCCTCGGCGGCAAGTCGGCGAAGAGCCTCGCGGACCGGCGTGCGGCTCACGCCGAGCCGGGCAGCCAGTTCGCTCTCACGTAGCCGCACGCCAGGTGGAAGTCGGCCACGAACGATCGCGCGCTTCAAGCGCTCGTACGCCTCGTCAGAGCGATAGAGGCTCGTATCGGCGATCGGCTCGATCTCGATCATCGGCGGAGTTCGCTTTCCAGGTATACCGAGTATACCGAATCCTGCTCGTTGTCAACTCTGAGCCCGCGGGTCGCCGTGCGGGTAAAGGAGCCGTGGCTGGTGGCCACCTGGCGATCTGCGGGAAACGGTGTTAGAGCTGGCTGGTACTGTCCTGCTGGGTGCGGAGCTTCTGGAGGAATGCCTGGGTCTCGATCGTGCTGACACCGAACCGGTGTAAGGTGAAACGCGCCATCTCGAGGGCCAGCTCGAGTTCGCCGATCACCGCCTCGCTGACGCCGCGCTCGACCAGGAACGCGCGCTCACGGCGCGTATGCGTCCGGGCGACGATGTGAAGGTCGGGATTGACCTGGAGCGCGTAGTCCACGATGTGGCGCGTGCTCAGCGCATCCGGGATCGCGATGACGAGCACGCGCGCCTGCCTGAGCCGTGCCTGGTCGAGCAGGGTGCGATTGTCCCCCGAGCCGAGGAGCGCGGGGATACCCTGAGCACGGAGACGGCGAACGACGCCCTGATCGTGGTCGATGACGAGGAACGGGAAGCCTCGACGGCGTAACGCATCCCCGATGACCCCACCGACGCGCCCGTAGCCGATGATCACCGCATGTCCCCGGAGGTGCGAGTCCGGATTTTCAAGAGCCGGAAGCCGGGAAAGCTCGCTCGCGGGCAGGAGTTGCTGGATCCGGGCGATCAGCGGCTGGCCGGCGAGGTGGAGAAGCGGGGCGAGGAAGATGCTCAACACGACGCTGGACACCATCAAATTGAAGAGCGTCGATCCAACGATCCCCAGCTCAGCTCCCTCGCGCGCCAGCAGCAGAGAGAACTCCGCCGATTGAGCCAGAACGATGCCGGTGAGGATCGATGAGCCGAGAGGGTAGCGGAACAGCAGCATGATCGCAGCGACGATCATGCCTTTCAGCACGGAGATCGAGGCCACGCCGAGCAGCACCAGGGGTATGTTGCGCACGATGAAGGCTGGGTCCACGAGCATGCCCACTGAAACGAAGAAAAGGACGATGAAGAGATCGCGGAGCGGGATGATATCGTCCAGGATCTGGTGCCAGATATCGGACTCGCTCACCACGATGCCGGCCACGAACGCGCCCAGCGCCAGCGAGAGCCCGAAGAAGGACGAGACGTACGCGGTGCCGAGCGCGAAGGCAGCGACCGCCACGATGAAGACTTCGCGATTCTGCGGACCGACTACTCGTTCGAAGAACCAGGGCAAGAGTTTCCACCCGACCGGTAGGAGGATGACGAGGAACAGCCCCGCCTTTCCGATCGCCACCACGAGTTCGGTCCACAGGTCGTTCCCTTCGATCGCGAGGGCCGAGAAGATGACGACGAGCGCGACGGTGCTGAGATCTTGCACCGTTGACCACGCCAGCCCGATGCGCCCGTGCGTGGTGTCCATCTCTCCCCGATCGCCCAGCACCTTGCTGAGCACAGTGCTCGACGAGTTCGAGACGACCGAGCCGAAGACGAACGCCTCCAGGGGACTCCATCCGAGCGCGACGCCGATCGCATAGCCGAGCGCGATCGTGACGATCACCTGGAGCAGGCCGCCGAGGATAGCGATTCTCCCTGCCCGGAGAAGGTCGTCGATGGAGATCTGAACTCCGACCGCGAACATCAGCAGGATGATCCCGATATTCGCGAGCGCCTCCACTATCTCCGGATTTCCGACGAAGCCGGGTGTGTGTGGCCCGATCAGGATCCCACCGAGGATGTACCCGACGATCGCTGATTGGCCGAGCCTCGTGGCGATAGCTGCCCCGATGAACCCGGCGACCAGCGCAAATGCCAGGTTGACGAGCAAGATGTCTTGAGCCATCGACCCCCTAGCAGGTACCGAAGAAGGGGCGCGGTCACGAGCATGACGACTCGCCTGTCTGAATGCGGCACGCTACCATCGAGTGCCCAGCCAGGCTGTGCTGGTTCCGAACGTCTGCCTGCCCCCGAGCGCCGAGCGCTGCGCGGTGGCGTAGATCGCGTACGTGGAACGAGGCCGAAACAGTCGGGCCGGCGAACCAGCCCTACGCTAAAGATAGTCGATACGGTTGCCTGTTCGCCAAGTGCCGGGCAGCGCGTGCCTGGGAGGGTCAGGATTAGGCAGGATCCGGCCGGCCTGGGAGTCATCGCCCACTGAGCGCCCTGAGCTGGAAGCGGCCGGAAGCGGTACCCTGTGCTACAATGCCGGCGCCTTCCTGGATTGCCGGCTCGCGGAAGGGGCTCGGGCCCGAGCTGGGCAGCGCGATGATCTACCCCAATGTGCTCTCGCTGGTCGGTAACACCCCGCTGGTACGGCTCAATGCCGTGACCCGTGGCCTCCACGCGAGCGTGGTGGCCAAGCTGGAGCTCCTCAATCCCGGCGGCAGCGTCAAGGATCGGATCGGCTTCCGGATGCTGGAGGAGGCCGAGCGGCGCGGCTGGCTCAAGCCGGGCGGTACCATCGTCGAGCCGACGAGCGGGAACACTGGCGTCGGGCTCGCGATGGCGGCGGCGATCAAGGGATATCGTTGCATCTTCGTCATGCCGGACAAGGTCTCTGCCGAGAAGATCGCGCTGCTGCGCGCCTACGGTGCCGAGGTGGTCACAACGCCCACGGCTGTGCCCCGCGAGTCGCCGGAGAGCTATTACAGCGTGGCTGACAGGCTGACCCGCGAGATCCCTGGCGCCTTCCAGCCCAACCAGTACTTCAACCCGATGAACCCGCGCGCGCACTATGAGACGACGGGCCCGGAGATCTGGCAGCAGACCGAGGGGAAGGTGACTCACCTGGTGGCCGGCGTGGGTACCGGTGGTACGATCACCGGCGTAGCCTGGTACCTGAAGGAGCAGAACCCGGCGATCAAGGTCATCGGCGCTGACCCCGAGGGATCGATCTACACCCAACCCGAGAACGTCCGTCCCTACAAGGTGGAGGGGATCGGGGAGGACTTCTGGCCGGGCACCTTCGAGCCCTCGGTGGTCGACGAGTGGATCACCGTCTCCGATCGCGACTCCTTCCTAACCGCGCGCAGAGTCACCCGCGAGGAGGGGATCTTGATCGGCGGCTCCGGCGGCACGGCCGTCTGGGCGGCGCTCCAGGTGGCACAGCGCGAGGACGATCCAGCGACGCTCATCGTCGTGATCATCCCCGATAGCGGCCGCGGCTACCTCTCGAAGATCTACAATGACGACTGGATGCGCGAGAACGGCTTCCTGGCCCGGTTCGGCCCGCCAGCGCGCGTGGCGCGCCTGCTAGAGGCTCGTGAGCCGAGCGAGCTGCCGGCAGTGGTCAGCGTGCGGGCGAACCAGACGGTGGGGGAGGCGATCGACCTGATGCAGCGTTACCGGATCTCGCAGATGCCCGTGCTACGCGACGACGCCGACCCGGCCGGGCCGATCGCGGTGCACCAGGTGGTGGGCAGTATCGAGGAGCGGACGCTGCTGGATCGGGTCTACCGGCGCCCGGAGGCGATCCACGAGCGCATCGGCGCAGTGATGGATCTGCCGTTTCCGCTCGTCGATCGCAACGAGGAGGTGGAGCGGATCTTCCCGCTGCTCTCGTCCGGCTCGCCGGCCGTGCTGGTCGAGGAGCGCGGCACGGTGGTGGGGATCGTCACCCGCTCGGACCTGCTCAGCTTCGTCGCGCACCGGAACGAGATCGCGTCGTGAGAGGGATAACGCGATGACTCAGGCCGACGGCCCGCACTTCGAGACGCTGGCGATCCACGCCGGCCAGGAGCCGGACCCAGCCACCGGTGCGGTGATCGTGCCCATCTACCAGACTTCGACCTTTGCGCAGGACGGGGTCGGCCGGCATAAGGGTTACGAGTACGCCCGCACCGATAACCCGACGCGCACTGCCCTGCAGACGGCGCTGGCCGCGCTGGAGGGCGCGCGCTGGGGCTTGTGCTACGCCTCAGGCCTGGCCGCCACCCAGAACGTCTGGTACCTGCTCGATCCCGGCCACCATGTCATCCTCTCAGACGACGTCTACGGCGGCACCTACCGGCTGATGGCGCGCGTGGTAGCCCGCTACGGGATCGAGTACTCGCTGGTCGATCTCACCGACCCTGCCCGCGTGCGCGCCGCGCTTCGGCCTGAGACGCGGATGATCTGGGTCGAGACGCCCACGAACCCGTACCTGAAGATCGTCGATATCGCCGCGCTGGCTGAAATCGCGCACAGCAACGGCGCGCTGCTGGTGGTCGACAACACGTTCGCCTCGCCGTACCTGCAGCGGCCGCTCGCCCTCGGCGCCGACCTGGTGCTCCACAGCACGACCAAGTACCTCGGGGGACACAGCGACGTGATCGGCGGCGCGGTGTTGGGGAACGACCCAGAGATCTACCAGAGGCTCAAGTTCCTGCAGAACGCTTGCGGCGACGTGCCCGGGCCGTTCGACTGCTGGCTGATCCTGCGCGGGATCAAGACGCTGGCGGTGCGGATGCGCCAGCACAGCGCGAACGGCATGGCGGTGGCGGAGATGCTCCGCGCGCACCCGGCGGTCGAGCGGGTCTTCTACCCTGGGCTGCCCGACCATCCTGGGCACGAGGTGGCCCGCCGGCAGATGCCGCGCGGCTTCGGTGGCATGGTGTCTTTCGCCGTGCGTGGTGGCGCTGACGCGGCGAGGGCGGTCGTCGAGGGAACGAAGGTGTTCACCCTAGCCGAGAGCCTGGGCGGCGTGGAGTCGCTGATCGAGTGCCCAGCAGCGATGACGCATGCCAGCATGGCCGGCTCAGGGAACGAGGTCGCGGAGAACCTGATCCGGCTCTCGGTCGGGATCGAGCACGTGGATGACCTGCTGGCCGACCTGCGCCAGGCCCTAGCCCGCATCTCGACCGCCGCCCGGGCGAGCGGGTAGGCGGACGGATCCCTGCTCGCATCGGGCTGCTTGTAGTCGCCTGGTGTGAGGAGACCGCCACAGCTACCCTCTGTACCTGGCGGCAAGTGGAGGCGATCTCTGCAAGGTGCCTGGGTGAAGAGGGCTACGCTGGACAGCAGCGAAGGACAACCAGAGACCGCTGCGGCCTCGACAGCACGAGCCCCGGGGCCAGCAACGCGGAGGCTGGCCAGGAGCTGGCTCGCTGACCTGCTGGCCGGCGCCGCGTTCGTCTTGCTGGCGCTGGTCGTCACCTGGCCACTGGCGAGCGACCCGGTCCACCGGCCGGTGAGCTGGGGAGATCCAGTGTTTCAGGCCTGGACGCTGGCTTGGGATGTACACGCCTGGAAGACTGATCCGCTCGGCGTCTTCAACGCGAATATCTTCTATCCCTACCGCAACACGCTCGCCTACTCCGATCACCTGTTCGGCCAGGCGCTGATGGTGGCGCCGGTGCTCTTGATTACCGAGAACCCGATTCTGGCGGACAACGTGGCCACCTGGCTAGCGCTGGCTCTCTCCGGCCTGGCCATGTATGCGCTCGTGCTCGATCTCACCGGTAGCCGCGCGGCGGGCTTATTGGCCGGGCTCGCCTACGCAGCCGCGTCGCCGAGACTTGCCCACCTCGAGCACCTGCACCTGCTCTCGGCCCAGTGGCTCCCGCTCGGCGTGCTCGCTGCCCGGCGGGCGCTGCGGCAGGGCTCGTTCCGCTGGGCCGCGGTGCTCGGCCTGGTGGTCGTCGCCCAGGGCCTGTCCGGGATCTACTACTTCGCCTTCCTCGGCGTCCTGCTCGCTGTCGTGCTGGGCCTCGGGCTCCTTTTCGAGCGATCACGTCGCGCGCTGGTGGGGGGCGCGTGGTCAGCCCTCGCTTGCCTGGTCGCGCTGATCGTGCTCTTGCCCACGCTGCTGCCGTACTGGCAGGTGCACGAGGAACTGGGTGCCGAGCGCACCCCGGCGGAGGTCGCCCAGTGGAGCGCGCGGCCTGCGGACTACCTGGCTGTCAGCCCGTCTCACCGCCTGTACGGGGACTTCCTGGGCGGCCGCTTCCACCGGCACCTCGAGCAGGATCTGTTCCCTGGCCTGCTAGTCGGCGCTCTCGCGCTCGTCGGGGTAACCGAGCGTCGGGGAGGCTGGGCGCGTTGGGCGCTACTTGTGCTGGTGGGCGTCTCGGTTGTCTTCAGCTTCGGCATCTCGGCCCATGTTCTGGGGCGCGAGTTGCCGTTGCCTTACCGCCTGCTCTACGAGTATGTGCCCGGCTTCAAGGCGATCCGGGTTCCGGCCAGGTTCGGCCTCCTGGCGCTGGTAGGGCTGGCGGCGCTGGCCGGCCTCGGCGTTGCTCGGCTGGTCGAGCGGCTCCGCGCGAACCGGCCGGTTATCGTGCTGGGTGGGCTTGTCCTCGCAGCCGCGCTGCTCGCGGAAGGGCTGCACGCCGTCGCCGTCGGCGACCCGCTGCCGGTCACCCACGCCGAGCTGCAGCGACCGGACTACGCCTGGATGCAGGCAAACCCTGCCCCGGCGATCGAGCTGCCGATGGGCGAGGGGGTCGTCGCCTCGGCCTGGCCGAACTACTGGTCCACATTCCACTGGAACCCGCTGGTCAACGGCTACAGCGGCATCACGCCGCCAGCCTACTACGCCTTCCGCGACCGGATGCGGGAGTTTCCGTCGCCGGAAACGATCGCGCTCTTACAGGGGATCGGGGTGCGTACCGTGGCCTACCATGCCGATCCGAGCCGCCCGCCGGCCGAGGATCCGGTGCTCCAGAGGATCGCTGCGTATCCGCAGCTTAGGCAGGTCATCGGCGGGCCCAACTACGTCTTCACACTGGAGCCGAACCCATGGCTCTGGGAGCTGGCCGCCGCGGTGCCCGGCGGCGCGCCGGTCGACCTGCCCGCGCTCGAGCGCGACCCGGCGACTTTCGGCATGCTGGCCGCGATCCTGCAGCGGACGGGCCACCGTGTCTACGGCCGGGGGCAGCTCGATTACTGGCGCTTGCCGGAGGCGCCACCCGCTGTCTGCTACGCCGTGTTGCCGCTCGACGTCGATCCAGCCCAGTTCGGCTACCCGGGCGCGCGAGGGGTCGAGCAGCGCGGTGGCCTGGTGCTCTACGAGCGGGCCGGCTGCCCAGCGCGCTGAGAGAGCTGGTCCCCGATAGGCACCGCGACGTGAGCATCGGGGTTGGCCCTCTCCCATTTTCGCAACTGCCTCTGGTGACAGGGCGAGCACATCAGCGTCGTGGCGATCGCCTCCAGTGGTCGCCATCAGTGGCCGAAGCTATACTCAGCGGCGTTGTGCTGGCGCGTGGGGCCAGGACAGTGGTACGGGTGACGGGAATCGATCCATCTTGCTCGCTCCCCACGCGTGTGAGACAAAAGCGCGCGATTGGGTACGAGTGCGGCGCACGATTGTCGGAATCGCAGTCAGCCTGGTCTTCCTCTTCCTCGCCCTGCGCGGGCAGGACTTCGAGGCCGTTTGGAGCGCGCTGAAGCGCGCGGAGTACTGGTACGTCATCCCGGCGCTGGCGCTCTACTTCAGCGGCGTCTGGGTTCGATCAGTCCGCTGGTCGCTCCTGCTCCAGAGCGCCCGCCGCGTCCACTGGGCCGACCTGTTCCCGGTCGTGGTCATCGGCTACATGGCGAACAATGTCTTGCCGCTGCGGGCCGGCGAGTTCGTGCGCGCCTACGCGCTGTCGACGCGCGCGGGCGTGCGGAAGACGGCCGCCTTAACGACGATCGCGGTCGAGCGCCTGTTCGACGGCCTGACGATGCTGGCGTTCATGCTGGTGGCGTCGCTCTCGGTCGCGCTGACCTCGCCGCTCCGCCACCTGGCCGTCGTGGCTGGGTTGCTCTTCGTACCCCTGCTGGTCGGGCTGGCGATCGTGAGCAACCGGCGCGTGCGGGAGCCGCTGCTCGCCCGTACCTTGCCGCGCTTGCCGGCTCATCTGCGCGAGCGCGCCGAGCGCATGGCGCACTCCATCGTCCTCGGCCTGAGCATTCTCCAGCGACGCCGCGAGCTCTTCGCCGTGGCCGCGACCTCCATCGCTGCCTGGTTGTTCGAGGCGCTCACCTATGCCGTGGTGGCCCAGGCGTTCGATCTCCAGCTCAGCATGCTCGTCATCCTGCTGACGACGGCAGTGGCCAACCTGGCGACGTTGATCCCGTCCTCCCCCGGCTACATCGGCCCGTTCGAGGCCGGCGTGCTGCTGGTGCTCGTCGGGGTCGTCGGGATCAGCCGCGAGCTGGCGCTCTCGTACGCGCTGGTACTCCACGCGGTGCTCTACCTGCCGGTGACCCTCTGGGGCCTGCTCTTCTGGTGGCGCGAGAGCCTGTCCTGGCGGGAGCTACGGCGCAGCTCGGTCGAGGAGGCAGCGAGCTAGGTGGGCGTGTTCGAGGCGATCCTGCTCGGCGTCCTGCAGGGACTGACCGAGTTCCTGCCGATCAGCAGCTCGGCGCATCTCCTGATCGTCCCCTGGCTCCTCGGCTGGCCCGAGCCTGGCCTGGCCTTCAGCGTGGCGCTCCACCTCGGAACCTTGGCCGCCGTTGTGACCTATTTCTGGCGCGATCTGCTGGCGATGGCAGCCGGCCTGCTGCGTGGCCTGAAGACCCGTCGCTGGACGGCCGATCCGGACGCCCGGCTGGCTCTGATCATCGCGATCGGGTCGATCCCCGCGGCGGTGGCCGGGTTTCTCGGCTCGGACGCGCTGGATGCCTACTTCCATTCCGGCGGTGGAGGCGACAGGGCGATCATGGTCAGCGCGCTACTGCTGATCGGCCTGGGCCTGCTGCTGGCGCTGGCCGAATGGCTGGCGCGCCACCGGCGAGACCTGAGCGATGTCACTGCCTGGGACGGCATCGTCGTCGGGCTGGCGCAGGCTCTGGCGCTCCTGCCGGGCGTCTCGCGCTCGGGGAGCACGATCACCGCTGGCCTCTTCCTGGGCCTGCGCCGGGACGCAGCGGCCCGCTTCTCGTTCCTGCTGGGCGTGCCGGCTGTCGCGGGCGCCGGTCTGCTCGAGGGGATCGATCTCCTCCGGGCGGGGCTGCCCGCCGAAGAGCGTCTCATCTTCGCGGCAGGCACGATCAGTGCCGCCGTGGTGGGCTACCTCGCGATCGCGTTTCTCCTGCGCTTCCTCCAGCGGCACAGCGCGCTCGTGTTCGTCTGGTATCGCCTGGTTCTGGGTACAGCGGTGCTAGCCCTCGCGCTCTGGCGCGCTTCAGGATGACGGACGCCCCACGGCGGTCTCTACGGTCTCCGCGGCTCCGGCCTGCCGTTGCAGGCCAGACACGTCCGGCAGCAGCCAACTCGCCGCGAAACCGACGAGGATGAATCCTGCGGCGACGACCGCGTCACGCCGGGCTGCCCAAGTGAACGCCTCTTCGATCGCCTCTACCACCGGCTCGGATCCCGGTTGGCGACGCAGCTCGGGGAGTACCTGTCCGGCGGTTCGCTTGACGAGCTGCGAGATCTCGATCACCTGCGCCTGAGGGATCCCCGGTATGCCTTCCAGGCGGTCGCGGGTGCTCGTTGCCAGGCCAGCGGCTAGGAGCGTGCCGAGGATCGCGATGCCGAGGGCCGAGCCGATCTGGCGCGTCGTGCTCTGGATGCCCGATGCCTGTCCCGAGCGGGTGGCAGGCACCTCGGCCAGGATCACGCTCGTAAGCTGCCTGGTGGCCAGCCCGACACCGACACCGTAGACGAGGAGCGCTGGCGCTAACCGGATGCCGCTCGTCTCGGGCGAGAGCAGGGCGGCGAGGCCGAGCAGTCCGACCGCTTCCAGCGCCATGCCGGCCGTCACGACCCGTCGCGGCCCGAAGCGCTGTGCCAGGCCTGCGGCAGCAGGCCCGGCGATAAAGGCGCCGGCAGCCAGTGCCAACAGGACGATACCGGTCTCGAACGCGCTGTAGCCCAGGACTGCCTGGAGGAAGAGCGGGAGCACGAACACCATGCCGAACTCGCCGAGGCTCACGATCAGGGCGGTCAGGTTGCCCCAGCGGAAGCTCCGGTAGCGAAACAAGGCCAGGTCGACGAGCACCGGTCGCCCGCGGTCGCCACGCCAGCGCTGGTGTGCGAAGAACAGGGGAATCAGGAGCGCAGCGAGCCCGAGCGCAACGGGAACCGGCGACAGCGAGCTGAGCGGCCAGCTCCAGTCACCGATCCGGAACGGCATCGCTGGACGCAGCCAGCCATAGCGCTCACCCTCGATGAGGCCGAAGACCAGGGCAGCGAAGCCCGTGCTACTCAACGCGATCCCGAGTGGGTCGAGGCCACGCTGGGCCGCAGGGTCACGCGTCTCCGGGACGAGCAGCGCCGTGCCCGCAAACGCGACCACTCCGATCGGCAGATTGACGTAGAAGGCCCAATGCCACGAATAGGATGTCGTCAGCCACCCACCGACGAGGGGGCCGAGGGCAGCCATGCCGCCGATCACCGATCCCCAGATTCCGAACGCGATCCCCCGCTCGCGACCGCGGAACATCGCGTTGACGCTCGACAGGGTCGAGGGTAGGATGAGCGCCGCCCCGATGCCCTGCAGCGCGCGGGCCGCGATGAGCCACCCTCCGCTCGGCACCGCGCCGCAGAGCAGGCTGGCGAGCACGAAGAGGACGAGCCCGCCGAGATAGACGCGCTTGCGCCCGATCAGGTCTCCGATCCGGCCGACGGAGATCAACAGCGCCGCGAAGACCAGCGAGTAGACGGTGTTGATCCACTCGGCGTCGGTGGCCGCGATCTGCAGGTCGGCGATAATGCTCGGCACGGCGACGTTGACGATCGTGGCGTCGACGATGATCATCGCGAGCCCGACAGCGAGAAATCCCAGCCCGAACCAGCGGCCTGTGCCCGGATTCGACTCGCTCATGCTTTACCTACCTAATCTTTTCTAAAACTACACCTGCCCTGAGTATAGCACACCGCTCGTCCCGAGGTGTGGCCCCCGTCGTGGTGGCCTGTGCGTCGGTTCCGGTCTGCTCAAGCGATGAAGCTGCCCAGTTCGGCCTCGGTGTCGGGCTGCAGCAAGATCACGCGGCCGTCGGCCTGGATCGCGCCGAGCACGAGCACCTCCGAGGGAAACCCGGCGACGCGACGCACCGGCAGGTTCACCACGGCAATCACGAGGCGGCCGAGCAACTCCTCTGGCCGGTACCACGGCCGGATCGCTGCCGACGAGCGGCGAGTGCCCAGCGGGCCGAAGTCGATCGTGAGCTTGTACGACGGCTTGCGTGCCTCGGAGAACTCTTCGACGGCCACGATCCGCCCGACGCGCATGTCGACTTGCTGGAACTCCTCGACCGTGATCGTGTCTTTCAGCTCCATGCTCTCGGCTCTCCTCGCTGCCGGACATCACCGCTGCCTCGCGTCGCGACCTTTGCTGGGGTACGCTCCTCCGCGTCCCTCGCCGCGAAGCGACTTAGCCTAGCACACGTGCAGGCAGCCAGCGTGCGGTAGACTCTGCGCATGAGCGAGACGTACGTGAACCCCGTCGACCCGCCGGACGAGCCGTTCGAGCTCCTCGACCCGGACGGGCGGCCAACTGGCACCGTCAAGCCCCGTCATGCCGTCCACCGCGACGGGGACTGGCACGGCGCGTTCCACGTCTGGATCGCCTGGCGAGACGGCGCCGGTGAGCCGTGCCTCTTGCTGCAGCGGCGTAGCCGCTGGAAGGACACCATGGCGGGAATGGTCGACGTCAGCGTCGGCGGTCACTATCGGGCCGGGGAGCAGCCGGGTTCCCGCCTCGGGCGAGACGAGCCGGCCCGGTCGGCGGTGCTCCGCGAGCTGCGCGAGGAGCTGGGCCTGGCCGTGCGAGCCGAAGCGCTCGTCCCGGTGGGCCGGCGGTGGATGGAGCGCGCTGGCTCCGGCTGGATCGACCGCGAGGTGCAGGACATCTTCGCGCTACCGCTGCCGGCGGCTCCCGAGAGGCTCGCCCCGGACGCAGGCGAGGTCGAGGCGCTGCTGGTCGTGGAGTTGCCCGACCTGCGCGCGCTGGTCGCCGGGGAGCACGCGACGGCTCCGGTGTGGGAGCTGCCGGTGCGAGCAGATGGAGGCCTGGACGCGCCCCGCGAGGCGGCGTTGACATTAGAGCAGCTCGTGCCCGACGACGACAGGTACTGGGAGTGGATGGCGGAGACACTGCGCCGCCTGCTTGAGGGAACCCCTCCTGGTTGGTTCGAACTTCGCCGAAGGGCGCAGGGCGGTGGGGAGCGAGGTGGGACATGGACGCGGTGAGCGAGCGGGTCGCGCGCGACCGTTTCCGCGGCTGCCTCGCTGGTCTGGCTGTCGGTGACGCCCTCGGCGCGACCGTCGAGCTTTGCTCGGCGAGCGAGATTCGTGCCCGCTTCGGTGTCCACCGCGAGATCATCGGCGGAGGCTGGCTTAGCCTCGCACCCGGCGAGGTGACGGACGACACCGAGATGGCCCTCTGCATCGCCAGGAGCATCGTGGAGCTCGGTCGCGTCGAGCCGGGGGACATCGCGCGGCGTTTCGTCGAGTGGTTTCTGCGCGGCCCCAAGGACGTCGGCACAACCGTGGCGCGCGTCCTCTCCAGGATCGCCGCCGGTGAGCGCTGGGAGGAGGCCGCCGAGCGGGTCTACCGCGCGGCCCCGTACCGAGCGGCTGGTAACGGCTCGCTGATGCGGACAGCGCCGGTCGCGCTCTTCCACGCCTGGCGACCGCGCGAGCTGGTGCAGGCGAGCCTGGAGGTGTCGCGGATCACCCACGCGCACCCGGAGGCGATGTGGGCATGCGTCGCGCTGGGGCAGGCGATCGCCACCGCGATCCAGGCGAACGCAGCTCCGGCTGAGGCCCTCCTCGCCGCCGCGGCCGCGGTGCCGGAGCCCGCGGTGCGACGCGCGGTCGAGGACGCGCCGGCGCTCGACCCGGAGACGGCGGCCACCTCCGGCTACGTGCTCAACACCTTGCGGATCGCCCTCTGGGCCGTCTCGTGCCATGGCTCGTTCGAGGACGCGGTGGTCGCGGCGGTGAACCTCGGTGGCGATGCCGACACCGCTGGGGCGGTGACCGGCGCGCTGGCCGGGGCGCGTGCCGGCATCACCGGCATCCCGCAGCGCTGGCTCGGCGTCCTGCGCGGGCGGGCCGAGCTGGTGGCCCTCGCTGATCGGCTGCTCGATCTCGCCCGTTCGCCGGAGCCAGGCAGCGAGGGAGCGTAGGTCTCCGCCGCGCCTGGACTCCTCTGACCAGCTCCGGGTCGTCGCTCCGCTCAGTCGATGTAGTCGTAGGCCAGGAACGTCAGGAACTCGGTGAACTCGTCCTCGAGCACGAGGCGATCGAGGATCTCGATCGCCTCCGCGAGCCGCCCAGCGCTTCGGCCGCCGAGCTTGCCGACCTCCTCGTCGCGCACCTGCCGGTAGAGCTCCGCCGTGATGGGTCGCCCGTCGGCCAGCGAGGCGCGGTGATACCGCCACTGCCAGAGCTGGGCGCGGGAGATCTCGGCCGTCGCCGTATCCTCCATCAGGTTGAAGATGGCGGCCGCCCCTTGTCCTCGGAGCCAGGAGTCGAGGTACTGGAGCCCCACGCTGACGTTGTTGCGGAAGCCCGCTTCGGTGATCTGGCCGCCCGGCACGCGCACGTCGAGCAGATCCCCCGCCGTGACCTGGACGTCGTCGCGCTGGCGCTCGACCTGGTTCGGGCGATCGCCCAGCACGCGGTCGAAGACCTCCATCGCCACCGGCACCAGGTCGGGATGCGCCACCCAGGTTCCATCGAAGCCATCGCCCGATTCACGCTCCTTGTCCTCGCGCACCTTCGCCAGCGCGACCTCGTTGATCTGCGGGTCGCGCCGGCTGGGGATGAAGGCAGCCATGCCCCCGATGGCGTGGGCGCCGCGGCGGTGACAGGTCTTGACCAGCAGCTCGGTGTAGGCGCGCATGAACGGCACCGTCATCGTGACCTGGGCCCGGTCGGGCAGGAGGAAGTCGGGTCGGTGGCGGAACTTCTTGATGATGCTGAAGATGTAGTCCCACCGCCCGGCATTGAGCCCGCTCGAGTGCTCGCGCAGCTCGTAGAGGATCTCGTCCATCTCGAAGGCAGCCAGGATCGTCTCGATCAACACAGTCGCGCGGATGGAGCCCCGCGGGATGCCGAGCGTGTCCTGGGCGAAGTTGAAGACGTCGTTCCAGAGACGCGCCTCCAGGTGGCTCTCCAGCTTCGGGAGGTAGAAGTAGGGGCCGGTGCCGCGGTCGAGCAGCTCGCGGGCGTTGTGGAAGAAGTAGAGCCCGAAGTCGAAGAGGCTCGCCGAGATCGGCCGCCCGTCGACCAGCACGTGCCGCTCGTCGAGGTGCCAGCCGCGCGGGCGCACCAGCAGGGTCGCCGTGCGCTCAGCCAACCGGTAGACGCGCCCGTCTGGCCCCTCGAAGGTGATCGCGCGCCGGACAGCGTCGCGCAGATTGATCTGCCCCTGCACCACGTTCTCCCAACTCGGGGAGAGCGCGTCTTCGAAGTCGGCCATGAACACCTTCGCGCCCGAGTTGAGCGCGTTGATCATCATCTTCCGGTCTACGGGGCCGGTGATCTCGACGCGGCGATCCTGAAGGTCTGGCGGGGCCGGCGCGACTCGCCAGTCAGCGGAGCGGATGTGGGCGGTCTCGGGGAGGAAGTCGGGCAACTCGCCGGCGTCGAGCTGCCGCTGCCGCTCGGCGCGGCGGCCGAGCAGCTCGAGGCGCCGGGGGTTGAACTCGCGGTGCAGGCTCGCGACGAAATCCAGCGCCTCGGGCGTGAGGATCTCCGCGAACTCGGGCGTCACCGGGCCGGCAACGCGGATCGGCTCGCTCATATAGGCCTCCTCCCTCTCCGAACGACAGAGCTGATATGCGCATAGTCTACCGCGCATCATATTGGGACAGCAGCGAGGCGGCCACCTTCTCGGGAAGCCGCCTCGCTCCGGGCCGTTGCCCGCGCTCCCGGTTCCGCTAGACGACAGCCGTTTCCGGCAACGGCTCCTCGAACTCGCTCCCCAGCCGCGGCGCGTCGTATGCCTTACCTAGGTGGTGATGGTAAGGAACGCCGGAGAACAGGTGATGGCTCCGCGTGGGGAAGTCGGCCTCGGGCGCCCACTCCTTTCGTTGGAGCGCGATGTACGCCTGCTCGTGCTCGCGGCCTAGGGCCTGCAGCAGCTCGCTGAAGCCGTAGCCCATAGCGTGCTGGGCCGCGAGCGTGATGAAGATGAACTTGACGTCCATCTCCCCTAGCTCGCGGAAGGAGATCGGGTTCGGCTCGGCGAACCACTTGAACGAGGACGACCAGTTGAACGCGAAGCGGGCCTGGGGGAAGCGCTTCTTGACCTCCTCGACGAAGGTCTCGAGCGGCCGGCGGTCGGCCGTGGGGAACTCGCACCACAGGAGATCAGGCACGCCAGAGTCGAGGTAGCGGAGCCCGCGCTCGATGGCGAGCGGCAGCCCGCGGGTCGACTCCGGCGCGTCCACGGCCGAGACGGCGTCCGTCCGGGCGATGATCACGAAGTCGCGGTTGCCGAGGTCGTCGGCCACGGCACGGAGCATGCGGAGCTTGCCGACCATCTCCTGCGCCGGGATGAGCGCCTTGCCGCCGATATGACCGCAGCGCTTCGGCATCACCTGATCCTCGATGTGGGCGCCAGCGAGGCCGGCTGCGACGTACAGCTCCGCGGTCCGCTGCACGTTGAAGAGGTTGCCGTAGCCGGTGTCCATGTCGGCGACGACCGGGGGGATGTGGAGGTGCTTCGGCGGGATCCCCTTCTCCGGGTCGCCGACAGCCATCGTAAGCTGGAACTTGCGCAGGGCCATCACGATGCGACGGGCGCCGTCGGCGATCTCGACGCTGGTGTAGAGATCCATGTCCGTGGTGCCGAGGTGACCGATGGCGAACGAGTAGCCGCTGAAGTAGACCGCCGGGAACTGGTAGTACATCACCAGCTCGGCGCCGTGCGGGTCGTAGATGCCTGGCGCGAAGACGTAGGGCAGGGTGTCCAGGAGCTGGCGCAGGCGCGTGCTGGGATGCACCCAGCGGGAGGCCGGGACGGCGTAGCCCGGCGGCAGGAGCGGGGTCGGCACCAGGGCCTCGGGGTTCTCAGGCAACGCGCTCGGGATCGTCCACATCGTCGTACTCCTCTCTGTGCTCTCTGCTGGTCGCGTGAAGGTCGAGGCGTGCGCAGGGAAGCCACCACCCGACACTTCGGTGGCGCTCGCGCTCGTGGTCGGTTCTGGCCGGGGCTAGCGTTGTACTACGGCGGTGAGGCCGGGCAAGCGTTTCAGGCAGGGCCGGGAGACGCGACTGGAGACAGTGAGGAGCTGGGCCTGGTCTCGCCTGGACAACCTTGGCATCGTCCACCTCCCTCCATGAGGGGTTGCGAGGCACGGCGTCACGTGGTACTTCACAGCATAGCGGTATCGGCATATAATGGCAAATAACAATTAGCGATAGACATATAGGAGAAACCTATATGGATGTCAGCCTCCGGCAACTCCAGGTCTTCCACGCCGTCGCGAAGCACCGCAGCTTCTCGCGCGCGGCCCAGGCCCTCTGCGTCAGCCAGCCAGCCGTCTCGGCCCAGATCAGGGCGCTCGAGCAGACCCTGCACCTGACTCTCTTCGAGCGCACCGGGCGCTCGGTGGAGCTGACCGAGGCGGGGCGCCAGCTCCTGCCGTATGCCGAGCAGGTCATGGAGCTGCTCGACGACGCCATGCGGGCCGTCCACGACCTCAACAACCTGCAGCGCGGCCGGGTGGCGGTCGCGGCCAGCACCACCGCCGGCATCTACGTGGTGCCGCGGGTGCTCGGGGCCTTCCACCGCGCCTATCCGGGCATCGAGCTCTCGCTGGACGTGCTCAACCGCTTCGCCGTGCAGCAGCGCTTGCTGGCCGGCGAGGCGGACGTAGCTATCATGGGGCTGATCGAAGACCCGCACGACCTGGAGATCGCGCAGTTCCTGCCGAACGACCTGGTGGTGATCGCCTCGCCGCGGCACCCGCTAGCCCGCCGGCGGAGCATCCCGCTGGCGGAGCTGGGGCGCGAGCTCTTCCTGGTGCGTGAGGTGGGCTCTGGCACGCGGGCCGACATGGAGCGCATCTTCGCTGAGGCAGGCGTGCCGCTGCGCATCGCGATGGAGCTGCGGAGCAGCGGCGCCATCAAGCAGGCGGTAGCGGCAGACCTCGGCATCGCCGTGGTGCCGCTGGACGCGATCCAGCTCGAGCTAGAGACCGGCCGGCTGGTCGTGCTCGACGTCGAGGGCTTCCCGGTGCGGCGCTCCTGGTCGCTCGTGCGCCGGGCGGGGCGGCCGGCCTCCCCGGCTGCCGATGCCCTCTGGCACTACTTCCTGCAGTACGCGCTCCAGCCGCACTGAGCGGTCAGTCGCTAGCCGTCTTCGAACAGGCGGCGCTGCTCGGCCTCGCCGCCCTCTCCCGGCAGCGGTGGGTGGTCGATACCGAGCACGTCCATCAACTGCATGGCGTTCCGCGGCCCCTGGTTGCCGAAGTTGGTGTTGAAGAATACGTGGACGGCCTGCGCCTCCTCGACGGCCCGCAGGATCTTCGGCCGCCACTCTTCCAGTTCCTCGGGCGTGTAGTCCCAGTTGAAACGCTCGCCGGTCTTGCCGGTGAAGCGGTACCAGGTCTCGGCGTTGCGACCGTGGAAACGGATGACCGCGAGCCGCGGGTTCGTGACGGCGTAGATCGGCGGCACGCTGCCGACGCCGATCTGCGGCTCGTCGACCATCGTGAAGCTCAGGCCAGCCTCGCGCAGCAGCTCGAGCGTCTCCTCAGCGTGCTCCTCGTCGAGCCAGTCGCGGCGGCGGAACTCCACCGAGAGAGGGAAGCCCGGCAGCAGCTCGGGCAGCAGGCGCAGGTACTCGCGGTGCTCCTCGGTGTTGCGGTAGGACGGCGGGAACTGGAACGTCACAGCGCCCAGCTTGCCCGCCTCGGCCAGCGGAGCGATCGCCTCGGCGAAGGCCTTGGCCACGTCGGCGTCCGGCGTGGGGGCTTCGCCGCCCGGCTGCTCGGGCGTGCTGGTCAGCTCGCGCGGCGGCTTGACGTCGAAGACGAAGCCCGGCGGCGTTCGCTGCGCCCAGCCCTCCACGACGCGACGCTCGGGGATCCGGTAGTAGGTCGAGTTGACCTCGACGATCGGGAAGTACCGCGCGTAGAAGCGCAGGCGCTCGGCGGGCTTGATCCCCGGCGGATAGAACGGCTCGTGATCCGTCCACGACGAGGTGCCGATCAGGAGCTGGCCCATGACGGTCTCACCCTTCGCGACGAAGTCGATCTACACGGAAGGGTAGCATTCTCAGAGGGGAGCGCGCCGGGCCGCCCGCTGGTCTGGCCGCTCGGCGGGCTGCATGACATACTCACGGGAGGGATGCGTCCCCGTGGGGACGCGTTGGAATCTGGCGAGGAGGTCTCGCATGGCGATCCTCTCGGACGCTGACCGCGACTACCTGTCTCGGCTCTTCGCCGAGCGGCTGGCCGATCCGGTCAAGATCCGGCTCTACACGCAGAAGCTGACCCAGCTCAGCATCCCGGGTTACGACTGCGCGACCTGCCGAGAGACGAACGAGTTGATGGAGGAGCTGGCCTCGCTCTCGGACAAGATCGAACTCGAGCTCCTCGACTTTCTCCAGGTCAGGCAGCAAGCGGCCCAAGAGGGCATCACCGAGATCCCGGCGATCGTCCTCGAGGGCAAGAACAAGGGCAAGGTACGCTTCATCGGTGTACCCGCCGGCTACGAGTTCGCAACGCTGATCGAGGATCTGGTCGACGTCTCCCGCGGCACTACCGGGCTGCAACCGCTGAGCCGGGAGATCCTCGGCAAGCTGGCGCGCCCAGTGCATATCCAGGTCTTCGTGACGCCGACCTGACCGCACTGCCCGCGTGCCGCCAGGCTGGCGCACATGATGGCTATCGAAAGTGACAAAGTCACGGCGGATGTCGTCGAGGTCAGCGAGTTCCCGCACATCGCGCAGCGCTACCGCATCTACGCGGTGCCCAAGATCGTGATCGACGAGACGCTGGAGTTCGAGGGCGCCCGGCCGGAGGCGGCCTTCGTCGCCGCCGTGGAGTCGGTGGCCGGCGGGCCGGCCGAGACCGAGGAGGGCGCGTCGTCGTCCGGCGATGGACGTCGCACCTAGAGATCCGGCGAAGTACGACGCGGTCGTCGTCGGCGCGGGGCCGAACGGGCTGGCGGCCGCGATCGTGCTCGCGCGGGCCGGCTGCGAGGTGCTCGTCGTCGAGGCCGCTGAGAGCGTCGGCGGTGGGACGCGCTCGGCAGCACTGACCCTGCCCGGTTTCGTCCACGACGTCTGCTCAGCCATCCACCCGCTCGGCGCTGGCTCGCCGCTCTTCCAGACCTTCCCGCTCGACCGCTTCGGCTTGGAATGGATCCAGCCTCCAGTACCCCTGGCGCACCCGCTCGACGACGGCACGGCGGTACTGCTCGAGCGCACGGTGGAGGCGACGGCCGCCGGGCTCGGGCCCGATGCCTCGGCCTACCGGCGGCTGATGGCTCCGCTGGTGGCCGATGCCGATCGCATCCTGCGCTTTATCCTCGGCCCGTTCCGGATCCCTCGTCACCCCCTCGCGCTGGCGCGCTTCGGCTTGAAGGCGCTCCGCTCGGTGGTCGGGCTGGCGTCCGAGCAGTTCGAGGGCGAGCGGGCGCGCGCGCTGCTCGCTGGGCTGGCGGCCCACTCCATGCTCCCGCTCGAGCGCAGCCCGAGCGCGGCGGTCGGGCTGGTGCTGGCCATGCTCGGCCACACGGCCGGCTGGCCGCTCCCGCGCGGCGGCTCCCAGCGCATCGCCGACACGCTGGCGGCCTACGTGCGCTCTCTCGGCGGCGAGATCGTGACCGGTCGACCGGTGCGGGCGCTGGACGAGCTACCGCCTTGCCGGGCCGTCCTGCTCGACCTGACGCCGCGGCAGGTGCTGGCCATCGCTGGGCAGCGGTTTCCCGCCGGCTACCGGCGCTGGCTGGAGCGCTACCGCTATGGCCCCGGCGTGTACAAGATGGACTGGGCGCTCGCCGGGCCGATCCCCTGGCGGGCCCCGGAGTGCCAGCGCGCCGCGACGGTGCACCTGGGAGGCACGCTGGACGAGATCGCGGCGGCCGAGCGGGCAGTAACCGCGGGCCGGCACCCGGAGCGGCCGTTCGTCATCCTGGCACAGCCGAGCCTCTTCGACCCCAGCCGGGCGCCGGCGGGCAGGCACACGGCCTGGGCCTACTGTCACGTGCCCAACAGCTCGCGCGTCGACATGACGGAACGCATCGAGGCGCAGGTCGAGCGCTTCGCCCCCGGCTTCCGCGACCTGATCCTGGCGCGGAGCGTCTCGAGGCCGGCTGACCTGGAGCAGTACAACCTCAACTACGTCGGCGGCGACATCAACGGGGGGCTCCAGGATCTACGCCAGCTCTTCACCCGGCCGGCGCCTCGGCTCAACCCGTACACGACACCCGACCCCCGCCTGTACATCTGCTCGGCATCGACCCCGCCTGGCGGCGGCGTCCACGGCATGTGCGGCTACTGGGCAGCGCGAGCGGCGCTGCGGCGAGTGCTGCGGGTACCCCGCCGGCGTGCCTGACTTCCAGCGTGACAGTGCCATCTGCCTGCGAGCAGCGAGAGAGTTCCGCTGGGGAATCTCCAGGGCTGAGCGGTGGCGCTGCCTCGCTCGAATCCGCTGCGCGACGGTCAAGATTTGGTTCAATTGACGGTTGACTCGCCTCCCCAAGGCAAGAACAATGGCATCCACTGTTCCGAGCCAGTGAACGGGAGGGGTACGGCTCGAACGCCTGTCCCAGCGAGCGAAAGGGGGTGGTGGCATCCAGATTTGACCGGTGGGAACGAGAACGTGCTGATGGCCTCGCTCCCTGTGAGCTGGAGAGCGGACTGGCTGCCGTGAAGGGACTGTCGCGCCATGAGCAAACGTCTGGCCTCGATCCTCGCGCTCGCGCTGCTCGCGGGAGCGCTCGGCGGTAGCGCAACCGCGTCAGCGCAGACCACCGAGCCGTCCGAGCCGATCGCCGGCTGCACGTACTTCGCCGAGACCGGGCACAACCTGTGCGCTGGGTTCCGCGCGTACTGGGAGCGCTACGGTGGCCTCGCTCTCTTCGGCTACCCGATCACCGAAGAGTTTTCGGAGAACGGGGTCACCATGCAGTACTTCGAGCGGGCTCGCTTCGAGTGGCACCCGGGTGCCTGGCCAGAGCGGTGGGACGTGCTCCTGGGAAGACTCGGAGCCGAGCTCACGGCCGAGCGGCAAGACGAAGCCGCGTTTCAGGAGGCTGAGCCTCGGCCTGGCGCCGTGTATTTCGCCGAGACCGGGCACAACCTCTCGGCCGGTTTCCGGGCGTACTGGGAGCGGTTCGGCGGGCTGGCGATCTTCGGCTACCCGATCAGCGAGGAGTTCGTCGAGGGCGATCTCGTCGTCCAGTACTTCGAGCGCGCTCGCTTCGAATGGCACCCGGGCGCGTGGCCGGAGCGATATGATGTCCTGCTAGGCCGGCTCGGCGTCGAGCGCCTGACGGTGCCGGCATTCGAGGCTGTGGCCGAGGAACTCGATAACCCACGCGGCCTCACCTTCGGCCCCGATGGGGCGCTCTACGTGGCCGAGGCGGGCCGTGGCGGCGAGGGCCCCTGCGTCGCGGGCCCGGAGGGGAACGAGGTCTGCTACGGCCCGTCCGGCGCCCTCACCCGGATCGCGGACGGCCTCCAGGAGCGGGTCGCCACCGGTCTCCCCTCGCTCGCGCAGGCGGATGGCGGCTCGGCGCTGGGGCCACACGATATCGCCGTGCGTAGTGACGGAAGCTTGGTCGCTGTGATCGGTCTCGGAGCCAACCCAGCCGTGCGGAACCAGCTCGGGGAAGCCGGCGCGAACTTCGGCTTGCTCGTCTCCATCGACGAGGAAGGTGGGTGGACTGCCATCGCTGACCTCGCGGCGTACGAGGCCGCGAACGATCCCGACGGTGCCGGGCCGGACAGCAATCCGTACGCTGTCCTCGTCGAACCGGATCGCTATATCGTCGTCGATGCCGGGGCCAACGCGCTGCTAGCGGTGACCGCGGACGGTAGCATCTCGACGCTCGCTGTCTTCCCGCCTCAGGAGGTCGACGCGCCGCCGTTTCTGGATGTGCCGCCGGGCACCAAGATCCCGGCACAGAGCGTGCCGACCACGGTCGTCAAGGGGCCAGACGGGGCCTACTACGTCGGCGAGCTGACCGGCTTCCCGTTCCCGCCAGGCATGGCGCGCATCTGGCGCGTGGTGCCCGGCGAGGAGCCAGAGGTGTGGACGACCGGCTTCACCAACATCATCGACCTGGCGTTCGGCCCTGATGGGAGTCTCTACGTGCTGGAGATTGCGGCCAACGGCCTGCTGGCGGCCGAGCAGGGCGACATCTTCGGCGCCCTGATCCGGATTGCGCCCAACGGGGAGCGCACGACGCTGGTGAACCAGGGGCTGGTGTTCCCGAGCGGCCTCGCTATCGGTCCGGACGGCCGCATCTACGTGTCGGCCAACGGGACTTCGGCCGCTGAGGGGCAAGTGGTGCGCATCGAGCCGTAACCGGTGGCTCGCTGGCGTGCCGGTAACCGGTGGCTGCCGACACGCCGTGCCGGGGTAGGATCTACCCGCCGCGAGGGAGCTCCCTCCGATGAAGTGCGGGGTGCCGTGACCGTAGCGGGTCGCGGCGCTCTGCGCCTCTTCTTGATCGCCACGGGCGAGTCTCACTCGGGCGGATCGCGGAAACGCCAAACCACGCTCTCTATGCGGCGTGCTCGGTACGGACGGCCGCTCGTCGAGCCGGGGTACGCGGGCTTCAGCTCGCTCCGGGGTGTGCGAGAATGCGACACGAGAGGCGACGAGAGGGTCGGGTCGCGCGTCCTCTCGATGCCGTCGCGACGGCGGAGCGGCGAGGCGAGTCGGCTGCGGACAGCATGCTGCCGTCGCTCTCGCTCGACGCGCTCCGAACCGTGTTCGAGGCGTAGTCGCAGGCCGTGCTCAAGCTGGTCCCGGGTGCGACGCGCTGGGCCGTGATAGCTGGAAAGGAGTGACTCTCCGATGGTCTTCGTTCCCCAACACGTGTTTGCGGACCGTCACCGCCAACTCCGCGAGTTCATGGAGGAGAACGGCCTCGAGGCGGTCATCGTCTCGGAGCCGAACAACTTCTATATGCTTTCGGGCTTTCACCTCGATGTCGAGCCGTGGGAGAGGCCGGTGGCTCTGGTGATCCCACGAGCTGCCGAGCCATTCATGGTGATGAACGAGTTGTCGACCCATCACTTGATGATGGCCGAGGAGCGAGGTTCGCTGTTCGTCCGTGACTATGCGATCTACCTGGAGCACCCGCGCTCGTTCCCGCGGACATACACGCGCGACCGGTGGGCGCATCTCCTGGCTGAGAAGCTCAGGAGCCGGGGGATCCGAGGCGGCAGGTTCGGCGTCGAAGGCACCGGCCCGGCTGCCCTCGAGGCCGTCATGCCCGAGGCGCAGTTCGTCGATGTCACGGCACGACTGGTTCGCATGCGCGAAGACAAGTATCCCGAAGAGCTGGAGATCATGCGCCGCTGCGCCGAGCTGACCGACTGGGGACAGGATCGGTATATGGAGCTGGTCAAGCCCGGCGAGCTCGTCGCCGCGTTCGACCTCAAGATCGCGGCGCTGCTGGCGGAGGAGGGAGCGCGGCGCTACCCGGAGGCGCGCTGGGAGGTGCGCGTCTTCTCGCTGAGCGGCCCGGCGTCCGCGGCCCCGCATGGCACCGGCGCTGACTGCGGTGCTCGGTTCTCCGCTGGAGACGTGGTGGTCAACATTATCATCGGACGGCTGGCTGGGCTGGTGGTGGAGAACGAGCGCACGCTGTTTCTCGGTGCGCCGAAGGATGACCTCCGTCGACGAGCCTTCGAGACGGCGACGGCAGCATGCGAGGCGGCCGCGGCCCAGATGGTCGCCGGGAACACGGTCGCGAACGCGGACGCGGCGGCGCAGCGAGTGATCGAAGAAGCTGGTTTCGGCGAGTACATCCGGCACCGCACCGGTCACGGGATGGGGATCAAGGGGCACGAGTTCCCCGAGGACATGCCGTTCAATTATCGTCCCTTCCGTGAAAACGAGGTGTTCTCGTGCGAGCCGGGCATCTACATCTACGGCGTCGGCGGGTTCCGCCACGACGATACCGTCATCGTCGGCAAGGATCGGCCAGAGGTCATCACTCGCCGCTCCAAGCGATTGGAAGACCAGATCGTGCCGATCTAAACCGGAACGCCGCGCGCTAGTTCCCAGGGTTGCGTCGCTGAGACCTTCCGCTGCGCGTCTGAGCGGCGAGACCTTCGCCGCGTGGAGCTTGGTCGAGGGGAGTCTGGCAGTATGGCCTTGGTTCTGCACGGAGCCGTGGTCTGGGACGGCGTCCACCCGGAACCGCGATCCGGCCTCGTAGTGGTCGTCGAACGGGATCGCATCGTCGACGTCGGGCCTGCCGACCGCTTCTCGCCCCGCGATCACCAGGTCATCGACCTGTCTGGAGCCTTCCTGATGCCCGGCCTCATCGACATGCACGTCCACCTCGTCTGGAGCGGTGGCTCCGACCCGGCGAACGTGGTCGCGTCGGAGGGCGAGCAGCTCACCGTGATCCGCGCCGTGGAGAACGCGCGCGCTGAGCTGGAGGCTGGGATCACCACGGTGCGGGATCTGGGAGGCAACTGGGACATCCCGCTCTCCGTTGCCCGGGCGATCGAGCGGGGCTATGTCTGCGGCCCTCGCGTCGTCGCCTGCGGCCAGACGATCATCATGACCGGCGGGCACGACCCGTTCTGGGGAATCGCGTCCGACGGCCCTCAGGCGGTGCTCCACGCGGTGCGTCGTCAGATCAGCCTGGGCGCTCGCGTGATCAAAGTCGCAGCGACGGGTGGAGTCTACGGCAGACCGGAGGGGGAAGAAGTCGGGCAGTCCGAGCTGACGGAGGAGGAGCTGGCGGTCGCGGCCCGGGAGGCGCACCGCTTCGGCCTTCGGGTCGCGGCACACGCGATCGGGGCTGATGGGATCGGCAACGCGGTACGCGCGGGCGTCGATACGATCGAGCACGGCATCTATCTCACCGAGGAGCTCGTGGCCGAGATGGCGGCGCGCGGGACAGCGCTATGTCCGACGCTCCTGGTCTACCGGACGATCGCCGAGAACCGCTCTGGCACGATCCCGGCATACGCTGTCCACAAGGCGCGGCAGGCTGCCTACGCGCACCGGTCGAGCTTTCGGATGGCGCTCGACGTGGGCATCCCGATCGTCGCCGGTACCGATGCCGGTTCACCGGATACGCCCCACCCGTCGCTGGTCGCGGAGCTCGAGCTGATGTGCGAGTACGGTATGGCCCCAGATCAGGCGCTCGCCTCCGCGACCCGCGTCGCGGCCGACGTGCTCGGGCTGGGCGCGACATTGGGCACCCTGGAGCCAGGCAAGCGAGCCGACCTCCTCGTCGTCGACGGCAACCCGCTGGAAGAGCTGGGCCAGCTCCGACGGGTGCGCTGCGTGCTTCGCTCCGGCGCGCTGGTCTCCGCAAGCTCCTGATCGAGATATAGCACCGTCTTTGCTGGATCGCTGTACCTATGTCTGCCTGCCGGGCCCCGCACAGTGGGAATGCCAGGAGTCTTGGGCATTGACGGTGGACTGCTCGGTTCGGTACACTGGACAGTGCAAAACCTTCGGGGCAGGGTGAGGCGCGACGGCGCCAATTCCCGACCGGCGGTATAGCCCGCGAGCGGCTGCGGCCGCAGGATCCGGTGAAACTCCGGGGCCGACGGTATAGTCCGGATGGGAGAAGGTGGTTGCACCTGGCCATTGGCTGGGCACAGCCTAACCTCGATCGATGTGACCCGAGGGCTTTGCCTTCGGGTCATTTGTCATGGGCGGAGTGCAGCATGGTAGCGTCGCGCGCCTGGTCGGACGAGGATCGCCGGTGGATGCGCCGGGCGCTCGCGCTGGCCTGGCGCGCGCAGGGACGGGTCGCGCCGAACCCGGCGGTAGGTGCCGTGCTGGTGCGCGAGGGCGAGGTCGTCGGGGAGGGTGCGACTAGGCCGCCAGGGGGATCCCACGCGGAGATCGTCGCACTCCAGCAGGCCGGGGAACGCGCTCGCGGCGCGACGCTCTACGTCACGCTCGAACCCTGCGCTCACTATGGCCGCACGCCGCCGTGCGTCGAGGCCCTCGTTGCCGCCGGGGTTCGGCGGGTCGTCGTCGCCCTGCTCGACCCGTATCCGGAAGTCTGTGGGCGGGGCCTAGCCCGGCTTCGCGACGCCGGCATCGAAGTCGAGGTAGGCCTGGAGGCCGACGCAGCCGCTCTGGTCAACGCTGGCTACCTCAAGCGGCTCAGCACCGGCCTGCCGGAAGTCACGGCCAAGTACGCGATGACGCTCGATGGGCGCATCGCGACCCGCAGTGGGCACTCGCGCTGGATCACCGGCGAGCTTGCTCGTCGCGAAGCGCACCGCCTGCGCGACCAGCACGACGCGGTCTTGGTCGGGGTGGGCACGGTGCTGGCCGATGATCCACTGCTGACGGTGCGCTTGCCGCCGGAAGAGGCCGGCGAGGGCGGCCCGCACCACCCGCTGCGCGTGGTGGTGGACAGTCGCGCGCGCACGCCGGCGACGGCAGCCATGCTCCACCCGGACACGCCGGGACGTACCCTGATCGCCTGCACGGCCAGCGCGCCGGCCGAACGGCTGGCCGCGCTGGAGGCGGCCGGCGCCGAGGTCCTGATCTTGCCTGGCAGCGAGGGCGGCGTCGACCTGGTCGCGCTGCTGCGCGCGCTCGGCGAGCGAGGGGTCAACCGTGTCCTGGTCGAGGGCGGTGGCCGGCTGCTGGGCCGCCTCTTCGACCTCGGTCTGGTCGATCAGGTCGTCGCCTTCATCGCTCCGGTGCTCGTCGGTGGCTGTCAAGCTCCCGGCCCGGTCGGTGGCCGCGGCGTGGCGACCATGGATCAGGCCTGGCGACTCCAGGGCGTCGAGCTGTGCCGGCTGGGGCCGGACGTGATGGTCGCCGGGCGGCTGACCGTACCACCGGTCTCGGAGGTGGCGTGATGTTCAGCGGGATCGTCGAAGAGATCGGGACGGTGCGCGCGCTGCAGGCGCGCGGTGGCGGGGCCGAGCTGACGATCGCCTGTCGCGCGGTTCTGGAGGGGACGAGAGTCGGCGACAGCATCAGCGTGGACGGCGTCTGCCTGACGGTCACCCGGCTCAGCGAGGGCGCGTTCGTGGCTGGCCTCCAGCCGGTCACCCTGCGGCTGAGCACCCTTGGCCGGCTGCGGCCGGGCGACTTGGTGAACCTGGAGCGCTCGGTGCCGGCCGGTGGCCGGCTCGGGGGGCACTACGTGCAGGGGCACGTCGACGGCGTCGGGCGAATCGTCGCGCTGCGGGGCGAAGGCGAAGCGCTGGTCGCCCGGATCGCCGCTCCGCCCGAGGTGATGCGCTACGTGGTCGAGCGCGGCTTCATCGCGGTGGACGGGGCCAGCCTGACGGTGGCGGCGCTCCACGACGACAGCTTCAGCGTCTCGCTCGTCTATCACACGCAGCAGCACATCACCTTGCCGCGCAAGGGGGTGGGAGCGCTGGTGAACCTGGAGGTCGACGTCATTGCCAAGTACGTCGAGCGGCTGCTCGGCCAGGCCCCGCGGACCGGCCTGACGATGGAGCTGCTGCGCCAGGCTGGCTATGCATGAGAATCCGGGTGACCGAAATGTTCGGTACAGGGAGCTGACGATGACGCGCTGGGAGAGAGTCGAGCGGGCGATCGCGGACTTCCGGGAGGGGAAGTTCGTGATTATCGTGGACGACCGGGATCGGGAGAACGAGGGGGACCTGAGCATCGCGGCGCAGCATGCCACGCCGCAGGCGATCAACTTCATGGCGCGCGAGGCCCGTGGGCTCATCTGCGTGCCGATGGCGCCGGAGTGGGCCGACCGGCTAGGGCTGCCGCTCATGGTACCACCGCAGGCGAACGGGAGTCGCTTCGGGACGGCCTTCACTGTCTCGGTCGAGGCTCGCGAGGGGGTGACGACGGGCATCTCGGCCTTCGACCGTGCCGTCACCATCCAGAAGCTGGCGGAACCCGCGTCCACGCCCGCTGACTTCGTGACGCCAGGGCACGTCTTCCCGCTGCGTGCCCGCCCCGGCGGCGTCCTGGAGCGCGACGGCCAGACCGAGGCGTCGGTCGACCTGGCCCGGCTAGCTGGTTTGCACCCGGTCGCCGTCGTCTGCGAGATCATGGCCGAGGACGGCACCATGGCCCGCCTGCCAGAGCTTGAGCGCTTTGCCGAGCGCCACGGGATCACGCTGATCCACGTCGCCGATCTCATCGCCTACCGTCTCGCTCGCGAGCGACCGTCGCTGCGCGTCGCCGAGACGCTGCTGCCGACCGAGTACGGTGACTTCCGGATCGTGGCGTACCGCCGCTTCGGTGGCGAAGAGATCGATCTAGCCCTGATCCGTGGCGAGGTCTCCGGTGAGGAGCCGGTGCTGGTGCGCGTCCACTCCGAGTGCCTGACCGGCGACGTCTTCGGCTCGCAGCGTTGCGACTGCGGCGAGCAGCTCGAGGCGGCGCTACGGCTGCTCGGCGAGGCCGGCCGGGGCGTGCTGATCTACCTGCGACAGGAGGGCCGTGGGATCGGGCTCCTGAACAAGCTGCGCGCCTACCACCTCCAAGATCAGGGGCTGGACACGGTCGAGGCCAACCTCGAGCTCGGCTTCCCAGCGGATCTGCGCAACTACCGCGAGGCGGCGCTGATCCTGCGCGACCTAGGGATCCAGCGGCTACGCCTGCTGACGAACAACCCGCGCAAGGTGGAGGCGTTGAGCGACTGCGGCTTCGAGATCGTCGAGCGGGTCCCGCTGGAGATCCCAGCGAACGAGCACAACCGACGCTACCTGGAGACGAAGCGCGACAAGCTGGGACATCTCTTGCAGCTCAACGGGGCACACCCGGCTGCGGAGCTGTCTCGCGCGATGCCGGGCACACACGACTAGCGTTGGAGGAAGGGCGATATGGAGACGATCGGGCAGAACGGCCGCGGGTTGCAGACGATCGAGGGATTGCTAACCGGGCGTGGGCGACGCTTCGGCATCGTCGCCAGCCGATTCAACGAGTTCATCACGAACAAGCTGCTGGACGGCGCGCTGGATGCCCTGTTGCGCCACGAGGTCGACGCCGAAGCCATCGACGTGGTCTGGGTGCCGGGCTCCTTCGAGATCCCGATCACAGCCAAGCGGCTGGCGAAGACGGGCCGGTACGACGCGGTGATCTGCTTGGGCGCGGTGATCCGCGGGGCGACGCCGCACTTCGATTATGTGGCGGCCGAGGTCTCGAAGGGGATCGCCAACGTGGGGCTGGAGACCGGCGTGCCGGTGATCTTCGGCGTGTTGACCACCGACACCATCGAGCAGGCGGTGGAGCGGGCCGGGACCAAGATGGGGAACAAGGGGTTCGAGGCGGCGATGGCCGCGATCGAGATGGCCAACCTCTTCGCCGAGATCGACCAGCTCGCGGAGGCAGCTACGTCGGACCGCCGTCGCGGCAGCCGCGCTGCGCGGAACGCCTAGGGCGCACGCCCGGATCGAGGGTCGGATCAGAAACGACGGGCGAATATAAGCGCGTCGTCTCCGGGTGCGCGAGCTCGATCAGAGCACCGGGGTGAGCCGTTGGCCCGCTCCTCATGATGTTCCGAATCACATCGCCTCAGGGCTGGGCAGTCGCTCCTGCCTTGCCGGGCTGCTCGGGGTGACCGCCAGGGTTGCCCTGATGCCCCTGTCCCTACCCCTGTGCCTGTGCGTACAGCCCTCATTCCTGCTGCTCCAGTCGTCACCCGCTCTCTCCTGGTGCGCTGAATTGCAGACGATTCCCGGCGCGCGACCCATCGTGCTTCTGGGAGGCGGCCGACCGGCTGCCCTTGCAAACCAGTAGGGGCGAATAATCATTCGCCCCTACCTCTGGAGAGGCTGAGGCGTTGCCGCCCATACCTCCGGATCTCAAGGGTGACCGAGCGGCGAGACGCTCGCATGGCTGGCTCGCCTGCTGCCGAGTATACTACCGATCAAACGTTTCTATCTCCAGGGTGGAACCGGCTCGCAGTGGACGACCGGCGTGTCTTCATCATCGAAGGGGAGGAGCCCGGCTGGTTGGCTGTGCGCCGCACGCTCGCAGCGCTGCCCGGCATCTGCGTGGCCGGCTCGGCTGCCAGCGTACCGCGGCCGAGCACATGCGGGAGATCTGCCCAGATGCCATTCTCGCCGCCCGGGAGGTCGAGGGCACGTCGATCATCCCGCTGCTGCGCTGCCTGCGGCCCGCGCTGCCGCAGACCACCTTCGTGCTGCTCGCCGACGACTACGACCCGGCCGAGCTGCTGGCGCTCGACGACGTGGGCATCTCCGGCTACCTGCTCTGGCGCGACCTGCGCGGCCGGCGGCTGGAAATCGTCCTGCACGCTGCCCTCGTGGGTGGGGTGGTCGTCATCTCGGATCCAGTGGCCGCTGCGTACGTGATGGCACAGCGGCAGCGGCTCCAGCCGGAGCCGGTACGCGAGCTCAGCGAGCGGGAGCGAGCGGTGCTGCGGCACCTGGGCGAAGGGTTGACGCAGCGAGAGATCGCCCGGCTGCTGGGCGTGCACGTGCGGACAGTGGAAGGGGTAGTGGCGCGTCTGAAGCGGGAGCTAGGGGCGACGAGTGGGTTCACGCTGGCGGTGCGGGCCATGCGGCGCGGGCTGCTGCGGTAGTCCGCTCGCAGCCGCACTACGGCAATCCGTACCGCGAGTTGCGGAAATCCCTAGGCCCAGTTGCGGACTTCCGTCGTGACCTCTTCCTCATCACTGTGTTAGGTTTGCAATAAGGCGACGTTTTCGGTCTTAGGGCAGACGATCACTGCAGATTCCTGCTATGGGGTTGCCATTGCGGTGCAACTCGCATGGTAGGAGATGCTCAACCACTTGTATAGGAATGACGCTCACGGGCTCAGGGCTTCGTCGTGGTCAAGAAACGCTCGCTTCACCAACATGATCGGGACACAGCCTGGGTGATCTACGGGTGCCGGAGTGGCTTCGCCTGCCATTGACGTTCTCTTGACCTCGTTCGACGGGATAGGAGATGTCCATGGCCACACGCCGGATCGTCTCTATCCTTGCCCTCGCCGCCGCGCTCGCTATCGCCGGCTGTGGGACAGAGGGGGCAACGCTCCAGGAACAGGCGGGAGATGTCTCCCCGGCCACCGCCTCTGCTCCGAGCCCGCCGCCGGCACCGACCACTATCCCCAGCGACTGCAGCGGTGCGCTCGCGGCCAGCATCGTCCGGATCGATAGCCTCGAAGAGCTCGCCTGGACCTCGCACCAGGTCATCATCGGGACGGTGATCGAGCGCCAACCGTCGGTCTGGGGCCACGCGCACAATCCCCTCGACCCATCTCGCCGTCTCATCTATACCCCTTATCTGGTCCGCGTTGAACAGCGCCTGCGTGGACAACCCGGCGATATCGTCACTGTTCACCAGTGGGGCGGCACCATCGGGACGTGTACGCAGACGAATACGTTCGAGCAGGGCCTAGCCGTCGGTGAGCGAGTCCTCCTGTTCCTGCGCGCGTCCAATCCACCGGGCACAAGCCCGACGTACAGCTTGAACGGCGGGGCCCAGGGACGGTGGACGATCGATCCAAACGGCACGGTGAGCAGCTCGGTCGGACACCTCGAGCGATATAATGGGCAATCGCTCGCAACGATCGTCGCGCAGGTGCTCTCTTCGCTGGCGAGCGGACCGCCAGCTACTCCATGGGTCCGGGAGCATCTGGTGCCGCTGGAGAGTGCACCGGCCTGGCCGTCGAGCGCCGGGCCATGACTCGCTTTAGGACTGGTGAGGTGCCGATCTCAATGTCCTTCTACTGCCAAAGCGCTGGCTATTCGGACAATTTCCGCCGTACCCATTCGGAGAGCAATCAGATCCCGGGAACTATCAAGCCACGCTGTGGCTAGACTGAGTTGGTTGGAAGGAAGACGAAATGAGAAGACTGAAGATCAGCCCGGCATTGGCTGGGCTGGCCCTGGCCCTGGTTGCCGGCGCGGCGCTCGCGGCGGGCGTGACCGGCCGTCGCCCAGAGCCCGATCTCGCATCGCTCGCGGTTCCGGCGTCGCTCTGGCCGACGGCCCAGGTCGCTCACGAGGGGCTGACCGACCCGGAGGATCCTGGTCATATGCTGAACGTCCTGCCGGGCCAGAGTCTGCTTCTGGGGCGCGACCCGGGCGCGCCGCGCTTCGTGGCCGGCTATAGCCGCGAGATCGGAGTGGCAGGAGCTCCTGACCGGCCGGGCCTTCTGGTGATTCATCAGCTCGCGCGCTACGCCAGCGATAAGGAGGCCGCGCAGGTGATGAGGCTGGTAGGCCACTTCGAGGGCTGTCGCTCTGCGGCTCCAGGCGAGGCCAAGGCCGCGGGCGCGCTCCTCTGTACCCAGCCGGGGAGTGAAGGCAACGTCGTCCGAACGCTTGTGCTCCAGCGGGGATCGCTGATACATGTGGTCGTCATCGATGGGTTCGTCGACGACGATGTGCAGCGCGCGCTCGAGGTGGCGGCTGGGTGGCTGGCCGGGCAGGCAGAGCGGTAAGTAGCCCCGGGACGCCTAACCGGGCTCGTGCAAACTCTCATGGCTAGAGAAGCGAGACTGCGGGCGGCTCGATGTCCGGTCTTCGATACATACCTGCCTCGGGTTGCCCTGAGAGATGCGCTTCCAGGCATGCAACTGACCAGGGGCGGCGACGTGTGAAACCCGCCCTCCGGCTTGTCTCCGACCGGCCCCGTCTGCCATGATCACGGTGCTGGTCAGGCAAGGGAGCAGGAGCTGAGGCGTGGGTCGGTGGGCGTGCGTGCTGGCGGTGCTGGTGGCACTGCTGGCGCTGCTTCCGAGCCAGGCGCTCGCCGCCTCGCCGATCCCCCGCCCGGTCGTGGCCGCCACGCACTGGATCGTGATGGATGCCGACACCGGCCAGATCCTCGACGGCGCCCGCCAGCGCGACCGCACCGCGATGGCCAGCCTGACCAAGGTCATGACCGCGCTGGTCGCCCTCGAGCGCGGCGACCTCGACCAGAGGGTTCAGATCGTCCAGTCCGACCTGATCGGAGAATCGACAGCGAACCTCGAAGCTGGCCAGCAGGTGACGCTGCGCACGCTGCTCTATGGCCTGCTGCTCCGCAGCGGCAACGACGCGGCGATGGCGATCGCCCGGGCGGTGGGTGGCAGCCCGGAGGGCGACGACCCGCCGGCGCGCGCCCGCTTCGTCGGCTGGATGAACGACAAGGCGCGCGAGCTGGAATTGGCCGATACCCACTTCGTGAACCCGCACGGCCTGGATGAGCTCGGTCACTACACGACCGTCTACGACCTCGCGGTATTGACGCGGGCGGCGCTGGCTAATCCGACCTTCGTGGCCATGTTCGGCGCCGATCGCTACGAGGCCGAGGGCTTCACCTACGAGCACGGCAACCAGCTCCCGAAGCGCTACCCGGGGGTCATCGGCGGCAAGACCGGCTGGACGGACGACGCCGGGCTCTGCCTGATCGAGGTGGCCGAGCGCGCCGGTCACCGGTTAGTCGTGGTGCTGATCGGCTCGACGTTCGAGCACTGGTACGACGACGCGGCCAGGCTGCTCGACTACGGCTGGGTGCTCCTGGATCCCCCGGCGAGCGACGAGGCGGCGGGCCGGGTGTTCGCCTGGTGGCGGGAGCGGGTCGACGGGCCGGTGCAGGCCGGCCTTGCCCAGCGTACCTGGCTCTGGGGCGAGCCGCTCGGGCCGGTCGTGCACGAGCCCTACGCCGGTACGCCGGACGGTTGGCGTCGGGTGCAGTACTTCGAGAAGGGGCGCATGGAGATCACCGATCCGCTGGCCGTCGTGGACGCCCGCTGGTACGTGACCGGCGGCCGGCTGGCCTGGGAGCTGATCACCGGTCAGCGGCAGGTAGGCCTAGATGAGTTCTCGACCCTGAGGCCGGCCGAGCTGCCTGTCGCGGGAGACCCCGATTCGGCCGGCCCGACCTATGCCGACCTGCGGCCGCTGCTCTCCGCGCCACCGCTGCCGGCCGGGTCGCGAGTCGCGCTGCGGCTCGGCCCGGACGGCCTGGTGCGCGTTGACCCGTCGCTGGAGCGCTACGAGGTGACGTCTGGGGAACCGTTCCCGGAGACGGGGCACGGCGTCGCCTCGGTCTTCGCCGCCTTCCTGGAAGCCCGCGGACCAGTGCTGGTGAACGGGTCGCTGCGGGAAGAGTCGCTGTTCAACCCGGCGCTCGCACTCGTCGGCCTGCCGATCACCGAGGCGTACTGGGTCACGGTGCCGGTCGGCGGGCAGGAGCGTGATGTCCTGCTCCAGTGCTTCGAGCGCCGCTGCTTGACCTTTACGCCGGACAACCCGCCGGGCTGGCAGGTCGAGATGGGCAACATCGGCCGGCACTACAAGCAGTGGATCGAGAGCCGAGCCCTGGCCCGGCCGCGCGCTGCGTCGTCTGCTGCTTCCCGGGATGCCTGACGTCGGGAGCATCCGATGCAGACAGCCCTCGCTGAGCTCCGAGAGCACCTGCGACGCGTTCGAGCCTTCAGCCGCAACGCGCGGCTGCTCCTGCTGGCGCTCGGGCTGCTCGGCGTGAGCTATGGCGCCTTCACGACCCTGTTCACGCTCTACATCGTCGAGATCGGGTATTCCGAGGACTTTCTCGGCCTGCTGGTCGGCGTGGGCACGGTTGGGGGAGCGGTCGCGGCGTTGCCGGCCGGGCTGCTGTGCGACCGGCTGGGCGCGCGGCGCGGGCTACTGCTAGGCACGCTGGTCACCGCGCTAGGCATCCTCATCGAGTGCACGGTCACGATCGACTGGCTGCTCCTGGCCGGAGGGCTGATCGCGGCAGCCGGCGTCACCCTTCTCTACGTGGCCCAGGCGCCCTTCCTGGCTGCCAATAGCACGGAGGAAGAGCGAACGCACCTCTTCAGCGTGGCCGCGGCGCTCCTCGTCGCCGTCAGCATCGCCGGCAGTCTCTACGCTGGCGGCTTCCCGAAGCTGCTTCAGGCCCTGTGGCCTAGCCTGCCGCTGCCCACCGCCTACCGGCTGACGCTCCTGGCCGCCGGGGCCGTTTCGGCCGGCTGCCTGGTTCCGCTGCTGCGGCTGCGCGACCCGGCCGATGCGCCGCCGCCGCTCGGCAGCCGGGCCACGCTCACGGTCTGCCTGCGCAGCGGCGCAGTACGGCGGCTCGTCCTGACCGGCCTGGTACTGGCGCTAGGCGGCGGGCTGGTCGTGCCGTTCGTCAACGTGTACTTCATGCGCGAGTTCGGCGCGGGCTCCGGCACGGTCGGGTTGATCCGCTCGCTCGGGATCGTGGTGCAGGTGCTGGGCTCGCTAGCGGCGCCCTGGCTCGGGCTGCGGCTCGGGCTGGTCGGTGGCGTGGCGGCCGCTCGCCTGGCCTCGGCGCCGTTCCTCGTGCTGATGGGATTTCTCCCTTTCCTACCGGCTGCCGCGGCCGCCTTCGCCCTGCGCACCTTCTTCGTCTACCTCTCGGATCCGCTGCATACCGACTTCTCGATGCGGATCATCCCGCCGGAGGTCAGGGGCACGGCGAACAGCTTGACGTTCTTGAGCTGGAACGCCACGCTGGCCCTGGGCGGCTGGGCCGGCGGCCAGCTCATCGTCCGCGCCGGCTACGAGCCGCTGTTCCTGTTGGGGGGCTCGATCACGGTGGCAGCCGCGGCGATCTACTGGCTCGCCTTCCGGCGCTTCCTGCCAGAGCCGGCCAGGGTTCGCCTGGCGCGCGCCGGCGCCGGGCTGGAGGGCGAGGGACGCTCCTAGTCGGAGCCTGAGCCCGGGAACCAGCCGGCGCCGCGGAGTCCTGCGCTGTACGAGACCTATGCGCTTGCCTCGGGGCCCTTGCCTACCCGCGCAGCAGCCAGAGGCGCTCGGCTGGCTGACCCCCGCCGGCCTCCACCGCCGCCTGGCGGATCGCCTCGCGCGGGTCGCCGAGTTGGCGGAAGATCACCGAGAGCTGCGAGGCGTAGCACTGCACGGCGGCGATCCGGCGCTGGAGCTGGCCGTCGGTCAGCGGTTGCAGCCACGGTTCCGCCGCCGCGTGCTCGCTGACCAGGCGGGCCAGCTCGCGGCTCCCGTCCCCGAGCGCGCTGTACGGGAAATCCTCGTAGGCCCAGACTGTCCAGCCCTCGCGGCGCAGCTCGTACCCCAGTGCCCGCACGAGCTGGTGATCCACGTGGTTGCCGGCACCGAGCGGCACCGCGAACCAGGCCGGCGTGATGCCGGCCCCAGCGAGCGCCTCGCGGAGCGCCGTCCGCAAGCGGGGTAGCAGCTCGGCGTCGTCGGGGTGCAGGCTGCCGAAGAGCTGCTCGTCGGAGAGGTAGCGGGCATCGCGATAGATCGCGTCCGGGAGGCCGAGCCAGAGCGGCTCGGCGCCCAGGACATCGGCCGCGGCCCGCTCTTCGGCCCGGCGGATCGCCAGGGCCTCCTCGTCGCTCAGGCCACGCCAGCGGTGCTGGAACGCGGCGAAGGGACTGAGCGGGCCGTCCGGCTCGCCGCCGAAGCAGGTGACGATCACCGGGCGCAGGCCATGCTCGGCTAGCGCCGCCACGGTACCGCCGCAGGAGAGCGCGACGTCGTCGTAGTGGGGCGCTAGGAAGACCGGGCGCGCTAGCTCAGCCATGCCCGTAGCGCACCCGGGTATCGCCGACCCGGCGGGTCACCCGCCGCTGGTCGAGGTACTCGAGCACCGCCTGCGCGTACTTGCGGCTGGTGCCGAAGTGGTCGCGGAACTGCGCCAGCGTCAGGCTGCCTTGCCGGTCGATCAGCTCTAGCACCGTGCGCTGGATCTCCTCGAAGGTCTCGCGGGCGAAGACGATCCCCTCGTCCACCCGCACGATGGCGCCAGTGTCGACCAGCGCCGCCACGAGTTCCGGTTCCAGCTCGAACTCGGCCGGCGCGGGAGGGCTGTAGGGTTGCGCGCGCAGCGCGGCGAGATAGCGGTCGATGCGGGCCTGCTGCTCGGGCGTGAAGCGGATCTGATGATGCGGCGACCGGATCGTGTCTGCCTCCTCGACGATCTCGCCCCGGCGAGCCAGCGCGGCCATGGCCTCGTCGAAGGCGCGCGGGGCGAGCCCGAGCCGGCTGCGGACTTCCTCGCGCGGCATGCCCCGGCGCAGCGGGTAGCGCTCGTGGTAGGCGTTCAGGAGCTCCGCGAGCGAGGCGGCGAGGGCCCGGAGCGCATCGCTGCGGATGAGCAGGGTGGTCTGGGTGAGCCCGCTCTCCGTGCCCAGCCGGGTGATCTCCTCGCGCCCGGCCAGTTCCTCGATGGTCGCCCGGACTTCCGTCTCGGGCAAGCCGGTTTGCTGGATCACCTCGCGCAGCTCTCGCGGCTGCCGATCCAGCGCCTGCAGGACGAGCTCCTGCGGAGTACCGCTGGAGAGGATCTCGAGCGCCCGGATGACCTCAGGGCGGAAGCGACGGTGCCGGCGCGGGTGGGCGTCGACGACCACTCCGCCGCCGATCGTCGATCCGGGGGAAGGCCGGCGGATGATGAAGCGGTCGCCGCGGACCGCGACCACCGGCTCCGGGAAGCGGAATTGGACCCAGCCCTCGCCGCCAGGATCGAGCCGCTCGGCGTCGAGCAGCGTCACGCGGGCGAGCGTCTCCGCCGCGCCGATGAAGAAGTCCACCTCGTCGTTCTGCTCCAGCGGCTGGGGCGCTTCGGGGATCAGCCGAAGGCGCGCGTCGAGCAGTGTTGTCGGGCGGAGCCACCCGGGCGTGGTCAACACATGGCCCCGCTCGATCTCCTCGACGGCGATCCCGCTGAGGTTCACTGCCGTGCGGGAACCCGGCTGCGCGCGCTCGACCTTGACCCGGTGGCTCTGCAGGCCGCGCACGCGCCCGCGCTTGCCGGTCGGCAGCAGCTCGACCTCCTGGCCCACTTCGAGCGGCCCCCCACGCAGCGTGCCGGTCACGATCGTGCCGAAACCGGGCATGGTGAAGACTCGATCCACGGCCAGGCGCGGGTGGCCGGCTTCCAGGTGCGGTGGCACCTGCTCGAGCAGCCGGTCGAGCGCGGCGACCAGCTCCGGCAACCCCTCGCCGGTCACCGCCGAGACCGCGACGATCTCGGCGCCGTCGAGCACGGTGCCACGGAGCCGTTCCAGCACTTCGACCGTGACCAGCTCGCGCCACTCTTCGTCCACAAGGTCGACTTTGGTCAACGCGACCAGCCCGTGGCGGATCTGCAGCAGGTCGATGATCGCTAGGTGCTCGGCGGTCTGGGGCATCGGCCCCTCGTCGGCGGCGATGACCAGCAATGCCGCGTCGAAGCCGCCGACCCCGGCCAGCATGTTCTTGATGAAGCGCTCGTGCCCCGGCACGTCGATGACGCTCACCCGTCGCCCGCTCGGCAGCGAGAGCCAGGCGAAGCCGAGGTCGATCGTCATCTCCCGCTCCTTCTCCTCGCGGAGCCGGTCGGGATCGATACCGGTGAGCGCTTTCACCAGGGTCGATTTGCCGTGGTCGACGTGGCCAGCCGTGCCGATGACGTAGGTCTGGGGTTGCGTCGTCATCGCCGTGTGCGCGCCTCCCGTACCCTTGTACGCATGAGAGTGTACTACCCTCTGGAGAGTATGAGATTGGGATCGTGGTCAGCCAGCTAAGCGAGGAGCGTCCGATGACCTCGTCACACGTGGTCTCTGCGGATCACCGCGCCTTCGCCTTCGATCCCAGCCTGCCGCCTGCCCTGGAGATCGAGCCGGGAGCGATCGTGACGTTCGAGACGAGCGATGAGGCCTACCGGCGGCTCGCCCTCGGGGAGAGCGTCGAGGAGATCGGTCTTGAGCGCTTCAACGCGGTCACTGGGCCTGTGCTCGTGCGGGGTGCGGAGCCAGGGGACGCGCTCCGGGTCGAGGTGCTAGAGATCGCGATCGAGCGGGCATGGAGCGTCTGGCTCCCGGGCTTCGGCTGGCTCGGCAGGCAGACGGGGACTGTTCAGGTGCGGCCGGTGCTGGTCGAGGATGGCTTTGTCTATTTGTCGGAGCGACTGAAGGTGCCGCTGGCGCCGATGATCGGCTGCATCGGCCTGGCGCCGGCAGCCGGCGAGAGCTCGACGTTCAGCCCGGCCTATCCCTGGGGCGGCAACCTCGACCTGCGCGAGCTCTCGCCCGGCGCGGCGATCTCCCTGCCGGTGCAGGTGCCGGGTGCGCTGCTCTCGCTCGGCGATCTCCACGCTGCGATGGGGGGAGCCGAACCGGCGCTGGTGGCCATCGAGGCGGCCGGTCGGGCGACTGTCCGGATTGACCTAGAGAAGGGCCGGCCGCTGCGGTACCCGCGCCTGCGGCTGGCGGGCGCGACGGCTTGCCTGGGCATGGGTGAGACGCTCCAGATGGCGCAGCGCCGTGCCCTCGACCAGGCCTACGAGCTCTTGACCGGCGAGTATGGGCTGGAGCCGTTCGAAGCCTACGCCTACACCTGCGCTCGCGTAGAGTTGCGGCTGGGCGGGCCAGCCTCGCCGATGGTCGTAGCGGTCGTGCCGGATCCGGAGATCTCCCGCTGGTGAGGTGGGAGGGGACGCTGCCTTCAGGAGAGATGCGGCCTCTGCAGGCCAGTGATGGCCCTGAGGGCGCGCGGGATGATCCGCACCTCGACCGGCGTGGTGCCGAGGTCGTTGCCGTCGGCGCGCACCGGGAGCGGCGAGCGTGTCTCGACGCGGATATGCTTGCCCGCTAGCGTCATGATCCTCGGGTGGTAGCGGCGGCGTCCGAACGCGATGCCGACGAAGTGCCGCAACAAGCCCCAACGTGAAAAGCGACGGAAGAGCACGACGTCGAGCAGCCCGTCGTCGAGCCGCGCATCCGGTGCGACCGTCAGCCCCGCCCCGACGTAGGGCCCGTTGGCGATCACCACAGCCAGCGCGCGGGCGGTGAACGGCCGATTGTCGATCAGCAGCCTCACTCTCCGTGGCCGGTAGCGCCGGACAGTGCGCAGGAACGCCATTGGGGAGCTGAACTGGCCTTGCTGGAGCTGGTCGACGAAGCGGAAGACCTCGCTGCTCAGGCCGATCGAGACGCCCTCGAAGAAGCGCTGCCCGTCGACCTCGCCGACATCGATCGGCACCGGTGGCGCGGTCGCCAGCAGCGCCGCCGCTTGGTCGAGCTCCCGCGGGATTTCCAGCATCCGCGCGATGTTCATCACGCTGCCGAGCGGCAGGATCCCGAGCGTCGCCCGGCTCCCGATTACTGCGCCGGCGACCATCCGGGCCGTGCCATCGCCGCCGGCCGCGACCACCAGCTCGACGCCGCGCTCGACCGCCGCTTGCGCCAGCAGCGGGATCGCATCGGGCTCGTCCGGCACCATGAGCTCGTAGCGCAGGCCGGCGAGATCGAGGGCGCGCGCGATCTCCTCGGTCGCGGCGACGTTCGTCGAGACAGGCCCGCGGCGCCCGGCCTCGGGGTTGAGGATCACAATCGCGTGGCGGGACGCTGGCAGGTCGGTCACGTCAGCTCCTGGAGGAGAAGAGAAGAGTGCGGCGTTGCTGGCTTCGGCCCTGTCTCAGCCGGATGGTGGCCAGTGGGCGTGCTCCGCCTTGGCCTGGGCGAGCAGCTCCGGATCGGTCAGCAAATCGAACGCGGTCAGAGCCATAGCCTTGGCGACCTTCAGCAGTTGCTCCTGGCCGAACGGCGAGCCTGCGGCTTCGACGACCTGCTGCGAGTGCCCGGGGATCGGCTCTGGGCTGATGGCGAAGCTTCCGGTCGCCACCGGGATGCGGTGGCTGATGTTGCCCAGGTCGGTCGAGTACATGCCGCGGCCGGTGTGTTCCCAGCGTATCTCCATGCCGACCTGGCGCATGCGCTCCAGGTAGCGCCGGCCGATCACATAGCTCGGGCGCACATCGTAGCAGGTCACGCCCTGCTCGATCTCGACCTCGGCACCGGTCATGAGCGCGGCCCCCTCGGCCACCCGGCGCACCTTCTCGAGCACGCGCCCGAGGTCTTCGAGGGTAGCAGCCCGGACATAGAACCTGGCCGCCGCGTAGTGCGGCACGATGTTCGGCGCGTCACCGCCGTGCGTGATGATGCCGTGGATGCGCGTCTCCATCGGCACATGCTGGCGCAGCGCGTCGATGCCGGTGAAGAGCGCGATCACAGCGTTGAGCGCGTTGATCCCGTTCTGCGGGTCGGCCGCCGCGTGTGCCGGCTTGCCGAAGTACTCGAACGTCAGCTCGGTCACGGCCAGGCAGGTCCCCTCCGGATAGCGCGTGCCGACCCCGGTCTGGTGGCCGGCGTGGTGCACCATCAGCGCGGCGTCGACGTCGTCGAAGACCCCGGCCTGCTGGAGGACGATCTTGCCGCCGCCGGCCTCCTCGGCGGGGCAGCCGATGACCTCGAAGATGCCCGCGATCTCGTCCATCACCGCGCTCAGCCCGATAGCGGCGGCCAGCCCGGAGGCGGCGATCAGGTTGTGCCCGCAGCCGTGGCCGATGCCTGGCAGTGCGTCGTACTCGGCCAGCACCGCGACGATCGGCCCGTCGGCCCGGCCGTGGCGGGAGGCGCGGAAGGCGGTCTCGAGCCCGCCGATCGGCTTCTCCACCTCGTAGCCGAATTTTTGGATGCTGGCGGCGAGCAGTGCCGATGCCTGGTATTCCTGGAAGGCGATCTCCGGGTTCTGCCGGATCGTCTCCGCGACCTCGAGGATGAGATCCCGATGAAGATCGATCGCCTCGATGATGCGCTGCTCGAGCTCCTCGCGCGTGGCCATACCCGTCTCCCTCCTGCACGCACCTGCGCCGCCACTGTACACCAACTGAGGCGAGGAGGGCAGGCTCGACTAACAGGACGCTACACGTGTCAGGGATCGTGGGCCTCACGTGCCTCGTGGCTCGCCGTCCCCGGGGTGAGAGCCAGGCGCTGGGCTCGCGCTCGCGTAGCGGGGTGCCGTTGTCTCGACCACGGCCGGCTCGACAACCCTGAAGACCGGGTGGCGAGGGGCCTCGGCGACGAAGTCCTCGAACGGATCGTCCGGTGAGACGTCGAAGTAGGGGCGAACCACCGGTACCTGGCGGAGGTACTCCTTGAGAACCGCGGCAGCCTCTTCCGGGGTAACCTCCTGGATCCGCACCGCCTCGACGCGTCGACCGCGGCTGAGCGTGACGTGCCCGGCCGCCCGCGCGTTTCGCACCCAGTTGACTTCTCCGTACGGCGCGACCAGCCAGCGTGGGGCGCCCCGCTCGACCAGCGTCACCGGCGTTGTGTACAGCCGGCCGGTCTTGCGCCCCCTGACCGTGAGCAGGTACGTGTGTGGGACCGGCAGGCCGAGCCGGAGCATGGCGCCCACGAGCGCGTTGACGACGCGTCGCCAGCGCGTGAGACGGTAGGTCCATGCCACGGTGCCGCTGCCTCCAGAGCGAAGCCCTCTCTCCAGGTTTACTCGGAGAGAGGCCGAGGGTTCGACAGCTCCTATTCGCTGACTATGGCACCGCCACGCCGAGCTGCTCGGCCAGCGCTTCCGGCTCCGTCACCGGCTGCTGGCAGGCGAAGTTGCGGCATACGTAGGCGGTCGCACGGCTGTCCACCATAGTCCGGTGAGCCAGCAGCGGGACGATCTCAGCGGCCTGCTCGTCGCCGGGCTGCCGCAGAGCCACCACCTTATACGGCTGGTACGGCTCGCGTACGACGCGGAGCAGCGCCCGCGTGTCCGGAGCTGACGGCTCACCGACGAGCGCGACCTCGAACGGCTGGCCCAGCGCGAAGTCGATCGCGATCAGGAACTGCCCGAAGCCGACCGGATGCTCGGAGGCCAGCCTGGCGTACCGCTCGAGGATGGCCGTCGCCCGTTGCTGGTAGCGCGTTTCGCCCAGCAGCAGAGAGAGCCGCAGCAGCGCCTCGGCGGCGGCCCCGTTCCCGCTCGGCGTGGCGGAGTCGAAGAGTCCCTTGGGCCGGGCGACCAGCGCCTCGCTGCGCACGCTGGTGTCGAAGAAGTCGCCCTGCTCCGGGTCGCTGAACTCGGCGAGCATCGTCTCGGCCAGCTCGCGGGCCCAGGCGATCCAGCGGGCTTCGAAGGTCGCCTCGTAGAGCGACACCAGCCCGTTGATCAGGTAGGCGTAATCCTCGAGCATCCCTTCGATCTTCGCTCGGCCGTCCTTGTAGACGTGGAAGAGGTGGCCGTCGCGCGCGACGGTCGAACTCAGGAACTCGGCGTTTCGTACTGCCGCCGCGGCGTAGTCCTCACGGCCGAGCACGCTTGCGGCCTCGGCCATGGCGCGAAGCATCAAGCCGTTCCAGGACACGATCACTTTCTCGTCGCGTCCTGGCCATACCCGTCGAGCCCGAGCGTCGTACAGCTTGCGGCGGGCATCGGCGATCGCGCGCTCGAGCTCGTCGAGCTCGAGCCCGAGCTCGGCGGCCACCTGGCGAGGGTCGTGTGGGATGTAGAGGATGCTCTTGCCCTCGAAGTTGCCACCCGGGCGTACCCCGAAGTAGCGCATCACGACCCGGGCCTGCTCCGAGCCGAGTACGTCCTCGATCTCCTCCGGCGTCCAGAGGTAGAACTTGCCCTCCTCGCCCTCGCTGTCGGCGTCCTGCGTCGCGTAGAAGCCGCCCTCGGGGCTCGTCATCTCCCGGAGGACGTAGTCGATGGTCTCCTCCGCGATCCGGCGGAAGAACGGGTTCCCGGACGCCTGGTAGGCCAGCAGGTAGACGCGGCTCAGCAGCGCGTTGTCGTAGAGCATCTTCTCGAAGTGCGGCACCAGCCAGACGGCATCGACTGCATAGCGATGGAACCCGCCACCGATCTGATCATAGATCCCACCGCGCGCCATCCGGTCGAGGGTGATCGTCACCATCTCGAGCGCCCGGGGCGCACCGGTGCGCTTGAAGGTGCGCAGCAGGAACTCGAGCGGCATCGGCGACGGGAACTTGGGTGCCCCGCCGAAGCCGCCGTGCTCGCGGTCGAAGTGCGGTACCAGGTTCCGCGCGGCCTCGTCGAGCAGCGACGGTTGCAGGCTGGTGGGCTCCAGCGGCAGGCGGAACTGCTGCTCGAGATGCTTGACCAGCTCGCTCGAGGCCCGCTCGACCTCGTCGCGCCGCTGGTGGTACGCCTCGGCCACGGCGAGCAGGACGCGCGGGAACCCTGGCATCTGGCCGCGATCCTCGGGCGGAAAGTAGGTTCCGCCATAGAACGGCTTGCCGTCTGGAGTCAGGAACACAGTCAGTGGCCAGCCTCCGTGGCCAGTGAGCACCTGGACGGCGCTCATGTAGAGCTCGTCCAGATCCGGGCGCTCTTCCCGATCCACTTTGATGTTGATGAACAGCTCGTTCATCAGGTGGGCGATCTCAGGGTTCTCGAACGACTCGTGTTCCATCACGTGGCACCAGTGGCAGGCCGAATAGCCGATGCTCAGCAGGATCGGCTTGTCCTGCTCGCGCGCTACCCGGAAGGCCTCTTCTCCCCAGGGGTACCAGTCGACCGGGTTGTCGGCATGCTGGAGGAGGTATGGGCTGGTCTCGTGTTGCAGGCGGTTCGGCATCGGGCACTTCCTCTTCTTCGAGAGCAGATTTCGCGAGGCTGAACTGGCAAGGCCAGAGGGTCGGCCGCGCCATCACGGCATACTGGCGCCAGCTCGCGCCAGTGCTGGCCATGCTGGGGTCGTCCAGGCCAAGCATAGCAGAAGAGCTGTGTTGGGATCGGACATCGATGGCAGACTCAGCGCGCTCGTGACAGAATCATCCCGACGGGATCACGCGAGTGGGTCATAGCCTCCCGATCTCGATGCCCTCGGAGAGGAGTGCTCAGATGTCTTCCCGAGTGACGGCACCGTACGGCACCTGGCGCTCGCCGATCACCGCGAGCTGGGCTGCCCGGGGGAGCGTCCGGTTGGGCGAGCTGCGACGAGACACCGGGGCGACGTGGTGGATCGAGAACCGGCCGGCCGAACAGGGTCGTGCTGTCGTCGTGCGAGCCAGCGATGGGGAGCCGCCGCGCGATGTTACCCCGCCGGGATTCGATGTCCGCACTCGCGTGCACGAGTACGGCGGGGGCGCATATATCCTCCACCAGGGAACGATCTTCTTCAGCCACTTTCCGGATCAGCGTCTCTACCAGCAGGATCCGGGACGAGACCCGATCCCGATCACGCCGGAGCCGCCACTGCCGGCAGGCTTGCGCTACGCCGACGGGCGCGTCGCTCCCGGTGGACGCTTCATCGTCGCCGTGCGCGAGCGGCACGAGGCCGATGGGTCGGTGACCAACGAGCTGGTGACGATCCCGACTGACGCTAGCGCCGCCCCGCGAGTTATCGCGACCGGCCGGGACTTCTACGCCGCGCCGCGTATCAGCCCTGACGGCCGGCGGCTGTGCTGGCTCTGTTGGGATCACTCGGCGATGCCCTGGGACGGCACCGAGCTCTGGCTGGCCGAGCTAGCCGAGGACGGCTCGATCGGCCAGGCTCGCCAGCTCGCCGGTGGGCCGGGCGAGTCGATCACGCAGCCGCAGTGGGGGCCGAACGGCGAGCTCTACTTCCTCTCGGATCGCACCGGCTGGTGGAACCCCTATCGCTGGCAGGACGGCTCGGAGCCGCAGGCGGTCGTCTCGCTCGAGGCGGAGTTCGGAGAGCCGCACTGGACCTTCGGCCAGTCGCGCTACGCGGTGCTGCCCGATGGTCGCCTCGTCTGCGCTATCTGCGAGCAGGGTGTCGACCGGCTCGTCGTCGTCGAGCGCGATGGCCGGCTCAGCCGCCTGGAGGTGCCGTGGCAAGCGATTTGGATGGTGGTTGGCGACCCGGCCCGGGGCGACCGGGTGTGGCTGATTGCCGGCGCGCCCAGCCTCCCAGCGTCCGTGGTCGAGCTCGATCTCGCCTCGGGACAGTGGACGACACTCTGCCAGAGCGTGACCGATCCGCTGTCTCCTGAGTGGATCTCTTCCCCGGAGCCGCTCGTCTTTCCCACCGATGGAGGCCGGGAGGCATACGCCTTCTACTACCCACCAACGAATCCCGAGTTTCGGGCGCCGCCCGAGGAGCGGCCGCCGCTGCTGGTCTTCTGCCACGGCGGGCCGACCGGCCACGTGCGACCGGACTACAACGTCGGCATCCAGTTCTGGACGAGCCGCGGCTTCGCGGTCGTCGACGTGAACTACGGCGGCAGTACCGGCTACGGACGCGCCTACCGCGAGCGCCTCAAGCGCGAGTGGGGCATCGTGGACGTGCGCGATTGCCTGAACGCTGCCCGTTACTTGGCATCGAACGGCCTTGTACATCCCTGGCGTATGGCGATCCGCGGCGGCTCGGCCGGCGGCTACACCGTGCTCTGTGCGCTCACCTTCCACCGCGTCTTCGCCGCGGGGACGAGCTACTTCGGCTTGTCCGACCTGGAAGCGTTCGTGCGCTCGACGCACAAGTTCGAGTCGCGTTACCTCGATGGCCTGGTCGGCCCGTACCCTGAGGCGCAAGAGGTCTACCGCGAGCGCTCACCGGTTCATTTCGCGCACCGGATCGAGGCGCCGCTGTTGCTGCTGCAAGGCTCCGAGGATCGTGTGGTTCCGCCGGAACAGGCCGAGCTGATGGTGCAGGCGCTCCGGGCGCGGCGGCGGCCCTACGCCTACCTGCTCTTCCCCGGCGAGGGCCATGGCTTTCGCCGAGCCGAGACGCTCCAGCGCTGCTTCGAGGCGGAGCTCTCGTTCTATGCCCAGGTGTTCGGCTTCACGCCTGCCGACCAGATCGAGCCGATTCGGATCGAGAACTTCGCCTCTGGACGGGTCGAGCCCTAGGCAGAGCACAGTCCCCGGAGCTGGGGCATGCCCGCGGTCTCTGCGGTGCGACACGGGACACGTTTCAGCCAGGGCTGCCAGTCTGGGGACTACGGAGACAAGGCCGCCGGCCGTGCCCGTGCAAGAGAGCCGTCAGCTCGCCGCGGCGGCCTCAGGGATCGAGACGCCGGACTCGCGCAGCATCCGCAGCAAGTCCTCCTCGCCCAGGATGGTGACGCCGAGCTGCTGCGCGCGCTGGTACTTGCTACCTGGGTCTTCGCCCGCGAAGACGATGTCGGTGCTTTTCGAGACCGAGCTGGTAACGTGCGCGCCGGCCTGGCGTAGCGCTTCCTCGGCCTGGGAGCGCGTCATCGACTCCAACCGGCCGGTGAGCACGACCGTCTTGCCGGCGAGCGGGCCGCGCGCCGCGCGCGGCGCTGGCGCCTCCTCTTCCAACTTCACGCCGAGGCGGCGGAACCGCTCGATCATCTCCAGGTTCCGGGGCTCGCGGAAGAACTCGTACACCGCTTGGGCTACGGTGGGGCCGAATCCGGGGATGCTGAGCAGCTCGTCCAGGCTTGCCTCCTTCAGCCGGTCGATCGAACGGAAACGTTCGGCCAGCAGCCGGGCGTTCCGCTCGCCGACATGCCGGATGCCGAGGCCGAAGATGAATCGCTCCAGCGGTCGCTCTTTGCTGCGCTCGATCGCCTGCCGCAGGTTCTGCACGCGCTTGTCACCGAAGCCGTGCAGCTCGCGGATCTGTGCCCAGTCGAGCTCGTAGATGTCGGGGAGCGAGCGGATCAAGCCCAGGTCGACGAACAGGTCGGCCAGCTTGTCGCCGAGCCCCTCGATGTCCATAGCGCCGCGGGAAGCGAAGTGGCGCACCTGGGCCTTCAGCCGGGCCGGACAGTTCGAGTTAACACAGTAGCGGTCGACCTCGCCCTCGAGCCGGACGGCGTGAGCCCCACAGACCGGGCAGTTCTCCGGCGGCACGATCGGCCGCTCGTCGCCATCGCGGCGGGCTGGGATGGCCGCGATCACCTTGGGGATCACGTCGCCCCGGCGCTGCACCACGACCGCATCGCCGAGCATCACGCCCAGGCGAGCGATCTCGTCCTCGTTGTGCAGGCTAGCGCGCTCGACGATCACTCCGCCGATCGGAACCGGCTCCAGGATGGCGATCGGCGTGAGCTTGCCGGTGCGCCCGACGCTCCAGATCACGTCGCGCACGGTCGTCGTCTTCTCGATCGCCGGGAACTTGAACGCGGTCGCTCCGCGGGGCTCGCGCCCGACGACGCCGAGATCCTCGTAGAGCGCGCGGTCGTTCACCTTGATGACGACACCGTCGGCTTCGTAGTCCAGCTCTTCTCGGAGCTCCTGCCACCGTCGCACCTCGGTGAGCACCTCGTCCACATCCGCGCAGACCTTGTAGTCGGGCACCACTGGGATGCCGAGCTGGCGCAGGTAGTCGAGGACGGCGGCGTGTGTCGGTGGCGGAGCCATGCCCTCGAAGCGGCCGATATCCCAGGCGGCGAAGCGCAGTGGTCGTGAGGCGGTGATATTCGGGTCGAGCTGGCGGAGCGAGCCTGCCGCCGCGTTGCGCGGGTTGGCGAACAGCGGTAGACCCTGCTCCCCGCGCTGCCGGTTCAGCTCGTTGAAGTCTCTGATCCGCATGTAGACCTCGCCGCGAACCTCCAGCACTGCCGGCAATCCAGTGCCGTCCGGCGGATAGATCCGCAGCGGGATGGTGCGGATGGTGCGGATATTGGCGGTCACGTCCTCGCCGGTGAAGCCGTCGCCGCGCGTCGCGCCCCGGGTGTAGACCCCGTCCTCGTAGAGGATCGAGACGGCGAGCCCATCGATCTTCGGCTCGGTGACGAACTCGATGTCGCGCCGGCCGCTCAGGCGGTAGACGCGCTCGGCCCACGCCCGGAGTTCGGGCTCGTCGAAGACGTTGCTCAGGCTGAGCATCGGGATCTCGTGGCGGATGGTCGCAAACCCCTCGGCCGGCGGTGCCCCCACTCGCTGCGTCGGCGAGTCCGGCGTGATAAGCTCGGGGTACTGCTCCTCGAGCTTGCGGAGCTCGAGCATCAAGGCGTCGTACTCCGCGTCGCTGACAGTCGGCTGGTTGAGGACGTAGTACTCGTAGTTGTAACGATGGATCAGACGCCGGAGCTCCTCGACCCGGGCGCGGACTTCGGGAGGCACGGTAGACATCGCGGCTCCCTCCTGATCGCTGCTCGCATTGGTGTTCCCGACTAGCTCCGCCATCACGCACGCGCTTCGCCGCGAAGTATACCGCGCACTCAGTGTCCGTACACCTTCGGCGCCGCTCACGGTAGACTGGCCGGGTAGGTGAAGACGGGACATGGCCGAAGCAGGGGTCGCCTACGAGCAGTTGCGCCAGCGCGCCTACCGGTTCATCCGGCAGCACGGGGGTGTTGTCCCTGAGGACGTGTTGATCCGGCACGTGTTCGGGTCGGCGGGGAACAAGCGGCTATGGGCGCCGCTGCTGCGCCAGGTGCTGAGCGACGATGAGCGGATCACCCTTCGACCCGACGGATGCTGGGCACTGCGCGACGACCGGCGAAACGGCCACCAGGTGCCGCTCCCGGTCGACTTCGTGGCGCTCGACGTGGAGACCACCGGCTTGCGCCCGGCTCGGCATCGGATGATCGAGTTCGGAGCCGTGCGCTACCGGGACGGCCGTCCGGTCGAACGCATGGCAGTCCTGCTCAACCCCGAGCGTCGCCTGCCGGCCTACATCGCCCAGCTTACCGGCATCCGCGAGGCGATGCTGGTCACCGCTCCGACGTTCAGACAGGTCGCTGACCAGATCCTGGCCTTCCTGGGCGAAGACCTGCTGATCGGCTACAACCTGGCCTTCGATCTGGACTTCCTGAACATGGAGCTGCGGCGGGTCGGCCGGGCGCCGGTGGTGAACGAATCGCTCGACGTGCTGCCGCTAGCTCGCCGGCTGGTTCCGGAGGTCGGCCGGCTGACGCTGGACGTGGTCTGCCGAGCGCTGGCGGTGCCGCAAACCCAGCGGCACCGGGCGCTCCCCGACGCCGAGGCGACCGCCCAGCTCTTCCTCGCGCTCGCCGAGCGGGCCCGGGCGAACGGCCTGCACGATCTCGACAGCCTGCGCCGGGCGTCGGCCGGCGTCGCGCCGGCTGTGGTCGAGGCGGTGGCCCGAGGGCGTGCGCTGCTCGATCGTGCCCACCTGGAGCGGATCCCGGAGCGTCCAGGCGTCTATCTCATGCGCGACGGACAGGCGCGTGTCCTGTACGTCGGCAAGGCCAAGAACCTGCGTCGCCGCGTGTCCTCGTACTACTCGCAGCCGCTCGGCTATACGCGCAAGATGGACGGGCTGCTCGAGTCGGTCGCCGAGATCGAGGCCATCGAGACCGGCTCCGAACTGGAGGCGCTGCTCCTCGAGTCGCAATTCATCCGCCGGTACCAGCCGCCGTACAACTCGCAGCAGCGCAACCACGAGAGCTATCCCTACATCAAGGTCGAGCTCGCCAATCCCTGGCCACGGGTGATCCTCACCCGGCAGCGCGCCGATGACGGGGCCTGCTACCTGGGGCCGTTCCGCAGCACCGCCGCCGCCCGTGCCGCGGTCGAGCTGATCCATGAGGTGTATCCGCTGCGCACGTGCAGCCGATCCTTTCGCACGGCGAAGAGCTACGGCTCGCCGTGCCTGCAGCTTGCGCTCGGGCGGTGCCTGGGGCCCTGCGTGGGCCGTGCCGACCGCGAAGAGTACCGGCGCATGGTCCGGGAATTGCTGGCCTTCCTGCGTGGTGAGCGAGACGACGTCATCGACGCGCTCCACCGCCAGTTGACGGCGGCGGCTGAGCGCCTCGACTTCGAGCGAGCAGCCCGGCTGCGCGACCTGATCCGCCGGGCGCAGGGCCTGATCCTGGCCCAGCAACTAGTCGACGAGACGGTCGGCCGCGCGCCGGTGGTAGTCGTGACGCCCTCCCCGGAGGAGGGTGCCCGCGAGTTCCTCCTCATCGTCCATGGCCGGCTCTGGGCCCAGGTTCGGGCCCCGGCAGGGGAGCGCGACGACGCAGTCGCCGCTCGGCTGCGGGCCGCGTGGGAGCGGGCACAGGCTGCGGGTTCGTGGCCGGTCGATCAGGAAAGCCTGGATCAAGTCCATATCATCGGGCGCTGGCTGCGGCAGCACGCCGGGCACCCGAGCGTCATCGAGCTACCTGGGCAGCCCGATTGGCTCGAGGTGGTGCGGCACGGGAGGTCGCTCCCGGAGACAACGTTGCTGGCCGGCCAGCTCGACGAGGAAGATGCACCGCCTGATCGAGAGGGGACAGGCGTGCCGATCGTTCTGGGAGGGGACACGGCTACTGGTGAGTGACCGCTGTTCGGGCATCCGGTTCGGTACCGACGGCTGGCGTGGCATCATCGCCGATGATTGCACCGTGGAGACGATTCGCTGTGTGGGGCGTGCCTATGCGGAGTTCCTCTACGAGCAGGGATTGGATCGGCGCCCGCGCGTCGTCTTAGGCTTCGACCGTCGCTTTGCGTCCGATCTCTTCGCCGAGGCACTGGCGGACGAGCTCTCGCTCGCGGGGGTCGACGTGCTGATGTGCCGGCAGCCGGTACCGACGCCGGTGGTCAGCTTCGTGATCACCCAGTTCGGGGCCGATGGCGGTCTGGTTGTGACCGCTTCGCACAATCCAGCGCGCTACAACGGCGTCAAGATCAAGACAGCGGCGGGCACCTCGGCACCTCCGGAGCTGTACCGGGCGCTGGAAGAGCGGATCGCCCGGAGCCAGCCAGGGCCACGGGCGCCGTCCCGAGGGAATATCACCGACGTGCGGCCCCTCGATGCCTACCTGGAGCGCCTGGAGCGCGTCGCGCCGGTGGAGGCCATTCGGGCGGCGGGCTTCACCGTCATCGCCGACCCGCTCTACGGGACGACGGCTGGCCTGCTGCCGCAGCTCTTGAACGGCGATCTGACCAAGTGTGTCGAGATCAATGCCGCGCACAACCCGCTGTTCCCGGGGATCAGCGGTCCGGAGCCCGTGGAGCAGAACCTCGGCAAGCTCCAGCGCGCGGTCGTCGACGGGCGGGCCACCCTGGGCCTGGCGTTCGATGGCGACGGCGACCGGCTGGGCGTGATCGATGAGCGTGGTGCCTACGTCAGCGCGCAGCACGTGTTCGCGCTCGTCGCGTTTTATCTCCTCGATCTGCGCGGACTGCGAGGGCCGATGGTGCGCTCGGTGAATGGGTCGGCGATGCTGGATCGGCTGGCGCAGCACTACGGCGTCACAGTCATCGAGACTCCGAACGGCTTTCCCTATCTGGCGAAGGCGATGCAGGAGCACCGGGCCATCATCGCCGGCGAGGAGAGCGGGGGGATCGCGGTGGCACTCCACCTGCCGGAGCGCGATGGTCTGCTCTGCGGGTTGTTGCTGCTCGACCTGCTGCGACAGCGTCGCGGGCCGCTCTCGCAGGTGCTCGATGAGCTAGAAGAGATCGTCGGCACTTGGGCCTACCGTCGCCTCGATCTGCCGCTCCCGCCCGCGCGGCGCGATGCCGTCCGAAGCCGGCTCCAGAGCGCGGCCAAGCCGGCCAGGCTCGCGGGGCTAGCAGTAGTGGACGAGTCGCGGCTCGATGGGTTAAAGCTCTATCTGGAGAACGGGGCCTGGGTGCTGATCCGGCCGTCAGGGACCGAGCCGCTGCTGCGCGTGTACGTGGAAGCCCCCGAGCCTGAGCTGGTCGGCCAGCTTCTGGCTGAGGCGCGCCAGTGGCTGGAACAGTAGCAGGGGGAGCGAAGTCCGATCCTTTGGGAGTCGTCGAGGCGGCGAGCGCCTCTGCGTGGAGGATGGAGTCGAGTAGATGAGTAGCGAACGAGAGCGGTCTCCGGAGGAGATTCTCGAAGACGTGGCGGCGCGGGTGCGCGTCTGCACCAGGTGCGAGCTCCACCGGAGCCGGACTCATGCTGTGCCAGGAGAGGGGAACCCTCGCGCGGAGGTGATGTTTATCGGCGAGGGGCCGGGGTGGCACGAAGATCGCCAGGGCCGGCCCTTCGTCGGCCCGGCCGGGCAGTTCCTCAACGAGATGCTGGACAAAATCGGGCTGAAGCGAGAGGACGTCTTCATCACGAACGTGGTCAAGTGCCGCCCACCGGGCAACCGTGATCCCCTGCCTGACGAGATCGCGGCCTGCGCGCCGTACTTGGACGAGCAGATCGAGGCGATCCAGCCACGGGTTATCGTGACGCTCGGGCGTCACTCGATGGCGCGCTGGTTCCCGACGGAGAAGATCTCGCGCATCCACGGGCAGCCCCGCCGGTTCGGGGAGTATGTCGTGGTGCCGATGTACCACCCGGCGGCAGCGTTACACCAGCCTGCCCTCAAGTCGATCGTTGAACAGGACATGGCCAAGCTGCCGGCGATCCTCGAGGAGGCGCGACGAAGCCAGCACGCACCGGGGGCCGAGGAGCCGAAGCCGGAGCAGATGCGGCTGTTCTAGCAGCCGGCTCCGAGAGCCGTTGCCAGCCCCGGCGCGAGCCAGGAACGTTGGGAGCTGTGCTATACTGTGTCCGGACACAGTGAACGTACAGGAAAGGTGATGCGGCACAGGGTGGCTCGCTCGGGGAAGGCGCGAAGACGGACGAAGGGGACGACCGCTCAGACCGGCCCGATGCCACTGACCGCGCCGTTCAAAGCGGCCGGCAAGATGCGTCGCTGGTTGTTGCCGATCGACGTCCCGCAGCGGGTGGCCCGCGAGGCGACAGCCCTGCTGGTGCTCACCGTGGCGCTGCTGATGACCGGGGCGCTTCTCGGGCTCGGCTCCTCCTACGGGGCGATCGGATGGGTAACCGACGGCTTGCGGCAACTGTTCGGTCGCGGCGCATTTCTGGTACCGCTGTGTGCGCTGTGGTTGACCGGCGAGCTGCTCCTCTCCCAGCATCCCGCGGCCAGCCGGCGGCGTGGCCTGGGTTTGGCGCTCTACGCTGCGGCGGTGCTTGCCTTCCTCGACCTGCGCGGCGCCGAGCGGATCAGCGAGGCGGGCGGGTACGTCGGCGCCGGTGTGAGCGGGATTCTGCAGCTCGTGGGGGGGCAGATCGGCGCCGGGCTGCTGGCGCTCGCGATCGGCTGTGCTGGGCTAGCCTTCGCCACCGGCGCCGAGTTGCTCGCGCTACCGGCCCGATGGCGGGCTCTCCAGTCCGCGCGCCAGGCGGCCCGTGCGGCGACTCGCCCGGCGCCGGCTGAGGCCGAGCGCCGGAGCCAGAAGCCGGACGGCCCGGCGACGGGCGAGGTCCGGGAGACCAAGGAGATCCAGCCGATCATTACGCTGCCACAGACCGGCGTCAAGGCGGAGAAGCCGGCCGGGCGCAGCGAGCGGCGGCGCAAGGCAGCAGGCGAAGAGCCGTCGGGAGGCGGCTCGCCTCAGCAGGTGACCGAGCCGTTGCCCGAGCCGGTCACGCCGGCCCCGCTACCTGACCTTACCAGGCTCAAGCTCTACCAGAGCGGCGCGCCGGACCCGGCCGAGTTGCACCGCAAGGCGGCGGTGATCCAGGAGACGCTGGCCAGCTTCAAGGTGGATGCGCGCGTGCGGGAGGTCTATCCCGGCCCAGCCGTCACGCTCTTCACGCTCGAGCCGGGGCCGGGCGTGAAGGTGCGGCGGATCACCGAGCTGCAGAACGACCTGGCGCTGGCGCTGGCGGCCAAGGCGATCCGGATCGAGGCGCCGGTGCCGGGCATGGCGCGTGTCGGTATCGAGGTGCCCAACGAGACGATCCACACCGTCGGGCTCCGCGAGACGATCGAGTCGGCTGCCTTCCAGCGCTCCCGCGCCAACCTGCCGCTGGCTCTGGGCCGCGACGTCAATGGCCAGTATGTCGTGGCCGATCTCACGAAGATGCCGCATCTGCTGATCGCCGGAGCCACCGGGTCGGGCAAGTCGGTCTGCATCAACGGCATCATCGCGACCTTCCTGCTCACGCGACGCCCCGAAGAGCTGCAGATGCTCTTGATCGATCCGAAGATGGTCGAGCTGGCCGGATTCGACGGTGTGCCGCACCTCAAGCGGCCGGTCGTGACCGACATGGGGCTGGTCGTCGGTGCGCTCCGCCGGGTCTTGCAAGAGATGGAGCGCCGGTACCAGCTCTTCTCCAAGCTCGGGGTACGCAACCTGGACGGCTACCGGCTGCGCCGGGAGGAAGACCCCTCGCTGGAGCCGCTTCCCTACCTGGTGGTGATCATCGACGAGCTGGCCGACCTGATGCTGACGACGCCCGACGAGGTGGAAACACTGCTGGTCAGGCTCGCCCAGATGGCCCGTGCGACGGGTATCCACCTGCTCATCGCCACCCAGCGTCCCTCGGTGGACGTGCTGACCGGTCTCATCAAGGCCAACGTGCCCGCGCGCATTGCGTTCGCGGTGACCTCGCAGACGGACAGCCGGGTGATCCTCGATATGCCCGGCGCGGAGCGCTTGCTCGGTCGGGGCGACATGCTCTTCCTGCCGCCGGATGCCGCTCGGCCACAGCGGATCCAGGGATCGTTCATCGACGACCGTGACCTCCAATATCTGGTCGAGCACTGGCGAACGGTGGCGCCCGACCCGCAGTATGACCCCGCCTGGCTCAATCTGGAGGATGCAGAGACCGACAATGGCCGGGAGGATCCGCTCCTAGAGCAGGCCCGCCAGCTCGTGCGCCAGCAAGGCACGGCATCGACCTCGATGCTGCAGCGTCGCCTGCGGATCGGCTACAACCGCGCTGCGCGCATCATGGAACAGCTCGAAGCGGAAGGGATCGTCGGTCCAGGCGACGGGCCACGCGGGCGGCTCGTCTACCTGGCCGAAGAAGACTGAGCGCGGAAATCTCTGAGATGTCAAGCGTTTGCTATACTCAGAGGTGCGGGCGCGTGGCGAAGCAGCTATCGAGGTGGGTGTGCGACCAAAAGTTACAGTCGAGCCGGTTGCCCGGCTAATCGATGAATTCGCCAAGCTCCCGGGCATTGGGCCGAAGACGGCATCGCGCCTGGCGTACTTCATCCTGCGGAGTCCTCGCGAGGAGGCGACGGCACTCGCGCACGCGATCCTCGAGGTGAAGGAGCGCGTCAGCCTCTGCTCAGTGTGCTTCAACATCACCGACGTCGATCCGTGCCTTATCTGCCAGGACGAGCAGCGAGACCGGCGGACGATCTGTGTCGTGGAGGATCCGCTGGATGTGCTGGCCCTGGAGCGTACCGGCGAGTACCACGGCCTGTATCACGTGCTGCACGGAGCGATCTCGCCGGTTGACGGCATCGGCCCCGACCGCCTGCGCATTCGGGAGCTCGTGGCTCGCGTGCAAGCCGAGCGGCCGGACGAGGTCATCCTGGCGATGAACCCGAACATCGAGGGAGACGCGACGGCGATGTACATCGCCAGGCAACTTCTCCCTCTGGGCGTAACCGTGACGCGCCCGGCGAGCGGGCTACCGGTCGGTGGGGATCTGGAGTATGCCGATGAGGTGACGCTCGGACGGGCCCTGGCCGGGCGGCGGGTTCTCTAGCGGGTTCACCGCGTGATCACCGAGGGGGAACGGCGATGCGTCCCTGGCGGTACCGTCGAGACCAAACATCGCCTGACCGGCCGGGCAGGGGCTCGCCGCGGCTGTATCCGCTCGCTCCGTGGCACACGCCTGGCCTGCGGTGCCTGGCTCGGGGAGTCGACATCCTCGGTTTGCCGCTCGAACTCGGCCCGCCGGTGCACCGGGCAGCCCTCATCGGCTTACTGGCCAGGCGCCAGTCGAGCCGCTTGTTCGCTTCGCGCGATCGCGAGCACGGCGCCAGCCTGATCCAGGTGGTCCACGAGCCTGGCCCGGATCACTGGCTGATCACGCGGTTCATCGTGGCCCCCGGTACGGCAGTTTCCGATCCGGTCACCTCGTGGCAGGCGATCCTGGAGGAGGCCGTTCGACTCGCCGGCAGCTATGGCATCAAGCGCCTGCACGCGTTGCTCCCTCCGGCAGGCCCGGTGAACGAGGCGTTCCAGCGGGCCGGGTTCCAGCCGTTCCGCCCGCTGACACTCATGCTCGCGGAGGGCCGGCCGCCGGGTCCCCCCGAGCGGGAGCGCGTGCGCGTGCAGTCGAGTCACGATGCCTGGTCGGTCATGCGACTGTACGAGCGGGTCACGCCGCGCCCTGTGCTCTACGCTGAGTCGCGCACGCGCGCCTCCTGGCAACCAGGCCGCCGGGCCGGCTGGCGAGTCAGCGGCTTCCTGGCGCGACATGACGAGCAGAGCATGGCGTATTGCCAGGTGAAGTCTCGCCACGCGCGTCATCTGCTCGACATCATGGCTGATCCGCAGGCGATGGGCCTGGTGCCCGGCCTGGTCGCCACGGCGCTAGAGCACGCCGGGGTGCGCGAGGGCGACCGTGTTTGGGCACTGGTACCCGACGATACCCCGGGGCTACGAGGACAGCTCGAGTCGCTCGGATTCCGGGCCGTGGAATCGCGGGTTTGGGCGGCTCGCTACACCGCCCAGCGGGTACGCGCCCGCGCGACGAAGAAGGCACGGGCGCTCCGCGATCTGCAAGAGGCTGTCGCCGCAGGCGTACCGGTCTACTCGCAGATGCGGCGAGAGGCGGGCCCGCTGGTCGAGGCGACGAAGGACTGATGGAGTAGTGCTGCATTGATTGCGAAGATGACGCAGACGCTGCCGAGAGAGGCACTCTTTGCTGCAGAGCAGACCATCACTGACAACCTGGAGGATCTGCTGGCCGTCCTGCCGCCCGACATCGTCGAGGCGCTGGAGGAGTTCAATCAGCCGGAGCACCGCAGCAAGCTGCTCGAGATCGTGCTCGACCTCGGGCGTCGGCCCGAAGCGCGCTTCGAAGACCGCGAGGTGTATCTGGCTGAGCGCGAGGTGAGCCGCGAGGATATCGCCTACGTCGCCGAGCGGATCGGCCGCTTCGGGGACGACAACCGGGCCGGGATCGAGCGAACGCTGCACCGGATCTCGGCGATCCGCAGCCGATCTGGCGATATCGTCGGGCTGACCTGTCGCATCGGGCGGGCCGTCTACGGCACGGTCGGGATCATCCGGGATCTGATCGAGTCTGGGGAGAGCATCTTGCTGCTCGGGCGCCCGGGTGTCGGAAAGACGACCATGCTGCGGGAAACGGCGCGGGTGCTGGCCGACGACCTGCGTAAGCGGGTGGTGATCGTCGATACCAGCAATGAGATCGCTGGGGATGGCGACATCCCGCACCCCGCGATCGGCCGGGCGCGCCGGATGCAGGTGCCGACCCCGACGCTACAGCATGCGGTGATGATCGAGGCAGTGGAGAACCACATGCCGGAGGTCATCGTTATCGACGAGATCGGTACGGAGCTGGAAGCCGCAGCCGCGCGCACGATCGCCGAGCGGGGCGTGCAGCTCATCGGAACCGCGCACGGTAACACGCTCGAGAACATCATGATGAACCCGACGCTCTCCGACCTCATCGGCGGCATCCAGTCCGTGACGCTGAGCGACGAGGAGGCCAGGCGCCGGGGGACGCAGAAGTCGATCCTCGAGCGCAAGGCGCCGCCCACGTTCGGCGTACTAGTCGAGATCCAGTCCCGGAACCGGGTCGCGGTGCATCGCGACGTGGCGGCGAGCGTCGACGCGATTCTCCGCGGGCTACCGCTCCGCGTCGAGATCCGCGAGCGCAACCCGGACGGCACGGTCTCGGTCCACTACGAGGAGCTCCAGGGGATGGAGCGACATAGCGATCGGCTTCTCCCGCCGGGGCCGCGACGGACGTACCAGCGTGGGACCGCGCCTGAGGAGTCACGGGCGGTGCGGCCGGTTCCGGTTCGCTCGCTCTCGCCGGCGGTCTCCGCTAGCGCTCCCGAGCCGAGTCGGAAGACGTTACGCGTCTTTCCCTTCGGCGTGAGCCGCAATCGCCTGGAGCAGGTGATCAGCCAGCTCATGGTGCCGGCTGTGCTGGTGCGGTCGCTCGGCGATGCAGACGCTGTGATCACCTTGAAGAACTACTATCGCAAGCGGCCGCAGATGCTGCGCGATGCGGAGAGCCGTGGTATCCCGGTCTACGTGCTGCGAAGCAACACGGCCGTGCAGATGGCGAATCTCTTCCGCTCGCTCTTTCCTGAGCGGTTCGTGGCCGAGGCCGAGACGCACGGGAATGGCGATGATCTCGATGGCGGGCTCGGCTCGGTACCTGAGGATCAGGTTGCTGCGGCGATGTACGAGGCCGAAGCGGCGATCCACGATGTGCTGGGCGGTGCCTCGCGAGTCGAGCTGCGGCCTCAGGTATCCTGGATCCGCCGCCTCCAGCACCAGCTCGCTGAACGCTACAATCTGGGGTCGCGCAGCCGTGGCCGGGAGCCATACCGGCGAGTCGAGATCTACCGCGAGGACTGAGGCCGTGAGCCTGTTCGTCACCTTCGAGGGACCCGAGGGGAGCGGCAAGACGACGCAGTGCCGCTGGCTCCATCAGCGCTTGCTCTCGCTCGGGTACGATGTGGTCCTCACGCGTGAACCTGGTGGTACGCCGCTCGGCGAGGCTGTGCGCGAGTGGCTCCTCGCCCTGGCGAATGATGGCATGGCTGCCGAGACCGAAGCGTTGCTGCACACCGCCGCTCGGGCCGAGCACGTCGCCAGCATTATCCGACCAGCGCTGGCCCGCGGTGCCATCGTGCTCTGCGATCGCTACGCCGACTCGACGCTCGCGTATCAGGGCGGCGGGCGGGGACTGGAGGAGAGCGCGCTGCGCTCGCTCCAGGTCTTCGCGACCCGGGGGCTGTGGCCGGATCTGACGATCCTGCTCGATGTGCCGGTCGAGGTGGGACTGGCCCGGCGGCGCGAGTCCGGCGAAGAGCTCACGCGCTTCGATCAGGAAGCGCTGGAGTTCCACGAGCGCGTCCGCGCGTGGTATCGCCGGGCCGCGGAGCGAGAGCCGGAGCGCTGGCGCGTGGTGGACGGTGTGGCACCAGCGGAGGAGGTTGCGCGGCAGGTCTGGGAAACGGTCGCTTCCCACCTGCCGCGGTTACAGCGTGTGCGATAGGGTGTAGACGAGATGAGATTAGTGATCGCCGTGGTGCAGGGCAAAGACGCGGAGAACCTGATGGCTGCATTGCGCTCGGCAGGCTACCGCGCGACCCAGATCAATAGTGCTGGTGGCTTCCTCCGCGAGCAGAACGTCACCGTGCTGATCGGCGTGGACGACACTCAGGTTCCCGATGTCCTGCGCATCATCAAGGCGAACTGCTATACCCGGACGCAGTATGTCAACCCGCTTTTGCCGATCGTCGAGTCCGGGGAGTTCTACGTGCCCAACCCGATCGAGGTCGAGGTCGGTGGCGCCAACGTCTTCGTCGTCCCGGTCGAGCGCTACGAGCGACTTCCCTGACTCGACGCGGATAGGCTGAGAGATTCGTAGGAGGACTACCCGTGGAAGCGATCCTCGCGCGCATTGTCCACATCACTATCGCCGTGGGCGGGGCGTACTTTCTCGCGCTCTGGTTTGCGCTGGTCGTGTGGACGTTCCGCGATATCCAGGAGCGTAGCCGCAGCGTGATCGCTCAGATCTTCTCCACGCTCGTGGTCGTGCTCTTCTCGGTTCCAGGGGTGCTGCTCTACCTGCTGCTCCGGCCCAAGGAGACGCTCGACGAGGCCTTCGAGCGCTCGCTGCAAGAGGAATACCTGCTCCAGGATATGGAGGGGTTGGCACTCTGTCCACAGTGCCAGCGGCTGGTAGGCGAGGATTTCCTCTTCTGCCCGTATTGCCGAACGCAACTGCGCCTGGCCTGCGCCGAGTGCGGGCGCGCGGTCGACGTCCGCTGGGCGATCTGCCCGTACTGCGGGACTGAACAGGAGGCGGCAGAGCCGCTCCCGGCCCCGTCTCAAGGCTGGGCACTGCCCGACTTGAGCCGGCTGGCGAAAAGCGTGCGCCGCAGCGCGGCTGCTGGAACACTGCCGGACGACGCCGCCGGCCCGGGGTTCGCCCCGACGCTTCCGGGCGTCCGGCCAGCGGCCATGCCCGGGCGAACGCTCGACGGAGTTCGTCCCGGCCAGGGCGAGCCAGCAGCCGCCGCTCCGTCCAGCTCGGACGATACGAGCGAGATCCCGCCAGTTCGCCGGCCGACGCCGTGACGGCGCTTGTGCGGGCAATGGCCAGGGATGGAGAGCATTCCCCTGGCTGGCTTCGGAATCCTTCCCCGCTCAGGGCAGTGACTGTTTACCGGCGCGTGCTGCGCGCTGGCGAGTCGTCACCGGCGGGACGCCCCCTGAGCTGGCGGGCGGCGCGCGGGGCGGGTTGGCCGGGCATCTGGCCGGATCTGGAAGTTGAACTTGCTGCGGAACGCTTCGTAGAAGTTCATCTCCGGCAGCAGCACGAGCCGGAATCGATGACTCCCACGTCGAACCTGGACGAGATCGCCCGCCCGCAGATCGAGGTGAGGCACGCCATCGATGATTAAGCGCGCCTCTCGCTCGCTGGCGACGACCTGCTCGATCAGCGCCTCCTCAGATACCACGAGCGTGGTGCGGATCGGCGAGTGCGGGCAGATCGGCGTCACAGCGAATCCCCTCACGCCGGCACTGAGCACTGGCCCCCCGGCGGCCATACAGTAGGCGGTGCTGCCCTGGGGCGTCGCGACGATCATGCCGTCGCCCGGGTAGGTGTTCACGAATTGCCCATCGATGTACAGCTCGACATCGATCATCTGAAAGCCCGCCCGGATCACCACGTCGTTGATGGCCCAGCCGTCCGCGAGTTGCTGAGCGCCGCGCCAGACGCTGGCGGCCAGCGTCGGGCTCTCCTGCACCCGGTAGTCGCCGTCGACCAGGCGTTGCAGGGCGGGCTGCCACTCTTCTCGTTCAATCATCGCCAGGAAGCCCACGCGGCCAACGTTGATCCCTAGGATCGGCACATCGGGGTAGGCGTGTGCCATGCGCATGATCAAGCCATCGCCACCGATGGTCACGAGCACCGATGCGGCCGACGGATCCCGCTGCAGCGTGCTCTCGTCCAGCGCGGCCGCTCCTCGCTCGGAGAGCCAGCCGGCGATCTGCTCGGCCAGCTCGGCGGCCTCGGGTTTGCCGTGCGCGGCGATGATGCCGATCGACATGCTCATCTCCTCACCGCCAACGCGACCGCTGGGTGGGCGTCTGTCAGAGTGTCATCCCGGCCGGTACACTTGCAGTAGACGCGCCCGCGAGTCGCCCCACGCCACCGGTTGCGCGCCGGATGGCCGCTAGAATGGTACCCGAGAGCACCCCAGCGCGGGCGCCGCTCGCCGGATCGGTCGATAGCGAAAAGGGGCACACATGCACTGGATCGACGAGACAGGTCTCATCGCTGTCATCCGCCTCGACGACCTCGGCCCGGCCGTCGAGCTCGCCGAGGCGCTGCTGGAGGGCGGCGTTCGGGTCATGGAGTTCACCTACACGAACCGCGAGGCTGGCAAAGCCATCGAGCGTGTCCGGCAGGAACTCGGCACTCACTGCCACGTCGGCGCCGGCACCGTGCTGGACGCTGAGACCGCTCGCCAGGCCATGCTCGCCGGGGCGGAGTTCATCGTCACGCCGACGCTGCGTCTAGAGACGATCGAAATCTGCCGGCGCTACGGGGTGACCAGCCTCATCGGCGCGTTCACGCCGACCGAGATCCTGACTGCCTGGGAGCACGGAGCCGACTACATCAAGGTGAACCCGGCCAGCCTGGCCGGTCCGGCCTACTTCAAAGACGTGCTGGCTCCCCTGCCTCAGGTCAAGCTGATCCCCTCGGGCGGGGTCACGCTCGAGACCGGGCCGGAGTTCATCCGGGCAGGCGCGGTGGCACTGGCAGTCGGCGGTAACCTGATCGACAAGCATGCGGTCCAGCGTCGCGACTGGGCCGCGATCACCGCGCGGGCGCGCGCCTTCGTCGACATGGTCGCGGCCGCGCGAGGAGCGCTGCGGGCGTGACGTCGGTCGACTCAGCCGGTCCAGTACGGAGCGATGCGCTGGCCTCTAACCAGGAGAGCCGCATCCGGCTGTACCGCGTGGAGGCGGTCGTCTTGCGCCGGTGGGATCTCGGTGAAGCTGACCGCATCCTCAACCTGTACACGCGGCAACGCGGCAAGCTGAGGGCCGTCGCCAAAGGCGTTCGGCGTCCGACCAGCCGGCTGGCCGGCCATCTAGAGCTGTTCGCGCACAGCAACGTGTTGATCGCGCGCGGCCGGGATCTCGAGATCGTGAGCCAGGCCGAACTGATCGAGCCCTTCCGAGACCTGCGGCGGGACGAGCGGAGGATCGGCCTGGCCGGGTACGTTGCCGACTTGCTCGATGCCCTCACCAGCGAGGACGATCCCCAGCCGCTCGTCTTCGAGCTCCTGACCGAGACGCTTCGCGGCATCGCGAGCCAGCCGGATCCCTTCTTCGTCGTCCGGCGCTACGAGCTGCGCCTGCTCGGCGCGCTGGGATACCAGCCGGAGCTGTATCGCTGCGTGGTCTGTGGGCGGCCACTGGAGCCAGTGACGAACGCGTTCGCTCCGCAGCTCGGCGGGGTCGCCTGCCCGCCGTGCGCGGCGCGCGACCCGGCGGCCGTACCGCTGCCCGTTGGCGCGGTAAAGGCACTGCGCCTCCTCGCAGGCGAGCGCTGGGCGACGGTGCTGGAGCGCCGGACGGGGCCAGAGCTGCGGAGCGCGGTCGAGTCGGCGCTCTACGCCTACACCCGGCACATCCTGGGCCGTGAGCTGGCATCTCGCGCAGTGCTCGACCAGCTCCAACTGGCTGGCTCTTGGAGCGCCGGGTCGCCTTCACCAAGGTAGGTCTCGTCGATGAAGGCAGGAATTGCCCAGAATGAGGCGGCGCGGCGGCTAGCGTCGCTGTGCGCCGGGGCAGGAGTGCAGCCGCGCGTGGCGGTGATCGCCGGCTCGGGACTCGGTGCCCTGGCGGAGCGGGTCGAGGTGGCCCGGCGCGAGGAGATGGACCGCGTCCTCGGGGTCGCCGCTCCGCCGGTGGGCGGACACGCGCGTGAGCTCCTGCTCGGCTCCTGGGCTGGGGTGCCCGTCCTGCTCTTCCTCGGGCGCTATCACCTCTACCAGGGGCTCTCCGCCGCCGAGGTGGCGACGCCAGTAGCGGCGCTGGCTGGGAGCACCGTGCGCGCGCTGGTGGTGACCAACGCCGCAGGCGGCATCGACGAGCGCCTGCAGCCAGGCGACCTGATGCTGATCGCCGATCACCTGTTCCTGCCCGGCCTGGCCGGCCAGAGCCCGTTGATCCGCCCGTCTTCGCAGGCCGGGATCGAATTCGTCCCCATGCGGGATGCCTACGACCCGGAGTTGCGGGCGCTGGCCCGGCAGGTCGCCAGCGAGCTCGGCCTGCCGATGCGCGAGGGCGTCTACGCGATGGTCGCCGGCCCGTCCTACGAGACCTCAGCCGAGCTGCGGATGCTGCGCCTGCTCGGCGCCCAGGCGGTGGGGATGTCGACCGCGCCGGAAGTGGTGATGGCCCGGGCCCTGGGGATCAGGGTGCTGGGCATCTCGGTCATCACCAACCGCGCGGTGCCGGAGGAGACCAAGGCCCCCTCGCACGAAGAAGTCCTGGAGGCCGGGAGGCGCGCCGGCCCGCTCCTGGCCCGCCTGATCGAGCAGCTCCTGCCGGGCCTGGTCGAGAGCACTACTGCCCGTGATACGCTTCGTTGAGGCGAACGGTCTCGCGGCGGCCACGGTGACCGTAATGGCCGCCAGCCTGGTGCCGTAGACCTGGGGGAGGCGGCCCCGATGCGTGACCACTCGGCCGTGCGACGGAGATCATGGGCACGACCACTCGGGGTGGCCATCGCCCTGCTGGCCATTCTGCTGGCCGCCGGCGTGCTCGGCCGGAGCGGACTCATCGAGCGCGGTTCGAGCCAGGCTCTCGACACGACCGGCACGCCGGTGATCTCCCAGGCGGCCGGGCGAACGCTGGTGCTCGAAGGGATGGGCTTCACCTGATCCTCGTGCGCGGCCACGGTCGCGGCCCAGATCCGCACGCTGCCCGGCGTGACCGGTTGCGACGCCGACTTCGGACGCGACCGGCTGCTCGTGCGCTACGATCCGGCGGTCGTCAGCCGCGACCAGCTCCTCGAGGCGGTCGCGGAGCTGGGCTACCGGCCACGCGTCGTGCGGGAGCCCTAGCTTGACGCTTCCCGCCAGGCGCGCAGGCTCCCGCGCAGTAGCTCGCTGGCCGAGCGCAGCGTCGTTTCCCCGCCCTCGCCCTCCGCGTAGACCGAGACCAGGCCAACGGCCCGCACCTTGCCCGTCTCTACGACGGCCTTGATCGCCGCGAGCGTCTGGTCGAGGCCCGGCCCGTCCGGCTCGCGGGTGCGGTGAGTCGGCACCAGCGTCGCGTCGAGCACGTCGGCATCCACGTGCAGATAGATGAGGTCGGTCTTCGCGGCCAGCCGGCGCGCGGCCGCGGCGACCTGATCGCGCTCGATCGGCACGACGGTGATGCCCGTCCAGCGGATGAGCCGCTCTTCGTCCGGATCCAGGTTGCGGACGTCGACCATGACGATGCGGTCGGTCGGGAGCGGGACGAGCTGTTGCGACCCCTCGCGCCACTCGGGATAGCAGAGCCCAGCGCTCACTGCCACCGGCATGCCGCCGAGCATCCCGCTGAGCGTCGTCTGTGGGGTGTTGAAGTCGCCGTGGGCGTCGAACCACACGAGCCCGATGCGGGCCGCCGGGCCGAAGGCCTGCTGCAGCCCGCCGAGCACCCCGGGGAGGCAGGTGCAGTTGCCTCCCGTGACCAGCACCGGCAGCCCCGCGCGGGCTCCAGCGGCCACGGCGTCGGCGATTCGGCCACCCTGCAGCGCGAGGAACGCGATCGGGTCATCTGGCACCTCCGCTGGCGGCACGTGTACCGTTCGGATCTCGGGCCGGTCTGCCCCGGCGTCCTCCAGAACGACTTGGCGCAGGCGCTCGACCTCCGGGCTGGGGTGGTCTACCTGGCCGCGCTGGGCGATCTCCACGACATGCAGGCGCATCTCAGGCTCTCCCGGCGAGCTCGCGGAGCCGCCTGACCGCCGCGTCGACATCTGGCAGCTCGCGTGGCTGAGGCACACGGTCTCGATATGCGATGGTGCCGTCACGGTCGACGATGATGATCGCGCGATCGGGCACGTCGCGGTAGCCGGCCAGCTCGTCGAGCTTGACGTCGTAGGCGGCGGTGACCTCCCGGCTCCAGTCGCTCAGCAGCGGGTAGGTGATCCCCCGCTCTCGCGCCCAGGCAGCCAGGGCGAAGTGGCTATCGGCGCTGATCCCGAAGACCTCGGCGCCGAGCTCGTGGATCTCGTCCAACCTGGCACCCAACTGGGCCAGCTCGTCGCCTCAGCCGCCGGTAAAGGCGAAGTGCACGAAGGCGAGCACGGCGACGCGACGCTTCAACACCTCGCTGAGCGTCACCCGCTCGCCGGTGGTGCTCGGCAGCGTGAAGTCGGGCGCTCGCTGTCCGACGTCGGCCGGCATTGAACCCTCCTCATCGCGTCTAGCAGGCCACTCTCCTGGCGCGGTAGTATGGCGGGCCCGGCCAGGATCGGCAAGCGGGGCCGGGCCGGCAGTGATCTTCGAGCGGGAATGCGCGCGGCCACTCGCCTGTTATCGGAGCCGGGATGGTAGCATACGGCGTGTCGAGCGGCGGTTGCCCAGGGAGAGCCAGGGAACGAGGAGGGGACGTGCAGCTCTATAACTCGATGACCGGGAAGGTCGAGCCCTTCGCTCCGGCCGACGGCAAGACCGTGCGGATGTACGTCTGCGGCGTGACCCCGTACGACACGACGCACATGGGTCACGCCATGACCTACCTGACCTTCGACGTCATCAACCGCTTCTGCCAGTACCTCGGCTGGCGCGTCAAGTACGTGCAGAACGTCACCGACATCGACGACGATATCCTGCGCAAGGCCCGTGAAGTCGGCGAGCCCTGGGATCGCCTCGGCGACCGGTACATCCGCCAGTTCCAGGAAGACCTCAACGGGTTGAACGTCCTCTTCCCCTCGGTCTACCCGCGGGCGACCGAAGAGATCCCGGTGATCATCGAGATGGTGCAGACGCTGCTGGATCAGGGCCTGGCCTACGTCCGCGATGGCAACGTCTACTTCCGGGTGGCGAGCGATCCCGACTACGGCCAGCTCTGTCGCTGTAGCCGCGAAGAGATGATCGAGCTCTCGGCCGAGCGGGGCGCCGATCCGACCGATCCACGGAAGGAGGACCCGCTCGATTTCATCCTGTGGCAGGCGGCGCAGCCGGGCGAGCCGACCTGGGACAGCCCCTGGGGGCCTGGCCGGCCGGGCTGGCACATCGAGTGCAGCGCGATGTCGGTCAAGTACCTGGGTCCCCAGCTCGATATCCACGGCGGGGGGTACGACCTGATCTATCCCCACCACGAGAGCGAGATCGCCCAGTCGGAGGGCGTCACCGGGCACCGGCCGTTCGCTCGCTTCTGGGTCCACGTGGGCATGGTGGAGTACCAGGGGGCCAAGATGAGCAAGTCGCTGGGCAACCTGGTTCTCGTACGCGACGTCCTGCGGCGACAGAGCGGCGACGCCATCCGGCTGTACCTCCTAAGCCACCACTACCGCACGCCCTTCGAGTACGAGGATGACGGCCCAGCGCGTTTCGAGCCGCTCGTCGAGCAGCTCCGGCGGGCTGTCGACCACCCCGGCGGCTCGGGACAGCCGCTCGATCTCTCCCCGCTGGTCGAGCGCTTCGTGCGGGCGATCGGCGACGATCTCGACACGCCTGGCGCGATCCAGGTGCTGAGGGAGATGGCCGAGACCACCATCCAGGCGGGCGAGGCCGGGCGCGACCTGACCGCCGCGCGCGAGTCGATCCGGGAAGCCGGTTCCATCCTCGGGCTGATGGTCACGCGCTGACGCGGACTCCTGGCTCGCGCGCAAGCTCTGCCCGCTGGACGCTCGACGCGGCGCCGGAGCCCGGCGCTCGATCACCAGTGCCGGCTACCCGGCTTGCAGCGACCGGCCTGCTTCAGCGGCCGCGCAGACCGAGCCCGCGGCTTCGAGCCCCGTGTCGGGCGGCACGCGTAACCTCGGCCATCGAGCGGGCCTGGCCTCGCTCCCTGGGCTCGCTCCCGCTGCTCGCGCTCCTGGGCGCTGGCGAGCGGCATCCCTACTACCCAAAATCCGGAATGTCGCCTATAATGCGCTCGACAGTGAGTGTGGTAGTAGGCAAGCCGGAGGGCACGCGGCATGGCAGGAACACGGATCACCCGAGTCCACGCCAGGGAGATTCTCGATTCGCGCGGCAATCCGACGGTCGAAGTGGAGATCAGCCTCGAATGCGGCGTGGTCGGGCGAGCCGCGGTGCCCTCCGGCGCCTCGACGGGCGCGCACGAAGCCCTGGAGCTGCGGGACGGTGAGGGGCGGTACGGCGGCAAGGGCGTCCGGCGCGCGGTACAGAACGTCAACACGGTCATCGCCGAGGCGATCACCGGTCTGGACGCGCGCGAGCAGCGGCAGGTCGACCTGGCCATGCTCTCGCTCGATGGTACGCCCAACAAGAGCCGGCTGGGAGCCAACGCGATGCTCGGCGTCTCGCTGGCGACCGCCCGCGCGGCTGCGGCGGCGGTCGGCCTGCCGCTCTATCAATACCTCGGTGGCCCACATGCCCACGTCCTGCCCGTCCCGATGATGAACATCCTCAACGGTGGCAAGCACGCCGAAGGCTCCAGCGTCGACATGCAGGAGTTCATGGTCGTGCCGATCGGCGCGCCGAGCTTCAGCGAGGCCCTGCGCTGGGGAGTGGAGATCTACCACGCCCTGCGCCAGGTGCTGGCCGAGATGGGCCAGCTCGGCGGCGTGGGCGACGAGGGCGGCTACGCGCCGCACCTGCGCAGCAACGAGCAGGCGGTAGAGGTGGTGCTGCGCGCGGTCGAGCGCGCGCGGTTTCGGCCGGGCCAGGACGTGGTGCTGGCGCTCGACCCGGCGGCGACCGAGCTGTACGAGAGCGGCCAGTACCGGCTGCGCGGCGAGGGGCGCACGCTCTCGGCCGGCGAGCTGATCGATCTGTGGGTGAACCTGACCTCGCGCTACCCGATCGTCTCGATCGAGGACGGGCTGGCGGAGGACGACTGGGATCACTGGGCCGAGCTCACGGCCCGGCTGGGGGACAGGGTACAGCTCGTCGGCGACGACCTGTTCGTCACGAACAAGGCCCGGCTGCGCCACGGCATCGACTTCGGGGTAGCGAATGCCATCCTGGTCAAGCCGAACCAGATCGGCACGCTGACCGAGACGATGGAGACGATCGACCTGGCGCGCCGCAACGGGTACGCGACAGTGATCTCTCACCGCAGCGGCGAGACGGCGGACAGCTTCATCGCCGACCTGGCGGTGGCGGTGAACGCCGGGCAGATCAAGACCGGCGCGCCAGCGCGGATGGACCGGGTAGAGAAGTACAACCAGCTCCTGCGGATCGAGGAGGAGCTGGGCGCGGCCGCGCACTACGCCGGCTGGCGCGGCTTCCCGGCGCGGATGCGCCCCCGCCGCTGACCCGGCGCGAGCGCCCGCCGAACTTCGAGAGGTTCGAGGGAGGGGGAAGGTTCGCCGCGCGCCGGTGAGCGCGGGGGCTAGGTTCCTCTCCCGCCCGGCACTGGTGAGCCGGTTTCAGCCGGCGCGGCGGCCTGAGCGCGGATGAGCGGCGAGACCGCCTCGTCATCGCCCGAGCAGCCGCCGAACGACGCGCTGGCTGTGAGGGTCGAGGAACGGCTCGAGCACCATCCCGAAGCCGGCCCGCGAAGGCGCGAGGGCGTCAACGGGTAGGGGCGACCCCCTGTGGTCGCCCCGTGGTTGCCGCACGTGTGGGGCAGGCACAGGGGCCTGCCCCTACGGGTTGTCGCCCGGTAGGGGCAACCCCCTGTGGTTCCCGACCCCCCTATGGTCGCCCTACCCCCTGTGGTCGCCCGATTCCCGGGGTCGCCCCGACGATGGGGCAGGCACGGGGGCCTGCCCCTACTACCCATGGTGTGCCATCGGCGCTGCCCCGCGTGCTCCGCGCCTGGCGGCGAGCCCGCGCGGGGGTGGCCTGAGCGAGGCGGCAGACGTTGACGCTCGTCCCTCTCCCTCCTATCCTTTCGGTCGAGACGCGTGTTCTCACGACCGGCACGAGGCTACCCAGGAGTTCGGCGTGCAGCGATCTGCCTCTGTTTTGACTCCTCAAGAGTTCATCGCCAAGTGGTCCGACGTTACGCTCAAGGAGACGGCGGCCTACCAGGAGCACTTCATCGACCTCTGCCGGATGCTCGGCCAGCCGACCCCGGCCGAGGCCGACGCCCACGGCGCCTGGTTCACCTTCCAGAAGGGCGCGACCAAGACGACCGGCGACCCGGGCTTCGCCGATGTCTGGATGCGCGGCCACTTCGCCTGGGAGTACAAGGGCAAGCACAAGGACCTGAACGCTGCCTACCAGCAGCTCCTCCAGTACCGTGAGGCGCTGGAGAACCCGCCGCTGCTGGTCGTCTCCGACTTCGAGCGCTTCGAGATCCACACCAATTTCACGAACACGCCGAAGCAGGTCTACCGCTTCACGCTGGCCGAGCTGGATCGAGCGGAGAACCTGGCCATCCTGCGGGCGCTCTTCACCGAGCCCGAGCGCCTGCGGCCTGCCCGGACGGTCGAATCGGTCACCGAGGAGGCCGCCGAGCGTTTCGCCCGGCTGGCGCTGGCGCTCCAGGACCGCGGCGTCGAGTCCCACCAGGCCGCCCACTTCCTGGTGCAGGTGCTGTTCTGCCTCTTCGCCGAGGACGTTGGCCTGCTCCCCAACAAGGTCTTCAGTCGCCTGCTCGAGTTCGCCAGGCGGCGCCCCGACCTGTTCGCGCCGAAGGTCGAGGAGCTGTTCGCGGCGATGCGCGACGGCGGGGTCGTCGGCTTCGAGGAGATCCCGCGCTTCGACGGCGGGCTGTTCGCCGAGATCGCGGTCGTGCCGCTGACGCCTGAGGAGATCGCCACACTGGCCGAGGCGGCCCAGCTCGACTGGGCCAGCATCGAGCCGGCGATCATCGGCACGCTGTTCGAGCGCTCGCTCGACCCGGCCCGCCGGGCCCAGCTCGGCGCGCACTATACCGGCCGGGCCGACATCGAGCGGGTGGTGGAGCCGGTGGTGATGACGCCGCTACGGCGGCGCTGGGCCGAGGTGCGAGCCCGGGCCGAGCAGATCGCCGCCGCCCGCCGGGCCGCACAGGAGCGGGGCGATTACCGCGCCCGGCGGCGACGGGAAGAGGAGCTGGCCAAGCTGCTCTTCGGCTTCCAGGAGGAGCTGGCCGCGGTGCGCATCCTCGACCCAGCCTGCGGCAGCGGCAACTTCCTCTACGTGGCGCTGGCCAAGCTGAAGGACCTGGAGAAGGAGGTAGTGGCCTTCGGCGCGGCCAACGGGCTCTCCCAGATGCTCCCCCGCGTCGTGCCGACCCAGCTCTACGGGCTGGAGATCAACGCCTACGCCCGCGAGCTGACCCAGGCGATCGTCTGGATCGGCTACCTGCAGTGGATGACTGCCAACGGCTTCCAGGTGACCCGCGACCCGGTACTCGCGCCGATGGAGACGATCCGGCTCCAGGACGCGCTGCTCGACCGCACTGACCCAGCAGGGCCGCGCGAGGCCGAGTGGCCCCGGGCCGACTTCATCATCGGCAACCCGCCGTTCCTGGGCGGCAAGCGCCTGCGGACGGAGCTGGGCGACGCCTACGTGGACGACCTCTTCGCCGTCTACGCTGGCCGGGTACCGCGCGAGGCCGACCTCTGCTGCTACTTCTTCGAGAAGGCGCGGGCCGAGATCGCCGCTGGGCGGGCGAAGCGCGCCGGGCTCCTGGCGACCAACTCGATCCGCGGCGGCGCCAACCGCCGGGTGCTGGAGCGGATCAAGCAGAGCGGCGACATCTTCATGGCCTGGGACGACGAGCCGTGGGTGCTCGACGGCGCCGCCGTGCGCATCTCGATCGTCGGCTTCGACGACGGCAGCGAGCAGGAGCGGGCGCTCGACGGGCTGCCGGTGGCGACCATCAACGCCGACCTGACGGCCTCGATCGACATCACCAAAGCCCGGCGCTTGCCCGAGAACGCCGGCATCGCCTTCATGGGCGACACCAAGGGCGGCCCGTTCGACATCCCTGGGGACCTGGCCCGGAAGATGCTGGCTGCGCCGCTCAACCCCAACGGCCGGTCGAACAGCGACGTGGTGCGGCCCTGGGTCAACGGGCTGGACGTGGTGCGCCGCCCGCGGGACATGTGGATCATCGACTTCGGGGTGGACATGCCGCTGGAGCAGGCCGCGCTCTACGAGCTGCCGTTCGAGCACGTCGAGCGGCACGTCCTGCCCGTGCGGCAGAAGAACAACCGCCAGAGTTACCGGGAGCGGTGGTGGCTGCACGTCGAGCCGCGCCCAGGGATGCGCCAGGCCCTGGCCGGACTGTCCCGCTTCATCGGTACCGCTCGGGTCGCCACGCACCGCATCTTCGTCTGGCTCGACAGTCGCACCCTCCCGGATAGCCAGATCATCGTCTTCGCCCGGGAGGACGACTACTTCTTCGGCGTGCTCCACTCGCGGGCGCACGAGGTCTGGGCGCTGCGGATGGGTACGTGGCTCGGCGCCGGCAACGACCCGCGCTACACCCCGACGACCACCTTCGAGACCTTCCCTTTCCCCTGGCCGCCGGGCCAGGAGCCGGTCGATGACCCGCGCGTCGAGGCCATTGCCGCGGCGGCGCGCGAGCTGCACTGCCTGCGCGAGCGCTGGCTGAACCCCGAGGGGGCGAGCGAGGCTGAACTGAAGCGCCGCACGCTGACCACCCTCTACAACCAGCGGCCCGCCTGGCTGGTGCAGGCGCACGCCCGGCTCGACCGCGCCGTCTGGGCCGCCTATGGCTGGGATGACCCCGACCCGGCCACCGTGGACGCGGAGACCATCCTCGCTCGCCTCCTCGCCCTCAACCTCGCGCGGGCGGGGGCTACAGCAGGCACGAGCGAGTCTGCCAGAGTGCCGCCCACACGCTAGGAGGCATCGACCGCTATGGCGATCTACGAGGTCACGGTGCCATTCGAGCGGATCGTGATCACGACGATGCATTCCGCTCAGTGGTCGCACCTACCGGATTCCTTCAAGGTGGGTGAGATTCTGTGCGACTACGACCCCGCGCGCAAGATCGGCTCGGCCAAGTTGGAGGTCGAAGCGAGCGATCCGACTGAGGCAAAGGAGAAGGCGGAGCGCAAGGTACGCCTCGCGTTCGGCGCCTTCGCTCTTGAGGGGCATGCGTTTCGGGTCGTATACGGCCCTGGCTTTCAGGCTGAAGAGAGAGCTAGCGAACCTCCGCCCATCGCAGAGCCCGACTCTTTGGATACGGGGAATGAGAATTGCCGCACAGTGGCTCTTGGTGATCATGGCATCATAGAGGGTGCGGAGCAGATTTGGGTTGAGAAGAGAGTCGAGTCAGTCGACTTTGCGAATCAGGTGGTTTCGCGATACGAGACGTTACCCGATCATCGGCTAAAGCGCGCGATCGAGTTGAACTACATCGCCACTGTCACGCCCGAGGAGTGGGCTGCGTTCCTCATCCGATACGCAGCGCTGGAGCTAATTGTCGAGTACCTGGCCGGATCCGATAGTTCTCTGATCGAAGCGCGCCTTCAGAATGAATCACAAAGGGATTCGTTGCTGCAGGAAGTTCGCAACATGTTCTCCCGTTATGGCTTTACAGACGAAGAAATCCGGAGGCTTGAGGGTAGATTGCGCGAAACGCAGCAGAGATCGCGCCGTCAGCGCTTTGTCCATGCATTGCAGACCGTGGGTGTCACGGCCGATCTCGGGGAGATCGACACCGTGATCCGGGTGCGCAATGCAATCGCGCATCAGGGAAGAACGCCGGAGACCAAAGACGAGGACCTCGCCTTCGCGCGAGCCAGGGAGTGGGTGCAGGCGGCCTTATTCAGGCTTCTCTCCGAGAATACTTCGTCAATCCCACAACGGTAAGCCGGCCCTTCTCCTCGCGTGGCAGACCAACGGCTCACCGATCCGTGCTCGCGAATGCATTAGCCGCGTGTCTTACCGTGGAAGAGTTTCAACTATCGCTCAGAGAGTCTGTTCTCGTTCTGGCATTGACGAAGACGCGGACGCGCCGGGAGCACTGACCGCGCATTGAAAGGCAGCCCGCATGGCGACGAACAAGCTCACTCCCTGGAAGCCACTCGCGATCGAGCACGGCGATAGCCGTTACCCCTCACGCCTAGCGAAGGAGGGAAAGCTCAGAGGCAAGCGCGGTCGGGTGATCACCCTCTACGCCTGGGAGGGGACGAATCTCGAGCTCCTGAACGCTGAGGCGACGATCGCGATCGTCGGATCCCGCTCCGCTCCGCCGGACTTCCTCGCGTATGCCCGGCAGGCGGGAGCCTATTTCGCTCGCCATGGGCTGGTGGTGGTCACTGGAGGGGCGCGCGGCGTCGACCTCGAAGCGATGAACGGAGCGCTGGAGTCCGGAGGGCAAGCAATCGTCGTCCGCCCGATGGGCTTGGAGAGCGCCGAAGCCATCCGATTCGCCAAGCGCTATGAACCGTACCTCGCAGCGGGAAAGCTGCTCGTGCTTTCGGAAATGCCTCCCCACCAGCGCTGGCATGCCCGCGCGGCGATGGCGCGGAACCGGCTCGTCGTGGGGTTGGCCGATGCCGTGCTCGTGGTCCACACTAAGCTGAAGTACGTGCCGCGAGAGACGAGCAATCGCCGACTCGCGCGCGTTTCGAACGGGAACCAGGAACAGGCGAGCCTGCGCCTCAGCGGGACATGGAACGCAGCAGAGCAGGCACGCAAGCTGGGGCGCCCACTCTGGGTGCTCGACGGAGCCGTCGAAGGGAATCGAGCGCTTCTCTCAGATCCAGAGCTCGGAGCGCGTCGTGTCGATCGACCAGGAAGCGACTTCGGTTTTGAGGTCGTCCTGGCCGAGTCGTTCAGCGACGGGCGCCGGCTGCCTCCGCGCTCGTCTCCCGGCGAGCCCGAGCCACCGGGGCGGGATGCCGTCCAGCAGGCCGAGCTGCCCTTGGCGGAATAGGGAGTTCCACGGACTTCGAGCCCGGTTTCATCGCGGCCGAAGACGCTGCCGGCTTACAGGAGGGACGCCGCGGCGGCTTTCGGGTAGCCTTAGCTCCAGGCGCGGAGCCAGCCCGGAGGACGACCACCATGCGCGAGATCCACGTCGACGAGATCGCCGCGGCGGTGCGAGACCTCTGTCTCGAGGCTAACTACGTGCTAGGCGAGGACGTCCGCCGCGCCTTCGCCCTGGCCCGCGAGCGCGAGGTCTCCCCCCTCGGCCGCCAGGTGCTCGAGCAGCTCCTGGAGAACATCGCCATCGCCGAGAGCGACCGCGTGCCGATGTGCCAGGACACCGGCACCGTCGTCGTCTTCGCCGACGTGGGCCAGGACGTCCACATCGTCGGCGGCGCCTTCGAGGAGGCGATCGACCGCGGGGTGCGCGAAGCCTACAACGTCGGCTACCTGCGCAAGTCGATGGTCGAGCGGCCCTTCACCGCCCGGCGCAACACCCGCGACAACACTCCGGCGGTCGTCCATACCCGGCTGGTGCCGGGCGACCGCCTCCGGCTGGCGCTGCTGGCCAAGGGCGGCGGGGCCGAGAACATGAGCCGGCTGGCCATGCTGACGCCGGCCGACGGCCGCGAGGGGATCAAGCGCTTCGTGCTGGAGACGGTGAAGCTGGCGGGGCCCAACGCCTGCCCGCCGGTCATCGTCGGCGTCGGCATCGGCGGCACCTTCGACTCGGTGGGCCGGCTGGCCAAGCGGGCGCTGCTGCGGGAGATCGGCAGCGTGAACCCCGACCCCGAGGCGGCCGAGCTGGAGGCCGAGCTGCTGGAGGCGATCAACCGGCTGGGGATCGGCCCGCAGGGGTTCGGCGGGCGGGTCACCGCGCTGGCGGTGCACGTCGAAACGTTCCCCTGCCACATCGCCAGCCTGCCGGTGGCGGTCAACCTCCAGTGCGGCCCGGCCGCCCGCCACCGCGTGGTCGAGCTGTAGGCGAGGCTTTGCAGTTCTAAGTGCGTACAAATGTGAGTACCGACTCAGTTCTCATGCGCTTGCGGAGTCCACCGATCTTTGTAGCTTCTGGCGGCGGCAGGTAGCGCCGGTTAGGCGGGAGTTCGCGCTCGAATTCATCAACGAGTCGCAATCCAGCACGTTCGGCGGCTGCTATAAGCAGTGACGCATTCTTCACGAATATACCCCGAAGGCAAGAGTTGCCGATCACAAGAACGGCCTTACCGCCCGGCCGCAGGACCCGGTACGCTTCTGATACCAAATCGTACAGGTCAAGCGCATAGCGTTGAATCATACGGTGCTCTCGCCGGGGAAGCCGAGAAATTCCATGCAGTGAACTAATGAGCTCGTTAGCCAGTTGAACGTCAGCACTCGGTTCAGGCGCTCGCTCGGCACCGATCGCTACTGCGCGAATCCTGCGAAGATCTGCAAGTCGATAACCCAGCCAAACAAGACTTAGACGGTGTCCCCTCAAGTAATCGATCGCGTTGAGATATGGTGGAGAAGTAATAACGGCATCAATCGACTGCGCTGCTACAGCCTCAAGCTTCCGAGCGTCGCCGAAGCGAACGGTGACTCTACCTGGCGGCGGTTGTTTCTCCAACTGTAGGGCCAAGCGTATTGCCGATCGGAGAAACGCGTCAGTAACCGGGAAGTCGCTGTGTACAGCCACTCGATGTGGCCTACTGTGCGACACATCTCGGCCTAGCGAGGCTCCTTTGTCCTTGGTTACAATGATTCGACTGAGAACGACTCGTAGGGCATCTCCGAGGGGGCCATCAATAGTTGCGATTTCGCTGCTCAGTATCCGCAGCTGCAGCTGTTGTTCTCTCGCGAACCAGTAATCGACAAACCGCCTAGTCTCATCATCGTCATCGATCCACGGTAGACTGACTTTGCGGCCCGCGCAGTCTTGAGCCGCCCGAGCAAGCTCAACCGCAGTCTCCCGCAGGCATCGCGTATCGATGGGAGTAGTCCACACTCTCGCCATGATGACGGCCAAGGGATCCAGATCGAATCCAAGTGCCTCGTGACCATATTCGGCCGCCACGCGGAGTACTGTTCCAGATCCAGCCATCGGATCTAATACAATTGAACCAGTAGGAAGTGCACCACATTCCCGGAGGGCTAACTCTGGAGCCATTCTCGCAGGAAAGGGATGGATTGGGCGAATTGTGGCTTTGATGTAGTCATGATTTCTAATGCGAGCCGTCCCAGGCTTCTCGATACTGTCACTCCCGACCATCCCAACGCTCTCTCAACCTCTTGGAGCGACCAACCCACACCAAAACGTCGACTGGGAGACAATAAGCCAACATGCTCGCGATCTGAGGCTATAATATCAGGTTAAGGTCGATAAGCATACGTTCCCGCTGAGGTGCTCGTGTGAGTGAACGCAGTGGTGCTCTCTCGCGTAGTGAGGAACTTGATCTCTATGCCAGATTGATCGAGGGCGATCCAACCGCTCCTTCAGACTTGGCCGTCACCTATCTGGATCGGCTAACCGAATGGCTGATCCGTCACAACCCTGGAGTGGATCCCCATGACTGCGCCACCGCGGCCGAGGACGCAATCCTGGCACTCATCAAGAATCCGCGCAGCTACAAGTCAGAACGGCAGACACTCGAAGTCTACCTTCGAATCTCGGCACTCGGTGACCTAAGAAACCGGCTTCGATCCGAACAGCGTTATCGAGAACGGCGGGTTCCCCTGGACGTTGTCGAGCTTTCTCCGGACGCCCGGAAGTATCTATGGGACGTGGTAGGAGACCCTGCACTGATCGTCGAAAAGCTTGAGGATGTGGACCTAGCGACCATCCGAGCTAATCTACAGGTAGCGCTCACTGAGGAAGAAAACCGGGTGCTTGAGCTAATGACACAGGGCGAGCGTCGGACGGAGGCCTATGCTGCTGTTCTTGGCATAACTCATCGCCCAGTGTCCGAGCAGCGACGTGTGGTCAAACGTGTGAAAGATCGCATCAAGAAGCGGCTTGAGCGGGCTGGGGGCTGGAGTGAGTGATCGGATTGACGCGCTAGCGCGGCGAGTCGTGAACGACCCGCATTTCTTGGCAAGCGTGCTCTGGGTGTACGCTCGGAGCGAAGGGGTTGACGACGAGGACCTCGCGGGCATGCTCGGCTGCCCGGTTTCGACACTCGCTCCCCTCGCGCTTTGTCGCCGCCCTCGGCCAGAACCGCCATTCTTTCAGCAGGATGTAGAACGGATCGCTCAACACTTCGGCATTCGGCCGGAGACCCTGGCCGAGATTGTTCGTCGCGCAGACGCGCTCGCGGCCTTACAGCGCGGTGCTGAAGGTGACCGAGGCTTCCTCATGGCTGCCCGGGATGCCACCGAGGAAGTGAACCATGAGGAGAATCGGACATGACAATGCCCCTATGGGTGACCGAGACAGCCGAACTGTTTTGGGCTACGGTTGGCGAGCGGGAGGACCCGCCGCGAGACCTCCGCGTCTCCATCGCCAAGGCCCTACCCCTAAGCATCGTTCTGCTGCCACGGCTACGTGTAAGTACCATAGATGCGTGGTTACGACAGCGTGGCATTATGTGCTCAATTGCGGTTGAAGATCTATCACTGCGCGGATGTTTGATCGCGCGATACGGGCACGGCATTGTCTTTCTGGAAGGCCAGGATCCCGTTGATGAACAGCGTTTTTCACTTGCGCACGAGTTGGCTCATTTCTTGCGGCATTATTGGCTGCCCCGGCAGCATCTAGTGATGCAGCTAGGGCCAGCGGTGTTAGATGTTCTCGATGGTGATCGACTTCCTACTCATGAAGAGCGAGTACACGCCTTACTGGCTCGGGTAAGGGTGGGGTACTTCATCCACCTCATGAACCGGTCCCGTGATTCCTGGCCCGATCGAGCGACAACGACGGCTGCCGAGCTGGAGGCAGATCTGCTCGCATTTGAGCTGTTGGCCCCGTCTAGGGAGGTAATCCGGGCAATTTCGGACGTTTCTGATGGCGATCGGCGTTCAGTTGCAACCCACCACTTGAGGACGAAATATGGCCTTCCTGACAAGGCTGCGGAACGATACGCTTGCATTCTCTGTCCCGGCCCTTCCGGAGGTCACTCGCTGCTTCACCGGCTAGGTCTCGCGCATGTCGAACTTTCGGCTTCCGGTGCGGAAGAGAAGATGCAAGCGACAGGTGGAGGTGAGTGACTGTGAGTCGCAGCAAGCCGGAACCCGATAGCAATAGCCTCCCCATCGTTGGCGGCGAGTCGATCGTTCAGGTCACAGACCAAGACTTCACGGGAGCCTTCGGGGAAGATCTGCAACGGACGCTAGACGTCGACACGTGGTCTTCTGGGGAAGACCTGGCACTGATCTATGATCGGCTAGCAGCCGAGGTACGCGAAGCTGTCGAACGGGAGGAATCGTTACTCCGTACGATCAGGGAAGAAGTCTTTCCACGCTTGGCAACTTACCCCGGAGCACCGCGCGGGGCTGGTGTGTATGAAGCGGATCTATCTGTATTAGAGCGAATTCACCGTGGTCTGCTCTTTAATGGCGGTGTAGAGGCCTGTGACGGGAATCGGCATATCCACGATACTTTGCCGCTTACCGTCTTCCAGATCGGCGTATGTCTTGTCTCGTACCAAGGCAGTCAAGGGACCTGGAGTCAGCGCCTGTTCCGGCGCGATCTGCGTGTGACTAGTAAGGATCCTCGAGAGGAGATGCTGGCAGTCCTCGAACGAAGGGAGCGAAGAGCAGGCCTGAACCAAACGGAGCGTCGTGACCAGCTCACCGAGTTGGCTCAGCGAGGCATCATGTCGTATGCCGAACGCGCAATCTTGCTTCGTCGATCAACCGCTAAATGGCGCATGGGACATGGCAATCCAGCCCCGTACGAGCTGGTTACTGGCTCTGGTAGTCCCAAGCTGATGATTGAGGCTACCAGAGTAATCCGGGAACTGGTCGAGAGGCACCAGAGGTTCTTGTTCGTCGCGAGCGAACCTGCGGACCGAGTTCTGCTGACCATCGGTCAGGCACTGCGTCCTCTGGAGTTCGCTATCGTGGGGACGTTAAGGGAGCAGATCGACCGTATTGTTGAGCGCGGACATTATGGTGGGTGGGGTGCCTCTGAGTCCGACGGCGCCGAATGGGACGGCGAACTTCTTACTCCGGAAGCCTGGATAAAGCGCTTTCGGGACGTAGTTGCTTCACAGGTTGTGGTTGGTGTTTATCGCGCTTCACGCGTGGCGCCGGCGCAACTCTTCTACGCCCATGTTGACCACGCGTATGTCGCTGCCCATATTGCTCTTGCAGACAGCGTTCTGCAGGAGCACCGGGGATATCCGCTCCTACTCGATATCGCCCACAGTGTCTGTAGCAGCATCTTTGGTGCTGAAACCTTAGCAGGACCCGTCGCGACAGCCTACATCGATGTCGGTGCGCCATGGCGATTCCTCAGTGAACGGGCGAGTCGGTACCTATAGCTGGTCCCTGTCTAGATTGCGTTGATGCATGGAAAGGATCGGCCATGAAGTCGCAGTCTCCGAACGATCCAACACCGCTTGGGAACTCTAACGAAGTCGTGCAGAATGGAGTCGTGGCTACTCCATCCGATGCGACCCAACAAATTGAGCGAGAAATAGAAGCTGCAGGTGGAGAACTACAACCCGATGAGTTTATGTTTGGCTCCATCGGGGCAACAATGTTTGATTTACCCAGTAGTGACGATAATACGGTTACTGTGCTATTACCGAAAGAGAATATACACAGTGCGCCGTCACAGGCACTTGTTCGGATCAAGAGTCGTGATAAGCGCAACTACCTGGGGGTCGTAACAGCGGGTCCATTTGTTGAGCCGGATAGTCTCCGCGCAGACTCGCCAATGCTGGTCACAGTTACCACACGAGGCGGCATCTATCTTCCGCCTTATCACGGCCGTGTGCAGGTTACGATTCTGGGCGAAGAGCAGGCCGACGGGACTCTCATTCCACCACGCCTCAGACCGCTGCCAAATAGTGGTGTTTTTGTCCTTGATGAAGAAGAGACGGCTAAGGTTCTCAATTGTGACGGGGATATCAGGATAGGATTGGTGATTGGCTATGAAAACCTTGTTGTCCGTGTACCCTCTATGCAGAAGTCAGTGCTCCCGCGCCACACGGCCATTCTGGGTACCACCGGCGGTGGCAAGTCGACAACCGTTGCACAGCTTGTCCAACAAGCACAGGCTGCCAAGATGGCCGTCATATTACTTGACGTTGAAGGCGAATACACGTGCCTGCACGAGAAAACAGACGATCCGACAATGCTTGCGAGTCTAGAGGCCCGGGGCCTAGAGCCAGCTGGGATACCAAACACGCTCTATCACTTAGTTGGACGCGAGACTACCAATCCCGAACATCCTGAGCGTAAGGCATTTTCGCTGCAGTTTGAACGTCTTTCCCCATACACTGTGATCGAAATTCTCGGTCTCACCGAGGCACAGGCCGACCGCTTTCACAAGGCTTATGAAATTGCCAAGGCATTGCTACGCGATCTAGGAATCTTCCCAAGGCCTGGCAACAGTGATGAGGAACGCTTAGCGATCGAGTTAGACGAGTTTGAAAGAGGCTATCCAAGGCTCACTCTGGATTTCCTGATGGATATCGTTGGCGGCGTCGTTGCGCGGTCTGATGACAGGGATCCATCTCCACTTACATCAGAACTCCAGGGTCAAGGGTTAGAGGCTCTCAAACGTCAAATTTCACAGGTCAAGATCGATTCACCAGTCTCTTGGCGCGCCCTGCTTGGTAAGCTCGCTCGTCTGAGACGGCTCAAGGTGTTTGATAGCTCTGGGGTCGCGCCACTCGATTACCACACGATGTTACAACCTGGTGCTGTCTCAGTGATTGACCTATCAGATTCTGGTATGTCAGAGCTTAGCAATATCGTTATCGCGGATCTTCTGCGTGGCGTCCAGGAGACGCAAGATTGCCTTTGCAGCGAGTATGAGCGATCCAGAGCTATGAATCCAGCTGCCCTTCCACCAGCCCGAGTATTGGTGATTATTGAGGAGGCGCATGAGTTCCTATCAGCGGAGCGGATCGAGAAGATGCCGGTGCTGTTTGAACAGGTGGCCCGCATCGCGAAGAGGGGTAGGAAGCGATGGTTGGGTCTAGTATTCGTCACGCAGTTTCCGCAGCATCTACCACGCCAGGTGTTCGGCCTAGTGAACTCCTACGTCGTCCATAAGTTGAGCGATCCTAATGTAGTAAGCCTGTTGCAAAGGATTATAAGCGGAATTGATGACGGATTGTGGAGGCGGTTGCCGGGTCTAGCACCGGGGCAGGCAGTCGTCTCGTTTCCACATCTAACTCGTCCACTCCTTGTATCGATCGATCCAGCGCCAGCGAAGCTGCGTTTGATAGATTGAAACCTTAAGGGCATCACTTCTCAATTAGGTTATGTGTCGCATAGGCGGGAAGACGGGGTGAGCGTCGAGATCGGGCCGCTGCCGCCGCCGCTGCCAGACGAGCTGTGCGAGCGCTACCTCCGGCTGAGCTTCGCCACGGTCGGCCACCTGATCGAGCACGGCTTCGCCGATCCGGAGATCCGGGCCATGGTCGAGCCGGTCAAGCTGGCCGGCCGGGCGATCACCGTCCGCATCGCGCCGCCGGACTCGACGCTCGTCCACAAGGCCACCGAGCTCCTCCAGTTCGGCGACGTGCTGGTGATCGAGGCGAGCGGCGACCGCCGCCACGCGCCGGTGGGCGGGATGGTGGCCCTGGCGGCCCGCCAGCGCGGCGCGCTCGGGATCGTCGTCGACGGTGTCTGCACCGACCGCTCCGAGCTGCAGGAGCTGGGCTTCCCGGTGTTCGCCCGCGGCACCAGCCTCCTCACGACCAAGCTACTGGGGACGCCGAGCGGCGCGCTGAACCTGCCGGTGTCCTGCGGCGGCGTGGTCGTGCACCCGGGCGATCTGGTGCTGGCCGATGAGAACGGCGTGCTCTTCCTCAGGCCGTCGGAGGCTGCCGCGCTCTTGCCCGAGGTCGAGGCGCGGGAGCGGCGCACCGAGGAGCGCCGGCGCCGCCTGCTCGAGGGCGCCTCGCTGGCCGATCTCTCAGGGGCCAACGTGGCCCTCGAGCGCCTGCTCGGGCGGCCGAAGGCACGCTGAGCGCGCCGGCGCGCGGATCGCCGCCACGAGAGTCTTGGTACCTCCTGCCCCACGCGAGCGGCCAGCCGCGCTGGGACGCTGCCTGGCCGCTCTCGCCGGAGGTTCGGGGCGTTCCGCGACCCTAGCCGGCCAGCAGCGACGCCAGCTCGTCCAGCACGGCCCCGGCGGGGGCGTAGAGGACGTAGCGCGCCTGGCTGTCGATCGGCGTGGGCTCGTTGTTGACTACCGCCACCGTCGCCCCGTGCTGGAGCGCCCGGCGCGGCACGTAGGCCGCCGGGTAGACGCTCAGCGAGGTGCCGACCACCAGCAGCACGGCGGCCGTCTCGGCCAGGCCGAGCGCGCGGCGCAGGGTCTCCTTGTCCAGCGACTCGCCGAAGGAGACCGTGGCCTCCTTGACCAGCCCACCGCAGAGCGGGCAATCGGGCACGGTGCCCTCGGGGCCGGGGTCGAACTCCTCGGCCGGCCAGCGGGCCCCGCAGTCGAGGCAGCGGATCTCGTGCGCCGTGCCGTGCAGCTCGATCACCAGGCTCGGGTCGGAGCCGGCCTTCTGGTGCAGGCCGTCGATGTTCTGGGTGATGATCTCCTGCAGGTAGCCGGCCGCCTGCAGCCGGGCCAGCGCCCGGTGCCCGGCGTTCGGCTGCGTCCGCGCCAGCAGCGGGTAGCGCTCGCGCCGGCGCTGCCAGTAGCGACGACGCACCTCGACGTCGTTGAGGAAGTCGCGGAACTTCGTCGGGTTCTGCTTCGACCACAGCCCGTTGGGGCCGCGGTAGTCCGGGATGCCTGACTCGGTCGAGATGCCAGCCCCGGTGAAGGCCAGCGCCGGCTGGGTGCGGTACAGCTCGTCGGCGAGCTGCTCGATGATCTCCCGCTGCGCGCCCGTCAACACGGTCTGCTCGTGCAACACCGCTCCTCCACCTCTCCAGGCTCCAATCCTACACCCCCGCGCAAGTCGTCCGAACGCGCGATAGGCTGTTCCGCCCGGGCGGTCGATGGCGTATCCTGGTGAGGGAAGGCAGGCATCACCGGCTGGAGTACGGTGCCACATGCAGGAGAGCGCGGAGATCGCCATCATCGGCGGCGGGATCATCGGCTGCGCGGTCGCCTACCAGCTCGCGGCGCGCGGCCACTGGGGCGTGACGGTGCTGGAGCGCGACCGCGTGGGCGGCCAGGCGATGGTCGCCTTCGCCGGGCTGCTCTCCGGCGCTCCACCTGGCCGGCACGGCGACCCCTTCGGCGCGCTAGCGGCGGCCAGCCTGGAGCGCTTCCCCCGGGTCGCCGCCGACCTCCGCGAGCGCACCGGGATCGACCCGGAACTGCGCCACACCGGGGCGCTCTACCTGGCCCTGACGGCCGACGAGGAGGCGGCGCTGCGGCTCCCGCCGGACACGCTCCGCCAGTACCACCCGGAGTGCCGCTGGCTCGAGGCCCGGGAGCTGCGCGAGCTGGAGCCGGAAGTCTCGCCGCTCCTCCGCGGCGCGCTCTACGCGCCCTGGGAGTGGCAGGTGCTCAGCCCGCGGCTGGTGCAGGCGTACGCCCGCGCGGCCGCGCTGGCCGGCGCGCGCATCCGCGAGACGGTCGAGGTGCGCGGGGTCGAGCGCGACGGTGACCGGGTGACGGCGCTGCTCACCAGCGATGGCCGGCTGGCGGTCGGGCAGGTGGTGCTGGCGGCCGGGGCCTGGAGCGGGCACCTGGGCCGGCTGTTCGGGCTGTCGCTGCCGGTGGGGCCGCTGCGCGGGCAGATCGTCCGGCTGGCGGCCTGGGGGCCGGCGGTGCGTCACTCCCTCTACCGGGGCGAGCTGTACATCGGCGCCAAGGCGGACGGCACCGTCGCCGTCGGCTCCACGGAGGAGCTGGCGAGCTTCGACCGCCGCCCGACCGGCGCCGGGGTGGCCCTGCTGAGCCGCTTCGCGGTCGAGACGGTGCCGGCGCTGGGCCAGGCGACCTTCCTGGACGCCTGGGCCGGGCTACGCCCGCTCTCCGAGGACGGCCTACCGCTGATCGGTCGTGCCCCCGGGCTGGCCAACGTGCTGGTGGCGACCGGGCACGCCCGCAACGGGGTGCTCCTGAGCCCGGTCACCGCCGAGGCGGTGGCCGACCTGCTCGAGGGGCGCCGCCCGGCCGTCGACCTCGCCCCCTTCGACCCCGCCCGCTTCGCGCGGTGACGCCCGCGCGGCGCGGCGCGCCCCAGTCACTCCGGAGGGGCTCGCCGCCGCGCCCGTCGCGGGACTGCCTCGCCCCGCTCGACTCGCCGCTCCTCTCGCGCAGGTGGCTACGGAGAAGCTGGGAGCGCTTCACGGACGCTGCGGCCGTGATTCCCCGGCGCGCCTGGATGGTACAGGCGTGATAGGAGGGCGGGGAGAGGGGGAAGCCCCTCCCGCGAAGCGCGGAGCGGGGACTCGGCCCCGCGCGCGTGCTCGACGCCGGTTAGGCCTCGCCGCAAGGTCGGGTCAGCCGGCCGGTGCTCCGGCCCGGCGGGTCGGTCGAGCGGGCAGCCTCCCCGCGAGGCGAGGCCAGGCGTCTTCGCCCGTGCTATCCGGGCCGTGGCGCGGTGGCGGTGGCCGCGCGGTGTGGGTTGCCGGCCCGGAGGCGGGGACTCGCTGGCCTGGAGATGCGGTACACTGCCGGGCGCATCCCCGGCCTGCTCGGAGGCCGGGGCCCTGGCCGTGAGAGGATCGAGCGCGTCGCGATGAAGAGTCCACGCATCCAGCGCATCTGCGTCTTCGCCGGCTCCCAGCCCGGCTACCGGCCCGTCTACGCCGAGCAGGCCGAGCGGCTAGGCCGGCTGCTGGCCGCGCGCGGCATCGGGGTCGTCTACGGCGGCGGGAGCGTCGGGCTGATGGGGGTGCTCGCCGACGCCGCGCTCGACGGCGGGGCGGAGGTGATCGGGGTGATCCCCGAGGTGCTGATGATCCGGGAGGTCACCCACACTGGGCTGACCGAGCTCCGGATCGTCGGCACGATGCACGAGCGCAAGGCGTTGATGGCGGAGCTGTCGGACGCGTTCATCGCGCTGCCTGGGGGCTTCGGCACGCTGGACGAGCTGTTCGAGGTGGTGACCTGGGCCCAGCTCGGGCTGCACCGCAAGGCGGTGGGACTGCTGAACGTGGAGGGGTACTACGACCCGCTGCTCGCCCTCATCGAGCACGCGATCGCGGAGGGGTTCATCCTTCCCGAGTACGCGCAGCTCCTGACCGTCGACTCCGACCCCGAAGGCCTGCTCGAGCAGCTCCTCCGGCACGAGCCGCCGGTGATCGTGCCGCGCTGGATCACCAGGGAGCAGATCTGACGGCTGATCCACCCTCACCCCGCCCTTCGGGCACCCCTCTCCCGCGCTTTCCTCCCTCACCCCGGCCTTCGGCCACCCCTCTCCCGCCGAGCGGGAGAGGGGTCACCGATCGCGCGATGCAGTACGGCCCCAGCACGCGCGTGGGGCCGCGTCCCCTCTCCCGCACCACGCGGGAGAGGGGGTAGGGGGTGAGGGCGATCACCGGGAGAGGGGCTAGGGGGTGAGGGCGGCTTCTCTGCTTGCAACTGGCCGGGCGGCCGGGTAGACTGGTCTGCGACCGGTCTAAGAGGAGCTGCTCGTGACTGCGATCGGAGCCTTCGAGGCCAAGGTGCACTTCTCCGAACTGCTCGACCGGGTCGAGAAGGGCGAGCGGATCGTCATCACCCGGCGGGGAGTGCCGGTGGCCCAGCTCGTCCCCGTCTCCCCCCGGCGCGGCGACCCGGAGCAGGTCGTCGAGGCGTTCCGGCGCTTCCGCCGCGGCAAGCGGCTCGACGGCCTCCCCCTGCGCGCGCTGGTCGCCGAGGGGCGCGTCGAGTGAGTCCGGCGCTCGTGCTCGACGCCTCGGTGACGCTCTCGTGGGCCTTCGAGGACGAAGCGTCTGAGTACACAGAGGCGGCTCTGGAGGTGACGAGCCGGGAGGGCGCGCTCGTCCCGGCTCTCTGGCCGCTGGAGGTCGCGAACGGCCTGCTCGTCGCCGAGCGCCGGGGCCGTCTCACCGAGGCGGACACGGTCGCGTTTCTCTCGCTGCTGCGGCAGCTTCCGATCGAGGTGGAGCCGGAGATGCCGGACGAGGTCTTCGGCGAGGTGCTGGCCCTGGCGCGCGCGTACGGGCTCTCGCTCTACGACGCCGCGTATCTCCACGCTGCGATGCGGTACGCCCTGCCGCTGGCAACCCGCGACGAGCCGCTGCGGCAGGCGGCCCAGCGTGCTGGCGTCGCCCTGGCCCCGCCCGGCCACCACGCTGGGTGACGGTGCGCTGCCCTCACCCCGCCTTCGGCACCCCTCTCCCGCCGAGCGGGAGAGGGGCCATTGACCGGGCTTGGGCCGACGCCCCGAGCACCTGCGTGGGGCCGCGTCCCCTCTCCCGCGCAACGCGGGAGAGGGGGTAGGGGGTGAGGGTGGCTCCGGCCACCCCTCTCCCTCCAGGGAGAGGGGCTAGGGGGTGAGGGTAGCTCCGGCCACCCCTCTCCCTCCAGGGAGAGGGGCTAGGGGGTGAGGGCAACTTCTCGCTTCTCGTAGATCGCTGCGCCGGGGCCGTCGTAGACCAGGACGTAGCCGGGATCGTGCGACAGCGCGTACCTCAGCGCCGCGCAGCAGTCGCCGGTGGAGCCCAGTCGGGGGTGTTGCGCTGCCTCCCGCTTCACCACGTACACGTAGTCGAAATCGATCCCCGTCGTCTGCGACCACCGTCTCAGGCAGTCCGAATCCCCAGTCGCGCACTCCTGGATCGCCTCGTATCGCTCGATTGCCTGAGGAAAGCCAGCGAACCACTCGTTGCCCTGCACCGTCGCCACACTCACCCGCTCGGCCAGCGCGGGAAACCACTCCGATGAGGCGTCCCTGGCCCATGAGTCCGATGTGACGACGAGGAAGCGGCTTTCAGGTGGCGTAGTGCGAGCGACCCAGGCCATCGCCTCCCGCTCCTCCGGAGACAGCGCCCTGAGCGTGCTGTCTGCGGCTACCAGCATGCCCAGCGTCGAGTAGAGTAGGAGCAGACCGAGTGATGCCTGCACGAGGCGGCCTCGGAGGGGCTCGCTCCGGTCGCCACCCCGCAGCACCGGGAGCAGCACCTCGTCGATGCCGATCCCGGCCAGCATCGCCGCCGGCACTGTCACGTAGGTCAGCGCCTTGCGCGCATCGAGCAGGAACATGGCTGCCGCCCAGAGCACCAAGAACCGGTGACGTCGCTGGCCCAGGCTGGCTGCTGCCCCGAGCAGCGCGAGCGCGTACGGGAGCGGGAAGAGCACCTCGTCCGTTGCCCCGAACCAGAGCGCGGTGAGCGGCCGGTAGGCCAGCGGCACGCCGTAGTCGGTCGCCGCCAGGAAGGGTGCCAGCCCGTGCCGTACCAGCACCGTCCCCCACCAGGGGGAGGTCAGCACGAGCGTGCCGAGCGCGATCACCGCGGAACCGAGGACGCCTCGCCGGTTCCGGCCGTAGAGCAGGAACAGCAGCGCACCGCTGAAGGCTGCGAACCAGCCCATCTCGAGGTGCGACAGCACGCAGGCGCTGGCAGCCAGGCTTGCCAGGCCAGCGTGCTGCCAGCGGCTTGTTCGGTAAAACCTGTGGATTTGGTAGATCGCCAGCAGGGCGAACAGGAAGCCGAGCGATCGGGTGAGGCCGCCGCCCATGATCTGCCAGGTAAAGCTCCGCGCCATCGTGACGAAGGCGAAGGCGGCGAAGACCTGTGCGAGCCTCGAGGGGAGCATGGCCCGGCTCAGCGCGATGAACGCGCCGGTGGTCAGAACGCTGGCGGCGAGCGGCAGGTAGCGCAGGACGTCGAGCAGCCCTAGAGGCGTGACGTCGTCGAGCAGAGCAGCGAGGTAGAGCGCGAGCGGGGGATACACGAATGGGATCTCCGCCGCGTTGTACGACGCGTGTGCCGGTAGAAGGTAACCCGCGCGCTGGATGTCGCGCACCATCGCGTAGAACAGGCCCCCGTCGTTCAGCGGGAAATCGCTCCTCAGAACGAACCCGGCGCGGGTGATCGCGCCCAGCAGTACCGCAGAGCCGAGCGCAGCCAGATACAGCCGCCGCGTGCGGCGTTCCCGGGAAGCCCCAGCGTGAACGGGTTCGCTGCGTGTGACCATCGGCGCTCATCTCGCTCGCCCGGCCAGCGGCCGCCTCGCCCATCGCGCGGCGCGGAGCGACCGCCCTCGACCGGCGGGCCTGTCACCGGCAGGGACTCTTTCTCCTAACGTTCGGCGTTCAGCCCGGTTGCTGTCAAGGCGTGGCGCCCGCGCGCGCCCCGAACCAGGACATCGGTACCACCCTGCCGGGAGCGCCGGCGCGCCGTTGCTCACCGGCGCGGCCCGGCCGGGGCAGCCGCTCGAACGGTGCTCGGGTACGAAAGTACCCGAGCAATACAGACCTCTTTCCTCTTCTACGCTGCATGGTGGACTGTTAACCTGAAGCCAGATCGATCCAGACGGTCGGGGGCCGCCCGTCCGGTTACCCGGGGAAGGGAGGTGGTGGACCAGCAGGGGGCGAGCGGTCAGCCTCGGGCCGATCGATTCATCCGGATTTATCGTATGGCCGCGCCGTCATCGGCGGGCCGGAAATCCATAGAGAAGGAGCGAGAGACGATGTTCGAGTACGCGAAGGCACTTTTGGATCTCTATCTGCCGGAGAAGGCTGAGGGCCAGGGTCTCGTCGAGTACGCGCTGATCATCGCGCTCATCTCGGTCGCTCTGGTAGGTGCGTTGATCGCCCTGCGAGGCGGCATTGCAGAAGTGTTCACCGACATCCAGAATGCATTCAATAATAGCGGTAGCTAGATCGACTGAAAGTTTAGGAATCGAGTGCAGGCGATTGAGCCACTGGCCCCGTGGTCTCACGGGGCCAGTGCGTAAGTCGTGTTGCACAGCCAGCGATAGGAGCGCTGCGATGCCCCTCTTGCACCACCGCTGGCTGCCGGGGCAGGGGCTCGTCGAATATGCGTTAATCATCCTGTTCGTCGCGATCGCGCTGGTGGCAGCCCTGGTCGGGTTGCGGAGCGGGCTGGCTGAGTTCTACAGCAGTGTTTCGAGCGCGTTCGCCTCATGACCGGCGGCCATTCTTGGAAGTGCGGTGATGTTGGGGTAGGCGTACCAGCCTACCCCAACCGGCGCTATGTTTGCTGAACTCATCTGTGTTATTGAACTACAAAGGCGATGTGAAGTGATCGACCGAGATGCACTCGACCGGAAACAGCGATTGCTGCTCGCGGTCGTGATCATAGTAGGGAGCTTCGCGCTCTCATTCAGCCTACTCTCGTGGCGGGGTTATGTGGACGCCGACTTGACTTCACCGCTTGAAGGTGCCCGCGCGATCCTTCGGGGTGAAGATCCCTGGAACAACCCGCGGTTCGCACCGGGCAACCCGTGGCCGTACAACGAGCGGCTGTTTACCCCCTTGCCAGGACAGCTTGCCTTAATCCCCTTGACGCCGCTCCCACCGTACTATGCGGGGGCAACCTTCTTCGCGTTGAGTTCCGGCTTGCTCGCCTACGCCCTCTCGCGAGAGGGGCTGCACCGGCTGCCGGTCTTCCTCTCATCGTCGTTCGTGATCGCGGCCATGGTCGCGCAGTGGTCACCGTTGCTGATGGCCTCGGCGGTACTTCCATGGCTGACGCCGCTCGCCTTCGGTGCCAAGCCGAATTTGGCCCTCGCGCTGGCGGCAGCCTATCCCCGCCCGCGTTGGCTGCTGGTAAGTGCTGCCGTGTTTGCGGGCAGCCTGCTCGTGATGCCATCCTGGCCGCTGGCGTGGCTGCACGAAGTCCAACAGCATCACCATCCGCCACCGTTGCTGTACGCCTTTGTCTTCCCGCCAGGGCTGCTGCTCCTGTACGCACTCGTCACCTTCCGCCGGCCAGAAGGGCGGCTCCTGATTGTACTCGGGCTCGTGCCCCAACTCCTCTTCTTTTACGACCAACTCCTCCTTTGGCTGGTCCCGCGCACTTGGCGCCAGAGTCTCTGGCTCACGGCTTGGAGCTGGGTCGGCTGGGCCGGGTGGTTCATTTGGGGCTACGTGCCGAACGATATGGGTGCGCATATCACCAGCTCTCGCCCGTGGGTGGTCGCTTGCCTCTACCTGCCGGCCCTCGCCCTCGTGCTGTGGCAGGACGAACGGTCGCACCGGAGCATCTCGTTACTGCGCTCCTGGCTGAGCCAGCGTGGCCTGCCGGCCGTGCGATGGCTCCGATCTTCGCGCCTTACCGTCGGGCAGCGGGGCGGTGCAATGGGGAGTTATCCTCTTCCCCTTCGGAGTGCGAGGCGGTTGACAGAGCGGGCTGACGGCTACCGTCCTGGTTCCGGTCCCGTCCGAGCTCGAAGGAGCGGCTCGCCGCCTACACCCCCAGCGCGTCCTTGATCTTGTCGAAGAAGCCTTTGCGGTGGGTCTCGCGCAGGTCG